>JAUYMS010000033.1 GCA_030698625.1 Candidatus Omnitrophota bacterium | reverse complement strand
GCGGCAGGATTACAACGAATTTCGACCGCATGGCTCGCTCAAGGGCCTGACGCCCAGCGAGTTCACGAAACAATTTTCATCAACCCAAAACCCCGGGGGACTAAACTTTCAAGTGGCCCAATAAAGGGGGTAACACCACCCGAACTCATGAAGATTGATTATGCCTTAAGTGAGTTTCACAACAATCTCAGCGGTCTTCTGAAGGTCCTGGGCGAACTTGCCGCCGTCAAAGAGCCCGAGTCCGGCAGTGAGATTGCGCTTCTTCTTAATGAAAGCAAGCGAGGTGAAGACGATGTAACCTCGGCCGGACAGGAAGTCAGAAGGATCTCGGCTGAAGTTAGGCGCTACCTGGAATCACAGCATTCCAAGCGGCTTTCTGACTTCAATAAAAAGTTCCAGGAATTTTTGACGCAGAAACTATCCGCTGAGGGAATGGCGCTCTTTCTGCGGGATCTGATTCAAGAACACAAGATTCCTGTAAAGGCATCGGCGCGGTTGCTTGGCCTCATGAAGCATGAAAAGCAGATGCGCGATATCGAGGGGACTCAGTTTTTCGACGATTTCCGCGCTTATTCCGACGAGGTCAAGGAATCCCTCTTCCGGGATGACGCCGAGCGCGCCTTAGACCTGCGTGTGAATAGATTCGGAATACTCAAAAAATTATCCGCCTTGGAACTGACGCATGACCAATGGCTCGATTTCAAGAATCGCATCGCTGAATTTTTTCCCGATATGGAAGCGGCAGAGCAGAACGAGGAGTATTTCCTTGCCGACGCGCTGCGCCGTCACATGGCCTTCTATGACAATGCCGAGCGGCGTGACGGAGTTTTCTTCGAAAACCTGACTGAGGCCATGGCAAAACACTCCGCTGAAACGTCAATTCTTATTGCCGGCGGCTTTCACGCAAAAGGGCTTACCGAGCGCTTTGAAAAAGAAAATATCTCTTACGCCCTTTTGGTTCCGCATATGACAGCGGTGCCGGAAGACAGCCCTTATAAGGAACACATGAAGGGCAACGTGTCTTGGAAGCACTATCTTCGTGTTGAAGACAATAAAATTGATCTCTACAAAGCCTTTGTCCGCGGTACGCGCGACCGTCTTCTGGCCATGAGCGGGACCGAACCGGGGAAAATTCTCAAACGGTGGCGCGATCAGATCCTGCGCGATCTGGCTGAGCGCGGTGGACTAGAAAGGGCGGGCGACTATACGGCGCTCATCGATGAAGCGGCCGGCAAGGGCGACGACTGGACTGCTGCCGCAAGGCAATTTCTCGACGGCCTGATTGAACTGGACGCAAAACATGAATTGACGCGTCAAAACATGCTGCAGCTCTTTCAGCCCGCAACCATGAAAGAAGTTTTCTTAGTTATTGCCCCTGCGGCCAAGCTTGGCCCCGCCTTTAGGGTGACCGACTCAGGGGTTCAGTCTAGGGGGTTTTACCAGCCGCCGGACATTCCCGGCCTGCTTAGCGAGCAAGGCAGTCCTGAGCGAGTGCAGGAAGACACGGGCAAGTCAGACCGCTCCGAGTTACGGGAGACCTTGGACGATGTCGAGGCGAGGATTAGAACGCTGAGGGCAGATATCCAGAGTGACGGCCTGACCGACGAAACTATCGAAAACCGTTTGCAGCTGTTTGAAGACATCATACAAACTTTGAAGCGGATATCTGCTGAGGCGAGGGCAATCGGCGGTGACACTGAAGAGGCGCTGCTGGGGTCTTACGAGCAACTGTACTTGGCGACGAATGCGTTTTCTGAGGCTTTGCCGCAGGGCCCCGAGGGGATCCTTTTCTACGGAATCAACAAATCGGCTATTGATAAGGTGGCGGAGATTAGAGTTGAATCCGAAGCTAAAATCGCTGAAATTTCAGGGCGTCTTGGTGATACTCAAGAGGCCGCGGAGGCCAGGGAGACGCAACTGAGGAAAAGACTGGAGGGTCTGAACCTTTCTGATCTACTGAGGCGCCGCATTGAACTTATTGATTCTCTCGACAATATCCGGCTTGCGCTGCTGGATAGAGTGGAGAGACAGCCGGAACTGAGTCGGATTTTTGGGCCCTCCTGGACACCTGATGATTTTCTCTCCCAAAATGTCGCAATTGACGAGAGCCTGCGAAATTTGCAATCCGAGTTTCGCCGGGACGAGAGTGTGCTTAATATCACGCAAGAGATTATTGAGTCAAAACTCAATCAGCGGAATCGGGAAGTCGATCGCGATTTTGAAATCAATCTGGCCGATATCCGAAGCGCCCCCGGTTCATTTGATGCGAGGTCAGCCGAGGAGACGCTTCCTCAGCTCGCCGGGGAAATTCTGCGGCTGCGCGCGGCGATACAGTCGCTTGTCCGCTTTGTCGACAGCACAATTGGGGAATTAGGCAGCGCGAGAGCGATTACTGAGCCGGACAGGGCTGCGACGGCCCGCTTAAAACTTGCTGACGCCTTAACGAAACTCAACCAGGCGGTCGAAGATGCCTCAACCCTCTCACGCCGTGCTGCGCAGATCACCGGTGAGCCGTCTCAGTTGAAACCCCGCGCAGACCTCTCGCAAGAAGTGCAAGAATTGCACGACAGTGAAATCGAAAGAGCAGATCGGGACATCGAATCCGACTGGACCTATGTGCTGGAACGCCGCGACGATCTGCTGACGCTTCGGTCTGATGCCCTGACGAAACTTGAGGAAAAGAGGAAAGCCGCTGTTGCCTACTTGGAATACACTCAAGACCTGCGGAACCGCTATTCTCAGCATATTTTGAGGGATGAATCTGCCGCCATTGCGGCCGGTGAGGATGCGGCGGTGCAGTCACAGTTGCTCGCGCAATTGGAGCGAATGCTTGCTCATCTTGAGCAGTCAGCCGATGAATTGGAAAAGCAACGGTCCTACCTCACCGGCAAGCAATTGGAAGAAGCAACCGCTCTTATCGATGACATTCGCGGGTTGAGGATACCAGAACAGAGCGAGCCCCTGTCTGATTTTGCCTTTAAGTCATATGATTTCAGTAAGGCCATGTTGAAGGCAAATTTCATGAACGCCTACTCTTTCGCACCGTTGCGGTTTCGAGCACTGAATTTTGACTTCGACGCTACCTTTGCCAGCCAATATGAGGGGTTGCTGGTCACGCGCAGGAGAATTGCGAAACAACTCGTCGATCGCTTTGGAGTCACGATTACGGATACAGGGGATATCGTCCAAGGACTTGATAGTACGATCGACGATCTCAGCGCGTATGAAGACCTGACGTTGCTTTATGAAATGCTGGAAGGCTTTATTAAGTCTTCGCGTGCGGCCTATGACAGACACAACGTGAATCAGGAGCGTCAATTTCTGCTTCGAGCGCTTAGAACCCGTAACGATGTCGCATTTTCTCGAGTCAGCGGGGAGCTTGTCGCGTCACCCCTTGTTACGATCGACGAGTTAGGCGAAGAGGTAGATGCGGAGGCCTACGAGGCGCAGTTCTCTGCTCGTGAGCAGGAGATACGGGGCCGGGAAGTGGACTCGACTCTGCCGGGGCTTGAGGAAGAAGCGCGCTCCTTGGGGGATTTGATTGATCGCTTCAATTACCTGACGCTTGAGAACAAGCGGGGCTCACTTGAGCGGAGTATCGAGTTTGCCGAGAGCCGCGACTCTGATTTAGACGAAAACCAAATTGAAGCACTTCAAATTAATCTCGAGAATAATCGGCGTCTTTTAGACGCGGTGAACTTTCGCCTGCAGGATGTGCGCTATGACCCGTTCCGGCCATCTCAGCGGTCAGAATTGCGCGCACTCGATTCCTTGCTGCTCGTAACTGAGAGTGTTCCGGGATATCTTCGGGTGAATTTTGACGCGGCGACTACCCCGCTTCACAGTAGTGGAACGCTCGCAAGCTTTCGCCACAGGATTCAAAAGACGGGCGAGACCGACTCGAAGACGATTGTTGCCGCGGGTGAGCGGGGTGTTGCGACCGTCATTAAAGTGCTGAGGTCCTCCGTGTTTTATGTGGTCGTAGACGGTGAAGTCTACGCCTATGACCCCAAGCAACCGCGGTCATGGACGGCCCTTCCCCGTAATGAATTTGATTCCAAGAGTGTCATTGTGGATGAAGGGAGCCGTTCGATTGGATTTACCTTTTCGCCCGACGGCACAGTTGACTTAGTGAATTTGACTCAACCCGGTGGGCGGGGAGCGGAGTTTTTTACTCAGGCGGTCTATCAAGAGTACAAAGTGTCGCTACCGAGCGAAGCCGTGGCTTACGCACGTGAGACTTTAAGCGCTGAGCCGTATCAGGAACGCGGCATCCTGGGAGAAGGCGCCCGGACCGTGATTGCTCCGGCAGGAGAAGAAAATACGGCAATTGTTGTCCGCATCAGAGATCCTCAGCTCGAGCCTACTTCCACATTCATGGTTGTTCGAGGCGAGGTATTTAATTTTAATTTCACAACCGGGAAATGGTTTATTCTCCCCCAAGCTGCGACGACGAGTTTCGGAGGCGAGAAGACCGTCGAAGACGAGACGACCTTCGTTAGCTTCCCGATCGGAGAGTATCAATATGCGTTTTTCATAAAATCCAACGGGGAAGTGACCGTCTTTAACAAAGGGCAAAAAGACGTCGAACTTGCAATCAAAAAGACGGAGTTTCCCGTACGCTCCGAGTTGCGGACGGGGGAGCTATCGCTTGTCGACCGCTCGGTAAGGGTTCACCCACTCGACACGCGCGACTCAGCCGAAGGCGCGCCCCTGGCGCTTGAGGAAGCGGCGCTTGTGCGGCAGCGAATCGAGCGACTTTCCAGCAGAGCACAAGATCTGCAACATGACGAAATGCGGCTATATCTCGAGGGAATCCTCGCGGAAACCAATGTTGAAAAGAACATCCGGAAGGATCGTCTGGAAAGCGCTTTCGGGACTGCCGGACGCAACGGCATTGTCCTTTTACACGAGACACTGATCGGCGCTGCTGTCGCTGCCGAGTACGCCCTGCAGGCCCCTGATTTATCACCGGCTCTGCGAGCCTATCATGAAGGCGTCCTCAAATTGTTGGATGCCACCCTCGCGCACGAGTTTCAGCACCAAATTGATTTCATCCACCCGGATCGTTTTGAAGGGCTCAGCGGTGCGTTGCAGACTAATGCCTTAGAGCGATCCGCGATTATCACAGAGACGGTATATACAGGAGGTGTCGTCATCTCGAGCGATGATGGCAATTTTGTGGCGATTGCGCACTACAAATCCGCTGACGGAACCGTCAGACGCGTCGCCCACACGACCGCGGCATCCCGACTCACTCCCAGTGAAAGAGAATGGAGTTTGCCGGCCGATACGGGAAAGCTTTATGAAGACTACAGAGCGCTAGCCTATGTCCGCTCTGAGTTGCGGACTCTGGAATTGGAGGGCAACGAGGTTGAAATGATAGGACTATCGGGAATTCTGGGGGCGCTTGAGCTCGTTATTGGTTCCGAGGTTGCCGACGACGCAGACGGGCGCGAAAGGCTGCTCGATGAAGTCAGTCAGTTTGTGCTATCGACAAATGTGGTTCGGGATGGTGCACTGTTTCTGAAACTGCTAGATGCTTATGATGCTGCCTTGGTTGGCCAGGGGATTCAAAGAGGCGATGTGCTGGCATACGCGGTACCGATTGCAACCTATAAAGCGGCGTTGGCGGCGCTGAAGACGGATATCGAACGGGCCGTGAAAGTTGAACCGCAGGACGCAGTCGAGTTTAGTGGGGTCGAAGAGCGTTTTCTGGCCGAGCAGGTCATTCCGCAGCTGGTTAGCCTGGTTGAGGACCTTAACGATATCGATGATCTGGAGTATTTGCTTGAGCAAACCATCAATGTTTGGCGCCCCCTTATTTTTCGGAAGGACGACCGGGCCCTGCATGATAAAGTCCAAGCCATTTACGTTGCTGCGATAGAAAAACAGGCGGCGCAAACATCCCCTACTTTTACCGTGCAGGATTTCTATAGCAACCGTCTACCGCTTGCTATTTATAAGGCCGTGGTTAGGGATTTTACCGCCTCGTTACAGTCCAGCGTGGCAGCTCCTGCTGAGCAACCAGTGGGTGAACCGATGGCGCCCAGTGTATTCGATTCGGCTGAACAGGAGTTCCTGCGCAGAAATATCCTACCTCAGTTGACATCATTCCGTGACGATTTAGACGGATACACCGAAGATGATCGCGATTACACGCTTGAACAAATAATCCGGCTGTTGTGGCGGCCCCTCAGTTATAGACAGGACAATAACCTACTTTCAGAAAAAGCCACTGACCTTTATACCGCAACAATCGATCGGCTCGGCACTGCCGCCACACCACCATTTGCCCGCGATGATGTTTATGCAAACCGAATTTCGTTTGCGGCGTACAAGGAAGTGCTCAGGGAGTTTATCAGAGCACTCGACGCGCAGGTAGGTTTCCGCTCCGAACTGCGGGATGGTTCGGAAGAATCAGCCGAGGCCAAGGAAGCGCGTTATCTCGCAGTGCCGCGTAGTTTTAACAAAAGTCGACCACACCTGGATCCCGAGGCGATAGGCCCTGAAGGGCGGATCGAATCGAAATTCTTCAATGTCGAGACCTTCGGGGGTTCGAATGAGGATCGGAGTCAGTATTCCTATGAAACAAGAGTGTTCAGAGCCGAGGAAATCGGCCGCGTCGTTTCTACTGAACTCTCCATGAGATTTGTCCATTTCCCGGGAGGTGTGGATGCTATTAGCCCGGAAGCAGCGCTCGATGGGGGTGTGGTTGTGGGTGCCCGGTCGCCGAAGTTTAGGTTGGAAGTCTACCTCAAAGACCGCGAGGGTATTCAGGACGAGCTGGACAAGAAGAGAAAAGGGAAGGAGGGGTTTTGGCGAGGCGCCATTGATCTTCAGGAAAACGTACCTGTGGCTGTTTATCGAGGAGAATTGGATCCGGATACGGTCGATTTGGACAACACCGATTTCCTGATGGATGAGGAGGAGGTGATCCGCATCCGAAGGTATCGGGCAGCGCTCCGTGAGTTTATCAAACGCGAAGATGTGCCAAAGCACTTGAGGATTGATACGCGTGCTGCGATCGTTTTTACCTGGAAGGAGAACGGTCTGATTAAGAATTATTATTTGCCGGATGTAATTGATGCAAGTTCAGAAGAAAGTACCGGTGAAACATCAACTCGATTGCTCCGGATTTCCCGGAGTCATGCCACAGATCCGGATGCAGCGGCTCGCCCAACTTTCTATCGCGACGATACCGACGCCTTGGTGGAGGATGGTGCCGGCGAGGAGGTATGGTATCAGAACGGTGACCGCATGGAAGGTTTCAAGCGGCCCGGAGATATGACTATTATGGCGACAGAAGAGGGGGGGCAGGACTTTATTGTTATTAGGAAAACGGGCGCGATAAACTCGGTTTCTGTTGAGGTCGAGTCGCCGCAGACAGCAAACCGTCGAGGAGAAGGTTCCTCAGAGGTTGAATTTAGCGATGCCGACGCGTCTCTGAGGATGAGCCGGACGAATATTAATGCGAGCATCTTTCTTGCACAAGGAGATAATGTTATCGATCCCAACGGCTACGATATGGCGTTCCAATATGAAGAACCTTTTCGCGTTTATTATAAGGATGGTGGGCAGGATAAGGTGGAGCTTTTCGACATCAGCGACGGCCGGCTCCGCCATTATGAAGATCCCGTGCGGGAAGTTGGCTTTCTCAATGTAGAACCCTCCAATTTTTATCACGGCCCTAATTTTGATGTCCAGTTGGTCGGTAGCTTTGTCCAGGTGACAAACCGCTCTCAAAACGAGATCAAGGTCCGCCGCCGCTCCGCCGACCGCAAGCGCTCCGAGCTGCGGACGGAGCCGGCAGAGGGCACAGCGCCCGAGGTGTTGGAAACAGCGCAGGATGTGGCTCTGCATTTTGCCCGCTACGGCTCGAATTCGCCGGTGGAAAGACGCTTGGCGCTTGTCTCTGCCATCGAGAAACTCAATGGCAAAACAACGATCCCGGCATTTGTAGCAGTCGTGAGTAAGTTTATCGAAGAGATCGACAGCGGGATGGCCCTGCTTGACAAGATCGCATCCGATGTCGATCAGGCCGCGATGGCGGAGCAATTCCGGAACTTTGCCAGCCTGGTCGCGCGTTACAGTCTAACGAACTTTAATCCGGATCAGAATGTAACCATTGCTCTCAAACTGAACAGCGAGGACGAAGGCGGAGCATTCTTGAAGAATGTTGCAGAGAACCTTCTGAAAGTTTCTGATTTTGTTGATTCTTTAATAGTTACCGGTGCGGAAGCTAGAGTGGGGGATGAGTTGCTCAGCCTCCAGGATAAGACCGAAATCAATCTCCGGATAGAACGCAATCTGCAACGCGTTCGCCCATCAAGTCTTTACCGGCAGACTCAGTTACCGTTTATTGCTAATGTTGGGGCCGATCTGACGAGCTCTAACCCCATAACGCTCGGCATTGGAATTCTCGCGGGTGAAGAAAACGAGCACGCAATCGTCGAAAATCCCTTTGTGGGAGCATCGACTTCCTTACTGCAACTGGTCGCGGCCATCAAGCTCGCCCAGGATTCGGAGGAAGCTCCCATAAGACTCACCGCAGAAGAGATTAAGGAGTTTAGCGGGCGGTTGGTGTCGGATCTTCTCAAAGGCATCATTAAGGAGGCCGATCTGAAGCTCGACTCGCGATATAGCGACGCAATTCAGTTTGAGAACGGCAATATCGTGGTATCTCGCTTTGCTGTCAGTTTCATCATGGACAAACTCACCGACGACGCCGTCAAAGCAGCCGCCTAAGAGCCCCTTACCGCTCTTTGCGGCGACCTCAGATCTACATACTTTATCTGCTTAAAAACCACCATTTCCTCGTCTGAGTATGCTATAGATTCCATATATTTGCTCTTCAATGCTAGTTGTAAATAGGTCCTGCCCTAGTACCCTAACTACCGATAGGGTAATATCTTATATAAGGACGGCTGTTAGAAAAATATCTATAAAAGGCTTTGAAAGGCGAAACTTGATGCTAACGAGGAAAAACTCCTGGCACCGAATTTTGGCGGTCTGCGTACTCGTCACCTTTGTGGCCACCAATGTGTCCGCGCCGACTGCTTCCGCCGCTCCGGAATCCCCGCCCGCGATTAATGTTCAGGTCTTTCCGGATCGTTTAGAGGGGCTCCAAGTTCCAGAGAAAATAGGGCAGGTGCAAAGAGTCTTCAACGGGCAGGGCGACCGCATCGTTATCGTCATTCAAGATGCTCACGCCATCCCCGAAGCCCAATGGAATATTAAGCAGCTCATTGACTTCTTTCAGCAGATCTATGGCGTCCGCCTGGTTACCGTCGAGGGCGCGCCGAAAGAATTAAGCCCGCAGATTTTCAAGAGCTTTCCCGAACAGCGCCTCCTCAAGAGTACCTTTAAAGAATATTTAACAGCCGGTGAGGCTACCGGCGATACGCTTGCCGCAATTTTTAACACTCAAAATGGCATCTATCGCGGCATCGAAGATTGGCCGCTCTATGAACTCGGTTTCAAGCTTTTCCTCCAGGCCATGCAAGAAACGACCGCAGCCTTGGAAGAACTCAATGCCGTGGAGACAGAGCTGAATGCCAGAAAACAACAGGTTTACTCCCGCGACCTCCTTGAGGTTGACACGCTGCTGCGCAACTTCTATCAGAACTACGGCGGCTTGATTCCTGTTCTGCAGAGACTTTCCGAAATCAAGGCACCTGACGCCGGTTCCGAGATTGCGCTGCTCCTCGGAGAGAGTATGCGCGGTGATGAAAACTTGGAGTCCGTTGAACTCGAAGTCAAAAAATTGCCCGCCAGGTAAAGACTTCATTGATGATTCACCAGCTGAAAAATACGGACAACTCTGAATTGACGCCTATCGGCCGCTTTAATCAAAAGTACCAGGAGTTTCAGACGTCCCAACTCGCGCCCCAGGCCTTTGCTTTGTTCCTGAAGGGGCTCGCCTCAGAATACGACATCCCATTAAAAGTCTCGGGGCAGTTGAAAGCCCTCATGAGTAACGAACGGCAGATGCGGGACATCGAAGGAACGGTGTTCTTTGACAATTTCCAGATATACGCAGAGTCGGTTATGGAAGAGCTTTTTCAAAACAATGAGCAGCGGGGTCTTGACAGCCAAAGCAACAAAATACAGACACTGAAGCGGCTGGCCGAGCTCAAGCTGACCCGAACGCAGTGGAATGAGTTAAAGGAGAAAGCCGGCTCGGAATGGTTCGTGCCGCGCGATGGGGTGCAGGTTTCAAGCGATGAGGCCGTTCTGCTCGATGACCTGAAGCATCATCTCTCTTTCTATGACAACGCCGAAGACCGCGACGATGTCTTCTTCACGAATCTCCTGCGCGCAATGCGCGAGACCGATACGACGGCCGGTGTGGATCAGGCGGCCGCCCTTCTTGTAGCCGGCGGTTTCCATGCTCACGGAGTTACGAAGCGGTTAGAGGCGGCCAATATTTCCTATGTCCTGCTCATGCCGCATATGGACGGGATTCCCGAGAACATTCCGTACGAAGAGCATATGCGGGGGAATGTGTCTTGGAAAGATTATTTCCGCGTAGAAAACGGCAAGATCGATATGCACAGCGCCTTCGTGCGCGGCACGCGCGACCGGCTCGTGGCCCGCAGCAATGAAGAGCCCGGCAAGGTTCTCAAAGGGTGGCGCGATCAGATCCTGCGGGATCTCGCCGATGAAGACCGCCTCGACGAAGCCGCCGGGTACACGAAGTTCATCGACGAAGTCGCCAAGCGAGACGATCAGGACTGGGTCGAGAACGTCGAGCGCTTCTTAGACGGACTCATGCAACTGGAATCAAACAACAGCTTGACCCAGCAGAACATTTTGAAACTCCTCAGCCCCTCAACGATCAAGCCCCCGGCACACGTTGCGTTGGGTAATGGGGTTGTTATCAATGCTAATGATTTTACGCGGAATGAAAATGGGCTGTTTGTGCCAAGGGAGAGCGGGATCCTCACACCCGGCTCGCCAACCTATGAGCGGATTCTTGAAAGCTTGGGTGGCGTGGATGCTCTGCGGGCAGACACGGCTGGTCGGAAAGCCGCGAAATACCGTTCGGAGCTAAAACCAGAGACGCAAAAGGGGAATATTCTCGGCGGAGTTCATCGCACTCGAACGAACTTGATCCCTGAAACCCGACCCCGTGAAGGTCAGAGTGAACGGCAGGCGGCGGAGCAGGCGCTTGCGGTTGTTCGCGAACGCGTTACCGATCAGCTCAAGGCGGGCGTGGTCAGTGCTGTCGATATCTCTCTGGTCAACAATGCCCTCGACGATCTGCTTGACGAGCATTCCAACCGCAAGCGGGGCACGGAGGAGGGGCTTTACCACAACTTTCCGCATACTCTGGAGGTGTTGCAGGACACCGTGAACAACGGCCAGCAGGATGGGTTGACTGGGCAGATCCTTGCCGATGCCGCGCTGGCGGCGATCTATCACGATATTGCGGTTATCCGGAAAGGATCCTCTATCTATTCGACGCATGAAGAGCTTAGTGCATCTGTGGCCAATGAGAAGCTAGAGTCGGAAGGTGTCACCGCTGAACGCCGGGACAGAATCGTTCGTCTTATCCTCATGACTCAGTTTGCCGGTGATTTTTTCCATGCCGGCTATCTGCTTGAGGTGCTTGGATCCGAAATTATTCGGGACCGCGATGGCGGTTTTCAGTTTCGCCAGCACCTTGTCAACGTCATCAGCCGGACAATTGACCAACAGGTTGCGGTTGGCATATTGAGCCCGGGCGAGGGAGAAGCGGAAAAGGCCAACCAAACGGCCGGTCTGTATGGGTTGGGAATCGAAACCGCCTTCGAAAAAACAGAGACGGATGAGAGTTTACGCAAAGCGGCGGCGGCTATCGCGCTGGCCGACTTGAAAAGCGCGGTTTCTTCCGAGCGCTACATCGAAATGCTTGACGGTCTCTTTGCGGAATACGAAATCTCTGATCGCGCGCTACCCGCCAGCGAGTTCCTGGCGAACCTCGGCTGGCTTTCCGCTTACGATGTCGTTCAGGGAACGCTCGGTTTTCTACGCTTCGGGTTGAAGAATTTTCGTTTCTTGATTCTGGGCAGTCAGCTTAGCGAACTTGCAGTCAATGACGAGGCGCTTGCGGATTTTAATGTCAATGAGGCCATCTTTGATGCCATTGCGACATCGGGCATCATTCCCCAGGTCCGTGCCGGCAACCGTCTATCGCCCGACCAGCTCAAGGCCATCGAACTTATTCGTGCGGCCGTGCGGAATCCGCAGGTGACTTCGCCCGAAAGTGCCCGCAGCGTCGAAAACATCCTGGATCTCGTTCTGATCGATGATCAATTACTCGGGAATGAAGAACTGAGTGCGTCACAGCGGGATTTTCTGCGAGCCCTGCGCGGCCAACCTGCCTACGATTATGAAGCGAACCGTTTATTGGTCCGGGATCTTCGCCGGCGGATTGCAAACGGGCAGACGGCAACTGCCGGTGATATTGATGATCTGCAGCAAGCGGAAGCCTACTACGGACGCGACTTGAGCAACCTACAAGATGAAAAAGAGCGTGGTGCCCTGATTGATGCCTTGAAGAGGAAAAAGGATACTGCTCAGGCCGGGCTGAAGGTAGCGACTGAGGTCGACAATAAACCTCTGATCATGAAATTCGGCAACCGTCTTAAGTATTTTAATTCGGCAGTGGACCGCGTTGAGGGGGCTCTCGCAGAGGTGCAGGCTTTGCTCGCAAGCGCTCATACCGCCCAGGTGACTGCCGCCCCCCTAATCGAGCCCAGCACCGCCATTGCCGCCGCTGTACAGCGCTCGGACCTTCGCCGCCTCGAGATCGCGAGTGTTGAAACTCACGCTGAAGAAGCGAGTGTGACACTGAAAGATGGGCGTGTCGTGACGCTTAAATTTCTTCAGGAAGGCGGTTTTGGGGCTGTCTATCTTGCCGAACACCCCGACAATCCCAAAGAAGTTCTGATCGTCAAGCAGTCGACGTCGGCTGTCCATGCCGGAACACCGGCGGGAACAGCAACCGAAACCAATGCAAACGTAGCCCGGTTCGAAGGTCGAGTGGCGGGCATCATTGCGGATAGAGGGATCGAGGGGGTTTCGCGCTTCATCGGCTCAGCTGAACTTGACGACGGTTCCGTTGCGAATATTTTTGTCGGGCCGAAGGCACAGGACTTTAATCTGGTTCGTGATCAGTTGTCGCCGGCAGAACGCGCACAGGCTTTCCTGCTCTATGTGCAGAAAGTTTATGAGATTTTTCAGACAGGAATTGCGCTCCGTGATCTTCAGCCGGGTAATGTCCTTTTCTACCGGGACGAAAACGGGAATATAGCGATTGAAGTCATTGATGTTCCTGGGGCGAAATTCATCGATGCAGCCGACGGCGACGCCATCGTCTTGAGTAACCGCGGGGTTCTGTCGGCCAAGGATTTTGCTGCTAACGAGGATGCGGCGGAGTTCTGGGTTCGTGACAGGCGCTATCACATGCCTGAAAATGCCCGCAAGGCATTGCTCGCGCAAAGCGAAAGGGGAGAAATCAGCCGCCGCACGTTTCTCGGTGCAAATTCCCTCTCAGATCTTGTCACGAGTTTCTACGACTTTGTGCTGCGCGACGATACGATCAGCGCCAATCCCGGCGCCGTTGAAGCGTTTCTCGCCGAGGTTGCGGCGTCAAAGCCGGGAGTTTCTGCCGCAGGTGTCCGGAAGGCCGTAGATGCCGTGCGGGCGTTGGAGAATTTTCGCTATGCGGACGGGGCTGACACGATCGAGGAGAGCCCAAGCTTCGCCGACGATCAATTCGGCGCTCTTATCGGAGCCTTGGAAAAGCTGATGGATCTAACCGCGCGAACTCAGGCGGTTGCCGTTGAGCGAACAGCTAAGCAGGCCTTTGAAGAGGTTCCCGCTGAGCTGAAGTCACTGCTTGTCGATGAGAAAGGCAAAGTCCGCAAACTCGATTTTGCCGGACTTCTCACAGCGCTGACAAAATTCGACGAGGCGGGTGTCGCCTTTCCGGAAGGTCACTTCGTGAAGTCAGTAAACTTCCCCGTACGCGAACTGGCGAACACGCATTTGGAGAACGCTGCTGCTAAGGGGGATGCAGCCGCTGTTCAAGACGCGATCAATCAAGTTAATGAAGCCTATAAGTTGTTAGGCCGTGAGCAGGACGTGCGCGTTCGAGATCTCATTAATAAGATCGTTTCTCGGCCCCTTCCGGTGCAGGACCGTGTAACCACTGTCATTTTAGGAGGTGCAACTACTGCTCACACGGTTGAGATCCAAGTAACTTCTAATAAGGAAGAAATCGGGCAGTTCTTTGGCGCCGGTAAGTATGCGAATGAGTATCGGGAACTTATCACGGACAACCTGCGCCGGCGGTTAGCGCCGGATGCGATCAAGGAAGCACTCGAGGAACAATTGCGAAGGGAGCTGGCAATTCTTTCAGCTGCACAAAGACCGGTGTTCGTCGTTGCCACCGAGATTGGCAAAGATGGGTCGCGCACTTTGATCGGGAGGGTTTCTTTCGCATCGGCTGCAGATCTCCGGCCCCATTGGGACGAGGTGCCAAGCCGCCGGGAGCGCCATGTGATTAGCGACGGTGAGCGTACGGCAGAAAATAGCGAATACGCAGACCTCACGCTCGGGCAGAACGACGTGTTTTCATTGCAGATGACTGTTCATAGTGAGCACAGTGGCTTTGGGGTCGCCAAGACTTTATACGAAGAAGCTATAGAGTCGCTTGAAGCGGCTAATTTTGGCGTCCTGCGGGGAACAACAGATCGTGACTCCGCATTTAGTAGGCAATTGTCCGGGCGGAAAGTTCTGCTTGGCAAACCTGCCGAGGATTACGCGCCGAGGGTCGTGACCATCCGCGGCGTGACTCGTGCCGCCACACCGTATAGCTTTGCTATTCTTCTGCGACCCAGCTTGGCTGGGGAAGGTGTTGGACAGACATCAGCACAGGCGCCGACTCAGGTGACTGCCGCCCCCCTAATCGAGCCCAGCACCGCCATTGCCGCCGCTGTACAGCGCTCAGACCTGCGGGATCTTGACGACGAGGCATCGACAGCGGACGAGTCGCAGCGGACCCGCACTGCCGTCCGAGAGTTGAAAGAGCAATTCTCTTACAAGGTTCTCTACGAGGCGCCGCGAGCTTTCCTGGCTTTTCTCGCTAAGTTCGCGGCACTCAAGCCTCTCATCAATTTCATTACGAGTTCGATTAGCCCCGAGGTTCGACGCAGCGTTGTTAAGTTGGTTGCGGCCGCAACGGAGAAGAGCGGGTTCGCCCGCCTCAAGACCTTTGTGGCGATACAGCGGCTGTATGTGAAGGAAGTACGCCGGCTTTTTTATCGGGCGCTTAGCCAAGGTTTAACCTCATACGGCAGGTTGAGTGATCCCAATTTCAAAACGGAGATTCAGCCGACCGCAAACATTCTGAATTCGGTCAGGTCTCTGAGCCGTATTTCAGCCTCGGCTGATTCGCCCTTGTATCTTCGCGCCCTGAAACCATTGCTCTATTTCTTTCCGTTGTTCCTGCATCTCTTCGTCCCCAGCCTTGTGAATCGCAGTCTGGCGGCTTCCCTACACAACTTTGATGTGTCGGAGAATGTTGACGAGACTATCGACGTGCTCTTTACGCAGTCGCTGTTTTCGACTGCGTTTACTCTCACGTGGTTCTCGCTTATTGCGGTTGTCCCTGTCGTATCAGTTCTCTTCGCAAAGGTCATAGTTGTTTCCGGGTTGATTTTAGGCGGACTTTTTCTTTATAGCATAGTTCGCGTAGCCGTTAATGGGGGGGCGGAGCTATTGAACTTGAGTCCTGCCGACCTTGCCGGATTGCCGGGACAGATTCGGCAGGGCGAATCCCGTCCCGCGTCCTTGGCAGTACCTGAAATTAGACCGTCACTCTCGGAGCGAGTTCTGAACCCGGTGGAGGAAAAGTTCGTGCGATTTTCGGCGCGGCAGTCCTCATCGGTGTTCCGATCACTTGTGCTGGGCATCGTGCAGGTGCCCGTCCGGTTTCTCCTGTTTGGGGTTCGGCTGGTGTTTGATGAAGTGAGTTCGTTTGGAGATCTGATCCGCAGTCCGGCCGCTTTGGGACTATCGGTGCTTCTGACTGCCTCATTCGCCTTCAGCGGGTATTATGCCGTCGTCGGTTTTCTGACTTTGCTCCAATTGGCCCCCGTGCTCTTGGGAATCGTGGGGGTTACCGGGCTCATCGCATTTGTATTCGTGGCTCAGGATCTTGACGGCTTTGCGCAGGGGCTTCGCAATCTCATCAACGGGTTCTACAGTCCAGACGACAAATTTCTGAATCTTATCCCTGTGTCATTTATCACCAGGCATGCGAAAGCTATCATCGTCGGGTCAATATTAATTGCGAGTGGCGGTGTGCTTTCGCAGGTGTACTTGCTGGTGGGTACGTTTCTGCAGGCATCGTCGGTTAGCATTGTCGGTGCACTGAATAGTTACGGTCTGGTTCCGGTTGCCATCGGTGTCGCTGCGGCCTTGTCGTTTAAGGAGCTGGCTGTTTCTCTGGGGCGCAGCGCAATCAGTCCGACGCCCGCTTTAGCTCCGGCGGTTGCTTCGGCCGCACGGTCCGAGTTGCGAGATCTGCGGGATGAGGTGCACGAACAGAGCGAATCTGTTCGCAGTGTGTTTGGTCGCAGTCTTCGCGAATACGCACTTGCGTTGGCGGTTGTGGGAATTGTCGCTATCTTGACGGTGGGCTTTGGGCTGACGGGACTTCTTTCGGGGCTCGGGGTCCTTATTGCCGGGGGTTTTGGAATTAAGAAAGGGGCCGACCTGTTTGATGTTGTTAAAACGGAGTTGAATCGGCGGGGCTATGATCGCTTAGCGACTCTCTTTGACGCCGGCGGCAGTTCTCTGCCGGAGGGCGCATCGGGCCTCTTTGCCGGGGCGCTTTTGGCTGCGAGTGTGATCGGGAGCAATCTGGTCAACCCGTTTATCACAATAGGTTTTCTTGGCGCGTTCATTTTCTTTCTTGTAGCGGCCGTGAGTCAGAGAAGGCAGCGTGAAGGTTTGCGCGAAGGATCCGAAGCGGCTGGTTTTCGTCTGGGTTTGTTGGATTATCTTGCGGATATTACCCTCGGTTCGAACGCATTCAATGTCGGGTTTTTCGGTGCGGTCGCGGCGTTGTCTGCAGGCGGTTTTGTGTTCGCGATTCCCGTGCTCACGTCCGCGGTTGTGACGCATGTGGCGGTTACGGGCTTGGCTGCTACCGTGTCGGTCACTTTTTACCGCCTTTTTCTTAAATTCATTGCTGTCGACGACGCCTTGAAGATAGCGACGCGACAATTCGTGGAGACGGTACAGAAAACTCAAGACCCGGCTTACCGCGAGAATTTGACGCGATACTATCAACAACAGGCAGCGAGAAAGCCGTCGGACTTCTCGGTAGAAGAAAGCGTGGCAAATGAAATCAAGGGTGTTTTAGAGGCGGCCCGAGACGCGGTGATTGATGCGCTCGCACTTGTGACGGATCAGATTGTCGATGATTCGGAGAGGGCCAAGGAGGCGTCTCTCGTGGATTTCCTGACCGGGCTGATCGCAGACCCGGCTTTGGTGGCGAGCGGCACAGTGGCCGAAGACCTTGTCCGCGCCGAACGGCCTGTTTTGGACGCATTCCGCGCCTCGCCGATTGTGCAATCGCGCCCGCAGCGGTTCTTGAACGCGGCGCGTTTATCCCTGCTGGAGGCCTCGGCGAGCACCGTCGTGATTCTCTTGGCTTTTGTCCCAGCGGGCCTCTTGAAGTATCTTGACGGACGTACCTCTGTTGTCGTCCCGCAGCGCGTGACGGGGCTCCAAAGATTTTTGCCCGCCGCTTTTTCCGCCGAGTATCGCGGTCAGAATCAGTTCGACGATCGAGTGAGTTTATCGCTCCCCATAATAAGCGGCCTGCTGGCATTGATAGTTGCAGTAACCGGGTTTCTTGCCGCCTCACCTTTAATTGCCGGCAGCATCCTGGTGTTAAGCGGCATTGTTCTTCCGATCTATTTTGCTGTGGTGACGAGTGCGGGTGCGGACAAAAAACCATCGGCGAGGACACTTCTCGGGGAGCTCAAATTCTTTGCCTTGCTAGGCGCCACCGGACTCGCGGGGATTCTGCTTCTGGGAGTTTCGGCTTTTGCGGCTGTTGAGGGACTGCTTGTGTTTAACAGTGCTGTTGCCGTCGCTCTTCCGGGGGGACTGGCGACCGTGGTTGTCTTGGGAGTCTTGTCCCTTGGCGTTGCCGTTACGACTTCATTGCCCGAGGCGTTTCTTGCCGGCGGAGAATTCAATGCCAGGCGGAAGGCTCAGAAGGCCAGTGCCCTTTTTGGGGAAAAATTGAATGGTGCTGACGTATCGGCCGTTGAGATCGCAGGTCTGTTTGATACGCAAAATACGAACGTCTTGGCCGAATTGGTCGGTCAGTTTGAAGCCAGAGACACGACGCAGGCCGCGCGGGATTTTGCAGATGCCGTTGCCCTTGAAGTCGGCAATAGTTTCGACGCGGATTCCGAACTCAGTGCTTCCGAAAGAACCCAAGCTTTCGTCACTTTTCAAAATAAGAGGGTTTTCGCCAGCGGCCTTGAGACAGCCGAGCTCGTGTTGGAGCGTGAAACGGCCGTTTCTGCCACGCTGGCTGTGGATCCTTTGCCTGCCGACATAGAAGAAGGTCAGCTGATACAGCGGGGTTTTGCCTTTTCACCCGCATCCGACGGCCGCTCTGAGTTGCGGGCATCTTTTGCCGATGCGCTTGCCTCGCTGGATCTGATATCGCGGCAGATTGTTGCGAGTGCAGCGAGAAAGGGGGGGATTGCGGGGTTTCCTGGTTTGGCGATTGGGCTGACCCTGGGGATTGTGGTCAATACCGTGGATCAGGTTCTTTATGCGCCTGTAACGATAGGTAGCACCGCTGAGCAGGGCCTGCGGTCTGTGTTGGGGGTGGGTGTTGCTCTAGCCATCGTACTCAATACGTTTCTTCGCAATGAACAGTTTATTCAGGCCTTCAAGCGCCTGACAGGGAGTTTCCTGTTTGAGCCGTTGCTTAGCGCTCTAAGTCGCTTGACCGGCAACCAAGATCTCGTTGCGGTATCAGGTCTTATAATCGGTACGGCCGGAGCCGGGTTTTTTGCCCTTCTCGCGATTTCTTCAGTGATAAGCCCTCCGGTCGCGGCAATTGCCGCATACATCAGCTTTTCATTATCCGTTAATTCCGTATTTAATTTTGATGTTTCCGAGGATGCGGCAGTTGCACGGTCGGAATTGAGAAAGACTGAGGCGGCAGGCCGGATTGCTCTTCAAAATGAGGATTACTTCGCAGCAGAGAGGGATACCCTTGCTCAGGCGGCGGCTGTTACCGACCGATTCCGAGCCTTTTTCGCAGGGGATGATGCGGCCCGCGCATTTGAGAGACTGACTGCTGTGGAAAATGCACAATGGCGCGAAAGCGTGACTAGTGCATTAGCCCGGTTCAAAGATGCGG
Source organism: Candidatus Omnitrophota bacterium (assembly GCA_030698625.1). Taxonomy (GTDB): domain Bacteria; phylum Omnitrophota; class Omnitrophia; order Omnitrophales; family Aquincolibacteriaceae; genus JAUYMS01. Next base: position 82,907 of record JAUYMS010000033.1, on the reverse strand, counting down.
AGCAACGGCTAGCTGACATAGAGGCTGAGCGCCGGAATCGGTTTGATTTGAGTCCTGCAGATATCGAGAGACTTTCAGCTGTAGAGCTCGAAACGCTAGCAGATGAATTTGACGGTGCCGTTGGAGCCCCGCACCGGAGTGCCGTCTCGGATCTAGGCGCTGCAATTGAAGAAGTGAATTTTCAGTTCGGGATACTCAGCAACGCTTTAAAAGGTTTGGACGTTGTGGGGCAAACGCCTGCGGAATATTGGAAGGGGACTATTCTACATCCCAATGATAAGAAAGCGGGTCTAACGCCGCAGAGCACAGTCGGCGACAGAGATGCGCGCATCCGTGCGAGAAAGGTAACGCCGCCCGCCGCCGGTAAAGCCTACAAGGGAGTTCGTGCCGATCAGCTTCACCCCACCGTCGCCCAAGCGGTTTTTGATATTAAAGATTTTCTTGGATTCGATACCTACGGCAGCGGTCCGGATGAAATCTATGGTGTGATCAACAATGTTGAGAACCGATCAGCTGACGAGTTCAGCACGTTTATTGAGGTGACCAGAGATCGTATGCAGGCAGCTGCGGCCGGGCGTGGGATCACCGTGCAGATTGAAAACCATGGATTCAGCCAGGCGCAGACATTTTACCTGAAGCTCGATCCAGCCACGCAGCTTAAAGATGTGCCCGCCCGCTGGAATACGTTTGTCCAAGGACTAAAGGATCAGCGGCAGCCTTTGCGCTCGGACCGCAGCGAATTAAGACAAAGCATTAACCTTAGCGAAGTCACGAGAAATCCCGCCGCGTTCTTGAAGGTGTATTTCGGTGATGAGGCGGCGGAGTCCGCCGCGTTCAATGAGGCATTTGCCGATCTTGCAGGAAACATTCCGCAACTTTCCACCACTGCCCTATTTGAGAATAGCGCCGAAGACAAATTCTCAATCTTGCTAAGCGCTATCCGTGCGTTCGCTTCCTTAAAGGAAGGGTCGCCCGATGCGGCTGCTGCGCTTGAAGCATTGAGGGCGAGCGCTAGGGAATTCCTCAGCCAGCTTGCCGATGACGAACAAGTTGATAAGGCGATAAGAAATATTGCCCAAATCCTGGCGCGGAATAAGTTGCCGGGGGGCGAACTTCATAATCTGTCCAGCCTCTCCCATGCTTATCTGGCCTTCCGCAAACTTCAAGCGCTGCAGTCTCAGATTGAGACACTGACGCGGAAGTCTTCCCGGTTTCCGCGCGGATCTGGAGGCGTCAGATTGCAGAGCACTGAGGCGGGAATTACACTTGTTGTCGACGGGCAGGGTGTCGGTATTCAGAGCCACGCAGTTTTTACGCACGCCGGCAGGTCGACCCGGGCGGAGATATATGTCAATAGGGTCCACGACAGCCTTACCCGCCTCAACAAATTCATAGACGAGCTTAAGGTTTCAAGTACGCCTGCTGACCCGACGGGGCCCAGCCCGTTCCGGGATGCTCAGCGAGCGATTGCAAGCGAAGTTTTTAAGGAGTTTGGGGGCATTGTTTTAGCCGATAGTGGCGGTCTTTTGCGGTTTTTTCCATTGCGTATTGCCGTATTGTTTAACGGAATCGCCAACCGATTGGCACCTACGGCTCCGACCGTCCGCACGGCCGCAACCCGCTCAGAATTGCGTAGGGATGATCCCACCGATACATTCCTGTCGTCCACACGAGATGATGTCACAGCTGCCAAAGAAGCCATTTCTCGTTCTGGTTCGACCCCCCAAGTTCCGGGCTTGAGTCCATTGGGCCTGGATTCGGCGGCGATCAAAGACAAAATTAAGGCCTTTGTGACTCAGAGCATCGGATCGCTTACGCATACAACGAGCGATGCGACTCAGGTAAGCGACTCCGTCAATAATACCCTTAAGTTCATAGAGGGTAAGGACGCCGCAATCGTTACAAAAACCCTGAAAGATTTGAATGCCGGGTTATCCGAGGCTCTCCATGTTGATCCTGCTGCAGATGCGCAAACTGTTGCTGCTGCCGTTGCCGCACAAATAAAGGTACTTCAGGATGCCGCCGAGGCCATCCGTCAGGGCAGTGTCGACGGCACGTTGACGGCGGAGGAGTCGGCGGAAATCAAAAGCCTGCAGGCAGCCCAAGAGAATGTGCGCGTGGCCGGGCATGCCAGGGTTTTGCTGAGTGCCGCCCTTAAGAGGGTGAAAGCGGGTGCGGAGGGTATTCCTAAAATCCTGGGGAAGATTCTCCATGAAATTTTAGATGGCGACTTCGAGGTTGATGCGTTGGCATTTCTTGACCGAATCGCCAACGTGATTATCGATGAAATTAAACTGCGGGCTGCTGAAAAGAAGAAAGCCGGGGTTCAAGCAGGGAAGCGGGGGATCGTGGGCAGGTTTCTGGATAGGCTTCTGGATAGGCTTGCCCTAGCCCTTGAAAAGGCTCACGTGAAAGTTGCTGCAAAGATTCCGGGGGGAGGCAAAATTGCCGGGCTCGTGGGTGCGGTCATAGCAGCTTTCTTCTCACGTGCCGCCGGTGCAAGTGAGCCGAGCGTTTCAGTAGAGAAAACTATGGAGGCTTTTAATAAAGCCCTGGCAGAGTTTGCCATTCACGGGGGAGTTATTGCCATCCTGGGTGCGCTCGCCGTAGCTTTATTCCTGGCTTTCGGACCCGCCGGGGGTTTGGTGGGCTTAGGACTGATTGCTAAGCGTATCGGAAACGACATTCTTAAAGTAGGGCTCAATGCCCCCAAGAATATTGCCCTTGCTTTAGTCGAGAGGGCTCGCGGAAAAGATGCCGCCAAGAAACTGGCGGATAACAATGCCTTCAAAATTGGAGCGGGAATATTCGGAGGGGGAATTCTTCTTGTGCTTGTAGCGCTTGGAGTTCAATTGGTTGCGGTCAATCCGCTGGCCATTGCCGTTGCCGGTGCCGGCTTCCTTGCATTTAAAGGGTTCCAGGCCGTTCGCGCATTCTTCAAGGCCAAGGCCCCGGCTGAGACTCAAGCTGAAGCGGGGGCCGAAGCAGCGGATGAGGCGCCGCGAAAAGGGATTCTTAGGCGTGCGGCCGATCAGGGCCGAAACCTCCTCAATCGCGGCAAGAACTTTCTCGGAGGCCTTTTCGGCCGTGCCGCAGAGGCTCCGCTACCAGAATCCGCTGCGATCCAGCGCTCCGACTTGCGGAAGAGTGAAGACGTGCTCGATACTGTCAGGGCTGACGGCTCGCTCGACGTGAATGGTGCGCTTTTCGGCCGCTTAAACGAATTGTTGGGGGCCGGTGATGAGGTGAAGGGTGTACAGCGTGTGTCGGTTGCCGAGCAGCCGCCGGCTCTTTCGGGACAAGTCGAGCGGGAAAAAGGGACAACGAATGTCCTACTCTTTCGGAATAAAGGGCGTGTGATACGGAATCCCGGGCAGGCGGTGGCCCTGCTAGTCAGCGGTAGTGCCTATATTGTCACAAGCAACGGGGATCGTATCGAGGTCACAGCCAAAGACAAGGGCGGGCTGGTTCTTGGCGAAGGGGCTGCGGTCTCTCTTCTCATCGATCACGACATCAATGCCCAGCGCGGTGCAGACGTCTATGTTTCCGAAGACGCCGAACTGATTTTCGTCTCAATCGATAAATTCGGGGAACTGATCGAAAATGACGCAGGTGTCCGCTGGGCAGTCGACGAACTGCGCCGGGAAAGAGACAAAATTAACCAGGATGTTCAGGACGCGATCTTTGCCGGGTTTGCTTCTCCGGTGTTTAATCAGGCCGACGTTGATCGGGGTTTCGATGCGGAGGTGGGATTGACCGAGATTGCCCCACCTCTGAGGCAAGCGCTGATTTCTCAACTGGCTCAAAACCCGGAGATTCGCGCCGATGCGCTGGACAGTCTCACGTCGATTAATAGGACCATCGATGAACTGTTCGCGGGGGAGAGATTCCGGCAATTACGGCAGAAAGTCAAAATGTTGATCGCCCGTCAGCAGATCCAGACGGCCAAGCTCTCCTATCTTGCCCCCGATGCGCGGCATGTTGCTGCTGCCGTTGATAACGCGCGTAAGCTTCTTCAGGATGAGGGCAAGCGAGGACTCTTGACGCGCCAGTTCGGCGCTCAGAATGCAGATCGTGCGGCCGTTGCCCTAGCGCTTTTGGCCAAGATTGGTTTTGCTCATTCGAAGCTCGACGGCGCCCGACGGTCAGAATACAAAAACAATCGCCTGTATGCGCTCGAAATACTCGCCGCCCTGAATAGCCGCTCCGGCGCGGAAGGGAATTTGCAGGACGCCTTAGAACTGAAGCCGCTCGAATATGCTGAATTCAAAGAAGCCATTCTTCGCCAGGGTGATTTCGGCATCGGCACCGAAGAGGAAACCTCCGCGTTTCTGGACAATGCGGGTGCAAATCCACATGTCCTTGCGTTAGGGCGGGAGCTGCAGGAGGCCGGTTCGGATTTTCATGCCAACCGCCTTGATAACGCGGGCACTGCACTCACCGGTATCGCGACTTCGATCGACGTGTCGCGCAGCCGGCTGCAGCCCTGGCAGCAAACCCGGGCATTTCTTCGCGCCCTGTTGAAAATATCAGCCCGTCAGAAGGTTAATCATCTCTATGCCGAGCGGAGCCGCCTCGAGTTTCAGCGCCTTCGCGCTATCCTGCAGATCGAAAACGAGATCCGCGAGACGGGGCGCGCCGATCGCGAAACCCTGGAAGCCCTGCATGCGGTGGATAAAGAAATCGACAAGCACAGGGAAAAATTCAACGAAGTCATTGCGGCCGCAATCAATGACGAGATCATCGACAATCCGAATTTTTCCCGGGAGATCGAACAGGAACTGCGCGAAAGGGGAGTTGCCGAAGAGCAAATCAAAGAGCGTACCGATGCACTTGTCTGGCAGACTCGCTATTACGCCAGGCAGGTCAACGCCGACTCGTATTTGTGGTTTGTCAGTTCCTACAGCATCGCCAGTATTGAGATCAACGAAGAGGGCAAGATCGTTGTGATTGAGCAGGCGGATGTGGATCCGACACTGGGAGCGGCGGCTCGCCTGGACGATGTACGTGGATTCCACGTCGACCGCTTGGCAGGGCAGTTCGTACGGTTTTCCGAGACATACCAGCAAGACGGAGTTTCGATCGAGATCGAAGTGACTCAGCAACGTGCAGACCAGGCGCTTCATGAGGATCTGGATGCCGTTGCTACGATTGAGGGACACAGCCATCTCAAGGCGGGCGACGATTTTGTCGAACTTCGCGATACCGTGCTTCAGGCCCCGCTGCATAAACCTCAATATAGAAAGAAAATTAATGAAAAGTCTGAGGTCTTGATAAATGGCCTGCTTCGTTCGGACAAGTTAAAGGACGAGGATGTCCTGCCTGTCGGTGAGCGAGCACAATTGTGGGCAACATTCGCAGCAATGAAGCGGATACTGCTGGAACTGAACACGTTTTTAGCTGCTGAGGGGGATCCTGCCGTCGATTATGCCGCTCTGAGCAATGACGGTATTGTCGCAGAGGCGGCCCGTGTCCTAAGCGCAAAAAGATCAAGCCTGTTTCCGGCCGAGTCTCTGATATTGCAGAAGAAGATCGAACTGTTCCGGCGTTTGAACTTCTACCTCACGGATATTTTTAACTACAAGGACGGCCCTCTTACGAAATTCGTTTCCCATTTCATGGCAGCTTCAGGGCTGCACAAGATTACGCCGCAGGAGGAATTGGGGCGCCTTCAGGACATTACGCGAGGGGTTCTGGGTCACAACCAGGATCACAATGTGGCGCTCACCGAGCAGCGCTTCAATATCGGAGCGGGCAACCTCGCCGGTACTCTTGCTGAGTCGCTTGCAACCATTCAAGCCGGCAAGCAGTACGCGGAGGAGCAACCGGCGGGCATCGCGCCGATTCTTAAACTGGTACTTTCCATTACGAAATTCAATGATCCGGACAAAGCAGACGCCGACAGGAAGCAGCACAAATTTGACAGTGCCGCCACACTTCTCGTTCTCCACCGGTTGGCCGTGTCACAGCGCGAACAGGAGAGGTTTACTTTTAGCGGTGATCTGGCGGCTGACTTGGGTGAAGAGGGTGTCGCGGATTTACGTGCTGCGGGTATTACGGACTTGAGCCGATTTGGGCTCGATGACGCACAAAGGGCGGAATTGGCGGGATTCAACGTGAGTCCGCTGGAACTCTTAGAGACGATTGGGGGGATCGACGCGGCAGGGCAGGAAGAGCACAACCCGCCGGAGCTTTTTGTTGGGGCCTACGATGCAGTGCATGCCTACAATGCGGCGTTGGCGCAAAGGTTGACGGGAACCGAAAAGGGTAAGTATCGGCTGGGTTTCACTTTTCACGGTGCCGAGAGTCACTCCGACGTGAGCCCGCTGACCTCGGTTCGGTACGGTTATGAGATTGCAACCCGTCTGCGTGTGGATCGCGTGGGTCATGCCATTGATATTGCCACGGACCCCGCGGCAGTGAAGCAGCGACTTGCAGGAGCGACGATTACGGAATCGGCTTCGGCGCGTATCGGGACCATCGATTTTCTCCTGAATCTCATAGAAAGGGGCGTACCGCTCATAGCCGTTAACGCTGCCGCCCTACTGGCCGAACGTGAAGACCTTACACGGAATCCCCGTGATGTTACGTATACCTATAACGATGATGCCCTGACTGATCTCGAGACCATCAAGGGATTCGTGCGGGACGTATACATAGAAGAAGGCATCGTTGTCGAGACCAATCCGACCTCAAATCTGGGCATCTCGCCGGATATCCCGAGTTATGCCCAACACCCGCTCAAGGTTTATGTGCAGTATGGGCATGGGGAATGGGCTGATGCGCTAATTGCGAATCTGAGCGTTCGCAACCAGGACGGAAGGTTCGATGCGGCTCTTGCCAAGGCACGGGCGTATCAGAATCAGGCACTCGCCACGCAGGTAAAATTGCGGGAGAAAGGCGTCAAACAGAAAGAAGGCAAGTTCAAAGTGCGCGTTACGATCAACACCGACGACCTCACGCTTTTCGGAACGAACCTCACTGAGGAACTCTACCGCGTGGCCGTCGCCATCGGGCTCAGCCGAGACCAGCTTGCCGATATCATTGAGGAGGGGCTCGATAGCCGGCTCGGCAATACCCCAATTTCCGATGAGGCCAATGAACGGATACGTGCCTCCATAGCCACTTTTCGCGCCGGCAGAATGAGCTCATCTGTAAGGCCGGTCATTGCTTATCGCGCCGCTGCTGCCGGAGCGCTCATCCCGGAAACAAGCACACGTGCCGCAACGCAGCGCTCCGAATTGCGTGCCAGTACGAATTTGACACGCGTGTTCGGTGAGTTCGATTCAAGTATTAATGCAGCATTGAGGTCTCTGGCATTCGCTAGCGGGGCCGGTGAAGTTCAATATGACTATGACCAGAATGCGGATCTGTTCGTTGATGCCAAGATTCAATTCAGCGGCATTCATTTGATTTTGGACAGTCTTTTGCAGGGCGGAAAGGCTGCCACCAGTAATCGTGCACCAAGGATACAGTCGGCTCCTACCGTCGTGAGTTTGAAACGGACTGACGCCGGCAAAATAGCCATTTCGGTTCGTTTGACGACAAATGAGGATCATTTTGTATCGCTCGAACAGTTGAGGCGGCAAGCCTCAGAAGGTTATATCTACCGGGACTGGAGGGGTGTCCTTTTTCTGGGGAAATCGCCGGTTGAGCAACCCGACCTCGACACCCTAACTCCGGTTTCGGTCGATGATCTAAGCGATGCGGACTTGCTGCTCGTAGCCGATCTGGGTTTGCATAAAGAGGCTCGGGCGGGTTCCGCCCGGTTGGGATTAGTTCAGCGCATTGTTCAGCACGAATATGGAGGCGCTTTTCAAGTAGAACATGAAAGATCGGGTGAAGTCATTACCTCGACATTTACCGTAACACTCGATGCCGCAGAGCAGCCGAATGTCTCACAGGAGCAGGCCCTGGCGACGCTGGACCAGAAATTCTATGCGTATTTGGACGAGCATTTGAAGGAAGGAGAAGTCCTCGCGCAGGAAGTGATGGCGGGTGTTGTGAGGTTTCTGGGCATTGACAACAGTGAACTGATCGAACAACTGACTGCGGATTTCGGGGATTTTGACGCACGACCGACTCGCCCCATGATCAAAATCGGCGGCCGGAACGGGAGACCGACAGTTTGGGTTCTCGGCTGGCGCAGGGTCGTGCGGCGCGTAAGAAAGGCGGACGGTTCGGAATATTATCGAATCTCTTTGGATGAGACGCCGATTCACGATCACGGTTTTTCCGAAGCGGCGATTTATGTGTATAAGGGAAGAATCGACGAAGATTATTACGGACAGTCGGCGGAGGGGGTGGTAGAGACGGTAAACCGCTCGGCTTACGTAGGATCGACGCTCGGTATTTCGACTCCTTATATTCACGCTGTGCGTGCGGCCTTGGGCGATAAGGAGAGAGATTTGCCGGTGCAGATCATCAAGGAACACGATCCCGAATTGGGAGAGGGCGAGACGCTTGTCGAGAGGAAGGTGGAGTCCTCGAGTACCTCGATTCATTTGTACAATCCGACTCTGGCCCTTATGGACTATTTTGCGGTGACCGAAGACGGTCAACTCGAATATCAGGGTTTCTGGCTCGACGACGAGGCAATCGCAGACCTTGCGGCGACTCTTTATGAGAAGCAGGCAGGATTGCGGGATGCGGTCGGAAGCGATACCGCTGGATTCGAAAAAGCAATCGGGGAGACGTACAATACGTTGTATAAGAAAGGCCACGAAGACCAAGGAAAGATTCTGGCGCTTTTCGAGAGTGCGCTGTCGTCTGTGGGGCCGAATCTAAGCCCCTCGGAAGCATTACGGCAACTCGGAGAACTGCCTTCCGATGGCTCGGTTGTGGCGTCTCGCAGACTTGCCTCAGAGGCCGTTGATATCCTAAGGGACTTCGTATCTTTCATCGAATCGTCCGCGGATCATCCTCTCAAGGGTAGGCTCGAAGTTTTGGCTACAGAGCGCAATGTCGGTATCAGACTGGACGGCAAGGTGATTCTCAGCAAACACATAGAAAGTCAGAGATTTAAACGGAACGAAAAAATCGTCCATTTTCGCGCCGAGGGCGATGATGTGGCGCTGCTTTTGGATTTGGGTGCGGAACACTATCACATTATGCGTCACGCGGATGGTAAGGTTGAATTTCGGGATCATGCTGCTGCCGGAGCGCTCATCCCGGAAACAAGCACACGTGCCGCAACGCAGCGCTCCGAATTGCGGGGGTTTGAGACGGATATCCAGGCGGTCGAAACGAGTCTTGGGGAGAAACATGTCGATATCGTTCGCCGCCAAATCGCCGACGACCGGGCATCGATTGACGCGGCCCGAAATACTGACGAGTTGCGGCAGGTGCTCTTTGGGACTGGCGGTATCGTTGAAAGTCGGCGCGATGAGTCACTGCCCCGTTTGACGGCAACGGACGCTGAGTTTGAACCGTTGGAGAGTATCCGGGAGCGATCCATCAATGAGGCCATTATAGCGTTTCGGGAAGACTTTGAAACGGTACTTTCACTTCAGCCGATAGCCGGTGACTTTGACAGGCAGAAGGAAACTGCCGCGCTTTTTGCAAACCTTTTTCACTTCCTGCTCCTACAAGACGAAGGCGACTTGGCGCTGCCTTATGTGCCGCACAGTATCAAGCATGCCCTGAACGTGCGCACGTACGTCAAGCGTATTTTGGACGGTTCGCCCACGACGCGCAAAAAATTGACGGATAAGTACGGGGAAGAGGGAGTTGCGCTGGCATTGCTCAGCGGTTGGGTGCATGACATCGGTTACGGGACCCTGTTGAAAGGGATTGAAGAAGCGGAGGAACTCGCGGCAAAGAACGGCCTCGAAGATTACAAGGCAGGAAAGGGTTACCACACACGTCTCGGTGTGGTGCTGGCGAATGCCGATCTCGCGGCTCCGGGAGAAGATCGCTATAACTTGCTGGACCAGTTTGACAGCGTGTTTGCGTTAAGTGGGAAGCCGGGCTACGCTGACGGAAGCACGAGCAGGCTCGAGGACCTTGAAATTATGATTCTCGCGCACGGCGCCGACAAGGTCAAAGTCACCGAAGATGGGCTCCCGGGTACGGGCCGCCACGCCTATCGGCCTGTGACGCGTGATGACGATATTCTTAATTACTTGGTAAGGCTGGCGGATAATCTCGATGCCGATCACAGCCGCATTTACGAACATCATCAAAACCCCTTTTTCCTCGCCTTTCTGCGCGAAATGGAACTGGCGGCCGGTGCCGGGGCGGATATCGACGTCATTAAAGAGCGGTTTATCGCGGCCAGGGAAATCTACATTCGCACTTATGCGGTCTATCTGGAGGAAACCAAAGGGCTCAATAAGGACGATGCGCTTAAGCGGGCGAATGACAATTATGCAACGGTCGAAAATAATATCGCCAGGTTTAATGAGAAGGACTTCCCGCATTTTGCGGGCATGGTGGAGCGTGTCGAAATCGGCGAGATCACCGCCGAGGACGTCGCGCGTGATGGCGATCTCACCGAGCGTGATATCGGTCGCCTGATTGTGCGTCTTGCACTGAACAACAAAAATCCTCTGATTCCGGAGAATGTTCGCGCCTTCCAGAAGGACCGCATTAAGGAAGCGACGTCAAGCTTCCACAACAAGGCCGGGAGCGTGGACGATCAGCCCAAAATCGTAGATATTGATGACGGGCAGCAGACGCCGGCGCAAAGCCCGGCCGTCACCGATATTGTCAGTGATCTCGGAGACAGTACGTCGGTAAGATTGTTTACGCACCTTCTGGCTCATGTCCACCGGAACCCCGACGAGAATGTGGACTTTAATTATGAATTCCCCTCTGCCGGGTATCATCTTATCGATGAAGAAAAAGAGCAACGCCCGATTGATGAAAAAACGGGGCGGCCTGCGATCAAGGCCGAGGACAAGGTCTTTTTCCTGCTTGACGGCAAGGTGGGGTTGTATCGGGGTGAAACCAAGATTGCGACTCTTAGTGAAAGAGGAACGCTGATTGGGGAAATTCTGCTGATCAGCGGCAATAGGACGGCATCGGTCATTGTCGAGGGGGAGGAGGGTGCCGTGGTACTTGAAATCTCGGCTCAGAAGTTCAGGTCTTTATTGAAGGACCCGGAATTTGCCGTCCTGTTCGGGCAGTTGGTCGAGTCGAGGCGTCAAGAGCACGAAGAAGCGACGGGCAAGGCGCTGATTAGCTTAAATGTCGCGAGCATAGGGTCCCGCGCAGCAAAGACCGGAGCAGAGACCGGAGCTTTGCTTCTTCCCAGCCCCGTCCTTGCTGCGAGCAGCAAGCGCTCCGAATTGCGAAGCACGGCGACGCTCGCTGCTGAATCGGCCGAGATATCCATTCCTGCTACTTTAGCGAGGGACTCTGTGGTCACAGTAACACATGGATATTCGCTAATAGAAGCAAAAATCCCTGAAGGGAAGTACTGGTACATACGCCGGTACACGTCCCAGGGCGGACAGAATGCGCTTCAACCGCTGGATGAGGATGGCAATCCGATCGGTCTACCCTTCAGCATTGATTCCAACCGCACATTCATTCGTGAAGGCTCGGATGCGATAGAGGAGCTTTCAGCCGATTCCTTCAATCTTGATGTTACTCAGCCGCTGGTCTCTCAACCGAGCGCCAAAACGGAATCTGCCGCGAACGCGGAGTCCGCCGTGATTAACAGCGTTTCACAGTTAATCGGAAATCTGGTGCCGAAGCTCAATAATTTGCGAGCGGTTGCTGAAGAGGAGTCTCTCGAAAAGAATTCAAGCACACAGGGTCTGATTCAGCAGGTTTATAGTGATATTGAGGCGGCGGTGCCTGCTTTTGGCCAAACGAAGGGTATTATACAGCATCGCTTTCACGATAATTTGACGGTCGCCGAGCATACGGTTCGTCTCCTGATTTCATTGACGGGCACTGAGGAGGCGTGGGAGAATGCAACTGAGCGGCAAAGGGCCATTTTGTCGCTGAGTGTGATCCTTCACGATGTTAAAAAAACCCCGCGTCGCTCTAATCCCGAGCATCCTGTTTTGAGTGCAGCCCGAGCTGTGACGGCGTTGGGGGAATTGGGAGTCGCGAGTGGTCTTTCGGCGACGGATCTATCGGAGGTCGCGGGGCTATTAAGGAATGCGATTGCGAAAGTGGGCTCGCTGACCCTTATCGATTCCGTCAAATTAGCTGATGCCCTCGGCCTTCTTGCCGAACGAGTAGGGAAAGACTCCCTTTTCTATCAAATTGTTTCGCTCATCGCAACGCATGACCTATTGGGAAACTTAGCAGTCTACCACGTGGCCGGTGAGCAAGAGAAGGTTCCGCAAAGGGGAGACAGAGTACGTGCGGGGTACTCGCAGTTAGCGGGACTCGTGGGCAATGAAGAATCGCTGGCCTTGCTGCAGCTATTTACGAAAATTGACGGGGAGGCGATCGGTGAGAAATTGGGAGAAAAATATATCGGTGACCGGTATGTCCTCGCCGCCGCCCGTGAAGTAAGGGCGGAACTGCAAAAGGGCGAGGCCGCCGCAGTAAGACCCGGGGAATCGTATAAAGATATCATGGCTCGGTTAGGGGTTAAAACGATCCAAGCGGCCCAGGCACTTTTCGAAGCTGCCGCCAACGCACCGCTCTTCAGAGGGATTCATGCGGATGCGCCCGTCAATGCGCAGGCCGTGGATGTGACGATCGGACAAGGCGTCTATTTAACTACGCAGGAGGAGGCCGCCCAAAAATATGCAAAACTTCGAGCAAACGGCAGAGGTGTCGTAAAAACGGCGGGTTACGCCGGGAATGTCCTTGATATCTCTGATACAGGATTACTTCCCCGCGAGATTGTTGATCAATGGAAAACTTTCCTATCTGAGAAGTTGCATGCAGCGGACACCAACTATTTCCAGAAAGCCAGGATTAACCAGGTTCTCGGCGAAATTTATTCTCAATATGATGCCGCCGTGCCAAGAAGTCCTGCGCTTAAACTTGTTGTCGGGTTTGACGGGTGGTTTACAAGCCTGCTAAAGAAGAATGGTTACGATGGCTTAGTTGACATCGAGGGAGGTGAGGGGGGCGGATTCAACCACACCTCTGTCGTAATCTTCGACTCTGATAATGTTATCGCAGACGCTCACGCGCGTGCGGCGCGAGTAAGCGAGGCTGAGCGAGCAGAACTCCTCCGGCCGGTCAAAACTGGCTGGCTGAATGAAATCGACCGTGATGCTACTGCCAAAGGAATCTATATTACACCGAAGGGTGAAGTCGTATCGGCAACGCTCGAGGACAATAAGATCGTGGTGGCCGAGGACAAGGACATCCGGGGTCTTGATAATGGGAAGCCGGGTTTTGCGGATAATACCATCATAGAACCCGGCGAGCCCGGCGGTAACTTTATACCCATAGGATCGATAGTAGAATTGCCGGAAGGCGGCATTGATTCCAAAACAGGCCGCATAATTCAGGCGGAGAGGAGATTCAAACTTTTGGCACCCGTTGCATCGCCCCCAGCCCCCGGCCAAGAGGCTCCGGCTGGAGTGGGGCGGCGAACCCTTCGGCTCTTCAGCGAGGACTTTAAAGAGGCTTACACCATCGACTTGGCCAAGACGGAAATCGTACTCAGCGCCGTCTCGCTTAATGTTGCGCGCTCCGAATTGCGGGGTTGGACGGATTTGCCGGTGGAATGGCAGCCGTACGGGAAATTATTTCACAATAGCAGCCGGAATGTAAACATGCTGGAATATAGCTACAATCAGTTGACTAAAAATGCCCAGCCCGAGACCGGCACCCGCCAAGCAACAGCCGCTTTTGTCGCAGATCTCGCGGCACTCGAGACCGAGCGGCAAGGCTTTTATGCTGCGTACGAAGGGCACCAGAAAAGCAAAAACTTCGAAGCCGCGCAAAGTGTGGCGCGTGATTTGGTGCTGGCATTTTTTCGGGAATTTTCCACAGCGCTGGGTCATTTAAATGAAGCACAGCGGGCCGGCGAATTTCAGAATCCGGATGAGGCGGAGCGCCATATTAGGTTTATCCGGGAGTTAGCGGCTATAGGTCTGCGAGAGGTTTCTGACAATATCAATCTGCCACTAAAGGATATCAGTGAGATTACGGGGATCGCCATCGAGAGATTAGCGGATCTCGTGGACTTAAAGGCGGACGAAAGGGCCAACATCCTCGGAGAGGGCGCAGCAGCCCAACCGGCAGCACAGACCGGCGCCTTTCCAACTATAGATATAAGGGAAGCCTTGTTGTCCGGCGCGATTGCCTTTTCCCAATATTCAGGCGGCCGGTCCGTACTCAATGACAAAGAGGCAAATTTCCCGAGTGATAAAGTGTACGCATGCTGTGTCGAAAGCGGCTTAATTGCGGCTATCAATAATTTGGTGAAGAATGCGAACGAAGCGATTGAAGAAGACATCGCGGCCCACGATGGGCAAGCCAGGAGGGATTTTAAGATCGATATTGGCCTTGCGGTAGAGGATGGTTATGCGGTAATCAAGGTTGCTGACAACGGCCCGGGCATTGATCAGAAAAGGTTGGGCATTAGCAATTTGAATGAACTGTTCGATACTAATCGCGTGACATCGACAAAAACAGCCGACGGGAAATCACACAATATCGGTTTGACCAGCATCGCGGCAGACGTTCGGAATTGGGGCGGGTCAATTGAAGTAGCCAGCGAAGTCGGCAGCGGAACCGAATTCACCATCCGCCTGCCCCTAGCCGCCCGCTCCGAACTGCGGGTGGACTCTGCTCCCGCGGATGATGTTATGGCAGGGTTGAGGGCAGAGTACGAGGCCAGTCAGGCGGCCGATGGTGACCGGGTCTCGGCCAAACAGTACCAAGCCGCTAATCTTACGGACGAGCAGCAGAGCGGACGACGCCAAGTCCTTGAACGAATTCATGCAGCGACTCAGGGGTATGCCGTCAACTCGCTGGAGGAATTAGCCGATCGTTTGGCAGCGCCTGTGCCGGGGGAGCGTTACAGTCTCAAGACGGAAGAAGCGGTAGGTTACGTCCGTATCGTCAACAGGCAGGTTATTCAGATCGTCGTGCCGGATAATGAGGCGGCGGCGCAACTTGCGGCACTCTTGGCGGTACGTGTTGATGCCGTGACAGCCCGGGAGCTGACACAGAAGGTCGTGAATTACAGTGAATTTGCCGAACTTCTCGGAAACGTAGCCCTTACGCGCGCGACATTCTTTGACCGCGTTCCGGCCGCCAGGAGATTAGATGACGCGGAAGTAAGCCGCTATGTGCAAGACATCCCGCAGGTGGTTCTTGACGAATTTGCGGCACAGGGTATTGAGTTGATTGGCTTTATCGGAAAGGGCGGTTATGGCCGCGTGTTTGCCGCTGCGGTTACACTTGCAGACGGTAGTACAAGGATTGAGGCGGTTAAGGTATTGGAAAATCACCAGGATGCCGGAAGCCGACGGGAATTTTTAGAAGAGTTTATTGGCGGTCGCATTCTAAACGGCACGGATAAAGTGTACACGCCAAATGTCTACGGCTATTTAGGCGCATCTAACGATGAGCAAGGGAGGCTCACGGGAATCCGCGCTTTTCGTATGGAACTTAAGGTGGGCCGCACTTTAAGGCAGTTGGTTGCGGCCGGCGACTTGCAGGAGAACGAAGCTGCCAGGCAGTTGGGGAGGATCGCAAACAAGTATCGTTCGAATACAGATCACGACCCGACAACGCGCGGAAACCTCGAACTGGACTTCTGGCTGAAGGATTCGAAACTCGAGAATGTGATTGTGCCGGAACTTCCGGAGGAAGACGCAGCGCTCTATCGCAAGCACTTGCAGACGGACTACGCCGATTACGTGGACACGGGGAGCGTCGTCCCGCCGCAGTCTTCTTTCCGTGACTATATCAATAGGGATTCTGAACTCAATCTCGGGA
Source organism: Candidatus Omnitrophota bacterium (assembly GCA_030698625.1). Classification (GTDB taxonomy): domain Bacteria; phylum Omnitrophota; class Omnitrophia; order Omnitrophales; family Aquincolibacteriaceae; genus JAUYMS01. The sequence continues at coordinate 67,031 of JAUYMS010000033.1, read as the reverse complement.
ATATTACGATTCATGGTCTTGACGTCATCGACGGCCGGGTGGTGAAGCGTTCCGAACTGCGGGATTCTCAAGCCGAGAATGTTGATCGGCCGGCGTTGGAACCAGGCGCGGTAACGGTACCGGTTGTGGATGATACGGCTGGAGCGGTTGCGCTTGCGTTTGCTAGTGGTCGCATTGACCGATCCGATTTAAGAGTCCAACTGGCAACGTCGATTGAGGAATTATCAGGACAGATTAGCGTGCGCGAATTTGCGGATATCGTCAGACAGAAGGTGTTGGAAATTCAACTTGCGGTTGATAGTATTGCGGCCACTGCTCCCGACGCCGAGCGTGAGAAGCAGAGAGCACAGCAGTTCATTGCTTTGGCGAATCATGTGGTCGACTACGTGGTTACCAATTTTGATCAGGAAGACACGTTTGCTTTGGCTCTAAAACTCAAGCCAGGAGATAGTGACTTGGCGGTCGCAAATTTTGTAACGGATCTCCTACGAGTCAAAGAACATATTGATCGCGTTATCGCCTTTGGAGACGGAAAAGTAACCGAAGAGTTCAACCCTCTACGTGAGAATGGGGTCGTCTTTACGAAAGCGCGCAACCTCCGCAGCATACGCAGTAGCAGCCTTGATAGACAAAGTGTCCTACCGTTTCTTGCATTCGAGGAGACTTCTCTAGATAACAACAACGCTCTTGCCATCGGCGTCGGCATTACGCCGAACGAAACGGTCAATGACCCGTTCGTGGATGCGTCGGCCTCGCTGCTTCAAGTCGTTATTGCATTAAAGCTCGCTAAGGAGGTCAAAGAGCCGTCTAATCTCACTAATGCCGAATTTGCGAAGCGATTCCGAGAAAAAATTCTCGTAGATCTGCTCACCGGAGTCGTGGATGACATTGCGTTAACAAAGGGCGGATTGCTTAATGAGAAGACTTTGGCGGCGATCAATTTTGAGGGCGGTAATGTCTTCATCTCTCGGCAGGCCGTCGATTTCATTATGGAACATCTCAGCCGCGAGGCTGTCGAGGCCGCAGCGTAATCCGCCGCATATTACCCTAGCAAAGGCGCCCTATTCCCGCTATACTTAACCCCCATGAAATCCTGGACTTATGAGAAGGCGGGGGTGCCGCACTTAAAGGGGGATGCCCGCTACAACAGCCAAATCTCCAAATTGATTGCCTCTACCCGTGTGCCGGGGGTTATGGGCAGTGCCACCGGTTTCGCCTCCTTGTTTGACTTCAGGAAGGCGGGAATTCGTAATCCGCTGCTCGTTTCGTCGACCGACGGCGTCGGCACCAAACTTGAAATTGCCCATTTCCAAAAGCGCCATGACACGATCGGACTCGACCTCGTCGCCATGTGTGTCAATGACCTCATCACGAGCGGCGCGAAGCCCCTGTTCTTCCTCGATTATTTCGCGACCGGAAAATTCCACCCGAAGGGGACACAGCAAGTATTGAAGGGGATTACTGCCGGCTGCCGGCAGGCGGGATGCGCATTGGTCGGCGGCGAGACCGCGATTATGCCGGGATTCTATTCCACAGGCGCAGGTAACGGAGTGCCTCAGTATGACTTAGCGGGGTTTTCCGTGGGTGTTGTTGACCGATCCAAAGTGATTGATGGTAGCAAGATTCGCAAAGGGGATGTTCTGCTCGGGCTTGCCTCTACGGGGTTCCACTCGAACGGTTATTCTTTACTGCGTAAGATTTTCAGCCCCGCTCAACTCCGCGGCAAGATCGGCAAGGAGCTCCTCAAGCCGACCCGCATTTATGTGAAGCCGGTGTTGCAACTCCTGCAAAGGGTGCCGGTTGCGGGCTTGGTCAACATTACAGGCGGGGGATTTCCGGACAATCTTCCTCGCGTGGTTCCTAAAGGCCTTTCGGCCAGTATTTCGCTTAATTCCTGGCCCCGGCCAAGGATATTCTCTTTGGTGCAGGATTCTGGTAATATAACTACTTTTGAGATGGCGCGAACCTTCAATATGGGGATCGGCATGGTTGCAATTCTCAAAGGCCGCTATGTCCCGAAGGCTCAGGGCCTATTGAAACGTCATCAGATCCGGTCTTGGGTGATCGGCGAAATTAAGCAGGGCAAGCGGCGGTCTAAGAGCGCCGTGGAACTTATAAACTGAGAGGTGTTATGAAAGTTTTACTCATCGGATCAGGCGGAAGAGAGCATGTGCTGGCGTGGAAGATTGCCCAGAGCCCGCTTTTGACCAAACTCTATTGTGCTCCCGGTAACGGCGGGATTCGTGAAGTGGCCGAGTGCGTTGCCATTAATGCTGATGATATTGACGGACTCCTTGCATTTGCGAAAAAGGAAAGCATTGATCTCACCGTCGTAGGACCCGAAGCGCTGCTTGTCGCAGGGATTGCGGACCGTTTTAAGGCGGAAGGACTGGCCGTGTTTGGTCCCGGCAAAGAGGCAGCTCAATTGGAAGGCAGTAAGGCTTTTGCCAAGGAAATGATGAGTAAATATAATGTACCGACGGCTGAATACGAAGTGTTTACAAATGAGAATGAGGCCAAGCACTACGCCATTGAAGCGGAAATGCCGGTTGTTGTGAAAGCCGACGGCCTGGCTGCGGGTAAGGGCGTAAAAATATGCGAGTCCTCCCAGGAAGCCGTTGTGGCCATATCGCAGATGATGTCGGGTGATCTTTTCGGTGAAGCCGGAAAGAAGGTCGTAGTGGAACAACTCCTCGAGGGCGAAGAACTTTCGGTGCTGGCGTTGACGGACGGAGAAACGATCATCTCGCTGGCAAGTTCTCAAGACCATAAGCGTGCTTATGACAGTGACCGAGGTCCGAATACCGGCGGAATGGGCGCCTATTCTCCGTGTCCGCAAATTGGTGACGATGTTTTTAACCGAGTGATGGAAACCTGTGTGGCGCCTCTGATTAAAGGGTTAGCCGCCGAAGGGATCACCTACAGCGGCATTCTCTATGCCGGCATTATGCTGACGAAGAGTGGCCCGTATGTTCTGGAATACAATTGTCGATTTGGTGACCCCGAGGCGCAGGTTGTGCTGCCGCGTTTGAAGTCGGATCTCCTTCAGGTCATGAAGGAAGTCGCCGACGGCAAGCTGCAGACAAAGGTCCTGGAGTGGCATGAGAAGGCGTGTCTGGGTGTCGTGATGGCCTCCGGCGGTTATCCCGGTCATTATGAAAATGGATTTGTGATTCAGGGAATTAGCGCAGCCAATAGTGGTGAGGATGTGTTTGTCTTTCATGCCGGGACTTCCTCAGATGCTGACGGGAAAATTACGACCTCCGGCGGTCGCGTTTTGACAGTGGCCGCACTGGGGGGAAATTTGAGGCAAGCCTACGACCGGGCCTATGATGCTTTGCAGAAAATTCAATTTGATCATAGCTATTACCGGCGGGATATAGGCCGCAGAGCCATGGAGGTTTTGAGATGAGTGCGCCGAATGTGGTGATCATGATGGGCAGTGATTCAGATTATGACATCATGAAAGAAACCGGAGAAGTCCTCAAGGCGTTTGGAGTTTCTTTTTCTGTGGAAGTCCTTTCCGCTCACCGTAGCCCTGATCTCGTCAGTGAATTTGCGAAAGGCGCCCGCGACAATGGCGTTAAGGTTGTGATCGCAGGTGCCGGCGGGGCCGCTCACCTGGCCGGTGTTGTAGCCGCGCATACGACCCTCCCGGTCATCGGCGTTCCGGTTGCGGCGACCTCCTTAAACGGTTTTGATTCTCTGCTTTCAACAGTGCAAATGCCCAGCGGCATTCCGGTAGCGACCGTGGCGGTCGGCATCGCGGGTGCGCGCAATGCAGGCATTCTGGCGGTCCAAATACTCAGCCTCTCCGATGCCGGACTTGCTAAAAAACTTGCCGAATTCAAAGTTCGCTTAATTGAAAAAGTTAAAGAAAAGAACGCCAAAATAAAGAATCTGTAACCGTTTTTATACTCCGGCCACTTTGTCCTTGAAAACGACCATACGTCTAAAAATCGATTCACGTGATCCTGATCTATCCAAGATACGCGACGTCGCGCGCGCTTGTCGCGAAGGGCAGCTCGTAGGGTTTCCAACCGAGACCGTGTACGGCATCGGCGGGCCGATGAGTGTGGCCGATACGGCGGATAAGTTGCGCCAGTTGAAACGGCGTGACGGTAACAGGCCATTTTCCTATCATATCGGCGACTGGGAAATGATCGAATTTCTCGGTGTGCAGAAAACCCCGGTATTCCGGTATCTTGCCCGCCAGTTCTGGCCCGGGCCGGTGACCCTTTTGGCGTTGGGAAAAAACGATGAAAAGATCGGATTGCGCTTTCCGAGTAACCACCTGGCTTTGGCGCTGCTGAACTCGGTCGGAGAACCCTTTATCGCTACGAGTGCCAATATAAGCGGCGAGATTTCAGGGCGTACTTGCGATGACGTGATGGAAGCCTTCGAAGGGCAGATCGGCTACGTGATTGACGGCGGCCGGACCGAACATGCGGAAGATTCAACGATTGTCGATGTCACCACCGGCGCAGTCCCCGAGATTGTACGGCGGGGGGCTTCGATAAAAAAGGTGGAAGCTGCGATCGAAAATATTTGCAGCGGGAAGTATCCGCGCAAACACATCCTGATTGTCTGTACGGGCAACTCATGCCGTTCCCCTATGGCCGAAGGGTGGCTGCGGGATAAATTGGAGCAGGCCGGCCTCGAGGAAGAAATAGAAGTGAGCTCCTGCGGGATCGGAGCACGGATGGGAGCGAGCGCTACCCCCGAGGCTGTGCTGACCATGAAGAACCGCGATATGGATATCTCAGAGCACCGGTCGAAGCCGTGCACGAGGTTTGACGTGCTTGATGCCGACATGGTAATCGCTATGGGCCCGCAGCATGCGACCTTCATTTCAAGTATCTTACGCGGCACGAAAGAAAAACTGAAAGTGCTCAACATTATGGACCCGATCGGGATGAGCATTACTGTCTATGAAGAGGTGTTCCTGGCGATTGAGCATAAAATGAATGATCTCTGGGACGAAATAATTGGTTGAGGGAATTATGACAAAGAAAATAGCATTCGCGTGTGACCACCGCGGATTTGAGGTCAAAACGCAAATCATGGCTCACCTTGAGGCCAAAGGCTATAAGGTCGTGGATTGCGGCACACATTCGGGGGAATCCTGTGATTATCCGGATTTTATGATTGCCGCGGCGTCGAAGGTGGCCTCAGGTGAGTGCGAACGGGCCATAGGAGTGTGTTATACCGGCATTGGGAGTTCGATCGTGGCTAATAAGGTGGCCGGTGTGCGCGCCTCTTTGTGCCAGACCGTCAAGGAAGCCGAGTTAACGCGAGCGCACAACGATTCGAATATGTTGATCCTCGGCTCGGGGGTTGTGAATCCCGACATTCTTTTGAAATTAATCGATACGTGGTTGGAGACCGCATTTGAGGGAGGGAGACATGAGCGCCGTGTTAACAAAATCAAAGATTATGAAAGCAAATTCTGTGGCTGATTCCTACCTGAAGAAGGAAGATCCTGAAATTTACCATGCCATTCGCGCTGAAGTAGCGCGCCAGAACGAAAATATCGAGCTCATCGCGAGTGAGAATTTTACTTCGCTGGCCGTGATGGAAGCTGCCGGTTCGGTGCTGACCAACAAGTATGCGGAAGGTTATCCGCGCAAGCGCTGGTACGGCGGTTGTGAGAATGCGGACGTGGCCGAACAACTCGCCATCGATCGCGCTAAGCAGATGTTCGGCGCCGAACACGCGAACGTGCAGCCGCACTCCGGAACATCGGCGAATATCGCCGTTTATATGGCGCTCGTAGAAAACGGTTCGAAGGTTCTGGCCATGGATCTTGCGCATGGAGGTCATCTTTCTCACGGCCACAAGATGAATTATTCGGGTAAGTTCTATGAAATCATTCCCTACGGTGTGAGCCAGAAAACCGAACAGATCGATTACGACAATTTGGAGAAGCTTGCCCTAGAGCATAAGCCGAAAATGATTTTGCTGGGAGCCTCGGCTTATCCTCGCATTATTGACTTCAAACGCGGCCGCGAGATCGCAGATAAGGTCGGCGCGTTGCTCATGGCCGATATTGCCCATTTTGCGGGGCTGGTCGTGACTGGACATCATCCGAATCCCATCCCTTACTGTGACATTGTTACGACGACCACGCACAAGACCCTCAGAGGACCGCGCTCCGGGCTTATTCTTTGCAAAGAGCAATATGCCAAGGCCATTGATTCGGCGGTGTTCCCGGGGATTCAAGGCGGACCGCTTATGCATATCATTGCCGCTAAGGCCGTTGCGTTCAAAGAGGCCATGCAGCCGGCGTTCAAGGAGTACTCGGGACGGATTATCCAAAATGCGAAGGCGCTGGCTGAGTCGCTGGCCCAGCGGGGTTTCCGCATTATTTCCGGAGGTACGGACAATCATCTTATGCTCGTGGACATAACGAGTAAAGGCCTCAACGGTAAAGAAGCACAGGACGTATTGGATCGAGTCAAGATCACGGTGAATAAAAACATGATCCCGTTCGACAAACTCTCCGCTTTCAAAGCGTCGGGGATTCGTTTGGGAACTCCCGCGGTCACGACGCGGGGCATGGGTATTGCCGAGATGAAAGAAATCGCCGAGTTGATCGGCGAAGCCCTAAAGGCGCCTCAGGATGAAGAGTCCCTGACAAAAGTACGCACACGAGTGGAAGCCCTGACGAAGCGCTTCCCGCTCTATCAAGATCTTCTGGAGAAATACAGCTAAGCGATTATGCGTTGTCCTTTCTGCAAAAGCGAGAATGATAAGGTTATTGATTCCCGGACTGCCAACGAAGGTACCGTGATTCGGCGCCGGCGAGAATGCGAGCACTGCAATCGCCGTTACACGACCTACGAACGCATCGAGGATATTCCTCTTTTTGTGGTCAAGAAAGACCAGCGGCGGGAACCTTTTGACCGAGCGAAAGTCCTGGCCGGCGTGTACAAGGCATGTGAAAAGAGGGCTGTTCCATTGGCGGATCAGGATGCGATCGGAGACGACCTGGAACGGATGCTGCACGAGAAGTACGAAAAGGAAGCCCCTTCCAGTGCTATAGGGGAATATGTCATGAAACGGCTGGCGATTGTGGATCAAGTTGCTTACGTCCGATTTGCCAGTGTTTACCGGGAGTTTCAGGACGTAAGCCATTTTATGAAGGAACTTAAGGGCCTAATCGGGAAGCAGGGCTAGGCGCTGTCCCGGGAGGGTTCTGAAAAATAGTGCTTGTCCTGTAGCATGGAAAAGGGCAAACTAACATCGCTTTACGGCACTTCTGACCTAACACAAAGTGTCATCACGAGAGTAAAAAGGAGAGAATGCAACATGGCAAAAGGCTCAGCATTACAGAAACCCCTGAAAATTTCCCCCGAACTCGAAGCTGTTCTTGGTAAGGGGCCGTTGTCCCGTGCTCAGGTAATGAAGAAGATTTGGGAATACATTAAGAAGCACGATTTGCAGGATCCAAAGAATAGGCGCAATATTAACTCCGACGATAAGCTTAAGGCCGTGCTCGGCAAAGCCACTGTCAATATGTTCGAGATGACAAAACTCCTCTCGAAGCATCTCAGCTAGGAGCTTTCTTGTGCAAGGCGCATACCGTGATGCGTCTTAAGGATTTCAATATGCCATCGGTGGTTATCCAATCACCGATGGCAAATTGCACGGACCTTCCGTTCCGATTAATTTCCCGCCAACGAGGCATGAAGTTCGCCTTTCTCGAGATGGTGTCTGCGCAGGCCCTGGTGCATGAAAGTAGACGAACCGCCGAGCTCCTCAAGACTGTTCCCGAAGATAAACCCGTAGGGGCTCAGCTTGTCGGCTGTGAACCCGATATCATGGGCGAAGCTGCCGCTCGCATTGAGGCTATGGGCTATGATGTTCTCGACCTTAATCTCGGCTGCCCGGTACCAAAGATAACGGGTAACGGGGCAGGATCTGCCCTGTTGCGCGAGCCCGACAAGGTTCGCCGTATATTTGCCGCGATCATCAAGCGTGTGCGCAAAATTCCAGTCACCGTCAAAATGCGGTTGGGGTATACGGATGCTACGGGTGAAGAGGCTTGTGCTATTGCGCGCATAGCTCAGGATGAGGGGCTTAGCGCTGTGGCCGTCCATGGACGAACTCGCGCTCAAGGGTATAGCGGTACCGCTGATTATGAGGCGATTCGCCGCGTCAAACAGGCGGTTCAGATTCCTGTCTTCGGAAACGGGGATGTGGTGGATGCGGCGAGTGCTCTGAAATTGAGGGATATCGCCGGCGTCGACGGGATCATGATTGGTCGGGGCGCTCTTGGAAATCCTTGGATTTACGAGGAAATTGAGGCAGCGCTCGAGGGAAAGCCCAAACCTCCAAAGCCTGATTTTGCCGAGAAGAAGAGGACGCTGCTTGAACATATGGATCTCGAGATCTGTCATCACCCCCGCACGGCCTTATTTCAGATGAGGCGGATATCCTGCTGGTATTTCAAGGAAATGCCCTTTGTGGCGCAGTTTCGCGAGAAGATCAATGGTGCCGAAACTCTGGCCGCGGCGCGGGACTATATTGAGGCATTTAGCGGCGGGCATGATCTCGGTTAGCAGTATATGCGGTTGCGCTGATTGACTTTTCGTGATAGCATGTCTGGCTGATACGCAAATCCATATTACAGGTGGTTGACTTGTCCTCGATCTATAAGAACCTTTCCAAAGCCGGTACTAACGTAGAGAATAAGAGTCCTGTTATTCTGCCGCGGCCTGACTTCGGTTATCCAGCGCCTCCCAGTTTTACCGGAATCAAAGTAGCTATCGTAGGTGCTTTTATTATTGCCTTGGGAGCTTTCGCATTGAGCATTTTTCTGTACCGCTCACTGGCAGATGCCAAAGGATCAAGAGAGAAAATAGAACGCAATTACGTTGCGTTAAAAGAAGAAACGCAGACTCTCGGCGCCGAGGCAGATCAGTATCGCAGTGAGATTCAGCGGATGAGTGATCAGCTCAAGAATTACTCGACGCAACGTAGTGAGTTGAATCAGGAGCTTTCACGCAGCCGTGTCGAGATTTCCAATCTCGAAAAGAAGATGAAGGAAATCGAAGATCGCAATCAGCGAATAGAAAAAGAGACGCGTCAGCTCACGCAGAGCACACCCGTGTCTCGAGCGGCCACTCAGGCAACCGTTCCCACACAATCCGTGCCGCAACCGGCCGCAGCAGAGCCGGTCGCGGGACCTCAAAGTCCGACTTCTGGGACGGCGGTTGCCGGTGAGAGTAAGCCTTCCCAAAAGGTAAATCAGGTGATGACGGTAAACCGCAAATTCAATTTTGTCGTCGTTAATTTGGGAATCCGGGATCAGCTGAAAATCGGAGATCGTCTTGCGGTGGAGCGCGCCGGCAAGTCGGTCGGGTTTATTGAGGTTGAAAAATTATATGACAGCTTTGCGGCTGCCACGATTGTGGAGGAGCGAGACAATGCTCAAATTAAAGAAGGCGATCCGATTCGGAAGGTTTAAGGAGATAGTGTTATCTCTTTGCCTTGTCGTTTTAACTGCTTTATTTCTATCCAGTCCCGCCTATAGTGAAGAGACCCCCATCATGACTTTGATCAGCCGAGTGCAAACTCTCGAAGTACGCTTAGCCGAAATTGAATCAGACCAGGACCTTATCCTGGATAAGCAGAAGGAAATTATCACCAAACTCGATAACCTGAAGGTCTGGGTTAGGCGTAACTAGAAAATAAATTTGCAGTATGACTTCTTGCAAGCTCGCAGGCCCCGGAGTCCTTACGGGGACAGTTCATCCCCCCGGGGATAAGTCTATATCCCACCGCGCCCTCATGATTAGTGCTCTCGCCGAGGGAGAAAGTTCCTATTCACGATTTCTCGAGGCTGCCGACTGTCTGCATACTATGACGGCCCTTCAAGCTTTGGGTGTTGATATCAAGAATACGCCAGGGACCGGCCTCGTCACCGTCCGGGGAGTTGGGATGAACGGACTAAAGGCGCCCGAAAAGGAGCTTTATCTAGGTAATTCAGGGACGTCTATGCGGCTTCTGCTCGGAGTATTGGCCGGGCAGCGTTTTGAGTGTCAGCTGACCGGCGATGAGTCGTTGTCGACGCGGCCCATGCGCCGCGTGACACAGCCGCTCAAGCAGATGGGAGCTCAGATCAAGGGAAGCGATCAGGCGAATTATGCGCCGCTGACGATTCGGGGCGGCAAATTGAAGGGAATTAGCTTTGATAATCATCTCGCTTCGGCGCAGGTCAAATCGGCGATTCTCTTTGCAGGAATGTATGCAGACGGCAAGACGCGGGTCGTCGAACCCGTCACCTCGCGGGATCACACCGAGCGGTTTCTCGAAGCTGCCGGGGTGGATATCCTTCGGGAGGCCGGTTGGGTGGAAATTGGCAGGGTCGATCGCTTGACGGCCCTAGGGGGGGCGATTCCGGGTGACATCTCATCGGCAGCGTTTTTTATTGCAGGGGCTGCCGTCATTGTAGGCTCGGAGCTGACCGTTAAGGACGTGTGCTTGAATCCCACCCGAACGGGTCTCCTGAACGTCCTACGGCGCATGGGGGCCCATATTACGACTGAGATTACCCAGGAAGCGCCTGAGCCCATGGGAAACATCTACGTGGTGGGGCGACGATTGAAGGGAACCCGCATCGCCAAGGAGGAGGTTCCGAGTCTGATCGATGAATTGCCCATTCTCATGACCGCTATGGCCGCGGCAGAAGGCGAGAGCCTGATCACGGGGGCCGATGAGCTACGGGTCAAGGAGACGGACCGGATTCACTCCATGAGCCAGAACCTCAATGCTATAGGGGGATGCGTCGAGGAGCTCCCAGACGGCTGTCTTATCCGGGGAGTGAGCGAATTTAGGCCCGGAAAGGTCGATAGCTTTGGGGACCATCGGACGGCTATGAGCATGGCTATTGCCTCCAGGCTCATCAAGGGGGAGCTCGAGATTACCGGCACGGCCTGTATCGGCACCTCCTATCCTCGATTCTTTAAAGATTTTGAAGATCTCCAGAAATAGTTTTTGACAGATCTCCTGTGTTTTAATATACTTATTCACTTCTCAGAAGGAATTCCCTCTATAAAGGAAATTAACTGACCCATGGTTTTAGTCGATCGTCTCCTCGGTTTCTTCTCTAGTGATATCGGTATCGATTTAGGTACTGCGAATACGCTTGTCTATGTCAAAGGACAAGGCGTTGTGTTGTGTGAACCTTCCGTTGTTGCCATCGATAAAGTTTCCCACACCGTCTTGGCAGTGGGTGAAGAAGCCAAGCGCATGTTGGGCCGTACTCCCGGAAGCATTGAGGCGATTCGTCCCATGAAAGATGGCGTGATCGCAGACTTTGACATTACGGAAGCCATGTTACGTTATTTTATTCGCAAAGTTCACCGCCGCAGTAATCTGGTCAGCCCGCGCGTTGTCATAGCGGTTCCTAGCGGGATTACCGAAGTCGAGAAGAGGGCAGTGAAGGATTCCGCCGAACGTGCCGGTGCACGTAATCCTGTCTATCTCGTTGAAGAGCCGATTGCCGCAGCGATTGGTGTCGGACTTCCGATTCAGGAGCCCGCCGGAAATATGATTATCGATATCGGCGGAGGAACAACCGAAATTGCGGTGATCTCTCTTTCTGGAATCGTTTTTTCAAAAAGCATTCGTATCGGCGGAGATGAATTTGACGAAGCCATCATTGCCCACATGAAAAAGACGTACAATCTCTTGATCGGTGAAAGAACGGCCGAGGAGATTAAAATTCGTATCGGGTCTGCCTATCCTCTTGAAGAAGAAATGACCCTGGATGTTAAGGGCCGTGATATCTTGGCCGGTCTTCCGAAGACCGTGACCATTACAAGCGAAGAAGTCCGTGAAGCGACGTCTGAGCCGATTTCTTCCATTCTTGAGGCCGTCCGTATCGCTCTGGAACGCACACCGCCGGAACTCTCCGCGGATCTTATTGACCGTGGCCTGATTGTCGCCGGCGGCGGAGCCCTTCTGCGTGGATTTGATAAACTCATCAGCGAAGAAACAGGTCTCCCCGTTCACATCGCCGACGACCCGTTAACGGCCATTGCCTTGGGCACGGGCCGATATTTGAATGAGTTCCATCTCCTTAAGCGACTTCAAGTAAACGTCTCAAACGGCAGACATTATTAAATTGCTGTTTTAGGAAGGTGATTCCATGCGTCTCAAGCACGGCCGCACCTTTCTTCCCCTGATCGCAATTCCCATAGTCCTGTTGCTGATCCAACCCTCTGTAAGCCAACAAACACACAACCTTACGGCCGCTTTTTTAAAGCCTGCCCTTTGGGTTGCAAGCGGCGCGTCCTTTTTTGTGCGGGAATCCCAGACAACCGTTTCGAATTTCTGGGGGACCTTTCACGAGCAGGAGCAGGACAAGCGGCGTATCGTAGAACTGGAGTCAGAAGTTGCTGCCGCTGGCGAGGTGGAAAAGGAAAATCTGAGGCTCAAGAAGTTATTGGATTTCCGCGAAGAGGTGAAGGCGGAATTGATTGCCGCTCGTGTGATTGCATGGGATGTTTCGCCGTGGAGGAAGACGCTCATACTTGATAAGGGCTCGGCTCACGGCATTAAGAGAGATATGGCGGTAATCACGCCCGAGGGTCTTGTTGGACGCGTCCTGACACTTGGGCCGATTACGACTCATGTTATTATGCTTTCCGACGCAGAAGCTCGCGTAAGCGCCATCCTTAGCGAATCGAGAGCCCACGGGGTTGTTTCCGGAGACGGTAGTCCCGTTTTAAAGATGCATTATCTTGATCTGGACAGCGAGGCCCAGGTCGGGGAGACGGTCCTGACTTCGGGGCTGACGGGTATCTTCCCGAAGGGGTTGCGTATAGGCAGGGTCGAATCCGTGACAAGGGCAAGTGACGGGCTCCATTTGGTGGCCTATGTCAAACCCTTTGCGCCGCTGACGCGTATCGAGGAAGTTTTATGCCGCGATTAATGTCCCCGCGCGTTTTTCTCTATGTTTTATTTCTCCTGATTCTAGATATGGCGTTCTCACCGGCTTTGCAGATCGGTGACACGCGACCCATATTCGGCTATCTTTTTATTCCCTATGCCGCTTTTCACTGGGGGTGGCAGAAGACGCTTCCGGCGGCCCTTCTGATCGGCCTGTCGCGCGATCTTGTCAGCACGCTTCCGTTCGGGGTTGAGCTTGTCAGCCTTTTTGCCGTGTCCCTGGCCCTCGATATTATTGCCCAGAAAATGGATCGCAGATCGACGCTTATACGGCTTCTTTCGACCTTTCTATTCGTCTTTGTCGTTAACCTCGCCGTTCTTGTCGTGTGCAGTTTTATATCTCATGCCGTGGGTCTTAGATGGTACAATGTGGCGATTTGCCTTGGTTCGGCGCTCTATGCCACGGCAATCATGCCCTTATTTGCAATCGTGACGGCGTGGTGGTTTCACGAACGCCTTTTCTTAAAACAATATGAACTTTTTCGATAAGAATGCGTTTTCTTATTCTGCGGTTTTTGTTTTTTATCGGTCTCGCCACCCTTGGTGTAAGTCTGTTCCGCGTTCAGGTAATAAAGGGCCCCTATTATCGTAGCCTCGGTGAAAAGAACCGGATCCGATTAATTCCTCTGGAGGCGCCGCGCGGACGAGTGTTTGACCGCAACGGCCGACTCATGGCGACAAATCGTCCGTCATATGACATTGTCGCTACCCCCGAAGACGTTACGCCCGAAGTTTTTGGTTACCTTTCCAACATTCTCAATCTTAGTGAGCAAGAAATCCGAAATCGCATGAGCGCGCGGCGCGAGTATCCGTTTGCGCCGGCGGTTATCGAGGAAGATGTCGGGCGAACCCTGGCGTTTCACATTGAAGAGCGCCGGCCTGAGCTACAGGGTGTTCGTATCAGGATTTCGTCGCTGAGACATTACCCGTATGCCGAAACCGCATCGCACATTATCGGTTTTATCGGAAAGATAAGTCCTGCTGAATATGACAAGTACGACGGTCAGAGGGACCGGTATGGATTGCAATCTTGGATCGGCCGTGCCGGAATAGAAAGGATCTATGACATGCGCCTTCGCGGCTGGCGAGGCGGGCGGCAACTTGAAGTCAATGCGAAAGGGGAGCTCATGAGCGTTCTGAGCGAAAGGAAGGCCGAGGTCGGTGAGGATTTGTCCCTTTCGATAGACCTTGAATTTCAGACACGCATGATGGAATTGCTCAAAGACAAACATGCCTCGCTCATGGTGTTGGATCTGGAATCGGAAGAATTCGTCGCCTTAGCCAGCACACCGTCGTTTAATCCGAATGTGTTTGTAACGCCCGGGCAGGGTAAAGAGAGGATGGAGTTTCTTAGGGACAAGAACGCGCCCCTCATTGATCGCGGTGTGAGCTCTGCTTATCCTCCGGGATCGGTTTTTAAGCTGGTGACGGCTATTGCGGGTTTGGAGAAGGGGACGATCACGCCCGATTCGCACTTCAATTGTCCCGGCTATTTTCAGCTTAAGCCAGGCGGCAGGAAGTACCACTGCTGGTACAAGTCGGGGCATGGGAGTCTCAATCTTTACGAGGCTATCGAGCGTTCTTGTAACGTTTATTTCTATAATCTGGCAAAGCGTGTGACCGCCGATGATATCGCACGCTATGCCCGGGAATTGGGTTTGGGCGAGGCTCTGCAGGTTGAGATGACCAACATTGCTCCGGGTCTTGTGCCGGACTCGGCTTGGAAGAAAAACAAATACAACGAAAAATGGTATCAGGGAGAGACATTGAGTTTCGGTATCGGACAGACGTACCTTCTTACTTCGCCGATTCAGATTTTGCGTTTGACAGCTACGATTGCCAAGGGTGGAAAGTTCGTAGAGCCCACATTGCTGCATAATCATCCCGAAAAGGCGCGTTCCAAAGAGAGGGTGGCCATCCGGGAGGAGAACTTAAAAGTGATTCGGCGTGCAATGCTGAATGTGGTCCAGTCCGATTACGGCACCGGCCAGCTGGCGCGTGTCGACTTCGAGAAAATGGCTGCGAAGACCGGCACGGCGCAAGTTCCGCCGAAGACGGCGCATAGCTGGATTACCGGTTTCTTTCCCTACGCAAAGCCCGAGATTGCTTTCGTCGTTTTTGTGGAACACGGAGGTTCCGGCGGTGTTGTCGCTGCCGGTATCGCCAAAGAGATGCTGGATATATGGAGGGCGATGTATGTTCCAACGGTGGGCTAAAGGCATTCACTGGCCGCTCGTCTATTCGATTATCGGTCTGTCTGTGATGGGGGTGCTGTTCACCTACAGCGCTTCTTATCATGATCCGAGCCAATATGAATTGAAACAGGTGTTGTGGGCGGGCGGCGGTTTGATCTTCCTCTTTGTAATTCCGTTTTTGAGTTACCGTTCTTTTTTGAGTGTCTCCCTGTTGCTGTACGTGGTCTTCATGGTTCTTCTTGTCTGGGTTTTGTTCGCGGGGGATATCCGGCTTGGGGCCCAGCGATGGATCCGTGTCGGCTCGCTTGTTTTGCAGCCGTCTGAATTTGCCAAGCTTGCGACAGTTCTTGCTTTGGCGCATTTTCTGGGAAGCGTGAATCCCTGGGAGCAAAATAATCGCAGCCTTCTACTTGCGATTGCCTTGGTGCTACTCCCATGCTTTCTTATCATGAAACAACCCGATCTCGGCACGGCCTTGCTGTTTCTTCCGATGGCCGTTGTTGTCCTGTTTCTCTGGGGAATTCGGTACCGGTATATTATCTTTGCCTTCATCGCCGGACTGATCTCAATCCCTCTCGCATGGCAGACCTTAGAGGGTTACCAAAAAAAGCGCATTCTGGTATTTCTGAATCCCAGCCTGGATCCGCTCGGAGCGGGGTATACGGCATTGCAATCACGAATTGCAGTCGGCGCCGGGGGGTTTTGGGGTAAGGGCTTTCTACACGGAACACAGAGTCAGTTGAAATTTGTGCCCGAGCATCACACGGATTTTATCTTTTGCGTGATCGGGGAAGAGTGGGGGTTCTTGGGAGCCTTACTCGTGCTTCTGCTGTACGGAATTTTGTTCCGCTCAATATTCCAGGTCATAAGCCATACGACCGACATTAAGGCTAAGCTACTGGCTGCGGGCATTGCGGCCATTTTGTTTGCGCAAGTATTTATCAATATCGGGATGAGTATCGGGCTCATGCCTATTACGGGGTTGACGTTGCCTCTGATCAGCTATGGCGGCTCTTCATTTCTGGCGACGTCCATCGCCCTGGGGCTGATATTGAGCATCCACAAAGAGCGTTCGATCTTCTAGTATGAAAATCACCGTCATCCCGTTCGGAAACCTGTAGACTCTAAAGCCGGGCACCGATAATATACCGATATGAATAATCAACAACAGAGGGGCTGCGCATCCTCCAAGACCTATTATTTGTTAGGACTGGCCCTCCTTCTCTTACCTGTTCCCGCTTTTGCAGCGACTCCAGCAGCGCTTATCGGGCCTGTTTCCTTGACTCCGGGCCTGTCCCGGATCGGGATCGCAGCCGCGGTCAGCGGTACGGTTGAGATCGTGCGCACCGGCCAGGTCGGACGCATTGCCGGCAGCGGAGATGCGATTTTTTTGGGTGATGAAGTCGCTACCGATGATAGCGGTACCTTGCAGATTTTATTGCTGGACCAGACAGTGTTTACCATAGGTCCCAACAGCGCGGTTGTTATCGATGAATTTGTGTATGATCCGGCAACAGACGCAGGCCGGCTGAAAGCCAGGATCACGCGGGGCGTTTTCCGGTTTGTGACCGGCAAGATCGCTCGAAAGAATCCGAGCGATATGGAAGTGAGACTTCCCATCGGAACGATAGGCGTCCGAGGTACCATTGTGGCCGGGGAGGTCACCGGAACGCAATCGTTCGTGGCGCTCATGGGCCCCGGTGAAAAAAACAATGCCGGCAAACCGCCAGGGAGTTTCGTGTTAAAGAATGAAATCGGAGGTAAGTCCGCGGAAACACTTGTCTATCGGACCGGTTATGCAGCTGAAATTATAGGGATCGGCAGCGCACCCAGTCGCGCTTTTCAAGCAGCTCCGGAGCGCTTACAGCAACTCACCGGCCAGCTTCTTGTGCCAACCGGGCCGCGGGCAGCATCTCCTAAAAAAAGCGGAGCTCAAGCAGTAGACGACACAGACGACGCGTCTTCCGACGATGCCGATAAGGCACCGCCGCCGCACGACGGACAGGCACCGCAGTTATCGCAAGGCGGGAGTCGATCAGGAGCCGAACTCGCAGGTCAGGATACGGCAGGGAGCATTATTCCGGTGCAAGACGCTGAGTTGTTTTCCCGCTATACCGAGAAAGGCCTTTTGAAAGCCCAACAAGCTGCGCTCCAGGCTGCCTCGGTCCTGGATGTCGTGAATGGCGTGGCGACATTCGCCGACCTCCGTAATATTACGACAGGAGCTTTCTCCTTTCAGGGGCAGGGATTCAATTTGCTCGATGGCGTGAGTTCGGTCGGCTCTTACAATATCCGATATGATGTTGATTTCGCCGGTGAGATAGGCGGTCTTGGCGCGGCAGGTGCGCGTTTGGTGGGGACAATTAACGCAAAAGCCTTCCGCTTTAACTTCACAAATATTTCTTTCGGACCTGATGGCGGTTTCGCAATTTTCGAGTATGACGATCTTCCCGACCAATCCGGTACGTGTTCCGGTTGCATCGCTGATGCCATTATCCGGGTAAATAACGATAACGGGACCATCGCCAAGTTTATTGAACACGAAGTGACGGTGGTTGATGGCGGGACAACGGGAGTCGCAGCGGAACGGCTAACCGCTGAGCGCATTAAGCTTAGTCGACAAGGAAGACCTGGAACACCGGGGCGTAGCGCAGCCTGGCTAGCGCGCCTGCTTTGGGAGCAGGATGTCGCAGGTTCAAATCCTGCCGTCCCGACACCAATCCTCCGCATTTATTGAACATCAGTTTCGGCTCGAAGAACGAAGTGAAGCTATTACTAATCTAAACAGGAGGTAACTTATGAGTATGCCGGGTCCGTTGGAACTTGGCGTTATCGTGCTTGTCGTTCTGCTGCTTTTTGGCGCCAAAAGGCTGCCCGAAATCGGTAAATCTCTGGGTGACGGCATTCGCGAGTTTAAGAAGTCCATGAGGGGCGACGACGAGGACACAAAAGAAACTAAAGATTAATCCTCTTGGGATTCTGTCATGCCATGCATTGAAGCGATTCAGGGCGATATTACGAATCAGGAAGTGGACGCGATCGTTAATGCGGCCAATACGACACTGCTAGGCGGCGGGGGTGTGGACGGGGCCATACACCGCAAGGCGGGATCCGAATTGCTTGCCGAATGCAGCACCCTGGGTGGATGCCCCACAGGACAGGCAAAGGTTACTCGAGGCTACAATCTGCCGGCGAAATACGTGATCCACACCGTGGGGCCTGTCTGGCACGGAGGGACCAAGAATGAGGAGAGTCGCCTGCGTGAGTGCTACGAAAATTCGCTGCGGCTTGCCGACGAAAAGGGTGTCAAGGCGATTGCGTTTCCGTCAATCAGTACCGGGGTTTATCGCTTTCCGATCGAAAAGGCGTCCCGAATTGCGGTGGGAACGGTAAGGGAACGTTTGAAACAATATCCGCAGATTGAGAAGGTCGTATTCGTTTGTTTTTCCGAGGCCGATCTCGGCATTTACCGGAAGGTTTTGGAGGAAAGCAGAGTTAACTGCTAAGGGGTGTATGAAATACCTACCGATTTACGGAGTTCTTCCGATTTTCTTTCTTTTGGCGATACCGACTGCGCAGGCGGAAAAAGTGCAGTACGTGATCGACGGGGATACACTCATGTTGATGAACAACGAGAAGGTGCGTTTGATCGGCATTGATGCGCCGGAGATCGAAAACACTAAGTATCAACGTGAGGGGGAATATTACGGCGAGGAGGCCAAGCGTTACCTGAGTGACCTGGTGCTCGGTAAAGATGTCCGTTTGGACCCCCCGGGAGAACACTATGACAAGTACGGCCGCCGTTTGGCCTATGTGTATCTCGAAGATCTCCTGGTGAACGCGGAGTTGATAAGGCTGGGTTATGCCGACGTCTATCGGAAATTTCCGTTTGAGAAGAATGTTGAATTTATAAGACTAGAAGAAGAAGCGCGTAAGAGGCAGCGCGGTCTTTGGAATCCCCGCGGGAAAGAAGAATGGGAATCGGGTCGAAAGTTCAATGTGCTTGGACCCATTCTGATAATCGGAACGCTCGGAGGATTGGCCATTCTTTTTCTGCGTAAAGTATAAGGTACGCATCCCGAGTTGAAAACGACTCCGCCCGAAACGCTTCGCCAAAGCACGGACAGGAAATACTCCTCCAAAACGCGCTGCTTCGCTCGGAGTTAATTTTTGGGACTGTCGCCCCAAAATTTATCACCTCGTCTCCGCAAACAGCGCTAATTGTTTTTCCGGAGTATTCCCTGTCCGCCCTTCCTTGTGCTCGATTAACGGATCACAATTCAACTTGCTCCAAGCGCCCCCATAACCCGAGACGTGAAAATGAGATCGCCAGAAACATGCGAAGGATTTCTCCGGCCGTATCAGCGAGTATCAAAGTCACCGGTTTTCAGCAAGACTTTGATGGGCAAGATAGGCCAAGAAATCCGAAGCGTTTCGGGCGGTCTCGTTTTTACGTCGCGGCATATTTGGGAGGAGTGTTTTCTGGGCGTTCTTCGGAGAAGGGTCGCTGGCAGACTCGTCTTCATCGCTGGTGAGTCTTTTAGACTTTGATCTTTACGACGGGGATGCCCAATCTCTGACGAAAGGTTTCTCCTCGCAGCAGCTCGTTTTTTCGTTGCGGAAGGGTGTTCCTTATTTCTCTTTGCATCTCGTTCTTTCTCGAATCTCTCCCCAGATAGAGTCCCATCCCCGAATGCACGGTATGTTTCCCATGGCGGGTATTGATTTTGTCGATGCTTTCGGCAAGTCGATGCATGCGAATCATGCGCGCCGGGCTTTCAAACAGTTCAAATTGCAGGCCTTTATCTTCTTCCAACTGGGCGAGGACAATGCCTGTTTGCCGGTATTGAACGCTTGCTTGGTAGATGCTTCGAAGCATTCTTTCGAGAATATCAAAAATCTCAATAGCCGAGGTTATGGGCCGCGATAAATCCGATTCGATACCATAAGTCTTGAAGTCCTGTTCCCGCAATTGGATGATGAGACGGGCTGTCCGAAGGTGGTAGCGGCGTAGTTTGATGAATCCCGATTCCGCATTACGGAAAAGCTGGGCTTTGACATAAGCATAGTCGCCTGAAGGGGGAGTGAATGTCTTTGTCTTCGAGATTGAAGCGTAAGTGGATTTTTCTTTCGGATTGATCGCGTAAACCATCTCGCCCCTGAGCTCATGCCACAACTCGACCCCGATTTTTCCGAGGGTCGATTTTGCCCAGACCTTTGTTTTTGAGACATAATCGAGCGCGGTAAAAACCCCCTTTTTGTTGAGAAGGGCCGTGGTGTTGGGCCCGATGCCCGTGACTTTGTCGACCGAAATGTTTTTTAAGAAAAGATGAATGCTGTACCCGGGAATCGCCGTAAAGCCGTGAGGTTTCTTGTATTTTGAAGCCAGTTTGGCGAGGGTTTTGGTCAGACTGAGACCGGCAGAAGCGGGGATATCCAGTTCACGCTCAACATGCTTGCGTATACGTTCGGCGATATTGGGATAACCGGTGCGGTAAAGGCGCCTGAGGCCGCTTAGTTCGGCAAAGGCCTCATCAATGGAGTATTCCTCAACCGTCGGGGTGTAGCGGCGCATGATCGAGAACATTCGTTTCGAGATCAAAGAATAAGTTTCGTAATCGCTGGGCAGGCAAATGACGGAAGGGCAAATTTTGACGGCTTCCCAGAGGGGGAGGGCACGTTTGATGCCCGTCGCTTTGGCTTCATACGACATCGAAGCGACGATATTTCTTTCCATGCCCGTGATAACGGGCTTCCCTTTGAGTTCGGGATGCACGGCCTGTTCGCACGAGGCAAAAAAAGCATCACCGTCAAGATGCATGATGGCGCGGGGCCAGGATTCCAAAGTGATGGAGTTATTTTGAGACATATTTCCGGATACAGGCGACGACAACTCCGCCGACCACCAGCTCCTGGCGGGGTTTAAAAATAGGGTAGCGGCGGTTGGCGGCTTTTAGAAAAACATCTTTGCCCTTCTTATGATAGTATTTCATGGTCCATTCGCCGTCGGCTTGAACGACAACAATATCACCGTTCTTTACGGGATGACCCCGTTCGACAATGACCATATCGCCGGGGTGAATGCCGGCATCAATCATGGAGTCGCCCGAAACCTTGAGGAGGTAGCTGGCTTCCGGTCTCCGTATAAGAAATTCATCGAGAGAAAGGGTGTCGATGAGTTCCTCTTCTGCCGGGGAAGGAAACCCGGCTTGAACGGTCCCCAAAACTTTCGTCTGCGCCATACGACGACCCGGGGTGAGATGCCCGAAACGGTTTTTTGTCAAAAGGTCATGGGTAATAAATTTTTTGACCAGTTTGGCTACGGCATTTTTGGAGCGAAAGGAGAAGAGGGCGGCCATTTCAGAGTAAGAAGGGATGCGCTTGTGGGTTTGGTAAAAACGCCGCAGATGCTCCTGATAATTCTTGTAACGTGTGATTGCTGGGGTCATAAAACCAGTATAGTGAACGATCGTTCACCTGTCAAGAAAGACTCGTCTTTAGACGTTAACTCGTCTAATATTCCCGACTATGCAGACATTTGAACGTAAAATTGATGAGAGCTTTCAAAAGCATTTAAGCGATGCCTATGCGGCGCGTATCCGCTCCGTAGAGCGGCGTCTTCGCTATTCCCTGGACCGTCTGATCTACAAGGACGAGGAAGAATTTCTGGAGGGCTCGGATCTCGATCCCGATCAGCGATGGCAGTTGGTACAGTCTCTGAGCCGCCTGAATGACCGGTCGGGCTATCACGCCATTTTCCTTCGCGAAATTGAGCGGCTCATCCGGGGATTCAAGCTTTCCGATCCGAAGGCGCCCTTAAAGATTCTTGACGTCGGCGCCGGCGGCGGCGGGTTATTGCGCGCTATTCACCGGTGGGCGAAGAAGAAGAAGCGGCCGGTGGATTTACACGGCATTGATCTCTCTCCGGAGTTTATCTGCCGGACCAAGGCGCACTTAGACAAGCAGGGAGTGCCCGTGACCTTGCAGCAGGCAGATGCTTCTCAACTGCACAGATTCAGCGACAACAGTTTTGATATCGTAGTCTCAAGCTATATGGTGCACCATCTGCGTACTGCCGGGCGCGTTGCCTCATTTCTATCGCAGACGCACAGGGTCGCCCGTCGAGGCTGGCTCCTTGTCGACTTCGATAGGCGTTCTTACGGACCCCCGTTGGTCCGCATTCTCGGAACGCTCTTTGGCGGGCACCCTCTCATCGTGACCGACGGTGTCAAAAGCATACGACGGGCCTACAAGGTGTCGGAAATTAACTTTATCCTTCAGCAAATCAGAAAGCACAAGCTTCTAAAAGGCATGATCTGTGAGTCTTATCCCGTTCTCCCTTACTGGTTAATCCGGGGTTTCAAGGTAAACGTATGAATCCTTCAAATCAATCACCCGTTGCCCCAGACTCGATTCGCACACTCATTATAAGCAACGACCATTCCGAGGCGGTCAAGATCGAGAGCGTCCTTGCCCGTGAGACGGCGCCTCAATTTCTAGTGCACTTGGCAAAAAGCGCAGAGGCGGGTATCACGGTTTTGCAGCGGGGAGCCGTAGACGTTGTGCTGCTCAGTATGAGTGCCGACGGCGATAGGAGTGGAGAGGCCCTTAAGCTTTTGAGCGACCGCTTTCCTGATGTGCCTGTTGTGGTTTTGAAAAGCAAGGCTGATGAAAAAACAGGCACAGATGCCCTCAGACAAGGGGCAATGGACTATTTGGACAAGGAGGGGTTGGACAGCCGTATTTGTTCGAGGGTGATTCGTTATGCCTATGAGCGGCAGCATTTGCGCGAAGAGATTAAAAGCCTCGCGCTGTTCGACGGGTTGACGCGCCTTTATAACCGGCGCGGGCTCGAGATCTTGGCGGAGCAGCAGTTGAAGCTGGCAAGGCGCCGCAAGAAGGGGCTGCTTCTGATCCTGGCGGATATCAACGGCCTTGGGAAGATCAATGACCAGTTTGGTTACGAACAGGGTGATATGACGCTGGTGAGTATGTCGAAACTTATTAAAGGGACATTTCGTGAATCCGATATTATGGCGAGAATCGAAGCCAGTGCTTTTGCCGTGCTGGCCGTTGAAGCGGAGTACGAAAACGCCGAGAGGATCCTCGAGCGATTACGGGGTAATTTAAGGAACTTCAATGCTCAGGAACGCTCCCCTTTTCAAGTTTCACTAACGACCGGCGTTGCCTGTTATGATTACCACCACGTGACTGCCTTTGAGCAGCTCCTCGAACAGGGAACCGGCGATTTGGCCGTCAATAAGCAAAGCCGTTTGAAGATCTGAGAATGCCGCCGCCCAAAAAGCTCAAGCGGCCCCGCGCACCCAAAATCCCCCACAAAACCCGCAGGCACGGTCATGTCCTGCATGACGATTATAACTGGATGCGCGAGCGGAAGCATCCGAAAGTCCTGTCTTACCTCAAAGCTGAGAACGCTTACACTGACGCCGTGATGAAGCCGACCGAAGCGACGCAGAAGAAGCTTTACCGGGAGATGGTGGGCCGCATTAAGGAAACGGACTGCTCGGTTCCGGTGAAGATTGATAAATATTATTACTATTACCGCACGAAGAAGGGGAAACAATATACGATTCAGTGCCGCAGGAAGTCCTCAGTAACGGGGCCCGAGGAGGTTTTTCTCGACGTAAACCGAATGGCCCGCGGCCACAGTTACTTTCAATTGGGCGCCTGCACGGTTAGCCCGGACCACCGCTACCTGGCTTACGCGATCGACACGAACGGGAACGAGACTTATACGTTAAGGATCAAAGATCTGAAGACCGGTAAGCTGCTGCCGGACGAGATCACGGGCATCGGGACAAACGTCGTCTGGGCTGAAGACGGGGAGACGCTTTTTTATGTCATGCTTGATCCCGCGAGCCGCCCCTTTAAGCTGTTTCGCCACCGCATAAACAGTTCGCCGGCCCAAGACTGCCTGGTCTATCACGAGACTGATGACGCTTTTTTTCTCTCAATCTCGAAGACCAAGAGTAGAAAGTTTTTACTCATCGAAACCGGTTCGCGTACTTCTTCGGAAGTGTTATTTTTGCCGGCAACAGAACCGGCCGGCCGCTTTAAAATGGTGGAGCGGCGCCGACACGCAGTGGAGTATTCCGTGGAGCATCACGGCAAATGGTTTTACATCGTAACGAACGACCACGCCAAAAGCTTTCGGCTGATGCGTGCTCCGGTCCCGAGCCCCGGCAGGAAATGGTGGCGGGAAGTCATCGGCCACAGGATTGACGTTAAACTTGAGGATTTCGACGTCTTCGCCGACTATCTCGTGCTCTATGAGCGTGAAAAGGGATTGGCGCATATCCGAATCATGG
Source organism: Candidatus Omnitrophota bacterium (assembly GCA_030698625.1). GTDB lineage: Bacteria > Omnitrophota > Omnitrophia > Omnitrophales > Aquincolibacteriaceae > JAUYMS01. The sequence continues at coordinate 42,547 of JAUYMS010000033.1, read as the reverse complement.
CTCTGAAGGGCGGCCGAAGCCACCGCATAAAATTCCCCGAGCCGGTCTATACGGTCTGGGGCGGTCAGAACCCCGAATTTAATTCGCGGCGCCTGCGCTTCGCGTACAACTCGCTTGTGACCCCGACTTCGGTCTACGAATACGACATGAAGACGCGGCGGCGTTTTCTGAAGAAGCAGATGCCCGTACTGGGCGGATACAAACCGACAAACTACAAGTGTGAGCGGGTATTTGCGAAATCGCATGACGGAACCGCGATTCCTATATCCCTGGTTTATCGCCGAGGGATGAAACGCGACGGTACAAATCCGCTTCTGCTTTATGGGTATGGCTCATACGGGATCAGTATCGACCCCGAATTTTCCTCGCACCGCATCAGCCTGCTCAATCGCGGATTCATTTATGCAATCGCTCACATCCGAGGGGGCGGGGATCTGGGCCGGGTTTGGTATGAAGACGGCAAACTCCTGAAGAAGAAAAACACTTTCGAGGATTTTATAGCGTCTGCCGAGCATGTAATTCAGAGCAAGTATACCGCGCGGGACAAACTCGTGATTTATGGAGGAAGTGCCGGAGGCCTGCTCATGGGTGCCGTCATCAATAAGCGCCCCGATCTTTTTTATGCGGTCATTGCGAAGGTGCCGTTCGTCGATATTATGAACACAATGCTCGACAAAAAACTGCCTCTGACAATCCCCGAATATGAAGAATGGGGGAACCCGGAAAAGAAGAAATATTTTTCATACATGCGCTCTTATTCTCCGTATGACAACGTCACGGACCAGAGATATCCGCACATGCTCATAACCGGCGGTCTCAATGACCCGCGGGTTCAATATTGGGAGCCGGCGAAGTGGACCGCAAAACTGCGTGAAGTACAGCGTGACGATAAGATCCTGCTTCTCAAAATGAATATGGGCGCCGGTCACGGCGGTGCCTCAGGACGCTATGACTACCTTCGAGAAATTGCCTTCGATTACGCCTTTCTGCTGGATGGCCTGAGGCTTCGAAAAAGCGGGCGTCCAACCCCTAAGCCTTAACTCATTACTATGAAATAGGTTGTGGGGATTTGCGGTAACGGATCACCGTCGTGTATACTTTAGCTTAAGTATATAAACCGCAACCTTTTACGACCGGCATTAACCCATGCATCAGGCGTGAAATGAACTCACCTCTTTTTGATGCCGTAAACTACGTGCGGAATCTGCATGCCTTTCCTCCGGCCGCCGTCGGTCTGTTTATGCTGGCCTTGGGGCTGGCGGTACTTTTAAGAGAACGGGGTTCGGTTGTCAGTTTCGCATTCCTGGCACTTACAGCCGCATGTTCTGTGTGGCTCATCAGCTACTACGGCATCCTTTCCGCCAAAACCGAAGCTCTCTCAACGTTATGGGTACGGGTCGCCAGTGTGGCGGTGAGTGTCATTCCCGCCGCGGTTTATATTTTCACTTTGGCCGTAGTCGAAAAACTTCGCCGTTACCGTGGCCTGGTTTTCTTTACCGTTTTCATATCCCTGGCTTTTGCCGCCGCTGTCGTGAAGACAAACTGGTTCGTCGAGGGCGTTTACAAGTTTTCCTGGGGCTATTACGGAAATTACGGACATTTGAGCCTGGGTTATCTCACTTACTTGTGCGTGGTTATGCTTGTGAGTCTTCGGATCTATTGGGCGGCGCATCAGGAAGCCTACTCTGAGACCAAGAAAATACGGCTTCGCTTTTTTTTGGCGGCTTTTGCTATTGGGTATCTCGGGGCCATCGATTTTTTGCCCGCCTACGGTATACCGTGCTATCCGATTGGCTACGTACCGGTCTCGCTATTTCTGATTATTGTCGGGGTGGCCATTTGGCGTTACCGTTTGGTGGATATCACGCCCTCTTTTGCGGCCGAGCACATTTTAAGGACAATCAGTGATGCCCTTTTGGTGATCGACCGTGACGGTATGATCCGCCTCGTCAATAAGACCGCATGCACTCTGTTTTCCCACACTGAGGACACCCTTGTCGGTAAGCCCGCTTCCGTTTTGGGGTCGGACTTTTTTCGCAGGGACAAACTTGCTTGGCTGCTCTGGAGCGGGAAACAGCAGAGCTATGAGATTGTCTACAAAACAGATTCGGGCGAGGAGCTATTGCTCGACATGGCCTATACGGTGATGCGCGATGACGCGGGGAACGCCGTCGCGGCACTCTGCGTGCTCAAAGACGTCACCGCAAAACGGCAGGCCGAAAAAGATCTCATCGACAGTGAAAGGCGATACCGGCTGCTTGCCGAAAATATCACGGACGTCATTTGGACCACCGATCTGAATCTCTGCTTCACATATGTGAGCGCATCCATCAGTAAGCTTTGCGGCTATAAGAATCAACAGCTTTTGGGCCGTCCTTTTGAAGACATCCTCATGCCTCCGTCGGCCAGGATTGTCACGGAAACGCTTGCCGAAGAGTTGATCGTAGAAAAGCAAAAACGGGGCGACCGTTTTGCCTCCCGCACTCTGGAACTTGAGTATAAGAAACTGGACGGCAACACGGTCTGCACGGAAGTTAAGATAACCTTTCTCCGAGGTGTCGATGAAAAACCGACCGGTATTCTCGGTGTGACGCGGGATATTACGACCCACAAGCAGGCGGAAGCGGCGCTTCGTGAAAATTCCCGGAATTACTTCAATTTGGTGTACACCTCGCAAGAACCCATTTTGACTTTGGATCGTCATGGATATATTCAGAGCGTCAATCGGGCCGGCGAAGAGGCCCTGGGCTATCCGTCTGAGGAGCTTACGGGAAAGCACTTCACCAAATTTGGGATTGTTGCTCCGGATTCGGTAGCCCGTATCATACACGAGTTCACCTACGTTGTCTTAGGTTGGCAGCGGCCTAACTACAAGATTAATGTCATCTCTAAAGATCAACACCTGCACACCGTGGAGGCGAGCTCCAGCCTCATTAAGCTGGAAGGCGATGAAACCCGAGTGCAGATTGTTTTTCATAATGTTCAGGACCGCCGCCCGATGGCCGCACAGCGGTATACGGCATAAATTTCCCATGATTAACCCACTCCTTCAAATGGTCGTAAAAACATTGAAGATTGTCGACCTTATCGGTAAACTGATGCTTTATTCACCCCTTAACGCAAAGAGGCTCCGTGATCAAAACGCGGTATTTAGGGTTCGTCGTTGTCCTTTGCGTTATCTCCCTCGCCTTCATGCAATCCCTATTCGCTGCTGACGAAGATCGCGATGTCGGTGTCGTTAAACGTGAAGTCGCCGCCCAGGCGGAGGCCGGGGATTTGGCAGAAGATGTCAAACTTAGGTCGGAATTGCGCGGATTCCGCTGGCTGACTTATGAAGAGGTTCTGAGCGATCCGGATAACATGGACCTTAGTTTCCGTTATGCCAAACAGCAGGTGGTCCAGGGCAATGTGTTGGGAGCGACCGCGACCTTGGAGCGCATTCTGATGCTGAACCCGGATCTGCCGCGCGTCAGGCTTTTTTATGCCGCGTTGCTCTACCGGCTCGATGATCTTAGCGAGGCCGAGCGCGAACTGCAGTCGCTCGTCGACCAGGAAATGCCTGAGGATCTCCGGCTTCAACTCGAAGATTATCTGGATAAGATTCGGTTGCGGCGAAGGTTTACCCGATTTTCGGTTCGGCAAAATGTGGGCTATCAAATGGACGACAATCGCAACTCCGCGGCTTCCTCAAAAGTCAATCTTGCGGGTGATGTTCCCGTTGCTTTGACGGGGACAAACAAGAAGCGACGCGATACGAGTCTGATTTCGAGTACGACGATCAGCGTGAATCACGATCCCGGTTTTCAGGCGGGACATGAAATCTTCGCTTCAGGCACCTATTTCCTGCAGGAACAGACAGTGGCCGATTCCCTGGATCTCCAGTCATTCGCTTGGAGCCTCGGCGGGATTTGGAAGGGCGGGCGGGTAACCATCACGCCCGCGATGGATTTTAGTCACACCTTTGTTTCGCGTGAAGAGTTTCTCCGATCCCAGAAGGGGGGTGTGACGGTAGAAGGAACGGTCTTTAATCGGTTAAAGGTTAATGCGGCTACGAGTCTGGAACGGCAGGACTACCGCAAGACCTCCGAGAGCGGTTCGGCGACGGAGCGCAAAGGCCCCGCATGGAAGGTCAGCACGGGGGCGCAATATTTTGTGCTCCCGAACTTCCGTGTCGCGGGAACGCTTTCCTACACCGACAAAGACGCGGAAGAGGAATTCAACGGATATAAAACCTTTGAGATGGGCGTCAATACACTGGTTGTGTTGAAGGAAGGCCATTTTCTGCTGAATTCAGTGACGTCGACATTTGATTTTTATGACGAGGTCGACACGACCGTGGCCAGCCGTTATCGCCGCGATAAAGGATTGCGGACCCGTGTGACTTACGGGGCTCCGCTCAAGGCCTTTAAACTCGACAAGCTCCGCCTCGACAAGTTTCTGCCCAAGATGTTTCACGATGTCACCGTCCTTATGACGTATGAATACAACCGGGTTCTTTCGACTATTACTAATAACACTTACCGGAACAATAAATACCAGGTCCTGGTCATAAAAAATTGGGAGTTTTAACTATGAAAACAATTTGCTTATTTTTAGCTGCCACAATAGTTTTATGTTATTCGGGCCCGGCACGAGCCGAAGGGCCTGCGATCGTTGCCGTGGTTGCACCCCAACCGTCCGTAGACCCGGCCCGCGTCGGCGTTGTCGCGGGGGTCAAAGGTGTTGTTGAAATCAAAGACACGGGGCAGGTCGGACGCATCGTGGCCAGCGGTGCGCCGGTCTATTTGGGGGACGTGGTGTCTACGGATGAAAAGGGGCAACTGCAAATCCTCTTGGCCGATGAAACGGTTTTTACCATCGGACCTAACAGCAGTATGGTTATCGATAAGTTTGTTTATGATCCGGAAACGAGTGACGGCGAGGTGCAGGCGCGCATTGTTAAGGGAGTTTTTCGCTTTGTGACGGGGAAGGTGGCGGCCAAAGATCCGGAAAAGATGAACGTGCAATTGCCCTCAGGCACGATGGGCATACGCGGAACGATGGTGACGGGTGTTGTCGAAGGTATGAAATCGACGGCCGTGCTGCTCGGCCCGGGTCCGCGAAACTCTGCCGGCGCCAATGTCGGGAGCTTTATTTTGAGGAATGACGTCGGAACCGCCGTTGCAACCACGCATGTGACCCGTTCGGGTTTTGCCTCAGAGATTCCCGGCGCCGGGCAGCGGCCGACAGCCGCGTTTCGAGGCGATGCGATCATTGCTCACTTAGAAGGAATATTTGGGGTGCCCGCGGACCAGGGTAAAGGCGATGAAGAAGGCGGGCCCGGCAGCGGCGGTCCTGACGGTAAGCCTGGCAACAAGGGCCCAGGCGGCCCAGGCGGCCCGGGCGGGCCGGGCGGGCCGGGCGGTCCCGGAAGTCCGCAAGGCCCTGGAGGGCCAAGAGGACCGCAGGGTCCGGGTGGTCCAGGCGGCCCGGGCGGGCCGCAAGCTCCCGGGGGTTTTACTCAGCAGGGAACGTTTGCACAACCCGGCGGACCTGCACCCTTTGGCCCCGGGGGTACCTTCGGCGGCGGATTTGGGGGCGGCTTTCAGGATGGGTTTGCAGGCGGTGAATTCGGTTTTGAGGGTGACCACTTCGGAGGAGAATTTGGCTTCGAGGGCGGCTTCGACTTTTTTTTTAACGGAGACTTCTTTGAAGGTTTTGAGTTCTTTGAAGGCCTCCTCGAATTTTTTACCCAATTCAAACTTCTGGAGGGCGGGATTCCCGACGAGGCGGCGAAGTTCGGACAGCTGCGAAGCATATCGTCGGCGGAGGGGACGATCAACTTCAAAGTCAACAATGTCTCTCTGAATACGACGAATCCGACGCAGTACAACTTCCAGATTGACGTTAATTTCAGCGCTCAACAAGTGGGCGGAGGAAATTCTCGTGTCGTAGATAACGGCACGACGGACATCGGAAATTTTGAGTTTTCTCTTGGGACTATTTCCTTTGCGACGCAGCCTCCGGGTGACGTTGCCGGATTTGATTTCCAGGGAGTCACCAACAATTCAGGCGGGCCTTGCAGCTCTTGTACGGCGGATATCCTGGTGGGTTTCGGAAATAGAAATGCCGAAGTAGTCGAAGGTGCCGGCCTTGTCGACATCGCTGTCCTGGCTGTCAACGAAGTCATTATCAAGAACTCCGGCGGGACCATCATCGCGAGAACGCTGGGGAACTCCGAGACGGCACCGCCGCCCCCGGGACAGAAGTTCGGAAACGGCCGTACCTCCGGCGCCAGCTAATCCCAATCCTCTCAAATTTATCATTAGGAAGGCTAGAAGCCTATAATGCCGGGCATGCGATTATCTATAGAACGCGTCTTTTTCCCGCTGTTGCTCATCGCCGTGGGAATAGCGGCTTACCATAATAGCTTTTTGGGTCCCTTCGTTTACGACGATCGCCTCGGCATTCTGCAGGATCTTCGCGGCCACGATCTGGGCGCGGCGATCGCATCCCTAAAGACCGGGGTATCGCGCTGGCTCGTCACCCTCACGTTCGCGCTCAATTACCGGCTGGGCGGGACGAACGTCGGTGGCTATCACCTTTTTAATCTCGCCGTGCATTTGTCAGCCGGCTGTGTTCTGTTCGGAGTTGTCCGCGCCACGCTCGCGCGATTCTACGAGACAAGATTGGCCTCATCCCTAGGCCTGGCGGCCGCGATGCTGTGGCTGGTTCACCCCCTGCAGACCCAAAGCGTGACCTATATTTCTCAGCGTGCCGAGGCCATGACCGGCCTGTTTTATCTGCTCGCCCTTTACAGCGTGATTCGTGATGATCAATCGAAGCGGGGCTTTTGGCAGCTCTTGGGTGTTATCGCTGGCGTCTTGGGCATGTTGTCGAAACCCGTTATGGTGACCGCCCCCGTGGTGATTGCGCTTTACGACCGTGTGTTTCTAAGCGAGTCGTGGCGCACTGTGTTCACCAAGCGCGGATGGTTGTACTTCAGCCTGGTACTTTCCTGCGGTCTTTTGTATCAGTCGATGCGATACGGTTTGGGCCTGTCCTCGTCTGCCTCGCCCGAGTTTTTGTCAGCGGGCCTCGACTTACCCGATTATTCACCGTTGCAATATGCGTTGATTCAACCGGCCGTCATTCTGCATTATCTCAAGCTTTCGCTTTGGCCGGATCCTTTATGCATTCATTATGTTTGGCCTGCGGCCGAGGGGCTCAGGTCGGCGGCGGCACCTGTTGCGGCGATCGTCATTTTATTAGTCTTAACAGCCGTGGCATTATTCCGCAAGCCATGGCTGGGGTTTTTGGGCGCCGCATTTTTTCTCATCCTCAGCCCGACTTCGAGTATTGTTCCGATCCGGGACGCCGCCGCAGAGCATCGTATGTATCTGCCGCTCGCGGTAGTGTGCATGCTCTTCACGCTCGCCCTTTGGTGGGTCCTGCAAAGAATGGTTTCGATTCTGCGGCTCTCAGCTGTCGCTCACAGAGCCGTCGGCATCGGTCTCTTTGGGCTCGTTATCGGGCTCCTGGCCTGGGGCACGGTAGGGCGCAACCGGGATTACCGGAACGAGGTCACACTGTGGCAGAAGGCGATCGAGGTCCAGCCGCATAACCCTAGAGCCCACAATGCCGTTGGCCTGGCCATGATGCGCGAAGGCAAGGCGGTGGAGGCGATGGTGCATCTCCTGAAAGCAATCGAGCTCAAGCCGAATTACTATGACCCGCTTATCAATATGGGCTTATCACTCGCGGCCCTGGGGCGGAAGGATGAAGCGGTGACCTATTACCGCAGGGCGATCGAGCTTGCGCCCCATCTCAAGCCCGCATATAACAATATGGGGAACATTCTCGCTGGCGCGGGCCGCTATGATGAAGCCAAGAAATTTTACCTGAAGGCCGCCGAGATTGATCCCGAGTATGTGCAGGTCTTCAACAATCTCGGGAATATTTCCCTGCTGCAGGGTGACTTCGCTCAGGCCGTCTCGTATTACGAGAAGGCGCGAAACCTCGACCCCGAGTACGCCGATACTTATAACAATCTCGCATTCCTGCGGCTGCAGCAGGGCAGCCTCGAAGAGGCAGACCGGCTATTGCGCAAGGCCCTGGAACTGGATCCCAATCACGCGGAAGCCGAACGCAATCTCCGCGAACTTAGCAGTCAGATTAACTCGAAAGCCGTTACAGGTGCCGGGCATAATACTTAAATTTTCTCTCGGGCGGGTGTTCTGCATGGTCGTTCTAGCCGCTGTGCTCGTGACCGGCGCCGGGTGGCTCGGGGGGAGAAACGCCATTATCAAGACGGCGATTGAGAGCATCGTGGGCAAGAAGATAGGGCTGCCGCTTTATTTGGGGCGGGTGCGCTCAGATATCTTCCTGAATAGAATCGAGATCTACGGTGTTACGGTCGAAAATCCTCCCGGCTATAACCGCAGGCTCTTCATCTATCTTCCGCGAGTCACGGTGCTGACCGGGCTGTCCGACCTTTTTCTCGGCGACCGCCTCAACCTGCACCTCCTGGATTTTCAAATCGAGACGGTCAACGTTATTCGCAGGGCGGACGGAAGGGTCAATTTGTCGGACATCTCAGGCCGCGCCGGAAAAGGCAAGCGCCGGGGACGGAAGATCTCGATGGAGCTCATGCGTTACGATATCAAGGACGCGTTTTTCTATGATGAAGCGGACAAGCAGGCGAGTGTGCGCGCCTATGCGATTGACGTTTACGACCTGACCTTCAGCCATGCAGACAGTTTCTCGGACGTGGTGGACTCTGTCATTCAGGAAGTGACGGCAAAGGCGAAACTCGGCGAGACGCTCAATTTCGTTGCGGTGAGGTTTCTCGGAAACATAAGCAATCTGAAGGCCGTGCCGAGCCAGTTTGCGGACCAGGCGGCGAAAAAGGCGGGCCACATCTTTGCGCGGCTGGGATTGGGTAAAGAAGACATCGGCTCGGGCAATTAGTCATAAGTCGCTGCAAGCAAGAACGGTACCGCAAGGGGGTAAAGGCACGAGTGAAGACCCTGCTCAATAGAGGGTGTTTAGGAGTGATTGGGATTAAGTGTCAGCGGATAGGGTGCAGCTCCACACGCAAGTCCTCATCGATGGTCACGAAATGATTGGCCGGAACTTCGTGCCACTCGTGTTCAATTTCCGCTAATTTTTCAGAAACAATGAGAATCGCCTTTTCGTCTCTTCCCGCAGGCCGTATTTTACAGATCCCGTTTTCACATTCGAGGCCGGCACTTTCAAGAAAATAAAGTGTTGCCGGTTTTTCCTCAGGGTCGGAGACATACCTGGCCGCTATCATGAATTTTCCGTTAGTTACGACTAAGTTAAGATACGCGGCGTCCTTAATGTTTAGACGCGTTTTCATTTCAGCTATATCTGAAATGGTTGATTGAAGAGCCGCGCGTACACGAGTGGGCGTTAATCCGTTCGTGTCGCCAACATAGTGTAGAAACAGCGCAAACAGATGTTCGGAATCTGTTTGCCCCTTAATCCAGTCGTAAATTTCGTCACAAAGTTTGCGCCGAATCGCACGTTTGATTCGAGGGAAGTTTCCGACATCGCCATTATGCAGCATAAGGAGCTCTTGATAGTGAAACGGGTGACAATTTGATTCCGATACCTCCCCTGTGCTGGCCGCCCGGACATGGGCAACAAGGCAATGAGAGCGTATTTTTTCGGCAAGATAACGGAGGTTGCGATTACTCCAGGCAGGTGTCGAACTGACAAACACAGCCGGGTACGGATCGATATCCGGGGCGTACCACCCTGTACCAAAGCCGTCTCCATTCAGAGGTTCTTCAAGCTCTTGCGCTTGAAAGCTTTGGTGGATTAAGGAATGGGTAGGTTCGTAAAGGAGTTTGCTCATAAGTATGGGCGTTCCTAAATAGGAAAGGAGGCGGCACATGCAATATCCTTAGGTTGGATTGGCCAACACTACGGCTAAAAAAGGGAGGAACTTAACACAAAACAATTCTAATTTTTTAAGGCTCTTCGCCGCGTGATATAGAACAGAACAGTGTCATATCCGCATAAGCGACGGAACATGCGAGCCGCGGCCCCAGCTCGGCAACGGCGTTTAAAACCACAGCCGAATCCTCACTATTTACAATGGGATTGGGGGGGGTACAACTTGGCACCTGTTACATCGGAGTCACGGTTAGGTGTTAAGGTTAATGATTGCAGCAGGTTAGTGTGTTGGGGACGTTATCTAGGAGGCCCGGCGGGCATCCATAGCGCATATAGACTTTGCATTCCCCGGAAGCACCGTGTAAGGTTTGTTAGGATACGACACTGAGCTGGATTAGGCCCGCAAAGGGCCACAGTCCAAATTGGGGTCATGACAGGGGGTTGTGATGAGTAAGGATTCTGACGCGAAACACACGGCGTACAAAATTCTCGTGGTCGATGACGAGCCCGATATACGCCTTATCGTCAGTGAACATCTGGAGTACGCCGGCTGTCATGTCATTACAGCCGAAGATGGCTCGAGGGCCATTGATGCAGCACTGGAGCAGCTTCCTGATTTGATTATTATGGATATCATGATGCCCTACATCGATGGTTTCCAGACCTTGGAATTTCTCAAACGTAATGAGAAGACCATCGACATTCCCGTGATATTGCTGAGTGCGAAATCGCAGGAGGAGGACATTAAGAAGGGTAAAATGGGGTATGCAGATAAGTATATGACCAAACCGTTTGATGGTGACGAGCTTATCTCTGAGGTAAAAGAGACACTCGAGAGATGTTCGAAGTAGTTTGAATGGTACCGGGCACCTAGTGGACGGGCTAACTCACGTTGGCCTGTCCTTTTTGCCTTTTGAAACTGTGCTGTCACCTAGATATATTTGATATAATCCCGCATGTCTCAAAAGATAATTGCTGCACGCAGCACAAAGCCGGTCACTCCCCGCAAAACGATTGCGCGTGGCAGCGTTCGGCAATTGTGGCTCGCCGGTGTCGCGCTGTTATGCATGGCGGGAGCACAGCACTGCTCTCAGAATGATTGCTATTCGGTTGGGCCTGGTTCAGTCGTTGGGGAGTTTGCAGCGTACGATGGATCCGCTACCCGACACTTATGTGTTAGGCAAATATTTGAAACAAATCTCATCGGAGACAAGCGGGGCGTCGATTGATGCGGGGAAGCTCCTTGCGCAAAATGAGCCCTTCTATTTCAAACGAAACATCAAAAACATTGTGCATATAGCGAAGGCTAACGGGATCGAAGTTATTATTGCAACGATGGCCTACCTGCCTCATGCTGAAGATAATCCCTCGCTCGGTTCTCGTGAATACTTGACGGGTTTTGAGGAGATGAATTCGGTATTAAGTGCAGTCGCAAATGAAACGGGCGCACATCTGTTTGATTTTGCAAATGCTTTTCCGAAAGATCCCAAATATTTCTCGGACGGCGTTCATATGACCGCAGAGGGCGTGCGTCTAAAATCCAGCATGTTTGCCGAGTATATTCTGGAAAACTCTTTGCTCCCTCAGTGAACTTCGTTGCACCTCTCACAAAAGCACACATAGCTAACAACTGCTTTGCGCAAACAACCGGACAATCTGAGCCTATCTCAGAAATTCTTAGACACCTCATGAAAAAAAATTCCTGTCCTGTGATAAATGTATTGAAAAGAAACCGGACCGGGTCCCGCGGGGAAGGGTTAGAAACCTTCCGGCAACAAACCCTCCTGAATCATTTCTTCCTGCGCCTTGTAGAAACCGTAGAAACCGGACCGGGTCCGGCCGGGAAGGGTTTAAAAAACGGGTACCGGTTCTCCTAGGGTCTGTTGCAGAAGTCGGCTAAGTTGCAAGTATGAAGCCAAGACCGTCATTGAACGGTGGAGATACCGTTACAATCACAAACGGCCACACAGCTCGCTTGGTTACAAGCCGCCGGTGCCCGAAGCATTACAACACAGTAGCAATTTTACCACCGCCAGAGTAACATAAAACCTGGCACAACAACCCGGGGCAGGTCATGGAGGTATTAAGCAGTAAAATTGGCACCGTATTGGCACCCAAGCAGGTTATGCCCAAAGAAGAAAATTTACTTAAAACCGTAACTCACGTAGAATCAACAGGTTAAAATTTATGCGCTCGTAGCTCAGTCGGATAGAGCACCTGCCTTCTAAGCAGGTTGTCGCTGGTTCGATTCCAGCCGAGCGCAATTTATTTATCTATGGCATCGGATCACGATAAATCGAATCACGAAGAGGCTTGCTGTCGTCACGATAGAGGCCCGGCGCAAGTTTGGTACAAGACCGGGCTTTTTTGGACGGCAGCGGTCGCGGTGCTGCTCCTCGCCCTCTCTTTCTTTCTTCCGTTTCTGCACAAGTACCGTCAATCCTTTCTGGAATATACCAACCTCCTGCTTTGGCCCGTGGCATTTGGGTTTTTGCTCGGCGGCATGTTGGATCACTTTGTTCCGAAAACCTATATCTCGAAGCATCTTGCATCGGGGAAAAAGAGAAGCGTGTTTTATGCGGTCGGCCTCGGCCTGGCGATGAGCGCGTGCAGTCACGGCATTTTGGCACTTTCGATGGAACTCCATAAGAAAGGGGCTTCGGGGGCGGCGGTCGTTAGTTTTCTTCTCGCCAGTCCGTGGGCAAATCTGCCGGTCACAATTCTGCTGATCGGATTATTCGGTCTAAGCGGGATTCTGATCTGCGTCACAGCCGCAGTCATTGCGGTCGTCACCGGGCTCATCTTCCTGGTCCTGGACCGGTATCATCTGATCGAACACAACCGTCATCATGAGGAAGTCGATGAAGGGTTCTCGGTGCGCCGGGATATCGCAAGGCGTATTAAAGAGTATCAATTTTCCGGCAAAAGCCTTGCCGCCGACTTGCGGGGGATTGCGAAGGGGGCCTGGGGACTTGTCGATATGGTCCTATGGTGGATTTTGATCGGGGTGATACTCGCCAGTTTTTCCGGCGCCTATATTTCACCGGATATTTTTCAGCGGTTTCTGGGGCCGAGCATTCTGGGTCTTTTTATGACAATGGTGATTGCGACAGTCTTGGAAGTTTGCTCGGAAGGCACCGCGCCGCTGGCTTTTGAGATTTACCGGCAAACGGGCGCCCTCGGGAATTCCTTTGCATTTCTTATGGGCGGGGTGGTAACCGACTACACGGAAATCGGGCTTTTATGGGCTAATGTCGGTAAGAAAACAGCTTTGTGGATGGTGGCGATCACTTTACCGCAGGTGATTCTCATGGCGATTGTGTACAACTTGTTCTTTTAACGCTTACGAAACAGACGCCAGCGTTTCCCTTTTTCCCCTAATTCGAAGAAATTCATCAGATCATCCTGCCGCGCCTTGGCGTCTTCGTAACCCATGTCGATGAGTTCACGGATAAATTTTCGGTGGAACATAAAGCGCGTGCGTTTACGCTTAACGATCTTTCCCTTGTTGTATTGCTCGTCGACTGAGGTTTGGCGGATTCTGGCGGAGGGGTGAATCTGATACACGGTGATCGGTTGATAATGCCCCGGTATGGCCTCTTTGTGAAATAACGGGAGGGCCTCGACTTTACGGCCCTCTTTGCGGCTCTTGCGCGAGAGCGCGCTGTAAAAGGAATTGAGCACCTCGATCTGTACGGCTTCGGCGCTAGCGGTGTCGAAACTCAGCTGGTTCAGCAGCATGCGGATTACGCTCGACAATTTAGGAATAAAGTTCGGACGATAGGTCGGCAGTTCGTCGGGATGGGGTTTGTCGGTTCCAATACTCAAAATGTGGTTCGCTCCCATACTGACCGCGGCGCTCAAAGGTCTGTCCATACTCACCGAACCGTCCAAAAAATAACGGCTCCCGATTTTTACCGGCGGAAAAAAGATGGGGACACTGCAGCTCGCCACAATGTGCTGGCCGCGCATCCGGTAGGGTTTTCCGATGGAATGAAAGAGATTCCACTCCTTGGCCGCTTTTCCGTCGAGGAACCAGCAGCATCTGCCCGAAACGAGTTCCGTCCCGGCCACCCCGATGCCCTGGGTTGTCCCCTCGGCAAAGGCCCTGTCCAAATTCTTGCGCAGAAACCCTTTGGCCACGATCTCATGCAGGGGTTTGGCATCGAGCAGTGACCATGTCGAATTCCGTCTGGCGGTGGGTTTCGCCCACTGCTTTAATGTGGAGGTAAGCGCATTCTTTAAAAGATTGCCGTGAAAACCGGGCACGTGGAAGCTCATCCAGAGTTCTTCGAGCCGAAGGCGGCTTTGGCGGGCGTCGTAAGATTGGGCGGCATAGAAACTGGTATTGAGGGCGCCGCAGGAACAGCCCGTAAAGATGCTGAAAGGGCTCTGATCGCCGTGACAAAAAAATTCATGAATGTATTTTAGGACGCCGACCTGATAAGCGCCGTGGGCCCCGCCGCCGGTGCAGACCAGACCAAATAGATTTTCATTAGCCATGCGTTATATAACGGCCATTTGAAGCCAGATTGTAGTGGTTGTACGCCTATGTTAATCTATGCCGATAGTATACAAGACAAAAGGAGGGTCGATGGCGTCGCGCAGGGTTTTGAAGGTTCTGACCTGGCTGCTTTTCATGATTGTACTCGTGGAGTCGTCAAGCCAGCTCTTATACCGTTTTAGATACGGAGTTTGGCGGTTCAAGGGGGATCCGGTCAATTATATGACCTTTTTTGAATGGCATCCCTGGCTGGTCGGCTCACCCCAGCCGGGTGTTTCCTTTTCTGCCGGCGACGTCACGATTTCCCATAATTCCCTCGGGTTTCGCGGCCCCGAATTTAATCTTCACAAGAACCCCGCCAAGAAAAGGGTCGTGGTTTACGGCGGTTCCTCGACCTACGGGGTCAATGTATCCGACTCCGATACCTGGTCGTCCTATCTGCAGCAAGAACTCGGACCGTCTTACGAGGTGGTCAATGCCGGGGTTCCGGGTTATTCGACGGCTGAGGCGGTCATTCAGACGGCATTGCAGCAGATGGATCTGGATGCGGACATCGCCGTTTATTATCAGGGTTGGAACGATATCCGCAATTCGCATGTTGAGGGATTAAAGTCGGATTATTCCTCTTTCCACGGGCCGTCTCAGATCGGCAGCCTGGGTCTGAACCGCATCAAATGGGCCTACCGTTCGGCTTTTGCGGCGATCATGGGCAGGTTCATGGAGCGGGTGACCGCCAAGAAATCATTTCTCAAACAGCGGGGTAAGACTCAGCCCGGCGTCGATTCCCGTGCGCTCAGCATCTATAAATATAATCTCCAGACACTGGCGGGCCTTGCGGCGCTTCGGGGTACGCAGGCGGTCATGATCCCGCAAGTGCTGAATTATGCCGTGCTGACTTCGGATAAGCCTTATGGGGCATGGATTCCGTATATTGCCGACAAGGATATTAAAGAAGTGATGGGGGCCTACAATAAAGCCATGTCGGAGGTTTGCTCAGAAGAAAACCTGACTTGCGTTTCTTCGGTACTGGCCGAGGATTGGCGGGCAGGGGATTTTGTGGATGAGGGACATTTCTCGATTGAAGGCACTAAGAAATTTGCCCGCCTGGTGGCAGATGCCGTCAAAGAGTCGCAATCAGCTTAAACTTGGAGGAGAAAAGGATGAATGTAAAACGTTTGGGGATTTCCATTGCGGTTGTTTATCTTGCTGAGTGAACTTCTCTTTGCTGTGATGATCTCGCTCATTTTCACTCTCCACTATGAGGGCAAGGGGTTTGGCGAAGGGGTTCGGTACGGTCTATACGCGGGGTGGCTTGTGGGTTCTATCCAACTGGGGTCTTATTGCTATATGCCGATACCGCTGGCGCTTACATTAGCCTGGGTTGCGGCTGAGGTCATTAAGGGGCTCGGGGCCGGGGTCATCTTGGCCCTAACCTACAGGAAGAGTTAGCCCTTTGCCTTGCGCGAGGCTGACTTGCGCTCGTTATCGGTCAGAAAGCGCTTCCGCATGCGGACATTCTTCGGCGTGATTTCGACCAGTTCGTCGATCTCGATAAACTCAAGCGCAAACTCCAGCGTCATTTCCCTCGGCGGCGTGAGCGACATGGCGTCATCGCTTCCGGAAGAACGCATGTTGGTAAGCTTTTTCTCGCGGATGGCGTTGACCACGAGGTCGGGGCCCTTGTTATTGACCCCTACGACCATGCCTTCGTAGAGTTCGTCCTGGGGCCGTACAAAGATTTCGCCGCGATCTTGTAAACCAAAAAGGCCATAGGCGACGGCCTTGCCGGGTCCGTGCGAAATGAGTACGCCGACCTGTCGCTGGGGCAATTCACCCTTGTACTCCTGATATTCGTAAAAGGTCTGGTACATCATTCCCGTGCCGCGTGTCATCACCATCAATTCGCCGCGAAATCCGATAAGCGCGCGCGAGGCGAGCAAAAACTCCATGCGTACCGTTCCGACCGCGCTGTTCTGCATGCTCTTGAGCTCCGCTCTGCGGCTTCCGAGGGCTTGGATGACACTGCCTTCGTAACCCGGATCGACTTCGATAACGACCTCTTCGATCGGTTCGAATAGCTTACCCTCGATTTTCCTGAGGATGACTTCGGGCTTCGATACCTCAACCTCATAGCCTTCGCGGCGCATGGTCTCAATGAGGATGGCGAGGTGGAGTTCTCCGCGCCCCGAGACTTTAATGCGGTCGGCGCCTTCGACCTCTTCAATTTTGATGCCGACATTGATCATGGCCTCATGTTCGAGGCGCTCACGAATGTGGCGTGAAGTCAGGAACTTGCCGCCGTCCTTACCGGCCAGGGGGCTGGTATTGTGCGAGAAAAACATCGAGATCGTGGGCTCGTCAATCTTTATCGTGGGCAGCGCCTGCGGATTCTCTGGCGAGCAGAGTGTTTCTCCGACTTTGACATCTTCAATGCCCGCAAGGGAAATAATATCACCGGCTTCGGCCTGAGTGGTTTCGACCCGGGCGAGACCCGTGTAGGATAAAATTTTTGTGACCTTTCCCTTTTGAATGCTCGAGTCATGTTTGACAAGCGCTAAAGTGTCGCCGACTTTAACGCGGCCGCAAAAGATGCGGCCGATGGCGATGCGTCCTATATAGGAGTCATAATCAAGCATGGTGATCAGCATTTGAAACGGGAGGTCCGGATCGGCTATCGGCGGAAGCACGCGGTGTAAGATCGTGTCTAGGAGCGGCTTCAAGTCCGAGCTTTCTTCATCTAATTCCATCGTGGCGCGGCCTTCCTTGGCCGAAGCGTAGACGATGGGGAAGTCGAGCTGTTCGTCGGTGGCATTAAGTTCGCAGAAAAGGTCGAAAGTCATATTGGTGACTTCCACCGGTCGCGAGTTAGGCCGGTCGATTTTGTTGACGACGAGAATGGGCTTCAGATGGAGTTCGAGGGATTTCCTGAGCACGAACTTTGTCTGCGGCATGGGGCCGTCAAAGGCATCCACTAAGAGCAGAACACCGTCGACCATGCGGAGAATGCGTTCTACCTCACTCCCGAAGTCGGCATGGCCCGGGGTATCGACGATATTAAAACGAGTATCCTTGTACATGAATGAAGCGTTCTTCGAGAAAATCGTGATACCGCGCTCACGTTCGAGGTCATTGGAATCCATGATGGTGGATTCACCTACCTTGAACTTGTAGGCCCCGCTCTGGGCGAGCAAGGCATCCACCAAGGTGGTCTTGCCATGGTCGACATGGGCGACGATCGCGACGTTGCGAATACCCTTTCTCCTCTTCTGGTTTGGCATAGCCCGGCATATTAGCAGAAATAACCGCTTTATGCGATGTTTACCTGACCTAAGGATGCATCCCGACAGCCTCGCTTTCACCTCGCGGCATGAGGCGTTCGGAGCCCTAAGCAAGATTCGGGGTTTTGAGCCGATAAGTTGACAGGGACTATCTTATGAGACCGATCATTGCCGCCATCGCTATATGTCTGACGATTTCTGCCATGGGGTGCTCCAAAGACAGCAGTGTCGAGGAGTTCATTGCGGAGGCCTTCGCTCACGTGAAGACCGGCGACTTTGCGAAGGCCGAGGATGCGGCGCTTGCGGGATTGGCTAAAGCGCGGTCTTCCTTTGGCGAGAACTCCTATGAAGAGACTGTGATGCTGGGGTCCCTTGCTTCGGTCTATACCGAGAGCGGAGACCTGAATGAGGCCGTCATTATATTGGAGCAGAGTGTCAAGATCCACGAAGGGCATTTGGGCACCAACACGCGAGAGGCTGGCCAGGCTTATCACGATCTCGCAAGTCTCTATTATGACGCCGGCCGCGTCGTGGAGACCGAAGACACCCTTAAGAAAGCACTGACCAGTTATGAGGAAATGGGCGGGAGTGATGTCACGATGCTCGTAACGGCGATCAAAGATTTGGCCTGGTTCTATAAACGCGAGTCGCGCGACGGCGAAGCGATACCGTTGCTGGAGCGCGCGATTAAAATGCAGGCAGAGAAAAGTCCCGAGGCGCGGGGCGGCATGGCGGGTGACTACTTTGACTTGGCTGTCAGCTATGAGAATGCGGGGGACGTAAAGAAAGCGACGCCTCTTCTCGTAAAGGCTCTCGAACTCGAGCGGGAGCGATTCGGACCCGATCATCCCAGCGTGATTCAGGCCATGATGGACCTTTCCATTAATTATGAAGCTCAGCTTGAATTTCAAAAGGCGCGTGATCTCGTTGAGCAGGCTTACGCGCTTGAAAAAGAAAAGCGCGGTGAAGAGGACGGCAAAGTTGTGGATACCCTCAGGAGATTGTCGGTTCTCGAAGACAAGCTCGGTCATTTGAACGTGGCCATCGAGCATCTTAATAGGGTTATCGAGCTTTCCGAAAAGCGTCTCGGCGAAAATCACCCCGCTGTCATTGCCGATATCGTCGAGTTGGCTCTCATGTACGAAGAAAAAGGGGAGTTTAATAATGCCCTGCCGCTCTTTGAGCGTGAGCTGGAATACAAGATCAGAAAGCTCGGCATGAACCACCCGGATGTGGCCGTTTCCTACATTGATATTGCCCGGAATTTGGTGTCTCAGGGTAAAATGGATAAGGCCAAGCCGCTTATGGAAAGGGCCATTCAGATAAGAACAGCCGCACTCGGGGCCGATCACCCGGACGTGAAGAACCTCCGGCGCGACTACGAGCAGTTATCGGCCATGCGAGTCGTAATTCGGCCGGCGGTAAGTGGCGAGGAATAACAGGTAAAGGGTTTTCTGTGGCTGAAAAGATAGTGGCGTTTTTTGCCAAAAGACACTTCCTTACAAACTTCATCATGCTGCTCGTTTTTGTGGGCGGGATTTTCGCATGGCTCAACACCAGTAAGGAGGAATGGCCCGACATCACGATGGATACGGTCCGCGTGACTGTCACTTACCCCGGCGCACCCGCCGAAGATGTCGAGTATTTCGTGACCAAGCCTATCGAAGAAGAAGTGCGCGGGCTTGACGGAGTCTATCTGGTCACGAGTACCTCGAGCGTGGGCCAGTCTAATATCACGATCGAGCTTGAACCCAATTATCCGAAGGTCGATGAAGCGGCCACAGAAATAAGAAGCGCAGTGCTGGATGTGCCGCTGCCCGAAGAAGTGATTGACGACCCCAATGTAAGGGTCTTCAAGACCTCCAAGAAAGCCATCCTGGATATCGGGATCATCTTCAAGGAAGGGCATCTGCTGAGCGTTGATTCCCGCCGTAAACTGCAGGAATACGCCTTCGCTCTTGAAAACCAGCTCCTGAGTCTTCCCCAAGTAAACAGTGTCGGGAAGGGCGGTTACCTGCAGGAAGAGCTGCAAATCAAGGCTTATCCCGAGAAACTCCGTCAGTTTGACATTCCGTTCAATGTGGTCATGAAGGAAATCAAGGCCAACCACGTGCGTAAACCGGCCGGTACGCTCGAGACCAAAAACGAACCGAAAGTGACTCTGAACTCGGAGTTGAATACCGTGGCAAAGCTTGAAAATCTAATTATCCAGGGCGGATTTGAAGGCCGGGTTATCCGGCTTGGTGAGGTGGCCGAGATTAGCGAAGCCTACGAAAGGAATAAGCAGGTGATGATCATCAACGGGCGCGAGGGGATTATGTTGAGCGTGGTCAAGAATTCTTCTTTCGGAATTCTCGACACCCGTAACGCGGTCCTGAAACTCATCAAAACGTTTCACCGCAAATATCTCGATGAAGCACCGGTAGAGCTTGTTCTGCTCGATGATGAAACGATCGATCTCAGAAACCGCCTTTCGATCATTGCCATTAACGGGCTTATCGGATTTGTCCTGATCCTGGTTTCCCTGCTCGTGTTCCTGAACAGACAAGCGGGGATTTGGGTGGCGATGGGGATTCCGTTCACGGTTTGTTTTACCCTGATTTGCGGTGCGCTCATGGGTTATACGATTAACGGAACGACGCTCGCCGCTGTCATTATCGTCATGGGGATTATTGTGGATGACGCGATCGTCGTCGCCGAAAACATAACGCGTCTTATTCACAAAGGCGTGGAACGAACGGCGGCCATCGTGCAGGGAACGGCCTACGTCATGCTTCCGGTCGTGGCGAGTGTGACCACGACCTGTATCGCCTTTGTACCGCTTTTTTTCTTTCACGGCCATTTTGGGAAGTTTGTCATGTTCATTCCGCCGATCATTTTTTTAATGCTCGGGGCGAGCCTGCTCGAGTCGCTTCTTATTCTGCCGGGGCACATGAGCCTGAAGCTCCCGTTCCTCGGGGATGCGGTTCAAGTGGTTGGGGAATCGAAGGACCACTGGTTCGACAAGGTCGAGGCGGGCTACGGCCGTCTGCTTAAGAAGTGGCTGCCCAAGAAATACGTTATTTTGGCCGTTTTTGCTGCAGTTATGGCCGTGAGTGTTGTCTTTATGGTCTTTAAGATGAAGTTCGTGATGTTTCCGAATGAGGAGACGCGCGATATCGTACTCACCGGAAGTGCCGCTCCGGGTACGGGGCGGTTCGAGACTGCGGGGCTGACCAAACAAATCGAGGACATCGTCAATCGCTATATCGGCAAGGAAGTCGTGGGCCACCGCACGCAGATTGCCAGCAGCCGCCGCGGCGGGGCCGTTGAGGAAAACCGCTTCAGGATGCTTATCGAGATCGTGCCCAAAGAAAAACGCAATATCTCGGCCGATAAGCTCATTAAGAAATTCGAAGATGAAATTAAGGACAAGGTTCAGGGGTTTGAGGAAATAAAGTTTCAAAAGAGCCGATGGGGGCAGGATTCGGGAACGCCGATCGAAATCATCGTGCAGGAGAACAATGATAAAATCCGTCTCGAGGTGACTCAGTGGCTGACCAAACAAATGGAGGCCCACCCTGCGCTCAATAATGTCGAAATCGAAGAGGGACAGCGGGTGCCTGAATACCGGATCGAGATCGATCGCGACAAAATCAAGCGGCTTTCCATTGCCCCCGCGGATATCGCTTCGACGTTTCGTGCCGCACTCGAGGGCACCATCCTTTATGAGTACTCCAACGGAAATGAAGATGTCCGCGCGCGGTTCACGATCGTAGACGAAGCCAAGGACGACATTGAAAAGGTCCTGAGTCTGCCGGTTGAAAATCAGGGCAATTACCTTGTGCCGCTAAAAGACGTGGTTTCGGTAACCCAGGTCGTCTCACCGAACTCGATCGGCCGGCATGATTTGCGCCGTACGACTCTTATCGACGCGGGCATTAACAAGGAAGCGAAGAAGACCCCTCTCGAGATTGCGAAGGATTTCGAAGAGAATATCTTCCCCGAAATCATCAAGGGGTATCCGACGACAACCCTTTCTTTCGGAGGCGAGATCAAGGATACGCGTGAATCGGCAAGCGACTTTAGGAACGCCGCACTGCTGGCCATTTTTCTGATTTACAGCATTCTTGCCGTCTTGTTTCAATCGCTGACCCGGCCGCTGATTATCATGCTGGCGATCCCGTTCGGACTGGCCGGAATCATTATCGCGTTTGGTTTGCACGGCAAGCTCTTGTTCGGATTTTATTCGGCAGTGGGCGCGCTTGGATTGGCGGGCGTTGTCATCAATGATTCCATTATCATGTTGACGAAGCTGGATGGTGAGTTCGACGGAGCCCTCGGCAAAAGCACCTTTAATGCTCAGATTGCGGGCATTTCGCAAACTAGGCTGCGCGCTGTCATGCTTACGACATTAACGACGGTGGCCGGTGTCCTGCCGACAGCTTACGGATTTGCGGGGTATGACGCCATGCTGGCTGAAATGATGCTGTCACTGACGTGGGGGCTTATTTTCGGAACGCTCATCACACTGCTGCTGATCCCGTGCGTCTACAGCGTCGTCAAGGAGTTCTCAAAGTGAATCGAAAGCGTTTAATTCCTTTTCTGTTTCTTTTGGTGTTGACGGGCATCTCCCACACGGACTTCGTGCGGGCGAAGGCGACCTTCCCGCAAGTGGAGGGGAAGGACCCTGCCGGGGATGCCGCGAACCGGCGCACGCTCGGGCTCGACGAATTCGTGATCTTGGCGGCGAGAAATGATACGCGGTTTGAACAAATCCTAATCGATGAGCTTGCGCTCAAATACCGGAAAGCGATCGGGCTTCCGGCCGGAGACCTGGTCTTTTCGGTCAAGAGTGAATATGACTATTTCCCGCGGCAAATTCGCGGCGACCGGGCCGCGACCGGCTCTCTGAGCAAACTCTTCCCTTATATCGGAACGGAGGTCAGCGCGACTTACGAGACCACTCCGGCCTTCAGCCGGCGGCAAAACTCCTCGGCCCTGACTCTGGAGATTTCCCAACCGATCGCCGAGAACGCCTTCGGGCGTGGGACGCGCCTCCGGAGTAAGATCATCGGGGTTGAAATCGACGTTGCCCGCCATCAAATCGTAGAGGCTTATGAGGACTATCTGGCCGGCGTCATCAAGGCCTATCTGGCCTGGTACGAAGCGTATGAAAACTATAAGGTCGGTGATTCGTCCTATCGTGAGAACGTTAAGCTCCTGGATAACATGAAAGAGCGCATGAAGAGTAACATCGCGCTTCCGATCGACGTCAACAAGATCACCCTGCAGGTGTTGGCGAAACAGGAAACACTCATCGGCCTGCGTACGGCCTATGAAAATGCCCTCAACTTTATCGAGACGGCCGTTCGCTATACCGGAAGTGATGCGCTTGTGCCCGAAAGGCCGGATACGTACTCCGATTATGCGATTCATTTTGATGAGGATCATTCCCGTTTTGAGAAGGAGAGCCGCACGGCGCAGATCCTGAAACTGCTCGAAAAAAGCAGCTCTCTTTCGGTGAAGGAGGAATTCGACGATTTACTTCCATCGATCAATCTGCAGATGGGTTCGACATGGGATTGGCAGGGCCTCGCCGCTGAGCGGGAAGATCATTTAATCTTTGCGGCGGTCTCGCTGGACTGGTCCATCTTTGAACAGGTCGACCGGGGGGAATATAACACGGCAAAAGTTGCGCGGGATAAGACGGTGCTTACGACGGACAGTACTCTCTACCGGCTTTATGTCGATTTGAAGAGTCTTTACCAGCAGATCGAAAGCCAGCGCGAACTTTATGAGATTGCCGAAGAGAAAATCAGACGGGCGCAATCGGTGCTGGAAGACGAAACCGAAAATTACTCCTTCGGTAAGGTCACGCTGAATGACTACATCGATGCCGTCAACACCTACGACACAAACCGCTTTAACCGGATCCGGCGCGAGGTGCTGGTTAAAACCCTCATTGTCGAGTGGCTTCGATTAAGCGACCGGCTAATTACCCGCAGAGAAATCGAGGAGCGGCGCGTTTGACCGCCTTCGCCGTATCCTTAAATGCTACCGGCGGGCATGATAGACAACGGTCCAGGCCTTCTGATTGTTGGGGTACGGTTCGCCCCACGCTGTTTTCGAGACACATTCAATCCTTTTAAACCCAACCGTCTTTAACATTGCCTCGACGGCTAAGCGGTTCGGCACCCACCAATTCGTGTAGTCCTCGTTAAATTCTTTGCCGGGATAAAAAACCATGACGGGTTGCAGCGTGTCTTCGAGCACCACATGGGTCTGGAGGACTAGTAAGTCTTTCGTGACGGCGGCCGTTCGCTCGAGGGCAAGAAGGGGATGCTTCATGTGATAGAGGACGCCCAGAAAAAGGACAATGTCGAAGGTGCCGATTTCTTCGGGGCTCAGATCGAGGACCTCGATGTCTCTGTCCTCCACCTTGGAACCCAGAGCGGTTCGCGCTAACTCGAAGCCGGCTTTTGAACCCCACCCTTCACCCGACCAGCAAAACGAATCCGTGGCAAGCACCCGGCCGGCACCGCGTCGTTCGGCCTCGAAGGAGAAAAAACCGTCCCATGCCCCAATATCCAGAACGGTCCGGCCCCGCAGGTCATTCGGTAAATTTAAACGCGGAAGCCATTCGGCAGGCGCGTATTTGCCGGGCGTCGTGATGCCATGACCCAAATCCATTGAATGATACCAATGGACGCCCGCGACTTTCATTTTCAGTCGGGCGAGGTCCTCGGCCGACATGTCTTCCTGCAGCGTTGTAGGGGGATGCGCCATGATTGAAACATGATAGGGGAGTCCCTAAAAACGTCAAGTTTAATCATGAAGCTATCCCTGCACGAGTCCGTGCAAACTGTCGATGAGTTGTTGCTGCAGTTTCAGCCATCGCTCGTCGGAGCCAAGCGGGAACTTTTGATTGATCTCAAGTTCAATCCCCAAATACGCCGAAGCAGGCAAGCGCCGTCTCAGAGAGGTTGTGAAACCGTCGGCAGTACCGCGATAGGGATCATTGAACCTGACGCATAACTGAGGGGCTTTCCGGCGGAGGATTTCCTTCCATCTCAAGCAAAGCACTCTTTCGCCTTTTCTTTTCGGGTCGAATAACAGCCCGATATCCGTCTTTCGCGGCCGGCCGTTAAGAACAGGCGTAAAACTGTGCACGGAGAGATGAAGGACGGGCTTCTTACGCCTCGTTTTCTTACGGATCTCGTCCTCGACGGCTTTTCGATAGGGCAGGTATAATTGCTCTAGAATCCTTTTTTTTCTGCGACTGTCCAACGGATTTAGGTACCGGCTAAAAAGACTCCGGCGATTGTGAATCGACCTGTTTAAATCGATGACGAGTCTGCTTGCAGTCGCCCGGTAAAGCCTTTTCTTGAACCGGCGGCTTAGTTTCTTTGCAAGGGTCAGTGCGCCGATGTCAAAGCCGCGGTGAGTCTTCAGGATGTGCTTCGGGAACAGGGGCCTGAGGTCAGGGGGGACAGCATTTGTCGCGTGTTCACAGGTGAGGAGAATGTCATACTTGTCTAACACGGAACATTTCCCCATGATTTAGGCAATCGCAAAGTTCTCCGTAGATCTTACGCAGGTTCTCTCGCGAGAAATCGTTACGGCCCACCGCGTTGATAATGCGCCGCGCCAGGACACCCTCATCAAGGATGGTTTTGACGATTTCCAAATCATGCTTGTCCTCTTCAGTCTCTGCCGAAAAAGTCTTTTCAAGCAAATGATGCCAAATCTCACGCGCCGTATAGGCGGCTTGCGTTAACCCGAAGATCTCAAGGTATTTTGTATCCGTGACCGCAGTCAGTTCGGCGGACTGAATCGTGCTTTTAAGAACGGCTTCAAGGGGTTCGGTCTCGCGGGATGCCTGGTCCTTATAAGAGATGAACTTTTCATCCACCAAGGCTTTGAGCACGGAAACAATCGCCTTACAGATCGCAATATCCACGGCCGGGCATTCCTGCATATCGAGGACACGGATCTCAATGGCGTCACGGTCAAATCGGGCGATGGCGCCGCGGGCGTTCAGCCATTCATGCTGTAGAATTCCTTCAGCGTCCATAGGGCGAATATCGTTATAGATTTTATTCAGGATCGCCGTTTCATACTCTTTTTTTGTGAAGACGGCTTCAGGGATGCAGCTTCCGACAATCGAAGGAACCCGCGCCGAGTTGACCCGGTACTCTGCGAGCCGGTTATTTAATCGACCGTGCAGCTGATTTGCCATAAACGGCGAGCTCGTTGCAAGGGCCGGCATGAGGGGCAGTAGAAGCCTGATCGCCGCGTGTAATTTTCCGAATTCCGCGTCTCCCGAAAAGGGCAGATTGATCTGACAGCTTTGAAGGTTGGCCCATCCATGACGCTTGCAGTTAAAGATCTTATCGAACTGCCTATAGACTTCATTATATTCATGCGGCCAGAGCTTTGTCTCCCGCTCCGGTTCCATCCAGGGATGCATGGCCGTGGGCATGAGCCGGCATCCGAAGGAGTCCGCCAGTGCATTGGCGGCCGCAACGGATTCGCTGAATTTAGCGGCAAGGCCTTGGAGTGAATCGGCGGGATCATCGGTCCTGATTTCAATGACATGACAGACAAGCTCATTGGCCCATCCCATTTCCCCCGAAATGTGGTCTATGGTGTAAGAACCATGCGCCTTCTTTAGGATCTCATCAACGATGGGCGCGACGCACAGGGTGTCTTCTGACACCGCCATATACTCGAGCTCTATGCCGTAGCCCTCAAATAAATGAAGCGGCTCGTCAACGACCTCATTCAACGGATTTGCTTGCCTTTCTTGAGCCACTCAATTCTCCCGCGCAGTGATTTCATGATCCATCCATAAAGTTTATCTCCGAGAAGGGAATCTTCATAGCCCGCATCGATGCTTGGGTTATCATTGACTTCAATTACGTAGGCCTTTCCGTCTATTTCCTTGAGATCCACGCCATAAAGGCCCTTTCCGATAGGGTAGGTGGATTTTAGAGCCGTTTCTAGGACCTGCGCGGGCACTTGGCGAAGGGGAACCGCCTCGACCTTGCCTGCGAAAGTCTCCCCTGTATTTGATTGCTTCATAATTTGCCAGTGCTCGGCGGCCATATGATAGCGGCAGGCATAGAGAGGCTTTCCGTCAAGAATGCCGATGCGCCAGTCAAAGGCCGTCGGAATAAATTCCTGTGTAATGATTAAATCGGATTCATCAAAAAAGGACGAAGCCTGGGTGACGAAGGAATCCCAATCGTCTACTTTTATGACACCCAGAGAAAAAGCGCTATCCGGAAGCTTGAGCACGCACGGGAAAATGATCTTATTTTCGAGCGATTTCATTTGCTCGCGCTGGAGGATAAAAGTTTGCGGGATAGGGATCTTATGTTTCTTCAGGCATTCGGCCAGAAACACCTTATTGGTGCAGCGAATGATCGATTCGGGGTCATCAATCACGGCCAGACCTTCGGCCTCCGCGCGTCTGGCAAACTGATAGGTGTAGTCATAAACCTGGGTGGTTGTGCGTATGAAGAGGGCATCAAATTCGGCAATGCGTCCGAAGTCATCTTTGGTGATGAGTTCGGGCCGCATTCCCTCCGCTTCAGCGGCCTTGGCAAAATGCTTAAGCGCCTTAGAATCCGAAGGGGGGAATTTTTCTTTAGGGTCGTAGAGGAGGGCTAAATCATAGCTGAAAGAAATCTTCTTAGAACTGCGCATCTTCTTTTTCGAAAAATAAGCGAGCGCGCGATCGACTAGGAATGGGCGGTGGTGATCCGGAACGTCATCCATGGAAATGGGGGTAATCCTTTTAAGTATCCATTCCTTCTTAAAAACAAAAAAGGCGCGCAGCATGGGAGCTTCAAACATGTTATAGAGCTTCCAGGCCAGCCGGTCATACCTCTTCGCGAGGTTTTTCCCGAAATAGATACTTAGAACAAAATCCTTGGACTGAATGTCGCGCAAATTTGTTTGGATCATGAGTTCCAGGTCCTCGGTCATAATCCGGCTAATGGCCACCGAGCGCATGTTCTGAAGCGTGCTGATATCGGGAACCGGTTTATGGCCTCTGGCGGCGGCAAGCAGCGAAACGTAATAACCGTTACTTTGATAATGATAGGACTTGCACAGATTAAAGAGCTTAACGTTCTCCAATTCCGCATAGTGCGGATCCGTGAGGTAGTCCTTGGAAGAAAGCACCTGAACGCCCGGGATGTGAATGGGCCAATGCTTTGGATTTTTGGTGACGATGAGCGACGACATCGCTTTACTTTTTCACCTTGCCCGGCTTTTCGATGATCAGCAGATTGGCGTCGTAAGTCAGGATCCCAAGCAGAATAGCCCCGATCAAACGGCTGGCCTGAACGGGATAAAGCTGTTTATTTGAAAGGGGATTGTTCTTGTAGGGGTCGGCCACCAGAACGATTCTTTTTTCTTTCTCGTACCCGCAGAGAATCACAAAGTGGCCGGTGGGCTCCCCGCGAATATCGTCCGCCGTGCAATCCGCTACGCGCTCTCGAGTAGAATGGTAAAGGTAGGTTGAGCTTAAACCGGTCAGGATAGGCACGGAACGATAAAGGTATTTGCGAATCAGGGTCGCCGTGAGATCCTCGAACAAGACTTTTCCCCCGAGTTTGAGAAATTCGAGATAGGCGTTTGTCGAAGCCCGTAACTTGCGGCTTCTCTTGTGCTTTAATTGCTTTGAAAGCCGGCTTGAAATGTCTGTTTTAGTTTGAAACCAAGCCGGGTCAAAAACCTGAAGGTTATAGGTATAGATTTTTGCCCGATAGCCGCGCTTGAGCGCGTGGCAGCCAAGCATGACGGCGAGGGTGCCGCCTTCTTTGAGCGAAGAAACCTCCTCAATGACTTGCTTGATCGGGATCTCATCGCCGTAGTAATCATAAATGGCATGCAGGCAGGTCGGACCGCAGGTGGTGTCGTCGGGCTGAGGTAAAATTTGTAGGTCGCGTAACCAATCCATGCATGGTCCCTGTCTTTCGTGGCATTCTAATTGAAGATACCTGCGGGGTCTATATCGTATTTGTATAAATAAGGTTAGGTGATATCATGTAGGTCTATGATCCTCTTAAGAAGAATACTCTTTTACTTATTGATGATCGCCTACCTGATTAGTTGTCCTTTGACCATTTTGTATGCCCTTGGGGTGATCTACAAACCGACGCAAGGCGACCGGTTTGTAAAAACCGGATTGATTTATTTGTCCACGGTGCCTCAGGGCGCAACGATCTATTTGGAGGACAGCCGCTTTACAGAAAAAACCCCGGCGATGCTCCGCAATCTGGTTCCGGGTAATTATCGGGTGAAGATTGTGTCGCCGGGATACCGGGAATGGGAGCAGCCGATTCCCGTAATGGCCGAAAGGGCGTCGGTGCTGGACTACATCCTTCTTACCCCTGAAAACCGCAGGAGCAAACAGATTATTCAAGGGGACTTCAGTGATGTGACCGGCTTTAAAGAAAACCGGTATCTGCTGTTGAGTGCCGGCAACAACCTGGAAGATTACGCCGTCTTGGATACGAACACGCGTACCCTCTACCGTTTAGCGGAGAAGTTTCCGGATTTTGAAGGCACTCGCGTGCGGCATGCTTGGAGCGCTCCTCGTTCGTCTGACCTGGTTTTAGAATTAATCCAAAATGGCCTCTCTCACTATCTCAAATATGATGTCGGTTCAGTTAAGGGATCCGGGAAAACCTTGCCCCTGCTCGGAAATGATAAGGTCGAGTTCCTGAGCTGGAGTGAGGAAAATTCCAACTACCTTTATGTCCTCCGCGGGCACCGCACCGAAAGACTGGATTTTTCGGAGGACCCTGTCTTGCCGCTGGTCATTTCCGAAGAAGTTCATGGTTTTGGAGCGGCCAATCATCATTTGTATATCCTGAAGCCAGACGGAAGTGTCGTGAAGACTAATAGTGAAGGGAAAGAAGCTGAATATTTACTTCAGGCCGAGCCGTCTAAAAGGATGTCTCTGTTTTCTCCCGATGAATTCTACCGGATCGAAAGTTACCGTTCGGATCTCCTGATTTTTACCGGTGCTAAGGGCGAGTTGATCGCGAATCGTATGCCTTATCGTTTTCTTGAAGAGGGCCTAAGAGGCAAGGCTTATGACAAAAAAACAAAACGCCTCCTTATTTGGACAAAAGACAAACTGGGCATTTTGGATTTTATTAAACCGGAATCAGCTCCCGATGAAGCCTTTGAGGCAGGGCCTAAGCTTTCCTGGGAGTTCCAATCCGGGCAGAATATCGAGCAGGCTTACTGGGTTTATGAGGCTTCTCATGTTCTTTATCGTGACGGGAATAAGGTTTATCTGCTTAATCTGGAGACTTACGGGAAGGCCAAATCCGAGTTGCTCGTGAGTGTAAAAAATAGGAGTTCCATTGCCTATTCAGATGAAACGGGATTCCTGTACTACCTGGATGACGGGCAGGGGAACCTTGAGCAAATGGAGATATGGCCCAAGCAGCAAGCCCTTAGTTTGCCGTTTCCCGAGCGAAAAGAAATGATCTGGAAAAAGGATAGAAACGAATGAGATTTGGTTACTCGGCTAAAAATCTAACGCCGCAAGAAAGGCGCACGCAAAGATTCTTTGAGATCTTGCCGGGAGCCGTGAGTTGGACCATCCTCGCAGGGCTCTTTTCGATGTCACTCTTTAGTCCCGTAGCCGCGGCCATTTTTGTCATCGCTTTTTTAATGTATTGGATCTACCGGCTTCTTTACATGACCGTCATTCTGTTGCTTTCCTACTTCCGTTTGGAAGCAGAAAAACAGACAGACTGGGTAAGTCGAATTCAAAAGGCGGATGAACTCCATCATGAAAGTAATGAAAGGGATTCCGCCCCCAAAGGGGTTTCGCTTAAAGACCGATTATCGCATTGGATTTTCAAAAAAGAGATGACTCGATGTGTTCGCGCGGGGTCTCTGGGGCCGGCGTCGAAAGATTTGATTCATCTCGTTGTCGTTCCCATTGTCGGCGAGACACGTGAAATTACCGAGCCCGGGATTAAGAGTTTAACAAAGGGAACCTTCCCGTCCCGTCAGATGATTCTTGTTTTAGCCCTTGAAGAACGATCGCCCGGTCGAGTTAAGGAAGATGCCGAAAACCTGAGGCAGGCGTATTCGGATGAGTTTCGGAACATACTTATTTTTATCCATCCTGCGGGCATATCGGGCGAAGCCTGTGTCAAAGGTGCCAATACGACCTATGCGGCAAAGGAAGCAAAGAGTTATCTGGACAAACACGCTATTCCTTATGAACACGTGATTATCTCATGTTTTGATGCCGATACCGTGGTGCCCCCTGATTATTTTGCCTGCCTAACCTATCAATATCTGGTGGAGCCAAAACGTGAAAGGGCCAGTTTCCAGCCAATCCCCGTTTTTAACAACAATATTTGGGAGACACACGGCTTTACCCGGGTTCTTGAAATGGGGGCCTCCTTTTTTCAACTTATCGAGGCAACGAACCCTGAAAAATTAGTGACCTTTTCGAGCCACAGCATGAGTTTTAAAGCCCTGGTCGAGATCGATTACTGGCCGGTGGATATGATCTCAGACGACTCCGCAATTTTTTGGAAAGCCTTTATTCACTTCGACGGTGACTACCGGGCCGTTCCCTTATACGTCACGCTGTCCATGGATGTTGTCGATGCCGGCAATTGGTGGAAGACAGCCGTGAGTGTTTACCGGCAAAGGCGGCGTTGGGCCTGGGGGGTTGAGAACTTCCCGATTCTGATGCGGGCTTTCTTAAAGAACAAAAACATTTCTTTTTATGATAAATGGCGCCACGCAATCAAAATGTTTGAAGGCCATGTCTCCTGGGCAACGTGGGCGATTATTCTGACTTTGATCGGGTGGCTCCCGGCCCTTTATGCCGGACGCGAGTTTTCAGAGACCGTGCTTTATTATAGCGCGCCTCGGATAGCCCAGCTCATTTTTAGGCTCTCAACCGTTGTGCTCGTCATTACGATTGCCTTGAGCCTGTTGATGCTTCCTAAGAAAAGAGTAAAATTCCCGTTTTTGCGGCGCTGTCTTTATGCCGGCCAATGGCTTTTGCTCCCCTGGATATTTGTCTTTTTAAGTGCGCTCCCGGCCCTCGACGCCCAAACGCGTCTGATGTTCGGAAAATATATGGAATTTCAAGTCACGGATAAAAGTCGAAAAAAGAGTATTATCCGGGATCCTCGGATAGCTTAATGCGGTGACACGGGGTATTTCAGAATATGGGTTGGGATTTAAACATAAAATTCACGGACGTTTGTGACATCGGCATTATCGCCATTGTGCTCTACATCGTCTTCGTTTGGTTCGAGAAGACCCGGGCCGCGTTTGTCTTGATCGGGCTGGCGATCGCCGGGGGGCTGTATCTGTTGGCCCGGCAGTTCAATCTTTTGCTGACGACCCAGATCTTCCAAAGCGTCCTGGCCGTTGTCTTGATCGGGGTCATCGTCATTTTTCAGCAGGAGATCCGTTATTTTTTCGAACAAGTCGCTATCTGGAGTCTGAACCGCAAACTCGGAAAAAAATACGCGACTCACTTGCCGACGCATGAGGTCGAGGTTCTCGTAAAGACTCTGTTTGATCTGGCCGCCGAGAAAATAGGAGCTCTCATTGCCATTCGCGGCAAAGACATACTCGCCGGCTATGTCGACGGCGGCATTGAACTGCACGGGAAACTCAGCGAACACATACTGAAGAGTATCTTTGATTCCCACTCGATCGGGCATGACGGGGCCGTGATCATCGAAGGGGATAAACTCACCCATTTGGCGGCGCATCTGCCGCTTTCCAAAGACTCGGGCAAGCTCGGTTACGGCGGCACCCGGCACGCGGCTGCGCTGGGCCTCTCGGAGGTGACCGACGCGCTCTGCCTGGTTGTATCGGAGGAGAGGGGAAGCGTCTCGTACGCTCGAGGAGGGGAGATCCGCAGGGTCCAGGACCCCAGAGAGCTTGCGAAGATTCTCGAGCAGTTGTATGACGAAATCCATCCTGCGCGTGAAAAGGTGACCTGGTTCGATTATTTCAGGAAAAATTCAAGAGAAAAGGTGATAGCCGTATTGATGGCCTCGGCACTGTGGTTCGTGCAGGTGTATAGTGCCGAGTTGATTTATGAGAACATTGACGTCCCCGTCATCATCGAAAATGTGCCGAAGCAGCTGACCGTTGCCGCTATGAATTCAGATCACGTCAAAGCGAGTTTTTCGGCTCCGCGGCGCAGGTTTTACTGGATGAAGGAAGGCTCCGTTCGTTTGACTCTTAATGCAGCCGAGTGGAAAAAAGGCGAGCGATCCGTGCGCCTTGTCGATTCGGATTTGAGTTTTCCCGAGGGGCTGGTCCTGCGCAGTATTTCGCCGCGGGATGTCAAAGTGCGTTTGGACCCGATTAGTAGCGCGAAGGCAAAGGATTAATGGTATTATGCGGCTCGAAGCAGCCAGTCAGGAGGCAGAAAGATGAAGCAGGCAGATAAGATGCTCAATTTTGCGATACCCGAAAATGTCCGGCAGATTCTGGAGGAGTGCCCCGGCTATAAAGTCGTCGGCTCCGTGCCTGAACTCGTTGAAATGTCCTGTGGGGCCGACGTGGAGGGATGGTCCGAGGTGGCCTATGATATCCCCGGCAAAGGGCGGGTGGTCGAAGCCCGCGTCTGCCGCGTGCGTAACGGCGTCGCGGCGAACTATGTCGAGCCCTATATGCGGCGGCGAGACCCGGATTGTCTTTTGATCGGCGATGATATGCCGACGGACAAACCGCATTATCGCGAGCGCTTTGGCACTGAATTTACGGGAGTACGCGAAAAGACATTCGACTGGTTTAAAACACAGGAACTCGTCATTTTTCCTTTTATTGCCGGCGTGCGGGACCGGGGAATGAGCGCTTTGGTCGTTGCCCCGGCCAATGCCGGATTCTTTGCCCTCGGCCTGGCATTGCTGCAGGGGATCCTTGCGCCGGACGAGATTAGATCTTCATTTTCCGCGAAGGCCGTGGTCTATGTTGCCCCTCCCTTTCGCCACACGCATTTCGGCGGCAAGCAGGTCATCGTGCATAACCGGCAAAAAGACATGCATGAACTGTTCAGCTACAATCTGTATCCCGGGCCGAGTGCGAAGAAGGGGATTTACGGCATGTTGCTGAACCTCGGCGAGCAGGAAAAGTGGGTCACGGCGCATTGCTCGACCGTTCAGGTCATTACCCCGTATGAGAACAAGGTGACGATTATGCATGAGGGGGCCAGCGGCGGCGGCAAAAGTGAAATGCTCGAACACATCCACCGGGAACGCGACGGACGCCTGCTTTTAGGAACAAACTTGGTCACCGGTGAAGACCAGCACATTGTCCTGCCGCGAGGTTGTGAACTGAGGCCCGTCACCGACGATATGGCTCTGTGTCACCCCTCACTGCAAAAGGGCGACGGCAAACTCGGCCTGACGGATGCCGAAAATGCCTGGTTTGTCCGCGTCAACCACATTGAGCATTACGGTATAGACCCGCACCTCGAAGAAACCACCATGCGGCCCGCAGAGCCGTTACTTTTTTTGAATATCGATGCGGTTCCCGGAAGCACGGCTCTTATATGGGAGCATATCCAGGACGCCCCGGGCAAATCATGCCCGAACCCGCGGGTCGTGCTGCCCCGCAAAATCGTAACGGGCGTGGTGAACGGTCCGGTCCAGGTGGATATTCGCAGCTTCGGCGTGCGTACGCCGCCCTGCACTCAGGAAAGCCCGAGTTACGGAATTATCGGCCTGCTGCACGTTCTGCCACCGGCCCTGGCCTGGTTGTGGAGGCTGGTTGCGCCGCGGGGTTACGACAACCCGAGCGTCGTGGAAACCGAAGGCATGAGTTCCGAAGGCGTTGGCTCGTATTGGCCTTTTGCCACGGGAAAACGTGTGGATCAGGCCAATCTCTTGCTTAAACAGATTATCGAGACACCCCGCGTGCGCTATGTCTTGTGCCCGAACCAGCATATCGGCGCCTGGCGCGTCGGGTTTATGCCGCAGTGGATTGCCCGCGAGTATCTGGCCAGGCGCGGCGGCGCCGAGTTTACGACTCAGCAGATCGTCCCGTCGCGAAGCCCCCTTTTAGGTTACGCGTTCAACGCGATTATGGTTGAAGGCCAAACCCTAGGGAACTGGTTCTTCCAGGTGGACAAGCAACCGGAAGTCGGGGAGGAAGGCTATGACCGCGGCGCCGGGATTCTCAAACAGTTCTTCCACGAGCAGCTGAACAAATACCTCGACAAGGACCTCATGCCGCTCGGGCGCAAAATCATCGATTGCTGCTTGTCTGACGGGGCCGTAAGCGATTACATTCCGTTCATTGAGTCTTCACACCCGATTGCCCGCGACGACAGCTGATTCAAAGCGGCCGTTGCCCGGTATTTGCTACTTATCAGTCGCTCAGGTATCTTTTACTCGGGATTCCAGCCTAAACGGTCGAATTAGGTAACGGGAGGGGGCGCATGATCACAAAGAAATTCTGGCCAATCGGTGTCGTGCTCTTCTGTCTGGCAGGCTGTGCGGCAGTCCCAACCTATACGGATCCTCTGTTGGACTCGCTCAATTCCCCGCTCGCGGCCAGCCCGTTTGGAAATACGAATCTTGGCGTTGTCATCACCGAAAATACGCAAAAGGCCGTTGCCTATACGGGAAAACGCACGGGTTTTTGGCAGGGGTCCATACAGGATCTCATGAGTGCCGACAAAGATGCGGCCCCCAAGAGAATCGTCGGCGATATGATGAAAATCCTCCAACGCCGATTCAAAAGCGTCGTCGTTTTTGAAAACCTCACAGAGGCAGCCGCCTCAGAGGTTGATATGATCATGACGTATGACGCTCGTGCTGCCTTTGCTCCCAGGCACGGGCAGCCGACAACCGTAGAACTGCTGGCCATGTTTATGACCCGAGACCGCCAGCCGCTTGATACGATTGTCGGAAACGGAAGGGTCAATGCCTCCACCAGTTCCTATAATTTCAGTCCGGCGCTAACCTCGGCGCTGGGAGATTTTGTCTATAGACTCGACGATTCCGCCAAGCTCAAGGCACATACTCGGCGGGCCGTTGCCCCTGTCTTTACAAGTGAAGTAAGAGAGATTCGTCCTAAAGCCGCTGATCTGAAACACGGAAGCTACTATGAAAAGAGCTGGGCGGTTGTGATCGGCATCAACAATTATGACGCTTGGCCGTCCCTCGAATATGCGGTCAACGATGCTCACGCCGTAAAGCAAAAGCTGAAGGAGATTGGCTTCGATGAGGTCATCGAAGTGCTGGATAAGGATGCCACACGGGCGAGGCTTCTCGCGCTCCTCGGTACCGAGTTACGCGAAAAGGTCGGGCCCGAAGACCGCGTTGTGATCTTTTTCGCAGGGCACGGGCAGACCGAGTCTTTGGGGGATGGCAGAGAGCGCGGCTACATCATTCCCGTGGATGGGAATGTCACGGATTATTTCACGACGGCAATCTCGATGACGCAGGTTAGAGAATTATCCCAGCGGATTCGAGCGAAACACCTGCTCTACATGATGGATGCGTGTTACTCAGGTCTCGGGCTCACACGGGCCGCAGGGCTGAACCCCATCACGGACGGGTACATCCAAAAGATAACCTCGATGCGCTCAGTTCAGATGATTACGGCAGGCGGCAAGGGGGAACAGGTCATGGAGCTCGACGGCCATGGCGCTTTCACACAATACATCCTCCGCGGGCTGGACGGTGAGGCTGACCGTGACAATGATGGTGTGGTGACGGCTTCCGAGCTTGGGGCTTTCGTCAAGCCTCAGGTATCCCGTGCCTCCGATAACATGCAAACGCCTCAATTCGGCCGCCTCGACGGCGAGGGCGATGTCGTCTTCGTTGTGCGTACAGCTTCGGGCTCTTAGTTAGGGACCTTCCCCGGGCGCGGAGCCCTTTGACTCCGGAGCCTAGGGGCTTATAATACCTCCTATGCGATTACCCGCGTGTCTATGAGCCCAAGCCGCTTCAAGGGAAAAGGGGTGAGTGAATGAGTCATTCAAATAGCACCGATTCCGGTGCGCACAATGTCATTATGTCGGCGCTTATTGCGGACGGCATTGTGGCTGCCGCTAAATTGACCGCAGCCGTTTTATCCGGTTCTGCAGCCATGCTGGCCGAAGGTCTCCACTCTTTAGCGGATACCAGTAATCAGGTGTTGCTTTTATTGGGGCGCAAGCTGGGCCGGCGCCCTGCCGATGAGTCCCATCCCTTTGGCTATGGGAAAGAACGTTTTTTCTGGCCGTTTTTGGTCTCCATCGTAAGCTTTTCTATCGGCGGTGTCTTTGCCATCATGCATGGTGTCCGCCGAATTTATCACCCTCATGCCCTGGAACATATTTCCATAAGTTATATCATTCTTCTCCTCGCATTCGTATTGGATGGGTTTGCCTTATATGTGGCCTGGAAGGAATTGCGCAGAGCGGGCGTAAGCGCGCATGGGAAGCGCACAATTCCCGAGCTTCTCAGAGAGTCAAAGAGCCCGGCGGTCGTCGCTGCATTTCTGCTTGATATCGGCGCTACGATCGGTGTCGTGATTGCGGCGATCGGCTTATGGCTGTCTTCGTATACCCGACTATGGCAGATTGACGGCATCACATCCGTTTTGATCGGGCTTTTGTTATTTTGTATTTCCTGGGCCATTGCGGTTGAGGCCAAGAGTTTACTTATCGGGGAAAGCGCCACGCCGGAACATGTCAGCAAAATCAGGGCAACATTGATGGCGACAAAAGACGTCGAACGTGTCGCTGATATCCTGACGATGCACCTGTCACCGGACGAGATCCTGGTCAATATCGATGTGGAATTCAAAGACGGATTAACGACCGATGAGATTGAGATTGCCATCGACGGCATTGAGACTGAAATTCGAAAAGTTATTCCCGAAGCTTCGAAGATCTTCATTGAAGCGGAATCCGTTGCCAAAACGGTGGTGCGGAAAAGAAAATAATAAATGGGCGAGAACGTATCCAAAGCCGAGGGTTTCGGTGAGATTCCTCCTGCGGCGGTGGATTTAGCGCAAAAACATGTCTCAGATATTCTTGCGCTGGCGGTTGAGTATTCGGCTTTGCACCAGAAAGCCCTCGTTGTCTACGATAGGCGATGTGATTTGGCCCGCGCCCTGACCGAGGCTTATCGCCGCTGTCTTCCCAAAGCAAAGTTCGTTGTTTTTGATGAGGTCACCCCGGAGCTTGTGCGCGCAGATTTTGCAAACCTTCAGCCTTCGGATCTTGTGGTGCTCATTCAATCAAGCAATTTCAGGCTGAATAAATTTCGTATTCGCGTTGACCTTTTTAATCGGTCCATCAAGGTGATTGAACACCCGCATCTTTCCCGCATGCCCGGAGCCGAGCAGCTCTATTACATCGACGCGCTCGCGTATGACCCCGAATATTACCGCGGCGTTGGCCGGGCGCTTAAAGAGCGTATCGATCAGGCCCGCCGGGGAGTGCTCGACAGCGGAGGAGAACAGCTTGTTTTTAGCGCCGGGTTTGAACCCGCGAAACTGAATGTCGGCGACTATACCGGCATGAAAAATATCGGAGGCCAGTTTCCTATCGGTGAAGTTTTCACGGAATCAAAAGACCTAGAAGCGGTCAACGGCCGTGTCCGCGTGTTTGCATTCGGCGACACGACTTTTGGGGTTAACAAGCCGGAGGAGCCGATCACGCTTGTGGTGAACCGCGGCAGGGTAACGGAGACGATTGATGCGACGCCTGAGTTTGAAGCGGTGCTTGCCAACATTCGCAAGGATGAGGGCGGCGAAGTGTGGGTGCGGGAACTGGGGTTTGGCCTGAACCGCGCCCTCACTCAGGAACGCATGGTTTCCGATATCGGAACTTATGAGCGGCTGCGCGGGGTCCATTTGTCGCTCGGCACAAAGCACAATGCGTATAAGAAACCCAATTTTGAATCCAGCCGGCAAAGGGCCAGCCATCACGTCGATATTTTCGCGAACACTCAAGCCGTCCTATTGGATGGTGGGAACGTTTTTCACGAAAATGCCTGGCTCATCTAGAAGAAGCGTTGCTGTTGTCTTTGGTAATGAAAAAAACGTGTTCAAATCCATACTGGGTATCGGATTTAATTGCCTGTTTAAGAGACCAATTTAGATCTTTGAAGCAGTCTGTCAAATCTTGTTTGTTGAATGACAGGTCCGGCACATTTCCGATTGATTTATTGGTTGCGATGGCATGAGTCATTTCGGTAAACGGAGTGAATATAACCAAACACATTTTTTTTGTAAAAGACGATAGGGCGTTTTTTAAAAGCTGCCGCCATCTCCAGTCATGTTCTAAGACGTGGCGCATAAAAATACCATCCACAGAACTTTTGTATACGGCCAAATCGACTACATGGTCAGCGAATTGTGACGGGCTGCCGTCAATCCCTATGTAGTTATTCGCTAAGCAAAAGGATCGGAAACCCCCTTTGCCGCACCCCCAATCTTCTACCGTATTTAAACCCTTCAGGAAATCCGCGCCCAGCTTGTAAGTAGTCGAATCACCATACAGCGCGATTTTATCAATAGAACTATAATCCCACTTTGACAAATTGGAGGGAGCGCGGAACCATTGTTTGAATGTGGGAGAAGACGTCATAATTTGTGAATTCTGCCATGTTACCGGAGAAAGCTCAAATGAACTTTATTCCGGCATCTGACTGAGAACATTTTTCACGAGAATGCCTGGCTTACGGGTCGTTTGTGAGGATGCGCATGACGAACAATTTTGTCGCTGTGTACATTATTGAAGACAATCAGTAAACAAAGCGCCGTGTTTAGCATCGCTAACCCTATGCAAAGAAAGGCATTAGAGATATCTTGATATTGGCACGAAGGTTGCAGTAAAATAGCCACAGTTGACCGCATATTAAATTCAATTAAACAGGAGAAATATTATGTCGGATTTTGATGTCCTTTTGTCTGAAGAAAGAGTGGCGCGATCAAGAAGCAATTTCGATAAAGCACTGAGGGGGAAGAACGTGGATGCACTGACTGACCTTTTTGGAAGTAATGTTTTCAGCAACAAAGTCATGAAGGATCGTTTGCCGACTGCTACTTACGATGCGCTTCAGAGAACGATTAAGTTGGGAAAACCTTTAACTCTCGATGTGGCAAATGTTGTCGCGAAGGAAATGAAGAACTGGGCCCTCGAAAAGGGAGCGACTCATTACACTCACTGGTTTCATCCCTTAACGGGAATTACGGCGGAAAAGC
Source organism: Candidatus Omnitrophota bacterium (assembly GCA_030698625.1). GTDB lineage: Bacteria > Omnitrophota > Omnitrophia > Omnitrophales > Aquincolibacteriaceae > JAUYMS01. The sequence continues at coordinate 2,647 of JAUYMS010000033.1, read as the reverse complement.
ATGATAGTTTCATTGAGCCGGACGGCGACGGAAATGTCGTTGCTGAGCTTTCCGGAAAGCAGCTGATTCAGGGCGAGCCGGACGCATCCTCTTTCCCGAGCGGCGGGATTCGCGCAACTTTTGAAGCCCGCGGCTACACGGCGTGGGACGCGACATCACCGGCATTTCTAAAAAAGGACTCCGCGGGCAATGTCACACTCTGCATTCCTACCGCATTCTGTTCCTGGACGGGAGAAGCGCTTGATAAAAAGACGCCGCTTCTTCGTTCCATGGAAGCGGTGTCTCGGCAGGCCCTTCGTGTTCTCCGCGCGCTCGGGAATAAAACCTCGAATCGCGTGACGGCCACCGTAGGTCCCGAACAAGAATACTTCCTGGTGGACAAGGAGTACTTTGACGAGCGTCTGGATCTTATGCTTACAGGACGCACACTCTTCGGTGCTCCGGCCCCGAAAGGTCAGGAACTTGAAGACCAGTACTTCGGAGCGATTAAAGATCGCGTTTCCGATTTCATGAGAGATCTTAACACCGAGCTATGGTCGATGGGTGTTATGTCAAAGACACAGCATAATGAAGTCGCTCCGGCGCAATACGAAATGGCGCCCTTTTTTACCACAACCAATGTTGCGGCCGATCATAATCAGCTTGTCATGGAAACCCTTCAAAAAGTCGCGCTTCGCCATAAGCTTGTTTGCCTGCTTCATGAGAAGCCTTATGCGGGCGTCAACGGCTCGGGCAAACACAACAACTGGTCCATGGCCACCGACGACGGGTTTAATCTGCTGGAGCCGGGATCGACACCGCACGATAACGAACAGTTTCTTCTCGTGTTGAGTGCGCTGGTGATGGCGGTTGACAAGCATGCGGACAAGCTTCGTGCTTCTGCGGCCAATAACGGAAACGACCTTCGTTTGGGTGCTAATGAGGCGCCCCCGGCGATTGTTTCGATTTTTATGGGGGCGGCTCTGACTGACATTCTTCAGAGCATTGCCCAGGGAACGAAATACGCCGCAAAGGGAGCAACTTTCCTCAGAATCGGTGTGGATTCGCTTCCAGACCTTCCGATGCACAATACGGACCGCAACCGGACTTCACCCTTTGCCTTTACGGGAAATAAGTTCGAGTTTCGCATGATGCCGTCTTCGGCGTCCATCTCGGGTGCCAATGTGGTGCTCAACACGATTGCCGCAGAGGCGCTTGATTATGTGGCGACACGCCTTGAAAAAGCAGGGAAAAAAGATGTGAATAAAGAGGCCCAAAAAATCGTGAAGGACCTCATCAATAAGCACGGCCGTGTTATTTATGACGGTGACAACTATGCTGCTTCATGGGTCAAGGAGGCCAAAAAGCGCGGTCTTCCGAACATCACGAATACGGTTGATTCGATCAAATCCATGATGTCGACTGAAGCAGAGCAGCTTTTCAGTAAATACGGTGTTCTTTCTAAAACCGAGCTTCACTCCCGATGTGAGATTTATTTTGAGCAGTACGCAAAGAAGGCAAACATCGAGGCGCGTGCATCCATTGACATGGTGAAGAAGCAGTATCTTCCCGTGGTTATGGCTTATGCGGCTGAGCTGGCCGAAAACATTAAGACGTTGAAGGCTGTCTCAGCGCCGAGCGCGGTGCAGAAGAATATTCTCACGAAAATCAGTCAGCACTTGATCGGCGCAAGTAAAAGCCTTGCCGCGCTTGAAGAGGCCACGGGTAAAGCCCATGGTGCCGGCGACGCAGAGAAATGCGCGAAGGCTTATCGTGACAGCGTTGTGCCCGTGCAAAATGCGCTGCGTGAAGATATTGACGCGCTGGAGGTTCTTCTGCCCGCAGATTTATGGCCGGTACCTTCCTACGCGACGATGCTTTTTAAGCTGTAAAAACACGAAAAGTATTCTAACTATAAAAAAGGCATCAGCCCTCAAAGCTAATGCCTTTTTTATGCCCCCTTACTATTGGCGTCGTGCTTTTCACCGCGTGACTTATCGCACAAGAGTCTTTCGGCTCTTCCCAAAACCGCGGACGGCAAAAACGATGACCTTGTTTTTCAGGTCAAAGAATTGTATGCGTGGGAAACAAAATTAAGGAATCTCGCGAACTTGCCGGTTAGTTGAGAAAACGGGTATGGTCTCGTTAACGTATTTATTGACTGCTGCCTAGGGCAATCCATTATAGATATTATGTTATTAAGAAGCTCAGTAATATATCCCCATGATGGCTCCGTGTGGTGCTTTGCTCGCCACAAAGCCTCTTTCTCCCAATGTCGACGGACATGTTCATGAGCAAAAATAAATGGTTTGCGATTTTGACTGCGGCATGTGTTTTTCTCGTATTGGAGAGCCTTTCATACGGGGGGCTTGTTTTCCTTAGCCATTTCAAAGGAGTTCAATATAACAATATACTTCGGTCTAAAAAGCTTACAGAGACACATCAAAGCATTGTCCGCCGGCTTATAGATGGGGAAATGTCGTATTCTAGCTTTGATCCCGATTTGGGTTGGGCTATTAAACCGGGAGTGACCAGCCGGGAGTTTTTGTACCACCTTCCATGCTAATGAAACTCATCCCGCGAGTAAAGTTAATTTAGCTTCGATAGCCTGAGGTGCTGGGGGTTTGCCGCCCAAACTGCTGTGCGGTCTGATCGTGTTGTAATGAAT
>JAUYMS010000022.1 GCA_030698625.1 Candidatus Omnitrophota bacterium | reverse complement strand
TCAGCACTCTCGATAAACGGCTGGTACGCAAGCCCGCTTTGGGGGACCGCATCATTGCCGCCGCTCAGTGCGCCTGAGCTTTGAGATACCCGGTCGGTTTCATGAAAATACCCTTCGGCAACCGACGTTTGACGCCGAGGCCTGTGACAGAATCGAAGCAAAAAACACGAAGGTGCCCCCTACGAAGATCACAAGATTTAGCGCAATTATTAGAATGAGCGGATTGAAAAAACCAATCGTTGTTACCACAGCTAAAAAGGCAATGGTTTCTAATGAAACTTTTCGACTCGATAACCAATGGAGGGCAAAATATGAGTCTATCCAAAGTATCAAGAAAACTATTGGGTAAATGGCAACGAATAAGGCAATCCATGATCGGAAGGGATGCTCCTCATAGGCATCCATGATTGTCGAGTAGGCATCACTAAATCTAGATTTGACGAACGCATGACGTTTTTCGTTTTCGGCCTTCCTATTTGTTGATGATAAATCAGGGGCGATCGTAATGCGCTTCCGATCGTAAGCCTTTCGCGTTGCCGGATCCCTCAGGATCGTGTACGCCGAATTAATCTCTTTCATCTTTTCGTTTGCCCAAACTTTTATTATATAGGTTTGGTGAGCGTCCGGATGAAACTTCTTGACCAACTCGCGGTAGGCCGCTCGAATCTCATCGGCGGTCGCACCGGGACTGACCCCTAGCACCTGGTAAAAATCCACTTGCACTGGCATGCAGATGTTTCTCGCTGCTTTCCACTGTCCAAACGTTAATTCGCCCTTACCATACAACGGTCTTTGGAACCAGCTCCGCTTTCAGATAACATTAGGTTTAGTTCGACCATAGGGGCCTACCTTGATCAGCGAACGGCCGGAGCCCTCCTGCCCGGCCGGGCCCCTTCAATCATTGCAGGAGACCGTCAGGAGGCGGGATGAAGAAAAAGCTTGACCAGGAAGCCTCAGGCTCTCCGCCATCAGTTTTCCACCGTAACAACACATGCAGCGAGTATTTTTTGGGCGAAGTGGAGTTCGTTCAGAATAACATATTCACGAGCACCCATAAAAAACATTTGTCCGATCGCGCTCAAAAACACGCCGAGTCTTTAGCCGATCCAAACAAACCCGAAGTGTTTAAGTTATCCCCGTCCCTCTATTTCGAGAACCGAATCGCCGAATCTATGACACTCGCCGAGAATGGCGGTTTCGCGGACGACGTGGCACTTCACGTGATCAAAGCTGTAAGCCGCTTCGGCGTGGATGCCCTGCGCCTAAGTGCGCATGATTATTTTCAAATTCATCCTTTGACACCAGACGAGATCGATGCACGAAGCGCGGAAACCAACAAGTTGGGAATGGCATTACTCGCAGCCTCATCACAGACAGTTCCAGGCACAGCGCCGGCTGAGAAAAAACAAACGGGAAAGCCGACAATCCAGATCAAAAGATTAACAATGCACGACGGGTCGCGTGACGACCCAGACTTCGCCGAAGATACTAGTCCCGAACCCGGCGACAAACCCGTCAGACGAGATCCGGTCGATTATCTCCACCCAGATGCCAGAGCAGCAAAGGAAGCTGACTTAGAAGAGCTGCGCCACAGAGAGGGCTTAGGCCACCTGATTTGCATGGTCTTGAGATTTTGGCGGGAGCAAGCGCAACATGGCCCGCTAAAGCAGAGGCAAGTTGCTGTGAAACACATGCGACAGTTCAGCAAGGCATTGATCCCTGCCACAAGAGGAAAAAGGGAGAAAACTTTAACAGCTTCTCCGTATGAGGTGAAGACGTTCTATTTGAAGGAACTTTATCGCCTTTACCACGTCGAGCATTGTCTCAAATCTCCTGACGGCCCAAGGAACCACGCTTTGAGGGTCAAAGAAGTGAGTAAAAACTTCCAAATGCCGGTGCTGTTGATACGAGAATTTTGGTGCCTTGATGAAGACGATTCACCAAATGGGAACCGATCTATTTCCATCAGGGAAATGGCCCGATTGGTAACCGGGAAACAGTTCAAAGTTACTCAACATAGAATTTCAAATCTTCTTTCTTTTTAGCCGCTTACTTACTTCCCTGAAATAGGCCGCTTTTCAGTGAAACGACGGTCCCATCCTGCATGGTACGATCAAGTCGTATCGTACGCGGAGGGGAACGCATGGAACCATTGTTGACAGTCGCAGAAGCGGCCCAGGTCCTACGGATAAAAATATCAACGCTTTACACTTGGGCGTACCGGAAGCAAATCCCATCGCAAAAGGTTGGTAGGGCTCTTCGGTTTAGCCAGGCCGATTTGGAGTCTTGGCTCAAAACCCAGACCCGCGCCACGTCAACGGGGGGTACGCGGTGACTTCGGATCTTGTAGCAATCACACCCCACCCCGACGTTGAGCGCCTTTCTAATTCCGAGCTTCAAGAGGCGCTAAAGGACGCCGACGAAAACCTGGAGCTATTCAACAAGCTGCCAGAGAGCGACCGCGACCCGATCCTTGAACCGTGGCTAGTCCAGGAGCGGCGGTTGATTCTGGCGGAATTGAACCGGCGAAATCCTGGTTCGGATTCGTTTCCGCACCTAAGAGAAAACAATCCTGCGGAATCATTTTCCGGGCTTCTTACCTGGGAGCAGTTTCTCTCTACCACCCCGGCGACCCGCGAGTGGACCGTCCACGAAATGATCCCCGAGATCGGGCTAGGGGTGATTCAGGGACGCGGCAAGCAGGGCAAGTCCACCTTTGTCATTCATCTATGCCGTGCGGTAGGGGCCGGGAAACCGTTTCTTGGGAGAGAAACAAAACAGAGGCCAGCGGTTTACCTCAACCACGAGATGCCGGACGACTATTTGCAGTTATTGATTCGGTCGGCAGAGGTTCCCGCCAATGCCTTCATTTTCAACCGACCGGAGCCGATCCTTCGACTGGAGACCATTGAAGCTGTTATCTCGAAAGTCGGGAGTAGTAACGGCTTGCTGGTAATAGACTCCTTCCGTGGCGCGTTTAAGTTGACTGGCAAGGCCGAGAACCTGGCGGGAGAAGCGGGCGTCTTGCTGCGACAGCTCCAAGACCTTGCCATTGCCAAGAGCTGGTTTGTTCTTCTCGTTCATCACGGCAATAGAAGTTCCACAGAGGGGACGGACTCCATTTCCGGCACTGGCGACTGGATCGCTGCGCCTGACGTGATCCTTACCTGGTCAGACCTAGAGCGACCGACCCGGGCACGCTCTATTTGGAAGGTCGAATCCCTCCGTGCGATCCCCTGGCAGTGAAACTCAGTGTGGAGGATTGCGCGGTTCTCGGAACGGTCAAGGAAACCAAAGAAGCATCCGACAAGGAAGCCATCGCTGCTGTATTGACCGAAGAGGGCCAATCGGCGGATGCGATCGCGCAGGCCGCGGGTCTGCCAGCAGGGACGGTCAGAGTAAGACTTGAGGTGATGTTCAAAGACCGGCTGGTTGAGCGAAGCGGCGGCGGTAAACGGGGAAACCCCCATTTGTGGTCAAAGAGAATTCCGCACGGGAATAGTTCCTTAGGTGCGGAAACGAAATCTGCGGAGGGCCGATGGACATCCGAACTCTAGTGGATACCGCAAAGGCCAGAGGCGTCGTGTTTAAGATAGACGGCGACCGGATAAAGGTCGAAGCACGCACGGAGCCGGACGGGGAGACCAAGGCGCTGCTCGAATCGCTCCGGGATCACAAGGACGAACTGCGGAGCGTTCTGGCCGCACCCGATTGCTGGAACTGCGGCGCGACGATGACAAGGACCAAGGACATTACCGGCAAGCCGTGGTGGGCCTGTTGGAAGTGCGCGAAGACAATATGAACGCGAAAGAGTTACCGGCAATTCTCGGAGAGGCGTTCTTGGACGCTATCCGGCAAGCCGTGCGGGAGGAGCTTCAGCAGTTTGCCGACAACGGTAACGGGAAGCACGAACCCGAGAAGCCTTACCTGACGATCAAAGAGGCGGCGGAAGTCTCACGGCTGGCACCGTCTACGATTCGCCTTGCCATCCGCAAGCGGGAATTGCGGTCGCTGAAGGTGGGGTCGAGGGTGATAATCAAGCGAGAGGACCTTGAGCAATTTTTGGAAGCGAACCCTATTTGCGCCGTACCCGAATAATCGCCCTTGACAGTGTTGTGGCATTATGCCATAAACCTATCTATGACTAAGGATGAGTTCAAACGAATTCGCGAGAAAGCCGGCCACACGCAAGCATCCCTTGCTGAAGCGATGGGAGTGCATCTGCGGACGGTTTGGCGATGGGAACTCGGCGAAACTATAATTCCGAAGGTTGTTGAATTGGCTTTGCGTTACGTCGCGGAACACGCGATGAGAGACCGAGACGCGTCAGACTTGAAAGCGGCAAGGGCATCGCTCGTGGAGGCGAAAGAAAAAGGAACTGTGCCGTGGAAGAAAATCCAAAAAGAGTTGGGGCTTGGACGCAAACCCAAAAAACACTGAGGCCGGCAACCTTTCGGAAGCCAGCCTCGCACCCTAGCCCGCAGGCGTAGGGGGGATAACGATCGAGTGAATCTAAAAAAAACACCCGCCCGGGGTTTCAACAGATTGCTCTGTTTACTTCCAGCGGACGGGGTGAAAGTAGAGAAAGGATAACCCTGAACGGTTTCCTTGTCAACGCGCGAACAAAAGAGGTTTCGTAACGTGCCCAAAGAAAACAATCATGAAAACTATCGTTCTCGTTGACGGCCAAAACCTTTATCACCTTGCTAGAGAGCTGTGGGCGCCAACACCGCATATCGGTGGATCGCCATACGGTTATCCATGCTACGACGTGGAAAAGCTGGCGGATGCACTCGTAAAAAAGGATACCCAGAGGACGTTATCGGAAATTCGTTTTTATACGGGCGTGCCAGATCCAAAAGAAAATTACTTTTGGCATGGCTTCTGGAACAACAAACTACGGTATCTGACAGGTCGAGGAATTCACGTATACAGAGGGCGGATAAATCCGGGCGGGCAAGAAAAGGGCGTAGACGTTAGCCTTGCAATCGATCTCATCCGACTTACGTATGAACACGCCTACGACGTTGCGATAATAGTGAGCCAAGACTGGGATTTTGGACCGGCAATCGCACTGGCCAAACGGATCGCCAAGGATCAAAAAAGGTATCTGCAATTTTTCTCTGCGTTCCCGTATGATACGAACCTGTCTCGGACAAGACGCGGCATACCTGGAACCACATGGATACATATTGAAAGAACGCTGTATGACTCGTGCTTCGATCAGACTGATTATCGCCCGATGCCAAAGGGCGGGAAGCAGGGGTCGCGCTAGGATACGACCGGAATTTAGTAAGACGTAAAATCGCTGAACCGTTTTTAGGGGGAGTCAACGGAGACAAATCATGGCTAAAGGCATTTACGAGCGCCAGGGTAAGAACGGTGACGTGACTTTCTATATTCGCTATCAGTTCAAGACGGTGGGCGCGGACGGGGTGGAGTTTATCAAAGACCTAAAGGAAAAGGTCGGGCGGAAGTCGCGGGGCTTCACGCGGGAGCTGGCGCGGGAAGCGCTGAAGGCGAGGGAAGGCGAGATCGCGCAAGGCCGGTTCAATCTGGAGAAGGTCAAGAAGCCCCACGCCATCGGTGAACTGTTGGAGCGCTACCACATGCACGCGGAGAGCTACAAAGCATCGTACAGCCGGGAGCGCTTTAAGAAATACTTCGCCGGGCGCTACCTGTCGGACGTGACCACCTGGGCGGTGGAGAAATGGAAACGAGACCGCGAGAAACAGGTGGAGAAATCGACCGTGAACCGCGAGTTAACCGTCTTGAAGCATATGTTCAAGACGGGCGTGAAGTGGGGCTTGATGGAGTCGAACCCCGCCGCTGGCGTCGCGCCCTTTCCGGTACAGGAAGGCCGCTTTCGCTACCTGTCGGAAGATGAAATTCCGGCGCTCCTGGCCGCTTGTGAAAAGCAAGTGACTTCCCCTTGGCTCTCTCCTTTGGTTGTCATGGCGCTAAACACGGGGGCGCGGCAAGGCGAACTGCTTCAGTTGCGTCACGAGGATTTGGGCCTTGAGCGAGGGCTAATCTACTTCGGGAAAACCAAGAACAAGAAGTTAAAGACGGTGCCGATGAACCGGGCCGTCCGCGAGGTCGTGGATTGGCTTTCTTATTATAATTCGCTTTCAAGATGAGCCGAAGTATGGCAGAGTGGGGGCATGGGAAGACCACGGCGGATCGACAGGAGAGCAGTGACACGGGCGAGGAAGGCGGTAGGGCAAGCCACGAGCCTGGAGGAATTGAGGGCGGCTCAAGCGGTGTTGTTACCTGCGGTGATGAATACGACGCTGGAGCAAACGGCGGCATTGATTGGAGTGGGGCGGGCGACCGTGCCCCGATTGCAGGCGAGCTTTCGACAGTCGGGGAAGAGATCGGCCGGGGGAGTGAAATCTCGGAACTGGGGTGGCCGGCGCAATGCGTTGATGACGGTGGCGGAGGAAGCAGAGTTTCTGGCCCCATGGCTGGAGCAAGCCAAGGGAGGGGGCATGCTTGTGGTGTCTCCTTTGCGGGCGGCGTTGGCGGAGAAACTGGGCAGGAAGGTGAAGGCTTCGGTGATGTATCGATTGTTGGCCCGGCATGGATGGCGCAAGGTGGCCCCCGACACGCGTCATCCCGAAAGTGACCCACAGGCGCAGGCCGAGTGGAAAAAAAACTCCCCGAGACACTGGCGGCTATCTTGAAGCCCGAGGAAGTCCAAGGCCGCCATGCGCGGCTGATGTTTCAAGACGAAGCGCGGTTTGGACGCATGGTCCGAATCCGGCGTTGTTGGGCTCCAGCGCGGTATCGGCCTGTGGTGAACAACGGTTACGAGCGTCAGTTTGTCTATGTCTACGGCGCGGTGAGCCCGGTTGAGGGGGAGATGGACTGGAAGATCTGTCCGATGATGAATACCGAACGTATGGGAGAGTACTTGGCGCAAGTCGCGCTCGCCCACCCAGGGGAGTTCATCGTAATGGTCGTGGACGGGGCCAGTTCTCATGTGACCAAGGCTTTGGTGGTGCCCGAAAACATTCGCCTGCTGCGTTTGCCCGCTTATGCCCCGGAGTTGAACCCCCAAGAGCATGTTTGGGATGAACTGCGGGAAAAGGAATTCCCCAACCGAGTGTTTGCCGATTTGGCCAGCGTCACCGGTCAGTTGGAACGCGGCTTACCCAAATTGGCCGCCGACTCTCAACGCCTGCGCGGCATTACCGCATGGCCTTGGATTCTTAGTCTCAACTTGAACGCGAACTAGAATAAGTATAGATTGCCGGGTAGCCGAGACAATATAATCACTATGATGAAGCCTGACACCGCTCATATGCTCCAAATTATAGGGGCCTTGACAACATGTGGGTAAATGGGTAATTATCATCATCATAGTCATCATCACGAGAAAGAGGTAGATGATAATGTCCGCAACCATAACTCTACTAGATGAAAAGTTTGAGACCGTAGGAGAAGGTGCCATTGACAGCAGGAAGCGTATTTCGCTTACAAAGGCCATAGACATTGTACACAGCATTCTTGGCAAGGACCTAAAGGAAACCCGCTTTGTAATTGCTTACAACAAGGCGGGACAAATTCTCCTCTCTCCAGAAGTTAGCATCCCACTTCACGAGGCTTGGCTCTACAAAAACAGACCTGCTCTTGCGAGCGTCCTGGAAGGCATTGAAGAAGCCAGGCAGGGCAGGATCAAAGAAATTGGCTCATTTGCTAAATACGCAGACGATAAAATCGAGTGAGCAGGTGATTCCATTTCTGCTTTTAGACTCAAATTTGCAGAGACAGCGCGTAAACAACTAAAGGATCTTGAGAATGACAAGGGCCTTGTAAAGCGCCTCAAAGCTGTCCGCAAAACATTAGGGCTTTTGGAACAGAATCCTCGACATTCGAGCTTGCACACGCACGAATATACAACCCTGACACAAATGCACGGAAGTAAAGTCTTCGAAGCCTACGCGGAAA
>JAUYMS010000004.1 GCA_030698625.1 Candidatus Omnitrophota bacterium | reverse complement strand
ACCCATTGCTCTTTGTAGCGGTTGGTCTTGACGCAAAACCAGTGATTCATAACCGTAATCACTTCTCACCACGAAAGGCCCAGCGCGGCGAAGCCGCAACCAAAAGAAATAAGAGATTTAACCGCAAAGAACTCAGCGCGGCGAAGCCGCAACCGAAGAAGATTCGGAACGGAATATTAACCGCAAAGAACGCAAAGGACGCAAAAAAAGAATCGGGATTTGTAGGGGCGGGTTTGAAACCCGCCCTCTTGGATTTGGCGCATCGAGAAATTTGCGCACGCCGCCCAAATTTTGACGTATAGCAACGCAAAGTACGCAGAAAAGAGACGAATCCGAACTTGTCACCTTTGCGGCCCCTTCGACCTCGCTCAGGACATGCTTTGCGCGAGATAATCCTATTTCCATTTGCGTCCTTTGCGTTCTTTGTGGTCAATTCTCCGATTCCTAAATTCTTTGGTTGCGGCTCTGCCGCGCCGGTCCTTGGTGGTGAAATCTGGGTTTTCACGTTGCCTCCGGTGCGGCGGTCGTACGATAAAGATCGCGATGATAGTAACCGTAGTCGCCGTTGTTCATGTCCACCCGGTTAAGAACGACGCCCAGGATCTTTGCCTGCGCGTATTGCAAGCGGGAGCAGGCCGCCTGCAAGGCATCTCGCGTCGTTTCCTGCCCCTTGACCACGAGCACCACGCCATCGACCATCGTAGACAGGCGAACGGCATCGCTGAAGGGAACCAAGGGAGGAGAGTCAATAAAGATGTAGTCAAACTGCTCGCGCAGGCGCGTGAGGATCTCATGCATCTTGCGCGAGCCAACGAGCTTTACAGGGTCGGGAGGAACGGCGCCGCCGGTTATGACGAAGAGGTTGTCCGTCATCAGGGTTCGCTTAATGACCTCTTCCAGAGTCCTCTGACCAGTGAGCAGCTCGGTCATGCCGTGCGCGCCTTCTGTCCATAGATTATGGTGGCACGAAGACCTGCGCAGATCCGCGTCAATCACCAGGACCCTGGCTTCCATCTGGGCAAAGACAATCGCAGTATTGATGGCAGTGGTTGTTTTCCCTTCGCCGCGCCATCAACTGGTAAAAAGGATAACTTTCGGGGGCTCTTCAGCCTGGGACAGTAAAATCGATGTTTGTAGGGAACGATAGGACTCCCAAACCAAGGAAAGTAGAGGGTGAGACGGGACCGATGCATCGCTGTGAGATTCGGCGCCGTTGGATGCACCGTTCCCTTCAATCATGTCAATCAAACTTGGTTCGCTTGCTTTGCCGGCGATCGAGAAATCAGGCACAGTGCCCAGGGTCGGAAGGTGAACGTAGCGTTCGATTTCTTCCGGCCTGCTGATGGTCTTGTCCAGGTACTCGAAGAAAAATGCCAGGGCCAGGCCGCCCATGGCTCCCATGAGAATGCCAAGGAGAAGATTGAGCGCGTTTTTGGGGCGGGAAGGTTTAAGCGGCGGCTTGGCCTCGTCGACGACGAAGATATTGGAGCTGCCGATTTCTCCGGCCACTCCCATCTCTTTCATGCGTTGCAAGATACTATTGTAAAGCTGATTGTTGGTGTCCACTTCGCGCGCCAGGATCGCGTATTCCACCGAGGCGTCTTTAAGTTGCAGAGCGGCGCTCCTTTGTTCGGTCATTTTTCCCCGCAGGCCTTTTTCTCTCCCTTCGGCAGCCAGAAAGGCGGATTCGATTCCGGCGACTACGCTTTGGATTTCGTCGCGCAAGCGCTTGCGGGTTTCTTCGACCTGGGCCTTGACTTGCGCCAGGCGCGGATAGGCGAGATTGTATTCTGCAGAAAGGTTGGCATAATCGCCTTCCAGCCGCGAGAGTTGCTGCTTCAGGGTTTGAATATGGAGGCTATTGACAACAGCGGGGAGGGAGTCATAAGCCCTTTGACGGATGAGCTGCACCTGAGCCTGTAAGGTGATCCTGTCGGCCTCGGCTTCCGTAAGCCGTTTGTTTAAATCGGCTAGACGATCGACCACGACATTCTCTTTGTCATTGAGGGAGATGATTCCTTTTTCTCGGCGATAGCTATTCAGGACCGCCTCGGATTTTTCCACCCTGTCCTTGAGTTCAACAAGCTTCTTTTCGAGAAATTGCTCGGCGTCTGCATTGGCGAGAGCGCGAAACTTGAGACCCTGCCGGATATAGGCTTGGGCATGGGCGTTCGCCAGTTGGGCTGAGAGAGCAGGATCGGGAGTGCTAAACGCGATTCGCACCAGACGTGTGTTCTTGACCGAGTTGATATCCAGATAATCCTTTGTGTAAACGTCGGTGAGCTTCATGAGGGTTTCGGCGGGGTCTTCGCTTACCTCCGTCTTGACCAGCGAGAGAATTGCTTTTACCCAGCTCAGGCTCTCAACCCACTCCTTTAACGAAGCCCAGAGTGCCGCCGCCATTCCAAGTTTCTCTTCCCCGGTAAAAACCTTGTTGTTCCCGAGACGCTGATCACGAATGACTTGAGCGGCCAGAGAAACACTCTTGAGAACCTCGTATTGGGTTTCGTAATAATCATGTTTGTCCGTGCCGCCGATGGTCTCGGTCAGGACCTGCTTGATATCGACGACTTGGGGTCCCTTCTCCTCAATTAGAAGCGTGGACTCGGAGGTGTAAATCGGCGTCATCAGAAGCGTGCCCACGCCGACAGTCGCCACGACAGTGAAGAAGAAGAGCACAATAAGCCGCCTGCGCTTTCTGATGACCTGCCAGAAATCCCAAAATCCGGGTTCTGCTCTATCTTCTCCCGCCGGCTCGTTAAGCAGCACGACGGGTTTCTGAGAAGCAACGCCGGTGCGACGAATAAAATATGGTGATAATTCGTTCATTGTTTAAACCTCTTCCGGGTTTACTGTGAAGGAGAATTCACCACAGAGGCCGAGAGTTCGCAGTATTTTGTGGTGCACATCTCTTTACTCGGCGTCCTCAGCGTCTCGGCGGTGAATACTCCGGATTCTTTGCACCACAGAGGCACTCGCCCTGTGGAATTGCAGCCCGGTATTCCACAGGGCAAGAGATCACAGAGTTCGGAGTATTTTCTAATCAAAAACTTGCCCTCCGTGGTTCGACAGGCTCACCATGTCCCGAGCCCATCGAGGGACGCGCCCTCGGCGGTGCAATCTCCGAGTGCTTGTGCTGAAATAGCATTGCCCGGGTTAACCATACGGACGCCGGAAGATCCTTATTTAATAACACTGCCTGATATTCCGAACCTGACTATTTCTTTAAAAAACTGATACAGCCCGTAGGGAACAAGCTTCGCGTTTGAGGAAGAGACCTGAACGATATCTCCCCCTTGCAGGCGGATGTCGGGC
>JAUYMS010000027.1:0-175000 GCA_030698625.1 Candidatus Omnitrophota bacterium | reverse complement strand
GGGCCGTTTTTTCGAATGACTTCCAGGATAGCGAGATTTTTTCTCTCTTTATCCGTTAAAATTCGATCTTTTAATAACATTTGCTTAATCATGGCTTTCAACGCCCCTTTTCACTTACCATCGTATTTATAGCAAACACATTTTAAGCCTAAATAAATATTTGTCAAAACATAACTTAACGTGTGAAAAAACTTTCTTTACCGATTATTTCGGCGGCCTTTTTTCCTATGGGATCGGCATGAAACCGCTCTTGGATAGATCCCCCCTTCAGATAGTTAGCAATGGCAATAAGGGTCATCCCCTGATCTAGCGCCAGATATTGCGGATTGACCCTTTGCTGGCGCAGATTAATCGAGTCATACAGGCCATAGTCGCCATACATGTTAAAATCCATGAAGTCTTGGATGTTCTTAAGGGCTTCCTCGGGTAGGGAGTCAAGTGCCAGGAATGAAACGTGGGGCGTAACTACGCCGGAGTCGGGATACCCTTTTACGGCCAAGTCCCGAACTCCATATTCGGAATATTGCCACCCCCGGCCGTCTCCGGTTGAAGCCGGAGAAAGTCCCCAAAGGGGATATTTCTTCTTCTGAAGGGCGTACTCACGGTGAATTTCAGTCACGATCCGGTTGTTCATACCCAAGCCCTCTGGAGACATTTCCCTTTCTAACAGCACAAGGGTCGGCATAAGAAATTCAAAAAGAGACCCTCCCCAGGAAGGGAGGAATCTGCGTTTGTTGTACGTATAGTAACCTTGGAAGTATTCGATCCCGTCCTGAGTCACGTACTCCCCTTTCGGTTTTTGATTCTGCCACGCCCAACTTGCCGGCGGGGTGCGATAAATAAACCACCAAACATTAGACGACAGATCTCCCTTTCCGATTGCAAGCAGGTAGGCCACTCTCGCCTCGGATGCCAGGAGACCGTAGTGATGAGGCGTCAGATCCCCTTTGTCCTCATCAAAACCGATGGCCAGTTGATTATTTTCGGGATCAAGGAACTCGGAGAAATCAAAAGCCTCAAGGAACTCGCTTGCCTGTCTTCCGAGTTCCCGCTCAAAGGCTTGCCGCACAACGACCAGAGAGGCGGCCAACCATCCGCTGTCGACTGAGGAAATAAATTTCGGGGACGGCTTCAGCGTCGTCGTATTATAGTAGTTATAAAAAAACCCCTTCCAGCGTTCGAGCTTCTCAAGAGTCTTAAACGTATTTTGGATGCTTTTGACCGCTTCTTTACGCTCGATAAACCCAAGATCCATGGCTGCGATCGTGCCCATGATATCCATAGCAATATTCGTGATTGATGTGTAATCAGCCGCCAGCGGCGCAGTCCCGAGCCTTACATGATCAACCACCAAGTGCGTGTTGCGATTACGCGCATTTTTAAAGTACTTCCATGTATCTCGCGCGATCTCACGGAGAAAAACTTTCCCGAAGCTCGGCTGCTTGGCCTTTTCGAGAATCCATTGCAGCCTGTCCGGATCCGCCTCTTTTCTGGGGAATCCGACAAGATTGTCGCGGCGGCTCTCAAACTCCAGATGTGCCGGGCCGAAAAAAGCAACCTCGTCGATCCATAACTTTCCTCTAGTACGCTTCGCGTTTGATGTCACGTTAAGCTGCATAGCGCTCAGGCGATCGAGATCCAAGCCGCGAAACAGGGAAACGGGAATAATGACATCGTTCCACTTTTCGTGAGCAGCTATACACAGCGCAGTGATGTCTTGGGCCGATTTTCTGCCATTCTTATCTTCAATCCAGAGTTCAAATTGACCGTCAAAGTATTGCTCAAGTGGCCCCTCTGCAGACACGCCCAGGTTCCCAAGATCCTGAAACTCCGCGCGCACCTTCATGACCAGATACGCTGCATGGCTCACGTCCAAGTCCCCAAAGTGAGTCCTCACCTGGACAGACTGGTGAGCCGGAATATCGAGATGCAGTTTCAGTGAATGTCCTCGGGCTTCAGCGCGCGCATCTTGATTCGAAATCTTGCCGACGGCTCTCGCGTCGCCCTGCGTGAGAATCTCCCAGGTATGGCCAAAGCGGTTTTTGAGATCTTCTCCGGAGTTAAAATCATCAACGACGACATACTCCGAAGCGCGAAGCAGGGATTCTTCGGTCGCTAGAACATCGTAAACAGGGGCAGCTTCCAAGGGAATTTCTGTAACTCGTGTGGGAACTGTGGCGCACCCTAACAGAGTTGTCAGGAAAAACGCAAGACAACTGAGCGTGCGAGGAAGTATTGATCCGAAAGGAAATCTCACGTGTGTGCCAGCGCGAGAAATGTCAGCTTACAGGATGACGCGAACTTGGTGCGTCTTGCCGTCTTTGAATGGTCGGATAATGTTGGAATCCTGCTTAACACCGTCGACGGTTACCTGACGAACACCCTGACCTTTGCCGCTTTTGTTTTTAACTTCAATCAAGTAAACGGCGCCGCGGAAAGTGCGCTTAGCTTTAAACGCCTTCCACTGCTTTGGGATCACGGGATCAATGACGAGCCCCTCTCTGGAGGCGCGAATACCGCAAATCCAATTGTAGGCTACCTTCTGCATCCAGGATCCAGAACCCGTATACCAAGTCCATCCGCCTCGTCCGAAGTTCGGAGAGTCCGGTCCGTCAACGTTCCCTGGTGTCACATAGGGTTCACCGTAATAAGCATCTGGATCCTCTGCGCGGTAAATCGGACACATATTACGATAAGAAGAATAGGCTCGTTCGGCGTCACGCATTTTTGCCGCGGCTTGAACGCCCCAACATGCGGCGTGCGTATAAACGCCTCCGTTTTCGCGAACCGAGGGGGCATACCGCGAAAGGTAACCGATGGTTTCATCCAACTTATCGTACCCAGGGGTAAAAAGCAGCGGTCCGTACTCCTTATAGAGGTATTTGTAGGCGGACTTCATCGCAATCTTTGCGCGCTCGGGTGTCGCCGTTTCGTTAATAACAGCCCAGGTTTGCGCATTGAGAAAAATCTTCCCGCGGCTCTCGGACTTACTGCCAAGCGGTCGCCCATCGTCGCGCGTTGCTCGAATATACCACTGGCCGTCCCACCCGTGTTTGTTGATGGCTGCCTTGAGCTTTTTGGCTCGATCGAGATACCGCGTCTTGCGGCTTTTATCTTTCTGCCGTTCGCAAACCTCGCCAAAACGAATGAGGATTCCGTAAAGGAAATGACCAAGCCACACCGACTCCCCTTTCCATTTAACGCCCACATGACTCATCCCGTCATTCCAATCTCCCTCACCAATCAGAGGAAGTCCCCGTTTGGACCACCGCGAGAGAACCTTATCGATGGAGCGGCACGAGTGATCGTAGATGGTTCCCGACTGCTTTTTGGCATTTCCAAGAGTTACGTACGGAGCTTTTTTATTCAGAATCGAATCATCTGTCGTCTCGTCGAGATAATTAAGAAGAATGAACGTTAGCCAGAGAAGGTCATCACTCATTTCTGTGTGCGCCCCCATACCGGTACCCGGATGCCACCAGTGATAAACCGTACCGTCCGGAAACATTTGCTCGGCGTGTGTAAAAATTTGCCGTCTTGTCATATCCGGGTCGCTTTCAAGCAAACAGTTAGAGTCTTGCAACTGATCACGAAATCCGATTCCGCCGCTGCATTGATAGTAGGCCGTCTTCGCCCACATGCGGGCCGAAACCGCTTGGTAGCGATACCACTTGTTTGTCAAAAAGTTCATGGCTTGGTCCGGCGTATCAATCCATGACGCGTCAGTTAACCGAGACCAGAAGTCATTGACCTTCTTCAGTTCGGCATTGACCGTTGCCTGAGAGCTGTATTTCTTGACGATTCGCGCCGCTTGACTTCTGTCTTCAATGCGGGCCAATACGAAAATAAGCGTTTTGCTTGCGCCCGGCTCGAGAGTTACGTCAGCCTTCATGGACGCAATGGGCTCACCCCATTTTTCCAGTTCTCTGCGATTCTGCATACGCCCTTCAACAACGGCCTTGGGCCGTTCAAAGGTTCCGTACATCCCCAAGAACGATTCTTTATCGCCGTCGTAGGCCGCGGGCTTTTGATTCGTGAGGGCCAACACTCCGGTAAGCGGCGTATCCTTCAGACCAGAAGAAATATGCGGCGGCACCAACGCTGGGCGCTTCTTCCCGATAATCGCGCCCAAGCTTCGGTCTATCTGCACTTCGATAAATGTTTTCTGAAATTCGCGATGAGTTTCCGTGCCGTTACCCAGGCACCAATCGAAGTACGGGAATGCGCTCAGGCGGCGAACGCGGTCGCTATTATTCGTGAGTGTTACCTGCCAGATCTCGCAGCTGTCCTGCCGCGGCACGAACATGAGCTGTTCACATGCAATATCTTGAAACACCGTACGGAACTTCGTATAGCCAAGCCCATAACGCGCTTCGTAGGAACGGTACTTGAAACAGGTGGGCTTCCAGGTCGTCGACCAGAACTTGCCCGTGTCGTTATCGCGCAAGTACACGTACTTCCCGTAACCGTCGCGAATCATGTCCTGGTACCATCCGGTGAGACGCGATAATTGCGAGTTTCCATACCACGAGAAACCCCCGCCTGTCTGCGAAACAACATAACCGTAAGACTCATTGGCGTTGACGTTCACCCAGGGACGCGGTGTTCTCGGGTTTGTAATCACATACTCGCTGCCGTCGGCGGTGAAATATCCGTATTTATTTTTGAATTTTTTTACGTTCTTGTGGGCGGCCGTCTTTTTTCGGGGTGCCCTTGTTGCTGTGTTTACCATTGTATGTGTCTGATCTCCCGTGTGATTTATCAATCCTGCGCTTGCAAGATTTTATTTATCTGCGGAGCTAAATCGTGAAGCACTTCAGCGGCGGGCTTCTTGCCGTTAAAGATAAGATCCAGTTTAGGCTCGAGATACTTCTCTTCTATTTCCCGCCATCGCGTGTGAAAAGGACTGAAGACAATATGTTCTACGGCATTATTCAGCATTTTTTTGTTGGCTGGCGGCATTTCGTTTTTTGCCCACGCCTCACCCTCCGCAACCTGCACACGCGAAGGTTGCGCCAGACCGCGACTCGCCAAAGCCGCCTGCCCCTCGGGGCTCGTCATCGCCTTGATGACTTCCCAGGATTCTTCCTTATGTTTTGATGATTTCAAGATCGCGTATCCGGATCCCCCGGAACCGAATCCCCGAACTCCTTTTTTATTCTTCGGAAACATGACCACATCCCAGTCGAAATCATACCTTCTCAAACCGGGCGTTTCCCAAATGCCGGAGAGAAACATACCCAGGCGCCCGCTGGCAAACATGAGGTCGACGCCCATCCCGAGATTCGCTAACGCTACCGGAGTCGGCATGACGCGGTATAAATTAATGAGGTCGGCGTAGAACTGTAGCCCTTCTATCGTTTCATCGCTGTCAATCATTGTCTTTGTGGGATGGTCAACATCGTCAACCATCGCGCCGCCGTTTCCGTGAATAAAATTGCGCCAGGGCCACCCGTAAAAACCGTACTGCACTGTTCGGCCCGCTTCATTCTGCTTCGTCAAAGCGCGCGCCATACGCAGCAGATCGTCCCAGGTCCAGTCGTCAGTCGGGTATTCGAGCCCCGCTTCGTCAAAAAGCTTCTTATTAAAAAAAACGCATGCGAACGGGGCGACGTCCCGCGGGACTGCAAGCATCTGTCCGCCGACCGTGAAACGGTTCATGATGGCCGGGAAGAAGTCGCTTTGCGAAAAATTGGGGTCACCAGCAGCGAGCGGCGTCAGATCAGCGAGAACACCTTTGGTGGCAAAGGTTACGAAGTAATCGACTTCGGTAGCAATAATATCGGGAGCGGCTCCGCCGGCAATGCGTGTCAGAATCTTGCTATCATAACCCGTATACGGCGTATGCTCAAAAACAACGTTAATCTCGGGATGTTCTTGTTGCCACCCTTTGATAGAGTGAGTAATAATATCAATCTCTTCGGGGCTCCCCCAAAAAGCAACCTTAATCTCAACGGGCCCACCACTCGCAGGACCACGCCCGCAGCCGAGAGCCGCGAAGGTCAACAATCCAACACATGCCAGAATTTTGATTTGCCAGAACTTAAACAATTTGTGAACCCTTTCAAAAAGGCTGCAAATTATAACACACTAACCTGCTGTGTCAACAAGGGGTGGGAGTCGCGGAGACGCTTTTATTTTTCGGGTAATCCGATGCTTTCCAGGATTCTATCGAGGTCATCCAGGGAGAAATACTGCATTTCGATGCGGCCCTGCTTCATGTTCTTCCGTGGGTAAATCTTGACCTGTGTTCCGAAATGTTGGGAAAGCCGCATTTCCAAATCGACGATCTCGGGACTTAAATGCCGTGCCCGCTTCGCCTTCCGTTTGTGCGCTACAGTACGGTTTACCAGGGCCTCGACCTGCCGGACGGACAAATTTTCTTCCGCAATACGTTTCGCCATCTGCCGCTGGTGCTCCGGCGTCAGGAGCCCGAGGATGGCACGCGCGTGGCCCGCAGTAAGCAACCCATCAGAAATTAGGTCCCGAATATCCTCGGGCAAACGCAGCAACCGTAAGATGTTGGCGACGGTCGTTCGGTCTTTGCCAACCCTTTTAGCCACCTCGTCCTGCGACAAAGTCCTCTCTTCAACCAAACGCTTAAAGGCCTCTGCTTCTTCAATCGGGTTGAGGTCCTGTCGCTGGATATTTTCGATAAGCGCCCACTCCAAAAAATCTTCGCGCGCAACGTCTTTGATCACCGCCGGAATTGCATCGAGTCCGCACAATAATGCGGCCCTCAACCTGCGCTCACCGCAGATTAGTTGGTATTGGGTCTCGCCATCCTTTTTAACCAGAATGGGCTGCATTACGCCCTTCTCCTTAATAGATGCGGCTAATTCCTCGATCCCTTCGGGCGCGAAGTGCTTACGCGGCTGACCCTGATTTCGCTGAATCTGTGTTATGGGAATAAGCTGAAAGCCACTTACCTGCGCGGCCGAGGTCTCCTGAGAGCCGCTCCGCGGCTTGTCTTGCGGTCTTATGCTATTAATGTAAGTATCTGGAATTAAAGCACTTAAACCTTTTCCGAGGGCTTTTTT
This sequence comes from Candidatus Omnitrophota bacterium, assembly GCA_030698625.1. GTDB lineage: Bacteria > Omnitrophota > Omnitrophia > Omnitrophales > Aquincolibacteriaceae > JAUYMS01. Next base: position 167,960 of record JAUYMS010000027.1, on the reverse strand, counting down.
CATGAGGGAGTCTCCTGAGATTCGTTTTCTTGAAGAGCTTCGTGTGCATCGTTTGAAATGATTAGGTCCTTTGAATACCTCTGTAAAAATTCCTGCCCGACAGCGCGATAACTTTTTGAGCCGCGATTTTGCGGGTCATAAATAACGGCGGGCTTCCCAAAACTCGGTGCCTCTGAAAGCTTCACGGATCGAGGGATGACCGTCTCAAAAACCTTTTCCTGAAAATAGCTCCGCACCTCTTCGATTACTTGCTGTGTCAAGTTCGTGCGAAAATCAGCCATGGTCATAATCACTCCGCCGATCTCAAGATCCGGATTGAGTTTCTCCTTGACCAGCTGATGTGTCCTGAGGAGCTGCCCCAGCCCTTCTAAAGCATAGTACTCGCACTGAAGCGGAATAATGATGTATTTACTTGCTGTTAAACAATTTATAGTTATCAAACCAAGCGATGGCGGACAATCAATAAGGATAAAATCATAATCTTCCGATATCTTCCCCAGCTGCTTTCGCAAAACAAATTCCCTTTCAGACTGGTTGATCAATTCTAATTCAGCTCCTGAGAAATCAGCATTGGCAGGGATCAAATCAAGACGCTCGACCTGTGTTCTTCGGACTGTCGTCTTTGGGTCAACTTTATCCACAATAAGTTGATAACTTGTGGATTCCAGGGTTTCCTTGTCTTCACCAAGCCCGCTTGTGGCATTACCTTGAGCATCCATATCGATGATCAAGACACGCCATCCTGCCTGGGCGATAACAGTAGCTAAATTAACAGCGGAAGTAGTCTTACCGACGCCGCCCTTTTGATTGCATATAGAAAATATCTTACCCATGTTTCCTTCGCCATCTCAGAGCAGAGCACGTTTCACGTGAAACATTGCGCTGCCACGATAGTCGATGTTTCACGTGAAACATCGACATTTCGGAAATTAAGCTTATATGGCCCATGCCACGCCCGTTCGTTCGGAATGAGATAGCCGTATTTAAGCAGACTTCGGGGATGCTGTAAACAGGATTATCGATTAGCGCACTTTTCTAAGTGCATGGCTAAGAGAGAGAGATCACATGGAGAAATCCCAGGAATGCGGCATGCCTGGCCAATGGATCCGGGACGCACCTTCGTCAGCTTCTCGCGAGCTTCATGGCTAATTCCTCGAACTCTGGTGTAATCGGTATTTTGGGGAATCTGTTTTTTCTCCAATTTCTTAAACCTCTTTACTTCGGCAATCTGACGATTAATGTAGCCCTCGTATTTAACCTCTGATTCGACTCTCAGCTGCTCGTCAACCACCAAATTAGACTCGTGCAACCCATTTTTTATTAAATGATTGTAGCTAATCTCTGGCCGCTTAAGATACTGGTGCAGGCTATTTTTTCCGTGATATAGCTGCTTTAAGCGGCTGATCTCTTCTTTAATGTTTACCATCTTTCTCAGTGTTGCGTCATACAGCTCTCTAGGTATGAGGCCAAAGCCTGCGCCATACTTCATGAGTCTCTCATCCGCGTTGTCTTGTCGGAGGAGCAGACGAAATTCTGCACGTGAGGTGAACATTCGATAGGGCTCGTTGGTCCCGCGTGTCACTAAATCATCGATGAGAACGCCGATATAGGCCTCTGAGCGGTCTAGCACAAAGGGCTCTTCGCCGCGCAATGCACGAATGACATTCAGCCCTGCCATCAATCCCTGCGCGGCAGCCTCTTCGTAGCCTGAGGTGCAGTTAATCTGACCGGCTAAGAACAACCCTCTAACAGCCTTCGTCTCTAGCGAATGGCGCAGTTGCGTAGGGGGCGCACAATCATATTCAATGGCATAAGCAAGGCGTATAAACTTAGCTTTATCAAGGCCTTGCATCGAGTGAACGATATCGTACTGAACCGGCTCTGGAAGGCAGGTGGAAAGCCCATTCACGTAGATCTCGTCGGTGTCCAGGCCCTCAGGTTCGAGATAGATTTGATGTCGACTTTTACCCGCAAATTTGACCACCTTATCTTCGATGGATGGGCAATAACGCGGGCCCGTACTGTGAATCTTTCCGGCATAGAGCGGTGAGAGGTGCAGGTTCTTTCGTATGATTTCATGAGTCTTCTCATTAGTATGTGTGAGGTAACATGAGATCTGATTCACCGTTAGTTCCCGCGTCCGAAATGAAAAGGGCGGCGGCGGGTCGTCGCCCTTTTGTTCTTCCAAGGATCGCCAGTCGATGCTATGAGCGTCCAGACGGGGTGGGGTTCCGGTTTTGAATCGCACCAGCTCAATGCCGGCTTCACGTAAAGAATCTGAGAGCCCAACCGCAGGTTTTTCTCCGCGCCTACCGCCGGGGTAATTGATTTCTCCGATGTGAATCAGTCCTTGAAGGAAGGTCCCGGTCGTTAAAATCACAGCCCGGCCAAGCAGGACGTCGCCATCCTTAGTCCTTATACCGTAACAACTACCGTTTCTTCTGAGTAGTTCCGAGGCTTGCCCCTCCCGAAACGTAATATTGGCTTCATCCGCAACGATCCGGCTCATATAAAGCGCGTACTGCTTTTTATCTGCCTGCGCACGCGGCGCCCACACCGCTGCCCCTTTGGAGCGATTTAACATCCGAAACTGGATCCCCGTCGCGTCAATCGCCATTCCCATCTGTCCACCAAGGGCATCGATTTCGCGAACCATGTGGCCCTTTGCCAGGCCGCCGATCGCCGGATTGCAAGACATGCGGCCGACGGCCTCTTTGTCCATTGTGAGCATTAAAACCTGATACCCAGCACGGGCAATAGACAGAGAGGCTTCTATACCGGCATGCCCGGCACCTACGACAATGGCATCGAATTCTTGCGTGGAAGACATAGAGGACTGGGTTTTAAAACAGACCCGTTACGACTTTATTCGTGCTCGTCGTGATGTAACACGGCACCGGCCAAACGCTTTACAAATACCTGCTGAATAATCGATAAGACATTATTTACAAACCAATACAGGACCAATCCGGAAGGCATTTTGTAAAATATAAAACCGAAGATGAGCGGCATAAAAGCAAATATTTTCTGCTGTTCGGGATTCGTACCGACTTGAGGCGTGAGCTTCTGCTGCCAAAACATCGAGCCGATCATCAGAAGCGGCAAAAAATGAAACCCGTCTCCGAGCAAGGGCAAAGTCATGGGGAAAGTAAAAAGCGTGTCGGGCTTCGCCAGATCCGTGATCCACCAAATAAATGGGGTACCGTTTAATTCGATTGCCTCGTTCAAAACCTGGTAAAAAGCGATAAAAACCGGGATCTGCAAGAGCATGGGCAAACAGCCGCCCATGGGATTAACCCGGTGTTTTTTATAGAGTTCCATCATCTCTTTATTGAGTTTCTGGGGGTCGCTTTTATAGCGCTCTTGCAGGGCCTTCGTCTTCGGCTGCAGGACCTTCATTTTCTCCATCGACTTGTAACTCATGTGTGTCAGGGGCGCGAATAAACCTTTGAGCAGGAGAGTCACAATAATGATGGCCCAGCCGTAGTTATGCGTAAAACCATTCGTAAATTTGAGGCCCTTCAACAACCATATTTTAAAAATTCCAAAAATGCCTCGTGATAGAACATTTTCAAATCCCACATCATAGCTCTTGAGTGTTTCGTACCGCTGGGGTCCGGCATAAATGAAAAATTCGCCGCTCTTTTTTTCTCCGGACGCCAAGGTCACAGGCTCCATCCGGAGCCTGCCCCAGAACAGATTGTCTTTTGCGGTCACGCGCAAATCGATCGCTTTCCAAGGAGGCTTGATGAGAATCGTGAAGTATTTTTTAAACGCCCCAACCCAAAGAATCTCTTCCGAAAGGGTGAATCCTTTTTTGGTAACTTTGCCAATGTTTGCGGTTTTAACTTTGTCAGTGAAGGCAACGGCTTCAGGCATGGAGTCCTTCCTGCCTTCCTCACTACTCGTATCTAATCCATAGGTGAGCTCTAACGGGAAGTGGCGTTCGCGGCCGGACAGGTTTTCGATACCTACCTCCATGCCGATAACAGGGTCCTTTGAAGAAAAATAAAAGCCCTTCGTGAGACGAAAATCACCGGGTTTCTCATAGACGAACTCAAAGAAATCGCGATCCTCGTCGCGGCGATTCAGCTTGAACTGCATCTGGCTCAGATCCGTTTGCTCGTGGAGAAGAGTCAGACCAAAGAGCCCTGAGCGATTCGTCTCGCCCTCAAAAAAAAGGGTCCCGCTAACGGCCTCCGAAGGTTCTCCGCGATAGGCCAGACGCGTCACGGTTCCGCCGAGAGTCGAAAACCGAATCTCGTAATTTGCGTTCTTGAAATCCACGATGGTCGGCTGGACCGGCTGTTCCAAAAACGGGCCTTCGGCTGGCGACAGGGTAGTGGGCGAGAGAACCGATTCGGCAAGTCCCGTCGGGCTTGTCGTTCCCGCCAGAACCGCCTTAACTTCTTCCATCGGCGTTTCTGCCGGTGGGCTAACCCATTTCAGGAAAAAGGGATACGAAAAAAGAACCAATAGGCAAAGGACTAGCGCCAGGACATAATTTTTCTCTAGTGGGGACTCGTTACTCAACTGGATCCAAGCCTCCAGGATGAAAGGGGTGGCACTTAAAAAGGCGCATAGCGAGAAGCTTAACACCTTTCGACGCTCCCTTTTTAACAATAGCTTCTTCGCCATAGGAGGAGCAACTCGGATAGAAGCGGCAATGATTTCCCAGCCAGGGTGAAATGAGTTGGCGATAGGCCCTTATGCCGTAAACGAGGGCCTGGCTTACTCGACTCATCGGCTCGACTCCTGAATGGCCTCTGCTCGGGATAACAAACTCATAAGTTCTTCCTTTATAATGTGATACGCGGGAGCAACGCCCGGCTGGCGCGCTTGCACCACAATGCTCACCGTCGGCTTGAGGCATGCCTGATTGCACCGTAAAACCTCCCGAATTCTGCGTTTCCAACCGTTCCTGGCGACGGCCCGCTTGTTGGTCTTACGGCTAACAATAATTCCAAAGCGGGGATGTCCCGACTTGCCCGTTATTAGGGCATTCTCACGCACCCACAGATTGAGAGCCTTACCTCTGGCAAACCGGCCGTGTCTGAATACGGCCTGAAACTCACTCTGGGTTCTAAGCCGCTGCTCGGGCCTCAAACGGGTTTGGGATATAGCGTCAGCGTGGTTCATAGGGTTTATGAGGCGCCTCCGCTTGCGGGCTCAGGTGGGAGTGTTTACCTAAGACGTGGCTGGGACGAGCCTCTTTCTGCCCTTTTTCCGCCTGCGCTGAAGTATTTTCCTGCCCCCTTTGGTGCTTTTCCGCTTAAGAAACCCGTGCTTACTGCGGCGTTTTCGCTTAGAAGGCTGATAGGTTCTTTTCATAAGGGGGGGATTATATCAAATTTCCATGTGGATTTGCCAAGAAGATTTTGCGCGCTAATAAATTACTTTGTCGCCGAAAAAGAGGATAGACATTTAATATGCCGCGAGTAGAATGTGACTCTTCCTCGTTGCGTGCTATTTTCATTTTCATCTGTTCTGAATAATCTGTGTATAACCTTTTAATTGTTACTTGCGGCTTGTGAATTCATTTTAGTCCTTCGCATTTGTTGCCCTAAATTAAAGTACTTTTGCCGTGGATAAGTTTTCTTCGACGACACTTCCGGGTCCAGCGGACCGTTCTGAGATTACCAAAAAGGCGGAGTTTATCTCCAAGAATTGGGATCGCGTTCGCTCCATTCTCGCGCGAGAACTCAGTGAGCAATCCTTTAAAACGTGGTTTGAGCCGCTAACCTGCCTCGATATTACAGACGACCAAATTTCTCTGGGTGTTCCGGATAGTTACTACGGAAAGTGGCTTCAGAGTCATTACCAGGATTTGTTGTCGAGCGCGGTTAAAGAAGCCGTGGGAGCAACCCGCGCCATCGAGTACAAAGTATTAGAGTCGCTCCTTCCTCCGGCCGTAAAACCCGCACGTCCCCAGCCTAAACAAATCCAACAAACACAGGGCTTTGAGCTCAACTCGAATTATATTTTTGACAGCTTTGTGGTCGGGCCCGGCAACCGATTCGCCCATGCGGCAGCGATGGCCGTCAGCGAGGCGCCGGCGCGTCATTATAATCCGCTATTCATACACGGTCCCGTAGGCCTTGGTAAGACACACTTAATGCAGGCGATCGCACACGCGATCAGACTCAACAATCCCGGTTTTCGCATTCAGTATATTTCGAGCGAAAAGTTTATGAATCAGCTTATTACGGCGATTCAGACGCGCACAACATCTCAGTTTCGAGCAAAGTTTCGCACGCTTGATCTTCTTCTGATCGATGATATTCACTTTCTTGCGGAGAAGGAAGCTACTCAGGAGGAATTCTTTCACACCTTCAACACCCTCTATGACGCGCACAAACAAATAGTGGTTTCAAGCGATCGGCCTCCCCGTGAAATACCCGGTTTGGAGGAGCGGCTCGTATCGCGTTTTGGTTGGGGTTTGGTTACCGATATTCAGCCCCCAAACTTTGAAACTCGCGTTGCTATTCTCAAGAAGAAAATGGAAAAGGAGACGGTGGCTGTTCCTGATGAGGTTTGCTATTTTATCGCGAGCAAGTTTAAGTCGAACGTCCGTGAGCTCGAAGGCGCTTTAATTCGGGTTGTGGCTTATTGTGCCCTAACCGGCGTGCCCTTAACAATGGTTGTCGTCAACCAGCTGTTGCGGGATTCCCTTAAGGAGGAGGAGAAAAAGATCAGCATGGAGAAGGTACAGCGGGTGGTCGCGTCCTATTTTGACCTTCGCGTTTCGGACCTCCGGGCCAAGAGTCGCAGCCGTTCGGTCGCTGGGCCTCGTCAGATCGCAATGTACCTTATTCGTTCTCTAACGGATCACTCGCTCCCTGAGATTGGGGAGTACTTTGGTGGACGGGACCATTCTACGGTTCTTCATGCCTGTCAAAAGATCAGACGCGCGGTCGAATCTGATGCTGAAAAACTGAAGGTTGTTGAAGAAATTAAGGGGCTGTTGAAAAGCTAAAGCACTTGTGCACAGGATATCCGTTCTGTAAACCATTTCATAGAAACGAGTTAAAAAACTTATAAACATATAAACAGGGGTTACTATTACTGCGACTATTTGTTAAAATAGAAAAGTAATATAGAAACAAAACCTTGCGGGGTGGAAGGACTCATGGAAATACAAGTTAAGAAGGCGGAATTTCTCAAAGCCATCGGCCTAGCCGGAAGTGTGGCCTCTTCAAAAACAAATACGCTTCCCATATTAGGAAACCTTCTTTTAGAAGCTGAAGACGGAGACATTCTTAGGGTTATAGGCACCGATCTTGAAGTTGGAATTTCTACCCAGATTGAAGCGAGTGTTAAAAAGTCCGGCAGTATCACGGTTCCCGCCCGAAAGCTTCATGAAATCGTGCGGGAGTTACCGCAAGGAACCGTCGAGGTTTCAGTTGCTAAAAATAATGCCGTAAGTATTAAATCAGGAAAGGCTTTCTTTAAGATTATGGGGCTGTCGAAAGAAGACTACCCGAAACTTCCCGAAGTGAATCCGGAAGCGGCATTTGAGATGGAGCAAGCCATTTTTAAAGAGAGCCTGACATTAACCTCTTTTGCGATATCTAATGATGAAACCCGGTATGTTCTCAATGGGATTTTAGTATCGATTATTAAAAATAAGATTCGTTTTATTGCAACTGACGGCCGCAGGCTGGCCTACATTGAAAAAGATTTCCAAAATAAGACAAAGCGCGATTTCGATATGATTGTTCCGAGCAAGGCCGTGCAGGAGTTATCGAAAATCCTTGGTTGGGAAGGAGACTTGGCTGTTATTCCTTCGAACAATCAGGTCATTTTTAAGGTCGGCGATACCTATTTATTTTCCCGGCTCATCGAAGGCAACTTCCCCAACTATGAGCAAGTGATTCCAAAAGAAGAAAAAACCCTTTCAGAAGCCAACCGCGAAGATTTCTTACAGGCGGTCAAACGCACGGCACTTTTGACATCCGCTGAGTCGCCGGCAGTAAAGATGGATTTTGTCCAAGGTAAAATTCTAATTTCATCGAGATCGCCTAATTTGGGGGAAGCGAAAGAGGAATTACCGGCCAGTCTTAACGGGCCTGAGATCGCTATAGGGTTCAATCCGAATTATTTAATCGACGTATTGAAGAATCTTGATGTTGAAAAGGTTTCCTTCTCGCTGACAGACGCAGACAGGCCGGGTTTACTGAAAGGTAAAGATGGTTATCTGTATGTTGTCATGCCGATGCAGCTCAATTAAAGATGGAAACACTTAAGGATGTTATTCATGGGGTTCTCACCGGACTCCAAACCCCCGAAAAAACCATACGCCAGCAACTCACCCAACAGTGGGCAGCCATTGCGGGGCCGAAGATCGCACAGCACACACGCCCGTCATTAGCCAAAGACGGGCGACTATTTGTTTGGGTGGATCAATCCGCCCTGGCTTACGAACTTAGCCAGAGATACCGGCAGACTTTTCTCAAACGCGTGCAGGCTGCCTTGGGTGAAGATGTCGTTAAAGCAATTTCATTTCGCGTAGGAGAACTTAGATAATGCCGAAGGTGGCCATGAAGAAATCAAAACAGAAAGAAAAGAATCCGGCGAAAACAAAAAAAGCGGGCGGGGACGGATCGAAGTATGACGCCACACAAATTCAAGTTCTCGAGGGCGTTGAGGCCGTCAGAAAACGGCCAAGCATGTATATCGGAGATACCACGGCGCGGGGTTTACACCACCTGGTCTATGAGGTTGTAGATAATGCCATCGACGAAGCGCTCGCCGGCTTTGCCACTAAGGTGGAAGTATTAATTGAAAAAGACGGTGTGGTTACCGCTTCCGACGACGGCCGCGGTATTCCGGTGGACAGGCACAAGACTCAAAAGAAATCAGCGCTTGAAGTTGTGATGACCACCCTGCATGCGGGTGGTAAGTTTGACAATAAAGCTTATCGGGTCTCGGGCGGTTTGCATGGCGTCGGTGTTTCGGTAACGAACGCCTTGTCCGAGTGGTGTACTGTCGAGGTCCGGCGCGACGGAGTTGTGTACCGGCAGGAGTACAAGAGAGGCCGGCCAAGCACGAAGGTGGTCGTTAAAGGAAAAACCAAGGAGCGCGGGACGACGGTCTCTTTTCTTCCAGACAAAGAGATTTTTGGAGATATTCAAGTAAGCTACGATACCTTGTCGAACCGCTTACGCGAACTCGCTTACCTGAACAAGGGTATTCGGGTGGCGATTAAGGACGAGCGAGACAAGAAAGATATTAAAGAGCATGTTTTTCTCTACAGGGGCGGTATTTCGGAGTTCATCAAATATATTAACCGCAATAAGAATGCACTGCACCCGAAAATCTTCTATGTTGACCGCTCCAAAGATGGGGTTGAGGTCGAGGCGGCGCTGCAGTACACCGACAGTTATAGCGATGAGGTGTTTTCCTTTGCAAACAATATTAATACGGTTGAGGGCGGAACGCATCTGAGCGGATTCAAGACCGCGCTGACGCGCGCGACCAATCAGTACGCCAAGGGAAAAGACATGTTGAAGAGCATTGACGGTACGCTCGGCGGGCAGGATTTTACCGAGGGGCTCTCTGCGGTGATCAGCGTCAAAGTTCCGACACCTCAGTTTGAGGGGCAGACAAAAACAAAGCTCGGTAACGGTGAAGTGGAAGGAATTGTGTATTCCGTTATTTATGATGAGCTCAGCAAGTTCTTTGAAGAAAACCCTGCGGTGGGTAATAAGATTGTCGACAAAGCAATTCTCGCCTACCGTGCGCGCGAAGCCGCACGAAAAGCCCGTGAGCTGACGCGCCGAAAAGGAGCGCTCGATTCGGGGTCGTTACCTGGGAAATTAGCAGACTGCTCCGACAGGGACCCGGAAAATTGCGAACTCTACCTGGTGGAAGGAGACTCTGCCGGAGGGTCGGCCAAACAAGGCCGCGACCGCCGCTTTCAGGCAATTCTTCCTTTGCGCGGAAAAATCATCAACGTCGAAAAGGCGCGTATCGACAAAGTTCTTTCAAACGAGGAAATACGTACGATTATCACCGCTCTTGGTGCCGGCATTGACGAGGAGTTTAATCTTGAAAAGTTGCGGTACCATAAAATCATTCTTATGTGCGACGCCGACGTTGATGGGAGTCATATCCGAACCTTGCTGCTGACGTTTTTCTACCGTCAGATGAAAAAGTTGATTGAGCACAAGCATATTTACATTGCCCAACCCCCGCTTTATAAAATCAAGCGCGGAAAGCGGGAAGAATACGTTCAAACGGAAGAGCGGATGAACGAAATCCTACTGGAGCTGGGCTCCGAGGATCTAACCCTGAAGCAGCCCAAACGAAAGGGCGCGCTAGAGGGAAAAGAGATGAAAGAGGTCGTGCAGCTGCTTCAGGCGACCTCTGACCTTGAGACCTCGCTGGCGCGCAAAGGAATTCCGCTGGAAGCCTATCTTGCGGCGCGCGATAAGAAAAAGGGGCTGCCGATTTATCTTATGCGTGTTATGAGAGACGGCTCTGAAAAGTTCCTCTATGAGGAGGCCGAGAGAACCAAGCTTGCGAAGGAGCATGAAAAGAAACCCGCAAAAGAAGGCGATGAAGCACAGGATGAAGCGTATGAGTGCGTGGAGATTCTGGAGGGCGTGGAGCTTGAAAAAATAAATAAGCGTCTGGCCAAGCACGATCTCGAGATTGGAGAGTATTTGCACAGCGACGACCATTCTTTCGAGTTATCGAGTAAGAATACGAGCCTGGAAGCAAAATCTTTGGAGAGGGTGCTGCGGTGGGCTAAAGACCACGCCAAGGAAGGTATGACGGTTCAACGGTACAAAGGGCTTGGTGAAATGAATCCGCATCAACTCTGGGAGACAACCATGGATCCCGCAAAGCGGACGATCTTACGTGTGGACCTGGAGGACAGCGTAGAGGCTGACGAAATGTTCACGGTGCTTATGGGAGATCAGGTTGCCCCTCGCCGTGCTTTCATTGAGCGACACGCGAAAGCGGTTCGGAATTTGGATATTTAAGGTATGTTGAGAGAAGCAGAGAAGCTGCTTTGCCATGTTGACCAGATGCTCGAGCAGACAAACCGTATAGACGCGGTTTACCGGGCTTACCTGAGAAGCATCTCGCAATCTTTCAAAGTAAAGCGCGTCTCGTTGATGCTGCTCGACGAGACGCGCCGAGAACTGTTTATTCATGAGTCCGAAGGGCTCAGCCCAAGCCTTAAGACGAAGGCGCGCATCAAGCTCGGGCAAGGCATCGCGGGTTGGGTAGCCGAGCGGGGTGAAGCGTTGCTTGTCGGCGACATTGAAAAAAATCCGCTCTTCCGAAAAGAAAAAAAGGAAAAAGGTTTTCGGTCCGGAGCGTTTATTTGCATTCCGCTGAAGTTGCGCGGTAAGGTTTACGGCGTGCTCAGTATCTCGGAAAAGAAGAGCGGGGCGAAGTTTTCCGAGCGAGAGTTAAAAGATCTCGAAATGTTCGGTATGCAACTCGCCGTCCTCATCGAAAACGAGCGGCTTCGAAAAGAGATCGAATGGCTTGAAAAGAAGCCTGTGCAACAGATCGCGGAAGTCTCGCACGATTTCGCGATTCCGCTCACATGCGTGCAAGAAGTTCTCCGTCTTATGGAGGAGGGGGAGCTTGGGCCGATCACCGACTCTCAGCAGGAGTTCTTGGAGCTTGCCAAAAGAAACATCAAGAGGCTGTTAGACCTCTTTGATAACTTAATCGGAATGGCCACCGAGGTTCAGAGTGGGGTGGCAGAAACAACCGACGTCGATTTGGCCGCGCTCCTGGAAGAACTGGCAGCGAATTTTGCGGTCAAGGCAAGGCGCAAACGGGTCCACGTTGAATTGAGTCTGCCTGAAAAACGCGATCATCGTTCAAGGGTTATGACAAACGAGCGCAAGATGTACGAGGTGATGATGAACCTCATTGATAACGCCGTCAAATATGCGCGCGAGGCCACGGATATCCATTTGCGCCTCAAGTCACATCAGGATTATGTGCGGCTTGAAGTCGAGGATCAGGGGCCTGGAATCAGCGAAAAGGACAAACGTATTATCTTCAGTAAGTCCGCAGTTTTGAAGCAATTGCGTGAACAAGGCGGGGCCGTGGGGCACGGCCTCGGGCTCGCCATTTCAAAAGAGATGGTAGCGAGCTTGGGGGGCAAGATTGGATTTCATTCGAAAGTTGGAAAGGGAAGCCTCTTTTTTGTCGAAATACCGCGAAGCGGGCGGGCGCTGGAGAAGACCGCGGAATTGACCCACGAGCCAAATGTCTCAAAGGGACGCACCGCAAAAAGCGGTAAAAAGAAGAGCAAAGCGAAGCTAAAGAAAAGCTTGCCAACGAAGGGGTAAATCATGGCAGAAGGAAAAAATTTATACGCACTAAATGAAAAGATTGTTCCTGTTCCCATCGAAGATGAGATGCGGGATTCCTACATCGATTATGCGATGTCGGTTATCGTGGGTCGAGCCCTACCGGATGTACGCGATGGCTTGAAACCGGTACATCGGCGTATTCTTTTTGCCATGAACGATCTGGGGCTTGCCCACAATAAAGCCTATAAGAAATCTGCCCGTATCGTCGGAGAGGTGCTCGGGAAATATCACCCGCACGGAGACGTGGCGGTGTATGAGTCTTTGGTCCGAATGGTGCAGGATTTTTCCCTGCGTTATCCGCTCATTGACGGGCAAGGAAACTTTGGCTCTATCGATGGGGATAGTGCGGCGGCCATGCGTTACACCGAAGCGCGTCTCGCTGCTGTCAGTAATGAAATTCTTTCGGACATCGATAAGGAGACCGTTGATTTTACTGCCAACTTTGACGAATCTCTCGAAGAGCCGACCGTGTTGCCGTCAACACTACCCAATCTTCTCATCAACGGTTCCGGGGGCATCGCTGTCGGCATGGCGACGAATATTCCGCCGCACAACCTAACCGAGATCGGGGCGGCAATTGAGGCTACGATTGAAAATCCCGACATCACCATCAAAGAACTTTTAAAAATAGTCAAAGGTCCCGATTTTCCGACCGGGGGATCGATCTTGGGCCGTGAAGGCATTCGAAATGCGTTCGAAACCGGCCGCGGCAGAATCGTGATGCGGGCGAAGGCGGCCATTGAAACCGGGACGGGCAAGAAGGATGCTATTGTCATCACTGAAATTCCGTATCAAGTCAACAAGACCAATCTCATCGAAACCGCCGCCGGGCTGGTCGAGTCCAAGAAGATCGAGGGCATTCATGATATCCGCGACGAATCGGATCGTGACGGTATGCGCTTGGTCATCGAGCTCAAGCGGGACGCCATTCCGCAAATCGTGCTTAATCTTCTCTACAAACATACCCAGATGCAAGAAACATTCGGCGTGATCATGCTGGCATTGGTAGGTGGCCAGCCGCGAGTTTTGAATTTGAAACAAATGATTCAGCATTTCATCGAATTCCGCGTGGATGTCGTCATGCGGCGGACGCGCTTTGAATTGGCTAAAGCCGAGAAGAGGGCCCATATTCTTGAGGGGTTGAAAATCGCGATCTCAAATCTCGACAAGGTAATTAAGATTATCCGCGCTTCAAAAAGCCCACAGGAAGCAAAGGAAGAGCTGACGTCAAAGTTGAAATTAAGCGACAGACAGGCACAGGCCATTTTGGAGATGCAGCTGCAGCGATTGACTCAGCTGGAACGCAAAAAAATAGACGAAGAATACTTGGAGTTAATCAAAAGGATCGAGTATTTCCGGGGTGTTTTGAAGAGCCGCAAGAAGGTTCTCGATATCGTCCAGGAGGAGTCGCGGGAAGTTGTGAAAAAGTTTGGCGACGCGCGCAGAACGCAGATTGTTGCTGCCGAGCAGGAGATGGAGATCGAGGACCTTATCGCGGAGGAAGACGTTCTTATTACGATGTCGTATGCGGGATACATAAAACGTATTCCCGTGACGATGTACCGCCAACAACGGCGGGGAGGATCCGGCGTTACAGGGTCGAGCCTGCGAGACGACCAGGATTTTATCCAGCATATGTTTCTAGCTTCCACGCATGATTCGATCCTCTTTTTTACGAACACGGGCCGCTGTTATTGGCGAAAGGCGTATGAACTTCCGCAGGCCTCGCGCCAGGCACGGGGGAAGGCTATCGTCAACCTGTTGTCGCTCAGGCCGGGAGAGGTTGTATCGAGCTATCTGCAGGTTAAGGAGTACGACGACAAACGGTTTGTCGTAATGATCACAAAAAACGGTATCGTCAAGAAGACCAATCTCATTCAGTATTCGCGGCCGCGTTCAAATGGCATCACGGCCATTTCGCTACGCGATAAAGATGAGCTCGTGTCTTGCAGAATCACATCGGGAAAAGACGAGATTTTTATTCCCACACAGGCGGGTAAGGCGATTCGCTTTTCGGAAAAAGACGTCCGCGAGATGGGGCGAACGGCCTCGGGTGTTCGTGGAATCGCGCTCGGAAAAGGGGATAGGGCGATCGGGATGGAGATCGTTGACCCTAATGCCACAGCCTTAACGATAACTCAATTGGGATTCGGGAAGAAGACTAAATTCAAAGAGTATCGCATTCAATCCCGCGGCGGTAAGGGGATTATCAACCTAAAAGTCGCCGCGAAAAATGGAAATGTAATAAAAGTCATTTCTGTTCAGGAGCAAGACGAGCTAATCATCGTGACCTCGGGCGGAATGGTGGTGCGGTGCCCCGTGGATCAGATTCGCACTTCCGGGCGCAATGCCGTCGGTGTTCGTGTGATTCGTCTTAAAGGCAACGATAAAGTCGCTGCCGCTGCACGGGTCGTCGAAAAGGAAGAGGAAAATCCCGAACTGGACCTTGAGAAAAAGGGCAAGGCGGGGACATAGTTGTGCTCGACATCAGGTGGATAAGGGAAAATCCTGACGCCGCACAACAGGGCCTTGCTGCCAAAGGAGCCACCCTCCCCCTAGATGAACTTCTGGATCTGGACCGGCGAAGACGTAACCTCATTCAGGATGTCGAGCAACTTAAATCCCAACGCAACCAGGCCAATGACGAAATCTCCAGACTGAAGAAGAAGGGCGAATCTGCGGAAACGGTTATTTCCACGATTAAGACGTCATCCCAACAAATAAAAGAAATTGATACAGAAGTGGGGGATATTGAAGAAAAAATCGCCACTATTATGTATACAATCCCAAACTTACCCGATGAAACAGTGCCTGTCGCACGCGGCACTACGGGTAATAAGGTGGTTCGGACCTGGGGGGAGCCCCGAAAACATGATTTCGCGGCTAAAGATCACCTTGATTTAGCCAAGGATTTGGGCTGGCTTTCCATGGAGCGCGGCAGTAAGATCACCGGCTCAGCGTTCCCTGTGTACCAGGGCTTTGGGGCGAAGCTGGAGCGAACACTGATCAACTTCATGGTCGATCTCCATGTCTCCAAACACGGCTACACGGAAGTGTGGCCGCCGGCATTGGTCAACCGGACGTCGATGACCGGAACGGGGCAATTGCCGAATTTAGAAGAAGACATGTACGCTTTGCGAGACGATGATTTGTTTCTAGTTCCAACAGCTGAAGTGCCGGTGACGAATCTGTTAAGGGATGAGACTCTGGACGAAAAGCAGTTGCCTGTGCGGTACGTGGCGTATTCGCCGTGCTTTCGCCGGGAAGCAGGGTCGTACGGAAAAGACACGCGGGGTTTGTCGCGCGTGCATCAATTTGATAAAGTTGAGATGGTCAAATTTGTGAAACCGGAGAGCGCGTCCGAAGAATTAGAAACGCTGGTTGAAAATGCCGAAGCAATTTTACAGGCCCTCGAACTTCCTTATCGCGTCGTGCTTCTTGGGAGCGGGGACATGAGTTTTGCATCGTCAAAGTGTTATGATCTTGAGGTCTGGGCGCCGGTAAGTGAAAAGTGGTATGAGATTTCGAGTTGCAGTATGTTTGGCGATTTTCAGGCGCGACGTATCAATGTGCGGTATCGGTCGAGCAAGACAGGGAAAGTGGAGTTTGTGCACACGCTCAACGGGTCGGGCGTTGCGTTGGCGCGAACGGTTCTTTGCCTCCTCGAGAATTTTCAGACGGCAGACGGAAAGGTTAACTTTCCGGAGGCGCTGGCAGCCTATCTGTCGTAAGGTTTGATGGAGGGCTGCGCCGAATTGGCAAGGCAGCGGTCTTGAAAACCGCCGTCCGAAAGGACTTGGGGGTTCGAGTCCCTCGCCCTCCGAAGTCTAATTGAGCACTATTCATTTATGGAGAGGTCGCATAGCCCGGCTTAGTGCGGCGGTTTGCTAAACCGCTGTAGGGGTAACACTCTACCGGGGGTTCGAATCCCCCCCTCTCCGTACTTATTCCCCCACGAATTAAGGCGGCACCATTTCCTAGCGTTGTCCCAAACAGCATGCCGAATTGCTCCAGCGGAATTGGATAATACCCAGAGGAATATCTTTGCGGATAATCGCGAGGTTTGAGGTGAGCGCTTAATGCCTAAGATGTGATATTGGGTGCTGAGTTGGGGTTGGGGAGAAGATGTCCCCGGGGGTGTTCGTCGCGTTCACTATGGAATGATAATTGCCTCCCGAAAAGCGTTCGTAGCAGAGAGCGCTGATTCTCATGGGCATCTCTTTTGATCTTCAGGCTTCTTGCCTCACGCTGTTGCTCGCGGCGCTGATCGCGTCTGCTCTTAAGAACCTGTGATTGAGGATTTTCTCCGCCCTCCTCGGATTGTGTCAGCATATGCCCGGATAGGGCGTCGGCGAAGGGGAAGCCATCTACCCCATCCTCGGTTTTGGAATCGTCCTCTGGTTTCTCTCCGAGGCCATGGTTAATTCGATGCAGCAATTCCGCGAGAGCTTTTCTCCGCTCTTCGGCTTTAGGGTCAGACATGCTGGGGTTTTCGAGATTGTTTGGCATCGCAACCGGGCGTTTAAAATTATTGCTATTGTCTGACGTTGATTCCGCAGAACGGTTCTGAATAATCTGTTTGATCTGTTCGTTAAGCACCGCCGCACTCAAACCCTCGGTTTGCCGCAGCACGGCAGTAGCAGCTCGAATCTCTGATACAAAGGTCGGAGTGGTTGACTGGCGTCTCACGACTTGCGATGCCGAAGGTACAGCTACTGCAACTCGCTCCACCACGCCCTTGAATGAAAAACTGCCGCTAGCCGACATGAGGGCCATATGGCCCCGCAATTTCACTGTGCGCGCATCAGCGTCTTCTATGGATATGGCGGGTGGACTCGACGGATTTCCCCCGGATGTTTCCCCCAAGCTGTCATCTGCAAGAACAGGGGATGTATAGCTTAAAAGGAATGCGAGCAGAGCATACCCAAGGATCCCAAACAGCTGCGTTGGAGCACACCAACACTTCCTAAAGCATTTAACTATCTCTGCCATAATTAAAACGTAACATGCTATAATCGCACAATCAAGGCAATATAATAGATCATTATAGAGCACCACAAATCACCACATAGCGCCACTAAGACAAGCCAATTTTTGCTTCACAAATGTTCTATCTCTTTTTCCGAACAGGAGTAGCGAGCTTTTGCATTCCCCTGCGGAATAGGTATAATTAGCATTCTTTTGAAACACCATGCGCCCGTAGCTCAATTGGATAGAGCGCCTCACTACGGATGAGGAGGTTGCAGGTTCAACTCCTACCGGGCGCACCAAACCTATATTTTTATAAAGAGCTGAACACACGTCGTGGCTCGTGGCGATAAGCCACGAGTCATTGTTGTCTTATGAGCGATTCGGTTCACGAACACTATATGCGCGAAGCGTTAAAGCAGGCCAAGCTCGCATTCGACAAGGGCGAAGCGCCTGTGGGCGCTGTTGTGATTTGGAAAAACCGAATCGTAGGGCGCGCCCACAATCAGATGGAAACGCTCAAGGATCCGACAGCGCACGCCGAAATGATCGCGCTTACCCAAGCGTCTGAAACCGTTTCCCAGGGCAAAGAGGGCCATCGCGGTTCGCTCGAAGGAGCGACTCTTTATGTGACCCTTGAACCGTGTTCTATGTGTGCGGGAGCGCTGGTTCTGACGAAGTGTAAAACCTTAGTTTATGGGGCAAAGGATCCGAAGGCCGGCGCGTGTGAAAGTCTTTACCGGATTCCTGAGGACGATCGTTTGAATCACACCTTAAACGTTGTCTCCGGAATCCTGGAGCAGGACGCGCGTCTAATTCTGCAGGAGTTTTTTCGAAATCTCCGCAAGGAAAAAAGGTAATGGGTCAACCCGACATCACAGCAGCAGAAAGAGACGCGGTTTACAAAACGATCTTCGGCCGCCGCGATATAAGAAAACACTTCACGGCGGAACCCATCCCGGTTGCGATGCTTGGGCGAATTTTAAAGGCGGCGCATCACGCCGGGTCCGTTGGATACATGCAGCCGTGGAGTTTTATTGTTGTTGACGATGTCGGTGTTAAGGCACGCGTGCGGGAGTCCTTTCTCAGGGAGCGCGAAGCTGCCGCAGAAAAATTTGATGCGGAACGCCGCGAGAAATATCTTTCTTATAAGCTCGAAGGAATCCTGGAGTCGCCGCTCAATATATGCGTCACGTGCGATCGGAACCGGATTCCCGGAGAAGTCATCGGGCGCAACAGTATGCGTGAAACGGATGTGTACTCGACGGTGTGCGCAGTTCAGAATCTCTGGCTTGCGGCGCGCGCCGAAAACATCGGGGTGGGGTGGGTGAGCATTCTCAACCGCCAAGATCTTCACGAGATATTAAATATCCCTCCCAAACATGTCATTGTGGCGTACCTGTGCCTTGGGTATGTGAGCGAGTTCCCGGAGATCCCTGAATTGGAAGCTGCGGGGTGGCGGAGTCGGCTTCCGCTCGAGGACCTGGTTTATTTTAACCAGTGGAACGGAAAGTTGCCGGAGATCTATAGAGAGCTGGCAGCGGCTTTAAAAGATTAGCGGTAAGCTTTTTTGAAAGTTATACGGAGAGGTCGCATAGCCCGGTCGAGTGCGCTCGCTTGGAAAGCGAGTAGACTGCAAGGTCTCAAGGGTTCGAATCCCTTCCTCTCCGCCATTTTTTCAGTGAAAAGGGATAGAGGCAGCGCTGTGGATCCGTGGAAGCAGGAAATCAAATCGATGAGGCGATTCGGTCCGCTAAGCCATGCGGCGGAATGGACGTACCGGCGTTTTGCTATTGATCGCCCTGTCCCGTATTTTAGCTCGAGGAAAACGGGGCAGGATCGCTGGGTTATCGAAGAGATTTTCGGCAAGAAGAAACGCGGTTATTTTGTGGATGTAGGGGCCCATAACGGTGTTAAGGGGAGCAACAGTTATGCGCTTGAAAAGTACCTGTATTGGGACGGTATCTGCATTGAGCCTTGCCGCGGGGCCTTTGCCAGAATGGCGCAGGTCCGGCGGTGCCACTGCGACGACTCAGTGGTTGCGGCCGATTTTGGCGAGGTGGACTTTTATCCCAATGAGCGCGCTGCGAAAATTATCGCGGATGTCCGCTCGTACGTGCCGGACAATCCGGCGGTTGCCGTTGAGCGCAGGAAGGCCGCACCCCTCGCGGCCATTCTCGAAAAGTATAATGCTCCGAAGACGATTGATTACCTGAGCCTGGACACGGAAGGCAGTGAGTTTGCGATTCTAAGCCGTTTCCCGTTTGGCCGATACCAGTTTCGCGCCGTCACCGTGGAGCATCACCGTGATACGGCTTTGCGAGCGAAGTTGCGCGGCCTCCTAGAAGCCAACGAGTATATTTTTATTCGCGCTAGTCTTGATCCCCGCAGACCGGAAAAACTCGGAATAGATGATTTCTATCTTCACCGAAGCCTAGCCTAACAGCCGCCCTTATGGAAACCGCAATCTCAATTAAAAACCTGAGTAAAGACTATCGCCGTCTCCGGGCGATTGAAGATGTGTCGCTCGAGGTTGAGGCGGGAGAGTTTTTCGGTTTTCTTGGCCCGAATGGAGCAGGCAAGACGACGACGATTAGCGTACTCACCGGCCTCGCAAACTTCAGCGCCGGACAAGTTCGCGTCTTTGGGCATGATGTTTTGACTGAATACCGCAAGACGCGTGCTCTCATCGGGCTCGTCCCGCAGGAGTTTAACTTTGACCCCTTTCTGACAGCGAAGCAGATTCTGACTTATGAAGCCGGCTACTTTGGAGTCCCCAAGCGTCAGGCCAAAGAGCGCGCCGAAGAACTGCTCGGGTTCTTTAAACTTACGGAAAAGAGTAACGATGGATACAAGAAACTCTCGGGCGGGATGAAGCGAAGGCTGCTCATTGCGCGCGCGCTGGTCCACCGCCCCAAAATTCTGATCTTAGATGAGCCCACCGCCGGCGTTGACTTGGAATTGCGCTATCAGTTATGGGACTTTCTCAGAGGTTTAAATAAGGAGGGGACGACAATCTTTTTAACGACACACTATATCGAAGAAGCCGAAAAACTCTGTTCACGCATCGGCGTAATTCATCGCGGTAAAATCGTTGCGTTGGAGCCGACCGAGGCCTTAGTGCGAAGGATGAGCGGCGACCAGGTCGAGCTTTATCTGAAAAAAG
The DNA here is from genome assembly GCA_030698625.1 of Candidatus Omnitrophota bacterium. GTDB lineage: Bacteria > Omnitrophota > Omnitrophia > Omnitrophales > Aquincolibacteriaceae > JAUYMS01. The sequence goes on along the minus strand of JAUYMS010000027.1, from coordinate 147,476 downwards.
AAATGCTCTCTGTGCCTGAGGACGTGGAGGCGATTCCCATTGTGCTCGAAGACAAGGGGCGGAAGCTGCGCTTTGAAGAGCGCGACAATGCCGTGGCTAAGGTTCTAAAGTCGCTCCACAATCATGGGTATGAGATCGACAGGATTGATATACGACGCCCCACCCTTGAAGACGCATTCCTCAGACTGATCCGTGATCCGAAGGAAAAGGCGGCGCCGTGAACTCCATGATCGGTTTCCAAGCCTTGGTCCATCGTGAAATATTTCGATTCATCTCGGTGTTCCGTCAAACCATCTTCCCTCCGGTGGTCTCGAGCTTTCTTTATATTTTCATATTCGGGTTCTCGTTGGGCAGACACATCAAAACAGTCGAAGGCGTTCCGTACTTAACCTATTTAATTCCGGGACTGTTGATGATGTATATTATCGAGGGCGCCTACGCCAACACCTCTAGCTCCTTGTTTATTTCTCGATGGGCCAACAATATCGAAGAGTTGCTTGTGACGCCGTTGTCGTATGTCGAAATGGTGATGGCCATGCTGATCGGGGGCTTGGTCCGAAGTTCAGTGACGGCAACGGGTGTTTACTGTGTCTCGCTTATGTTCGTAAGATTTCCGCCGGCGCATCCTGAAGTGATGGTGTTTTTTCTTATTTTTGTCTCGCTTACATTCTCCTCAGCGGGTATGATCATGGCGTTATTCGCGGAGGAGTTTGAGCATTTGACTGTGGTTACTACCTTTGTTATTACTCCGCTGATCTTCTTCGGCGGGGTGTTCCACTCCATTACGATGGTGCCGGAAGCGCTAAGATGGGTAACGCAGTTTAACCCGATGTTCTACATGGTCAATGGCATGCGGTACGCAATGCTGGGAATTTCGGATGTGCCGCTCGGGCAGTGTATGACCGTTGTCGTTTGCATCTTTTTCGTATTATTTTCCGTGACCGTTTATCTCTTCCGGATTGGGTTTAAGCTGAGGAAATAGTTGTGCTTCACACATGCCAGTGGAAAAAGGGAAAGGCTTTCACGAAGGACCTCACCCGCGCGCAGATGCTCTCGGCGCTTGCGGAAAAAGACAGCCTGGTCTGGGTGGACCTGCAGGCCCCTACCGAATTCGAAAGCGATTGTTTGGTGGAGATCTTCAACTTTCATCCTCTCGCGGTTGAAGACTGTTTGACGGATCACTCGCAGCCGAAGGTCGACGATTACGAAGAGTATCTGTTTCTAGTGACTCACGCGCTGATGACACAGCCCAATGACGAAGGTGAAGAGGAGCTCCGGACGATCGAGTTGGATATTTTTTTCGGGCGCAACTACGTCGTTACATTTCACAAGACCCCGGTGGGGACCGTCGAGCAGGTGCGGAATACCGTTGAGCGAAAGCCGGAGATCCTGATGGCGCACGGTTCCGACGTTTTGGTGCATGCCATTCTCGACCGCTTAGTCGATAACTTCCAACCGATTCTCGACCGATACGACGACCGCATTGATAAGATCGAAGAAGCCATCTTTCATAATCCGCCCGCCGATTATTTGGAAACTGTGATAATGATGAAGCGCGACGTCTTTAACCTGAGAAAAATCGTTTCGCCGCAGCGCGACCTCATCAATTACCTGACGCGTACCCCAACGCCGTTTATCACGGCCAAACACCGCATTTACTTTCGTGATATCTATGACCATCTTCTCCGAATTTACAGTATCGCAGAAGGTTTTCACGAAAGTCTGTCGAGTGTTTTGCAGGCCTATTTTTCGTACTCCTCGCATAAGCTCAATGAAATTATCAAGCACATGACGGTGCTTGCAACACTGACCATGCCCGCCGTGATTGTCGCCAGCATTTATGGCATGAACTTTCGCCACATGCCGGAATTGACATGGAAATTCGGCTATGGATTTTCATTTCTCGTGATGGCCGCCATATCGGGCGTAATGCTGATCTGGATGAAATGGAAAAAGTGGATTTAAACCATGTCCTTTTCGGCATAGACCTTGAGGCGGCCCAGGAACTCGCGAAACGCGAGGGGCTGCCGCCATACCGCGCAACCCAAATACTCGAGTGGATATATAAAAAGAACATTGAGTCCTTCCAAGAAGCAAGCAATCTCCCAACGGCAACTCGCCAGCGTTTGAGCACGGAGTATCGGCTTCACGCGCTCAGCTTGGTTGAAGAAAAGGCTTCGGCCAATGGGGAATCCGTGAAATATCTTTTTCGCACAATCGACGGCGAGCTTGTCGAAAGCGTTTTGATCGAGCAGCAGAAAAGAAAGACTGTTTGCGTTTCGACTCAGCTGGGGTGCAAGATCGGGTGTATCTTTTGCGCCAGCGGTAAGGGAAAATTCGGTCGCGATCTCTCAGCTGGGGAGATTGTCGAGCAAGTTGCTTGGATTCAGAAAATGAAGGCCGGGGCGGTCACGAACGTCGTGTTTATGGGGATGGGTGAGCCGCTAGACAATTTCGATGAGACCATGAGGGCTCTTGATATTCTACAAGCGCCGTGGGGCTTAGCGATGGGACCGCGAAGGATCACCGTGTCGACTTCCGGGATTACGCCCCGCATTCTGGATTTTGTTAAGCATGTCGGCGGCCGCGTACGGTTATCGGTCTCATTGCATGCGAGCGACGATGCGAAACGGAGCCGCCTCGTGCCGATTAATAGGAAATATGGTTTGGGCGAGCTCAAGAAAACTCTGGCTAAAGTTCACCACAGCCTCAAGCGGCAGATAACGTTTGAGTATACGCTCATCGACGAGGTCAACGATAGCCGTGAGGACGCCGAGGGCGTCGCGCGTATCGCCAAGCCGTTGCATGCAAAGGTCAACATCATCCCGTACAACCCCATTGAAGAAGAAGCGTTCCGCACGCCGACAGACGAGAAAATTGCAATGTTCCGCCGCGTTTTTCACGAGCACGGGATACGTGTTACGATACGCAAGACCGCAGGGCGAGATATTGATGCGGCGTGCGGTCAACTTCGCCTCAACCGGAAAGACTCGGAGCGCCGAGCCAAAGACGGCTGAATTCGGGATACAGTAGATAAAGCTCGTCCAACCGCGCGCTTAAAAAGCCGCCCGTCATAGCATCAAGCAGTGATGTCAGTTCGTCCAGGCGGACACGCATGCTCCAGGGGTCCTTTTCGCTCTGTGCCGCAAACCCAAGGACGAGAACCTGGGTGCGGCGGCGTTCGTAGTAGAGCTGTGTCGCTTCGGCCAACAGTTGTTTGCGGAGCTGAACCATGGACCTTTGCCGCGAGTCGATATATGTCTGAGAGCTGCTGAAGAGAAGGTTTGAGAGGTCCCACTCGACGGCGAAGTCCCACTGCTCCTCGACCTCATCAGGGCCGCTAATATATACGTCAGAATCTGACGTGCTGCCGCGATCTAGATCGACAACATTGCTGCGGGAATGGTCTCGCCCGAACTTGACTGAGGGCATAAGCGCTCTGAGACGCGATTGCTGGTGCCAGCGGTGAATCTTTGCGTTGCCGACATCCGCATAATGAATGACGGCCTGCTGGACTTCACGCGCCGACGGTTCGAGCTCAAGCAGATAGGCAAATAGCTCTCGGTGCTCGTATTCAACTTCAACGGCCACAACGGTAGGCGCTATAGCCAACAGGTGAATCGCTAAAAAAAGAATCAGTGGTTTCATAGTGAGGGCACCCAGAACGACATAATTGTAAAAACAGCATATATATTATCCTAAATAATCAACCTGTCAAGAGCTGGTTTCCGCCGTCCGCCTTTTCTGATATATTGCGCAGACCAACCAAGGGAGTTTAAGGAGAGTAAAATATGGGTTTTCGCTGTGGAATCGTAGGCCTTCCGAATGTCGGTAAATCTACGATTTTCAATACGTTGTGTAAAACAAAGGTCGAGGCGTCCAACTATCCGTTTTGCACCATTGATCCCAATAAAGGCATTGTGGGGGTTCCCGACCCACGCCTGACAGCACTTAGCCAGATTTTTTCCCCAAAGAAAACGACCCCGACCTCTATCGAGTTCTTCGATATCGCGGGACTGGTTAGCGGGGCATCCAAAGGGGAAGGGCTCGGAAACCAATTCTTGGGGCATATCAAAGAAGTCGAGGCTATCCTGCATGTGGTGCGCTGCTTCGAGGACTCTAACATTGTGCATGTCGCCGGAAGCGTGGATCCGATCCGTGATATCGAAATTATTGATACCGAACTTTGCCTCAAAGATCTCGACACCATGTCGAAGCGTTTTGAGAAAACCGAAAAACTTGCACGGAGCGGTGATAAGGAATGCAAGGAGCTCTTGCCGGTGTACGAAAAGGTCAAAAAGTCCTTGGAAGACGGAACTCCGCTTAGGCGTCTTGATCTCACGGACCAGGAAAAGAAGTTAATACTGGACATGGCTTTTCTTACCCTGAAGCCAGTTCTCTACTGCGCGAATGCAGCCGAAGACGAGCTGCCGGAGGGAGGGCCTTTTGTTGCCAAGGTCCGGGAATGGGCTGTTGGAGAAGGCGCCGAAATGGTTGTCATTTCAGGAAAAGTCGAGGCCGAACTCGTAGACCTCTCCCCCGAGGAACAAAAAGAGTTTCTTGCCGAGCTCAAACTTGAGGAGCCGGGTCTGCATCAGCTCATCCGCAGCGGTTACAAACTGCTCAATCTTATCACTTATTTTACCGCCGGCGAACCGGAAGTTCGCGCTTGGACTGTGCGCCGCGGTTGTACGGCCCCGCAGGCGGCGGGCGTGATTCATTCCGATTTCGAACGGGGTTTTATCCGTGCCGAGACGATGAAATGCGAGGATCTCATCCGACTCGGCTCCTCGGCTGCCGTCAAAGAAAAAGGCCTTTTGCGTGTCGAAGGCAAGGAGTATGAGGTTGTCGACGGTGATGTGATGCTATTCCGTTTCAGTGTTTAATACACCCCCTGCTTTTCAAAGCCCGCTTCTGTTAGAAATCACGAAATTTCCCAGCTAGTTGTTTATATCGATATATAGCAGCGCCACCCATCCAAGATAATCCCTCGCAACTTATTTGAAACTTTTACAAAGCCCGTGTACCCTTTCATATCCTTTTCCTTTTAAAAGGGTTACGAACTATGCGAGCGATTTCACAAAGACGAAAACTCTATCTGGGACGAAGGGCAACCGCCCTTTGTCTGCTTATCTGTTTCACCACGCTCGATGTCATATCGCCCACCGGCACTCTTTATGCCCAACCCACACAGGGAGAACTCAAGCAATCTACGCCTCGCTCGCATAGTGAAACGGTCGACGGGTCTTTTGATCTGTCGGCCGGCTTGAGTCTCCCTGCGGAGTTGGGCACTGCTGAAGAACATTACCGGGCAAGCGACGAGAAAAACGGGAACCTTGTCGTGCTCATACGCGATGCGCACGCCGTTCCGAGCGCTCAACAATCCCTTTTCGAACTCGTGGGCTATTTTCACGCCGAATACGGCATCGACTTAATCGGCTTGGAGGGTGCCGCCGGAAAACTCGATCCCACGCTTTTTCAGGCTTATCCCGACAAAGATATTCTGCGTGAGGTTTTCGAAGCGTATATCCGCAGCGGAGAATTGTCCGGTGCGGCGGCGCACGCGGTATTAGGGGCGAGTCTTGACTACTACGGTGTCGAAGATCAGGAGCTCTATGAAAGTGGAATAGCAGAATTCCTAAAAGCCCTTAAAGCGAAACCCGCGCTGGATAAAAACCTCAACGCTTTCGATGAAAGGCTCGCTGCCCTAAAAGCAGAATTTTACTCCCCAAAACTCTTGGTGTTGGACCAAGCCGTTCGAGATTTTCACGAGGGCGAAAAGGACCTCCTCGATCTTCTCAGAGAATTAGGTGAAAGCGCAAAGCAGACAATAATCAACATCGGGGAAGATTACGGGCGGGTGGCGGCGATGCTAGCTGAGATCGGCAAGGAAGAATGGCCGGCCCGCACTAGGATCCAAGAAGAAGTCCAAGCGCTTATTACTCTTATGCAGCCGCTATTGACCCATGCAGAAACAAGCCAGTTTCAGGGAAAAATACAAAGCTACCGCACGGAGCACCTGGCCCCGGAAGCATTCGCCCATTATCTTGTTCGCCTTGCCGAGGGCAAGGGCCTGCCGCTGGAAATCTCGCAGGAGCTTACGGGAATGATTGCGCGGCATGAACAGCTGCAACAAATGCAGGGGGCGGCCTTTTTTGAGGAAGTGGAGGCCCTGATCGGCACGCTTAAGGAAAACATGATGGTGTCTCCGGCCGCCCGTGCCGTCGATGCGCTAAACGGCCGTCTGCGAGTTTTAAGAAAACTCGCAGCTCTGGAACTCAGTTTTGGCGAGTGGCGGGAGTTCGAGGGCATGAACTCTGCGGGGAGTGAGAAGGCCGGCGAGGATCGCATCGGCGAACTTGCGGCAGATATGAATAACCTCATCAAGTCCATAAACCGAGACCAGATTCCGGCGATTCGTTTTTATGCCATTGCCCGAGAGCGCGATGATGTCTTCTTGAAAAATCTTCTAAACCTCATGGCGGTGAGGGGAAGGGATAAGGCGGCCATGATCACGGGAGGGTTTCATACGGAAAGGCTGACCCAACTCTTGCGTGAGCAGGACGTGTCCTATGTCGTCGTCGATCCGCATATGGGTGAGATGCCCGACAAGAGTGCTTACCTCGACTATATGCAGGGCAAGGTCTCGTGGAGCGACCATTTCAAGATCAAGGACGGCAAGATTAATCTCTATGAGTCTTTCAACCGGGCTGTCACCGACAAGCTTTCGGGGCGGAGACATAATCAACTCAAGGCCTGGCGTGACGCCCTCATCCGTAAACTTGCCGCCGAGGGCCGCATCGAAGAAGCGGCGCAATATACCCGTTTCATCGACGGCGCTGCGGAACAAATGACCAATCCGGCGGAGTACGCGAGCGCTAACGAGGAATGGAGCGGCCATGTCAGGAATTTCATGGAAGGCCTTAGAGTGCTGCGTGATGGAAATCGTCTGAGCCCTGAAAATATTATGAACCTCGTAAAGCAGCCGACCACCGTGCACGGCACCGCCGTCCCGCTCGTTAACCGCTGGAGCGGGAGTGTGCTGGTAGGCGATAGCCTCATCGAGACTCTCGACGAGCCGCAGCGCTCGGAGCTGCGCGGCTCAACGGAAGAGACAATCAATGCGATCATTCAAGCGATCGAAGCCGAGGCGTTTTTTAAGACTCCCGCAGGGGACTCGGCGCTATACGTTGTCCTATCCAATCTGATATCGGAGCTGGAGGCAAGTTCTCTCAAGCCGATGCCCGTGAATGCTAATGTTAATACGTTTGTCCGGAAGACGATCGAGGAAAAGGGTGGAGCGCTTGGGGACCTTGAATTTATCAATGCCCTTTTGGAAGAGATCCTCACGCGAAGAGAGCTGATTCTTGCCGAGACTGCCTTCAATACCCCCTATCAAGATGCGAGCGGAGAATGGTTGCGGGGCAATAGGTGGGTGCGAGTATCCGCTACCATGAAGGACGCCTACGACTTCTATCACGGGTGGTCAGCAACAACGGAGGAAGTGATTGAGTGGGATTTTAGCGGGCAAAAGTATGTCATGCGAGTGGATGCCCTGAATAAAGCGGACCAGTGGTTTCGGGGCAGTCTCATTTTTGAAAGACGCGGCAAATTTGTCGGCCGCACTGAGGGGGATCGCATTGGGATCATCGACTTTATTCCGGAAGCTTCTTATGCTTTGGACCCTGCCCGTGAAGTCAGCGGCGGCGTTGAAGATCCCGACACCAGGCAGGCCTCCGCGGAAGTGGGGGAGAAGTACGGGGTATTTAAGAACGCCGTAGAACTGCGGCTCGGCATCGCCGATCCGCAATATGATCTACCCCTTCCGGAAGACAGCCTCGCCTTGCAGGCGCATAGTCATCCCGATTGGTCAAACTACCCCGACAAACCTTCGCTGAGCGATCAAGACGCTGCCGGCAAAAAAGATCAAAAGGCCGCGTTTGTGTACGGTATGGCAGAAGGTATTCTCACCGTCTATGACAAAGATCAGTATCAGAATGTGAACCGGTCTGAGTTGCGTGGGTATACGCCGAAGTGGCAACCGCGAAAAGTTTTGATTGTGGAGAACGGAGAAGACCTTGTTAATTACTACGATTACTACGCGGACATCATTCGCAAATTCTGGGATCTCAGGAGCGAGGACATCACGATCGTAAAGTGGGGAGAAGAAGCCCTTGATCTCGTGCGGGCAGGAGAAACATTCGATCTGGTTCTTCTGGACAATGATTTGGGAGAGAACGACGAAGGAGAGCTCGAAGGAAAAGATCTTGTCAAGCCGATCAAAGATGCGCATCCGGATACCATCATCATCTTTAACTCCGCGAGGTCCGAACCGCGGGAGGCGGTTAGAGCCGAGGGGTTGGCGGACTTTGTAGCGCCGGCAAAGATTTCCGTGAATTGGGCACCGGAACTGCGCGGATGGTTGCGTGAAGCGGACGAACTTGGCGCATCCCGGTCTGAGCTGCGCGCCTTTGATGTGCCGGAAGGCATTGCCGTTGAGGCGGTCGATACTCAGATCTTTTCTGAGCTGTTGCGATCGGGCGCCCTGGATCCTCTTTTCTTTGATGTCGAAATGAAAAAAAATCGCAATAAGACACCGGATCCGAAGGATGGCGCAGTTCGAAGGGCGCTCTTGCCGGCCGGCGAAGCGACTCCCGAGGAGAGGGAGGCCGTTGAGTTGATGAAAGAGGTTAATCTCGGGCTGTTGGAAGAGGACATTTTTGCTGACGGATTTGGTTATGTCGCAAGAGACACGAACGATCCCGAAAACCCCGTGATCGGATACATCATGACGCTCCCGGTTCACGAGTCATGGAGTAAGACATACGACTTCATGATCGGATTCGAGAGCTTTGAGCAACCCGTCCTTTCCACTCTTGAAGTTATCCCTTTTCAGGGTCCCGGTAAAGAAGCGATGGTCCTTGATGTGCTGGTTCACCCCGCTTACCGCGGACAGGAACTGGGGATCAAAATGCGCAAAGCCGTCTTCGATCATCTTGCCTCCCAAGGTGTTAAAGTCGTTCGCGGGACCACTTGGTTCCCGCCATTTATCGATCCCAAGGTTATGGGTTATGAGATCACCGTGGTGGGGACGCAACAGCGCACGTTTTACCCGGAACCGAATACGCTTTACGTTGCATTGCTGGACAAACCGATAGGCCGTTCCGAGCTGCGGACGGGCGTGCGCGAGACGGTCGCGAATCTTATCGTGTTCGGAACTTTGGCGGTTACAGTCGCGGCAGGGGTCAACTTCCTGCACAAGGGGTATCAGCTTTATGGTGCCGGCGCTGCCGTGAAAGCCACTCCTGCGGGTCAAGCGGCAAACGAGTGGGGCGGGATTCGATTCCTGCAGTCAGGCGACAGTCTCTATGAGCATCTTGAAGATGCGGCCGGCAACCTCGAGGTTTGGGAGTCGACATCGGAGGATAGCGACGGCAATTCCAGCCACAATTATTACTACGTCTACACCGGGCGCGCGCGAGCAGATTTGGATGAAGCGGCCGCCAAAGCGAAGGACCTAGGAACACGCACGGCGGAGGCCGTTCCCGGAGAGGCCCCGTTCAACGTCTGGCAGGCCGAAGACATTTACAACGAATCTCGCAGGATACGCGACACCCTTCCCACCGACGACTGGGTGAAAACGGATTCCTGGCTTGGCCTTAACCTCTTTGACGACGGCGATAAATACGAGACACAACGCGATGATGTCGAGACGCTGATGCAGACGGCCCGCAAAAAAGCCGAGGGTTATTACGCGGAAGTCGACGCGGAGATTAAAGCGCCCTTTGAGTCGGCGAGCCGCAGGTTCATTCTCGCGATCGCCCTCTTTGCGGGAACCGTTATCGTCAACATCGTCTTTCTGAAATTCGGAATCGCCGACGACGTTGCCGACATGCTGCCGCTGTCGCGTTCACGACGCCTTACGGGAATACGCGATCGCTTCCATGAGCGCAAGCGCTTCCGTCCCCGCGGCCGCTCAGAGTTGCGCGAGACGGATCTTTCCAAAGAGGAGATTGAGCGGCTGACCCCGACAAAATACCCGACTGCGGCGGCGCTTCTCGATAAAGAACCGTATGAAGCGTGGCGGGCAGAAAATCCGGACCGCGTCCTCATTGTTGTCGGCAGGCATGTCGAAGCGACGTCGAACCTCTTCGATTACACGCAGTCGGACCTCACTTTTTCTCCGCCGACATGGCGCGGGTTGATTCAGGGGCGGGGGTTCCGGAATTTTTTCCGCTCGCGAAAGCACATCAAGTTTGACCGCGTCATCTCCGGCCGCCTAGAGCGCTCTTTCAAAACCGCTGAGCCTGTCGCGAAGGACCAAGAGCTCTTTCAGCAAGTGAAGAAGCGGCTCAATGAAATGGGGACGCATCCTGTGGGCGGCGTGGCCCGGGAATTGATTTATGATCTTTATGCCGATTTAATCCAGCACATGAACGTGAATCTAGAAGAATTTGAGACCGAAGGATTTTCAGGCGGATACACGGTTAATTATTTGCGGGAACTCTTTGAAGAGATCCAAAAAGGCAAAGGGAAGAACATCCTTATAAGCAGCCACGGCCTCACCATTCTTACCATTACCATGATGCTTTTGAGCATTCCCTTTGAGAAACGTAAGGCCACGATGGAGCTCATGGGTCATATGCCGAATGTCGGCATCTCGGCCTTTAGCTATGATCCCAAAACGGGTGAGTGGGATCTCTTGGTTTACGGAGACCATTCGTATCTGAAGCCATCGCTAACGGCAAAGCGGCGCTGGTATCAGGTCTTCGGGGAGTGGTTGTTTTTTGTGGGCCGCGCGCTTTGGCGTGTGGGGTTACGACTTTGGGGCTACCCGGGCCTGCCGCTTTATGATTATCAACCGCTTCTTCTGCCGTTTATTGGCCCGACAAAAGTTCAGGTAGAAGCCATTCGCAGTACTTACCGCCGCAGTTTTTACCGGCACGAAAGAAAAGCAGCGATGCTCGCCGACGACGAGAGCGCCGACCGCTCCGAACTCAGAACGGACGCGAGTGTGCGGGAGAGGCAGGAAGCATTGCAGCGCGAGTTGAGCGCCTTGAAAAGCAAGGCGGTAGAATCGCTGCAGAACCTGGACTTTTTTGAACGGAAATACGCAGAATTACTGGAACGATTTGTTGTCGACATGGTGGCTGCATTCGGGCTCGAAGAGGAAATCAGCGTTGCCCTTCTGGGCAGTATGGCGCGCAAGGACCCGGCCTACGGCACGGCGGATATCGATCTGCTGGTTCTGGCCAAGAATAAAACTGTGCAGGGATCCCGGGCGCTGACGGCCATGGCCGATGCCATCGGCGTCGTCGTCGGTGTCGTCGACTTCCCGGCCCGTCCGCGCGCAGTCAATAAGCCTTATGCGCCGACGGTTTCCGAAATGATCAGTAGTCTGGAGACAGTCGAAGGCATCGGAATTCGCAGCTTATTAGATGCGCGGTTTATCGCAGGGAATGCACGAGTCTATGAAGAATATCAGTCTGCTGTGGCAGAAGTAAGGTCAAAACTGCTTCAGCGGCAAATGACCTTTGGTCTTCCTTTGCGGCAAGTCACGAGAATTAACCGGCGACTCGACCGGATGGAAGCGGAAAGTCTAGGCGCTGATGAAGTATTTGATCGAATCGGCAGAGAAATACTTACGGATAGACAGCGTGCGCAGATTGAGGTCATCGTAGACCAGGGTTCCCGGATCGACGTCGAACAATATCTCGTCGACTATATGCGGACTATCCGTGACCAGGGCCTATTACCCACAGATGAGTTTGATCCCAAACTGGGGACCTATGGAGCTCAAGACATCAGTCTTTTGGCTTATCTCGGCCGCATTCTTAACGGCATGGAACAGTGGGATTGGAGTGAAGGAAATTTTAGTGATCTTTTGAATGCGCTCGAAGATAGCGGCTTTCTTTCGAAAGCCAAAAGCGAAGCGCAAATTCTTTACGAGGCGAGGGTTTTCTTTAAGCGCGTGCGCGCCGCGTCGCATCTGTTCAGTGATCTGAAGAACGTAAGCCTTCAGGAAACAGGCGCTGACGTTGAATCCCTTTTAGGCGTTAGCAACCTCAGGGGGGCCCTTTACCAAAGACGCATTGCCGTCAAGCAAGTGCTTCAACGAGTGCTTCGGCGTGCGGGCCCTCAATTGGAGCCCTATATCGCACGCTCCGAGTTACGCGCCGGATTAAGGAGCAAGTTCGCGCGCGCCGCATTGGGCATTACCGTAGCCGCTGCCGTCACATTTGGTATCTTTGCAAGCAGGACCGGCGATGAGAGGATACCTGAAGCGGCCGCACCGATACCGCCCGCTGTCGTTGTTGAGGAACCCGAGAAACCAGAACCTCCCGTTGCCGCGGTTGCACCAGCGCCCGCGCTGTCGCCGGCGGTTGAAGCACCGGCAGTCGAAGCAGCGGTACCCGTTGCTGAAGGGCCGACCGAAGGTCAGCGGGCCGTGGCTGAGATCGCGCGCAGGCATGGTATCGACTTCAGCCTGGAAGCCTATGACACCATGGTTCAGGTCCTCAAAGAAAGCCAATCGAGAAACCCCAATTACCAGGTACAGCACGAAACGGCAGCGGCGGGAACGCGGCATTTGATTGCGGCGGCCGAGACAATCTTTGGTGAAGAGGGAGAAGGGTTTTCCCTGAACCCCGGCGAAACCCTTACGGCCGAAGACTGGGTCGCAAAGGGCCTTGTTCCGTGGATGATGATTATCGGCGCCGACTACAATGAATCTTCCCCGAAGTGGAAACTCTTTGTGGAATCCATACAGAGTGCCCGGGCTGCCGCGCGTGAAAACCTCACCGCCATGGTCGAGCGCGGCGAGATCACCCGAGATGAAGACATCCCGGATTTATGGCGCGGTCTTCCCTTTCACAACGTGCTCACCGACGACGAGTGGGCACTTCTCGACAGCCAATGGGAGGGTATCGACAAGGTCAAATTCAAGAGTTATTGGGCGTTTGTCATGATGACCGGAACCATGGAATACAATCACCGCTATCTCGAGAGCTTGGGCGAGGGCTGGCTGTTTGAGCGCGGACCCTTGCACTGGTACCTCCCGGAAAACTTTTATCACAAGATGACCCCATCTCTTAACAATCAGCATTTTGATGTGATGGAGGCAGATCCTTTCGAGCGGATGCTCAATGAGCAGTTCATGAACGTGTATTTCATGACCACCCACGTTGAGATTTTAAAAGACCTGTACCAGACCGAGGAAGTCAGCTTGCGGTACCTTCTGCGGAATGAGTACCCCAATCTGGGCAGCAGGATGCCGGGCGATCCTGAAAACTATTCCCGTAGTCAGGTCCTGCAGGCGGAGGATGTGTCGAAGGCGATCTTTTATCAGATTTTTGCCGAGCGCTCGCTTTGGCCGGAAGGGGCGGCGTCTTCGAAGGATGTCATCGACAGCGGAATTTTCCGCAGAACGGTAGAGACGATCAGCCGGCTGCGGGCAGCGGGATTCATCGATGACTACTACCGGCCAAGCGATGATCCGGTGCTCAGACAGATCCTAAGAGATACGCTTGCCGGGAACTACTCAGAGATCAATACCTATCCTGGTTACAAACTTATTCGTGCTCTTCCGGCGGTGAGGCCCGAGACTATTCTGGGTATCGACTTCGCAAACACCCTTCCGGCCGACGCGATCCGTTTACGCGTAAGGGCCGAACAGGCGGCCGAGGAACCGATCGATGACCGGTTTCAAATACTCCGCACCTGGATTCGCACACTTTCGGTAAGAACGGCATTCAGTCTCGACATCGGGCGTCATTATACGGGTGTCCGCGAGATGGCCGAAAACGGCTATGACATTGACGCCCTGCGCCAACTGTACGGCGAACGGGCGGCCATCGAAGACCCTCTCGAAATGTTTTGGGGCCGTCAGCTGAACCGTAACGGACGTCAGGATTCGGGTGTCATCAACGGTTCCAACGGCGCACGCCGGCGGCTAAATATTCCCATGGAGTACTGGCAGCTCATTCTTACCCTGTCTTCGATTCCCGAAGGTAACGAGGCGAACCTTCGCCCGAACATTCAAGAACATGTCCGCCGGCTTTTCGGGGCGATGACCGAACACCCCATGTGGGATAAGGGCTTTAATTTTGACGACGAAAGGACCGGTGCCATTCAAGTCGGCGCCGTTATCGGAACGACGACCAATCTCTTAATAGAAGGGTGGAAGGACCCCGCCGCGCGTCTTGAGCGTCTCACCGCAATTTTCGCCGATGAAGCCCTGCAGCCGGTTGTTGACGGCATGGGGGATCCGGTCATACGCGACGGAGTGGCCCTTGAGCGAACCAAGCGGGAGACGATTCTCCGGTTTGGCATCCGCATGCATCACATGTGGCGCGGAGAGCCGCGGCCTACCGGCGCGGAAATGGACCGAATCGTTGCAAGTTTTGAGACGGATGCGCTGGCGATTCGCAAATACGGGCCCGAGATTATTGCGATGGGCGAACATCTAGTGAAGGCGAAGACCGACTGGCAGACCGCACAGCAGGACCAAGAGCAGGTGACGAGCCGGCTGGAAACCGGGGTGCGTTTGCAGACACCTGCTCGCTCCGAATTGCGCAACATCTTCAGATCCGCACGGACTTTAGGGATCGCCGCTTTCGCCGGCGCTTTCCTCTTCTTTGCGGCTCTCACCGGCAGAATCGGCCCGGATCCGGAGCCCGGCAAACCGCTGCCGCCGCCGGTAGTCGTAGAGCAGATCGTAAAACCGATAGCGAAGGAGGTCGAGGCGAAGAGACCCAAAGCGAGGGACGTGGCGCCGGCGAAGCCGACAGTCGTCGCTCCTGTAAAGCAAGGCCCGACAGCCGGTGAAAAAACCGTCATGGATTTTGCTCGCCGCAACGGCATTGACTTGACTGAAGATGAGTACGCAGTGATGGTTCAGATTTTAAAGTTAAGCCAGTCCAAAGATCCCAAGTACCAGCTCAGTCATGAGGCCGCAGCCGCTGATGCCAAACACCTCGAAGTGTATGCCCGTGCCATTTTTGGCGAGAACGGCGAGGGGTTTTCCCTCAAGAAGGGAGAGACCCTGACCGCCGAGGATTGGGTGACCAAAGCCCTTGTGCCTTGGATGCAGATCATCGGTACCGATTACCGGGATGGAAAATCTGCATGGAAATGGAAATTGTTCGTCGACTCCATAAAGTCTGCACAAAAAGAAGCGCAAATCTCCCTAGCGTCCATGGTGAAACGCGGCGAGATTACCAAAGACGAAGATCTGCCGGACCTTTGGCGAGGTCTTCCGTTCCACAACGTGCTAAGCGACGACGAATGGGTGTTGCTCGACAGCCAGTGGAAGGGTGTCGATAAAGTCAAGTTCAAGAGCTACTGGTCCTTTGTCATGATGACCGGCATCATGGAATACAATCACCGGTACCTCGAGCGCATAGGGCATCCGGAATTATTTCCGCGCGGACCCTTGCATTGGTACCTGCCGAAAAACTTCTACCCGAAACTGCGGGCCTCGCTCAATAACAAGCATTTCAACATCCGTGAAGCCGAACAGTTCGAACGGATCATCAATGAGGAGTTCATGAATGTGTACTTCATGACTTCCACTTACGTCCTGTGGAACGAGGTTTATGCCGCCCAGGAACTGAAGCTGCGGCGGCTTTTTGCAACTGAATACCCAAATCTCGCTCGGCGTATGCCAGGCGACAGCCGGAATACCTATCGCCTGCCGATCCTGGATGCCGAGGACGTGTCCAAGGCAATATTTTTTCAAATTCTTGCGGAGCGCTCGCTGTGGCCGAAGGGTTCCACCTCACCGCAGAGCGCGATCGAGCGAGGGCTCTTCGTAAACACCGTTGATACGATCGCGAAATTACGCAAAACGGGTTTCATTGATGCCTATTACCGCGGCAGCGATGACCCGAGAATGAGACGCATTCTCGCGGACGTGCTTGCCGGGAGGTATTCTATGCTCCTGACTTATTCCGGAAGCCGGACCCTAAGTGACATCCCGCGCCTGCCGCCGGGAGAACTGCTCAAAATCAATTATGCGGATACTCTACCCGGCGATGCGATCCGTCTGCGCGCAAACGCCCAACGCGCTTTCGACAAACGCGGCAACGACCCCTTCGACGTGCTTCACAACCATACCCGGACACTTGCGGTTCGAACGGCATTCGGTCTCGATATCGGGCGCCATTACACTGCGGTGCGCGAAATGGCCGAAAACGGTTACGACATCGCTGCGTTAAGACAGTTGTACCAGGATCGAGAGGCAATCGAAGGACCCCTCGCAACATTTTGGGGACGAAAGCTGAATCGCAATAGCCGGCAGGACTCGGGTGTGATTAACGGATCCAACGGCGCACGGCGGCGGCTTGAGATTCCCATGAAATACTGGAAGCTCATTCTCGCCCTCTCTTCGGTGCCGCAGGATGAAGAACAGTTTTTGCGCCCCAATATACAGGAACACGTACGGCAGCTGTTCGGAGCGATGACCGAGCACCCGATGTGGGCCAAGGGCTTCAATTTTGATGACGAAAGGACCGGTGCGATTCAGGTCGGCGCCGTCATCGGAACGACAACCAACCTCTTAATCGATGGTTGGAAAGAGCCCGGCAAACGGCTCACAAACCTGACGAATCTTTTTGCGGACAAGACTCTGCAGACGGTGGTCGACGGCGAAGGTAAAGCCGTCACGCGTAACGGCGTCGAGCTCAAGCGAACCAAGCGCGAGACGATTCTCCGATTCGGGATCCGCATGCATCACATGTGGCGCAGCGAACCGCGGCCGTCTGCGGCAAAAATGACCCGCATTATCGCAAGTTTTGCTACCGACCCTCTTGCGATCCGAAAGTACGGCCCCGAGATTATTGCCATGGGCGAGCACTTTGCGAAAGCTAAGACCGATTGGCGGACGGCTCAGAAAGGGCAGGAGCAGGTGACGAGCCGTTTGGAAGCGGGCGTTCAGTTGCGGCCTGCGCGTTCCGAGTTGCGCGCCGAGCCATCGGACGCGCGTGCGACCGAAGCGGTTGTCGAGATTGACAGCGATATCGAAGAGACCCTGACCCTTTCTTACGATGAGCAGGCCAGAAAGCTGCAGCATATCGTGGCCGACGGCATACGCGAGAAAGAAAGCGATGCCGCGGCAGACCGGTTTCTCGCGGAGTTTGAGGCCGCCCGCAAGCAATACGTGCTAGCGCGTATAAGCGGTGACTTCAACGAAGAGCACATGCGCAATTATTACAGCGTCTTTGCCGGGCATCTGCGCGAGGAGCATTACGATACACTCGTCGCCGAATGGAAACTCAACCCGAACTATGTCAAGGCGCTCAAGCAAGTCCGCGATCATTTCGGGCCGAATAAGAAAATCAAGCTCCGATTTGTCGTGCGCGGCATTGAAGGGCTTTTTGAAAAGTTCCTGGCAACCCCGGAAGTCTCGGACCTTTTTTCCGGCCTAAACATCGACGTTCAGGGGATCACCGGGAACCGCTTAAAGATGGCCGAGGGTGTCTTTACCGGTGAGCTCGAAGAACCCATTGTGTTGGATAAGACGAAGTTCAGTTCGCCTGACAGGATCTTTTTGGGCGACGCGAGTGACGAGGCTTATAATTTTCCCTTCTTTGTTAACGTCAACAGTGAAAATGCTGAAGGTGAGCTGAACAAGACGCTTGACCAGTACGGTCTGCGGAATGGTGACCGGGCGGCTGAGCAGAGAATCAGGAAGCGCAATTGGCGAAAGCGGCTATTCTTTGGGCTGCTGACAGGTGTCGGCGCCCTGATCATTGCCGCGATTGTTGCTTGGAATGCTTTCAATGTGCCCGGCCGTTTTGCGGCAAACCTGATTGATGCGAAAGTTGCAGAAGTCCATGAGTACTACCTCGAGAGAAAACAAGCCAACACTAACGACCCGCACATTTTTAATACAAACAGAGAGTCAGTTTTTGATGTCTTAGATAATGCCTTCAGTCCCGCAGAGTTTCAGGACTCAAGCGAACTCGACATCTTGGATAATCATACGGAGTATAACTACGATTACGATATGGATGGTTTTCGAACCTATCAGCGCATCTCAAGTATCCCGGGCTACGACAAATTGCCGCAGTCGTGGCGGCGGGCGCTGCTCGATCACTCCCTGAGCGTTCCGCGTGTCGATAGAATGCGCGAGTATGATATGCCCTACTTTAATCTCCTCAACGACGTAAAACTCCGCACACAACTTCCAAACGAGTTTATGTCAGAGACGGATTCGTTTTCCGACATCAGCCGGAGCGATAGCACGGACCCGCTGCTTAGGCCGTTTACCGGGCCGGCGGGTTTTGACGCCGAGGCGATGATGAGGTTTTACAGCGACTACCGGAACGTGACGGAGGCTTATGCCGAAGAAGTGAACATCGACACGTACCGCGTTGTTGTTTTCACATACCTGCAGTCTTTTTTGAATAAAGCAAAGTGGGTGGATGAGTCAGGAATTAAACGCCCGCCGACGGCCGTTGAGTGGATTGATGCGCTGGAGTTAATGAAACGAGGTCGCATCGTCCGCAGTGTCTATGGGATTGAGATGAGAGACGAGGCGGGCCTCCGGTTTATAGAACGCGAGTACTTAGGCGTGGTGCTCACACCGGATCAAGCCACCAAAGATTTCTTGGACGAGTTGATCTTTGCGCTTTACGGACAGGTGGATCCCGCTGCGCAGGAGGGTCGTCAAGAGATGTCGGACAGGCTCCAGAGATTCATGGGTCAGCACAGGCTGAGCTTCAACCCCGGAGTGGTTTTTCCCCCGAAGCCGTCTTTTAGCGCAATCGATCTCATGCGCCCGGCGCCGGACACAGGTGCCCGCTCGGAGCTGAGAACAGAACGAGAAGCTCTGGATGGGCTCATCGCGGGGTTGGGCAGAAAGATTAACAAACGCGTTAACGAGGCGCAGCGCGGTAGAGCCATCGCCCTCTTGGACGGAGCGGGCGATATTAATCAGGGGGCTGTCGCAGATGTCTTTAGGTTGGCGCGTCTTTCACGGCAGCATATTGCCCCGATCACCGAATACCTTCAGGGCGCTAAAGAAGCCCGGCTTCTGGACCCTTCTCACGTGCAGTTCGATATCGAAAAATGGATTTCCGAAGTCTTTCTCCCGACCCAGGATCCACTTGCTGAAAGACTCAAGACAGGCGAGTTGCCGGCAGGGGAATTCATAACGTGGTTTGATGAGACGCTGGGTGTCTTGGAACCGGGTCTAAAATTCTCGGATATCAGCGACATCAGTCCGGACAGCACGATGGGCGCTGTCGAAGCCGCAAACATTGCCCCGCATTTTCAGAGGACGTTTTTTCCGCATGGGCTAATCGTTGCACAAGCGGGCACCACCGAGGAACCTTACCGCATTCTCCGCTTCAACGACGCAGAAACGCGCCAAGTAACAACTGAGGCCGGCCATGAGGTCCCGGTTTACCTTGTGAGGCTGAAAACCAAGGTCGATCAAGTGGTTGTCGCATCGGCAACCGAAGACTTCATTACTTTGTACGAAGACGGAGTGGAGTTCCTGGCGGAGATAATCGCCCACTATCAGAAGATGAAGCGAGACTCCGGGCGTCCGGGATTCCGCATGCTTCCCTTCAGTCAACAACCGGACAAACTGGACTATGTCACGATGCGAGTGCGGGTTGAATCTTTTGGAGAGGGCGATCAGAAGGATTTGAAGAAAGTATTGCTCGAGGACATGATGCTCGAGGAAAGAAGTCATGTTGACGCGAAGCGTTTTATGCGCGACGTCACAGGAAGTGTCTTTGTGGCCGGAAAACCCGATTTCGGCAGAGAGCAGGTAAGCCGGCTGCTGCAGGATGATTCGACTCTCAGAACGCGGCTCGCAGACTCGGCCACGAAAACCGAAGAAAAGCAAGCGATTGCTAACGAGATGATCCTTGAGGTTGAGGCCTCGCTGAATGCCCTGCGGAAGCAGCACAATGCGCCCTTTATGCTTTTGTTGAAAATTGCCAAGGCTCTGGGAACAGATGGGGAAGTGCCGGGAGAAAGTGCGGATATCGTCATCGGCCGCGAAATGGCATTGTTGCTGAGTGAAAAACTTATGGGAACGGCCACCGCCGACAAGCTGGAGTGGGCGAAGTATATCAATGATCAACTAAGAGACTTTAATCAGTTCCGCGAGAGCGTCCGTCAGGCTGCCGACGCCGTTTACCGGGAACACTTTATCCCGCTAGCCCGGCGCTCTGAAATACAAACGGAAGACGCGCCGTTTTCAGATTTAGAGGTGATTCGCATGCGGAAGGTCGATCAAGCGCTTCTAGATCTTCAGCCCGAAGACACCGCCGACGATGAGCGTGACGGCATTTCGGCCACTTCCGACGGGTTGGGATGGACCTTCATTAACCGGGACTTCTCGGCTTTTATGGACTATGCGCGTGCGCATCAAGGCGTTGGCCCGAATTTATCATTCAAGACCGATCTCGAGGGTGCGCGCGTCATGATCGCAGGCCCAGGAATCTTCGGTGCGGAGGTCGAAGAATTTTCCGAGTATCCCGTGGGCGATTTTCATCTTGTTGACGCGCTTCCAAAGAACTTCCGCACCATGGATCAGAACCTGAAGACCAAGGGTATCACAGCCAATGTGAACGGCTATCTCTGGGATCTTAAGAAACCGTTACCGGAATTACAAAACGAAGATGAAAAAATGGATATCATCTTTATTTCTGATGTGGCTCATCCCAAATCTATTTCAGACCGGCAGGCGCGTGTCATTGCACAGAACCTCATGTCTTACTTGAAGCCGGGCGGCATTATCATTTCAACCGGCGGTCAATTTCGCCTGCATGAGCGCAATGCCTTTCGGTCTGAGGACCCGGTCATGAGAATTGATCGACTGGGAGCCAGTGAGGAAACCGCGATCTATACGAAGCTCTATGCCCCGCCGGGGATTCTGGAGCAGCAGGCGCAAACGCTCAGAGATATTGCAAGCCTGGTTCAGGAGCTCGCAGGCGAGGGGGTGACCGCGCGAGTCGGAGACGCCGCGTTGAGTGGGCTGACCGAAAGTCCCGATTTTCTGTATCAAACAATTAAGGACAACGCTGTTTTGAAGAACCCGGACGAAGTTAAGCGATTGCTTCAAGCGAGACTCGATCTGCTGCGCGGCAACCCGCCGCCGCTCGGACTTGATGCCAAGCAGGTCGAGACCATTTTTAATGCCGTATTTGATTATGAGGCCTTCCTCCGGCAGCACAGTCCTGCCGATCCCCTAAACATCGTGGTTCTCCGCGGCGGCCGCGGGGCCAGCCAGTTCACGGAGGTTTTGAAGTCACTCCCGAACGTCAATGTGCAGATTCTGCTTGGCGCGGTCGATGACGGCCGCAGTTGGTTTATTCCCGCCCGCGATTTCGGTGCCACCGGTATCCCGGATGCAGGAAAGTCGCTGCTGGATCTCGGGAATAATGAAGCCGTCATAGACTTTCTTAAGAAACGTCTTGAGGGCGCGGATGCGACGCTGCTTGCCGAGGACTTCGAGCGCTTGATTCTCGTATTGGAGGGAGAGAGTGGTGTCGAGTTTCACTATGAGTCGATGCGCGAGCTTTCAGAAAAGGGGCTGGCTATAGCCGGCGCAAAACGAGGGGAACTCACCGGCTATCTCAAGAAGTTTCGCGATACATTGAATACCCGGTATGCCGAGAGTGAATTCACTTACGAATTTATGCCGCTCAGGAGCTTGGCGCTGCTTGGCGCTGCCTGGGAGCTCGAAGATACGGGTGAGGAGAATTTCTGGCAAAAGGCTGTCGATGCCGTCGGTGCGGTTCTGGATATGAAGCAAGGAGACCGGGTGCTCTTCCCGACCGAGAAGCGGCAACATCTCGTTGCCATGGCCGGGGACGGGACGATCTACTTTGCCGAGACCGGCGTTAATGAATTCCGAGACAAGACGCACCCGTTTATCGGGCTGTGGCTGGTGGACCGCCCGGTTGAGATTGCCGAGTTTGAACGTAAGATTCGCGAGCGCGGGATCGATATCGAGCCCCTGACTCTGCAGCGCAGAGGGGTATGGCTCGGATCTCCGGAGGCAGGAGGAGAAGATTATGACGAAGGACTGGCCCGTGAGATTCTAGAAACATCGCGCAAGGTAGACGAAAAACAGGCGTTTGAAACCGCCGGCCTTATTTCCGAGATTCTTGGTGACGATATCAGCGAGGATCCGGTGAGCGAGAATGTCGCCGAGGTTCTGCGGAATGCCGACGCCATCGTCTACGGCAACACCACCCTGGAATCCAATATCGGAAGCTCTCTAATTGTCCCCGGGCTCGGAGAGGCCATTCGCAGCAATGAAAAGGCCGTAAAGATTCACATTGCCAACCCCACGAGCGAAGCCGAACCTTACGGAACCACGGCCCTGGGACTGGTCAAGCGCATCTACCGGTATGCGACGAGGCAGTTTGTGCATAGTCACCCGACGCATAATTTTCCGGATGTCAGAGGCGTTGTTCACTATACCGTCGGCAGCCCCACCACTTACCAAAAGAGGGATCCCGGGAAACTCTACATACCGTTCGATCAGTCCGAAGTCGACCGCAGCATCCGCAGCCAGGTCGGAACCATCGGTCTCGATCTGGAAATCAGAAAGCCGTTGGAACGCTCCGGGACAAGCTACAAGGAAGTGGATCGCGAGTGGGGTTTTTATTCGCCGGAATTACTCGCACAGTCGGTTATTGGACTTCTCGGAATCCACGCCAGTCAATATCGTGTGAGTTTTCAGGATAAATTAGTGATGCGGCCTAAGCCCGCAGGAGAGAGCGGAGATATTGAGTCCATTCGCGGCGGGGCATGGCGGCGATTGAATGATGAGCAAGATATCGTGCAGATCGTCGACGAGAGAGGGCAAGTTCTTGCCGGCCAAGGGAAGGCGAAGTACCGGGTTTATCGGGACGGGGACTGGCATCAGGCCGCGCAGGTGTTGTTTGTCGATGACGACGGCCGCGTCCTTCTGCCGCGCAGGAGCCTCAGCCGGATCCTCTCGCCGGGAAAATTACAGATCACCGCAGGAGGACAAGTCCGAGTCGGTGAGACGCTCATTGATGCGGTTGTCCGGGAAACCCGCGCAAAGTTGGGCATTGAGATGGACCTGCACAGACTCACGCAAATCTCTGCAGACAACGAGATGAAGCGCTCTTACCGGCAGGGATACACGGTCAACAATGAGTTCGGAACGCTATTTGTTTATCGGGGTAACTCTGCGGAGATCGCGACAATTCGGCAGGGATACAATATCTATGAAATGAGTGATCTGGAACGGATGCCTCTGAAAACCTTTCAAAGACGCGTTTACCAAGATCCGGACCAGTTTTCGAATACCATTCTGCACCTCTTCCGCCAAAAGCCTCACTTGGTGGAGAAGCTCGTGCGGGAAGGCGGTGCCAAGCGCTCGGAGCTGCGTACCGAACCGAGCGTTGATGAGATTGAAGACGAGCGCCTGCAGTTTTTGCTCGATCAGGGGTATCGGGCCGTGGAGGATGTCGATCTTAAAGACGGCCGCGGCTTTGTCTCTTTTAGTTATGATTCCAAACTCAGTCCGCGCGGACCGGAATCGCTGCTGCGTGCCGACAAACTGCTGGCCGAAATTGCGCCGGCCGAACGGCCCACACAGTTTCTCGTGGCCCCTTATGTCAATATCCCGAGCTCCGACACCTCGCAGCTGGATCCGATCCGTGATCGCGTCGCCGTGTTTCAAGGAGTCGTGCCGGGCATGCATGATCCGAAAAAGGAAAAGCTCAAAGTGCTTCCTTATATTTATGCGGACCCAGAAATTCTGGATATCGTGAGAACCGGAAAAGAGGCATGGAGAGACCCGATGGTGATGAAGGCTCACCGTAAGGCGCTTTTTGATGAGCTGTTTACCGTATATCCGACGGAAGAGAAAAACAGCTTTACGCCTCACCTCGAGCTCCTGGAACATCTGCGCAATGATGTCATTCCCGAAAGTCTCATGGGTTTTGTCTATACAAGCAAATACGCCAATAGGCGCTCCTTTGTCCGCTTCGTCAACAGCCTGCACAAGGCGCGGGAACACAAATACCCGATGGCGGACGGAAAACCGATTGTCGTCTTCACGATGCTGAATAGGGGCCAAGAATATAAGGACATCCACGGCCAGCAGCATAAGCTTCACGATCAAATCTTTGATGTTCTCGAAAACGGCGACGACCTTAAGCCTGAAGTGACGTTCATCGACCTCCACGACAAGCACGTCAAGATCCCGGGCGAGATCAAGCCGGGCTCGGTCATCGTGATCAATATCGCGAGCCAACAGAGCCGCACATTTAACCGCCTGCATTTTTTAAGTGATGCGGCAATCGTGGCGGGAGATTTCGGCCTGAACAATGCCTTTACTTTTGCCGCGCGCGGCGTCGGCGGCGGTACTTTGTTTTCGACGCATCTGTTCTCCCACGATACGCTCGCCGAGCAATTCCTCCAGCAGCTCGAGCGCTCCCCGAATTATGTGGATAGCATGGGGGCAATCTTTAGAAATTCGCTCGGGCGGTTTCTCGAAATCCAGAACCCGCATTATCACGAGTATAGCCCTGACGTGCTCGAAGACCTCGAAGAGGTCTTGGCGCGGGTCATCGGCAACAAGGATGACCGCAGATTGTATCGCGATACCCTTGCCGAGATTGTGCGGAAGGAAAGGAATATGCTGAATTATTTTATTGCCGTGTTTGACCAGTTGGACGAAGGCCGAACCTTGGAGGACATCCTCTCAAAGCCGATTTCAGTGCCGTCGGGGTTGGAGATCCAGGGCGACCTGAGCTTTGTAAGATACCGGCCGCTAATTACGATAAACCAAGCAATAACCGGATACGGCGATGCCCGCCGCGCCGCGGTATTTGCCGAGGTCTTCCGCACGGTAGGCGCAAAGCAAAATGACTTATTAGTTTATCTTGCCGACGAAGATCTGACAGACCTTACGACGGGAATGGCCAAGCTGGACGAGGTGACCAATGTAAAAGTACTGCGTTTCCTCTTCGTGCCAAAGGATGCAAGCGGCGATCCGCTGCGCAAAGCGGACGGGAGCCTTCGATATCTCGTTCTGGAAAAAACGGATCTAAAGCGTTCAGAGCTTAGAGCGGCAGAGTCCTATAACCGCGCGAAAGAAAGCGCCGCGCACTACATTCCGTTCCGGGATCTCGGCAGTGAACTGCCGGGTAGCGATATCGATCTGGATCTGGAACTCCCTGTCACAGGCATCAAGGCATCAAGAGAACATGTCCTGAAATTCTTCGACGGGTTCGGGCAGGGCGAAAAGGTGGCGCGCAAGAAGCTGACCTTGGCACGAAACACGGCCCGGCTGATTACCTCACTCGTTGATAAACCGGTTGTTTACTCCATGGGGCTCGGCGCCGGGGATGAAGCCGGGAAATTAGATATCCTCGGGACCCTGATGAAGACGGATTTTGAAACCCTTATCGGTACGCACCGGGAACCTCTGAGTTTTGGTGACTTCAAGGCGCAGGTTACAGAGCAGCTCGGATCTGTGGTCGATCCTGAAACTGAAATTGAATTTGCGAGAAGGAGACAGGAGCGCAAGCAGCAGAGATACGTCGCGACTTTCCGGCATAACGGTATCGAGAGGACGGTTATTGCTTACTTTGGTTTTGATGCTGACCGGGATTACCCCGAAGAAATCAAGCAGGGCTACCAAGTCTTGATCAACGAGACGAGCATTGGGGATTCGTTTCACTTTCAGCAGGTGCTGAGCCTTCTCGATAGAAACGCGGGCTTTTTCCTGACGCGCGGTAATGACAGCGAGGGTAAGGACCCGGGCGTCTACTCTGGAGTGACCCCGGAGTCTAACATCGATGCGTACCCCCTTCTTATAAACCAGTTCTCGGAATTGAACTCCGCGGCGCACTATGAATTGGGACGCAGCGCCTATGACAGCTCCGAAGTGCGCCCCGTCATCCTCGTTCCGAATGAGACAGCAGCGAAGTTGAAGTCACAGACCCCGGAGATCACGGAGCGCGTGATGGCCGGTGATAAGGACGTGATCAATCAATTGAAGGAAATGGAAGCACCGGCTGAAGGAAGCTTTACGCTGCGCGTGATTCCCGCGACCGAGGAACAGGGTAGTGCACTCCAAAGTCTGGGATTCGAGCGCGTTCAGCCGGAAGAAGACCTGGTAGGGCAAATAGCGGACTACTTTCTAGAAGACAAAGTCAAAGATGTCGAGCTGCGCAACGGTGGAACGGTCATGGTTGTGATCTTGGCGCAACCGGAATCCTACAGCACGAATGCCCGAGTGAGTGAGATTCATTTGAAATTCCGTTCGGGGAAAACCGTTCAGAATATTCGTCAGAATGTTAGAGATATGACCGAGGATCCGAGCGCCTGGACGGACAGCGATAAAGTCGCGTCTCTGGTAAGCGCCATCGAGGACGGGCACTTGGTCCTGATTAACCAGCCCTACGGAATTTCCGATGACGAACTGCGGGCATTGATTGTCGAGATCCATGAAATCGCCCCCGACGGCTCGGCCTGGGTCGACGAACGGCATTTCAGCGAAGCCGAACGCGTCAGCGTTCTTAAGGAAATCCAAGAGCGGCAGAGGCGAATCCGGGGCCGGGAAGATCTGCTCGGCGTCCAAATGAGCGCGATTGCGGAGTATGTCGCAGAGCAAGAACGGAAGGCTGATGACGCGCGCAGAAATGAGGCACTCGCTTCCAGGCGGGAGGAAGAGCAGAAGGCCGCCCGTGAAAAACTGAACCTGGCCCAGATGGTTACTTTTGGTGAAGGCACGATCCAAGAAGTCATGGCCGTAGCAGAAGACGAAATCCTTAGCGAACAAGACAATTTGGATGAAGTGGGTATTTGGACAGCGACCCCGGCAGAACTCGCGGCCAATGAGTTTCTGCCGCATGCGTTGGTTGGATTCAGAGGCGGTGCGCCTTCAGAGACTCTTCGGCAACAAAGAGAGACGTTGGGGATGGGCCTTGAACCCATGACCAAGGATCGCTTTCAGCTGATCCGTCAGGATTTGCCGGGCGCGGTCTCCCGGAGAATAAGTGCCGTGTCGGCCGCCGGGGAAGCGCTTCCCGCCGGCACTTTTAAGCGTGCTTATATTTTTGTCGCTTTGGAGCCTGAGGAAGAACTCTTCAAGCCATTTGCGCAGACGCAAGCAAGACCGGAGCAGTTGAATCGAGTAGACGAAGCCGTAGAGATCAAGGTATCTCTCTCCTTCGCAGAGATCGACTTAGGCAAAGCACAAAGCTTTCTTCGCCGATATGCAACTTTCGACACGCTTAGCCGCGCCACCTCTATTCTTGATTTGCCGAAAAATCGTGATCTCGCCGCAGGTGTTAAGGCGCCGCAAGTTACTTCGGAGCTGATCGAACGATACATTGAAGCCGTCAATCCCACATTAGTCCTCGACGGCTGGAAGTATCGTCTGAAAAAGGGGAAAATTGAAATCCTCGATTATGCCGGCCGCCACATCATCACGACGCGTGATCATGAGCTGCGTGACTTCTTGCGTAAGCAGCTGTGGGGCGTTTTGCTTATGACGGGCACTTTTGATTTGCGCTCGGTTAAGGAAATCATGCGGGAGATGGGCGTCACGAAAACCTTCAGAGCATTCATTGCCGATAGTCATATGCAGGTTCCCGCCGGCACCAAAGTTCTCAAAGAGCATTACCAAGCGATATGGGCGATTGTTACGCCCATGCGTGGAGCTTCAGGCGGTTGGCTGGAAAGGGGTATTGCTTGGGCGGCACGTAAAGTAGGGATGGAGGCCTTCGTTGAGTTTAGACCCAAGTTGCGGTTTAAGGCCAGATCGCAAGCCGAAAAGCAGGCAATCGTATTCGCGCGATATTCCTTTCAAGCGGCACTCAATGCGTTAAACGGGAGAGGCGAACCGGTATGGTATTTGCCGACTATTGATTTTGCTCTCAATCATCTTGATCAAGTTGTCGGCTCTGAGGAGACTCCGGCGGAAACACACCGGTCTGAGCTGCGGCACACATGGGTTAGCGAGAACACGCCAGATGTTCAGAATGTAACCGTGGTTACGCGGCAGTTCGAAGCGGGCCTGCACCGTGATATTTTGGCAAAACTTGCTAACCGCTTCGGCAAAAAGATCGCAAATTTCGTCTCACAGCTCAACTTCACCGGCGGTTTGGGGGCCCTTATGCCGGATCTGATCGACGGCTGGCGCAAGAACGGTACCGACATCATTGCCATTCACCCTCTTTACAATAATAAGATCAAGGGAATTGTCCGAGGGGAGCGGGGATCGGAGGG
Source organism: Candidatus Omnitrophota bacterium (assembly GCA_030698625.1). GTDB lineage: Bacteria > Omnitrophota > Omnitrophia > Omnitrophales > Aquincolibacteriaceae > JAUYMS01. The sequence goes on along the minus strand of JAUYMS010000027.1, from coordinate 119,231 downwards.
CCTAAACGGTGCTTTGCCGCTCGAAGTGCTCGCGGGCGCGAAGAATCTCGGAGATTACCTGAAGGAAGTCCTGGATGATACGGGCATCGAATTTAAGATGAAACTGAAAATCGGTGATGACTTTCGAGATAAGGCCCGCGGGAAGGCGCGAAGTGTCGTCGACCGCGAACTGACGGTTCATGTCTACGAGACGCAAACCAAGTACGGGAAAACTCCCAGCTATTATCTTGACATCTTTTTTGTGAATGGGGACGGGCGGACGGTCAGTGTTTTCGATGAGGTCTATCCTGATGCTGACGAGACGGGTACGACTCTGTGGCGGGATGTTCACATGGGAGCCTATGCGCAGGCGAGCCAGATGCTGCTTAAGGAATTGCAGAGCCGAAAGCTTGTCCAACAGGATATCCTCTTTGTGGATAACGAGGTGTTCGCCAGCATGCCGACTCCGATGTTCCCCAACGCCATGCATCACCATATTAACCATACCGTTTTTCGCCCCGGTCTCTATAGTCCTAATGCCTCTTCCTATGAGATGTTGGGGTTTGCTGAATGGATGAGACCGTATATCGTGAACGGCGACAAGATCAACATCACCGATGCGGTCGCCATGTACTCCGATATGATCACCGGTGTCGGCCTCTATGAGCACACACCCGTGCTTCGAAATGACGGAATCTTTTCAGGACATATGCACAAGCTGACCGGGTACAACAGCAACGGTGTCCGCAGCACCAACGGCGTGCTCCTCGACCAGTGGCAATCGCCCGAAAAGCGTGAACTAATTGAGCAATTCAAAACGAGCCTTGGCATGGTGGATAGTGACGGCGACCGCGAATTTTTTAAGATTTTAAACACATCTGCAGCGCTTCGCGATGAATTTCAGAGGCGAAGCGAATACGTCAATGCGGGTTATGTCGGACAATTTCTGCTGTGGATGGCCGTGGAGCAGGGAAATTCGTTATGGTTTGAGGACGCCATCGCTGAATATACGAAACGCACCGGGCACAAAGCGGAAGACGGAGCGATGCTGATTCAGTCATTCATGGGAGCGATTCACGCCGCCCTTCTAGACGAAACGAAATGGGCGAATTTATCAGGAGACGTGGGTGTTCTCAGGGATATCCTTATTGAAGACCCGATCGTCTCGAACATTCGCCGCCAAGTGGCGTATAAGGGGCCGGAAAAGTGGATCGAGCTCCTGGAATCGCTCGCGCGGGACCCCGAAGCGCTTGCGGCATTTAAACGTGACTCGGCTCGGGTCGTCATCGGCGGGCGCGTCTTTGATTCCGGAGCCCAGTGGAAATTCGATCGCATCAAAGAGTTAATTCGGGAATTGGGTCTCGAGCACCGTATTGCGACGGTGGAGAATTACAGTATATTCGCCGCGCCGGTTATTTTTCAGGCCATGGCCGGTGTGGTGATGCTCTCCGATGAGTTTCTCGAGGCATCGGCCACGAGCATGATGAAAGGTTTGGCGAATTTCGCTCAACTGATCGGTGTCTGGGGCGGTGCCATGCCGGAACTCTTTACGATTATCGAGAAGTCATCAGGCCGTGAGATCGATATCTTCGCCGAAAATGTTTCACATGATGAACTCGTTCAGAACCTGGAGAGCGGGGTGTGGGAAATCACTAATGGGTTCCTGGTGGAATATTCGAATTCTGAAATGAGCGGGGTCGATGGCGGCGGACGGCGGCCCATGGCCGCGAGCCTGGGTGCCGCACTCAAGGGCCTAAAGACACGCTACAGCGATCCTGTTAGCCGGCGCGAAGCACAGTATCAGGCCGTGGCATCATCCTGGAAAGTCGATATCGAACGCGGACAGACGCGGGCCCACGCCTTTCTCTGGCAGGAAGCCATAAGCCGGCGCAATGAGCAGAATAAAATTTTCTCGAATCTGAAAATTCCGAGCACTACCGCGACGAATCTTCTAACCCTCGCCAAGGACGACGGTTTTGGCTGGACGCGCCGTCCCGATCTCGCTAAGAAAGATACGATTCTCGTAGAAAAAGGCGTCCCGGGCCTGCTGGGCTTTCTCGACAGCTTTCGCCGACTGCGTATGCGCGGCGTCGAGGCGCTGTGGGCGATGAGCTATCATACCAGTAATCCCGAATTACACCCTGAAGGTGACATTTTCCACTTCATCCTGAATTATCTTCTCAAAGACGATGACCCGAGTCTCAAGGACGTAAAAGATGAGATCAAACGCCTGGCTACCGCATCGGCATCTGAGAAGTCGCTTAACAAAAAAGTCGAATTAAACCTGCATGCCTTTGAGGTGATAAACCTGCTTGCCATCCGCCTCTCTTGGAGCATACTCGAGAGTTCCATCAAGGAGGGCAAGGAAATATCGACGCTTTTCCAAGATGCTCGTTTGCGGGAGTATCTCATTCGGTACCTCCATAAAAATGGAGAGCTCCTCGACGCGACAACGTTGAACGTAAAGGCCTATACCGTTCACGTTAACGGCGAGAAGGTTCTCGTCGCGGTCAATGAGTCCACCGAAGAGGCGCTCGGCGGGACCGAGGTTTACGGTGTGCGCGGTTTTACCACCCTGCTCGGTGAGGACGCCGTTGGGGATAGGGCGTCTGTTTTTGACGTTGAGAACGCGAACACGAAAGCCAAATATGGACGGCATACGGTGGGGGATCTTTTTGCCCAGGGGTTGCCGGTGAACGTTCGTACGGTTCAGGCATTGCGCTTTGTCGAGCGCAAAGAAGAAAAACTAATTCGTTATCTAAGTGCGGCGATTCGCGGGGAATTTGTCAGAGGCAACCAGGCGCCGGCTCTGTTGCTGATCAATGAAATCAAGACCCTGCGGGAAAAACCAGAGGAACTCAAGAATGTTCTGAAAACCGTGGCGGAGCTAAAACCGAATGCAGCCCGGGAGCACTTTAGCGATCAAGATAAGCGACCGGTTGGGATACCGCCCGTCATGGCCCTTATTGCCATCGCCTCGCCCGACCTGCTGCGTTATATGAAAGACTGGAATCAGGAAGTCTTTGCCCGCCTAAATGATGTTATCAGCGATACGGCGCTCCGCGATCTTTTTGACCACGGTGAAATTGAATTTCATCGAGTCAGCCGTGAGACCGTCATTGTGTTTGCGCGAACCCACGAAGGCCGCCGCCTGATTGTACCCATTTCATTCGGATCGCGGCACCATACCGAACCCGATAAGAAAGTCTGGGTGCGCCTCACCGATGTGGGATTCCTCGGAATCGAGAGGGGAGATGCCCGTTACCGCGTCTATGATCATCTGCAGAAGAAATATTTGACGGAACCGGATACCCTTAAGGGCGAGGCCCTGCACCGCGAAGGCTGGGGCATCGGTATTCCGGTTATCGACGGCTGGCATTTTCAGATTCTGGAGATTGAACCCGCTGCGCGGTCGGAATTGCGCACAGAGCTTGGCGAACAGCACGGCGAGCGGGCGGAAACAGATTTCATGCGTGCCGGCGTGGTTGTCGAAGAGATCTTGGGTGAGAGTGATGCCGAGGTGGAACGTCTCAAGACTGCGCAGGGGGATCCGATCGAGCTTGCCCATATCCTTCTGAATAAGACTGATAAGGCAAGAGGGGCGGCGGCACGCAAAATGATCCGTCTGCAGGAGGAGTATGAAGTTACCGCGAGGACGAAGACGGGATCCGTAAGAAAGGAAAGAAAGCTGCAAGATCGCGAAGACCAGATCACGCAAGAATTGAGACATCTCAAAACCGGTATGGATCTGATGGTTGTTATGCGTCAGTCAGCGGCCTTTGTTCTTATGAATTCTTATGGGGATGGCATGCCGCCCCGTGAGACCATAGAGCAGATCCTGCCAACCGTTGTGGATTATCACTACTCCAGCGACTTGGATTACGGGAATTACCGGCGCCTGAGCAATCTGCTGGTTGCGGCAGACATGCTCGATTCCGAGCGTATGCTCCTGGAAGTTTATGTGCAGTCGAAAACAGATATGACGAATTGGGAACAGATCGAGATGGCCGCCCGGTTGGCCGAGCAGTTGCGCTTAAACTTCGACCCGCTCAAGCCGACTGAAATCGCCATGGCCTTCCTTGCCCTGGAAAAGGCCTTAATGCTCTTAGATGAGGTCGGCAAAGAGGGGATTCCCGAAGACCAGGTGCAGAGCATGAGGGTGGATGTGCTCTCCGAGCTTGCCGGTTTTCATATGCTCTATAAGGAAGACATCACACACATTGATCAGGCGCTTGAATCTATCCGTCTCGCGCTGGATCTGGATCCGAACCATGCCATTTCCCAATCCTTTCTGACGCACTTGCTCTTCCTGCGCGGGTTTATTCTGAACAATCCGCCGGCCGATGATACGGAACCGGACATGGAAGGCGCGCAGGCGGCGTTTCGTCAGGCAGTGGCGGCGGGTCATAAAATGATCGAGGCCCGCAAGGCGACGGGCGCCTACGCGGACGCATACTTCGAGCCTTGGCACGATTACTTCGAAGCTGTCGCCGCTTTTTACTCGGGGGACCTTGAAACGGCCGACCGGATATATCGCGATCTGGCTCCGAAAGCATTGGGCGAAATGAGGCTGGTTCTGCCGTATGACCACGCGACCGTACATCTTCTAAGGGGCCGTCCCGACGAAGCGAAGGAGGCCCTCAAGCTCTTCTTTAAATTGCTCTACCAAGCAAGGACATTGCAGGTTCTTCCCGGCGCGCGCAAAAGCGTTTTTCTAAGCCGACCGATGCATCAGCTCGGAGCTGCCGCAAGACTTTCCCGTGAGATCTTCGATGATTTCAAGCAATGGCCGGACGATGCCGGGGCTATGGAGGAAATGGTTACGTATCTTCTGGAACGTGAAATCAGAACCGGCGGCTATATCACGAGCGCCACGCTTGCGATTGTCGAAGGATTATACAGAGTGGGACAGCGGCCTTCAAACCATTGGGAAAACATACATGCCGTACTCAATGCCCTAAACGTTCGGAGTCCGATCTTAGCCCGCAAACTGGTTGAACGCTTGACCCTTGATAACAAGGGGCGCGATGCCGTTTTTGCGGAGCAAACCGCGGACTACTTGACAGCCAGTATCGATAAGACGGCCGATGATATTGACGGCTTTCTGAATTATTTCATGATCGCAGGCCGGGGAACAAATAGCGGTCATGTTGCCGACGATCAAAAGACGCGGTATGTTGAAAAGTTTGCCGACCTTGCCGATGCGCATCTTATGAAGCATGGTTACGATCCGGGGGCCATGTTTGGCCTCTTTGAACGCATCCGGGAACGTTTTAGCCAACGGACAGGCATCAATGCCATTCTAGACATTGCCTTTTATACGCGTTTCTTGAAACTCCTTATCAACGAGAGCAGATATCTAAAAGGCGAAGGGGGTGAGCGTTATCAAACATTCCGGAGGAACCTCACGAGCTTCCTCAGAGGCGGCATCAAACAGTATCGTCAGTTGCTCTCCGAACACGAAGAGAGCCTGTTGATATTCTTCTTCTACCAAAATTTGGCCGAACTCGCGGCAATTGCCGACGAAGAAGACATCGAGTTGGAGGTCAATAAGAAGATCCTCAGAGCGGTGGCGACGCATATGCCCCGGATGGGTCAGGATCAAGGGGACGTATTGGCGGCATCATCCTTGCAGCATTTGAACCGGACTGTGTACGGAAAACTGCGTGACGGAAAGATTGAGGACGCGAAAAGTGAGATTCAGTTGTGGGGCCAGCGCTTCGGCCGGGGCCTCGCGTACCTCGAGCGCCATCGCGAAGAAGGGCATGCGGCTAATGCCGAGCTCTACGAAATGATGTTTGAGGCCTTCAATAGCGGGAGCTGGCTGCATACGCTTCACCTGGGGGATTCGGAGCTGGCAGGCTTAAGAGGGACAATCTCGAAGTTCTTGAGGCTTGCCATGGGCGACGAATTTTATCAGAGCAATAAATTCTTTCTGTTGTCCATAGCCACAATTGCCTGGGCCGTCAGGGATGATGAGACGTTTCTAAAGGCAACGACCGAGATGCTTGATTTTGATTACGAAGGAGTAAGCGATATGGTTGTCCTGCGGGGCGCCGGGCTTATGGAAATTTTAGCGAGCTTTGCCGAAGGCGAGGGGGATCTGCCGGAGCGTGCCCGAGCGAAAGCGCAGGAGTTGCTCGGTATCTATCAGACAGCCGCCGGACATGAAGGGGATGAGAAGCGGAAGGCGGCGATGCATGCGAATGCCGAATTCCACCGCGCCGTCGCAGCCTTAAGCGCCGGTAACCCGGCAGAGGCGCTCAAGACCTTAACACGCGCGCGCGAACGCTTTTCCGAGCTCGAGATCGATTCCAATTTTTCTGTCGAGGCGGCCTTTACGATAGTGTATTGGTCACAAGGCAGCTTCGATGAAGGCCGCGCGGAACTGAAAAAGACACTGCCGCAGGAAACGAAAGGGAAAAAGAAGCAGGCGAAGGCAAATAACTTTCTTACGAATAAAAATATTGCCCGAGTCTTTCTGACGATTCCCGAAGATTTTCAGAATCTCCTGATCGAAAGTCACTTGGATCTTTTGACCGGCCCCGGGTTCGAGAGGCTTACCGGCGCACAGTTGAAAGAAATCCTATATCGCTTGGAACTCATGGCCCCGGAGCTAACCCGCCAACGGCTTACGGCCTATTTCGAAGATTTTCTGAAGAACGAAGGAGAGTGGAAGGGCGATGCCAGCTACATCTTGCTTAAGTGGCTGGCAGACAACATCGACCGGGAACACGCAGCCACCGTTTATAACTTGGCGCAGAGGATTGAACGGGGCTTAAGCGGCCAGGCTAGCCGGCGCATCCAGAAAGAAATTTTGCCGACATTGCAGAGCAAGGTGCGGCCGGTGGATTTTCTCGAGGATGCAAAACGCTTGCTCGTCGCCGGTGATTATAAAGGGGCCGAAAATTCCGTGAGGGCCGGTATCGAGGGAGCGAAGGCGAAAGAATTTGATGAAGTACGCGGTCGGCTGAATGCGCTCAAAGCAAAAATCGCGCAAGCCGCAGACCTCTTCCAACGCATCCGCAAGGGATACGGGGACTCCCTCTCACCGAATGAGTACGAGACTATCGCCCAGCTGGCCAAAGAGCTCGAAGAACTAAATCCCGGGGATCCTAATGCCCAGAGATATAAGTTCTATAGCAATCTCATCCGGGGAACCGCGATTCGTATCGCGTCCGGCAAACGCGAATCCATTACAGGCTCGATTGAGGTTCTGGAGAAAAATCTGAAATTCGGTGAAGACAAGAAAGTGAGCGCCGCTATTACCAGCATTAAGACCTATCAACACCTCATGAGTCAGGTGAAAGGGAATCTCAGCACTAAGCGCTTCCGTGCCGCGCGCAGGCTGTATGACAAAGCAATCGGCGACCTCGAAGATGCGTGGGCCGTAAGTGTGGCCCGTGCTCAGGACGAAATCAAAGACCTGGCAGACGAAATTGCCGAGCATGAACGCAATGCCCGAAGACTGCGTGCCGTCATCGAAGTCAACGGCGACCTTCGCGAAACCTACCGCGCTGCGGTGCATCTGGTCTCCTATCCGGAAGAAAGCGAAGGGACCTTCAACCTCCTGCTCACGAAGGCCAAGGCAGCCTTTGATGGGGCCGTCGAGGCTGTTTCGAATTTACCTGATGAAAACGCTTTCCAGCTGAATCAGAGTCAGCAGAGGATTCTTGTCGACCTTGGTTCTGCCGATGAACGGCAGGAGCGCCAGCATGAGGTGCTTGTCGAGGAAGCGATTCAGATGGCTCGGCTTGTCATTGAACTGTCGGTCCACAACGGGCCGTCGCAGGCCGTCCTCAAGAAAGCGCAGGAGATTATTTCGCAGGCCGTAGCAAGCTTGTGGCTGCCGAAAATGATCGATGACTATTTTATTGTGAGAACGATGGCCGAAGCTCAGAGGCTTCGCGACGACAATGAGCATCGGCGCCGCCGTGCGAAAGACCTCCCTGTAGAATTCGAATTCCCGTTTGACCGCCTCACCGTAGACCGCACAACGTTTACGGTAACCGGTTTTCTGGTGGATCAGCTTGTGGCCGCTAATTTAAAAGAAGTGATTCTCCCGGGCGATAGTTTCACTTTCCGTCATCCGACCGACGATGAAGAACTGCCGCTCATGTTCCGGGTCAAGACGGTAGAGCCGAAAAAAGTTGTCTTTGAGCTTCCGAAGACGCATGAGGGCCGCGACGAGCTTGTCAATAAGCTTGAGCGGATGGGCCGTGCCGGCATTATGACGCGTATGCGCAATGACGGTTGGGAGCGGCAGGCCAAAACGCTGCGCGGGATGATTCGGAAACTTATTGAATCATCCCGGTCCGTCATTGAGATTGATGGAAATGCGGGCCCGCTTGCGACGACTGGAAAGACGGTCGTGGACCGGGCCCTGGGAATTCGTGTCGACATCCCGAGCGCTGCCGGCGCAGAAGAAAAGAGACGGCAGAATGATCGTAACCGCGCCTGGCTCGAACTTCTTGAAAAAGAGATGGATCACGAGCTGGATCCGCCGCAGCGCGAGGCCGTGGTGGAACTCCTCAATACTGAAATCCCCGTGGTTTATGTGCAAGGACCGGGCGGAACGGGAAAGACCCATGTCATCTCACTGCTTGTAAAGATGCTCTACGATAGCAATCAAAATGTGCTGGTGGCAGCGCAGCAGAATCAAGCTTTGGACAATGCCATCGAACGTTTGCCCAAAGAGGTTGCCTTCGTGCGCATCGGTAACAGTGACCAGGCGATCGAGAATCCGGAAATTCGCGCCAACTGGGAAAAGAAGGCCGAAAAGCTCAAAGAGCTGAGCGCCACGGTGCAGGCGAGTAAGGACCGCCAGCGGACCGCGGCGGCGACGCCTCCCGACAAGAAGGGCGGCAAGGGGTTTGTCCTAGTCGGAACAGTTAACGGCGCTCTACAGGATCATGATCTTTTGAGCCACCCGATTTTGCTCGACGAGGTGCGCATCCTGATTATCGACGAAGGGAGTCGCGCCACACTCGCCGAGGCCCTGCAATTGATGGATAATCTGCCCAATCTGGAAATGGTGGTGCTCGTGGGTGACCACAATCAGCTTCCGGCTTATGGGATCAGTGATGGCGACAACGAGGGCGATATCGACAAGGCGCTGCGCGAACTGGGGCCCGATTTTAAAGAGATCAAGGCCGACTTCGGCCGGGTTACGTTGCGGCGGAATGTCCGCGAAGGAGTCTTCGCGCAAAAGCGTGTCGACAATTTCCGCATCTCGCTCCTGGAGCGGGCACTGGAGATCTATTTTGAGGGTGATCCTCAAGACGAGATCTTCAAGCTTACGAGACCGAGCTTCCACTTCTTCGATATTCAGCGCAGATCCGGCTATAGGATCGTGGATGTGAATAACTACTTCTATAACGGCAAGCTCGTTCCGGGACGTGACGATCCGGGGGTGGTGATCGAAGATAACACCAACGGCCGTGCTCCGGAAGAGACGAAAGCGGCTCCGCGCGGTGATCGTAGGGAGTTTACCGGCGGTAATTTTGTCGAGGCCAACCGTGTGGTCCACTGGGTCAACGAGCTGATGAACGGAAAAGTGAAACGCTATGTGAAAGGCGATAAAGGCGAGTGGCGATTCCTTTACGAAAAGCTTGAGGCCAAAGACATCGCAGTGGTGACGCCGTACCGCCGCCAGATTGCGATCGTCACCGAAACGCTTTACGAATTGGCTAAGATCCATGAGTGGACACAGCAGGTCATCGACGGAGAGGCGAAGCTCGACGATGACATGATTGCTCAGATCGAGACCGCGCTGCGCTCAGAGGCGCTTTACCAATATGTGTGGCGCGACCGGGTCGGTGAACAGATTCAGTCCTTGCGCAAGTGGCGCAACGTGCGTGCGGCACAGGACTTGCGCCGCTACCTGAAGCTCGGTGAAAGATTCGTAACCACCGAAGCGCTTGACGAAGGCGTCTTTACCGTTACCACCGTCGATTCTTCCATCGGTCACGAATATAAGGCGGTGATTCATTCTTGGGTCCGTTCCAATGTATGGAAACGTCAGGAGAAGAGATGGGTGGTCGACGAGAAGAAAACAGGGGTGTTGGGCTTCCTCGCGCGCAAGATCGACGGCTGGAAACGCCGCAATGTCAAAACGGGCCGTCCGAAGGATTATGAGATTTGGATTTGGGACCGTGAGACCTTTGGCTCAGCGCGAAGGAACCCTGAGATCCTCGAGTGGGTTCGTTATACAGTAGGAAAGTTCGCAAAATTTATAACCGAAGACCGCGAAATAGAAAAACAGATTGAAGAACGCCTCGGTCGCGGCCGGCGTCGCGGTGGGCGCGACAACCGCCATCGCTCCGAACTGCGAGAGGTGGCTCATGATGTATTGGGTGCTCTGGCGGCTCGTGCCGACTTGCCAGTGGATCTGGCAGGACGTCTCGCGGGTTTGGTTGCAGGCGGCTTAGACAGTTTTGAGAAGGCTGCTTATGCCGCGATGGGCGAGCCGCGATACGTGAATCTCTGGTTGCTTGCCCGTTCCGACGGCGGAATCGTTTCCCTGCTTCGCGCCGAAAGGCAGATTCGCCAGGATCATGCTGATTATGACGGAGAACATCGAAGCTTCATTGATGCTGGTATATCACGTATCGTAGAAGCGCTGAGGTCGCATCTTGCAGCTGACGCGCAGAACAAACTCAATTTCGCGTTTGCCGTACGCATGCCGGATTCCGTCAAGGCGCGTAGTGAATTGCGCCAATATGTCGAGATGGTTCGCGATCTTAGAGCGGCGCATCCCTTACAAGTGACTGGCGATATTCGCGTTCTGCTTACCGCCGATGAGCGCAAACGTTGGGTAGCCTTTGCCAAGGCGCTGGAGGCCTCCGGTGTGGCCAAGATCATTGAAGCCGATTCTGAGCCAGCTCAGTTTTTACTGGAAAGTTATTTGCGGGATCATGGGCTAGCCATGGTTTTGGGTGTTGCTGAGGAGCAGCTATCGGGTCAATATAGCAATCGCTTGTTACTCTCGCAGGTGAGCGTGGAGTCGGGCATGCCTATCGCGCTTTTTATGACCTCACTGCTCGCCCTGAAAGACAGGCATGAGCGTCTTAAAGCTGAACTCCTTGAGGAACTGGTGGCGCAAATGCAGGGAACGGTCCGGGTTACGAGGCAGTCGCTGGAAATTACCCACTTGGCCCTGGAAATTGCCTACGAATTCGAACTCTCCAAACTCATCTCGACGATGGCGTAAAAGAGCCCCTTCCATTGACAAAGCACCCATTAAAGGAAATAATGAATCCATGAATCCCTTCTATACCATATATAGAGACTTTAAGGCTTACTTTGAACGCGATCCGGCTGCTCAAACCCCGCTGGGCGTGCTTGAGGTCATTCTCCTGTATTCCGGGTTCCATGCCGTCTTCTGGTATCGGATCAACCACTTCCTCCACCGCCTGAGGATCCCCTTTATCCCACGGCTAATGTCCCAGCTGGTACGGTTCTTTACCGGGGTTGAGATTCATCCCGGGGCCAGCATAGGGCCGGGTTTCTTCATTGATCATGGTATGGGGGTGGTCATCGGTGAAACGACGGAGGCCGGTGAAAACATCACGTTGTATCAAGGTGTTACACTCGGCGGCACGGGTACGGCGCGCGGTAAGAGGCATCCGACCCTCGGTTCTAACGTGGTTGTCGGCGCGGGTGCAAAAGTCCTTGGTAACATTAAAATTGGAAACAATGTGAAGATTGGGGCAGGCTCCGTAGTGGTTCATTCTGTCCCTGATAACTGCACCGTGGTAGGGGTACCGGCCGTAATTGTCCGTAAAGAGGGCAGTCGAGTGTCCAAGGTAAACCTCGATCACGGCGATTTGCCCGACCCTGTGAAGGCCTTGAAGAACCGCATCCGCTTTCTACAGAAGGAAATAGATAGCCTCGAAGAGCACGTCCGAAATCAGCAAGAACCAAAAAAAAGCTGAGTTTCTTAAACCATTCTGCAGCAGCAACTTACGATCATCAACGTCCGATAACGTATTGACGCCCCTATTTTACTGTGCTAGGGTTTTGCTGGTAAGAAAGTTGCTATGTTTTGCAACAGGATGTTCTTTCGACCGAGTAGCTTACTAACAGATTTGATGAACTGACTGCCCTGAAAAACATCGGGGCTGAAGGAGGTGCGAAGATGAAATTCGATGAGAAACTAATAACAGGGATTCTTATCGGATTGGCTTTAGGACTCAAGTTTACCGCTTCGTTTGTAGCATACACGACTTTGATTGTGCTATGCGCGGTAATCATGGCCCTTAAGCACATCCGTGCCTAAGCGCGTAGAACGTTTTTGCTTGGGTGGAAAGATTTAAATCTTGCTCGGGTTTTCGAGATGTCTGAATCGAGCAGTAAAGGAGGTGAGAGCAATGAAGCTAGATAACCATTTGGTCGGCGGATTGTGTATTGGTGTAGTCGTCGGATTGCACTATGGGACAGCGCTCTCAGCGTATACGCCTATTTTTCTCGTGCTGGGGTTGTTGTACCTAATGCGGTTCGTGAAAGCAAAGTAACCACCCGGAACTGGGTCCCGCGATCGGAATCGTAAGACTGCCTTTCCGGTTTCAGGGCCCAGTTCCCTCACCTCTTTCCTCATTCCTTTTGCGTTGACACCTATTTCTATTGTTCCTAAACTCCGCATATGCCCAAAAAACTCTATATCTATTCCGATGGCGGCGCTCGCGGGAATCCCGGGCCTGCGGCCATAGGCGTACTCATCTGCGACGAGAAAAATGAAATGCTGAAGGACCACCATGAGGTCATCGGCGAAACGACGAATAATGTGGCGGAGTATACAGCCGTCATCGTAGGCCTGGAGCTGGCAAAGGAATTTGGTGCGGAGACGATCGATTATTTTGTCGATAGTCAACTCGTCGCCAATCAGATTTCCGGTAAATACCGGGTCAAGGCACCGCATATTTTGACCCTTTTCAAACAGGTCAAGAAGCTGATGGGGCATTACAAACAAGTGAAGATCCAGCATGTCCCGCGAGAGCACGAAAAACTTCGCTACGTCGACAAGCTGGTTAACATTGCACTCAATCGAGCGGGTTACTAGAGAAAGTGAGAACAGAATGTCCTATCTGCTGACAGCACTTATCGGATTTCTGGGCGGGGTCACGAGCGGCATGTTTGGTATTGGCGGAGGGGTGATCTTCGTGCCGCTCTTTGTTTACGTGAGAGGTTTCAGTATCCACACGGCTATTGGCACGTCTCTGGCCGTGATTGTTCCCACCACCCTCATGGCGCTCAGCCGTTATATGCGGGCAGGTAATGTAGACTGGCGAGCGGCAGCGATTGTCGCCGTATTTGCGATTGCGGGCGCCTGGTTCAGTTCCGGTCTCTCCCTCAAGCTTGATGCCGTGCTTTTGAGACGCCTTTTGGCCCTGGTTTTGGTCGGAATCTCGCTTAAATTGTTCTTCCAGAATTAGGAACCAAATACTATACTGACACTTACGCAAGCCCGCGGTTTAAATCAGCCCTTATCTTAGGAGTCTCGTACGTGAAAGCGGCTTTTTCTACCCTAATGCCGGAAGCGGTTCAGCGCTCCCTTTACCGTATCTTCAAGTTTTTCGCTTCTTTACCGCTGGCGATTTTCAATATCGTCGTGCTCATGACCATTCTTGCGACGGGGACTATCCTGGAATCCCTGCATGGCGCTTCCACCGCGCAAATCCTGATCTATGAAGCCCCCTGGTTCAGCGCCTTTTTACTCCTTTTGGGGACCAACGTAGCTGCCGCGGCCCTTGATCGCCTCCCCTGGCAGGGCAGGCATACCGGCTTTGTGATTACGCATGCCGGCATTATCATTATCTTGCTGGGCTCTCTTATGACTCAAAAGCTCATGATCGACGGGCAGATGCCGATTAATGAAGGCGAGACCGAGGCCTACATCACGCTGCAGGAGCCCCTGCTCTATGTTTATTCCGAAGACCTACAGAAGGATTGGTTTTTCCCGATTCGAAAGCGCGCCTTTCCATGGAGCGGTCGTGAAGTCTTGACGGAACCGGGTGAAGCGACGTTCTCGGCGACTCTGACGGATTACTTTCCGAAAGGACGCATTGATGAATCGCTTGTTGAGGCCGATGCAGGACCAGCCGCGATTGAGATTAACCTGGAAAACTCTTTTGTCAATCAAACCCAGTGGCTTGTTGAAGACGATCCCGGTCGAAGCAGGCTCTCGCTGGGCCCGGCACAGCTTGTTTTTGCCGATGAACTTCTCCCGGAAAATCTCGAAGCCGCTCCCGCGACCGGTTACTTGGAGTTTCAATTCAAGACCCAAAGTATTCAGACCCCGGTCGATGCCGAGGCTGCGGTGCCTGCCGTTCTTCAGATTGAAGGGACGCCTTATCAAGTAGAAATCAGACAGATTTTCAGGAATGCCATCGTTGTCGAAAACGAACTCAAAGAGCAGGAGAATCCTGTGGGCAAAGCCGCTTCCCCGCACGGCGTTAATCCTGCCGTGCAGTTCCTGTTGCGCGGGCCCGAGTTGGCGGAGGAGCATACGGCGTTTGCGAATTTCCCTGACTTTTCAACCATACATGGCAAGAGCGAAAGTGATGCAGGGGCAAAGATTTTTTACCGTACGCCTAACACCGGCTCGCGCGGCGAGAGTCATGAGCTTCGTTTTGTGGAAGATGCCGAGCGAGGCTTGCTCTATCAGGTAAAAGATGGTTTCGAAGTTCGTACCGGTGAAGTAACGGTCGGAGAAGAAGTTTCAACCGGATGGATGGACCTTAAGTTCCGGGTGAAGTCTTATTATCCGCATTCGAAAGTAAACCGCAGTTTTACGCCGGTATCGAACCGCTCAGAAAGTGACCTTGCGATGCTGGCGATACGAGTGGAAATTACCGAAGAGGGTAAGAAGAAATCTGTTTGGCTCGGCCAGGGCTACTCAGAGGCTATGGATACGGGCCGCTCCCATTATCATCTCGTTTACGGGCAGAAAAAAATTCCGCTCGGATTCAAAATTGAGTTGAAGGATTTTAGGGTGCAGTTTGATCCGGGCACGCAGCAAGCAGCAAGCTACGAAAGTGATGTTGTGCTTAAGGATGACTCGCGCGGGATTGTGCGCGATGTGAATATTTCGATGAACGAACCGCTAGCTCACCGTGGTTTTCGCATCTATCAGTCGGGATATCTGCAACCGGAAGGGGGGCCGGAAATGTCTATTTTTTCGGTGGGCAGAGATCCCAGTATCCCGGTAAAGTACGCGGGAACGATCGTCATGGTTACCGGCGTTATCATTATGTTTTATTTCAAGAGCTATTTCATAAAGGTGAAAAAATGAAAATCAAATCCCCCGCCCCGGCACTAAAATCGATCGTGACTGTAGCCCTCATTGCAGGGTGTTTCGCGGCGCTTATCATGCCCACGCTGCGGAAAGCGCCGATGAGTCAGTCGATCGGGATGTTGAGCGAGATCCCGGTTCAACACGCCGGCCGTATCAAGCCGTTTGAAAGCTTCGCCCGCGAGGCGGTGCTGTATGTTACGGGTAAACACGTTTATGACGGGCAGTCGCCGACGAGTCTAGTTTGGCAATGGATGGCAGATCCCGAAAAATGGTTCCGCCGGGCCATGATTCCCGTCACGCATAAAGGGTTGCGGGAAGAGTTTTCCCTCATGATGGTCCGCAATCGTATTACCCCCGAAATCCTGCTCAGCCACCAACCCTTTCTCGATCAAGTGCAGGAGAGTTTTAACCGACAGGAACTCAAAGAAGAACTTTCGGAGGTCGAAAAAAAGAGAGTTGCGCTTTATGAGAAGGCTGCTTTCTTTCGCGGCATCGGCCACGGAGCCCTACCTGGTTGGATCGCGCAGCCCGATGATCCCCGCAAGGGCTGGTTTCCCCTCACCGCTTTCGCCGTGGAGCAGGGGCGCGGTGACCTGGCCAGCCATTATTCCGGGCAGCTCTTAACGGAATATCAAATCACGGTTCGCGATATCCTGGACAGTTTTAAAGAAAATTCTGGGCAGGGGCCGCCGCTGGAACTCACGGTGCGCTTGCGTGAAGTCCTGCGCTCTCTGTTCTCATCGGCGTCGGTTATGTTGGATGAGAAAGTGAACAGCACGGAAATCCTGTATAATCGCTTTCAACCCTTTCACTGGGCTTGGAAACTATATCTGGTTAGTGTTCTCATAGCGTGGACGCTTCTACTTATCGGCGGCGAGCCGGGCAAATTGCAGCGTGCGATCAGCGCCCTGGGCTTCCTGTGTTTCATCGCGGGGTTTGTCGCGCATGCCTACGGTTTTTATCTGCGGGTTGTGATTTCGGGTCGTCCTCCCGTGACCAACATGTACGAATCCATGATATGGGTTTCGTGGGGCGTCGTCCTCTTCTCCGTCATCTTGTTTGCCGTCTATCGGGCGCCCTATATTCGATTAACGGCCGCGATTGTTGCCGCGCTCGCATTAGTACTCGCAGAGAAGTTTCCGGTAGCCTTGAACCCCGCTATGTCGCCGCTTGTGCCGGTACTTCGCAGTAATCTGTGGTTGACCGTACACGTCCTGACCATCACACTCAGTTACGGGGCCTTTATGCTGGCATGGGGGTTGGGGCACGGTATTGTTTATCAGTATGCGTTTGGTCCGGATAACGCGCAGACAAGGCAGCGGCTCTTTCAGTATCTTTACCGCAGTTTGCAGATTGGGGTTATTCTGCTTGCATGCGGCACGGTGCTCGGTGGCGTGTGGGCAAATTATTCGTGGGGCCGTTTCTGGGGGTGGGACCCCAAAGAAACCTGGGCGCTGATCGCATTACTCGGGTATCTGGCCGTGCTGCACGGCCGCATGGCCGGGTGGTTGAGCTCTTTCGGTGTTGCTGTCGGGTCGGTCGTTGCCTTTTTGGGTATATTAATGGCTTGGTACGGGGTCAACTTTGTTTTGGGGGCCGGGCTTCATAGTTATGGTTTTGGCGGCGGCGGTCTTACGTATGTCTTGAGCGGAGTTGCCGTCGATCTAGCGCTCTTAGGATGGATGGTTTACGCGTTTCGGAGACGGTCGGCCAATTGACGATTGATAAGCCATGGAAAACGTGATAAATTCCGAACCCATAAGCAGTTCCGGCAGGAAATTATTTTTTGGGCTCTTTATTTTTCCCCTGATGATCGCAGTGGGGATGGCGGTATTGTTGTGTACCGTCGTGTTACTTACGCGTGAAGCAGAGACCCCCGAGTCACTTATTACGGCGATAAAGACGGGGGCGCCGAGTAAGCGTTGGCAAAAGGCTTTTGAGCTCTCAAATGAGCTCAACCAAGGCCGTGGCCTGATTCGTTCGTCCGGCGTGATGAACGAGATCATTCATATTTTGAATGGTCACGAGGAGTATGACGCCAAGACGCGTTCTTATATGGCGGTTGCCCTAACTCGTTTTGATGAGCCGGAGGCAACCGAAGCGCTTCGCGCGACGCTTAGAGTTGAAACCGAGGCTGAAGTGGAGCTTTACTCGCTTTGGGCATTGGGCCAGAAGCAGGTGAGGGAAGCTGTTCCGGACATACTGCCGTATCTGGATCGGGATGAAGAAGATATTCGGAATATGGCGATATACGTCCTAGGTGTTTTGGGAGACTCACGGGGTGTGCAGCCGTTAAGCCGGCTTTTAAATCACGAGGCTCGTGACATTCGGTGGAATGCGGCGCTCAGTCTCGCGAGACTGGGTAATGACGCCGGCTATGATGTCATGGTTAAGATGTTGGATCGTGAAACTCTGGCGCATTACGAAGGGCTCGAGGAGGGCAAAATTGAGCAGATCATGATCAATGCCGTGAAGGGATTGGCGTTGCTCAACCATAAAGAGTCTCTGCCGATCTTGAAGAAGATAGCAGCAGAAGACATAAGCCTTAAGGTACGTAAAGTAGCACTTGAAGCACTGGCATCAGCAGAAACGGAATAGATTTAATGAGTGAAGAGCAACCTAAGCCGCCAAGTTCGCCGCCCGCGTCTGCGCCAAAGACCCAGCCCCCGGTCTCTGTAGCCCGCCGTCATTTTCTTTTTACCTGGTTAGGGTTTGCTTGGACAGGTTTTGCCGCGGCGACGCTTGCGGCCCTTTCGACCTGCCTGAGATTCATGTTCCCCAATGTCCTTTTCGAACCAAACCCCATTTTTAACGCGGGCAAGCCCGACGATTATGACATCGGAAAAGTCGATTTGCGCTGGAAGGAAAAATACGCAGTTTGGCTAGTGCGAGAACCCGAGGGCATGTATGCGCTTTCAACGGTTTGTACGCACCTCGGATGTACTCCGAGCTGGATGGAGAGCGAGCAGAAATTCAAGTGCCCTTGTCATGGCAGCGGCTTTTACGCAAGCGGGATTAATTTTGAAGGTCCTGCCCCGCGTCCGCTTGAGCGTTATGCGATTCGTCTCGGCGAGGACGGCAATATCATTGTCGATAAGAGTAGGAAGTTTCAGCAAGAGAAGGGCGAATGGAATCAACCCGATAGTTTCTTGTATCTGTAATCCGTAAGGGAGTTTTTAGAGCATGGGTGAGAATCAGGACAAAGAAGAACCGAAAAAGAAATCATCGCTGAATTTTCTTTCGCGGATCAAACTCCCGAAATTCAGCTGGAAGGATTTTCGTTTAAAGACTCAGGTAGGAAAATCCATGTTTCGTCATGGGTATTCCGATGATGAAAAAGACCGGGCTATGACGGTTTTGACGAATGTCTTTTTCCACCTCCATCCCGTAAGAGTTCGCAAATCAGGGGCCCGGTTCGGATTTACGTGGTGTGCGGGCGGGCTGACGTTCTTTATTTTCCTGACCTTGGTCGTCAGCGGCATTATGTTGATGTTCTATTACCGGCCGACGGTTGAATACGCGTATAACGACATCATTGCGTTAAGAGAGCATGTGCCGTTCGGAATCATGCGGGAACTCCACCGCTGGGGGGCCCACGCCATGATAATCACGGTATGGTTACATATGTTTCGCGTTTTCATGACCGGCTCCTACAAGCCGCCCAGGGAATTCAACTGGGTGATCGGTGTCATTCTGCTGGTCTTGACCTTGCTCTTGAGTTTTACGGGATATTTGCTTCCGTGGGACCAATTGGCGATTTGGGCCATTACCGTCGGTACCAACATGGCGCGCGCCACACCTTTTCTGGGGCACGAGGGGCCGGGTGCTGCGCTTTTGGCCCTGGGTGATATCCAATTAATTCATTCCGGTAGTGATGTCCGTTTTGCTCTTCTCGGCGGTCGTTTTGTGGGGGAAGCCGCGCTTCTGAGGTTTTATATTTTGCACTGTGTTGCCATTCCCGTGGCAGCAGTGATCTTAATGGCTGTTCATTTTTGGCGCATTCGAAAAGACGGGGGAATCAGTGCTCCGTTGTAAGAGATCCGGGGAATTATCGTAATGGGTGAGGCAATCAAGGCGGCAATTGACGCCTTTGCATCGCCGGTGAGCATCTTTGTGGGTTCCATCCTCGTTTTTGCCGTTTTTATGACCTTCCCCAAGCAGTGCACTACGAGGTGGGTGTCTGCGGTTTTCGCCGTTTTGTTTCTCGCTTTTTTTGCTTTTGGCCTTACCGACGAACATTTTCGGGGAATTGTGACTAAGCCGGACAACGTGCCGATCGTTGCTATGCTGTTTATCTTCGGCTACTTCACGTGGTTTGCGATGAAAAAAGCCGTCGACAATGATGAGAGAATTGCCAAAGGCGAGCCGCCGTGGGAAAAGACCGAAGCCGATGAAAAGGTCATGGTTTTTCCCTATCTCATTTATATCGAGTTCGTGGTGGCGCTTTTCTGCTCGATCGGCCTGGTCCTGTGGTCGATTTTCTTAAAGGCCCCGCTCGAAGAGCCGGCTAATCCCACGATTTCACCGAATCCTTCCAAAGCCCCCTGGTACTTTCTGGGCCTTCAGGAAATGCTTGTCTACTTTGATCCGTGGATTGCCGGCGTGCTCCTGCCCACCTTCATTATTCTGGGGCTATGCGCCCTTCCGTATATCGATCGCGATACCAAGACCTCGGGCTTCTATTCCTACGCCGCGCGCAAGATGCCGATCATGTTCTTCATGTTCGGCTTCTGGATTCTCTGGATTCTCCTGATCATTGTCGGGACATTCCTCAGAGGCCCGAACTGGAATTTCTTTGGGCCTTTCGAAGTATGGGATGTTCATAAGGTCGTGCCGCTTGTAAACATCAACCTGTCTGAAATCATATTCATCAAGTGGCTCAGTCAGGGGCTCCCATCGAACTGGTTTCTGCGAGAGGCCCCGGGGATTCTCATTGTCCTTTTTTATTTCGCGGTGCCCCCGGTCCTTATGGCGAAGACTGTGTGCAAGAAAATTTACGAAAAGGTTGGGCCGGAACGCTATGGAGTCTTTATCATTCTGATGCTGATGATGTTGGCGTTGCCAATCAAGATGTTTTTGCGTTGGGGATTCAATCTCAAGTACATCGTGGCCATCCCGGAATTTTTCTTTAACATCTAGCTCAAACTATGCCCGGAAAATCCCCTAGTCTCTATGATCTTAAGAAAACAACGGTCTGGTTTGCCATTTCCTCCCTCGTTCTGTTGATCTCACTGGTAGCCATGGTGCTCGAGGACAGCACGCGTGAGTGGAAGCACTGGCAGAAGGAGTTCGTCACTTACAGTCGGGAAAAGGCCGAGGGAGAACTTCAGAAGGCTCGAAAGGCCGTGGACCAGAAAAAGCTAGCGGCGCTTGAAGCGCAGCTGGTAGAAGCGCACATGTCTGCCAACGAGCAGAAGAGCAAGGTTCGTGAGCTTGAAAAGGAAACGGCTGCCCTGGCCATCAAGATTACTCAGACGACCATGCGGTATCAGAATGAAAAGCAGTTTCAGGACTCAGACCGTTATTTCCTCGAGGAGCATCGTCTGCATCATGAAGATGAGCAAGCCGCCGAATTTGCTAAGCGCATGGAAGAACGCGCCCCGGTCATCGACTCTTTGAAGAGAGACCTGGAAGGGTTGCAGGCAGAGGACGACGCCAGAAAGGAGAGCATAAACGAGATTACACAGAAGGCGCGTGAACTAACGCGCCAGATACAGCAGCTGACCGAATCGATTACTCGCCTGGAGTCCACAGTTAAGAAATTATCCCCGAACGTGGCAACGGCCATTTTGAATGCGCCCATGCTTGATTTCATGAAGCCCACTCTGCAAATCCAGCAGATTGTCTTGGAAAACCTTTATGACGATTACTTTTTTAAGAAATCGAACAAGGTGGATCGATGCACGACCTGTCACTTGGGTATCGATCAGACCGGATTTGAGGATGCCCCGAAACCCTTTCAGACTCATCCGCGTTTGGAGTTGTTTCTTTCCGCGAACTCGCCGCATCCGGCAGAGACTTTCGGGTGTACGACGTGTCACGGAGGGAGCGGACAGTCGGTTTCTTTTACAACAGCGGCGCACACCCCTCAATCCGATGAGCAGGCCGCAGAGTGGAAGAAGGACTACGGATGGCGCGAGATGACGCATGCGATTAGCAAGATGTTGCCTTTGAGTTACACGGAGGCATCCTGCACAAAGTGCCACGGCGGAGTCGTCGATGTCCCTCAAGCCCCGAAGCTTGCCGAGGGAAGGCGTTTGGCTCGTACTTATGGTTGTGCGGGCTGCCACAAGATTGAGGGATTTGAGAAGCAGTGGAAAGTAGGCCCGAGTCTGGAGCATGTACAGAGTAAGCTTGAGCCGGACTGGATTATCCGCTGGCTGATGAATCCGAAAGAATTCAGGGCTTCTACTAAGATGCCGCGCATTTTTCACCTGGAAAACACATCGGATGTGAAAAGTGCGGAGAAGAGCGACGCCTCCATCGCAGGTATCGCAGCATACCTGATGAAAAATTCCGATCCGATCGCGCTGGGGAGCTTGCCGACTAAGGGGAACCCGGAAGCCGGAGAAGCCCTCGTCAAGGAAGTAGGTTGTCTTGGGTGCCACACGGCAGCCGGAGTTGATGCCAACAACTTCGGCCCGGAGCTGACGGGGTTGGGGAGTAAAGTGACTCCTGAATGGCTCTATGCCTGGCTCAAAGATCCGAAACATTACTCGTCCGAAACCCGCATGCCCAACATGCGGTTGAGTAATGAAGAGGCCGCGCACATCACGGCCTATCTTCTGGAAGATCGTAACGAAAAATTCGAGAGTATCCGTTTGCCGATTGTTAAGTCTGAAGTGGTAGATGGACTGGCAATGATGTTTCTCAAGGGCCGGCTGCGCTACGATGATGCGCAGGCTAAACTCAATGCCATGAGTGCCCAAGAGCGCTTGGAATTTATAGGCGAAAAGACCATTGTCCACCAGGGTTGTTTCGGGTGTCATACGATCCACGGTTTTGAGGATACAAAACCGATCGGCACTGAGTTGACCGACGAAGGGTCAAAGGACGTCCACAAACTTGATTTTGGGCTCATTCACCTGGACCACACACGCCAGGCCTGGTTTTATCAGAAGCTTAAGGAGCCGAGGATTTTCGATCGCGGCAAAGAAAAGGTTTATCACGAGAAACTTCGTATGCCGGATTTCGGTTTTAATGACGACCAAGCGGAGCGACTGACGACCTTTCTCTTGAGTTTGCAGAAGGAGGATATTCCGCTGGAGATGTCGAAACAGCTTGACCTCAGGGAGCAGGAGATCGAGCGAGGGCGGTATTTAGTCGCAAAATTTAATTGCCAGGGATGTCACACTCTCGACGGCCAAGAAGGCAAAGT
Organism: Candidatus Omnitrophota bacterium; assembly: GCA_030698625.1. Lineage (GTDB taxonomy): Bacteria > Omnitrophota > Omnitrophia > Omnitrophales > Aquincolibacteriaceae > JAUYMS01. The sequence continues at coordinate 96,579 of JAUYMS010000027.1, read as the reverse complement.
GCGAAAAGTGTTTGACGATGCCGGTAACGCCCCGCCGCTTCTTACCGGCGAAGGCAAGAAAGTTGACGGCGGCTGGCTTTATGACTTTCTCGAGAAGCCGGTAACGATCCGCCCATGGCTGAGTTACCGGATGCCGACTTTCGAATTTGACGAAGAGTCGCTCACGCATATCGTACGGTATTTTGAAAATCTTTCGGAGGTACCGATTTCGTATAAGGACGATACGCCGAAACCAACAGCCGAAAACATAGAAGCCGGGAAAAAGCTTTTCAAAGCTTTCCAGTGTATCAAGTGCCATAAGTCAAATCCTGAGCCCGGGCTGTCAGCATCATTTCTGGCGCCCGATCTGGTAATGACAAAGTCCCGTCTGCGACCCGACTGGGTTGTCGAGTGGTTGATGGACCCTCAAGCCCTGCAGGAGGGAACAATGATGCCGACCTTCTTCTATGATGGGCAATCGCCCATGCCGGAGATTCTCGGGGGTGACGCACTTCGTCAATCTGAAGCGATTCGCGATTATCTATGGCTCTTTAATGCCGAAGAAGCCCACGGCGCTGCTCAGCCCCAAGTGCCGCAAGCCGGCTAAAGTTTACAGAACGTCAACCCCCTAACTTCTTTCTGAAGAACAAGTTACGGTGGCGTGAGCCTGCGCTTATAAAAAGTTAACTGGAATTAAATAAATTTGCCTGTAGTATCGTCAAAGTGTTACAGGCTACAAGCGCCCTATTTCTCGAAATTATTAAATCCTGGGAGGGATACCATGAAGAAGATAGCCAAAGTAACTCTTACGACTCTATTTGTGCTTGCGGTGTGGAGCGCATCCTCTTATGCGGGGATGGTTTCCGGGACCGTTAAATTTGATGGAGCCGCGCCGGAAGCGGCGGTCATTAGTATGGATGCCGATCCGACCTGTGCCGGTGCACATAGTGAATCCGTTTTGAGCGAAGAAGTGGTTGTCGGCGACGCAGGGGCTCTGCAGAACGTATTTGTCTATGTGAAGGAAGGACTCGAGGGACAGACCTTTGATACGCCCAGCACTCCGGTAACCCTTGATCAAAAAGGGTGTCAATATAAGCCTCATGTCTTCGGCGTGCAGGTAGGTCAGCCGGTTGACATTATCAACAGCGACCCCACTCTGCACAATGTTCACGGTCTGCCGAAGAACTCCAAGGAGTTTAATCTTGGAATGCCGATTCCGGGCATGCGTGTTAAAAGGAAATTTGATAGCGCCGAGGTGATGGTAAAGTTTAAGTGTGACGTTCACCCCTGGATGAATGCTTATGTGGGTGTCGTTTCTCACCCTTTTTTCAGCACTACCGGCAGTGACGGTAGTTTTGAAATCAAGGACTTGCCCGCAGGCTCTTATGTACTGGAAGCCTGGCACGAAAAATACGGAACACAGACTATGAATGTTACAGTCGATGACGCTGCTCCGCAGTCGGCCAGTTTTACTTTTACGGGGTAACGCCATGGGCATGAAGCCGAAGATCATTATCTCTGTCGCATTGATCGTCGCAGGTGTTTTCGGGGCTTATTACGCCGGAGAATTTTCCGGTGCGCGGCAGACGGAGGAAGCGCTTGCTGTTGCCGACGGATTTATCACTGCGTTGTATGAGACGCCCGGTGATGCGGCGGCAGCACATGAGTTTGTTTCGGCTGGCTATGCTGCGATCGAGACAACGGGGATGACGACAAAATTGCTTGAGACGGCTCAGGCCGTTGTGGGGAATTATGTCAACCATAGTGCGGGTACGGATGTGACTGACGATGTGGCGCCCGGTGAGGGGCGCGGTTTGAAGATTGTCAAATTTGACGTTATCTACTCAAAAGATAACGAGGGCCGCATGCTCGTGACGATGCTCTATGATGGCGATCAGTGGCGAGTTCACGGATTTAATATTAACTCGCCATTGCTTACCGAAGCGCAAACAACGGCGGATTTGGGCCGGTAGTAAGCTCGGAATCCGATGTTTCCAACCTGAATGCAAAAACCCGCTCACGAACGAGCGGGTTTTTGCATTCATAACCTCTTTATTTATAGCGGCTTCCAATAATTTCCGGAGTTCATATGCTATACCTTAATCATAGGATCTGTTTCTGTTAACGACAGGTTACCGACAGAATCCCAACCTAAGACAGGAGAGCGAATTCCATGGAGACACCGGATAGCAAACGCGAACGATTTCGTAGGCTTGCAGCAAAGCGTACCAACGAGGTCATTAAGAAACTCGATATCCTGGGGCACTGCGGCAACAAGCACAGCTACGAATATTCTGATGCCCAAATTAAGGAGATCTTTCTCGCCGTTGATAAAAAGCTCAACGATGTAAGAGATAAATTCAAGCCAAAGGACGAAACCTTTAGGCTTTAGATCGCGGCTCCGCCGGATTCGCCGGTCCGTATTCGTATGCATTTTTCTAAAGGCGTTACGAATATTTTCCCGTCGCCGATTTTCCCCCCGTTATGTTTGGCGGAGCTTAAGACCGCTGCGATGGCGATATCCACAAACTCATCATTGCAAGCAATATCAAGCTTAACTTTCGGGATCAGGTTGGGTGTAACGGCTTGGCCCCGGTAGAGCTCCTCATTTTCCTGTCTGCCGTGACCCGTGCAGCGGTTTACCGTGATGCGGGTAATGCCCGCATCGAAAAGCGATTGACGTACTTCGTCGAGTTTATCGGGTTGAATAATAATCGTAAGTAATTTCATGATTTTTCTCCGCGCTCAATTAGTTCAGGTTCAAGAGACCGTATCCCTGCTCACCATGTAAACTGCCATCCAAGCCGGTGATCTCATCCCTCTGCGATGCACGAAAACCGACTGTTTTTTCGACAAGAAGGGTAAGGATAAGGGTGACGATGGCGGTGTAGGCTATCGTAATGGCAACTGCAGTGGCTTGAACTCCGAGCTGGTTCATGACGGTCCAAGAACCTCCTGCGAGTTCCCGAGCTTCTTCCATCCAGCTGGGACGGATGAAGAACGTAAGAAAAATCGCGCCGAAGATCCCGGCTACTCCATGAATGCCGAATACGTCGAGGCTATCATCGTAACCGAGTTTATTTTTTAAGCCGATCGCGAGGTAGCATATCAAGGACGCCCCCAAACCCAGTGCGATAGCCCCGCACGGCTGTACGACTCCGGCCGCCGGCGTTATCGCAACGAGGCCGGCCAAAATACCACTGGCAATGCCAAGGCTCGTGGCTTTATGGTGCTTTATGCCCTCGATGACGATCCACGCTAGGGCGCCTGAAGCTGCCGCAACTTGGGTTACAGTTAGAGCGCGCGCAGTATCCAAACCGCTTGAGACGGAGCTGCCGGCATTAAATCCGAACCAGCCAACCCAGAGCAAGCCGGCTCCGAGAAGTGTGAGGACGTTATTGTTAGGCGACATTGCCGTTTTGGGATAACCGCGGCGCGATCCAATAACGCTGATGACGGCTAGTGCGGCTATTCCCGCAGAAATGTGAACGACGGTTCCGCCGGCGAAGTCAATCGCACCGTTGGCACCCATGTTGAAAAGAAACCCATCCTCAGCCCAGACCCAATGACAGAGGGGAGCATAGACGAGTACGGACCACAATGCGATGAAAACGCAGTATCCGCGAAACCGAACGCGTTCGGCGAACGCGCCCGCGATCAAAGCTGGCGTGATGATGGCGAACTTCCCCTGAAACATGGCGAATACGTACTCAGGAATACCGGCGTCCATAATCGTATCGTCGATTCCCTTAAGAAAAAGTAAGTCGTTGCTCCAACCGATCCATCCGCCGAGGACGCTGGGTCCGAAGCTCAGGGCGTAACCGCAAACGACCCACAGAACACCGATGACGGCCATCGCACCAAAACTGTGCATCATTGTACCGAGGACGTTTTTCGTCCGCACGAGCCCCCCGTAAAACAACGCAAGGCCCGGTATCATTAAGAGCACGAGAGCGGTTGACGTAAGCATCCAAGCAGTGATTCCCGAATCGACCTCCGGGGTCTCCGCCGCCCATGCGATTTTTGGAATAGAAAGGAGTAGAAGACTTGCGAAACTAGCTAAACACCAAGGCGATCTCATGGCGTTGATACCTCCCGATTTTTAGTAGGTCGTTGCGAAGAGGCCCATGATACACCAAAGCGTTATGCCCCCAAACAAATTCCTTTAGACGCTCGAGGGGGCTTGCTATTACAGGCCTACTTTGGTAGTTTGATGTGTCCATGGAGAATAAGAAATGCCCCTATTGCGCCAGGGAGATTGGCCTAACTGCAGTCAAGTGCCGGTTTTGCGGCCGGCTTCTCATAAAAAACCCAGGGCATGGGGATGGGTTGTCACCTCGGAAAAATCCCAATGTCATTCTCTTTGTTTTAGCGGGGGCTGTTCTGTTCGTATGTTGTTTTGTGCTTATGCGCCAGCCCGATTTCCAGAGAGAGTGGTATGATTTCAAGAACCAAATGATGAATAAATCCATTTTCGGCGACACACGTAATGAAATAGCGTCCCTCTACGAGGATTCGGCGCGCTCCATCAAAACGTTTTTTGGGGGATAAGCCGCCGATGAATAAGATTCAAATCGACCAGCCATTTTTAGAAGAGCGCATCGCGATAAAAGAATCCACGTTTGATAGTGCGCCCGTGGCTGCGTCGAAGGGGCGCACGCCGTATCTGTGGATTTTTCTACTCAGTCTGATTGCGGGATGGGTAGGAGGGATGGTTTCGATTTGGGTTTTTCGCGAAGAGCCCATGGTGATTGAAAAGGTTGTCGAGAGGTCCGCGCGAACACAGGCGGAAAAATTTTTTGTAGTTGATAAGGACGGAAATTACCGGGGTTCTTTGGGCGTCGAAGAAGACGGGAGGTTGGCGTTTGCCTTCGTCGATAGCGAAGGAAATCCGCTGATGGTGCTGGACCAGGCATTTAGCGAGGCACCGACTCTAAAGCTTTACGGACCAAACACTCAGCCAGTCGTCGTGTTAGGGGCGTTGGAAAGCGGTGTTTCCGGATTGGCGCTTTATGATCAGCAAGGCAATCGCCGCATGGCCTTAGGTATCGGTGAGACAAGTCAGCCGAGGTTAGAATTTTTGGATGACAACGGAACTTCCCGCATGCGGCTCGAGCTCGCCGAGGGCGATCGGCCGAGCCTTCTCTTCAGCCGAGATGACAAGAAAGCGGCAATCAAACTAAATGTCTCCGAAGAGGGAACTCGCGGCCTTTTCTTTTACGGGGATAACGGGTTGCCGAGCGTGGGATTGATGCAGGCGTCCGGCGAAGACCCGGCCATGGGTTTTATCGGCAGTAAAAACAATCTGATTTGGAGTACACCTTCTAAAGAGGAAGCTCGCCAGAATTCATCTCACTGATGAAGGTCCTATGTCTATCATGACGAAACGTTCCAGGGGATTGTATTATTTTTCGCTTATCTTAGCCGGGTGTACGCTCGCGCTGCTGGTCGCAGGGGGTTTGGTCACGAGTCATGACGCCGGCCTTGCGGTGCCCGATTGGCCGCTTTCTTACGGGCAGTGGTTCCCGCCCATGGTCGGTAACGTCTTCTGGGAACACGGGCACCGAATGATTGCCGGAACCGTGGGCCTGTTGACGCTTGCCCTGGCGGTTTCGATACAGATCTGGGAGCCGCGTAAGCGCCTTAAAAAAATGGCTTTGATCGCGCTTGCGGCGGTTGTTATCCAAGCGCTTCTCGGAGGCCTCACCGTGGTCACCCTTCTGCCTCCGCCGGTCTCAATTGCGCATGCGGTTTTAGCCCAGACATTCTTCTGTCTTGTGATTGCTCTAGCCTTCTTTCTTTGCCCATTCCAGGCAGAAGTCTCCCTTGCACGGCAGGCTCAACAAGTGTCGTTTCGCCGGCTAATGCTCCTGACAAGCTCGTGGGTCTACCTTCAGCTTGTACTAGGCGCTACAGTTCGTCATACCGGTTATGGTATAATTCCGCACGTCATCGTTGCTTTTTTGGTTTTGATTCACGTTTTGTTCGTCGTTCTTCGAAGCTCCAATTTTTCCGAGGACGAAGCGTCCTTTAAGCGGCTTGCGGTGATCCTCGGCTTACTGACGTTAGTTCAAATCTTCCTAGGATTCGGGGCCTTTATTTTCACGCAAGTCCTGGAAGCAGGTTACAGCCCGCCCAAATCAGAAGTTTTTTTCACCGTGGCGCATCAATCGACCGGAGCACTAATACTGGGGCTGAGTGTTTTACTGAATCTAAAGATTTCATTCGATCAGGAGAGGGCAGGTTTCAGAAAGTGAGCATGTCGGCGCCTCAAACGAAGGCAACTTCCAATATAGGAAAGCGGGAAATCATACGGGCCTTGTGGCAATTGGCAAAGCCGTCGATTGTGTTTTTCGTTTTACTAACGACGGGGGTGGGCTTTTTTCTTGCTTCAGCGTTACCGATGGACATGGTGTTGTTGCTGCACACACTCTTGGCGACGGGTTTAGTCGGTGCGGGATCATTGGCGCTGAACCAGTGGATGGAGCGCCAGGCCGACGGCCGCATGCCGCGCACAGCCGGGCGCCCGATTCCGGCAGGCCGGATTTCGGCTTTTGCGGGGTTTGTCTGGGGCACTTTCTTGACCATGGCAGGTCTTGCCTATTTGTTGCTCAGAATCAATCTTATCGCCGCCTCCGTCGCTGCCTTGACGGTTGCGACTTATCTTTTCGCGTATACTCCGTTGAAACGCAAGACGTCGCTTTGCATTCTGGCCGGAGCCGTTTCGGGCGCTTTACCGCCGCTTATAGGGTGGTCAGCGAGCACGGGGTCTTTGTCTTCGGGTGCGTGGACCCTTTTTGCGATCATGTATCTGTGGCAGATCCCGCACTTTTTGGCGATCGCCTGGAGATATCGTGATGAGTATCAAGTTGCCGGCTTTTTAGTTCTCTCCGAAAGCGAATTAAACGGGCCGGGTCTCGGACGGCGCATGTTTTTTTATTCCCTCGCCCTGTTGTTCGCGAGCCTTCTGCCGACAGTCGTCGGGCTCACGGGCTCTTTTTATTTTATTGGCGCGCTTCTCATCGGTATGGCTTATCTGGCGTTGAATACAGCCAGTCTGTCGACTCTGAACGAGAGTGCTCCGGTTTTGTTCCGTGCCTCGCTTATCTATATTGTTCTCTTATTTTCCTTTATGGTTATCGATAAGATCATCTAATGCCTAACGTGGAAGAACTGCAAGCAATGGCTACTCAAACTCTGATCACCATCAAGGCGCTTCGGCACAGTTATGGCACTCGCGAAGCACTTCGGGGCGTGAGCTTTGAAGTGGCTTGCGGCGAGATTTTTGGATTGCTCGGGCCGAATGGGTCCGGAAAGTCGACGCTATTCGGAATATTGTCGACTCTCTTTCGCCCGACGTCCGGTGAAATTCGTGTCGGCGGTTTCGCCTTGGCACAGTCGGCCAACGACGTGCGCCGCCAGATCGGCGTGGTCTTCCAGTCCCCAAGCCTTGATGACAAATTGACTGTTTTTGAAAATTTACGATACCAGGGCTATCTTTATGGGCTCGGAGGCAATGCCCTAAAGAAAAGGTGTCACGAGTTATTGGAAGAGCTTGGGGTCAGTGACCGGGCGCGTGATCTTGTGGGAAAACTTTCGGGTGGTTTGAAAAGGCGCGTGGAGATTGCGAAGGGCTTACTGCATGGCCCGAAACTCCTTCTTTTGGATGAACCTTCCACGGGCCTGGATCCCGGAGCGCGGGTTGATTTATGGAAATATCTGCGCGCATTGCGGGACCAAGAGAAGGTGACAGTCATGGTGACCACGCATATGACGGATGAATCTGAGAACTGCGACCGGATTGCGATACTGAGTGACGGAGAGCTTGTTTGCTTGGGCGCGCCGGATCTCTTAAAGGGAGAGATAGGTGCCGATGTTTTAGAAATTCAGACAAATTCTGAGGAACAGCTGGCGCACAAAATCGAAGAGACTTTTGGAATCAAGTGCGTGGTTTTGAAAGGAAGCCTTCAGATGGAACATGAGCACGCCGCCGGTTTTGTTGCCAAACTGGTGGAGACGTTTCCCGGAGTTATTCAAGCCGTCACATTTCGCCGGCCAACCTTAGAAGACGTTTATCTTCATAAAACGGGCCAGCGCTTTTGGAGCGGTGGCGGGGAGCAGGAATCGTGATCTCGAAGGTGCTGCCGATTTATTCACTTTGGAGCCGTGAAATCGTACGGTTTTATCGCCAGCCGAGTCGCGTCGTGGGCGCGCTCGGATCGCCCCTGGTCTTCTGGCTGCTCATCGGCTCCGGTGTCGGGTCTTCTTTTGCGGGCAGTTCCGGAGGCGATTACCTGCAGTATTTTTATCCGGGGACTCTTTTTCTGATACTTTTGTTTACGGCGATATTTTCGACTATTTCCCTTATTCAGGACCGGCGCGAGGGTTTTCTGCAATCCGTGCTTGTGGCGCCGGTCTCGCGCCTGGGGCTGGTTACGGGAAAGATTCTGGGAGGAGCAACTCTGGCCTGTTCGCAAGGCATCCTGTTCCTGTTGTTTGCTCCGCTTATGGGAATTCATCAGGATCTTTCGGGATGGCTGTTAGTTCTTGCCGTTCTATTCTTGAATTCAGTGGCATTGACCGCGCTTGGATTCGTCATTGCTTGGCGCCTGCACTCCATTCAGGGATTTCACGCTGTTATGAACTTGTTACTCATTCCGTTATGGCTGCTCTCAGGGGCTCTTTTCCCGCCTGAAGGTTCCCCCGCATGGATTCAGATAGTCATGAAGCTGAACCCCCTGCGTTACGGATTGGCTGCACTGCGAACATCGCTTTATGACGAAACCGCAGCGGCGCCCCCGTTAGGGCTCTGCGTGATCGTGACCGTAGTTTTTGGAATTGCTCTAATGGTTTTTGCGGCCTGGGTAGCCTCCCGGGGCAGGGCCGAGGATGTCAGGTAGAGGGTTTTAGCGTGGAATTTCTTAGATGGCCTGCCATGAATGCGGCGCTGAATGTCGCCAGTGCCTTCCTCCTCATTTTGGGGTATGTCTTTATCCGGCAGAATGCAATGAAAGCCCATGTCCTGTGTATGGTCGGGGCTTTTTTAATGTCTTCGATTTTTCTGGTTTCTTATCTCTTTTATCATTATTATCATGGGTCGACAGGCTTTGCAGGACAAGGGTGGAGCCGTGTTGTTTACTTTACGCTCTTGATTTCTCACTCCGTTCTGGCTTTGGCCATAGTACCGATGGTACTTCTGACCATGTGGTGGGGGATAAAAGGCCAGTTTGAAAAGCACGTAAGAATTGCTAGAATAACCTTCCCGATTTGGCTTTATGTCTCGGTCACGGGGGTCCTGGTTTACGCGATGCTCTATCACATGACCTAACGCAGCAAGAGAGGTTACTACCTATGTTATCAAAATTTTCTCCGCACAGACGAGCTGTTCACCGGCAATACACCACCCTCCTTTTTCTTGCCGTCGCGTTAGTTCCGCTTATCGGTTGCTCGCGCTCTCCCTATGGCGATGAGACCACATACGAAGAAATCATTGATGATACTGATAACACTGACATGCGTGAACGTGCTATGGCCTATGCTGAGTTGGGGCGAAGGACGACAAAACCCGACGTTGCTATTCCGATCCTTATTGAAGGCCTGGCCGATGAGTCCAAGACGGTTCGTTACCGCGCCATGAGTTCTCTGCAGGTCTATGGAGAAAAGGCCCTACGTCCGCTGATTGTGGCGACAAAGGCGCCCGACTCAATGACGCGTTTCTATGCCGCACACACCCTAAAGAAGATGCCTTTCCCCCAAGCCCAGGAGGCCCATAAAAAATACATGGAAGTGGAGGGCCATAAGTACGATAAGGGATTCTAATATGGCTCACGAGTCCTTCGGTTTTACTTTCTGGCTCAAATGGATTCTCTCCTTCGCCGGTGCCTTCGCAGTATCCGCCATTTTCTGGACTCTTCTTTTGGGGTCGGTCTTCGGCCGTATTGAGAAGAACGAACTCGAACTCACCTGGTGCCTCGCGGTATTTGGAAGCTGGTTCCTCTTTTTGATTCCCTTCATGCGTAAGAAGGAACGGATTTGGAAACGCTTCAATGACGACCAAGAGAAGGCCGCCGCCCTCTGGCAAGTATCGATGAATTACTTTGTCGGAGTTCTTATCGCAAGTTGTTTGGCCTGGAGCTTCTACTATCGTGACCGCATTGCCGTGCGTGAGGGGGGAGGGTTCGAGCCCGCCTGGGTAAAGGCAGTCTTGGCGACATGGCTGGTGTCGCTCATGCCTCTTTTGGTTTGGATGTACCGGAAAACCGACGAGATCTTTAAGGCGGCACTCGAGCGCCAAGCAAACACGAAACCGATCTTCCGAAGTATTTTTGTAAAGAAATCCGAGCGAAGTCTTCCGAGCTCGCTGTGCGAAAAACTACAGGGCATTCCGCCAACGCTGCGCGAAGGGCACTTGATTACCGCCGTTCTTGATGATGGAACCCGCATTTCGGATCTTTTCGTGGTGCACCGGTCAGAGATTATCGGTGTCTATGACCGGGCTTCCCTGGATTTCGACGTGACACGCATCAAGGATGTCGACGTGATCGGATCGCAAGATCTGCCGCCGTATGAAGAATCCAAATGGCTTCGTCTCGATGGGAGGCTTTAGATGACCGAAACTCTGCCGGCATTCCAGGAAGCCAAGACGCTGCTTGCTAAAGCGATTGACGGTGCTCTCGGGACGATGGAGGAAAACAGGCCTTATGTCTCCGCGACCGGATTTCTTTACGACGATAGCGAGAGCGAAAAGGGGCTAGGCAAAGTCTATTATCTGATGAGTGATCTGGCCCGCCACACGCGTAACCTTAGGAAAAATCCGGAAGCGAGCCTCCTGGTTGTCGAAGCTGAGGTGTCGCTCTCGATTCATGAAAGAAAAAGACTGACGGCGCTCGGGACTGTCGAAGCCGTCCTGGGCCGTGAAAATCACGAGTCTCTAAAGGGGCGGTATATGAAAGTCTTTCCCCGTTCTGAAATTTTCTTCGGCCTAGCGGATTTCCATTTTTATAGTATGCCGTTGCGCGAAATTCACTGGTATGGTGGTTTCGGCAAAGCCGAAGTCCTGAAATGATTCACAGGGCCGGCCGTATCTTTCAGGGCATCGGGCTGCTTGTGATGCCCTCGGCCATCTGGGTGGGCCATTTTGAGCGCGATGAGCGGGGTGCCATCACCCTATTCGTAGCGTCGCTGGCTGTTTTTTACTTGGGGTATTTCCTCGCAAGGCGTCCGAGAACAGCCTAACCTCTTTCATCTAAAAGAGTTACCGCAATCCGGAACCGTTGACACCCCCTAGCTTTCGGTGTATAGTAATTTCTCTTTTTCTATCCACGCTTCGCAGCGAAGCATCATTATCTAAGTTTTTATTTTATATAGGGATAGGACGTCGAAAAGGGAGTTGTGTCTCATGAGTGGATCAGTGCGGGATCAGACAGATGTTGTTTCTGTGAAAGGAGTTACGGTTTGGTTTACGGGACTTCCGAGTTCTGGGAAATCAACGATCGCACGCATTGTCGAACGCCAATTTCGCAAGTGGAGTCTCAAGGTAGAACTGCTTGACGGAGATGTTATCCGAACTAATCTGAGTAAGGGGCTGGGATTTTCGCGGGAAGATCGGGGTACGAATATCAAACGGGTTGGTTTTATCTGCCAGCTTTTGAGCCGCAATGGCGTTATCGCTATTGCTTCCGTTATCTCTCCTTATCGCGAAGCTCGCGACTACAACCGCAGATTGATCGGGAACTTCGTAGAGGTGTTTGTGCGTGCTTCTATTGAGGAGTGCGAAAAACGTGACGTTAAAGGCCTCTACAAGAAGGCCAAAGCCGGCGAAATTCAAGAATTTACCGGCGTCAATGACCCGTACGAAGAGCCGTTAAATGCTGAGGTGATTTGTGACACGGAAGATGAATCCGCAGAACAATCCGCTGAGAAAGTTATCAGACGTCTCAATGAGCTCGGTTATATTGCCTTCAATGGCAGTAAGGCAGGCAGAGGAACCCCGTGTTGACACACAAACTGGCGCTGGAAAAACTCAATAGGGAGTTCGAAAATAAAACTCAGCAGGAGATTGTAGACTGGGCGGCGAAGGAATTCGCCGGTCGTATCGCGATAACCTCGTCTTTTGGTCCCGAGAGCGGTGTCCTTTTACACATGTTGAGCCGAGCGGATAAGACGGTGCCGGTGCTTTTTCTGGAAACGGGTTACCATTTTCCGGAAACGCTCGCTTATCGCGACAAGCTAGCGGGTCTCTTTGGTCTAAAGAATGTGATCGACCTGCGAGCCGACTCGGCACGTAAGGCGGAGATCGTGGCCAAACATGAAGGAGTTCCCTACGATAGGGACCCCGATCTGTGCTGCCAAATCAACAAGGTCGAGCCTCTGGACGAAGCCATTAAAGGTTATGAGGCTTGGATGAGCGGAATTCGCCGTCATCAGACCGATTATCGGAAATCTATTCGCTTTGTGGAAGAATATGAGGGCGAAATTTACAAGATCAGCCCACTGGCCAACTTTACCTCGCGTGATGCCTGGTGGTATCTAAACGAGCACAACATCCCGCAGCACCCGCTTTACGAGCGCGGCTATCTGAGCATCGGTTGCTGGCCCTGCACGCGTGCGGCACAACCGGGCGACGACGAACGCGCGGGCCGCTGGGCGGGCAAGACAAAGACGGAATGCGGCATTCATACATTCAAGGAAGTTAAAGAAAAGGAAGAAAAAGACAAAGAGCCGCCGCAACATGTGGCGGACGGAATTTAATCAAGGAAGGTGACCGCTATGACGACTACCCCCACAAAAATCGGAACAAAGCCGTTAATTGCAGAGACGGCGCTGGATTTAATCTACAATACGCCGCTTATTAAGATTAACAAACTAACGAAACCCGAAAGCGCGACGCTCTATGGGAAGTTAGAGGCTTTTACTCCGGGCTACAGCGTCAAGGATCGGATCTGTCTCAGCATGATCCTGGATGCCGAGGAAAAGGGTCTGGTTAACAAAGACACCCATATCATCGAACCAACTTCGGGTAACACGGGGATCGGTCTCGCCTTGGTTTGCGCCGTAAAGGGCTATCGTCTGACACTAACGATGCCCGATACCATGAGTGTTGAAAGGCGGCGCGTGTTGGAACGTTTTGGTGCCGGCCTCGTTTTGACTCCTGGTGCCGAGGGGATGAAGGGCGCTATGGCGAAGGCCGAAGAGCTGGCGGCAAAAGAAGACAACACCTTTACCCCACAGCAGTTTTCAAACCCTGCCAATCCAAAAATTCACCGCGAGACAACGGCTGAAGAAATCTGGACGGCGCTTGATGGAAAAATTGACGCCTTCGTTTCGGGGGTGGGTACGGGGGGTACCATTACCGGATGCGGCGAGGTTTTTAAAAAAAGAAACCCGCAAATCAAAATTATTGCCGTGGAACCGGCATCGTCGCCGGTCCTTTCCGGAGGAAGTCCCGGCAAGCACAAGATTCAGGGCATCGGTGCCGGTTTTGTGCCGGAAGTCATGAATCAATCCATCGTCGATGAGGTGATTCAGGTCGAAGATCAGGATGCCTGGAATGTCATGCTCGATTTGGCAAAGCGTGAGGGGATTCTCAGCGGTATTTCGACGGGGGCTATTTTTCACGCAGCGGTGCAAGTCGCTAAGCGGCTCGGGCCGGGCAAAAACGTTGTGGCGATCATCTGTGACACGGGGGAGCGCTACCTCAGCATGGACGATAAATTTAAGACTTAGGCCGGAAAATTATGTCCTACATGCTAGGTTTAAAATGCCGTGAATGTGATAGAGAGTATCCGAAAGAGGCGCTCTACGTCTGCGAGTACTGTTTCGGTTCCCTCGAAGTCAGCTACGACTATAAAGCCCTTGCCAAAAAGGTAACCCGCAAGACAATTGAGGCCGGCCCGAAAAGCCTCTGGCGTTACCGAGATCTTCTGCCGATAGACGGCGAACCGGCTGCGGGTTACTACTCCGGATTTACGCCGCTCGTAAAGGCGGACATTCTCGGCAAAGAACTCGGCGTTAAAGAACTCTACGTGAAGGATGATTCTGTTTGTCACCCCACGTGTTCGTTTAAGGATCGTGTTGTCGCAGTTGCGTTGTCGCGGGCACGGGAACTGAAGTTTGACACCGTTGCTTGCGCGTCCACTGGAAACCTTGCCAACGCCGTCGCGGCGCACGCCGCGTGGGCGGGCTTCAAGCGGTTTATCTTTATTCCCGCGAATCTGGAAATTGCTAAAATCGTCGGAACACTTGTGTACTCGCCAAACCTTATCGCCGTCGACGGAAACTATGACGATGTGAATCGCTTGTGCGCAGAGATCGCGGCAAAATATCGCTGGGGCTTTGTGAATATCAATATAAGAGCCTATTACGCGGAAGGCTCCAAGACATTGGGTTTTGAGATTGCCGAACAGCTCGGCTGGAAGGCGCCGGCGCATATTGTTGCCCCCGCTGCCAGCGGCTCGCTTGTCACGAAAATCTGGAAGTCCCTCAAGGAATTCGACAAACTAGGGCTTTTGGAGGGAGAACTCAGGACAAAGGTTCACCTGGCACAGGCCGAAGGGTGTTCTCCGATTGCCACAGCGTTTTTGGGGAATCATGATGCCATCAAGCCCGTAAAGCCTTCCACGATTGCCAAGTCTCTGGCGATCGGGAATCCGGCGGATGGTTACTACGCCATCGATGTTTTAAAGCAGAGCGGCGGAACTGCCGGAATCGTCTCAGACGATGAGATTCGTGAAGGGATCAAGCTGCTGGCTCGCACTGAGGGCATATTTACGGAGACGGCCGGAGGGGTTACGGTTGCCGTCGCCAAGAAACTTATCGATGAAGGGAAGATTCCGTCTGACGAATCCATCGTCCTTGCTATTACGGGAAACGGAATGAAGACTCAGGAGGCGATTCGGGAGGCCGTCGGGAAGCCCATCCACATAGCCCCGTCGCTTTCCTCTTTCGAAGCAGAAGTATTGAAGGCAGGCTGCAAGCTGTAAGGGGAGTGCGGTCAAATAATAAACGACAAAAAAGGAGTTACCATGCCGGTTAAGGTTAGAATTCCAACACCGCTTCAGAAATTAACATCGAACAAGGATGAAGTTGAGGTCATCGCGGGCAATATCAAGGAGCTCATCGTAGAACTCGAGAAGAGTTTTCCGGGAATGAAAGATCGCCTGTGCGATGAAACAGGTAAGGTTCGCCGCTTCGTAAACGTCTACCTCAACGAGGAAGACATCCGTTTCTTAAGCCAGGAAGAGACCGCGGTCAAAGACGGCGATCAGGTTTCCATAATCCCGGCCATCGCCGGAGGGTGATCACAGTGGCTAAAAGAGCTTTTCAACTTTACTTTCCTCAGAATCTTATCAAGGAGCCGATTATGTTTCTGATCGCCCGCGATCTGAACCTAGTGTTGAATGTCCGCCGGGCCAAGATTACCGCGGAGGCCGGGGAAGCAACGATCGAACTCGAGGGTAACGAGGAACATATCGAACAGGCGGAGAAGGAAATGAAGGCAAAAGGTGTTAAAGTAGAATCCGTTCTGGGAGATATCGTCGAAGGCTAAAATACAGGAAGGCGCTTTCTAAATGGAAGACTTTATTCAGGCATTAAAATTCCGTGTGCTTGAGGGCGGCGAAGTTAGTTTTGATGAGGCCGTGCGGTTGATAGAGATCGAAGATCGTGAAGACCTGGATCTTCTCCTCGCTGCCGCTCGAGAAATTACTCATCACTTCAACTCAGACGAACCGGGCCTCTGCTCGCTTATTAACGCGAAAAGTTATATGTGCGGCGAAGATTGCTCTTTCTGTTCGCAGTCGGTTCGTTTCGACACTACAGCCGATCGCTACGGACTCATGCCGGTCGAAGAGGTGGTGCAAGCTGCCAAGGACTTTGAAAAAAAGGGTACGCAGAACTTTTGTATTGTGACGAGCGGCGGGGAGCTCAATGATCAGGAGTTTGAAAGGGTGCTCGAAATGTACCGGCGACTTGGGGAAGAGACCTCGCTCAGCTTGGACGGGTCTCTCGGTTTTTTGACGCCGCAACGGGTCAATCGCCTTAAAGAGGCGGGTCTCAGACGCTTTAATGACAATCTGCAAAGCTCCCGCGAATTTTATCCCAACATCGTAACGACGCATAATTATGACAAACGCTTGGAGACCCTGCGGATGTTACAAGACGGGAATGTCGAAATATGTTCCGGCGGCATTCTCGGAATGGGCGAGACCCGTGAAGACAGGGTCAAACTCGCTTTCGAATTAAAACCTTTTGCCCCACATTGTCTACCGATGAATATTCTCAATCCGCGACCGGGGACTCCGCTAGAAGCTCAGCCGGCACCGGATCCGCTTGAAATGGTAAAGACTTTGGCGGTTTTTCGCTTCGTCCACCCGAAGGCGAATATTAAGCTGGCAGGAGGAAGGGAATCAAATCTGGGAGCTCATTATCAGGAGATGGCGCTTCGGGGCGGAGCCAATGGAATGATCGTGGGGGGATATTTGACAACACAGGGAAACCCCATGCAGCAGGATATGGAAATGTTAAGGCGGGCGGGTTTCCGGCCGAAAGCTGCCAAAGAGCAGAAAGAACCGACGACGGTCAGTCCTACCCCTTAAATCTTGGAAAAGGTCCTCAGCGGGAAAATTATCCTCATTACCGGCGGCACTTCGCGACTCGGCGAAGCTTTTGTGCGCAAAGCCCTTCATGAAAACGCCGTTGTCTACTTTACTTACTTTAGCAATAAGCATAAAGCCGACCAACTCATCGAAGCGGGAGCCAAGGGTTTTGAGGTGGATCTCGGCGCTATTATGTCGATAGACGCATTCGTGAGGGACGTAAAAGGAGACATCAAGTCGATTGATGTTCTCATTCATAATGCGGCGGCGGTACGGGATAATCTCATACGTGATATGAGTGACGAAGATTGGGATATCGTCCTCAACGTCGATCTGAAAGCGCCGTACTACCTGACAAAGAAGCTGCTCAGGCTGCTTTTAAAGAAGCCTGGCAGCAAAGTTTGGATGATAACGAGCCGCGTTGCGTTGACGGGAGGTTACGGAACCTCAAATTATGCAGCGGCTAAAGCGGGTCTCATTGCGCTTACGAGGTCCCTGGCCTCCGAAATCGGAAGGAGGAGGGTTTTGGTGAATGCGCTGAATCCGGGGTTTATGAAATCGAAAATGACCGAAGGAATGTCTCAGGCGGTTATCGATCAAAATCTGGCCGCAAGTCCGCTTGGTGAGTATTCGGATCCCGAAGAAGTTGCCGATTTTCTTATCTATCTCTGTTCGGATCAAATGAAACAAGTCACCGGCCAGCTTTTCCACTTTGAGGCAAGAAAAATTTCATGATGAATCGTCGTGTGGTTATTTCCGGAATGGGCGTGGTTTCTCCCATAGGGGTAGGCGTTACCGCTTTTCGCGAATCCCTGCGTAACGGCGTCTGCGGAGCCGCCCCTATCACGAGATTTGATGCCGGTTCTTTCCCGGTCAAGACCGCCTTTGAGGTTAAGAACTTTGATGCCCGTGAGCACGGCACGTACGTCCTGGATCCCTTTATCCAGTATGCCGTCGCGGCGGCGAGCGAGGCCATGAGGAATGCCTATTTTGATTCTGACCAGGTAGACGCGTTTCGAATTGGTATCTCCGTAAGTTCGAGCAAGGGAGGCGTATCGACAATCGATCGCTTCAAAGAAAGACTCCAGAGGAATCCGAGCGCAATTTTAGGTGCGCGTGTTTACACGAACTCGGTGCCAAACTTCGGGGCGCAATGGATCGCGCGGCGGTGGAAGATCAAAGGCCCCGCGAAGTGCTACGTGGGAGCGTGTGCGACCGGAACGATCAGCGTCATTGAGGGGGCACGGATGGTGGCTAGTGGAGTTGTTGATTATTGTATTGCGGGGGCAAGTGACGCCTCCATTGTCCCTCTTATGCTTGCCGGTTATTACAAGATGGGTGCTTTGGCCAAAGAGCGCATGCGTCCTTTCGACAGGCAGCGGGACGGTTTTATGGTCGGAGAAGGCGCAGGAATTGTCTTTTTAGAAACGCCTGAGACGGCGCGTGCGAGAAAAGCGACGATCTATGGTGAACTCTTGGCGTCGGCTTACGGGTCGGATTCGCATCATCCCGTGAAGTTTGATCCCAAGGGGAAGACTTTATCCCGGACAATTCAACGGGCACTGGGAACGGCCGAACTCAAAAGGGATGACGTGGATTATATCAGTTTGCATGGTACAGCAACCCGGGCGGGCGATGTCTATGAAACGAATCAACTCAAGGACGCGTTCGGGGCAAAGGCGTATGAGATTCCGATGAGCTCGATAAAAGCAATGACTGGGCATATGCTAGGTGCATCCGGGGCAGTGGAAATAGTCGCGTCGCTTCTGGCCATGGAAGAGGGTTTTATTCCGCAAACCGTGGGTCTCGAAAAAGCGGATCCCGAATGCGATCTTGATTACACGGGCGGGTCGGCGCGAGCAGCCGAAGTGAATACGGTACTTTCTTATTCCATGGGATTTGGGGGACATGTTGCGGCCGTCGTGCTGCAAAAGGTTTAGGCCAATAGCAATGAACACTTTCTTGGAAAAAGAAATTTCTGAACTGAAAGACACTCACCTCTACCGGCGTTTAAAAACGCTAAAGAAAATCGACGGCGTTCGTGCCGTATTTGAGGGCCGCGAGGTTCTCTTATTTTGCGGTAACGATTATCTCGGCTTGTCTCGCGATCCGCGCGTTATTGACGCGGCCGTCACAACCGCCCAAACGCATGGTGTCGGCTCAGGCGCCGCGCGCCTAATTTCCGGATCGACCGACTGGCACGCGCGTTTGGAGGAGGAAATAGCTCGTTTCAAAGGCACGGCCGCAGCACTGCTTTATTCTTCGGGCTATTTAGCGAATCTGGGAATCTTGACGGCGCTAGCGGGTAAGGGCGACGTCATCGTCATGGATAAATTGTGCCACGCTTCAGCCATTGATGCCGCGAGGCTGTCACAAGCGACGGTGCGAGTTTTTCCGCACAAGAATTATCGCCGCTGCGACGAAATCCTCCAGCGCAATAAAGGGGCGCGGACGATCCTTGTTTCCGACAGCGTTTTTAGCATGGATGGGGATGTTGCTGATTTGGAGGAATTGGTTCGCCTCAAAGGCAAACATGACGGTCTTCTGGTGATTGATGATGCTCACGGCATTGGGGTGCTTGGATCACGAGGACGGGGAGCCGCTGAAGACAGTAATCTGACATCCCGCATTGATGTCACCATGGGAACTCTTTCTAAATCTATCGGTTGTCTGGGTGGATTTGCCGCGGGTTCAGCAGCCATGATCGATTATCTCATCAACTTCTCTCGGCCGTTCATCTTCGATACCTCATTGCCGCCGTTATTGTGTGCTGCAGCTTCTCGAGCATTGGAGCTTGTAGACCAGGAACCGGAAATTCGCATGAGGCTCTGGAAGAACATTCACAAGGTTCATGCGGGGCTGAAGAAGGCGGGATATTCCCTTGCGCCGGCAAGCTCCCCGATCATCCCAATCGTCGTCGGAGGAGAGGAATCGGCCTTAGCGTTGGCTGAGGCCCTGCTTCGAGAGGGGATTCTTGTACCGGCTGTGCGCTATCCGACAGTGCCGAAAGGCAAGGCCAGACTTAGACTTACGGTAAGTGCAGCGCATCAAGACCGGGATATTGAATATGTTATTAAAGCGTTGTTTAGGGTTAAAAAGCACTTCTTTTCTGATAAAATAGACCCGTTAAATCCATTTGTGGAGGAAACTGTCCAATGACAAAAACGCAGCCAAGGCGAGCAACCCGAGCTACCGCAGAAATAGCCGGGCTTTTTGACTCTCAGAGCTTTATTCAGAAATGCTCGGCTGTGTTCACCTTTGCGGCCCTCGCGGGATTGCTCTACCTTCTGCTTCCGGCCGGCAAACCCCTTATACGCCAAGATTGGGTGCCTTACGTTTTGCTCAGCTTGCTTGTGGCTTTCGCCGTCTTTCAAGTTGCACAGCAGATTGTCTTCAATCGATTGAAAGGCCGGTGGCGGCGTTTGGAAATTCAGTCTATGTACGATGGATTGACGCAGGCTTTTAATCGCTCTGCATTCGAAGAGACTCTGGATGAGGAAATGCGGCGGGCAGGGCGGTATAAATTTCCTCTTAGCATTTGTTTAATTGATCTCGATAACTTTAAATCATTCAATGACACTTACGGGCATCCTCGCGGAGACGAACTGTTAAAGAAGTTTTCTCAGCATATTCTAAAAGCAATCCGTTCCAGCGATTCCCTGGGGCGCTATGGGGGTGACGAATTTTGCATTCTACTCCCGCATACAAATCTGGTGAACTCCGAAAAATTTTTGGCGCGAATTCAAATCAATGTCCAAGAATGGCTCGATACGACTTTTAGCGCGGGCCTGACCAGCTACCGTCTCGGAGAGACCATGACGGAATTTCTCGTGAGAGCAGACCTGGCGCTTTATCAGGCAAAGCGCGAAGGCAAGAACCGTCTCCGTTGTCTCATCGGGGAAGATGATAATCAAGTTGTCGTTAGTTTTTAAACCGGAAGCCTATTCCTCCCATGCAAGCACAGTCGAGATTCGAATCCTTACAGGCGAAAGATAAGCGCTACCTTTGGCATCCGTTTACACAAATGAGAGACTGGGCCCGTGATGAGATGCTCGTCATTGAGCGGGCTCGCGGTGTTTATCTTGAAGATGTGCGGGGTCGGAAGTACCTCGACGGCGTCTCTTCGCTTTGGTGTAACGTGCACGGACATCAAGTGCCGGAGCTGGATCAAGCCATAGTGGATCAGCTTGGGCAGGTTGCTCACTCCACTTTCCTCGGGCTTTCAAATGTTCCGGCGATCGAGCTGGCCGAAAAACTTATTTCGATAGCTCCTCCCGGACTCTCTCGCGTCTTCTATTCCGATTCCGGCTCTGCCGCAGTGGAAGTGGCCGTCAAGATGGCGCTCCAGTATTGGCGGCATAAAGGGAAACCTTCAAAAACTAAATTTGCTAAGTTGTCGTTGGCTTATCACGGAGATACTCTAGGATCAGTGAGTGTCGGCGGCATTGATCTCTTTCACGAGATTTTTCATCCGTTATTATTTAAAACCTATACGGTGCCGACACCTTACCGCTACCGCTGGCCGACCGGCGATGATCCGGAGCAGGTACGCAGAGAAGCGCTTGTGAAGATGGAAGAGGTGCTCGGCGCCCATCACGAAGAGATTGCCGCCCTCATCATGGAACCTGTTATTCAGGGGGCCGGAGGTATGATTGATCAGCCCGCCGGATATCTCTCAGGAGCCCGAGACTTGGCGCGCAAATACAATGTGCTTTTGATTTTTGACGAAGTCGCCACGGGTTTTGGACGAACGGGTGCGATGTTTGCGAGTGAACACGAAGGTATTACCCCTGACTTGATGGCGCTTGCCAAGGGGATTACCGGGGGCTATATGCCTCTGGCAGCAACTCTTGCCACCGAAGCGGTGTACGAGGCTTTCCTGGGCGAGTATGGGGAGTACAAGACGTTCTTTCACGGCCATACATACACAGCCAATCCGCTTGCTTGCCGTGTGGCACTAGCGAATCTGGCACTGTTTGAAAAGAACCGCGTTCTTGAGGCATTGCAACCGAAGATTCGATTTCTGACCGAAAGACTCAAAAATTTCTCCGTGCTTGAGACGGTGGGGGATGTGCGGCAGGCAGGATTTATGGTGGGGATTGAACTCGTTCGCAACAAGGCGGCAAAGGCCCCGTTTGCTGCTGAAGAGCAGATCGGCCATCAGGTGATTCTCAAAGCCCGTGAAAAGGGGGCAATTATTCGGCCGTTGGGCGCAGTTGTGGTGTTAATGCCCCCGCTTGCAATGACGATAGATGAGTTAGGCGATTTGTTGGACATAACCTATGCGTCGATTATCGAGGCGACGGTTAAAGAGAAAGGCGGGGCGTATGCCTGCGTATAAGCCGGGAATTTTTATTACTGGAACCGATACAGGAGTCGGAAAAACCGTCGTGGCTGCCGGTTTGGCCATGGCATTGAAATCCCGGGGGATGAAGGTGGGTGTCATGAAGCCCGTAGGAACGGGCTGTATGGAATTTGGCAAACGTCTGATCTGTCATGATAGCGCCTATCTCTTAGAGGCGGCCGAGAATGAGTACCCGCCTTTAACCAGTCCTGTGCGATACCGTCACGCCCTCGCCCCAAGCGTTGCCGCGGTTTTGGAGAAGCGCGAGGTCGACCTGCCGCAGATTCGAAGATCGTTCGGAGAATTGCAGAAAAACTACGATTTTATCATTGTGGAAGGGATCGGCGGCTTACTCGTGCCGTTTTCCAAAGACTATTTTGTCGCGAACTTAGTCCGTGAATTTCAGCTTCCCCTTCTCATTGTTTCAAAAGGGGGGCTCGGAGCGATCAACCACACGCTTTTGACAATCGATGCTGCAGTGATCCGCGGTTTTGAAGTGCGCGGTGTAATTTTCAATCGTATGGCCAAAACGAATGTCTCATTGGCTGAAATCACCAACCCAAAAGTCATTCACGAGCTCTCCGGTGTACCTGTTCTCGGATCCCTGCCTGAAATGGATGACCTCGACGTGGATACATGCAGGTATGGACGGTTGAAGGAAATTTTTCAAGAACGGATACAAGTTGACCAGATTTATTCCGTTCCAAGCCTGCCGGTTTAATTAGGATACTAAAATGGAAAAAAAACGAATACTCGTCGCCATGAGCGGCGGGGTGGATAGTTCTGTCGCTGCGGCAATCCTGAAGGAGCAGGGGCATGACGTGGCGGGGGCTACTATTCGCACCTGGGCCTCGAACAGTTGTGAGGACCTCAATACGCGTGCCTGTTGCGGGCTTACGGGTGTGGAGGATGCACGCAGCGTAGCAGAGAACCTGGATATTCCTTACTGGGTTTTCAATTTCGAAAAGCCTTTCAAGAAATTCGTGGTGGATTATTTTGCCTCGGAGTATGAGCGGGGCCGTACCCCTAATCCTTGTATTGCCTGCAATGAGCATGTGAAGTTTCGCCTTTTTCTGAAGCGGGCCCGCCAGCTGGGTTATGAGGCGATCGCAACGGGCCATTACGCGCAACTTCACCACGGAAACTCTCCAGATAGTTTTTACATTGCGGAGGGTATTGATGCCGCCAAGGATCAATCGTATGTGCTGTTCCCGCTGGACCGCGACGTGTTGGCCCATCTTTTTTTGCCCCTTGGACATTTTACCAAGTCGGCAATTCGTGAAAAGGCCAAGCAGTTAAATCTGTGCGTCATGGACAAGCCGGATTCGCAAGAGATCTGTTTTATTCCCAGCAATGACTACGCGACATTTCTGGATCGCGAATACCAGGCTGCGGAAAAAATTGAGGCCGGCTCTCACGTGGGAAAGATTCGAACTCGCGACGGCCGCGTGCTCGGCGAACATCAAGGTCATTATCATTACACTCGCGGCCAACGCCGAGGGTTGGGAATTCCCCACAGCGAAAGGCTTTACGTCGTGGAAATTGATCCGAAGAAAAATGAAGTGATCGTAGGCACCAAAGAAGAGGTTTTTGATGTCACTTGTACGGTGCGGCGCATGAATTGGTTTTTGCCGCCGGAAGGAGATGCGCCGATAAGGGCGCATGTCAAAATACGTTCGCAGCATCAAAAGGCGCTGGCGACATTAACGGTCGGCGATGACGGTGCGGTGGAAGTTCATTTTGATGACGCTCAAGATGCCATTACCCCGGGGCAGGCGGCTGTTTTCTATGACGACACGAAGGTTATTGGGGGCGGTTGGATTGGATAGGTCAGTGTTATTGAAGCTGCGTCAGATAGTCGCATCGTACGACAGCGTCCTCGTGGCTTTTTCGGGAGGTGTCGATTCGACGGTTGTGATGAAAGTGGCTTACGATATACTTGGCCGGGATCGTGCGTTGGCTGTCACGGCGAGAAGCGAGTCCTTGCCCGTTCGTGAGGCCGGCTGGATTGACGAGATGGTGCACCAACACGGTTTTAGGCATGAATGGGTCGAGACGCGGGAATTGGATAATGCAAACTACGCGCGCAATCCGCATAACCGGTGTTACTACTGCAAGACTGAGCTGTACGATCATCTCTTTCCTCTTGCGGAACAATGGGGTCTGAAAATAATTGCCAACGGTGTGAATACCGATGATCTCGGGGATTGGCGTCCCGGTATCGCAGCAGGGCGTGAGCGTAATGTCCGCAGCCCGCTGTGTGAAGCCGGTATCAATAAAGCGAGAGTGCGGGCAATTGCCAAAGACCTGGGTCTTCCGAATTGGGATAAACCGGCGGCCCCCTGTCTCTCAAGCCGTGTTCCCTACGGGGAGTCTGTGACGGCTGAAAAGCTACGGATGATTGACGAAGCAGAGCACGCGATAAAGGCCGAAGGCTTTCACATTGTACGTGTTCGCCACGGCGGAACCATAGCCCGCGTGGAAGTGGGCGGGGCGGAACTCGGGCGACTGATGAATGACGCCGATTTGCGTGAGCGAATTTCCGTTACATTGCGAAAACTCGGCTTCGCCGCAGTGGAAATGGATTCCGAAGGTTACCGTCAGGGGCGACTTAACGAGGCAGTGAATACTTTATGATCGGCGGGCTCGCGCTTGAGTCGAAGAAAGAGTCAAGCTTGGTCTCTTGGGCTATCAAGCGCAGCAGGACCCGTCCTGCGAAAGTGCGTATTCTCATCCGGGAGCGCGAGCCTTACCGGCAGGAAGTCTGTGTCGAAGTGGGCACTGTTGTGATAGCCGGCCAAGTGGTCGCGATGCCCGTCGATGCCGATGCTGTTCCGTCCCACGCCAGCATGCCCGGGGAGGTCACTCGGATTGATCGATTTCCCGATTCAAAGGGGGGCACGGGTCTTGCCGTCGAGATTAGCGGTGATGAAACCTTCGGGTGGTCACCGGAGGTCAATTCGGAAAGGGAAGGTTGGGAGCTCCTGAGCCGCAGTAATTTATTTGCGATCTTTCGCGAGAGCGGTTTGATGAGCATGGAAGCAGGAAATCCGCTGCATGCAAAGTACGAGCCCATTTCGCAAGGCGAACTCCGGACACTGATTGTCAACGGATGCGAAACCGACCCCTACGTTACTTCGGCCCACGCACTCCTGATGTCGCATCCTGTCGAGATCCTCCGCGGCGCCGAAAGCATGCGAAGCCTCATAGGGGCGGAGCGGGTCGTGATTGCTCTTGATGCGAGCAAGTCCGAAATCGCGGAACTCCTGCGGAGCAAGATCTTCTTCCTCAAGTGGAAGCACTTCAAAGTCACGTTATTATCCGAAAGGTATCCGCAGTCGGAAACCCTCCCGCTCATTCGCGACGTACTTGGAATCGATTTAATTCGGAATGCCGGCGCGCTCATGCAACTGAGATTCGCCGAGAGCGCGCGAGACGGTTATCTTGAGCTCGCTCATCAAGCGGGCATAGCGATTGAAGATACGGCCACTCTGTTTTCGGTCTATGAAGCTGTACGGTACCACAAACCCTTATATGAAAGGGTGGTTACGGTGGCCGGAGAATGCATCATTGAACCCCGTAACATTTGGTTGCCCTTTGGTATTTCTTTTCAGGATGCCGTGAAGAGTTGCCGTGGGCTGATGCGGGGGCCGGAGAAGATTCTCATGGGCGGCCCAATGAAAGGCATTGCTCAGCGAGACTGGGATGCCTGCGTCATAGCGCAAACCGAGGCCATTCTTGCGCTGCCTCATGAAGTGACAAAGCCGGAAGAAGTGCATGCCTGCATTCATTGCGGGGATTGCGTCAGTGCCTGCCCGGTGGAGATATCGCCGGTTATGATCACACAAGCGGCAGAGGCGGACCTTTTTGAAATGGCTTCCGATTGGGGAATTTCAGCTTGTATCGGTTGCGGAAACTGTAGTTATGTATGCCCGGCAAAACGCCCGATGGCAGATCTCATTCGATATGCTTTAGAAGGAGTAGGTCAACTCTCCGAAGAAGAGATTCTTCGGCCTTCCGTACTCGTCGGTGTTGGAGCCCAGGAATAACTGACTCGCGAGGGTAAACAACAAATCCGAACTGAGCTCGTACTGGACCTCCGGTCTTAGAAAAAGGCTCGCGTCATCTAAATTCATGATGAGCCTATTCTCCAAACGAATCAGTGCTGTGACATCATACCCGAGCATGACGGCTCCGTAATTGCGGCCCAATTCACGAATATCCCCGCGGACGAGCCGATCAAGTTGATAAGAAGCTGTATCGCGACGTCCCTGGCCGTTGAAGTGGTATTCGATAAGGCCGTAGAGATTGAAAGGGAAATTGTAGTCAGCGTTTACCGTAAATTTCAAATAATCCTTTTCAGTGTCGGCGTTTCTGAAAAGAAGTTCCCCGCGCACCGATGAATCTCCGATATTACCGGCGAAGTCAAAACCGACTGCATTATCTCGCTTGATATGCCCGCCAAGAATTCCGATCTCATAACCACGAAAATCGCCCGATAGGCGGCCCATGAAACGGCTCGGGTGAAGCTGGCGTCCCTGAGGCGTATAAATAAACTCGCCCTGAACGCCTCGAATGGCCGGTGATCTAAGGCGCAGGGCATCCACGCCGTCACGCTCTTCGAGCTCGATTTGTGTGGGGTTGAAGGAATTAAAGACATCCGTCGGCGTGAAGAAGTGACCGACTCCCCAAGGGATTTGCTGGCGGCCGATCTCTACGTCGGCATAACGCGTTTCAAGCAAAACGCTGGCTCGGTACAACCGATGCTGGTAGTCAGTGTCGTCGTTCTCGATCAATGTCTGACTCAAGTCAAGAAATTGACGGTCCTCCGCCTGTTTTCTCGAGATACGCGCGTCTCCGGTTGAAATGAAAGTGCCGAAATTGGCCTGGTGGTCATAATGGATGTTAGCGCTCACGCGTGTCTCATCGGAGATTTTATACAACGCTTTAATTTTTAGTCTTAATCGCTGCAGAGCATTGAAGCTGTTCTCGTCCTGTTCGAGGAGTGCGGGGTTGTCGACAAACTCAGGAGAGAATCCGCTGGTTTGCGTAAAGAAACTCTGGCTCTTGGCGTAACCGGAAAATTGAATTTTCAAAGAGGGCCGTTTGACTTCCAGCGGCGGTTGGGTCGTTTCCTCGGCAAACGCGCAAACCGGCAATAGTAATGCTGCGGCTAGATACCCGGCTAGGAACTTCCTAAGCATGAACGCGTGTCTTTTCATCGCTGACGACTTCGCCGTCCTGCATTCGAATCACGCGTCCGGCGCGTTCGATCATGACGGGGTCATGGGTGGCATAAATAAAAGTCATTTTTTCTTCCCGATTTAATTCTTTTAAGAAACCCATGAGCTCCGACCCGGTCTTATGATCTAGGTTCGAGGTCAATTCATCGCCAAGAACCAATTCTGGTTTGTGAACGATGGCACGGGCCACCGCAACACGCTGCTGTTGTCCGCGGCTGAGTTCACGGGGGCGGCGGTGAATTAGAGCGCCGATGCCAAAGCGTTCGCAAATGGCGGCGGCGCGCTTGCGGCGTTCTGTTCCGGAGATGCCCTGAAGCCAAAGGACATACTCTACATTTTCTACGGCGCTCAGAGTCGGAATGAGATTAAAATCAGGAAAAACAAAGCCAATTTTCCGCAGCCGGTAGCGCGTGAGCTTTTCCTGAGACAGGGCGCTGATTTCTTCTCCTCTGAGAAAGACTCGGCCTCCGGAAGGGCGATCAAGGCAACCCAGCAGATTTAGGAGTGTTGTCTTGCCGGAACCCGACGGCCCGCAGAGCACCGTAAAGGACCCCTCCTCAATATCGACGCTCACTGCTTTGAGGGCAGTGACTGGGAGCGAGCGGTCCTGAAACACCTTCGATATATTTTCGGCTTTTATGAACATGATATTTAAGAATAATAGATGGCTTTAACCGGCTCCATGCGGGATGCCTTCCAGGCCGGATAGAGTCCGATGAATGATGTTAAGAGAATTAGCGTAATAACAGACTGAACCACATGTGGCCATTCCACTTTAGTGAAGACAACCGTGCTCATATAAGAACGCGAAAAGGCCTCTTCGACGCCGTGGAATGAGATTCCGACTTCTCCGAAATAAATTGTAACGAGGTACCCGCCCACTAAACCCAGAATAATACCGAGACCTTCCAGAATTAGCGTCTCAAGCAGTATGAGTTGTACGATCTGGGAGGGGCTTGTGCCGATGGCCATCATGACGCCGAGTTCGCGGGTCCTTTCATATATGGACATGAGCACCGTGTTCATAATGCTGACCCCGATAACGACCATGACGGCGATCAAAATAGTTCCAATGACTGCTTCGGCCCACTGCGTCCATTGATCAACTTCGGGGATAAGCTCATTCCACTTCAAAACCTCGTATTTTTCGCTACCGAGGCTGATCTTCGCCCACTCAAGAAACGGTTCTATTCCCTTGCGGTCTGAAAGCTGGATCACAATCTCATGAACATCTTCCCCAAGCCCGAGTAATTCCTGGGCGGATGCCAGCGTGATATAAACCGAAACCTCGTCAATCTGCTGGCTCCCTGTGTGAAAGATGCCTTTGACGCGATAGGCATAACCGGCCAAAGTCCCGTCCATCGCCTGCGTCATCACGACGACTTTGTCATCCAGATCGAGGCCTATTTTTTTGGCCAGTCGGTCTCCGACTAGTATCTCGCGATTTCCGTCCGGCTCCAAATAGCGTCCCGCCTCAATGTGGTCCTCGAGATCGGTAATCTGTCTTTCACGTTCGGGGTCTACTCCGACCAAAAGAACTCCGCGCGAGTTCTCACTCGTGCCGACAAGCGCTTCGCATTTGACGCGTTCGGTGATTCGTGAGACGGCCGGGTTTGCCGCAACATCGATGAGAACCTTTTCTCTCTGTGCAAGAAAGAGCTCAGGGGAGAGCGATTTTTCGAAGCCGCGAGCATGAATCTGCACATGGCCCGTAAAAAGGCGTATGACGTTCTCGCGCATCTGCTCGATTGTGCCGTCATTAAATCCCCACAGGAAGATAAGCGCGGCGAGACCGACGCCGACAGCCATCACAGTGATTAGGGACCTGCGAACATTCCGGGTGATATTAAGAAACGCGAGCTTGAAGAGAAACATCAGGGATACTTTTCTAGGTTTTCTCGTGTGAATTGGGATTGGGCGATCGGAGTGTCGAAGGCCGCCGACAGCACGGTAACGGTGGTCTCGTGACCGGCTTCGAGATGATTCTCCATGCGCCATACGGTTGGGATATCGTGGGTTCCGAATTGTTTAAATTCAGAGTAATGCAGAGTTCTTATCAAGAGCATTTTTTCATTATAAAAGAGCCAGCGTACGGGTGCCGCATCGGTCTTTCGCAGCCAAACTTCAAGTTTGCCGTATGTGACAGGGGCATCAGGGCGAGGAATAAGCTCCAGTCCGAGCACTTCAAAACCACTGATTGTATCTTCGGCAACAATCTTAGCGTCGTAGTCCCGCGGCAAGTAGCTAAGCTTTACGAAGTCATCATTGGAAAAATCGCTGCCCATGAAATCATCAAGCATCAAGGAAGGAGGTATGAGAATAGTGCGTTCCGCCGTCGGTAAATATTGCCAGAGACGTGCCTTGATTCTCAAGAAACCTTGTCCCTCGGTTTTTGAAGGTTCCAAGACTCGCGCGAACGCATAGTCGATTCCTTGCATGCGAACCCGGATTTTGTAATGGCGTTCCCAGCGGGCTGTTATAACATCAAGCGTTACGGTCATGTCGTGAGAATCACCTCGGAGGACCTGGTCCATTCGGCGTAGGAGTTCCGTAGCGCCCGGCGGCGTGGTTTCTGCTTTGAGTGTGGGAATCAGGCTCAACACGACGGCCCAGGCCATCAAGACTGGTTTAAGAAACCGCATGGCGAGCACTCCCCGTTTGCTTATGTTCATCCGGCGGCGAAGCCGCAAGGCTTGGATTTGACGCATGCCTACGGCGCTTGTACTCCACCCATTTGAGGGCCAGCGCTTTCTTACAGCGCATCCAAGGGCCTCTCATTCCCCAGCGATAATATTTCTTGCTGACGCGCTGCGTCATTAAATCAATCTGATAGACATGTGGGCAGGAATTCGGCCGGGCCATATGCGTAACGAGCTTTACCACTTCTGTCGCTGTTAGCGCGCCCACCAGCATGAGTCCCGGAACAACGCTCGCGGCGCGCTTGTTGTCGGACCCGAAGGCGTCAGGATTCATATAGCTCAAACAAAGGGGCGAAGGAGAAAGCCCGAAGGCGAAACTGTTTCTCTTATCCTTCTCACTCATGTCCGGCCGGAAATTAAAGTAATCCTCAAACGTCATGCCCTGCGGAGAAAAGACCATCAGAGATGCGCCGAAGCCCAAAGGGCAAGAGGTGATGGCTGGGATACCGCGTTTTCGGCATTCCTGAAAAAATAGAATTTTATCGTCGATAGAGAAGAAGTCGATGCCATCTATGGCCACATCAGCGCTTTCCAGGATTGCGCCGGCATTGGCCGTGCTGAAACACTCCGGATAAATTTCTACTGAGGCGGTTGGGTTGATGGCAAGAATCATGTCACGAATCGTTGTGGCCTTGGGGTGGCCCACTGTTGACTCCGTGGCGCCGATCTGGCGATTTCGGTTGGATATTTCAAAAGTGTCCGGATCGGCAATCCGGTATTTCCCGACGCCGAGACGGGCCAGGGCCTGCGCTTGAAACCCACCGGCGCCGCCGAGGCCTGCGATAGCGACGCAGATGCCGCGCAGTTTTTCTTGCTCGTGTTTCGTGAGCCAACCGATGTTGCGGTCGAAAGCTTGGGAGTAATCAAACTCAGGAGACGACATATTTAACTCCTGTATCGGCGCTGTTCATCAGAAAGGAATCGATCGGGCGTCTGAGGGCCTGTGTGGTGGTGGGCTTGGCGTGACCAATGCGGAATAGAAAAATGAGCCCGTCCTTATTGTTAATACCGAAGAGCGAAAAGAAATTTGCCGTCAGCCGTTCGATGGTCGCCTTTTGAGCTTCTGAAAAATCGCTTAAATTGCGCAGTTGCCGGTTAATGATAAAAATGGGTAGTGCTTCCATCGGTTGCAGGGAAAGCCCCTGCCGGGTGGCCTCAAGCCAGAGGCGCTCCATGAGCTCCCCCCCGCGAACATAATCCTCAGGGGCATGAGAGGGGGCCGTGATCAGGCCCGCAGCTGCCGATGACTGCATCTGGATCTTTGCGTACGCATTGAAGACCCGGCTAATACCGAGATTATTCAGAAACTTTTGCCGGGACCACTGGCCCATCAACTTAAAAAGAAGGGGCCCCGTGGGACCCGACTCCAGGGTCTTAATGTCTAAGCCGTCACCACCGCTTATCGCCGGTTTAGTAAAACGCAATATATTGTTAAATTCTCGGTGTAGTCTTTGGTTTTCAAAACGCAACTGATCGGCATCACCGATCATACTACACAGATCTTGGTAGCGCGATTCATCTTTCGCTACCCAGTGTAGTCGGAATCCTTCTTCGCATACTGTTTCCTCAAGCGATGCTTTTGCGGCGGGAGCGACACTCGGGCGTGAAGCGTAAAACTTCCGGTTTGTGCGTCGCTTGCCTATGAACGGCAAAAGAGGGGATGTCTCCTTTTCTCCCTTTTCGAAGGAGATTGTGACGACCCTTGTCTTATTTTTCTTATCCGGGAAATAGGAACAAGTCATGCGATAGCCGCGATCGGCAGCGGCGATTCGCATATTCTCAATGACGGCACCGATCGAGATGTAAGGGGCTAGATACCCGGCGTCGCAGAAATTTTCCGAGCGCTTTGCGTCAAGCCACAGCTCAAGGTTGTCCGCTCCGATTTTGAAAAGCCACGGTTGGAGATTATCTGCGGATGGTGCGAGTATCCCTTTCCGGATGATTTCGTGAATATCGTTTTTCATGATTACGTTTTTGAGCCGTGAGTCGGGGTTTGGGGCTTGGTGGAATGGAGACCCGGATAGCAGTGTTTAAGATATTGCCAACCGGCAATCGGCATCATATTCCAAAGCGGCGGACGTCGAAGTAAAAGGTCGCGTACGGCTTCGGTGTTCCAGCGGAATTGACGGGCCAGGATATCCTGCGTGATGACATCCTTGAGGAAGTAATAGCCTGCACCGTGTTTGAGTGAAACCGTGCTTATGTTGCGCGGAATGTCCATCCACATAGGGAGAGCCGGTTTGCCGCAGGCATTGGAATAGGATTTTGTGGGACCGATCGTTTCGAAAGACAGGTAGCGATACAGCTCCTCATGCTTTGGGTGCATTCCGATGACGATATCCGTCACACGCGCCTCAAAACGTGCGTAATCGAACATGACCTTGAAGAGCCTAAATGATCCGGTGAGTTTCTGGAAATCTGTAAGGGAAAAAGTCTTTTTCTTAAAATACTCACCGTTGAGAGCAAGTAGGCTTACCTCGGCAATCCGCCGTCCCGGGCGTCTTAATCGTGCGACCTCCTGGGGAAAGAGGTGTTCAAGAGGTATGCCGCAGGGCGAATCCGGAATGAGTGACAGTGTTCCGAGGAGACGGCCGTCGCGACGCAGAGTGAATACCCGGGAATCGGGAAACATGCAATGCGCGTTGTAGTGCATTTTGGAAGGGTTGGCTTCACAGTAGCCGCGGGCAAGATATTCACGGTACACAAGCTCATACGCTTCCTTGATCTCATCCAATGAATTCGCGGGTGTGGCAACGAGATCCGTGGCATGGCGGTGAGCAAGGCTGCAGATCTTGTCCGCCATGAAATAGATTATTTTTTCCTTCTGTGTGAGTTTGCGTAGATTCTGAAAGGCGACCCCGCACTCGGTTATATCTTTGCCGTTTGAGGAAGGATTGGCCCAGACAATGATGCCCTCCATTCGTATTGTGCCGTCGGTCTCGGGCAGCTTCACATCGAGTTCAATGCGGTTACCCACTTTTATGGGTTGCTCCAGAGCCAGACGAACCCCGTTGCGCGATATATCTATTGACTGGGCAGCTAGCCAATTGGGGCCGGGGCGTGCTTGGGAGCGGTAGCGAATCGGGAGACTCATGGAAATTCTCGGCTCCCGCCGCCGGTCTGCGAAAGGCAATTCCTGAGGTTTTGGGCATTGGCCAAATACGTTGTCTTCCAGTATGCCAATTCCCAGTTCCCAGTTTAAAGACGATTTAATTTTCATGATCAGAATATGATGTTATTTATAAAGCGCTTAAGTAATGTAGGCTGAAGCAGTTATCGGCTCCCAAAGACCATCCCAATATAAGTCTCAAAGGTATCATTCCTTACAGAACAGAGTCTACCCGACGCCCCTAGGCATTGCAAGGAGGCCCGGAGCCCCTACATCTATAGATATGTTGTCTATCCGGCGCATAGTTGCACAATTCATTTATTGCTGATAGTTTAGAGCTTCTTATGGTGACCTCTTATAAACAGGGTTTAGCACCCCATATACGAACTGAGCGCTCCGTGCCGTCGATTCTCTGGCTTACTGCCCTGGCCCTGACGCCTGTTCTAGGCGCAGCTGTCGCGGCGAATGCCTGGAATAGCCTGCGTCTCATCGGCGTGGCTGTTTCTGCATCCCTGGTTTCGGAAGTCCTGGCGCGGACGGCCCGCGGCAAAAATATCAGCCTGAAGAGCGGTGATGCCGTATTAACGGGACTGCTAGTAGCCTTAATGCTACCGGCTTCCGCACCCTCCTGGGCGGCAGCTCTGACGAGCGCTATCGCGGTTATTCTAATTAAGGAAATGTTTGGAGGGCCGGGGGCTTATCCGCTTCATGCGGCTGTTGCGGGCCGGGTGCTGATGCAGGTGAGTTTTCCGCTGGCCATCGAAGGGGGAGCCATCGGTTTCGGGTCACCCGTCGGCCTATTTCTGGGAGCGGGCATACTTGTCGGGTTTAGGCTCATTCGCTGGGAAGTTCCGGTAATTTTTTTAGGCGTCTATGCGCTTCTGTCTACGGATATCGGAGGAGGTGCTCTGTTCGCGGCCTTTTTTTTGATCACGGATCCTGTGACGACACCCCAGACACGGCGAGGTTTGCGCTTTTTTGCGATGGGCACCGCCGTCATGGCGGTTTTATTGGGCGAGGTCATGCGACATAGTGACGGCATTTTTATGGCTGTCCTGGTTATGAACGGACTGACGCCTTGGTTCGATCAGATCGTGCGACCAAGAAATGCAAAGGTTCTATGAGAGAAGCAAAAACGAGACCGTCAAAACCGTGGATTGAAGCGATGAAGTACTTATACTTTGCCGCATTTGTCGCGGGGCTTGCCTGCATGGTTTACAGTGCCTGGCTTTATAGTATCGGAGATTCGGCGACGTGACTAAGAGCGTGAGGATCGAAGATTGCCCGAGCTTTCGCATGTTGCTGGCGGCCGTTCCAGTGTTACTGGTTTCGTCCCACCTGCGAGAGGCTGTCTATTACGCGTTGGCGGCAGCGGCGGTTATTTGGAGCACGATGATCATATTTCGCCTTGGGGGCTTCCTTTTTCCGGATCGCCTGCGGTCAACGGCCTGGATCCTGTGGCTTACGGTGTTAAGTCAGTCGACGGTTTATCTTTTTGACTTTTCGCCGCTCTGGATTATAGGACCGGCATTTCTTACGTGGCCGACAGTCATCGGTAACGCGGAAGAAAAATATTCTGTTAGGGTCGGCTTGCTCCAAGGCGCCGGTCTTCCGACGGTTGTTATCACCGCCGCAGCTTTCCGGCATTGGCTCGGTGTTCAAGCGCTTATTCCCACGTTCCAGGGGCCGATCGGGGGGTTTCTCGTTCTGGCCGGTATTGCTTGGATGGGCCAAATTGTTCTCGGGAGGTTAAAACCGTCATGATCGATTGGCTGCAGCTGGTTATCGCCTTTGGGACCTTACTCTGTTTTGCCCAAAGCGAAGAGAGTGCCGAAAATGATTTTTCTCAGAGGCGGGGCATTCTGCCGGGTGCTCTGCAAAGCCTTGCCGGACAAGGCATTGAGCTCGGGATTAAAAGTGCGTTGCTGGTTGCTTGCTATGTTTTACTAAGACGTATTCCTGTTGGGGGCGGTTGGGAACCGCCCGCCGTTTTATATGCCCTGCCTGCGGCTTTCGTAATCTCAGGAATGGGTCAGCACAAGTCAGCGGCATTTTTTTTGAGCCTTTTTGGTTTTACAACCTATCTCCTTCTCTATCACTCCAAGGCCGCGCCGGCCGTTTATCTTTTAATGTGTCTGCAATTCAGCGTACTCATTACGACCTACCGAATCCTGATTCTCGGAATGCGTCAGAGATTGCTGTTTGCTGACGTGCCGCAACCCGTCCGGGGAGCGCCGATTTTATTTTTGACGGCCTCTCTTTGCGCGTTGATCCTTGCCGGGCTTCAGGGAATCCTCCCTTAATTTTTACTTCCCCGCAGCCGTAAAGAAAGAGGGCGGCATTTGGCGTGCTATACTTCGGAAAGGTGAGCCCATGGCGATCGAGAAGATTCTGAATTTTGCAATTGAGAAAGATGCTTCGGACATCCATTTGACCGTGGGCAGACCGAAGAGCGTGCGCCTTCACGGTGACCTTGTCTCGATTGACGACACGCCTTTAACGGCGGAAGACACCGAAAAGCTCGCAGGTGAAATTACGACCGAGGAGCAGCGCAAGCGCGTCGAAGAAGTCGGCGGTATCGACTTCGGCTTTTCCTATGAGAATCGGGTGCGGTTCCGGGTTTCCTGTTTCAAGCAGCAAGGCAATTATGCCATGGTCTTGCGTCTGCTGCCTTCCCGTTTTTATACCTTCGAACAAATCGGGCTACCCAAGCAAATGATCGATCTGTTGTCGCGACCGCGCGGACTGATACTTGTTACCGGTCCGACTGGTTCGGGCAAAACAACGTCTTTGGCCACGATGCTGAACTACATCAATGAGAATTCCGCAAAACATATTATTACCGCCGAAGACCCGATTGAGTTCGTGCACAACCATAAAAAGGCGATTATCACGCAGCGCGAAGTCGGTGAAGATGTGCCGAGTTTCGCGGAGGCCGTTGTTAAGGCTCTGCGTCAGGATCCTGATGTTATCCTCATCGGTGAAATG
Source organism: Candidatus Omnitrophota bacterium (assembly GCA_030698625.1). Taxonomy (GTDB): domain Bacteria; phylum Omnitrophota; class Omnitrophia; order Omnitrophales; family Aquincolibacteriaceae; genus JAUYMS01. The sequence continues at coordinate 60,622 of JAUYMS010000027.1, read as the reverse complement.
CGCGATATGGCCACCATGGAAGCGGCGGTGGGAGCGGCTGAGACAGGGCATCTGGTGTTCTCGACCCTGCACACGACCGGGGCTGCCCGTACGGTGGATCGCATCATTGACGTGTTTCCGTCGCATCAGCAGACGCAGGTCCGCATTCAGCTGGCGTCAACCATCGTTGCCGTTATTTCACAAGTGCTGCTGCCCCGGCTGGATGGGAAGGGCCGGGTGGGGTGCTTCGAGATCATGATCGCAACCCCGGCTATTAGGAACCTCATACGCGAAAACAAGACCTACCAGATTACCTCCGAGATTCAGACCGGTCTGAAATACGGCATGAAAGCCCTAGATGACCATTTGCGGGAGCTGTATCAAGCGGGGATTATAAGCTACGATATCATGATGGCAGTTGCTCAAGATCCGAAGGAGCTTTCGGCGCGGGTCACGGGCGCTGCGCCGGCTGGCAAGAAGTAATTCTAAACTAACATTCCTAGCAGCCCAGATACGAATAAAACAGTTGACCTGATGCCTCAATTTGGGTATCTTGTTGTCGCTTTTAGGTTTAAGATTTATCCACGCCTCACTTGTTCACCCGTTCCCATGAAGAGGGGCGAGGGCCCACGCAAGCGACGCGATAATCCCTGAAATCCCATATTACGATAAATACTGCAGGATCATACTTTCCAAAACCGCGCTAATCATGGACGACGTGTTTTACATGTGCATGAGAGGGTGGTTTTCCCGCTAGGGGGTTTGTCTCAGCGCTAGCGATGGAAGGTTGCTTCCCGAGGAGAGTGAACTAACTGTGGCTTCCGTGGATTCCATGAAAACACCTAAATCTGAAATGACAAAAGTCGCGAGACCCAAGCTCTTCTTAATCGACGGCATGTCCTTTTGCTACCGGGCCTATTTTGCCATAAAGTCTTTGTCCAACTCACAGGGCGAGCCGACGAATGCGATTTACGGTTTTATCACCATGATGCGCAAGTTAGTGGCTGACCATGATCCGGATTACTTTGCGATCTGTTTTGACCGCAAGGAGCCGACTTTCCGGCACGAAATGTATGAGGACTACAAGGCGCACCGAAAGCCCATGCCCGATGATTTGGCGGATCAGATAGAGCCGATCAAAGAGTTCTGCCGCGCGCATAGGTATGCGCTTTACGAAATGGCCGGTTTTGAGGCGGACGACGTCATGGGAACCCTGGCGGCAAAGGGCGCTAAAGAGGGGTTTGACGTTTACTTAGTTACCGGCGACAAGGATGCGATGCAATTGGTTAATGATAGGGTCAAAATCTTGAATCCGAACAAGAATGACGTCATTTTTGATGCGGATGCCGTGCGCAAACGCTATGGCGGTCTTGGGCCGGATCAAGTGATTGATATCATGACCCTGATGGGAGATACCTCCGACAATATTCCCGGAGTAAGGGGGATCGGAGAGAAGACGGCAGTCAAGCTCATTCAGCAGTTCGGTTCGGTCGAAAACCTCTATCGCAACCTGGACAAGATAAAGTCAAAGTCACAAAGGACATTGCTCGCAGACCACAAAGAAGATGCCGAGCGTTCCAAGGAGCTTGTCACCATCGATACCGATGTAAAGGTGGATTTCGAGTGGGGAAAGATGACTATCGATCCGCCCGATGAAGAAAAGCTCACAGATCTGCTGAAGCGCTATGAGTTTCGCGGAATGCTCAAGGAAGTTGTCTCTTCGGGTGCAGAAGAGGAAAAGGGCCGAGCCTACACTACGATCACCACCCAAAAGGAACTGGAGGCCTTTGCCCGGGAACTCGCAAAGGTTCCGGCTTACAGCTTTGATACGGAAACCACCGACAGCGATCCGATGCGCGCACACCTGGTGGGGCTTAGCTTTTCGTGGAAGCCGCTTCATGCGACTTACATCCCGGTTTCATCGACTCATCACGGAGCCGAAGGCATCAACGTGGACGAAGTGCTTGAAAAGCTCAGAGTAAATTTGGAAAGCAGTGAACACAAGAAGTACGGGCAGAATATCAAGTATGACTGGATAGTGCTTAGGCGCCATGGCGTTGAACTGAATGGAATCGCATTTGATACCATGATCGCCAGCTACCTCATTAACCCGCTCAAGCTGAATCACAACTTGGATGATATCTCGCTCGAATACCTGAATATCAAAAAGATTCCGACGGCTTCTCTTATCGGGACGGGGAAGAAGCAGATTACGATGGCTGAAGTGCCGCTCGAAATCATTTCGACGTATGCCTGCGAGGATGCTGATTGTGTTTTTCGGCTCGTGCCGCTCTTGAGCAAGAGGCTTGAGCAAAATGCTCTATCGGAGTTGTTCCGCAATGTTGAAATGCCTTTAGCGATGGTCCTGGCAAAGATGGAAATCAACGGCGTATGTCTGGACCTCAAGTTTTTGAAAAAACTTTCCGATGATGCGCTAGGAGAACTCGAACGCCTGACCCGGGAGATCTGGAGTGAGGCGGGGGATGAATTCAACATAAACTCCACCAAACAGCTCGCCGAAATTCTCTTTGTCAAAATGCAGCTCCCTATAATTAAGCGAACCAAGACCGGCTATTCTACCGATGTTAGCGTGCTCGAGAAACTAGCTGCCGATTATGAGCTACCTCGCAAGGTTCTCGATTACCGGGAAAATGCGAAGCTGAGATCGACTTATTTGGAAGCTTTGCCGGCGATGCTGAATCCCGAGACGAAGCGAATTCACACTTCTTTTCATCAGACGACAACGGCAACAGGGCGTCTTTCGAGTTCGGACCCCAACCTTCAGAATATCCCGATCAAGACGGAAACCGGACGGCTTGTCCGTAAGGCCTTTGTGCCGCGTTCATTCGGGAAAAAGGCCGGTCAGCTCCTTGCGGCCGACTATTCGCAGGTCGAGCTTAGGATTCTCGCCCACTTTTCGGGAGATAAAAATTTAACGAAAGCCTTCAACGAAGATCGGGATGTGCACCGTTTTACGGCGACTTTGTTGTACGGTATTCCCGAAGAGGAAGTGACGCGTGAAATGCGGAATGTCGCCAAGACAATCAACTTCAGCATTATTTATGGAAAGACCGCTTACGGTCTGTCGCAGGATCTGAAGATTTCGATTTCGGAGGCCGATGGTTTTATTGAAAATTATTTTAATCGGTACGCCCAGGTGCGCGATTTTCTCGAGGCGCAAAAAGAAAAGGCTAGAGAGCAAGGCTATTTGACCACGTTGCTCGGGCGCCGCGCGTATTTCCCGGAAATTAATGTGCGGAATATGCAGATTCGTCAGTTTGCCGAGCGCGCTGCGATCAACGCGCCGATTCAAGGCACGGCGGCCGATCTTGTTAAATTGGCAATGATCGCCATTCAAGATCGACTTGAAAAAGAAGCTCTCGAGAGCCTCATGACCATTCAGGTCCACGACGAACTTGTCTTTGATGTGCCCCCGGCAGAAAGAGAAAAACTCGAAATGCTTGTGCGCGAAGAGATGCAAGGGGTCTACGAGCTGAAGGTTCCACTCAAGGTCGATGTTTTTTGCGGTGAGTCGTGGTACAAAAATTAGGCAACGGAGAACCCCGAAAAGTGGTGATCGGTTTGACTGGCGGGTATGCGGCAGGCAAGAGTTCAATTGCCGAGATTTTTGCCGAGATGGGGGCGTGCACGATCGATGCCGACGGTCTTTCGCATGAGGCTTTGCGCAGAGAAAGCCCGGTGTTCGACAAGATCGGCGCGCTTATCCCCGAAGCGCGGGAAGATAAAGCGCTGAACCGGGACAAGATCGCGGCTGTCATTTTTCGCGATGATAAGAAGCGGAAGGAGTTAGAAGGACTTATCCACCCTTATGTGTTCGAAAGGATTGCCGAGGAGATTGGGCAAACCGATGCTTCGGTGATCGTGCTGGAGATACCGCTGCTGTTTGAAACGGGGTTTCATCTTCACTGTCACCATTCGGTTGTGGTGAAAACCGATGAAGAAGCGGTGTTGACGCGTTTGAAGAAACGCGGGATTTCGCGCGGTGAGTTTCGGCGCAGGTCGAAAGTGCAAATGTCTTTGGAAGAAAAACTAAAACGGACTGATAAAGTTGTGAACAACTCCGGAACTTTAGAAGAAACCAGGCGTCAGGTCGAAGAGATCTGGAAAGATCTCAAGCTGTCGCCGAAAGGAGCAGCGTAATTACAATGGTAAGAGAAAAAACACATAATCCAAAAAGGGGCGACAATTCAGGTCCTCACAGGCGGCATAACTCGGGAGGGCGTCCACAGCAACCGATGGCCCAACCCCCAAGGGTTGGTTCGGATCGTCCGGATACCGATCAGGGCCTCGACAGGCCACCGGGCAAATCGGGGGATAAGCTCGATGTCGGTCAGCTGAAGAAAATGAAGATCAGCGAGCTGCACGAAGTCGCGAAGAAGGTAAAAGTGACCTCCGTGACGGGCGTCAAGAAACAGGACCTGATCTTCAAAATTCTACAGGGCCAGGCAGAGCAATCCGGATTGATGTTCGGTGAGGGTGTTCTGGAAATCCTGGAAGACGGGTTCGGCTTCTTGAGATCGCCGAATTATAATTATTTGCCGTCACCGGACGATATTTATGTCAGCCCAAGTCAGATCCGTCGCTTTAATCTGCGCACGGGCGACAATGTGAGCGGACAGATTCGCCCTCCCAAAGAGGGAGAGCGGTATTTCGCGCTTCTCAAAGTGGAGCTTGTCAATTTTGAGGATCCGGAAGGAATGCGTGACAAGATCCCCTTTGATAACCTGACGCCGATTTATCCGGATAAGCGGATTATCTTGGAAACCACTCCCGAGGAGGTTTCCGCGCGCGTTATGGATCTTTTGACACCGATCGGTTATGGCCAGCGTGCCATGATTGTGGCGCCGCCTTACAGCGGTAAAACAATCCTTCTCCAGAAAATTGCCAACAGTATCATGGCGAATAATCCGGAAGTGTATCTGATCGTGTTATTGATCGACGAGCGTCCCGAAGAAGTAACCGACATGCAGCGTTGTGTTCGCGGAGAGGTGATCGCTTCGACTTTCGATGAACCCGCCGAGAGGCACGTTCAGGTCGCCGAGATCGTTCTGGAGAAAGCCAAGCGGCTCGTCGAACATAAGCGAGATGTTATCATTTTGCTCGACAGTATCACGCGCTTGGCGCGTGCGTATAATACCGTCGTCCCGCACTCAGGAAAGATTCTTTCCGGCGGTGTGGATTCTAACGCGCTGCACAAGCCGAAACGCTTTTTTGGTGCGGCCCGCAACATTGAGGAAGGCGGAAGTCTCACCATCGTTGCGACCGCTTTGATTGATACCGGATCGCGCATGGACGATGTTATTTTTGAAGAGTTTAAAGGGACGGGTAACTTAGAGCTGCAGTTGGATCGCAATCTCTTCCAGAAGCGTATTTACCCTGCTATTGACGTTAAGAAATCTAATACCAGGAAAGAAGACATGCTGATGCATCCTGATGAATTGCAGCGCGTTTGGCTGCTGAGGAAGCTCTTGAATGAGCTGAACCCCGCTGAGGCGATGGAGCTCTTGGTTGACCGTCTGCGTAAGACGAAGAGTAATGCGGAGTTTCTGCTCAGTATGAGTAAAGTTAACTCTTAGCGATATCCGTACGAGTTACAGGGGCACAATTTTTTGTGCCCCTTTCTTTATAAATTCTTGAGAGGAGAAGAGAAAATGAAACAAGAGATACATCCAAAATACGATGTCGTCACGGTTCGGTGTACTTGCGGGGCTACGTTCGAGACGCGGAGTACGATCGAGGGGCCGATCCAGATTGACGTCTGCTCATCCTGCCACCCGTTTTTTACGGGGAAGCAAAAGCTTTTAGATACCGCGGGCCGTATCGATCGTTTGAATAAAAAGTTTGGCGGAAAGGTCGTTCTCGGGTCGCAGAAAAAGCAAAAGCCGCAAGGGCCGTCGATTAAAGCTTTATTGAAAAAAGCTGTCGCGGAGTCGAAGTCTGCGGACAAGAAAGATTTGCCCAAACCGGAAAAACCTAAATCGTAACCGAATGATTTTTCTGGAACGACTAAAGAAGGCGGCGGCGCGGCTCGAGGAGATTGAGCATCTCCTTAGTGATCCGTCTGCGCAGAAGGATCAAACGACGTACCAGAAGTTGGTCAAGGAGCTTTCTGGTTTGCGTCCTATCGTCGAGGCCTTTCGCGAGTACAGCAAAGTTAACCGGGAAGCTGAGGAAATCGGACGTTCGGCCGAAGACAAGGATGCGGATGCAGATATGAAGGCCCTCTATAAGGAAGAAAAACAGATGCTTGAAACTCGGCGCAAGGGGTTGGTGGGTGAGTTGGAGAGACTCCTCCTAAAGGGTTCGGACCCCAATGCTAACCGTGATGTGATTGTTGAGATTCGCGCCGGTACGGGGGGAGACGAAGCCGCGCTGTTTGGAGCGGATTTGTTCCGGATGTATTCTAAGTATGCCGAGTCTCACGGTTTAAAGGTTGAAATTATGTCGTCGAGTCTTACCGGGATGGGCGGAGTCAAAGAAATTGCTTTTGGTGTTTCGGGAAAAGACGCTTATTCCGCTTTCAAATATGAAAGCGGAATTCATCGGGTCCAGCGTGTTCCTCAAACGGAGTCCAACGGTCGCATTCACACATCAGCCGTAACCGTTGCGGTCTTGCTTGAAGCTGACGAGACGGACGTAGAAATCGATCCGAAAGATTTAAGGATCGACGTCTTTCGGGCTTCCGGGGCTGGCGGACAGCATGTTAACAAAACAGAATCGGCGGTCCGCATAACGCATTTCCCGACAGGCGTTGTCGTTAGCTGTCAGGATGAACGTTCCCAGCACAAAAACAAAGCCAAGGCCATGCGCGTGTTGCGGGCCCGCATCTTTGAAGCTCAGCGGCAGGCTCATCATGATAAAAAGGCGCGGGAACGTAAAGAGCAGGTGGGGAGCGGAGACAGATCGGGAAAAATTCGTACGTATAACTTTCCAGATCAACGGGTTACGGATCATCGAATCGGTTTGACTTTGCATAGCCTGGATGATATTTTAAACGGCTATTTAGACGAAGTCGTCCAGGCCCTTGAGCAGGACGAGAGGGCTCGCAAGCTGACAGATGCTGCTTAATGCGACTCATCACCAGCCCTCCCGAAAAAGTCCGTAAGTTGTTTTATTATATTATTTTATAGTGTCTATCAATTATGATGACAGCTGTTGCAGACATGACGGTTCACGAGTTACTGGCCTGGGGACGGCGAGAATTGGCTTGCCTAGTCGCCGAAGAGGCGCGTCGCAACGCCGAGTATCTTTTGGGGAATTTATTGGGCGCGGACCGCGCCAGCCTGTACCTAAGGTCAGCGGGCCCTGTGGCGGCACCCGTAGCGGAGCAATATGCCGGTTTGATTCGCCGCCGTAGGTTGGGGGAGCCCCTGGCCTATTTGATTGGCACGGCTGATTTTTATAATGAAACCCTGAAGGTGGGTCCGGAGTGTCTGGTCCCACGGCCCGAGACCGAGATTTTGGTCGAGCAATTTCTTGCAGTGTCAGGATTTGATAAAAACGACTCGTTTTCATTTCTTGATCTGGGGTCGGGGTCCGGAGCCGTAGGAATTGCTTTGCTCAGACATTATACGAACGCCGAGGCGACGTTTTTAGACATTTCTCGCGAAGCTCTGCGTATTACGGGAGAGAACCTAAGTCGTTATAATCTGCAGCGCCGCGGTCGGTTAATACAGGCCGATTTATTTTCAGGACTTAACGGCGCAAGGTGGGATGCGATTGTTTCAAATCCGCCGTACATAGCGGACGGCGATTGGAACAGGCTTTCCGCAGAACTTTTTTATGAGCCATACGTCGCTCTGGATGGGGGCATAGACGGCCTTCATTGTTACCGTCGTATTGCGAAGAAGGCCCCGGATGTTTTAAAGACTGGGGGCCGGTTGTTTTTAGAAGTGGGTTTTGAGCAGAGTGCGCCCGTTATCCAGCTTTTAAGTCGTGGGTTTGAGGATCTTCGGAGCTTCAAAGATCTCCGGGGCGTTGAAAGGGTTGTTAGCGCACGCAAGCGCGGAGTGTAGCCGGAGACTATGGACAAAATTATTGTTACGGGAGGACGAAAGCTCAGAGGTGAAGTTGAAGTCTCTGGGGCCAAGAATGCTGCACTTCCGATGATGGCAGCGGCCTTGCTAACGGATCAAGAATCGATCATCGAGAATGTCCCGAACCTCAAAGACATTCGCACTATGCTTGATTTGCTGAATTCCTTGGGGGCGAAGGGGGAGTACCGGGACGGGACGGTGACGATCACACCTGGTAATACGTTGGTTCCGGTAGCGCCCTATGAACTTGTAAGTACGATGCGTGCGTCTGTTTGCGTATTGGGCCCGTTGCTCGCTCGCGTGGGAAACGCGGAAGTCTCGTTGCCGGGTGGTTGTGTCATTGGTCCGCGGCCGATTGACTTGCATTTGAAAGGCCTCGAAGCCCTTGGCGCGAGTACTGAGATACGGCATGGATATGTTCATGCGCGAATGCATAAGCGGCTTCGAGGAAATGACATTTATCTGGGCGGGGCGTTCGGTTCTTCAGTGCTGGCCACGGCTAATGTTATGATGGCGGCAACTTTGGCTCGGGGCCAAACGACAATCGAGGATGCGGCTTGTGAGCCGGAGATTGTGGATCTGGCCTGTTTTCTCATCAGGATGGGTGCAAAGATTCAGGGGGTCGGATCGAAAAGGATAGAAATCGAAGGGGTTAACAAGCTGCACGGTGCGAAGACAGCGATTATTGCCGACCGGGTTGAGGTTGGCACCTATCTCTTTGCGGCAGCAATGACAGGCGGAGATGTGTTAGTTAAGAAAGCGGATCCGAATCACCAGAACGTGGTTATCGATAAGTTACGTCAGGCCGGCGCCCGCGTTGATCGCGGCAAGAGCAGTATACGAGTCAGGCGCACGGGCAGATTGCAACCCGTCAATGTGACGACGCTCCCCTATCCGGGGTTTCCGACGGATCTGCAGGCTCAGATGATGGCTCTTATGACCATTACTCCGGGTATTAGTGTCATTACGGAAAAGATTTATCCGGATCGATACATGCATGTCAGCGAATTGAACCGCATGGGCTCGCGCATTTTTCTGGAGGGGCCTAGCGCTATCGTGCAGGGCGTCAAACGCCTGAGCGGTGCACCCGTGATGGCCTCAGACCTGCGCGCCTCGGCAGCGCTTGTAATCGCCGGATTGGTCGCCGAAGGGTCGACTGAGATTCACCGTGTCTATCACTTGGATCGTGGGTATGAGCGTATCGAAGAAAAGCTTTCTCAATTGGGGGCTGCCATCAGCCGCCAAAAGGAACAAGTGCCTGAGCAAAAATCTGATAGCAGTATGGCGTTGGAGCTCGAGGCTGTAGGATAAGGAAAAAAGGAGGATAAGATTTTGGTTACTATTCGATTGAAGCAAACTGGAACTAAAAGTCGTAAACAGTGGCGTGTCGTTGTAGCGGACTCGCGTTCACCGCGTGATGGCCGTTTCATTGAAGAGATCGGACACTATGATCCGCTTCCCGCCGACGAGAAGATCTTTTTTAAGCAAGATCGTCTTGATTACTGGCTGAAGGAAGGGGCGCGGCTTTCGCCCACGGTTGATAGCTTAATCAAGCGTCTCAAGAGAAAATCCAAAGCGGCTGCCGCTTAACCGCATTTGAGGTTACTGCCATGGGGATGAAGATTGATATCCTCACGCTGTTTCCCGATTTTTTCTCGGGACCGCTGGGGGCATCGCTTTTACATAAGGCGCAACAGAAGCGCAAGGTTGAGATTCGCGTGCATGATCTGCGGGGCTATACGCACGATAAGCACAAGACCGCCGATGACAAGCCTTTCGGCGGCGGAGCCGGTATGGTTATGAAACCGGAACCGATCTTCGAGTGTGTCGAAGATATCGGAGGTAGTCCGTGGGTCATATTGCTTGATGCTTGCGGCCAGCCCGTCACACAAGAAAGGACCAGAAAGCTTGCGTGCAAGGAGCATCTTCTGTTTATTGCGGGCCACTATGAGGGGGTCGACTACCGAGTTCGCGAGCACCTGGTAGATCAGGAAATCTCCGTCGGAGATTTTGTTACGATGGGCGGGGAGGCACCGGCTCTGTGCATGATCGAAGCCGTTGTAAGGCTTATTCCCGGCGTTTTAGGGAACGCAGAGTCACTAACGCATGAAAGCTTTGAATCCGGATATCTCGAATATCCACAATACACAAGACCTCGAAGTTATAGAGGATGGAAAGTGCCCGAGGTGCTTGTCTCGGGCAATCACGGACAGGTCCAAAATTGGCGTAATCATATGATGGAGGAAATGACGCGTACCCGAAGGCCTGATTTACTGCTGAAGTTAGATGATTTTGGCACGCACGCTTCGCGTGGTCCGCAAACGCTTCGCAAGAGGAGAGGAAAATGAAAGCGACAGATATATTTGACAAAAGGACAGAGTTAAAAAAATTACCCGTGTTTCGCGTTGGCGACACCCTGAAGATTCATCTGCGTGTCAAAGAAGGAGAAAAGACACGCATTCAAGTCTTCGAGGGGGTCTGCATCCGTAGGCGTGGCAGTGGCGTGAGCGCTAGTTTTACGGTCCTTAAAGAAACGCACGGGGATGTCGTGGAGAAAGTATTCCCGGTCTATTCTCCGACGGTTGAGAAAGTCACCGTCAGCCACAAAGGCAAGGCGCATCGCGCTAAGCTTTATAGTTTGAGGAAAAAGAAATATCGCTTGTAACATTTTCATGCGCGGGAGGGGAGGGTGCCGGAGTCAATTTTGGAGATCAACTCAACCGAGCGTCTCTTCGCCTTCGATGAGGAGGCCGCGAACATCGGTCAGAAGCAGCTGGCGGGGATCGATGAGGCAGGACGAGGCCCGCTTGCGGGTCCTGTGGTCGCTGCAGCGGTTATCTTTCTCCGAAGATCCCCCTTGTGTAAACTTAATGATTCTAAGAAGTTAAGGCCTCGCTTACGCGAGGCCCTTTTTGCAGAAATTACTCAGCACGCCCTGGTCGGTGTGGGTGTGGTTAGCGAACAGCTGATCGAAGAGATTAATATATATCAGGCCACTCGACTCGCGATGAAGCGGGCTGTAATGAGTTTGTCTCGAAGTCCCGAATATATTCTCGTGGATGGGACAATGACGTTAGATTTACCCGTGCCGCAGAAAGCAGTCGTGAAGGGAGATCAAAAGTCAGCCAGTGTCGCGGCCGCTTCGATTGTGGCGAAGGTTTTTCGGGATGCGTGGATGGTTCATCTTGACGAGCTATACCCGGAATACGGATTTAAGACTCATAAGGGGTACCCGACCCGGCATCACTTGAAATGCTTAGGCCGTAATGGTCCTTCACCGGTGCACCGCAAAACTTTTGGGCCTGTGCGCAGGCTTTTGTAGAAAGCGAATCATGACCGTATCCGTATCTGAAAAGGAAACTCATCTTTCTCTCGGCCGCCGAGGTGAAGAGATTGCCTGCGCTTTTTTGACCCGAAACGGGTACTCGATCGAAGCCCGCAACTATCGCTGTCGGATGGGTGAAATTGATGTGGTTGCGACGCGACGGGGTTTTCTCGCCTTTGTGGAGATTAAGACGCGACGAGGCGACCGATTCGGGCGTCCCGAGGAAGCCGTGCACAGACTCAAGCAGAGAAAATTAATTCAATTGGCGCAGTGGTATCTGAAAGCCACAAAAACGACAGATTGTTCCGTCGCCTTTGATGTTGTTGCGGTCTCTTTCCGAGAAGAAGGGGAGCCTGAGATCAGATTGATTCAAGACGCCTTTGATGCCGGGGCGGGAATTCGGTGAAGAGTTTTCTTGTTCGTTCCCTGACTTTCGTTACCAAGCCGTTTGTGGAAATTCGTGCAGGGGAGCGCACGAAGACCCTGCTCATGTTCTTGTACTTCTCCCTGACGGTCGGGGTCATTTACGTTCTTAAGCCCGTTCAAAAATCCCTCTTTCTCACCGAATTTGGCGCTGACAATATGCGCTTTATTAACATCGGGGAAGGTGTTTTTTTAATCCTTGTGGTGAGTCTTTACGTGGAGTTCGCCAAACGAGCGTCGAGGCGGTTCTTTTATTTTGGGCTTCTGGGATTTTTCATCACAAACCTTCTGCTGTTTCGGGTTCTCTTTGCGGCGAACGTGCCTTACCTGTCGGCCGTGTTCTATCTTTGGCAGGCATCGTTTTCCATAACATTGACAACCATTTTTTGGACTTTGGCGAATGACCTTTTTAATGCGAATGAGGCCAGGCGTCTTTTCGGCCTGATTATTAGCGGGGGCTCGATCGGCGGAATTTTGGGGGGTTTCCTAACGAGCCATGCGGTGCGGACGGTGGGGACCGAAAACTTGCTGTTGGTTTCCGCAGGAATCGTGGGCTTGTGCATGGTGGTTGTGGCCCTTCTGTGGAGGTTGGGGCACCACGGTGAGAACGAAACGGAGTCGAAAGCGACAATCAAAGAGCGGGAAACGAAGGAGCAAGACCAGGGCTCTGTATTTCAAATTTTTAAGGGATCTTCGTATTTGGTAATGCTGTGCGCTATCGTGATTATGGCGAAGATGGTAGCGACGATCATCGACAATCAATTCGGCGGCCTCGTCGAGATGTCCGTGAGCGGCAAAGATGCCATGACGGCCTTTTACGGGGGGTTTTACGGCTGGCTGAACATGCTCTCCTTTATCATGCAGATTGTGGTGACAAGCCTTGCGCTAAGGTATCTCGGGGTGGGAATATCCATCTGGATATTACCCGTAGGACTCGTTTTTCTCTCTTTCGCCAGTTTTCTCTATCCGGTTCTGGCAGTCGGCATCTGTCTCAAGATGTATGATGGCAGCGTCAATTATTCGGTGCAGCAGGCCAGCAAAGAGGTCTTGTATCTACCGATTGCCGGGGATATACGCCGCAGGATCAAGCCCGTTATTGATATGCTGGGGTACCGCGGCGCGAAGGCCTTCGCGGGTATTTATATTGCATTTATGGCCCCGCTCCTGAATCTCCCGGTAGAAAAATTGGGATTGCTTGCCCTGACACTGATTCCGCTGTGGTTTTGGATTGCGTGGATGATGCGACACGCCTATTCAAAGCTTTTGCGCAAGAATCTTCTAAGCAAAACCCAGTATGCAAAGACGGTAGAAACCAAACGTGCCACCGATGTCCTCAGCTTTCTTCATGACGAGAAAAGTTTTGAAGAGGCAAAGTCTTTTATGAATCACCGTTCGACTTATGCGCGTAAACTGGCAGCGACCGCTTATTTCGTAGCTTATGGGCGTTCGGCTCGAGATGTTAAAACGGCGCGCAAGATTGTAGATCAGATGGCGCAGCAAGAGGCTTTCGATAAAATTGAAGAAGCCGAAGATGCCAAGGCCCTGGATTCGCGTGATTTGGAGTTTCTCAATAACTTGATGGGGTTGGGTGCCGAGCGCGGTTCCGATCAACCAAAATCCGTTAAAGATTATGTGGCGCAATCACCCGAGACGATTCTCATGAAACTCGCCGAGACCATACGAGAGGATGCCCCGTCGCTAGATGCCAAACGCCGCGCGATCCGTGTCCTTGAACATCTCCCTCGCCAGGAAACGGTGGATCTTCTCTTACACACATTGGCGGCGACGCAAGATCACGCTTTTCGATTTGTCATGGCAAAGGCCTTGGTGCGGCTTCATAATCAGAGGCCAAGTCTTGAGATCAACCGTATTGTAGCCAAAAGTGAGATAGGGCGGGAGACGGCCATTCATAAGCGTATCCAGCAAGTGAGTGCTTTCTATAATCAAGGTGTTAAGAAAACCAAAGGCGAGGATTATCTTGGGGTGGCTCTGACGGCAATCCGCGACGAAAATATCGAGCGTATTTTTCACTACCTGAGCTTATTGTATCCCCACGAACTTATGCAAATGATCCACCAGCGGCTCATAGACCACGATAAGTCGGACCCGACACATGTCCATGCCTTAGAGCTCTTGTCCAATACCCTCGGACCTGATCTTGCCATCATGATACAGCGGGTGCTCGATGGCACGGATGTCATTCAGGTACGTGAAGAAGAAGTCGTTGATATCTTGAAAAGCTTTGTAGTGTCCGGGGACCGCTGGTTTTCGTTGATTAGCCAGTTTCTGATTGATGAGTTGGCCCTGGCTGAGCGGTGGCCGGAGCTGAAACAACTTGAGAGATTCTCGATTTCTCCCTCGGATTCCAAAAATGTGTGAGGTAAGCCGGAGAAACGCAAGAAAGGGACTATAGAATACTTCCTTGATCATACTTAAAAGTCTCCCTATAATTCCCTTCATTGCGGCAGGATCCGTCGCGGCAGCGATCACTTGAAATGATTACCTGGTTAAGGGAGCATAGAACCGCTTGAAACACAGAGTTAGTATTTTTTTAATTTTTGCCCTCATTCTACTGCCCGGGGCAGTATTGGCACAGGAACTGAGCTATGATCCGTATGCTCAGAATTTCCCCGAGATCCGTGAAGACTCCAGAGTAGAAAATGCCGGCAAGCATTTTTTGGTGTACCCCTTTGAGATTCTGCGGTGGCCAATCGATAAGATTCTGGTCGCACTGGATGAATACCATGTTCCTAAGAAAATGCAATGGGGTTATGATCTCCTCGATGCTCAAGGTATTACACCGCGGGTGAGCCTTGGGCGGCTCGGAGCAGGTGTCGATGTCGATATGGTTCGCCTGGTGCACAAGAAAGGGGACTATCCCGATCTGATCGCCAAGGGCAAGGTCTATTGGGCGCATGACGTGGTCTTCGATGTCGGAACGGAAATCGGACTTCAGCGCATTGCCGGAGATGGGCTTCACACCTCTGCTTCTTTTCAATATGACGATAGACCCGAGGAACACTTCTATGGGATTGGGCCTGATACAAGCCGCGGCGAGGGCTCTTCTTACAATATGGAGAGGACGCAGGTGGATTACAATATCGGGTATGATTTCAGTCCGCTCATGGGGGTAGATCTCAAAGTCGGTTACGTTAACGTCAATATTAAGGACGGTGAAGACGGAGGGCGCGGTGTGATTCCCCGCACTTTCGCTCCGGGCTCCATCCCCGGGTTGACCGGTGATGATCTTGTGAGTGTGGGAATCGTCTGGGATCGAGATTCAAGGAATCTCAAGGCGCTGTCAACCGAGGGAGGTTATGGGCGTTTGGGTCTGAGCTTCGTGGAAGGAGTGCAAAGTTCTAGAGCAAGATATCTCAGGTATCAAGCCGAAGTCAGCCGCTATCTTAGTTTGGGGTCACCACGGCGAGTCTTGGCCGTGCATGCCTACGCCGAACACAATGATGAAGTCAATGATGGCATCGTTCCGTTCCATCAGATGGCAAAACTGGGAGGCTATGGCACTTACCCGCGCCTGGGCCACCCGCTGCGCGCATATGACTTCAATCGTTTCTTTGATGAGAGCATTCTGCTACTCAACGTCGAATATCGCTACACCATATGGGAGTATAACGATTTCAAGATTGATGCCTTGCTGTCATGGGATGAAGGTCAGGTCTTCGGAGAATTTAGTGATTTGCAGCTGCGCGATTTTCGCGAATCTTACGGTTTGGGTTTCCGTCTAAGTCTCGCGAATAATATTCTTTTTTCTGTGGAAATGAATCACGGTGACGAAGGGACCAATTTTTATGTCAAAAGTGCAACACCGTTCTAAGTTAATCGTTCTGACTCTGGCAGTATTTTTTGCCTCGTCGGCACTAGGGGCGCATTTTGCCCAAGCTGCAAATGGCAAGAAGGCACAGCATGGGCTCCTTCGGGACGGTTTCGACCAGAACTTTTATTATGAAGGTACGAATTTTCTGCACCTTGAGCGTTTGTACCGAGCTCTTTTTAATAAAAAAGCAA
The DNA here is from genome assembly GCA_030698625.1 of Candidatus Omnitrophota bacterium. Lineage (GTDB taxonomy): Bacteria > Omnitrophota > Omnitrophia > Omnitrophales > Aquincolibacteriaceae > JAUYMS01. The sequence continues at coordinate 44,815 of JAUYMS010000027.1, read as the reverse complement.
GAGCGCGCGATGTGAATGTCTATGATGAGGTACCGGACTCCCGTTTTTTCCAAAACCGTCACGCTCGAAAGCGGTTCTCGCTTTCGGAACTCGAAAGGGGCTACCGCGAGAGTGAGGGCCCTGATGCAAGCGGAAAGCTTCTGGTCACAAGCGGCAAGCTTGAGGGCCTTCATCCGGGATTCTTTGTCCAGGATGTGCGCGGTGATCGCTACCTCTTTAAGTTTGATCCGGTTTCTAACTTTGAGCTTGCCACTGCGGCGGAAGTAATTGCCAGCCGCTTCTACTATGCTATCGGTTATAACGTACCGCAGTATACGATCGTGACATTTAAACCCGAAAAACTTGAGCCTGCTCCCGGAGCGAGGGCTTACGATGACACAGGGTTCAAGAGGCCGTTAACAGCCGAAAAGCTTGAAGAGTCTGTGCTCTTCCTGCCGCAGGATGCACAGGGCCGTTTTCGTGCATCTGCCAGCAAGATACTACGCGGCGAAATTTTTGGGAACGTTCCCTTTCAAGGTTACGACGCAGACAATCCGCGCGGACATGTTCCTCAGCAGGATATGCGAGCCATGCGGGCTGTTTGCGTGTTTGCATCCTGGCTTAATAATTACGATGTCCGCGAGAGCAATAGTTTGAATGTGCTTCAGGGGAATAACGAAGATGACCCCGCGACGCCCTACCTGATCGATTTTAACTCTGCTTTGGGTGCGAGCGCGGCCGGCTCAAAACCGCCGATGTACGGGTATGAACATATGTTTGATTTCGGAGAATCGTCCAAGTCCTTTTTATCACTGGGGCTGTGGGAGAAGCCATGGCAGCGTAAGTGGCGCCAAGCCGGCGGACGGCCACACCCTTCCGAGGCAATCGGCTATTTTAACAATATTGATTTTGATCCCGGGCGATACAAGACTCAATTCCCTTACTTTGCTTTTAAGGATCTGAGTCTTGCCGATGCCTTCTGGGCCGCAAAAATCGTCATGTCTTTTTCAGATGATGATGTCCGCGCGATGGTTAAGGCGGGCGAGTTGACGAATGACGAAGACGTCGATTACATCGCTAAAACTTTGATCGAACGTCGTGATATTATCGGTAAATACTGGTTCGATAAGGCTAATCCCTTGGACCATTTTGATGTAAAAGGAGGCCAGCTTGTTTTTCAGGACCTTGCGGTGGAGCGGGGTTTTCATCCGCGCGATGGCAACGTTTATCGTTACGAAGTGATTGAAAGTGATGCCAACGGGCGGGGAAAGAAAATCGCCTCACTCGATTCGAAGGATTCCGCATTAACTCTGGATTCGGCGTGGCGGGCCGATTCGTCGAATCTCGATATCCTTATTCGTGTCGGCCGGCAGAATTCCTCTTCGCCGGGGCCGTATGTGCGCGTTGAACTGGGCTCCGGTCAGATCAAAAGTATTACTCACGAAGATTGATTTAAAAAATCCCGGGAACTCGGCTCTCGCCTGTGAGTCATTTCCCATGAGGAGACGTATTTCTCGGATGTCGATACCCGCAGGTGTTCAAAAAACCTCATCTCTGCTTGATTCGATCGGCAATACACCCCTGATTCGCTTGCGGAGAGCTTTGCCCCAAGAGGTTTCTCCTTTACTGGAAATCTACGCGAAGGCCGAGTGGTTTAACCCGGGCGGTTCCGTAAAGGATCGGCCAGCCTATTTTATGGTCCGCAAGGGACGGGAAAGCGGAGCATTTAAGCCCGGGCAGACCCTGATCGACTCCACTTCGGGGAATACGGGAATTGCCTACGCGATGATAGGGGCGGTGATGGGATTTTCCGTGGAGCTCGTCATGCCGGGAAATGTAAGTTCGGAACGAAAACAAATCGTTACCGCCTACGGTGCTGCGATTACCTACTCCGACCCTCTGAAGGGGTCAGACGGCGCAAGGGAAGTTGCTGCGGAAATAGCCGCGCGGGAACCGAGAAAGTACTTTTATCCCGATCAGTATAGTAATCCTGAAAACTGGCGTGCCCATTACGAAACAACCGGGCCTGAGATATGGCGAGATACACAAGGGCGTATCACGCACTTTGTTTCGGGATTGGGCACGAGCGGTACCATGATGGGCACGGCGAGATTTCTTAAAGAGAAGAATTCTGAGATTCAGACGATCGCACTACAGCCGGAAGCTTTTCATGGAATCGAAGGGTGGAAAAATATGGATTCCTCGAGCCCGGTACCGATTTATGATTCGAGCGTGTATGACCGTAAGATTACGATCCCTACAGAACCCGCTTATTATTGGGCGACTGAATTGGTCCGTAAAGAAGGTCTTTTGGTGAGTCCTTCGGCCGGTGGTGTTCTCTATGGGGCGTTGCATGCCCTCGAAGGTGTTCGGGAGGGGATGGCGGTTCTCATGTTCGCGGATGGGGGAGAGAAATACCTGAGCACACATCTGGCAGCCTTATGAGCACGGTAGAAGTTTCGGAAAATTTTCTCAAACAAATTATTCAGCAGGCAGAAGCAGAGTATCCGAATGAATGCTGTGGAATGATTCTTGGACCCAAATCACAGGTCGGGAACATGACGAAGCTAAGGCCGTGCAGGAATGTTCAGGATGATTATCATCAGAAGGATCCCGAGATCTTCAAGAGAGACGCCAAGGCAGCTTATTTTATTGATCCGAGAGAGCTTCTTGAGATTCAGAAAGAGGCTCGGGAGAGCGGCGAAGAAATTCGTGTGATCTACCACTCCCATATTAATGTTGGCGCTTATTTTTCGGACGAAGATAAGCGCGCAGCCACAGCAGAGGGTGAGCCCGTTTATCCCGGAGTCGCGTATCTAGTCGTATCCGTTGTTGAGGGGAAGGCAAAGGGACATAACACTTTTACTTGGAATGATGAAAGGAAGGACTTTATATCATGAAACGTGAACTAATTATTAAGTTACCGAACCCCACGGATTGGGAGCTCAAGGTGACGGTAGAAAACGATCGCGAAATCCGTCAGGGTGAGATCCGCTCGAAATCCAGCGGAAAGACCTATGCTATTGTTGACGGTATCGTGCATACGCTCGGTGATCATTTAGCCGAAGAAGTGCAGCACGAAAAAGAACACGCGGAGTCCTTCAGTTATTTTCAGGATGATCATGGAAACCCGTGCCCTATCACTCGAGAGACGCTGGAGCGTAATCGAAATCTGTTTATTTCGCTTCCAAAGGGAGACGGCAGCCAGCACTTTCAGCCGGGAGGGGGGTTTGACAATCAGGCGGGGAACGCAACGCGCTTCTTTAAGACCCTTGATTTTCTGAACCTTAAGGGAGGAGAATCAGTCCTAGAGGTCGGAGCAAGCTTCGGCTGGAGTTCCTGGCGGTTTGCACAACGCGGTTGCGATGTGGTGGCCCTTGATGTGACGAATTATCTGATGGCGGCAGACCTATATTTTGAAGAGGATGGCAGTTATTTTGAGCGCGTTAGCGGCGATATGAACAACCTGCCGTTCGGTGACGAAACGTTCGATCTTATTTTTTCACACTCGGTGATTCACCACTGTAAGGAACTGGGCCCGCTTTTTGGCGAATTTCGCCGCGTACTAAAACCCGGCGGACGGGTGGTAGCGATCCACGAGTGCGCTTTCGGTCTTTTGGAAGATAAGTCGGGAAAAGCGCTTCAAGAAGCGATCGATGAAGGTTTCAATGAGAATGCTTACACACTGCCTCAGTGGAAGAAGGGTGCCCATGACGGTGGGTTTAAGAATGTACAGCTGCATTTTTTCAATTTCATAGATTGTTATATTGACCGCAAGGAGCTTCGCTCTGCCCCGCAGACTTGGAAGCTGAAATTGGCGTATTGGTTGAAGGCGCACTCCCGCCTGAGCGCGTTAGTCAACCAACTCTCAATTTTACCGAGGATTATCCTTCGTCCGAAATCTTGGATGATCATCGCCACAAAATAGTCCCTGTGTCAAAATGAGTCACTCCGCTATCGAACGCTAGCAGCCTGCCTGCAATGAGCTTGAAATCACTAGTATTCCGGTTGAGTCTGAGAGCTAATCTGCTGTAGAAAAAGAAGATAAGTCTTTCTTAACTTGTAAAAGAAGTAGGTGTCGGGCAGACTTTGAATTAGAGGGGATTAATAAGCGCTGTGAGGTGTGTTTCATGAGTGCCCCCGTACTAAGTGTTAAGGAGACTCGTTGGCGCCTTGGCGAAATAATGGTCCAGAAGGAATGGATTACATGGCACCAGCTTGAGGAGGCCCTCAAGCTGCAAGTGGTAACAAGACGACTGATTGGCGAGATCTTAGTTGAGCGTAAGGTGGTTAGCCGACGGAATGTCTACCGCGCCCTTGCTATGCAGCATCATATACCCTTCGTTGATTTGGAGCGCTCACTCATTGAGCCGAAGGCTTTAGAAGCAGTCCCCAAGTGGCTTATCCTTACCCATCGTATCATGCCCCTAGAAGTCGGAAATGGTCTCCTTTACGTCGCTACCGCCAACCCCTCCAATTTCTGGTTAAAAGCCCTGCTTCAGCGGGCTACCGACATTGATAATGTCTGCTTTGTCCTTGCCTGCCCCGAAGATCTAAGTGATGCCATCCGGCGCTATTATGGTATGACTATCCGAGCGGCCTGATTCTGCCCTTTACAACGAAGCAGGTCATCGTGTAGCCTTTGTATAGGACTTAGAATGACTTACACACTTTCCAGGGCGCAACACACATGGGCAAAGCCACACTACTTGTTATCGATGATACAAAGGCGACTCTTGCGTCGACGCAGGACCAGCTCAAATCTGCCGGCTATGTGGTCGAAGGGGCCGAAAGCTCGAAGGATGCCGTGGAGCTTGCTAAGAGCATGTCGATTGATCTTATCTACAATAAAATTGCTATGCCCGAGTTTGACGGCGTGATGCTTTCCAAAAAAATCAAAAAGGCACTCCCCAAATGCCTGGTCGTTTTTGTACCCGCCGATGCACCTGGCACCCATAAAGAGGACAAACATGTCATGGTCATTCTCGAAGGCCAAAGTTTGGCAAAATCCATTCCCTTTGACGGTGATCTTGTTAAAATGACAGAAGCGATCCTCAAGGGTGATATTCTCACCGCAACGCATCCCGAAAAACCCGCAGCTTAAGCCCTCAGTGGGTAAAACAGGAGCGACTCGTCTGCCTGACTTAGCAATTACCACTGCCGGTCGAGGGTGCGATAACCGATGGCCTCGGAGATGTGCTCCGATGAAATATTTTCTTCTTCCGTCATATCCGCAATCGTCCTCGCCACTTTGAGAATCTTGTAATAGCCGCGAGCTGAAAGATTCAATTCTTTCATCGCCATTTCAATCAGCTTGCTTCCTTCTGAATCCGGCATGGCGTACTTCTTAATTTCCCGCGGCTGCATGAAGGCATTCACCTTAAATTGACGGTCAGGGTAGCGGGCTGTCTGGATGTGGCGGCATGCCTCGACGCGCTGACGGACGACTTCAGAGCTTTCAGCCGGCTCCTCGCTGGCGAGGGAGCCGTAAGTTAAAGCCGGAACCTCGACGTGGAGATCGATGCGGTCAAGGATGGGGCCTGAAATCTTGGCCTGGTACTTTTGAATCTGAACCGACGAACACCGGCACGGCTTTCGACGGTCGGTTAAGTAACCGCATGGGCACGGGTTCATTGCGGCGATCAGCATCAAGCGGCACGGATAGGTGAGGTTGCCCTTGGCCCTGCAAATCGTTATGCTGCCTTCTTCGAGGGGCGCGCGAAGTGTCTCTACGACATCGCGGCGAAATTCGGGAAATTCATCAAGAAACAAGACACCTGCATGGGCCAGAGAAATCTCGCCCGGAAGAGGCCATGTACCTCCGCCTGCCATAGCAACGGAAGAAATGGAATGGTGAGGACTTCGGAAAGGACGATCCTGCGTGATGCCTGTTCTGTTGCGCGAGAGTCCGGCCACGCTGTAAAGTTTGGTTACCTCCAAGGCCTGATCAAAAGGTAACGGTGGCAGAATATCGGGGAGTCGTCGGGCCAGCATGGTTTTTCCGGATCCCGGCGATCCGATAAAAAGGAGATTGTGGCCACCCGATGCCGCGATCTCTAACGCGCGCTTAGCGAATCGTTGTCCTTTAATATCGGATAAATTGGCGATGGGGTGGTGCTTTTTTAAATCTGGGGTGGATTGCCGAAGAGGCATTGTCCGGCTGAGCCGTATGTCACCGCGGAGAAAATCAATGACTTCCTTAAGGTTATTCGCCGCATAAAGCGTCGCTTTTTCGTAAAACGCTGCTTCACGAGCATTGGCCTCGGGAAAAATTGCAGGGAGTTGGTTCTGCAAGCCTTCGGCAATCGCCATCGCACCTTTAAAGGGGCGTAGGGTTCCGTCGAGAGCAAGCTCTCCCAAGAAGACGAACTCCCGCAGCTTCTCAGCGGAAATGACCTCGGTGGCGGCAAGTATCCCCAGAGCAATGGGCAGCTCGAAGGCGGGCCCTTCCTTGCGGATATGGGCGGGTGCCAGATTGACGGTAATTCTCTCGGGAGGGAAGCGAAATCCGCTGTTCTTGATGGCTGAGCGCACCCGCTCACGACTTTCCCGGATGCTGGTATCCGGCAGGCCCACGACGGTGAACTGGGGGAGGCCGGCCTGGACATCGACTTCGATCTCCACTGGATAGGACTGAATTCCGAGATAAGCTGCGCTGTGTACTCTAGTTATCATGTCAAATGGGCCTTGCTTTTTGAAGGGCTGCTCCTTATAATGCCTCCCGCCATAGGATATTCAAGCGAGTGGCCAGTTATTGATTAATTATCGAAAGACTTATGATATTAAATCATAATTCTACTAAGGAGTCAATGGGTCCTCGCAGCCCATCCACATTACCGTGCTTCCCATAGAACATACTTTTCCACCTGGACGCGCGTTTGTCGCCGTTTTTTTGAGCTGGTTTGTATCGCAGTTAGCGAAAGTATTGAGGGGGTATGTTCGCGAAAAGAAATTCAATTTTCGGTGGCTCTTTGACACAGGCGGCATGCCGAGCTCGCATTCTGCGACCGTCGCAGCACTGGCAACGGTCGTGGGGTTGTATTACGGTGTTTGGACAATTCCATTCTTGATGGTTTTTATTTTTACCATTATTACTATGTTTGATGCCGCTGGGGTACGCCGTAACATGGGACGTCAAGCCAGAATTCTCAATAAGATGATCGATGATGTCTATGAAAAGGGAGCGGTTCCCGAAACGCGTCTTAAAGAACTCCTAGGGCACACTCCGATAGAAGTTTTTGCCGGTGCATTTCTGGGGATTATCATGGGGTTACTGATATGCGGCAATTAATCTGGATATTTACTGCTCTCGCAGCCGTAATGCCGTTCGCCTTTGCTAATGTTGATGTGGCGCCCACGATTTCGCCTCTTACGCGAGCCATCGATATGGAGTCCAAGGGAGAATACCTAGAAGCGCAGAAGATTTATGAGTCCATTTTACAAGAACCCGATCTCCCGGCCACACGGGCTGAAGCGGTGCGTGCTCGTTATGAGAATTTGAACTGGCAGCTCCTGCTTTCCCGCACAGAAACCCCCGATAGTGCTTTTCATACGGTCGCTCCGGGTGACAGTCTATACGTCATTGCCAGAAAATATAAGACAACGGTGGGATTGATTAAAAAGGCTAACGGCCTGACGAGTGACACCATTTACCCCAATATGAAATTAAAGGTGCACACGGGTGCTTTCTCCGTGATCGTCGATAAATCCGAAAATATCCTCTACGTCTACTTTGCGGGAAAGCCGGTGAAGCGTTACCGGGTGGCCACGGGAAAAAATAACGGCACACCCACAGGCGAATTTAAGATCGTCAATAAACTCGTAAACCCCACGTGGTTCAGCTCAGGCGCTGTTGTTGCGCCGGACAGCCCCGACAATATTCTCGGAACGCGCTGGATGGGCTTTGATTACTCCGGCTATGGTATTCACGGAACGACCATTCCGGAATCCATTGGGACGCAAGCGACGGCCGGTTGTGTGCGTATGCTAAATAACGACGTTGAAGAGTTGTATGATCTTTTGCCCCGGGAGACAAAGGTAACGGTGGTGGATTAAGACGATGGCTAAGAAGAACCGAAAAAGGAAAAAGGAAGAGGAGGCCCCAGCGCCGCCGAAGAGGACCAAAGTCCTCGGAACGCGCGGTTTGTTTGATGCCTGCTTGCCCTTTGAACGTCCTGTCATGGAGCTCGAAAAGAAGATCAACGAGCTCAGAGATTCAATGGATGAGGGCATTGATCTCTCAGGTGAGATTAAGAGCGCGGAAAAGAAACTTGAGAAGGCGCTCAAGGACATATTCGATAATCTGACGCCCTGGCAGCGCGTCCAAGTAGCGCGGCATCCCTTACGCCCCTACACGCTGGATTACGTCAATTACCTCTGCGAGGATTTTATCGAATTACACGGTGATAGGCACTTTAGTGATGATCACGCAATCGTTGCCGGCTTTGCGAAATGGGGCGGAAAAACTCCCGTCTGTGTCGTGGGTCATCAAAAGGGGCGGGACACCAAAGAGAATCTCTGGCGCAGTTTTGGCAGCGCCCATCCGGAAGGATACCGCAAGGCGATACGCGTCATGCGTTTGGCGGACCGTTTTGGGATGCCTATTCTTTGTTTGGTTGATACTCCCGGAGCGTATCCCGGGATCGGCGCTGAGGAACGTGGGCAGTCTGAAGCGATCGCGTATAATCTGCGCGAGATGGGAGAGCTGACGGTACCCGTGATTGTTGTCGTGATCGGAGAGGGTGGAAGCGGAGGAGCCCTCGGCATTGGTGTGGGTGACCGGGTATTTGTATTACAGAATGCCTATTATTCCGTAATCTCTCCGGAAGGATGCGCCGCGATTCTTTGGAAAGACGCCGCTCGTTCTCAAGATGCTGCGGAGGCATTAAAGTTGACCGGAGAGGATCTTGTAGAGCTTGGCGTCATCGACGGTGTGATTCAGGAGCCCTTGGGTGGTGCCCATCGCGATTTCGCGCAGACGGCTGAAAATATCCGCAAGAAGGTTGATGAAGCATTGGAAGAACTTCAGGCTGTTCCTCGGAAGGAACTGCCTGAATTGAGATATCAGAAGTTTCGAAAGATGGGGGTTTTCGGCTCTAAGGGTTAAGAGAGCCCGCACGGTCTTAGTGCTTTGTCGGCCCGCCAAAAAGTTGCCGTTTTAAACGTATCAACCGGCTAATAATCTTCTCATCCCGAATAATCTCTTTCAGTGTCGCCTCAGGCACGTCTAGCAGCGCAACCTCACGAACCCGCTCAGCATCATTCGGGAAGCGTTGGATAAGCTCATAGGTCGAAACACCCTGCTTGTATTTTAGATTGAACAATCTTTCATAAGTCATTCCGAGCCCTCCTCGTCTTAACATTATCGTCGCAGTTACCCCGCGCCTTAAAAAATCTGTCCCCCACCCCACACTACATCTTGGGGATCTGATCCGAACAAGGCACTATCGCTAGGGATTGCTAAAAATAAGCCGAAAAAAGTGTTGACCAGGGGAGCCCGTCTTTATAAATTGTAGTTTACATAATATAAATTACATTATGTAAATATGAGCGCTACACTCACACTTCTGCTAATAGGGCTTTTGACCGGTTGCCGCACCCTCTCCCAGGGAGCGACTTCCACGGTCTCTGTAGAAAATGCTCAGCGCTACTTGCGTGCCGGGGAGATCTTTCAGGCCAGGCAGATGGCCGAGCAGATTTTGTACCGCGAACCGGGCAATCTGGAGGCCGAGCGTCTCATGGCCCAAGTCTTGGAGCAGGAGATTTCGCGTCAGCAGGAAATTTTCGAATCGACTCCTGTCGAGGAGATGACCCGCGAGGAGCGCTCCGCCGAGGCACGCAGTTGGGTGGAGCGCGCTCAGGCGCTCTATGAGCTAGGGCAGCAGGAGCAGGCGCTCACCGCAGCCGAAAAGGTTTTCATTTATCAACCTACCAATCTTGAAGCTTCCCACCTGGTGGATTCCATTAAGCAGTCTATCCACGAAGGAGGCCGGGACGAAACGCAGATTCTCAAACGTGCCTACGAGAGTCAGATCCAGGATCGTATTGCTGTTTACAAACGACAGGCGAATCTGTGGGTGAGTGAAGAAAAATGGGGTGCTGCCCGACTTGCCGTTGAGAAGGTGTTGCTTTTAAGTCCGGAAGATACCGAAGCGAAGGAGCTTTACGAGGACATCCAATCCTACGGAGAGCGCAGCCAGCGTGAAACGTGAAAAACTCTACAAGATAGGCGAGGTTATGCAGTATACGGGGCTTTCCCGCCAAACGATCCATAACTATACCCTTGCCGGCCTTATTCAAGAGGCTCGGCGAACAGTCTCCGGCCATCGGCTTTATGATGAGAATGTCTTTGATCGCCTTGAAGAGATCAAGGTTCTGCAATCCAAGAACTACACACTACTCCAGATTAAAAAAATCCTAGAACAACAAAAAAAATAACCATGAGGTCAAACGTGCATCTTAAAACGAAGGAGACTCCCCATGAATGACAACGAAGTCAAAATGTGGAAGAAGTACAAACGGGTCAAGAGTCCAGCTCTTCGCGAAGAGATTGTGAAGAAGTATCTCTACCTGGTGAAATATGTTGCCGGCCGCGTGGCGATCGGTTTGCCTCCCAATGTGGAATTTAACGATCTTGTCAGTTATGGTATCCTCGGGCTTTTCGACGCCATCAACAAATACGATGTCTCACAGGGTAACAAATTTGAGACCTATGCCGTTTCACGCATCAGGGGATCGATTATGGACGAGCTCAGGAAACTTGATTGGGCACCGCGCCTGTTAAGAAAAAAGGCCCGCGAGATAGAAAAGAAGTGCAAAGAACTTGAAGAGAAATATGGTCGCGTTGCCACTGACGACGAATTGGCAGGCGGATTGAAAATCACGATCGCAGAACTCAATTCGATCTACAGTGATCTCAACGCAACCAGCTTTTTATCACTTGATGAAGTCTGGCAGAACGACGACGGCAACAAGCCAATCTCGCGTTTACAGACCATCGAAGATTCGTTGATTACGAACCAGTTTAACTACGTTCATCAGAATGAAGTGAAAGAGCTTTTAGCCGAGTCGATCGACGAACTTCCGGAGAAGGAAAAACTGGTGATCGTTCTCTATTACTACGAGAACCTCACTCTGCGCGAAATAGGTGAAATTCTGGATGTCTCAGAGTCTCGGGTATGCCAAATTCACACCAAGGTAGTGACCCGATTGCGAGCCCATTTGACCAGAAAGGCCGGAGAGATCAGTCTAGAGGCCTGATTTTAAGGGGGTTTTCACCCCTTTTGTAAAGTTATCCCGCCCGCCTGCCGATATCCTTATTGGCAACTAGGGAATTCCCTGCGCTCTTATTTTAGGTTGATTATTATCCCTCGTGAAAGGAATATATGAGCACTCCAAGTCGTTCACCCAAGAAAAGTGGCCGGAAGATCCGTATCGAAAGGCCCATTAGCCAAAACGGCCATGACGAGGAGCTTTTGCGGGAGGTCAAAAAGTATCAGCTTCTCATCCCGTCGCAGCCGGAACCTAACCTGGGGCGAGTACGCGAGATCAAGGAGCAAATTCGTAGGGGCACTTATGTCACGCCGCAAGTGATCGAAGAAACCGCCGCCCGCCTGACATTTCAGTTTGTACGCAAGAACGGGAATTAGCCGAGCTTACAGAGTTTGATCCATTTCTGGATCGATCTGAGACGCATGAACTTCTGCCACAAGATGCCATCCTGAAGAAAGTTCTCAAGCATTAACACTGTAATTCCCTGGTCGATACCGAGGTATTCGCTCGCCCACCATCGCTTGTCAAGGTTGAAGGCATCCTTAAATCCAAAATGTCCATAGAGTTTCTCGCCATGCTCGTCATACATGAAACGTGCGGCACGTATGGATTCTTCCGGGGTAAAAACGATTGACGAAATCGCGGCATGAGGCGCGACGGTTCCGTCGTGCAGGCCTTGGCCGGGTTTGGCACCGTACGCCTTATAGCCGCCAGGACCAAGTGATGCGGAAAGCCCCCACGACGCTTCCGAATAAGATTGATATTGGGCACGAGACTCCAAGGAGTAGTTTCTGTTGGCCATCGTCGCCGCTTTGGAGTTTTCAAAATAATTAACGCTGCGATCATTGAGTTCTTTGAAATCGATGAAGGCGTGGGCGTATTGATACGTAAAGAGACTGCCCGAGAAAGAATAGAGGACGGAGATCCCGCGATAGTCATCACGATTGCGAAGCCACGACTGCCAGGTCTCTGGGGCGACTGGGTGGGTCGGTGATCCTATGGCGAGTGCTTGTAAAATCAGGTGTTCGCTGTACTGATCCCAATAGTAGGGAAGAAAGCCTGATTCCGGCTTCCAACCCATGCAAATAAGGTCCGAGCTGTTCATCATCCACTTCCAATCCACCCTCTCGTATAAGGCGCGAGCCATGCGCTCAACATCTGTCCCCGGATAGTATTCTCCCGCCAAAAGCGCCCCAGCGATCAGTAATGCCGTGTCAATCGAAGAGGCCTCGGATTCCCATACTCTCCTGCCGCTTCGAGCGTCCAGAAAGTGATAGAAAAACCCTTTGCGGTGTTGTGCCTTTGTCAGGAGGTTTTTTAGAGTCTTGCGGAGTTGTTCGTAGGCGTAATCTTCGGGGACCCAGCCGCGCGCACCTCCAATCGCAATGGCGGCGAGAGCAAATCCGGTTGCGGCAATTGAAGCCGGCGATCCCGGTCTCGAAGAATCGCGAGTCAACCCGGAGACCTTGTCAGACATCCGGACGAAATAATTCAGACTATCCTTCTCAATCTTCTCGAGCAGGGCGATATCACTGGGTTGGGGGGTGAAGGCATATAGATTGGCCGTGCCGCATGCGAGCACAAGCCAAAAGCATAGAAGTTTACGTATGATCACTGGTTTTGATTTTGGAAAGTTCTTCCTTCAGGCGGGCAGTCATGTGTTCCGGGCTGGCTTCGTTTTCCCGGATGATATTTTTGAGTCTGCAGAAGGTTAAATCGAGTTTCTCGATTGATTGGCTGAAGCGTTCGCCTAAAAATCGGGCCTCGTCACCCTGGCGAAGATTGACGCGGACACGTAGATTGCCGTTGTCGATCTCGGAGAGAACCCGATTGAAGTGATAAAGTGGCCCGGCAATTTTGTGGGAAACATAGATTGAGCCCCAGCCTATGAAGAAAAGAATCAGTACGAATTTGGGAAATAGCTTCCGGTTGGTGTCATTAAGAATTTCTTTAAAAATCTCACGCTGTCTTTGGCTAAGGCGCTTTGCCTGCTGAAAAAATGATAACGAGGAAATCTCATTGGGAACCGGATGGCGGGCCTGCTCGTATTCGGTGAGTCGTGATGCTAAGAGCAGGTCATTGCGGATGCGCTCATCGGAAAACGCGTCGAGGACGCTGCCCCAAACACCGAAATACAGACCCAGCATTGTAATACAACAGATTACCAGAAGGGGGAGCGTCAGATAGGCCATAAACCGGAATTGATGCGGTTTATTGATAAGAAAATTTTTGCGTCGTTCTCTCACAAAGGGCCCCTTCTGTTAGTGATCGTAGCCGAAGCGATTATACTAATGTATCTAAAATGGCCTGTCAAAACGATAATCCAGCGGGTATAATTTCCTCAGACGTCGAAATCGTCGACGTGGGCCGCCTTTTAATCTCAAAAAAACGGAAGAACTGGAATGTGTGGAATTGTCGGTTATATAGGGAGCCGTAGCGCTATCCCTATCCTAGTAAACGGACTCGAGCGCCTGGAATACCGGGGGTATGATTCGGCCGGAATTGCCTGCCTGAACGGTCAGCGGGAAAGCCTCTTCGTCGTTAAAGAGCAGGGGAAGTTAGCGCGTCTGAAGGAGCAACTGCAAGGTTTTGATCTTCATTCTCGCATCGGAATTGGGCATACTCGCTGGGCCACGCACGGTGTTCCTTCGCGCGATAACGCCCATCCCCACCAAGATGCATCCGGCAGAATTGCGCTTGTCCACAACGGCATTATCGAAAACTATGCCGTGCTCAAAAAGGAGCTGCAGCGTAAGGGAGTTAAGTTCCACTCGGAAACGGATACGGAAGTCGCCGCCAATCTTATTGGACATTATTACAAGAACCACAGCCTCGAAGAGGCCTTCCGAAAAGCCGTTTTGCGACTTGAGGGTTTTTTCGCTTTTGTCGTCCTCTCGGCCGAAGAACCCGAAAAGCTGATCGTCTTTCGTCGCTCGAACCCCCTTTGTCTAGGAATCGGTGAGGGAGAGAACTTTATTGCCAGCGATGTGACGCCGCTCCTTGAATATACCCGTCGTATTATTTACTTGGAGGACGATGAGTACGGGGTGGTTAGCCGCGATAAAGTGGTGCTCCGTTCTCTGAAAACGAGAAAGACCGTCAAGCGCGCTACGGTTCATATCGACTGGGATATTTCACAGGCAGAGAAGGGCGGCTACCCGCATTTCATGATCAAAGAAATCCATGAGCAGCCGCAGGTGCTTTCAGCGGCAATTCAGAAACGGCTCAATCGAAGAGGGAACGTCTACTTTGATACCCTATCGCCCGGTATGGACAAAAAACTCAAGCGCATTAAGAACATCTACCTGGTCAGTTGCGGCACGGCTTATCATGCAGGGATGGTGGGCAATTACATGATGGGCAAATATGCTCGTCTGCCCGCAGAGGCAACCGTTTCGAGCGAGTTTCGATACGAAGATCCTATTCTGAATAAAGACGACCTGGTAATTTTGATAACGCAATCGGGCGAAACGGCAGATACCCTTGCTGCGATGCGTGAGGCGAAGCAAAAGGGCGCGATGACCTTGGCTGTGGTCAACGTCGTCGGCAGTACGATTGCGCGCGAATCAGATGCCGTTGTCTATACGCATGCGGGTCCGGAGATCGGCGTGGCTTCGACAAAGGCCTATACCGCTCAGCTTGCGACGCTGGCTTTTCTCACGCTCTATCTCGCCCAGTTGAAGGGAACGATTACGAAAAAAGAACTTAAACGAATGATTGCCGAGCTCCGAAAGCTGCCTGCGGCGGCTCGAAAGGTTCTTAAACAAGAAGCGGCTATTGAAAAGAGCGCGCGCCAGCATTATCATCGCCGAAATTTTCTCTACATCGGCCGTGGCTACAATTTCCCAACGGCCTTGGAAGGGGCCCTCAAGCTCAAGGAAATCACGTATGCCCACGCTCACGGTTACGCAGCAGGGGAGATGAAGCATGGGCCCATTGCGCTTATCGATCACGAGCAATTGGTGATTTGCATGGCCCCCCGTTCAAGAACTTATGAAAAGATGCTTTCCAATATTGAGGAGATCCGGGCCCGCGATGGGATGATTATTGCGATCGGGACTGAGGGGGATAAACGCCTGGAGAAACTGGCCGACGAGATCTTTTGCATCCCCAAGACAGAAGAGGTTTTTAGCCCAATTTTAACAGTTCTTCCGCTGCAGCTTTTTGCCTATAAGATTGCCGTTTTCAACAAACGCGATGTTGATCAGCCCCGCAATTTAGCCAAATCGGTAACCGTGGAATAGACCCCAGCGGTGCTCTGTGTTATTATGTTCAGCCCATGACTGAGAATACAGCACGAAAGGGCGCAAGGCCCCCTCAAATTGCTAAGAAGCCCGAGCGAAAGCGCGAACCCCGACAGTTGGCAGTCATCGATCAGCACGGCTGTACGGGGTGCGAAGCGTGTATCGTTTTTTGTCCTGTGGATTGCATCGAAATTGTTCCCGGTGCGGACTTCGCGCAGTTTCAGCAAACCGTGGAAGTGGACATCGACCGCTGTATCGGATGCGCTCTTTGCGCCAAACATTGTCCTTGGGATACCATTCCCATGTTTGATTATGCGGAAGGGATTGAAAAGGCCCCGTCGCTGACGCTGAAGAGCATTTGCAATCAAAAGACTCAGGAAGATCCGAGCGAAACTCCGTCTAACCGCAGCCACTGAGATTGACGAAACTGGGGAGGGTGGGCTAAGTCCACAACCTCGATGTCGTGAATCTCATCTCCCGAAAACGGATATTCCGTATAGTCGTAAATCCCAAGAATTTCTTTGCAATCAGCAATGAAGACATTCGGAATCTGCCGCCCGTCTTTCAACACGACATTGACGAGATGACCTCGTTCGATGGACGGCGGGACCCCTCGAATCTTATCCCGTAATTGGGCCGGCAGTAATCTCTTTGCTTTGTCGATGCTAATGCTACGAAAGACGAGGGCTGCGTTTTCGCGGCGTATACGGACGTCCTCATAGGCCTTGTCGACCTTTTGGTACATGACAATGATGAGCGGGACCAAAACAATCAGCCAGGTTCCGAATACTGCCGCAACCCAAGCAAAGGCAGCCTTGGAACCGCGAATCGATCCGAAGTGATCGGCAATGATGGGTGTCCAGAATGCTGCACCGATAAAAAAAGACGCAATCGTAAGGGTGATCCAAATGATCCACCAGAATACGGTTTGAGTCCCCGTCGTTTTGGGTTTTGTCGCCACGTCATATGCTCCTAAATTGAAGGATCCTATTCTAGCCGAAATCGTGCTATAATTCACTTTCTAATCTACCGGAGGAAATTATGAAAACAGCCTTACTTAATGTTACTAGCCGCCGTAAACCCGCAGACCTTTTTGTTATCGGGTCCTTTGAAAAGGACCGCTTACCCAAAGAAATTCACAGCCTGGAGTCCGAATTTGCGCGCACTTTTCAGAAAGTGGCTTCCATGGACCATTTTTCCGGTAAAGTCGGGGAAAGTTTTGCGCTGTTTCACGACAGCAATCATGAAGCCTCTGAGGTTGTGATTCTGGGTCTTGGCGCCAAAAAAGATTACGCGACCTTGGGTCTCCGCAAGGTTGTAGGGCAGGTCTCAAAGCTTGCTAAGGCGCGCAAGGCGAAGACCGTGCGTATTCTTCTCGACAGTTTTTGTCACGGTGACGTAAAGCCAGCCACCGCAGCCGGCACCTTCGGCGAAATCTGGTTATTGGCGGCCTATGAGTTTAACAGATACAAGTCTCCTGATCCGAATGCTAAGAAAAACGGCAAGGAGGACACCCTCGAGTTTCTAACTCTTAAGAAGCAGAATTCCGCCGCGCTAGAAAAAAGCGTCAAAGACGGACTCTCCGTAGCGCGCGGTATCATGCTGACGCGCGACCTCATCAATGAGCCGGCCAATGTGATGACACCAAACGCGCTTGCGGCCCGGGCAAAGAAGCTGGCTCTGGAGAAAAAGTTCATCTGCAAAGTCATCGGTCCCGCCGAACTCAAGAAACTAAAGATGGGGGGCATTCTCGGTGTCGGAAGCGGAAGCATCAACCCACCGGCCCTCATCGTGCTTGAATACGGTCAGCGTTACAAAAGCAAGGGCACTTTCTGTGTTGTCGGCAAAGGTGTTACCTTTGATACGGGCGGTATTTCGATTAAGCCGGCAAAGGATATGGACAAAATGAAATATGACATGTCCGGCGCCGCCGCCGTGATCGGCATCATGGGCGTTATCAGTGACCTGAAAATCCCCGTGCACGTAGTGGGGCTTGCTCCTACCGCCGAAAACAACGTGTCCGAAGATCCCCAGCGCCCCGGCGATATCGTCCACATGCACAATGGAAAGACCGTAGAGGTGCTCAATACCGATGCCGAAGGCCGCTTGATTTTGGCAGATGCGTTGTCGTATGCGGCAAAGTTTAAGCCGAAGGCCATTATCGATATGGCGACGCTGACCGGCCTCGTCGTTTATACATTTGGTGATAAAGCCATCGGGCTCATGACCAACGATGAGAAATTTGCCGCGCGCGTCAAAAAAGCGGGGGAACAAACCGGTGAACGATGCTGGGAATTGCCTATGTGGGACGATTACCGCGAAATGATTAAGGGCAATCATGCCGACCTCAACAACATCGGAGGTCCCCACGGGGGCACCATCACGGCCGCCAAATTCCTGCAGGAATTCGTTCCGGAGAAAACCCCCTGGGTGCACCTTGATATCGCAGGCACGGCCTGGTGCGATGTCCCTCGCTACGATTGCCCCAAGGGCGCCACCGGTGTCGGAGTGCGGCTCGTAACCAAGCTCCTCTCTGACTGGAAATAGTCTTTTTGGGGGAAACGTAATAGCAGAACCCTCGCGCCCGCGGGATATTTTTTAATAGCTCTTCCGATTGACAAATAAAAAAAAACAATTTAAGATCCTATTCCACGAAGCCGATTAGTTAAGCGTAGGGAATGTTTTCTAGTGTTAGTTGACCCCAGGAGGTTTCAATGAAAATCAAATCGTTGTCAACCGCGATGGCGGTATTAATGCTGGTGGCTGTGCAATCGCCGTCAGTCTATGCGATCGGGGCTAGGGAGGCAGGTGCGTCGTTGTTGCTCCCGACAACCGGACAGGCTATGAATGGCGAGCTCGGTAGCACCAAGTCAAAAGTAATGGCTGCCGTAGAAATAGGGCTTATTACTACCGTTGCCATCTTGGGCGGTGTTGTGGGTGGTGGTGTGATTTGGGCAGGTCTCGGCCCGCTCATCGCAAACCATGCCTGGAGTGCGGCAGATGCCTACAAAGGAGCGCAAAACAAACAGGATCCTGCGTTACAAGCGCAGATGCTTGAGGCCCAGAGGGCACTTGAGCTTTCGCGTGAACGCCGCTTTTCCAGAGACCAAACCACGCAGAGCGATATTCGCAATCGCATTCAATCAGCCGGTGAACAGGCCTATCAAGGTTAAGATATAAGTCTTTTTACAGTAATAACTTATGGCCCATAGCGTGAAAGTAGTAGGGATCCACGCTATGGGTCATAAGTGCTGCTGTGTGCTTCGATTGCCCCACCCTATGGTGCATTAGCCCCGTCTTCTGTGACAGATAAAACACACATCCTCCAAGCGCAGCTTCGGGCAGCCCGCGAACTATGGTTAGAGCTTGGACGAAGCAATTCCCCTGCAGATCGCCGAGTGAAGCAGTTTTTTCTGCAACATCGTAAAAAATTTGGATCGCGGGACCGGCGTTTTCTTTCCGAAGTTATCTTTTCCCTCTATCGCCACAAAACATTCATAGACATCTGGACCGAAAAGCTATTGGGGAACTCGAGTTCCGAGGAAGATCGTGATGGGGCTATGCTTGCGCTTGCTGCCGTGCTGGCAGGCATTCTTGATAAGGAGGGTGCTCAGGCGGTTCTGCCGGACGGATTCAAATCCGAAGAGAGGATAAAGGCGCATGATCTCCCTGAGGATATAAGCTTTGAATCCGAGGTAGACGCGGCTGCCGCGCGTTACTCGTTTCCCGATTGGCTTGTGAAACGGTGGTTTGAACAATTTGGGAATGCGCCGGCCGTAGCTCTGCTTTGTTCTCTGAATCAGCGCCCGCCGCTTGTCGGACGCGTCAATCCGAGCAAAATGAGCCGCGATGAATTGCTGGCTCGGTTTCAGAGCAAGGGCATTTCAGTGGAAGCATCTAAACGCTCTGACTGTGGCGTGGTGTTTCGCAACAGGATTCATCTCCTAAGCACCGAAGAGTTTCAGAAAGGTTATGTAGAGATTCAGGATGAGGGAAGCCAACTGATCACGCAGGCGGTAGGGCCGCGTGCCGGCGAATGGGTTTGGGATGCCTGTGCCGGCGGCGGAGGGAAGGCGCTGCTTGCGGCGGCTCTTATGGAGAATAAAGGGTGCGTGGTAGCGAGTGATATTCGAGAGGGAAAGCTCAGAGATCTGGAAAAAAGGGCGAAACGTGCGGGGGCGACCAATATTCGAATTGTTGTTCCGGATCGACTCGATGAGATTACCGAGATTAGAGATGGGTTCGATAAAATCATGATAGATGTTCCCTGTAGCGGCACCGGCACCATTCGCCGGAATCCGGATCTTAAGTGGCGGCTGCAGGAAAAAGATTTCGAAAGCTATCCCGAAAGGCAACTGGACATCATCGAAAAGGCGTTGCCCCGCCTCAAGAAAGGTGGCAAACTCTACTACATTACCTGCTCACTCGACCGCGCCGAAAATGAAGGTGTGGTTGAGAAGCTTTTGGCTGGGGGAGATGGTTTAGAGCCTGATGGGGATGTTGTTCCGATCTTGGAGAATTGTAAGACCGGCGAAGGGCAGTATCGCCTGATGCCGCATGAGCAGAGCACCGACGGTTTTTTTCTGGCAGTTTTTCGGAAGCGTCCGGCCTAATGGAAACATTTAATTTGACGGGGGTTTGTCTATGAAGATATGGATAATCGTTATCTTTCTTTTTATGTCTGCGGCAGCGCCGGCTCTCGCCGGGTCGCCCTATGATGACGGTCGTAGCGACAAAGGGATCTTTGGGAGAATCGTAGAAACCGAAATGCGCGGAATCTTGAATGCCGTCGGAACGATAACCGAGCTCGTTTACACCCCCATGACCGAGCCTGCCAAACACCGCTATCTCTGGCCCGCCACCGTGGTTCCGCGCACGGTTAGCAACATTCTCATGCGCTTTGCATCGGCGATTACGGATATAGCATTCATGCCCTGGGTTCTGCCCTTCACCGACGATATTTCGCCGCTTACAGAAGCCATGGGGATGTCGGACTATCCATGGAAACCGCTCGAGGAGGATTTCTAATGACTTCTAAAGTAGACAAGTCACCGCGCAACCACAAGGTTGCCGGAGAAAACACGAAGAAGGGGTTGATCCTCGTCAATACCGGCGACGGAAAAGGGAAATCGACAGCTGCTTTTGGCACGGCGCTTAGAGCGATTGGCCGCGGATATAAAGTGGCGATGGTTCAATTCATCAAAGGCAAGTGGAAGACCGGCGAAGTCGAGGCGGCGAAAAAATTCGGAGATCACTTCAAGATCTTCTCGCTAGGTGAGGGATTTACCTGGGAAACCCAGAACTTCGAACGTGACGTAGAAATAGCGAAGACGACATGGGACAAATGCCGCGAATTTCTACATGACAGCGAGCACGAAGTCGTCATCTTCGACGAGATCAATTATGTCCTCAAGTATAACTTTCTCAATAAGGATGAGGTCGTGGCGGAGCTAAAAAAGAAGCCTCCGATGAAGCATGTCATTTTGACCGGAGGCGGCGCCCCTGAAGAGCTCGTCGAGATCGCCGATCTTGTGACGGAGATGAAGTGTATCAAACACCCGTATGCTCAGGGCATCAAGGCCCAGCCGGGAATAGAATATTAAGGCCGGGACTTGCCATGGCAATTCGTTGTCCCAAATGTGGTCACGCGCATGACGTGACCAAGTTTGAAGGCGCTGCAGGGGTTAAGTGCGAGTGCGGCCAGGCGCTGGATCTTTCGCTCATCGAAACGATCGACGACTTTCTGCGGTTTTTTGAAAGTGAAGACGAACGTAAGAAGGCTCGCGAAATTGCCCATGACGCTGACCGCATATGCCGCATGATCATAGACGGCATCTCTCCGAAGGTTGATATCGAGATCGAGCAGGCAAAACTCCGCGACAAGGTGAGAGCTCTCTTTCCGGCCGGCGTGGAGACGTACGAGATGATCTACGAAGCTCGGTTTAAGCGATTGTGGGATCAGTTCCGGGATTCCGATTCAACACCCGATTGAGCAATTCAATGTCGTTGGCGCAGATGCCGTCGGCGCCGTTCTCCCATACGCGCCGCATGATTTCAGCATTTTCAACTCCCCAGAAAAAAACAGGAATCGATTGCAAATGCAGATACTTGATCCAATCCGTCGTATCGAGCCGCATTCCCATATATTGCACGGGAATTGAGGCGACTGACAGGGCATTAAGCCTGGCAGCGCGCTTTGTGCGGTAACGGAAGAGTTCGAGGCAGACGCGTTTGCGGGATAAAAAGCGGCGTACTCGGGGGTGCTGTTCACGTAAACATTCAAAGACAACATCATGTTCCGAACCCACAATGGATTGTTCCTCGACGCCGTATTTTTCCACAAGCATCATGACGGCATGGACCAAGGCCGGTGATTTTTGCTTGATCTCGATAGCATAGCGGGTTCTCGGGCAACACTTGAAGACCTCTTCGAGGCTCGGTATGCACATATCGAGGCCGCGGCAGGGAAACTCGCCGCCGCTCTGAAAATGATAACCGGCATCAAACGTACTAAGTGTTTCGAAAGTATGATCCGAAATAAAACCCATGCCATTGGTAGTTCGCTCAAGGCGGGCATCGTGGCAAATGACAGGAACGGCATCTTTGGAAAACCACACATCAAATTCGAGCATGTCGGCGCGGAGGTCCACGGCCTTGCGGAAGGCCGCGATCGTGTTTTCGGGAAGGCAGGATGATGCACCTCGATGGGCAATGACAAGGGGCGACGGATCTGATACCATTATTAAAGTTTAAAAGATTCGCTATTTCTTGTACATGACAAATTCCAAAATTTCTATTGTATTAGCAGAGCCGGAAAACCCCGATAATATAGGGGCCGTTGCCCGCGCCATGAAAAACATGGGGCTCGTGAGCTTGCGCCTTGTCAGTCCGCCGAAGCAGTGGCGGCAAAAGGCCAAGAAGATGGCGGTGGGAAGCTACGGCTTGGTGGAAAAGGCTAAGGTCTTTAAGACGCTTGCGGCGGCGCTGAAAGACACGTATCTGGTTGTCGGAACGACGCGCCGGCGAGGTCCGAAGCGGGGTTCGGTCATCCCTTTCGGCAATGCGATTGCGAAAGCGGCGGAGACGGCGTGCGAAAAGAGGGTTGCCGTTGTTTTTGGAAAGGAATCCAAAGGGCTCTCAAATGAACAGCTGAGACTTTGTGATTGGGTAACGGCGATTCCGACTAATCCTGACTACCCCTCAATTAATTTGGCGCAGGCAGTTATGATTCTCAGTTTTTCTCTCTTTACTTTCAGGCCGCCCGAGCAGGAAGTAACCGAGCATGCCTTTGTTCCGAAGAAAGATGTATCAGAAGTGCTTGAGCGTCTCTATGGCGCGGTGCTTCATCTGGGTTATAAGAGGGTCGTTGCAGATAGGATTCGGAATACGTTTCACATTTTCATGAAGCGTAATGGGCTCGTGCACAGTGAGGCGCAGATGTTACGCGGTTTGTCGCGCCGTATCCGCGAAAGGGTCGTGATCAAGCCGTTTAAATTCCCATTTGCCAATTCACAAGGACTTAGTAGAATAGCCTCTACACGGGAAGGTGGCACGCATGGATGAAGCCAAATTAAGAAGTGATCTATTAGAGTTAGTTAAACAGAAAGCCATGATGAAAGGCGATCGGACTTTGGCTTCGGGGAAAAAGTCTGATTTCTACATCGACGGTAAACAAGTGACGCTGGATGCGCAAGGCATCTTTCTCACCGGTAAGATAGTCATCAATATGATACACGGCACCAATGCCGATGCTGTCGGTGGCCCCATCATTGGCGCTGACCCTATCGTGGCAGCCGTTGCCCTCCTGAGTTCCCAGTCCGGCCATCCAGTGCGTGCTTTTTTGGTGCGTAAGGAAGCTAAAGATCATGGTATGCAGAAGCAGATCGAGGGTCCTCCGCTGAAAAAAGGAGACCGAGTTGTGGTCGTGGAGGATGTTGTAACCACGGGCGCTTCGGTACTCAAGGCTATTAAGGAGATCGAAAAGATGCACGCAAAAGTGGTGAAGGTGATTTGCTTGGTGGATCGTGAAGAAGGGGCCGATGAGACACTCGCCGGCTATAATTTCTCGCCTATTTTTTCCGTCCGGGATCTTAAGTCCTAACCCTAATATTTCATAACAATACTTGACATAATATAATTATTGCAATATTATTCGATCATTAACTTTCTAACCTTTGGAGACAATGCAGATGGATAATATCCAGCCCGATCAGCCGCGCAGAGAGCGAACGCAGATCATGACCCCGAAAGAGGCGGCGAAGTACCTAGGCTTCCATTTGGTCACTATTTACCGCCTCTTAAAGAAGCACGAGATCCCGGCTACGAAGATCGGGGGCCAATGGCGTTTCAAGAAGGATGTTCTGGATGCTTGGCTCCTCAACCGCATGAATAGGGGTTAAAGCCCCGAGCGAGTCTTTTTTCTTACTTTCCCTAGCCTTCCTTGTGTGACACAATACGCCCTCCATGGCAGAATCAGCTACCCGTATTACGAAGGTCCCCTTAGTCGATCTTAAGCGCCAGTATGAGTCTATCCAGAGTGAGATTCAGAATGCACTGTATGAGGTCATCGCCAACCAGCAATTCATACTAGGTCCGAAGGTCGCCGAATGTGAGGCGGAAGTTGCGGCCTATTCGGGTTGCAGTTATGGCTGCGGTGTCTCCTCCGGCACGGACGCGCTTCTCTTGCCACTTATGGCCGAAGGAATTGGCGCCGGCGACGAGGTTATTACGACGCCCTTTACCTTTCTTGCTACGGCCGAATGCGTTGCCCGGCTCGGGGCGCGCCCGGTGTTTGTCGATATCGATCCAGCCACCTACAACTTAGACCCTTCTCTGGTTGCCGATAAACTGACGGCAAAGACCAAAGCGATTGTACCCGTTCATCTCTATGGTCAAATGGCGGACATGGATCCACTGATGCAGATCGCGAAGCAAAAAAACTTGATCATGATTGAAGACGCCGCCCAGGCGATCGGGGCAGAAGATAAGGGGCGTCGTGCCGGATCGATCGGTCATTACGGCAGTTTTTCATTCTTCCCTACAAAGAATCTCGGGGGTTTTGGCGACGGGGGAATGATCGTGACTCAAGATGCCGCGAGGTCCCAGAAGGTTCATTCGCTACGGACGCACGGCATGAGCACAAAATACCGCCACACCGTCTTAGGCGGGAACTTTCGCTTTGACGCCATTCAGGCAGCCGTGATTCTGGTTAAGTTGAAATTCCTCGACGAATGGACCCGTAAACGCGGTGATAACGCCAAGCTTTACGGTCGTTTACTCAATGAAGCCGGGCTTGTGGAGGCCGGAAAACTGAGTCTGCCCATTGTGTCGCAGGTCAGACATGTTTTTCATCAATACTGTATCCGCACTGCGCGCCGTGATGAGCTGAAGAATTATCTGCAGGAAAAAGGAATCGGCTGCGGTGTTTATTATCCTGTGCCGCTTCATCTGCAGGAATGTTTTAAGCAGCTTGGCTATAAGCGGGGTGACTTCCCTGGGAGTGAAAAGGCCGCCGCGGAAGTTCTTGCCCTACCGATCTATCCCGAACTCACCGAGGACGAAATCCGTTTCGTCGTTAGCACGATCAAAGAATTTTATTGAGCGCTGGGGTACTACTTCTTTACGTACTGCATGGGATCCGCATTCGCGGGCTTACCTTGCGAGACGATCGTACCTGACGACTGAGCCATCCCTGAGGATTGCGCCACACGTGACGGTTGAGCCATATCCGAAGACTGAACCGCAGCGGAATAATCGGCTAAAAGACAGTCAGAGTACGAACGCGCAACCGGCAAGCCGTTAAAATCAGGCACCCAGAAAGTTGCGACATCTACGACCCCGGAACCCGCGCGAAGTGCCGTACAAGCGATACCGCCGCCTAAACCCGTCAGGGTTCCAACTACAGGGGGACCTTCCTGGGTTCCCTCTACAGTTTGAACAATCAAATCCACAAAGCAGGTTGCAACATTAATAAGACCACGGCCTAGCATTCCCGCGACCTTGTGGCCGTACTGTCCAGATTCTGCCATTTCCCAGACTGTCTCCTGGGCATGTGCCAACGGCATGAGCGCTGCTGTGAGTGCTACGATAATCGCCAAGAAATAAGCCCTTTTCATACAGTTTATCCTTTCGACTTAACCTTTGTCAGTAAAACAAATTATGGATACCAAAAATTCCAATTCGACTTGAGACTAGCCGAATTCGAGGGCCCATTCAACATTTTTCTCAAGTTCGTGAAATTGGCCATAAGTAGGCAGAAATAAAGAATTTAGCCAATTTATAACATATATAAAAATAGATAGCAATACTTGACTCCTTATAATTATAGATGTATTATTCTTTCTAGATTATAACTATCTTAATCAATAGCTTTTAAAAAACAACAGGGAAAAGACATGATGGAACCACAAAGACCTCAAGGTCAGAGGCCAGAGCGAACGCAGATTATGACGCCCAAGGAGGCGGCTAAGTATTTGGGTTTTCACCTAGTTACGATATACAGGCTTTTGAAAAAGGGTGAGATTCCGGCCACCAAAATTGGGGGGCAATGGCGTTTTAAGAAAGATGTGCTGGATGCTTGGCTTCTAGACCGAATGAACAAATAACCCTTACAACCCGATAGAAGTGACTCATGTTGTCGCAAGCTAGGGCTGCGACTGATTCTTTACTGGTCGCGCCGAGCACAATTCCTCATTGGTTTGCACTTTATACGCGTAGCCGGCACGAGAAGGTTGTGCAGAGAGAACTGGCTAAACGAGGCATCGAGACATTTCTGCCGCTGCGGAAGTTCAACCGCCGATGGTCTGACCGCAAGAAAATCATCGAAGAACCCTTGTTCAAGGGTTATATCTTCACTCATGCTGCCCTTATAGACCGCTGGACCATCATGAATACCGTAGGTGTCGTGAGCTTTGTCGGCCCGACCAAGGCCCGGCCGATGGAAGTCCCCGAAAAAGAACTCTTAGCGATAAAGAAGTTTGTGGAAGAAGACATCCCCCTCGACCCCTACCCGTACTTAAAAGAAGGCCGGCGTGTGTATATCCGCTCAGGACCTTTTAAAGGGATCGAAGGATTCATTGTTCAAAAGGGCAGGCACTGTCGACTCGTGATCTCGTTGGAATTGCTCGCGCAGTCGGCGTCCGTAGAAGTAGACAGTGCCAACGTAGAACCTTTATAAGCCACAAGCCCAGGTCCTAGGTCCGAGCTTGTGTGCTAACGTGAGAACTCTGTCCTCGTAGGTCGAGGCGGGAGCACCCGTCTGTGACCGAGAGGGCGAAGCTGTGTAAGGGGAAAATCATGGCTGGCGCAAAAAAACGAGTCTTGGTCACTGGGGCCGGGGGTTTTATCGGCCACCATATGGCCAGTTATCTTGTTGATAAAGGCTACTGGGTCCGTGGAGTCGATATCAAAGAGCCCGAGTTCGAGAAATCTCGGGCTGATGAGTTTGCTCTCCTGGATTTACGGCGCTGGGAGAATTGTCTCAAGGCGACCGAAGGCATCGAAGAAGTTTACGCCTTTGCTGCGGACATGGGCGGCATGGGGTTTATTTCCGGCAACCATGCGCAGATTCTTCATAACAACTCCTTGATCAATATTCATACGCTTGATGCCGCCCGTGAAAACGGCGCTAAGAGATATTTCTATACGTCTTCGGCCTGCATCTACCCCGAATACAAACAGACCGATGCCAACGTGACTCCATTGAAGGAAGACGATGCCTATCCGGCCATGCCGCAAGATGCCTATGGTTGGGAGAAGCTCGTTACGGAGCGTTTGTGCACCCATTATCGCGAGGACTACGGACTGGAAACACGGATTGTGCGGTTCCATAATATCTTCGGTCCCAGGGGCACGTGGGATGGAGGCCGAGAAAAGGCGCCGGCGGCACTTTGCCGCAAGATTGCAACCGCAAAGCTCACCAAGAATCCCGTAATTGAAATATGGGGTGATGGAGAGCAAACGCGTTCCTTTTGTTATATCGATGATTGCGTGATCGGCATCTATAAGCTCATGCGTTCCGATTTCCATGATCCGCTAAACCTCGGTCAGGATCGTATGGTGAGTATTAATGAGCTCGCCGCCATGATCGCAAAGATCGCAGGCTTTGAGATAAAAATAAAACATATTGAAGGTCCGCAGGGTGTACGCGGCCGCAATTCGGACAATACGCTACTTCGAAAAACCCTCAAATGGGAACCGGCGATTTCCTTGGAAGAGGGTCTCATGAAAACCTATGGT
Organism: Candidatus Omnitrophota bacterium; assembly: GCA_030698625.1. Classification (GTDB taxonomy): domain Bacteria; phylum Omnitrophota; class Omnitrophia; order Omnitrophales; family Aquincolibacteriaceae; genus JAUYMS01. The sequence goes on along the minus strand of JAUYMS010000027.1, from coordinate 17,084 downwards.
TGGATTGAAGAGCAAGTGCGGGAGCAACTCGGCTGACATGTGCGGTGTAGTCGGCATGTTTTCTTATGGTGCCGGTAGTTCCGGCGTAGACCGGGATGAACTGCGCCGAATTCGGGATCACATGACAAGACGAGGACCGGACGGCTCGGGGGAATGGTATGCCAGTGACGGAAGAGTCGGGTTAGGGCATCGGCGTCTTTCCATCATTGATCTCTCAGAGCGTGGGACACAGCCCATGAAGAGTCATGATGGGACTCTTGTTATTAGCTACAACGGCGAAATCTACAATTACCGAGAACTACGGGAAGATTTAATAAGACAGGGATGTACCTTTAACTCAGATTCCGATACCGAAGTGATTCTTCAGTTATATGCAAAGTACGGCACAGAAGCTTTACGAAAATTACGCGGCATGTTCTCATTTGTGCTCTGGGACGAGAAATCCCGAACCATGCTTCTGGCGCGGGATCCATACGGGATCAAACCGCTTTATTATGCGGACGACGGCAATATGGTCAGGGTCGCGTCATCGGTCAAGGGGCTCATCGCGGGAGGGAAGGTTTCCAAGACCCAGAGCCCCGCGGGTGTAACCGGTTTCTTTCTCTGGGGCAGCGTGCCGGAACCTTATACGATTTACGAAAGCATTCGCGCGCTTCCTGCAGGCCATCTTATGCGCGTGACCGAAGGGGGCATTTCTGACGCTGAAGAATACGCATCAATCGAAGAAGTCTTCAAGAATGCCGAGAACAGGCGGTTAAACCGCTATATAGAAGACCCCCTGCATTTGAGACTACGGGGCGCTTTACGCGATTCAATTAAACATCATCTTGTCTCCGATGTCCCGGTGGGTGTATTTCTGTCGGCCGGAATTGATTCGGGAGCTCTCGTGGCGATGGCAGCAAAGGAATCCAGTCAACCCCTTCGGACCATGACCCTTAGCTTTGAAGAGTTCCGTAATACAGAGCATGACGAAGCGCCCCTGGCGCGAATGCTCAGCGAGCGCTATGGAACAAGGCATGTCGAAAAGGTCCTGACGAGACGTGAGTTTGAGCAGGATCTCGAAAAGGTCCTGGAGGCTATGGACCAGCCCACAATTGACGGCCTCAATACCTACTTCATTAGCAAAATGGCAGCCGAGCAGGGTCTCAAAGTTGCTCTGTCGGGCCTCGGAGGAGACGAACTGTTCGGCGGGTACCCGTCCTTTCAGCAGATTCCATCACTCGTTTCGGCGATGAGGATTCCCTCCCACGTCCCCCTTCTCGGAGGCGCATTTGCGGGCGCGTGTTCGCTGGTCCGTATGCTGATCCCCTCCATTCATCCTAAAACGTTGGGAATGGTGAAATTCGGCGGCACTTACGCCGGGGCCTACTTTCTAAAGAGGGGCCTCTTTATGCCATGGGAACTTCCCAAGGTAATGAAGCCCGACATGGCCGCTGAAGGTCTCAAGCACTTTTCTTCATTGGCCGGATTCAACGGCTTTATCAAGCCCGGGTTAAAAACCCCTTACAGCCGGATCGCGGTGCGTGAGGCCTCTCTCTATATGAGGAACCAACTCCTGCGCGATGCTGACTGGGCCGGCATGGCCCATTCCGTGGAGATCCGGACACCCTATGTCGACTTTGAATTCCTAAAGCGCATGGCTGGCCCCGTCATCCGTCAGCAGAAAATCGCAGCGAAAGAAGATTTGGCGCAAGCACCGGAGCAGCCACTTCCAGATGAAATAACGAATCGAGCCAAAACCGGTTTTTCATTGCCGATGGCTGATTGGCTGCAAGGCAAAGAGCGCTTCTGTGCGTGGAAGGATGTAGCGCTCCTGAAACACGAGACCAATCACTGGTCGCGCCGCTGGGCCTATGCCGTATGCAAGGAGCTCAGCTCCGCCGCATGAGGTTCTTGGTCTTAGTGACCGATGCCTTCGGCGGGCGCGGAGGCATCGCCAAATTTAACCGCGACCTATTAACTGCACTCTGTGAGTGCCACAACAGTGAGACGGTCGTTGCATTTCCGAGACTGATTGTAGAAAGTGTTGGCGCATTGCCCGCTAAGCTTGATTATCGGAGTGAATCGGCGGGGAGCAAAATTGTATACGTCATTGCGTTTCTTCGTTACATGATCAGGCATAAAAATGTCGACCTCATTGTATGTGGGCACATGCATTTGCTGCCATTGGCAATTCTTGCCCGCTTACTCGGCCTTAGGGCACCCATAGCATTGGTCATACACGGTATAGAGGCTTGGACTGTTCCGCGTCCCTTAATCAGCAAGCTGTTGATAAAGTGGGTAAGTGCTGTGCTTTCTGTAAGCCGATTTACTCTCCAGCGCTTTTCCTCATGGGCGCACCCCAACGGTATTAGAACCCACATTCTTCCAAATTGTGTTGATCTTGAGCATTTCACGCCGGGCAAGAAGGATCCAGAGCTCCTGCGGCAATACGGTTTAGAAGGAAAGAAGGTCATCATGACCTTGGCGCGACTTGACGCCCGAGAGCGTTACAAAGGTGTCGATGAGGTCCTGGAGGAGATGCCAGCCCTGTTGAAAGAAATGAAAGAATTGCGGTATCTCATTGTAGGCGATGGCACAGACAGGAAACGACTTGAGATAAAAGCGCGATCACTGGGGATTGCGAAAACCGTCATATTTGCGGGTCACATATCTGAAAGTTGCAAGGTAGACCACTATAGATTGGCAAATGCTTACGTCATGCCGGGCTATGGTGAGGGCTTTGGGATTACTTATTTGGAGGCCCTGGCATGTGGAGTACCCGCTATCGGCAGCTGCTTAGACGCGAGCCAAGAGGTTTTGGAGGCGAATAATCTGGGCGTCACTGTCGATCCCCGCAACTCATTGGCTCTTCGTAAGGCTATTACGGACACGGTTAGCGGGCGATCCACCGCGGCGGTTGGTCAACTCGAACAGTATTCCGTGGTTGCGTTTCAACATCGCGTTTCTGATTTCGTCGACGAGTTTTCGAGAGTGAAATGAAGACCTTCCGCAGACTACAAAACATCAACCAATTTTTTAAGAGCTTTTCTGTGCGCCCAGCTCTTTTCAGCATCCCGGCGGTTATGGCCCTCGCGGCCGCGCTTTTCGAGGCCCTCAGTCTTGGCCTTCTCATTCCGTTGACGAATGCAATCTTAGGGCAGGATACCGTGGCCATCCGGAGTTTGCCTTTCGCCAACACGGCCCTTGGATGGTTTCCAAAAATGGCCGCTAGTGATTCGATCCTCTACGGGGTAATGATAGTCCTGGTGTTCACAGCCGCAGTGGTTAAAGTCCTTCTACAGTATGGTTCGCGAACTAGCGCGGCTTACCTCATAAGGGACTTTACGCATCGAGCAAGATGTCGGTTGTTTGAGCAATATCTAAGTTACGGAAAACTTTTTTTTGATAAATACAATACGGGTCATTTACACCAAGTGCTCGTAACATTTACTCAGCAGGTGGCTTATCACTTTTCGCAATGTCAGAATTTTCTAATCTATCTGTTTCTGCTCGTGATATACATCGTGCTGTTATGCGCTATCTCATGGAAACTGACGATCATTAGCGTCATGATATTCCCGGTGCTCTACTTTGCCCTGAACTGGGTCATCGCAAAGATCAGGCGTTCCTCCGAGGACAACGCAAATCAAGAGAGGGAGCTGGGAAAGAAAATCCACAATGTTCTTTCATGTATTCCGTTGGTGAAGGCCTATACGCAGGAAAAGTTCGAGAAGCGGGAATTTTCAAAAATGAGCCAGATGATACGAATGTTCGAATTCAGTATTGATAAGAAGCTGAATTTCATGAGTCCGGCTCAGGAAATTATCATGTTGTCAGGGATACTGTTACTGATGTTGTGCGTCGGTCTTCTGGTCGCAAAAGACGGGACGAGTAGCGGGATTGGAGCATATCTGGTCTATTTCGTTGTTCTTAGACGAGCGTCCGCATCCTTTGGAAGCGTGAATAATCTCAAAGGTGAGATTGCCGCTGTCAGGGGACCCCTTCGGGAGATAGGTGCAATCTTAATGAACAACGATGAATTCATAGTTCAGGAGGGATGCCGGGAATTCGCTGATCTCGGAGAGAAAATCGAGTTTAGAAATCTGACATTTTCCTACAGGGAAGAACGAGCAATTCTCAAAAATTTAAGTTTTTCAATCAATAGAGGGGAAATGACTGCGATCGTCGGACCTACCGGGGCCGGCAAGACAACGATCGCGCATCTGATCTTGCGGTTTTACGATGCGCCGCAGGGTACTTTGCTTCTGGATGGTGTGGATATACGAGAATTCACGCTGGCGAGCCTACGACGAAGCATGGCAATCGTCAGCCAGGATATTCACTTATTTAATGATACGTTGAGAAGTAATCTGTTATATGGAATTGGTCCTGGCGTCGGTGAAGAAAGGCTCACAAGGATTATTGAGCAGGCGAGGCTGACCAATTATGTCAGAGAACTCCCAAGCGGTCTTGATGCGATTATTGGAGATCGCGGGGTGCAACTGTCGGGAGGTGAAAAGCAAAGAGTCTCCATAGCCCGTGCGCTCTTGAAAAATGCCGATATTCTGATTTTAGATGAGGCAACAAGTGCGCTTGATTCGGAAACGGAACGCATCGTTCAAGAAGCCGTACAGGAAGTTGTGAAGGGCAGGACCACGATCGTCATCGCCCACCGACTATCAACGATCAAGAATGCCGCTAAAATAATCTATATTGAGAATGGAATGATCCTCGAATGCGGGACGCCCGCCGCTCTGCTGGAGTCGAAGGGGAAGTTTTATCAAGCCTGGACAGAGCAGAAGATGGTGTGAGGGGTGCGCAAAGTTAAGATACTGACGATTTGCCCATACCCGTTATTTCCCTTGCGGGGAGGGGGAGCATTGCGTTGCTATCATCTCTTAAGACAGATGGCACGATTCTATGAAGTGCATGCCATTCTGTTCCAGAAGGAGTCTGAGCTGCGTACCGGAGATGACGATTACAGAGTGCCTGATAGCGTATGTGTTTATAGTCCGATTGATCAGCCCCCGCCGCCCTCGCTATTCGATCGGTTTCCCCGGAGATTGCGGGCAGGGTTGCAGTTTCGTTGGATGAGAAGATCCTGGGAGGGCCCGGCTGAGGGAACGTTAGTGCGGTCTCATCACTTAATAAGGCACGTCTTGACGAAGATATGCGTGGACATCGTTTTTTTTGAACACGTACAGTCTATGTTTGCAGCTCCTCTGGTTAAGAGGCTGAGTTCAAAAGCCGTTCGAATTCTAGACGCGCACAATGTAGACCATGATCTGATGCGCCAAAATATAGAAGACCTGCCAGATAAGCAGCGGCGGGGAAAACAGCGGGAGATTCACCGATTGCGTGAAATCGAACACAACCTCCAACGACATGTAGACGCTGTCTTTTGCTGTTCCGCCACAGATCGAACCAAGCTTGCTCGCCACAATACTATTCCGATACATGTTGTACCGAATGGTGTGGATACAACCGCGCGATCGGCGGATAGCCGTCCCGATAAGTCATCTTGCCGCAACATCCTGTTTTGCGGCAATCTGAAAACACTTCCAAATATCAATGGCATCAAGTGGTTTGGAAGCGCGGTGTGGCCGCGACTGTGTGAATTAAATAAAGAAATCAAACTGATTATTGTTGGTGGGGACGGATCACGCGATGATTTTAGTCGGCTCGCCAATCATCCCCGGGTAGAGTTCGCTGGTGAGGTCAGAGACATAGTTCCGTACTATTACAAAGCCGGTATAGCAATCTGCCCGCTCCGGCAGGGTAGCGGCACAAGGCTCAAGATTCTTGAAGCCATGGCTTTGGGTAATCCCGTTGTTTCGACAAGCATCGGTGCAGAGGGACTCGACGTGGAGCCCGGACGGAACATACTAATTGCAGACGATGCTGAGACGTTCGCCCAGTCTATCCTCAAACTTCTCAGAACGCCCGAGACATTTAATGCAATTCGGCGAGCAGGCCGCGATCTCGCTGTTTCCCAATACAGCTGGGACGTTATCGGCGAGCGGATGGCGGCGGATATGGAATCTACCCATGGCTTAACTCGAAAGGGTCACGGCCTTTCGTGAGAGAACCAGTCATCAGTGTCCTGTTAACCGTCTATAACAGAGAAAAATTTCTTCCCGCAGCTATCGAAAGCGTGCTGGCACAAACTTACTTAGACTTCGAATTGATTATTGTCGACGATGGCTCAGAGGACCGTTCGCTTGAGGTTGCTCGACAGTACGAAAGCGATTCGCGCGTTAGAATCTATTCTAATGAGAAAAACATTGGCCAGTTTCCGAACCGCAATTACGCTGCGACGCTGGCCAAAGGGGACTACATCAAATATCATGATTCTGATGACATCATGTATCCGCACTGCCTGGCAATGATGTATTCGTTATTAAAGGCAGAGCCGCAGGCGGGGTTTGCATTAACAAGCGGTGTGCGATGGGAAGGGGGGCCTTGTCCGATGCTTTTGACGCCGCGCATGGCATATCAGAGGGAGTTCTTAGGTTTTGGATTGTGCCGATGCGGTCCGTCAGATGCGCTCTTTCGCAGCGAGACGCTGCTTGAGATGGGAGGATTCTCTTCGCTCGGCACTCATTCGGACCTGCTTTTTTTTCTGGGAGCATGCGCTCGCTTCAACTGTCTTTTGCTACCCGCCGATCTGTACTGGTATCGATCCCATCCCGGCCAAGCCTTGCGCAGCTCTGATGCATGGGGATATACGGTAAGACTTCCGGGGCAAATGTACAAAATGCTTGATTCTCATAATTGTCCATTAACATCTGAGGAAAGAACACAGGCGAAGAGGAATCTACTTTATCTGGTCGCCAAACCTGTGTTTATGGATTTCCTAAAAGGGAGATGGAAAAGAGCATATCGTCGGTTTGCCGAATCAGGATTGCCACTCGATGCATGGCGCCGCTATTTTGGAACACCACGCAGGGATCGCAATGCAGGTGCGCCACTTGACGAATCCGGCGAATACGTTATGCCCGACTTGAGCGTCTATCGTCCATGATACACAAGGATCATCACAGTGAAAACGAGAAGACAAAGATGCTGCCAAATCTGATTATCATAGGAGCCAGCAAATGTGCGACGACCAGCCTGCACTGGTATTTGGCAACGCACCCAGAAGTGTTTATGACTCGACAGAAGGAGCTTCATTTCTTTATTGACGACGCAGCGTGGGGCACTTGGCATAGAGGATTGCCGTGGTATGAAGAGCAATTCGAGGCGGGCCAAAAATATCCGATCCGCGGTGAATCTTCACCGGGTTATACACACGAAGATAATTCAAAAAGGGCGGCAGAATTAATGGCCCAGACCGTGCCTGGCGCTAGGTTGATATATTTGATGCGCGATCCTGTGGAGCGAATTAAGTCGCATTATGGAGAAGAGATGTTTTGGGGGCGCATACCGACAAGTGTGAGTTTGAATGCCATTATAGCATCCGCGAACATACTCAACAGCCCTGCCCAGCGGTATTTTCGGATGCTCGTATACACTAGCCTTTATCACCGACAGCTTTTCCATTATGTACAACGCTTTGCGTTAAACCAATTATTGTGTATCACAACGGAAGCGCTGCGTAGGGAGCCCAATGAAGTTATGAAATCAATATTTAGCTTCTTGCGAATTGATACGCAATGGAAAGTTCCAACTCTAGGAATAAAGTACAATCAGGTTGAGGGCAAACGATTGCGGTTCATAAATCCAACGGCTGTTCTGCGTGCGATACCGGGCTACAATAGATTGTCTTCGCTGACCCCGGCATGGGTCAAGGGTATTTACAGACAGGCGGTCAGTCGAAAAATAGACTATTCTGCGTTGACAGAGATTAGCGAGCGAAACATGGATTTCATCATGAAATTGATTACCGCTGATGTGGAGAAGTTGAGCCGATTACTTGGGCGATCGTTTGAAGAGTGGAGTTATCCGGAAGGAAAGGTCTAACAACAGGCGTCGTGATAAATGAACGGGCTTAGGGAGAGCGTGCTATTAGTTCAGCGATCCGGGACTGATTACTACCCCCCTACGTTAAATCAGGCGAACATTCTTGCGGAAGCTGGCTTGCGCGTTATATTGCTTGACGGCGGTATGGCCGCGCCCGATTCTCAGCTTAACGGTAATGTCAGACTCGTCCGACCATTATGGCAAAGTGCTAAGAAGGCCTTGAGCACATCCCGTTCAACTGGTATGGCCATGAGGGCGGCAAGGGCGTGGAGGAATATCGTGTTTACGCGACGGGCTTGGGAATTGGACTCCGGAAGCGACATGCAGGCACGTATTGGTTACGACAGTAGCGGAATTATGGCCCTCAAATGGCACTTGGATAAGCGCAGATTTACAGTGCATCATTACCATGATTACTTGGGCTACGGTGAGCGGGAACGATTGTGGAGTGGTGTACAGGACATTATGGCCGCCAGACGTAGCCAGGGTGCGAATCTAGTTGTAGTTCCAGACAAGCATAGAAAAGAATTCATGCAGAATCTCACGCCATTAAAAAATGCCCGCATTGAGGTCGTAAACAACTGTCCGCGGCGCGTCGAAGTGCTTCCGCGAGGGCGGCTGAGAAGAGATCTTCGAAAACTTGGCGTAGATGCAAAACACATCGTTTTTTTTCAAGGAGTTGTATGCAGCAACTATTATGCGGAACGGATTGTTGAATCTGTGAGATGGTGGCCTGATGACGCTGTGATGGTGTTCCTTGGACGGGTAGATGAGTCGTTTAGACGGGAATTAGCGGTGATCGCGGGACGTGCGGGCGTGTCTAAACGTGTCATCTTTCTTGGGCACCTTACGTATAAAAATGTTTTTTCCTATACTGTGGATGCCGATCTGGCTTTTGGCATGCCGAAACCAGTTTCGCTGAATTTTAAATATATGGCAGGTGCATCAAACAAGAGATTTGAATATATGGCGTGTGGCGTCCCGCAGATTTCCAATGCAGAACCCGGCGTTAAAGAATTAATTGATCTAAACGGTATAGGTGTTAGTGTCAACGCAGAGAAGCCAAGAGACATTGCTGAAGCAGTAAAAGGATTATTGGGTGACGAGAAGCGGCGGAGAACAATGAGTGAGAAGGCGCGGAAGCTTCACCTTACCCTCTACAATTATGATGTGCAATACAGGCCGGTCCTAGACGCCATACTTGGCGGCACAAGCTTAAAAAGGGTGGGGCGATCGTAAAGCGCGTTCTCATTGTTGAGCCGTCAGGAGCGCTATGGGGCTCAGAGCGCTCTCTCCTAGGGCTTCTCGAGACAAGCATTGCGACTCGCTGGAATATCGCGGTTTGCTGTCCTGTAAAGGCTGATATTTTGCCAAAGCTGCGCGATCTCGGTTGTCGCGTATATCCTGTTCTGCCCCAAAAACTGCATCTGAGAGGCGTGGTGTGGCGTCTTGTGGCATGTATTCAGCTAATGAGAATTATCACAATTTTTCGTCCGCATGTCCTACATCTGAATCAAACTGGCTATCTGCGAATTGCGACTTACGCCACCATGCTGTTTCGCCTTCCGGTGGCAAGCCATTTACGACTTTTATGCGATGCTAGATATCTTGCGACATTCAAACAGTTGCCGAAAAATCTGAAAGCATTTGTTTGTGTTAGCCGTTTTATGAAGCGAAAGTTGCAGGAACAAACAGATTCGAAGGGCGTTGAGATTCGCGTGATCTATGATCCGTTTAAATCGCCTGAAAGCAAAAAATCCCGCATCTTGCAGAAGAACCCGAAGAATCCTGAGGAAATCATATGTGCTGGACGGCTCGCGAAAGAAAAGGGGCAAGAAATTCTCATTCGTGCTGTTAAAGAACTTGAACAGACGCATTGGCACATCAGATGCAGAATATTAGGAGCGCCTGGTCCCGGCGATGAATCTCATGCTGCAAATTTGAAGCAGCTGGTTTCGGCGTTAGGTCTTAACGAGCTCATAACTTTTGAAGGTTTCATCGATGATGTGCTGCCTCTGTATCGCACCGCAACAGCCGTGGTTTGCCCATCCTACGCCGAATCACTGGGACGGACGGCTTTAGAGGCATGGGTCGCAGGGGCCCTACCCATTGGATGGCAGGGCTCAGGTGGTTTGGCTGAAATTGTAAGCGACAGTGGTGGGGGCATTCTGTATGAAAAACAGGCGGGAAGTGATTTGGCAGCAGCGTTGAGACACGTGATCGGTCTCAGTCATGATGAACGCCGTCGAATGATCGATGAGGGTCGGACGTGGATGGAACAACACTGTGACGCCGAAAAATGCGCGACGGCTATGTCGATAATATGGTCTCGATGCACTGAGTGATGTAGTGAAGATTCTATTTGTGGGACAGATAGCCTTGGGGCAGACGTCGCATATGCGGCTGGATGCGTTGCGGGAATTAGGTCATACGGTGACAGGAATTGATTCACAAGCAGGATGGAGTAAATGCGGTTATCTTTCACGGCATGCTCAACAATTCCTGGAACGAGGCTCGGCTGTTGAGTGTGTAACGAATCAGGTGCGCGCAATTGTCCGGGAGACTAAACCGGATCTGTTGTGGTGTGAAAAGCAGGAATATATCGGCGCCGACATTATCCGCGAGTTAAAGAGTAAGGGCCTGAAAACGTTGCATTACACACCGGATCCTCTCCTCAGTCTTAAATGGAAACAAACCAAAACGCTGAGAGGGGCCTTACCTTTATATGATTATCTTGTTACGTCGAAAAGGTATGAACTAGCCAGCTATGCGTCCGTGGGTAACAGAGTTCTATATATGCCGTTAGGGTTCTGTGAAAAGGTCCACCGGCCGTTCCTGCCTGCGAAAAGAACAACCATGGAAAAGTATCAAAGTCAGCTCAGTTTTGTCGGTGGTTGGGAGCCGCGCCGTGAAAATCTTTTGCGACAAATTGTTGATGCGGGCCATTGCCTGAAAATTTGGGGCTATGGCTGGAATCATGTGCTTGATGGGGTTTGGACACCAAGACGATATCTTCGCATGAGCCGTCTGGCGGGCACCGCTGCGGTCATGATAAATAAGGACGAGCGGCTCGGAAGATGCGTTCAGGACGGTGAGATATATGGCGACGAGTATGCGTGGGCCTTGTCCGCAGCCGCAATCGGCATCGGTTTTCTAAGGTCGGTATGTCCCGATGAGCACACGACTAGGACTTTCGAAATTCCGGCCACGGCCTCGATGTTGCTAGCTGACCGGACGGATGAGCACTGCGACTTTTTTGAAGAAGGCAAAGAAGCCGAATTTTTTTCATCGAGTGAAGAATTACTTGAAAAGGTCGCGTACTATCTGTCTCACGATAGGGAACGCGAAAAAATAGCGTGCCGAGGCTATGAGCGATGCCGAAGCTCTGGTTATTCTTACAGAGAGCGCTTAAGTAAGGTCTTAAAAGAGATAGGTATCGCAGGGTACAAGGAATAAATCGTTTCCCGTGTATTAACTTGCAGACGGATTGATTGACAAATGGTATTTAATCGCTTAATCAGATTTGCGAAGTATACATATGGGAGATTACGCCCATATTTTTATACGAAGCAGGAAAGACGCCACGGAATGGTCGGCGAACCTGTTTTGTGGAAGATGAAGCGGGCCTTCCAGCTGCAGTTCTTGAGAAAGCAGAGCTTGCGGAAGCAGGATTATTTGTTGGATATGGGATGTGGAACTCTCAGGGGAGGCATTCCGCTAATCCAGTACTTGGAAGAAGGCCATTACTACGGAGTAGACGTACGAGAAGAGGTTCTTAAGGAAGCCGTACGGGAGATGAAGGAGGCCAGGTTGAATCACAAGAGAGCGCATCTGGTTCTCTTGACCAATGAGGCGGATCTCGATTTAAAAAGGGAATTTGATGTTGTCTGGGCATTTTCGGTATTGATTCATCTGAGTGACGAAAAAGTTTCAGAATTTATGAAGCTGGTTGCTAGGCACCTAAAAAGGGGTGGACGATTCTTCGCCAATGTCAATGAGACGGACAGGCCCATGGATGTTGGCGAATGGCAAGGATTTCCGCTCGTGGCTCGTCCGCTGTCCTTCTATGCTGGCGAGGCGCGCAAAGCCAGTTTGGAGATGCATGATCTTGGTTTACTAAGTAGTTGTGGTCATGCATCGCAGGATGCCGAGCAAGATAGACAGAGGATGGTGATTTTTGAAAAACAGTAAGCGACAATCACGGAACACGTGGTGGCGGTAAAAAGGGAACGTATATGAAAAGCAGTGATCTCATCATACCCCTGGTTGGCTGGTTTGTTGGTGTCTCGGTTGTAGTTTGGCATCTGTGGAAGAGACGAACCCCGAGCGTCGGTCTTCCTTTCGCCTATCTATTCGATCTGACGATGATTCATTGGTTCGGCGCTTTGATCTATGCTCTTCCTTGGTATTTTGAGTCAGGAGAATTTGCACAGGACGGGGTGAGAGCAATCGATGTCGTAAGGGGGTTTAATGTAAGTTGTTTGGGTGTTTTGGCGTTCGCGTTTGGCGTCGTGGTCATCGGTCCGTTACTTCTAAAGCGGAGTCGAATCCGTACGTTACCTGCGACTCGAGGAGGTTTTAATAGGCGCCTCCCAACCGTTTATCTGTTTGTAGCTATATTCTTCAATTTTGTTTTAGGCCCGTTTATTCGGAGAATTCCAACCATCGGAACAATGGCGCAATCGGGATGGACCCTTCTGATCGCAGCTCTTTGCCTTATGTGTTGGCAGGCGCATCTAGACACAAATAAGAAAAAGCTTCTTGTGATTCTTCTATTCACAATTTTGTTTCTTCCAGTCACTACACTTCTAGCTGGCTTTCTCGGATACGGCGTGCGTGCTGCATCTATCGTTTTTTTGTTTGTCTTTATTTTTTATAGGCCGAGATACCATCTCGTACTGGGAGCCATCTTTAGCCTCTATCTGGGGCTCTCCTTTTTCGTGAACTACATGGACGTTCGCACGGATATTCGCAAAGCAGCCTGGGGACAGAGTAGCCGTATGGGTGTTTTAGGAACGATGGGTGGAATGGTTAGTAACTTTAAGATGCTGGATCTTCACGATGAAGATCAATTGGAGGATATTGACCGGCGACTAAACCAGAACATTCTGGTTGGGGCATCTGTAGACTATCTGGAAAGCGGCCAAATAGAGTACGCGTCAGGGAAGACGTTCCGGGATGCTCTCATAGCCATGGTGCCGCGTATTATCTGGCGCAATAAACCTGTAGTTGCGGGTAGCGGTGATCTCGTGGCCACCTATACGGGAATGGTATTTGGCGAAGGAACAAGCGTTGGTGTGGGACAGGTCATGGAATTCTATATCAATTACGGAAATACAGGCGTCATTATGGGTTTTCTCATTTTGGGCTCTACGATCGCATATTTTGACCGCAAGGCGGCTGAAGATCTCAAGAACGATAACTGGACTGGATTTACTTATTGGTTTGTCCCAGGTGTTGGCTTTTTGCAATCGATTGGGTCACTTGTGGAAATCACAGCAACTGTTCTTTCAGCCGTTGTATTTTGTTTGATGATTAACTGGTTTGTGATGACGCGTATGGCTGGGGCTAGGCGATCAGCACGGTAGTTCAATGAAGATTCTCCACGTTGTCCCAAGTTACTTGCCGGCAACAAGGTACGGGGGTCCGATTCGTTCGGTCCATGGGCTTTGTAGGGCATTGGCCCAGCGGGGACACACCGTCGACGTTTTCACGACAAATGTTGACGGAAAGCAAAATTCACGGGTGCCCTTGGATAAGCCTGTGGACATTGACGGCGTTAGAATAAGGTACTTTCAATCACGTCATTGCCGACGGTTCTATTATTCGAGTAGTTTGGGTAAGGCCTTAGAAGAAGAAGTGGCGCGGTATGATATTGTCCATACGCATTCGATTTATCTATGGCCGACATGGAAAGCCGTGCACGTAGCAAGACAGGTGGGACTTCCTTACGTGCAGTCTCCGCGTGGGATGCTTGTGAAGGAACTGATACGGAAAAAGAGTCCCTTCATCAAAACGTTATGGATTTCCTTGATGGAAAAGAAGAACCTTCATAACGCATCTGCTGTTCATGTGACGAGTGATAAAGAAGCAAGCGATCTGGAGAAGTTTGACCTAAATCTCAAGAGAGTATCTATTATTCCAAATGGAATCGATGCGATACCTCGCGATGTGAGTAGGCCTGATGCGAAAAGGCGACAGCAAACGGTGCTTTATCTAGGGCGGATAAACTGGGAAAAGGGGCTAGACCGCCTTGTTAGAGCGGTCAAATTCGTTGGCGATGCTCGCTTCATTCTAGCGGGGAATGATGAAGAGAACTATTGGAACAGATTGCGCACCATGATTGACGACGAACGCGTTCGAGATAGAATTCATTATGTTGGGCCCGTAAAGGGTAGCGAAAAGGAGAAGTTGCTCTCATCGGCAGACGTGCTCGTATTGCCGTCGTATTCAGAGAGTTTTGGCATCGTGTTGTTGGAAGCCATGGCTGTCGCTTGTCCTGTGATTGTTACCCCGGAAGTGGGCCTGTCTTCGGTTATTCGGGCGGCTCGCTGCGGAATTGTGACGGAAGGGACCCCTAAGTGCTTGGGAGAAGCTATCAGCGAAGCGCTTTCAGATCCTGTGGCGCTTAGAGAAATGGGGGAGCGCGGAAGGCATCTCGTAGAGGAAAGATTTACGTGGCAATCAGTTGCGAAGCGTATGGAGGAACTTTACAAACAATGCATATGAGCCCGCTATGAAGCTTAGCGATATTACACCGGTCATTCTTACCCGGAATGAAGCCCCCAATATAGCGCGTAATCTGGATAAGCTTCGTTGGGCTCAGGACATTGTGGTTGTGGATAGTTTTAGCACGGATGAAACCTGTACGGCGGCATCAGCGTATAATAACATAAGGCTGTACGAACGAGAGTTTGATAACCACGCTAATCAGTGGAATTTTGCCATTAGCGAGACGAATATCAGGACAGAATGGATTCTGGCTCTGGACGCGGACTATATTTTAGCTGATGATTTTTCCGAAGAACTCCAAGGGCTTATTCCGCCATCCGATGTGTGCGGATATGAAGCTCGCTTCAGGTATTGTGTTGGCGGTAAGCCCTTGCGGGCGTCGCTGTATGCCCCCGTTGTTGTTCTGTATAGGAAGACGTCTGCGCATTACGTCCAAGACGGTCATACGCAACGGCTTAGAATCAGCGAGAATATCGCGATGCTAACATCATATATTCTCCATGACGATCGTAAGACTACCGAAACGTGGATTCGCAATCAAACTGCCTATGCAGCACGGGAAGCAGAAAAGCTCTCAGCTACTGCCTGGGGAAAACTCGACGCCATGGATCGCATTCGAAGGATGTACATTCTAGCCCCCCCTGTTGTTTTTGTGGGGTCCCTTATCGTAAAAGGACTAATTCTGGATGGGGCTTACGGTCTTCACTATGCAACTCAGCGGGCTCTGTTTGAAACAATCCTTTCCTTGCAGCTACTAGAAGCACACCTAAAAAAAAAGAGTAGCAACAAAAAGGCATGACACCGATCCCCTCGAATATTCTTGCGTACATCCGTCGTGACATGCGTAACGTTCCGGGTTGGCTCCGAAAGGGAGCGGCCGAGCTGATAGCAGAAATTTCATGCGCCCAAACAGAAGCCGGCATAAAGGGCGATATTTATGAAATTGGTGTCTACCACGGAAAGCTGACGATCCTTTTAGCTCTGTTGCGAAGTGATAATGAGCGCATAAGGGTTTGTGATGTCTTCTCTGATCAGAAACAGAATGTAGATAATTCTGGAGGCTCGGAGACTACTTCGTGTAGTCAGTTCATAGCAAATGTGGCGAGATATCTGAAGGAAGATATTCCAAACCATCGCTTCCTAATCGACGCTGCCTCCTCACTGACTCTGTCACTGGATAAAGTGGAAAAGAACAACCGCTTGTTTTCAATCGACGGATCTCATAGGGATGACATAGTGGAAAAAGATTTCAGGTTGGCGATAAGTGGATTGTCGGCAAGAGGCTGTATCATTCATGATGATTACTTTAACTGTTTTTGGCCAGGCGTCTCGGTGGCTGTCAGTAAAGTGCTGCTGGAGCAGAAAGAAACGGTAGCGCCTTTTTTGATTGGCTTCAATAAGTATTTCGTGTGCCGCGTATCCGAACTCGATTGGTATCATAAAGTTACTGAGTCGTTGAAAGTAAGAGCGAAGCGTAACGGGTGGAGCGTGGAAAAATCAGAGATCTTTGGGCGATCGGTAGCTATTATTTGTGACAAGAGTGATGTGAGTTATTACAATTTTCATGCGGAATACTCGCTGCATCAGAAGTTGGAACGTGTGGTGGCAGTTTTCATGGGTAGGCTGGGGGTTGTCGCGGGAAGAGCGAGGAGATTTCTTGCTGGTTTAGTTCATGGATAGGGTGGGGAACCTGATGGCGTTGCTGAGGGTACAGACATGTCGGGCAAGTTATCTTTATGGGAGAGGAAGCTCTTCGAAAGGAAGTAGCATGATACAGCTTCGGGTAGAATTGGATCTTAGTGCGCAGCCATCTGAAAAGATTATTCGCGGAGCAGAGTAGGGGGCAGAATCATTGTTTTCACGTGCTGATGGTATTACCCTGGTTATCGCAGTGTTTTTAAGCATCGTTGCTTCCGAGGGAGTGTTGTGGATAATGGGTTTTCAGCGGGCAGCAGATATGTACGACAAGAAGGGAGTTGGCACGTACAAGGAAGTTCAGGGAGCATGCAGAATGCCGTCGTTTAGCGGTGCTATCGATCAGGGGTTCATTTTTGGCAACTCAGGGAATTTAAGAAGCGATGAGCGATTCGGCTATACGAACAACGTGGAATCAGGAGGCTTTAATGGCCAGATGGCGCCCCCTCCCATTACGCATAAGCGTGTATTGGTGCTAGGCGACAGTTTTACCGCAGGGCTGAGCGCAGATCCAGGCAAAGGGTTTGTTGAGTTACTGAACCAGGAGTTCGGGGAAAAGGGAGTGCTTTTTATCAATGCTGGCGTCCAAGGTTACGGACAGAATAATCAACTCCAGGTTCTGAGATACCTCTTTGACATTGTAAAGCCAGATATAGTGGTGTTACCCCTAAAAACCGTGCCGCTTGAAAGTTAAGTCTTCCGGTGTTAAAAAG
>JAUYMS010000025.1 GCA_030698625.1 Candidatus Omnitrophota bacterium | reverse complement strand
TCAGGCAAAAGGAGGGATGGACAGGGAATACTCCGGAAAAACAATTAGCGCTGTTTGCGGAGACGAGGTGATAAATTTTTGGGGCGACAGTCCCAAAAATTAACTCCGAGCGCAGCAGCGCGTTTTGGAGGAGTGTTTCCTAGCCGTCCCTGCGGAGCGTTTCGGGCAGACTTGTTTTCACCTTAAGGCGCGTCCTGGGGGGATAAATTCTCAATACTCGAGAGATGCCTATCGGGGCTGCTGCTGCGTCACGCAGTGAATGGCGCCGAGCCCATAGACAAGTTCACGGGATGGAAGGCCGATAATTTTCCGGTCGGGAAACAATTCTTTGAGAAGTGCCAGCGCGTCGGCGTCGGACGGCACATCAAAGACAGGTACGAGAACCACGGCATTAGCGATATAGAAATTCGCGTAACTTGCCGGAAGCCTGTCACCGTCATTCTCAACCGCAGGCGGCATCGGAAGCCGCCTAAGATGAAACTTGGCCCCGGCGCGTTGAGAAATTTTCTCCAACAGACCCCAGTTTTTTTTCAGCATCGGATAATTGATATCTTCCGGATTATCTTCATACGCGGCTAAAATCGTATCCGCCGAAACGAATCGGGCAATATCGTCGACATGACCGTCAGTGTCGTCTCCCGCAATGCCTTCATCGAGCCAAAGGATATCACTCACTCCCAAATATTGGCGCAAACGGTCTTCGATCATTTCCTGCGACATCTTGGGGTTACGATTGGGATTAAGAAGGCATTGCCGGGTCGTCAGACAAGTGCCCCGGCCATTGACTTCGATAGAGCCGCCCTCTAATACAAAGTCCGCTTCAAAAACGGGCTGCATAAAAACGGATTCTAAGCGCTCGCGATTCTTAGGAAGAAAGACTTCCGTGTCCCGCACCAAATTCTTATACTTTCCGCCCCAGGCGTTGAAAATCCATTTACACCACGCCCTCTTTCGCGCCTCTGTACAAAGAAACGTCGGCCCGTAGTCCCTTATCCATACATCTGCGGTCGGAACAAAGTGAAGGGTCAGTTTCTCGCTACCGGCGTTTTTTTCGCCAAGAAGGCTGCGAACCTGTTCCGCTTCCGTGTTCCCGTTTACGAGCAAGTGTACTTTCTCCCCTCGGAGAAGCGACTCAATCATGGTTACATAGACAGACCGAACCTTGGCAAGCCGCCCTTCGGGCCAGGTGTTCTCATTGTGGGGCCAGGCAAGCCAGGTAGCCTCGTGGGCCTCCCACTCTGCAGGCATGCGGAAGCCGAGAGACAAAGGAGTTTGATGCGACGATTGAGTCACTGAAGGATGCTTATGCGGAGGGCTCATCCGAGGAATCGGGAGGTTATGGGGCCGTAGGCGTCGATACGACGATCCCTTAAAAAGGGCCATCCCTGACGCAATTCCCCAATCTTGGCAAGATCACAGGAAACAATAAGGGTTTGCTCGGCATCTTCCGACGCCTGTTCGATGATGCCCCCAAACGGATCGGCAACAAATGAACGTCCCCAGAAGGTCAATTCGCCTTCCTTTCCAACGCGATTGGTCACTGCGACATAAACACCGTTAGCAACCGCATGACCCCGCTGCACAATTTCCCATCCGGCCAGCTGGGCTCGTTTTACGTCCGGCAGCTCCGAATCGTGCCATCCGATGGCAGTGGGATAAAAAAGGATCTGCGCTCCTTCCAACGCGGCCAGACGCGCCGCCTCGGGAAACCACTGATCCCAACAGATGAGAACGGCTATTTTGCCGTACTTCGTATTATGGGCTTTAAAACCGAGGTCGCCGGGGGTGAAATAAAACTTTTCATAAAAATTCGGATCGTCGGGAATATGCATCTTACGGTATTTACCGGCGATGGTTCCGTCAGCATCAATGACGACGGCACTGTTGTGATAAATACCCTCTGTCCTTTTCTCGAAGATCGGTGCAATGATAACAACAGATTTCTCTTTGGCAATTTCTGAAAGGACTTCGGTGGTAGGGCCGGGCAAAGTTTCGGCAAGTTTAAAATTGTCGGGATCTTCGGACTGGCAGAAATAATCGGACCGGAACAGTTCCTGAAGGGCAATGATCTGAGCCCCCTTGGCGGCGGCGCTGTCGATCGCCGCTACTGCCTTCTCCAGATTACCGGCCGCTTCACCTGCCGAAGTCATCTGAATCAGTCCGATTTTGACCTTATCTGCCATTTTCTCAGTGAATCAATACTGCAGCCGAAATAACCGTCGTCCATAGCCCATGCTTGTGACCGACGGCGCTCTGCGTATGGTTTCGGGTTTTCACAATCTCGCTGGAGATCTTCCATTGCTCCTTTTTTACGTCATAACTTTCGTCGGGGTCAAACTTCACACCGAGAATGGTTGCCAGCATGCTGGCTGCCAGGTCTTCGGCATAATCACCCGTTTTCCTCTCGGTCCAGCCATACGTGTGCGCTTCCGAGAGATACCCGTATTGCTCGGGCTTCTTGGGCAGCGCGATGCCGATTGACGAGGCGATGAGCCGATTCGGTTCATTGGTCGCGCATTCGGCAAGTACGGTAAACAGAATCTGCCCCGGAGACAGATACTTAAGACCCGCTTCCTTGGAAATGAGTTTACAGTAGGGCGGGTAAATACTCGAGACTCTCACGATATTGTAGGGGGCCACGCCCGCATCGCGCAAAGCAAGCTCAAAGCTGGAAAGCTTTTCACGGTGAAGACCTACGCCTTTGGTCAAAAAAAGCTTTTTTGGTAAAATCACTCAAAACCTCCTTGGAATCACTGCTGACATGATGGACAAAAATGCGCACTGCGCCCTGCGATTACAATCTTGCGAATTAAGCCGCCGCATCCGGCGCACGGCTTGCCTCCGTGCCCATAAACGCGATGTCGCGTCTGGAAATTTCCTCCTTTGCCGTCAAGCTGTAGGTAGTCCTGAATCGTAGAACCTCCCGAGGCGATTGCTTCTTTGAGGGTTTCGCATATTGCCGCATGCAAATCACAAAGGCGCTTTCGGCTTAATCGCAGCGGTCTCTTTCTCGGGTCAATGCCCGCACGGTGCAGGGCTTCGTCCGCATAGATATTCCCGAGTCCTGCGATGATCCTTTGATTCAAAAGCAGGCTTTTGATCCTTCCTGTCCTGCGACATAGAACTTTCGTGAATTCATCCGCACTTATGTCAAGAGGCTCCGGGCCGAGTAACCGCACACCTTCGGGAAATGACTCCGGATCCGTTGCCGTTAAAAGTGCACGGCCGAATCTGCGGACGTCACGAAAACACAGTTGCTCTTGGATGTCGGCAAAACTGAATAACAAATGCGTATGCGGTAATTTTTCATCTGAGGGCTTCATCCAGTAAAGCCGCCCGGTCATGCCGAGGTGAAACCAGATAATTCGGTCTCTGTCCAGTTCGAGTCCGATGAACTTTCCGTCCCGTCGAATTTTGAGAACTTTTGCTTCACGCGTGTCTCTCGTAAAGGACTTGGGATCGCTTTCCAAAATACGTTCGTCGATGACGGTGACTTGTGAAAGAATCTTCCCTTGGATGCGCTGCTTCAGCTGGATGACAAGGGTCTCAACTTCAGGGAGCTCAGGCATCGTGCGGCAAAAATCTATCCCGCCCTACAGCTTGTTGACGGGAAGTCGGCGCAAGGTTTCGTCCTGAAGGGACCTATAGTGAGAGATCGTCTGCTCCCCCCGCCGCCAGCAAAAATAAACCATCTTGCCGTCCACTTTCCCCGGAAAATCGATGCAGCCATTTTCAATATCGCGAAGCACACAACCGAGTTCGTGGAAAAGCGTGAGATCTCTCTCGAAATCTTCCAGGGCTGACTCTAAAGCGCGGAAGCCGTCGTCAATATTCTGTTCCTGATCGGCGACGCCGTTATCCTTTTCGGCCTGGCTCAGGAGCTCCGCCATAAGAAGCTCGTCGTGGCGGCGGGCATAGGCCTCCTTCTTGTGCGCAAGAAGCGCCAAGCGGGAATCCAGCTCGGGGAGGAGTTGATTCGCTTCTTCTAAGGTGAATATGTGGGGGCGCGTATTCATAATTAAATCTCAAATATCCTTTTTGCGTTCTCCCTAAAAATTTTGCGGCGCGCGGGAGACTTTTTTCCGAGAATCAGATCGAACTTCAAGATCTCAATCGCCGGATGCGAATAAGGAGGGTCGGACCCGAACACCATCTTATCGGCACCGACTCGTTTCAGCAACTCCTGTGTCCGGCTATAGGAGAGGGTTGAGGTCTCCAGAAAAACATTACCGAGCCTCTCACTGACTTCCCCCGCCTCCCGGAACGCGTCTTTACCGGCATGCGCTAGAATAAAGCATATCTTTTTGTGTCTCAAGAAAATTCGTTCCCACGATGAAGGATGGCTATGGCGATCATGGGCTGTGTGAAGAATGACGGGCAATCGGAGCCGTTCGATCTCCGCAATTATTTCTTCCGCCTGATGGGGAGAGAAGTCTTCGGACCTGGGATGCAGCTTTATCGCCCTAGCCCCCACTTTGGCGGCCCGCTGTATCTCCCGAAAGGCCGCTTCGGGTTCATGCGGGTCAATGCGGAATACGGGATAAATTCTTTTGTCGCCCTCTGCGGCCTTCAGCACTTTTGAATTGCTCTTCTGATAACTGGTGCCGTGATCGAGCTCGTCGATAGGAAACAACAACAAGGAGCGGATAGGGTATTGGTTAAGGAGCTCCTTGATTTCCTTGAGCGTTATTTCTTCGCCGTCTTTGGAAAGACCCAAATGAACATGCGTATCAATCACTTCTTCTTTAGGCACCAAAACGCTCCGGGACCATTTCTGATTCCAGAGAAGGAATAAGACCGCCTCCGCGCGCAACGTTAATAACGCTCTCTTCGCTCAAACGCACGAAGCCGCCGGAATACTTCCCCGCCGAAACCAGGATGTTGAAGTTATATTTCTTGTAAGCGGAATCAATTTTATCGTTAATGGGAACGGGTACCGTCATAATTGGAATATCCACATACTCCTGAACCACCCAATCTCCCTTCAAGGCCTTATCAATCGTGGCGTTCCAGTCTTGATCCCTAGTCTCTTTTCCGATGGTAACACCCTTCCCGCCCGTGCCGCTGGCCGGCTTTAAGACCAGGGTATCCTTCTCGTCTTTAAGAAAATCGATGAGGTAAATCTTTTTCTTGCCGTAGAAGTCTTCGGCATCGAGCAGGCGGCGCGTCCATGGAATATGCTCACGCTTGATCTTATTCTCGTTTTCCGTGAAATAATGATCAAACTGAGGGTTCGTGAGTATAGACAAAAGCGCTTTCGTGCTGGCAAGACGTGACCGCAGCGGATTGACCATGCAAATCGCCCGGTCACGATAGGCCTTAATCATATCCTCAACCTCGTCGAGCCTCTCCAGGAGTTCGTCAAAGAGAACGCGGCGATATAACAGGTGAATGCGAAAACCTTTGTGATAAAGTCTACCGCTCTTGTATTTAAGTTCGCGCGGATCGGCAATCGTCGTCTTATAACCGCGTGATTCAAAAAAGACCTTCAGGAATTCGAGTTCAGGCTTGGTCCTCACATGCCGCCAGTCGACGAGTGCAATATTAGGAATTTCATAGCCGCCGAACTCTTCGTAAGCCGCAAGCAGGGCATCGAGAAGTCCCTGCACCCGTTCGGACTTGTGTAGATGATATTCGTCGACGAAAGGCTTGATGGGCTCTTCTGAAAGGAACAAGCTCTCAGCCTGATCCGTATACGCCGCGCCGGCGGGCGAATCACAATTTAGTTCCACCAGCTTGAGGCTCTCGCCCTGAAGCAACCCATCAAAACGGGTGAGAACAACATTCTGAGAATACCCTGGATCAATTCGAATAAGCTCAGCCGCCTCGGGGCTTATGCGGTAATGATGTGCCATATGCCCCTCTTCAAAGTAAAGCCTCGTTGCCGTATTGAGAACCTGGCTCAAAGTTGACGCTACACGTTTGAGCATATGGATTTGTTTGCGGGTAAGAAACAGCGCCTTATAAAAGGTGGGGATAGCGAAACGCCCGTAGCGAAATTGCGTCTTGCCCAAGCGCTCGGTAAAGCGCGGGATGGCTTTTACAATTTCGGGTTCGTGCGCTTTGACGAATTCGTCAAAAGCGTGATCAAGATTTATTATGCTCACCCCGGTCGATCCTCCCATGAGAGTAGGCTCTCACAAAGTATATCACTTAACGACTCGGGATCTGTGGGTTGTTCTAACTACCGGAAGATAAAGGGATTATTTCGTCTGTTTAGCGGCTTTAGACCCCAAGACCCTTTCCATGGTCTCGCCTAGCAAGGCTGGACTGGGCGCAACGGTCACACCCGCTTTTTTCAATCTTTCTATCTTATCCTCGGCACTCCCCGATCCCTGAGAGATAATGGCACCCGCGTGCCCCATCCGTTTCCCCGGAGGAGCGCTCAGGCCCGCAATAAAGGCAACAACAGGTTTGCTGACACGCTTTTCAATATATTCCGCCGCTTCTTCCTCGGCGCTTCCACCGATCTCGCCGATTAGGACAATTCCCTTTGTCTCCGGATCGGCTTCAAAAAGCGCCAGGACCTCTACAAAACTTGTTCCGACAATGGTATCGCCGCCGATCCCGATACACGTCGACTGCCCGATACCACGCGAAGTCAATTGCCAGACGGCTTCATAAGTAAGCGTACCGCTGCGCGATACAACACCGATCGGTCCCTTCTTATGGATATAGCCCGGCATGATTCCGATTTTGCATTCCTCCGGCGTGATGATGCCCGGACAATTGGGACCGATAAGCACGATCTTTTTCTGTGAAAGCAACTGCTTGACGCGCACCATTTCCAGAGCAGGAATGCCTTCGGTGATACACACGATCAGCGAGACGCCCGCATCAGCCGCTTCCTGGATGGCAAAACCCGCGTACTTGGCAGGCACATAAATGACCGATGCCGTCGCACCTGTCTTCTCAACCGCTTCGTGACATGTATCAAAGACGGGGACGCCATGGACGGATTCTCCGGCCTTGCCGGGAGTAACACCGGCAACTATTTGAGTGCCGTATTCCAACATCTGCTTCGCGTGAAAAGAACCATGGGAGCCGGTAATTCCTTGAACAATTACTTTTGTGCTTTTATGAACGAGAATGCTCATAATACGGCGGTCACTTTCTCGGCGGCTTCTTCAAAACTCGAGACCGCAGTAAGCTCAAGATTTGATTCTTCCAGGATTTTCTTGCCTTCTTTCACATTCGTTCCCTCGAGCCGGACGATCAGAGGGATATCCTCCAGGGGAGACTTTCCCTCTTTCTCGAGTTCGCCAACCGCCGCTAAAATTCCTTCGGCGACGATATCGCAGCGCATAATTCCGCCGAAGATGTTAACGAGAATGGCTTTCACATTAGGATCGGTCAAAATGATTTTGAATGCCGCGGCTACCTTCTTTGCATCCGCGCCGCCGCCGACGTCCAAAAAGTTGGCCGGTTGTCCCCCTGCGTATTTAATGATATCCATAGTCGCCATTGCCAGCCCTGCCCCGTTAACGATACACCCGATATTCCCCTTGAGCCCCACATAACTGAGGTCGTGCGCCTTTGCCTCAATTTCCCTGGGATCTTCCTGCCGCGTGTCGCGCAATTTCGTAATTTCGGGATGGAGGAAGAGCGCGTTGTCATCGAAATTGATCTTGGCGTCGATCGCGATTACCTCATCGTTTTCCATGACCGCGAGCGGATTAATTTCAAGCAGAGAGCAATCAAGATCCACAAAGAGTATTGCCATGGCCTGAAAAATCTTCGCAAACTGTTCGGCAAGTTTGGGATCGCGGACAAGGCGGTCTGCATACTGGCGGGCCTTTTCGGAAGACAGCCCCGTCTCAAGCGAAAAATGAGCCTTGAGAATCTTGTCGGGTTCGTTCGAGGCAACTTCTTCAATCTCCATGCCCCCCACTTCGGAAACGATGAGACACGGTTTTACTACTGCGCGGTCTAAAACCACGCTTGCGTAGTACTCCTTGCGAATATCACTCGTCGCCTCAATAAGAACTTCATTAACGGGCTTTCCTTCGGGGCCTGTCTGAGGAGTAACGAGTTGGGTACCGAGAAGTGCCTGGGCGGCATCCCGAACCTCTTCAGGAGTTTTAATGATCTTAATTCCACCGCCTTTGCCGCGTGCTCCGGCATGGACCTGTGCCTTGACCGAATAAATGTGTTTATCGTCCTGAAGTTCCCGGGCAGCTTTATAGGCTTCTTCAGCGCTTGAAGCGACGCGCCGTCGATTCGTAGGGATGGAGTATGTTTCGAAAATTTCTTTGGCTTGATACTCGTGAATATTCAAGAGCTACTTTCTCTGATCAATGGGTGGGTAATGCTGGTCGCGGGGTCCCGTATAGACGCAGGAAGGGCGTATGAGCTTATTATCTTTACGCTGCTCAATAACGTGTCCCGTCCAACCCGCCATACGGCTTGCGGCGAATACGGTCGTAAAAAAACTAACCGGAAATCCTAAAACATAAAGCACAGAAGCTGAAAAGAAATCAACATTGCAGGGAATACGCTTCTTTTCCCACATCACCTTTTCAATAGCATTAGAAATTTCCATCCACTTTCTCTCACCGGCCTTCTCCAACATTTGTGCCGCAATACCGCGAAAGGCCTCGGCGCGGGGATCCTTTTCCTTGTAAACACGGTGCCCAAAACCCATCACCTTCTTTTTGTTGTCCAAAATATTCGAAACATAGGCCTCGGCCTTTTCAACATCGCCGACTGCCAAGATCATTTCCATGGCCCTCTGATTGGCCGACCCGTGTAGGTCTCCTTTGAGGGTGCCGATTGCCGAAGCGATCGCCGAGTACATGTCGGATTCCGTTGCCGCGGTCACCCTGGCCGCAAAGGTCGAAGCGTTAAATCCATGATCGGCCAATAAAATAAGATAGGCGTCAAGCCCCCTTTCCATTTCGGGCTGAGGGACTTCGCCATGCATCATATAGAGAAAGTTCGCTGCATGTGACAGTTTAGGGTCCGGCTCAATGGGCTTTTTCCCCTGACGCAGCCGGTAAGAAGCGGCGATAATCGTCGGCGCTGCGGCCGTCAGGACATAGGCTTTTTCGAGTGTCCCGTCTGAGGAGATATCGTCAGCATTATCGTCATGGAAAGCCAGTGCGGAGATGACCGTTCTCAGAACGGCCATCGGGTGACCCTGAGCCGGAAGTCTTTCAATCAGGCCGAAGATTTCCGGAGGAAGCTTTCTCGAAGCCACCAGTTTCTGCTTGAAAGCATCCAGTTCACCCTTCGCCGGAAGTTTGCCATACCACAGGAGATAGGCAACTTCTTCGAAACTGGAATTATCCACGAATTCATGGACAGGGATGCCGCTGTAATAGAGTTTACCCTCGACTCCATCAACCAGGCTCAATGCGGTTTCGCCGGCGATAATCTTTTCGAGACCTTTAGAAGGTGGAAAACCCCCTTCAGCTGTCTTTAATGCTATAGGATTTTTCTGAGGCATCGGTCGTATTATACTCAAAAATATGAAATTAGGAAGAATTTACGGGATGGCGCTGAGGCGGCCGAATTGACCCTTGCGATGGTCATCCGCATAGCAGACATAACGTAGGGCCCATTTCTTGAGCCCCGCGATCTCCTTGCGGGTTAGTTTTCGCACAAATTTTGCCGGGCTTCCGAAGTAGAGTGCGCCCGGTTTGAGTTTCTGTCCCTGAGTCACCAGACTCCCTGCCCCCAGAATGGTACCCTCTCCAACAACGGAGCCGTCCAGCAACACCGACCCCATACCAATAAGCGACTGATTTTTCACCGTACAGCCATGCAGGATGACATGATGACCGATAACCACATAATCTCCGATGATGCAGGCTCGATCCGTCTCCACGTGTAATAGGGATAGATCCTGGATATTGGTGTACCGTCCCACCACAATGCGGTTGATGTCGGCGCGCAAAACGCAGCCGGGCCAGACACTCGAGTAGTCTCCGAGCTTCACCCGGCCAATGACCTGCGCTGAGCCGTCCACGAAAACATTCTTACCGATTTTGGGATAATGCATTTAGCTCCCCCTTAAGACAACAATTAAACCTCGAATCACAAGGCTCACATCAAAAAAGAAAATACCTATTGCTGATTTCTCCAGACATTTTCGAGCATAAAGGCCGTCGAGCTTATTCAGGGCCGCAATATCGGAACGATGAGTCCGCGCCATTCTCTCAAACATGGCCTGGTATTTCGGATGCCGTTTGCAGGCCTGCGGTACCCCCAGAATACCGGCTTTCATGTAGTTGCGGTAATGAAATCCGCCGGCGATGTCCTGGTGATGATGGACTTCGATATGCGGCCGCGGCCCAACAATCGACATCTCGCCCTTAAGCACGTTAACGAGCTGCGGCAGTTCATCGAGATACCATTTGAGAATCCACTTTCCGGCCCAGGTCACCTTTTCCCTGCCCGTGATACTTCGGTTCTCGGGCTCCTTGCGAATCCAATCCACGACCGATTCGGGAACGGTACGAAATTTAATAATCTGAAATCGCTTACCTTCCGAAAAGCGGGTCTCCGTATAAAAAAGACTTCCCTTGTTTTCGGGATGGATCAGGCCGTCCCACAAGATCAACAGCGTGACCATAAGAAACAGAGGCGCGGCAAGAATGAGACAAAAAAAAGCAAAGAACTTATCAGAAAGATACTTGAACCGCAGTTTTTTGGCCAAGCTTGCGTATTTCTGGGAAGACATGCCCTAGGTCTGGAGTAACTGCCTGAGAACGTATTGCAAGATACCCCCGTGCTGATAATAGGCAAGCTCCACGGGGGTGTCGATTCGGGTACGCACGGAGAATTTCTTGTCCCCTGCCGTGACCGTCAAAGTTTTGCCTGGGGCGAGATCTTCCGCGATTCCGTCGATTGAAAAGAGTTCTTCGCCCGTCAAACCCAGGGACTCTCGGCTATTACCGGCTTGAAATTCCAGAGGTAGGATTCCCATCCCGATCAGATTGCTGCGGTGGATCCTTTCATAACTCTCCGCGATCACCGCGCGGATTCCCAGAAGCGCCGGCCCCTTGGCCGCCCAGTCACGGGAAGAGCCCGTGCCGTATTCCTTGCCGGCAATCACCAAAAGCGGTGTCTTTTCTTTTTGGTATTGCATGGCGGCTTCATAAATGGTCGTTTCGGCGCCATCGGGAAAATGGCGCGTCCAGCCGCCCTCGGTACCTGGCGCCAGCAGATTACGAAGACGAATATTACCGAACGTGCCGCGCATCATGATTTCATGATTCCCGCGACGCGAACCATAGGAATTAAAATCTTTCGGCTGTACGTGTTTGACGATCAAGTATTTCGCCGCCGGTGAGTCTTTGGGGATGGCCCCTGCCGGAGAGATGTGGTCGGTTGTGACCGAATCGGCCACCATCACGAGAACTCGCGCATCGCAAATATCGTGCAGCGCCCCGGGCTCCTGCGGCATATCCTCGAAGTAGGGCGGGTGCTTCACGTAAGTCGATTTATCATCCCACTCGAAGGTATCTCCCGCAGGGCACTTGATCGACTGCCAGGCCTCATCGCCGTCAAAAACATTGGCATATTGCTTCTTAAACATGTCCGCGCCGACCTGTTTTAAGGCCTCTTTAATGTCATGATTCGACGGCCAAATATCTTTGAGATAAACCGGATTACCGTCGGAACCGGTACCGATCGCATCCCGCGTGATATCGATATCCATGGTGCCCGCAATGGCATAGGCAACCACGAGCGGCGGCGAAGCCAGATAATTTGCGCGCACATCAGGATTGACCCGCCCCTCAAAGTTTCGATTCCCTGAAAGGACGGAAACAGCGACCAACTTATTGTCTTGTATCGCTTTTGAAATGGATTCCGGCAGCGGCCCCGAATTACCAATGCATGTCGTACAGCCATAACCGACGAGGTTGAAGTGCAGCTTTTCCAGAGAAGCCAGTAGGCCGCTCTCTCGCAGGTAATCGGTGACCACCTTTGATCCCGGCGCGAGACTCGTTTTTACCCAGGGTTTAACGCCCAGCCCACGCTCGACGGCCTTTTTTGCCACCAAACCCGCCCCCATCATGACGGCCGGATTCGAAGTGTTCGTACAACTCGTGATGGCAGCGATCACCACAGATCCATGTTTAATTTCGAAACTTTGATCGGCCGTCTTGACAGCGGCATGGGCCGAAGGGTCTCCGGCAGCACCGTTTCCCC
Organism: Candidatus Omnitrophota bacterium; assembly: GCA_030698625.1. Lineage (GTDB taxonomy): Bacteria > Omnitrophota > Omnitrophia > Omnitrophales > Aquincolibacteriaceae > JAUYMS01. Next base: position 5,463 of record JAUYMS010000025.1, on the reverse strand, counting down.
CAAGCATCCCGGCAAGTGCTTTCTCAAACGATTCCTTGGCGCCGGCGAGCGCAACGCGATCCTGCGGTCTCTTGGGTCCGGCCAAGCACGGTTCAATCGTACTGATATCAAGCTCATGTGTCCCTGAAAACTCGGGGTCTGCGGTTTCGGGGGTGTGCAACAAACCCTGCTCGGTGAGATAGGCCTCCGCCAAGGCAATCTGTTCCTCACTCCTGCCGCTAAGACGCAGGTAATCTAACGTCTCACGGTCTACGGGAAAAAAGCCCATCGTTGCGCCATACTCCGGCGCCATGTTTGCGAGCGTGGCGCGATCGGCCAGAGACAGATATTCGATACCCGGTCCGAAAAACTCCACAAATTTTCCTACGACGCCGATTTTGCGCAGAATTTGTGTTACCGTCAGTACAAGATCCGTTGCGGTTGCCCCTTCAGGAAGCTTTCCGGTTAATTTAAACCCGAAGACTTCGGGGATTAACATCGAGATCGGCTGCCCGAGCATGGCCGCCTCCGCCTCGATACCGCCAACACCCCAACCGAGCACCCCGAGACCGTTGATCATCGTTGTGTGCGAATCGGTTCCCACGAGCGTGTCCGGATACACCAAGACTCCGTTTTCCGTTTGCCTTTTGAAAACAACCGAGGCCAGGTATTCCAAATTCACTTGGTGGACAATGCCCGTTCCCGGAGGCACAACACGAAAGTCCTTAAAGGCCTGTTGACCCCATCTTAAAAATTGATAGCGCTCGCCGTTGCGTTCAAATTCTTTACCGACATTTTCCGCAAAGGCTGCGGCAGATCCGAACGCATCCACTTGAACCGAGTGATCAATGACCAGATCGACCGGCTGCAGGGGGTTGATTTTCGTAGGATCTCCGCCGAATTTCCGAATGACATCACGCATCGCGGCCAAATCAACAACGGCGGGAATACCGGTAAAATCCTGGAGGATGACACGTGCGGGAGTAAAAGCAATTTCCTGATCTGACTTTTTTGAGGGATCCCAGGAGACAAGCGCTCTTATGTCATCGGCACTGACGGACTTTCCGTCCTCATTGCGGAGCAGGTTCTCTAAGAGAATTCGGATGGAAACGGGAAGGCGGGCTAACCGGCCGAGGCCGGCTTTTTCAACGGCGTCCAGCCGGTAAAATGAATAGACCTTATCGCCTACCCGCAGCAGTGATCTACTGTCAAAAGAATTACTCACTCCTATACCGGCACCTTAAGCTTGGCACAGTTTTCCCTGACGTGTTCGGCGGAAGCAGTCAGTTCAGTCTTTTCTTCCTCGGTAAGCTCGATCTCCACGACGTCACGGACACCGTTGCGCCCGAGGCGCGCAGGGACGCCGCAATAGACGTCCTTAATACCGTATTGACCGGTAAGATAAACGCAACACGGGATCACTTCGCCTGAATCCTGAAGAATTGCCCGAACCATGCGAACAACGGATGATGAGGGCGCATAGAAGGCGCTGCCCGTTTTCAGGTGTTTGACGATCTCCGCTCCGCCGTCACGAGTCCTCTGATTAATCTCTTCGATACGCTTGGGATCGATCATTCCCACGATGGACTTACCCTTGACGGTCGTATGTTTCGGGACCGGCACCATCTGATCGCCGTGTCCCCCGAGAACCACCGCATCCACCTCACCCGGCGCGCACTTCATTTCATCGGCAACGAAATAGCCATACCGTGCCGAATCCAACGCTCCGGCCATTCCGAAAACCCGGTTAGGCTTGAAACCGGATGTCTTCCAGGCCAGGTAAGTCATCACATCAAGGGGGTTCGTTACAACGATGATAATCGCATCCGGGGATTCCTTGGCACATGCCCTTACGATGCCGGATATGATGTCGGCATTTTTCGCCAGGAGATCATCACGACTCATTCCGGGTTTACGTGCCAGGCCGGCGGTAATAATGATGATGTCGGAATTTTTGGTGTCTGCGTAATCATTGGTTCCGACGATTCGCGAGCGAAACCCCTCTATCGGCGCCGACTCCATCATATCAAGGGCCTTCCCCTGGGGAAGACCTTCAACAATATCGATCAAAACAACATCCGCGATATCCTTTTCAACGATACGCTGAGCCGTGGTTGCACCCACAAAACCTGCGCCAACGACTGTAATCTTTGGATTTGACATTTTCTTTCTCTCCTTACTTCTTGACGTCTGCTTTCATTCTTTCGATTATTGCGTCGCCCATTTCGCGCGTACCGACAGCGGTCGGGTCGTTGCGATTGGGTTTAAGATCATAAGTAACGTCTTTACCCTCTCGAATCACTTCCGCCACAGCCTGATCCAGGCGGTCAGCGGCTTCCATCTCGTCAATATGCCTGAGCATCAGCACACCTGAGAGGATCAGCGCCACGGGATTAACCTTGTTCTGCCCCTTGTATTTCGGAGCCGAGCCGTGGGTGGCTTCAAAAAGAGCGCCCTTCTCACCGATATTTGCACCGGGAGCAACACCAAGGCCGCCGATTAATCCGGCACACAGGTCTGAGAGGATATCCCCGTACAGATTCGGAAGCACAAGCACATCATAGAGCTCCGGCTTCTGCACGAGTTGCATACACATGTTATCAACGATACGGTCTTCGAATTCGATATCCGGATACCGTTTAGCAACTTCGCGCGAAACCTCAAGAAATAGACCGTCAGAGAACTTGAGGATGTTGGCTTTGTGAACGGCGGTTACTTTCTTGCGCTTGTTCTTCCGGGCATACTCGAAGGCATACTTGACGATACGCTCCGTACCCATCACTGAAATAGGCTTAATGCTGATTCCGGAGTCCTTGCGCACTTGTTTCTGTGTCAGCCTTTCGATGTGGCCGATAATTTCGGCGGCCTCGGGCGTCCCCTTTTCAAACTCGATACCGGCATAGAGGTCTTCGGTATTCTCACGGACGATGACCAAATCAATGTTCTTAAAACGCGACCTTACCCCGTCATAACTCTTGCACGGCCGCACACAGGCGTATAGGTCCAATTCTTTGCGCATAGCAACATTAACAGAACGAAAGCCGGTACCCACGGGGGTGGTAATCGGGGCCTTAATCGCCACCTTATTCTTCCGTATAGACGCAATCACCGAATCCGGCAGCGGGGTCCCCGCCGTTTCCATGATGTCTATACCCGCTTCTTGGATGTCCCACTCCACGGAAATGCCGGTTGCGTCTATACATTTGCGCGTAACTTCGGCGATTTCAGGGCCAATGCCGTCGCCGCGAATCAGTGTGATATTATGAGTTGCCATATCTATTCCTTATACTTAGCGTTATGATCTTGACTTACGGGTTACGAATCCAGCACACTATTCATTCTATATGAATCGCCCTCTAATTAAAAGTACCCTCTTAAAAGCCCTAGAAGCGGCCGGGGCCATCCTGAAAAGGTCTCTCGGCCAGCGGGAAGCGTCTACCAAAGACAGTGCGCTAAGTCTAGTCACGGCAACAGACAAAGCGGCTGAGAAAATGATCCTCGAGACCATCAAGGCCGAGTTTCCCGATCATGCCTTTTTGACCGAGGAGTCGCCGGCCGAAGGCCGGTCGTCTTCGCGCTGGATCATCGACCCCGTCGACGGCACGACTAACTTTGCTCATACCTTTCCCATGGCGTGTGTCTCGATTGCCTTTGAGCAAGACGGCATCTTGGAATTCGGCGGGGTCTTTGATCCCTTTCGAGACGAACTTTTTATAGCCGAAAAGGGGCAGGGCGCCTTTCTCAACGGTGAACCCATCCACGTTTCGGCGAACGCCACCCTTTCACAATCTCTGCTATGCACGGGCTTTCCCTATGACCGGCGCGAACGTGCCGACTTTTATCTGTCTATCATTAAAGCCTTCATTATGGAGGTCCATGGAGTGCGCCGCACGGGCACGGCTGCTCTGGATTTGTGTTACGTTGCTTGCGGGCGCTTTGACGGGTTCTGGGAGGTGAAGTTGAATGCCTGGGATAAGGCCGCCGCGATGGTCATCCTTGAAGAGGCCGGCGGTAGACTAAGTGATTTCTCCGGTAATCCGTTAACTTTAGACGGCATTCAGAACCTCGCCTCCAATGGCCTTGTTCACGATGAAATGCTTGAGGTCTTGAAGCCTTACAAAGAAATGTAGCCTGAGGTTATGGCAAAAAAGAAAAAGAAATCCAAGAAGCCGAAACCGCGAGTCGTTCCCTCTTCCAAAACCCACAAGCGCTCCCACAGGAAGATAGAAAAGAAATCCTGGATCGAAGAGATTGCGTGGCTGGAGTAGTTTAGAGCCGGTTTGAGACAAACTCGGCCGGCTTGTCCCAGTAGTCCCTTCCCGCTGTCATGGGCAAATCATTATGGGCGCCATTGGTGACGGAGAAAAAACCTTTCGGTTCGGGGGCCTTATCAAAAAGTTCCTCCCCCATGGCATACGGGCACGTTTCATCGCGTGTCCCGTGCAGGATAAACAAGGGGCTTTTCAGCGATTCGATATGCCGCGTGTTGGAGAGCTCAAAATCTTTGAGCAGCATTCTGGAAAGCGGTTTGGGCATGACCGGATAATGAATGGGCGCCAGATCGACAAAGGAGGTGTAGGGGGCCTCCAAGACCACCGAGTTCACCCGGTTTTCGGCTCCGAGGCGGATGGCGGGATTCGAACCGAGCGATTCCCCGTAGAGGATGATTTTGGATAAGGGGAACTTTTTCGACTCACGGAGCCAATTGAAACCGGCCTTGGCGTCGCGATAGATATCGTCTTCATGCTTTATTTCGCCTTCACTCTTCCCATATCCGCGATAATCCAGTAGAAAAACCGAAAATCCCCGCTCGACCCAACCTTGCGCTTTGTAAACACGTCCCGAAATATTTCCGGCATTCCCGTGAAGAAAGAGCAACGCCCCTTTGGGTTGGTCGGCATCAAGAAACCAGCCGTGAATCTTCACCCCGTCTTCGGTGGTAATCACCACGTCTTCCGATGTGAGATCGTATTGGGCAGGCGTTTCGTAAAAAACTTTGTCGGGGAAAAAAATCATCGAACTAATCATAATATTAATAATCCAGCGCATTGCGCTCACGCTTCCATCTGTTCGAGTGACATACTGTCTCTTCCGTTACTGTAGTCGAAAGCTCCTTCAACCTCAATCGAAATTGCTGGGGACAGTCCCCCAGGGGCCACTCCTCCGGCATGCGCTGCGAGCTGAAAACAAGTCTGCCCGAAACGCTACGGATTTCTCGGCCTATCCTGCCCATCAAAGTCTTGCCGAAAACCGGTGACTTTGATAATCGCTGATACGGCCGGAGAAATCCTCCGCATGTTTCTGACAGCCTCGTTTTCACCTCTCGGGCGAGTGGTGCTTAGGGTAGAAGGAAGGACGGACGGGGAATACTCCGGAAAAACAATTAGCGCTGTTTGCGGAGACGAGGTGATAAATTTTTGGGGCGACAGTCCCAAAAATTAACTCCGAGCGCAGCAGCGCGTTTTGGAGGAGTGTTTCCTGGCC
>JAUYMS010000018.1 GCA_030698625.1 Candidatus Omnitrophota bacterium | reverse complement strand
CATGAAACAGCGATAGGCGTCTTCCGGAGAGCAGACGATCGGCTCGTTCCGTACATTAAAAGACGTGTTGACCAACAGCGGGCAGCCGGTCTGCGTTTCAAACGCTTTGATGAGTCTGTAATAGCGCGGGTTGGTCTCCTCATGGACCGTTTGAACGCGGGCGGAATAGTCCACGTGAGTCGCGGCGGGTATGTCGGATTTCGGCACGTTCAGGAGATCGATCCCCCACAAAGATTCCTGCTCTTTGGTGAGCTGCGTGCGCCTTTTTTCTACGACCGGGGCTACCAGAAGCATATAAGGGCTGTCGGTATCCATTTCGAAATAGTCCGCGACCCGCTCCCGCAGTATCGAAGGAGCGAAGGGCCGGAACGATTCTCGGTACTTGATCTTCAGATTCATCACCGATTGCATCTTGGGATTGCGCGCGTCGCCAAGAATACTCCGGGCGCCCAACGCTCGGGGACCGAATTCCATTCGCCCTTGGAACCAGCCGACGATTTTTCCCGATGCCAGCTCCTCCGCCAGCCGATCAAAAAGGGCTTCGTCGCTTAGACGCACGTAAGGAGCCTCTTTCTTCTTCAGGAACTCTTCGATTTCCTCGTTCGTATAGGAAGGCCCCAGAAGACTGCCCTGCATCGCATCCTTAACGCCGTCGGCCTTACGCTCATTGGCTTCCAGCTTATGCCATGCGGTGAGCGCCGCTCCGGCGGCGCCGCCGGCATCGCCGGCCGAAGGCTGAATCCAGAGGCCTTTAAAAGGTCCCTCGCGAAGAATCCTGCCGTTGCCTACACAGTTCAACGCAACACCGCCAGCCAGACAGAGATTCTCCGCCCCCGTCTCGCGGTGCAGGGTCCGAGCAAGGCGCAGCATGACTTCCTCGGCAACTTCCTGAATCGAGCGCGCCAGGTCCATGTCACGTTGTGTCAGCAAAGTTTCCGGTTTTCTGGGCGGGCCGCCGAACAGGTCGTCAAACTTGCCGTTGGTCATGGTAAGACCGGTGCAATAGTTGAAGTAATCCATCTTCAGGCGAAATGTCCCGTCTTCCTTGAGATCGATCAAGTGATCGTAGATGGCCTGCGCATATTTCGGCTTGCCATAGGGAGCCAATCCCATGACCTTGTATTCGCCGGAGTTGACTTTGAAGCCTGTGTAGTAAGTAAAAGCAGAGTAAAGCAGTCCGAGGGAGTGCGGAAAATGGAGCTCCCAAAGCGGCGTCAGGCTGTTGCCGTCGCCCATCCATGCAGACGTGGTGGCCCACTCCCCTACCCCGTCCATACAGAGAACCACCGCCGATTTGAACGGCGATGGATAGAACGCCGAGGCGGCATGCGATTCATGGTGCTCTCCGAAAAGAAGCGGCGGAAGCTCCGATTTTTTTAACCCGTCCAGACTAACCAGTTCATCTTGCAAGACGCTTTTCAATAGCAGTTTTTCCTTGAGCCACACCGGCATTGCCGCGAGGAAGGACTTCACTCCCTTGGGTGAAAACGCCACGTAGGTTTCCAGAAGGCGCTCGAACTTGATCAGCGGCTTGTCGTAAAAAATGAAATATTTGAGGTCCGCCAGGGAGACGCCGCCCTGTTGCAGACAGTAGCGAATCGCATGCGTCGGAAATCTGGCATCGAACTTCTTTCGCGTAAAACGCTCCTCTTGCGCGGCCGCGATGATGCGGCCATCGCGGACCAGGCACGCCGCGCTATCATGATAAAATGCTGAAACGCCTAGAATGTGGGTTGACATAGCTCCTCCCGTCGGCGCACGGGTGATCGTGATTACTCCGTTTGGACTGCGCAGACAATCTTGTCCAAGAGACTGGCTACTATCCCTAGCAATATCAAATGATTGCAGATTGGTTAGGTAAGAATATTTTCTAACGTTCGGCTTTGGTCAAGCGAAATGCTCACAAGTATGGCAACGGCTCCGTTTTCTGATTTCTGGACAGTTCTTTTTGAGCTATTCGTCCACTGGCCGCGCAAATACCACTCGTCGTTGCTTTGCTGGACACACGATGTGATACAAAAGAACCGAGACATTGCGAAGATCTTCAAGCACCTCAGTTTTCCGCCATCTGGGATCAACATGGATCCCGTTCGCTAAAGCCTCTTTTGCACGAAGATCCATATGGCCATATAGATCCAAGTAAACTTCAATTAAAAAGGCGGAAAACACCACCGAGAATGCGAGAAGAGTAATATTCACACAATGAAGTGGCGCAACCAGCTTCAATATGCACACCGCCACGGCAATGAGAAAAAAAGGGGTGCTTAGGTACACTACCAAAGCAACCCAATTGTTTGCATAGAGTTTCCAGCGAAAAAAAACGGCAGCAATTAGACCCACCCCGAGTAGAATTAATAAATACCAGAAACCGTTACAGAGCTTGAGTATTCGTTTTTGAGCGAAGTCATCCATAAATAATATTGAATCATGAGCGTGGCATTCAATAGACCGACACTCGTCTCCCTGTATCACCCTTTACTTGCAATGCACTTGAGTCATTCACAATGGATATATCCCGCGGAGCGAGCGCGTCGAATACGCCTAATCCTCCCGCGAATAATAGTCTCTAATCTGGGCCACTACGTACCGTTGCTGCTCCTCGGTCAATTCAGGATAAACCGGCAACGCCAGTGAGTCGCGGCTTGCGGCTTCTGCGTTGGGGAAATTGCCCGGCCTATAACCAAGCTCTCGGAAACACTCCTGGTGATGGAGTGGCAGGGGATAGTAGACTTCGGTATCGATGCCTTTCTCTTTTAGAAATGCCTGCAGCTTATCCCGATTCGGAAAGCAGGCGACAAACTGATTGTAGATGTGCCCGGGCTCGTCATCAGGCAGAGATACCCATTCTGTTAAATTCGCCTGATTGAACAAATCGCGATAACGCTCCGCGTTTCGACGGCGAGCCGCTGTCCAAGTCGAAAGGTACTTCAATTTGACGTTGACGATTGCGGCCTGGAGCGCATCTAAACGGAAATTCCCGCCGATCGTTCGGTGATGATACTTCGGCTTTCCGCCGTGCACTCTCAGAACCTTGAGAGCCTCGGCCAGCTTTTCGTCATCCGTGATGATCATCCCTCCGTCGCCGAAGGCGCCCAAGTTCTTGCTTGGGAAAAAAGAAAAACATCCCATGTGCCCTATGGTCCCTGCTGATCTTCCTTGCGTGTCTTTGGCGCCGATCGCCTGGGCCGCGTCTTCAATGACGTAGATTCCGCGACCTGTAATCGCATCGAGTATCGGATCCATGGTCGCGCATCGTCCAAAGAGATGAACCGGAATGATCGCCTTAGTTCGTTCGGTAATCTTTGCGCTGACGGCTGACGCTTCAATATTAAATGTGCGGGGATCGATATCGACGAAAACAGGGCGGGCGCCTAGACGTGCAATGACGCCGGCCGTGGCAAAGAACGAATAAGTGGTCGTGATGACTTCGTCGCCGGGTCCTGCGCCAACGGCCATGAGAGCGGCCAGCAAAGCGTCGGTGCCCGATGAAACGCCGATTGCGAACCGGGTTCCGCAATAGGATGCCACGGCCTCTTCAAGGGCGGCGACTTCCGGCCCAAGAATGAAATGCTGCGACTCGCAGACTCGGTCAATAGCATGTCGGATCTCGGACCGGATCGAAGCGTACTGGGCCTTAAGGTCGAGTAGTGGAATCTTCATAGTGCGGCACGAACCTCGCTTTCTGTTTTTATGTACTGGCGTTGGCAGGAGCGGCACGCTCCGGATCCATCGGCTCCGTTGAACAAAATCCGATTTCCGCAGGCGCACATCCATCCAATGATTCTGGCGGGGTTTCCCACCAGCAGAGCGAAGTCCGGCACGTCTCTCACTACGACTGCGCCCGCGCCAACGAAAGCGTATTGTCCTATAGTCACCCCACAAACGACCGTGCAGTTAGCGCCGAGGGTAGCGCCGCGCCGCACGATCGTGCGGCGTAGCTCGTCCATTCGAGGAATATCGCTCCGCGGATTGTATACGTTGGTAAAAACCATCGATGGACCGCAAAACACGTGGTCTTCCAACGTCACGCCCTCATACACGGACACGTTGTTTTGAATTTTGACCCCGTCTCCGATTTCCGCGTTCGGACCGATCATAACATTCTGCCCAATGCGGCAATTCTTTCCGATGCGAGATTTCTTCAGTATATGCGAGAAGTGCCATATCGTGGTTCCGTCTCCAATATGGACGTCTTCGTCCACGAAAGAAGATTCGTGGACGAAAAAGGAAGTGTTCGGTCTTGTTGAACCATTGACCGGCTGCGGTGCGGATTCCCGTTCCAAAGCCTTCTGGCACTGATCTAAAACCTTCAGGACCCTCAACCCTTCGCGCCCGTCTGTGCGTGGAGATGTTCGATTTTGGATGCATTCCAAAAAATGCGCGCACTCGGCCCTCAGCGGCTCTTTCGAATCAAACGCGACCGGTTGGCTCTCGGCCTTGCTGGCAACGGGAATCTGATTTTTCCACTCAATGGAGTGCGGGTAGATTCGTAACTTGTCCTGCGGCGCGACGTCATCGAAAACAGCCATCCCCCGGTCGCCTACCACGATGAGCTTCTGTTCTTTAAAAGGATGGAGCCATGAGACAAACACGTGCGCCTTCACTCCGCTGGGAAAAGAGAGAAGACTGACGGTGACATCCGCAATGCGATTATGAAGGTAATTGCCTCCGTGCGCTTCAACACTCTCCGGCATTTCTCCCACGAGTCCTAAGATCACAGAAACGTCATGAGGAGCGAACGACCACAGAATGTTTTCTTCCCGCCTTATTTTACCCAAATTCAACCGATTCGAATATATATACTGGATCCGGCCAAGAGCGCCCTCTTCCACCAACTCCTTTAACTTGAGAACCGCAGGATGGTACCAAAGAAGATGGCCGACCATTAAAACCCGATGGCGCTCGGAAGCCAGAGATACTAACTCTTTCCCTTCTTCAACCGAAAGGCATAGAGGCTTCTCCACAAACACATCTTTGTCGGCCAAGAGCGCTCGGCGCACTAGTTTTCCGTGTGTTTCAGCTGGGCTGGCAATCGCGACACCACGTATCTGTTGATCGGCAAAAACTTCATCAATTGAGGCGACTAGTTTCAATGTCGGAAAAGCGGCCCCGACATCGGCCCTTCTCTGCGGATCCAAATCACACACGCAACGAAGCACACCTAACTCATAAAAATTCCGCACCAGATTTATTCCCCAGTAGCCCGCCCCGATGCACGCGATATTCTCTTTTTCTGACCTCATATAATAATTTTCGCTGCCAACTCCTTTTGCTGAGGATTCCTCACTAGAGAATGCCCTCTTTGCGAATCGAGGTGAAATTGCGGCCAGTCGAATGCATCGATCAAATCCCGCATACGGCAACCCCCAAATCGATGGAGAAAGGACTTGAATCGCGCCTTAAACCAGCGACGGCCAAGGCTCTGATGAAGCCTGACTGATAAAGGAATTCTAAAGGCACTCTCTTTAAGCTCCAAAGGATCAAACTCGTATGGGTGACAATAGAAAACAAAAGGATTTGATTCCATGACCCGGCTTGCCAGATGACGGCTTACGGAACCGGGCAGGAGTCGATGATATCCGCCTCCTCCTACGGGCCAGTTTTTACCGATCCAATGAAAGGTGGCTATCGGGCACTCCGTAATCGTATTGCCGTTACCGAGGTCCAACCGGACCGGGCTCACCGGCCAGTCGGGAATCCCATAGCGTGCGTGACGGATAGGAAAGATGCTGGAGTCATAATCGAAGCCGGCCTCTGATAAGATTCTCAATGCCCAAAGTGTTTCCCGCACGACAGAAAAATCAGGCGCTCGGTACCCCCTGACGCGCGCGCCGATGATTTGTTCGAGGATTTCTTTTGAGCGTCGAATATCCTTGGTGAACTCTTCTTGCGATTGGCGAAAAATTTCAACGTGGCCGTAGCCGTGGCTGGCAACCTCATGCCCCTGAGCGTGAATCTCTCGCACGACTGCGGGAAATTTTTCCGCGAATTTTCCGAGCACGAACATCGTGGCATGAACGCCGGCTTCACTTAGCAGAGCCAAGACTCGGCGGGTATTTGAAGCGGCGCGCTCCGTGATCGGCAGGCTATGATCCCAGCTCGACTGGGGCCAATCCTCAACATCGACGGAAATGACTGGCGGCCCGAAGGGCAGCGCAAGACGTTTTGATTTTCTCACTGGTATTCGCATTAAGAGTTCGGAGTAAATATTTACTCGCGCAAAGGCGCAACGGGCGCCAAGACAGTAAGCAGTGAGCAGTCAGCAGCCGGCAGCCCACTGCTCACAGCTCACTGACCTCTTCGAGGGTCGGAAAATAAACTCTTACCTATGCGAGCTTGGCTCAGCCAAGCGTTTTGGGGCTGATCAGCATTAGGCTGAGTCTTGGTGGGAGAAAATCCTATCGAAGGTTTCTGTAAGCGCTTAAGGCTTGAGGATCACGTGGTAGTCCATGCCGGCGCCGGGGATCTTATGAACGTCGATCGTTCTGAAGCCTGCCGCTGAGCAGAGTTTCCGGATACTGGATTCGTCATAGAAGTAGACCGGGCAATTGCGTAAGCGATAGCGACACGCGCGCAACGGCGTTCTCAACCAATGACGACTCGGAAAGGAAACCGCCGCGGACACACACACGAGCGGTTTCAATTGAGCCAAAAAGTCACGGGGATCTCTAACGTAATCCATGACACCCATGACAATGGCATGGTGATGTCGCTGCAGTTCGAC
>JAUYMS010000047.1 GCA_030698625.1 Candidatus Omnitrophota bacterium | reverse complement strand
ACTCGCGGGATGAGTTTCATTAGCATGGAAGGTGGTACAAAAACTCCCGGCTGGTCACATCTCAGACCGCCGGCCACTTTCCCAGGTTGCCCGAGAAGTTGAAGAGCTGGGGTATCATTCCCTTCCTCAATCACAAGCCGCCACCCGCACTTACGGCGTCGAGGCTGCCGGAGTTTTTCTCCCGCGTTGAATGATCAGCTCTTCGCCGATTTCCTCGCAGTAGATGAGCCCTGACCGGATCAGGGAGCCGAGCCCCATGGAGACAATACAGGGCTGATGCTCCATTTTGTGAATGAGCTCATGGAGCGTCGTCGTGTGCTGTTGCTCCAGCTGCTCCAAAATGCCCCCCTCTACGAGGCCGAGGCGCGTAATGAGACTCGTTTCTCCGTCTGCCCCACATAGCCTACCGCATTCGGGACATGAACACTCGGCCTGAACAGCCAACTTGCGGCGCGTGTGTTGGTCGAACCTTTTCTCGTCCATGGCACACCTGCCTTCCTCTTGTCCTGGTTGCCTTCTCCCTTCTCCTACTATAAGATTAACACATAATAAGATAAGCATATCCGTTTATGGAAAAATAGCCCGATATTTTTATGCTATTAATCTACCATCATCGCCGGAGAAAGAGAGGAAGCTATGGAATTCGTGGAGTGGGACAAACGGTTCAGCGATCAGGATGCTCCGGGGGTTTCTATCGAATTGCTCGATTTCTTGACGTTGTGGCTGCAACATCATATTCTACTGCATGACAAAAAGTACGCGCCTTGCCTCCGCGGGGAGACCTAGAGGGCGCTGGAGACTTTTAGCTTAAGGCCGATACTAACAACATACTAAAATCAAGCGGAGGTGTGCCAATGGCGACAGGAATTTTGCTTATTGCATTGGGGTTCGGGTTCAAGATTTATGTGGAAGCTTCTAAGACTACGAAGAAGAATACGAGGCGGCTTGGCAGGATTATTTCTATCTTCATGATCGCGCTTGCAGCCGCAGGTGCGCTTTGTCATACGGCTGTGGCTATTAAATACGGGGTATCTGCCTGTTGTGCCAAGCACGGCTATGGAAAGGGACTTTTCGGTAAGAAGTGTTCCTTTAGCGGGAAGCAATTCTCCTCTGCCGTTCCTTCGGGCACCGAGTCCTAATAAGTAAGACCGCATGTTGAAGTATTGCCGCAGCCTGCCTATCGTCCTTCTGTTGCTCTTTGCCTTTGGCTGCCCGCTACAGGCCGAAGAGCTCCGCTGGTTTAAGGGCAATCTCCACGCTCATACAAACCGTTCCGACGGCGACGCATCTCCTGCGGATGTGATCCGGTGGTACTTGGAACACGAATATGATTTCTTGGCCATTACAGATCATAACGTGGTTGCGAGCATCAGAGGCATCGTTGAAAAAGACGGCCGTCGCTTACTCGTCATCCCGGGGCAGGAAGTGACAAGCGGTATGATTCATATCACGGCCCTTAATGTGTCGGGGGAGATTCCCTCCGGCCTCGAACTCATGGCAGACGAGGTGACGGAATACGTGACGGAGCACTTCCGCACGAAGGGTCTCAACGAGCCGCGGGCGCTTGGATTTTCTTTATTGTCTCAGGAGTTAAAAGTGATAGAAGGGGTCGTCGACGCTATCAACGCGCAGGGAGGCCTAGCGGTTCTCTGTCACCCGGTCATGTCTTTTGATGTCGAACATCTGGTGCAGGCGAAGGGGGTTCGCTTTATCGAGATATGGAATGCTAATGTGGACGGGATGTATTCGGTCTATTCCAAATGGAAGAAAGTGCCCCTCACCGGTATCTCGACAACATACCGCATGCCGACACGGGGCTCAGCGGAATATCGCTGGTCTCAAGCGCTCGATGAAGGAAAGCGGTATTACGGCATCGCTGTAGACGACGCCCATCATTTTAGCGGGAGTGGGGCATTAGCCGGAGGCGGGTGGATCTATGTGCGCGCTAGAGAGCTGTCCTGGCCCGCATTGAAGGAGTCCCTGGAGAACGGTGACTTCTACGCGACCACGGGCATTATCTTTAAGGAGCTTTCGGTCACCGCCGAGGGTGAGGTCACCGTCGAGATTGCCCCGGAACCCAAGAGGACCTACACCATAAAATTTATCAGCCACGGCAACAAAGTGGTAAAATCCGTAAGCGGCACACGCGGTTCGTACACTGCCCGCGAAGAGGATGTCTATGTGCGCGTCCGGGCAGACGGCGGAGTGAATCACATGGCGTGGACACAACCTGTCTATTATGAAGGGATTAATCCCAAGGAGATCGCATGAGTAAAGCGGAGCCAACCATCCGAAAGTATATGACCACCGAACCCGCGGTGATCGAGAGCACGAGGAGTCTTGAGGATGCCGATAGGATTATGAAAGACCTTAAAATTCGTCATCTTCCTGTCATGCATGACGGAAAGCTGTTGGGCATTATCTCAGACCGCGACATCAAGGCAGCTTTGGGGATCATCGGATCGAATCCTGATTCGGCTAAGGTCGCGGACATATGCCATCAGCACCCCTACCAAGTGGGCCCCGAGCATAAGCTCCATGAGGTGCTCGATGAGATGGCAGATCATCACTACGGGTCCGTTCTCGTGGTGCAGCACGATAAGTTGGTGGGGATTCTTACCATGATTGACGTATGCCGTGCCTTTTCCGAAATTTTACAACAGAGATTCCATGAGCACACTTCATAATCAAAGAACTTCAAAAAGGAGTAAACAATGAAAAAGATCATAATGTTGGTTGCGTGTTTGATGCTCGTGGGTGCTGCGGCTCAGGCCGAAGCCATGAGGAATATCAAAGTGACAAGCGGCCCTTATCAATGGCAGACCGAAGTGCGGCCGGCCAGGACGACCGAGGGCCTGGCCGGTTCTCCGGCGGGCCTGCGTGAATTTGTAGCGAGCGGGGTGGCCGCCGTAACTGCCGACGTCAGCGGGAGCGAACCCGCTTCGGCGAGTCGGTATGACATTGGTTTTTTTGATGCCGAGATCGTGGTGCGGGGCGACAAAGTTGAGGTCTCACTCGGCATGCGTCATTCTGATGACACGAGCAGCAGGGTGAAAACTGAACTTAACTTGCCGCTTGGCGGGGCCGGAACCGTGGCTCCGAAAACCGCGGAATCCTTCAGCGCGCGATTTGCCGACCTCGTGTCAGGCGAGGCTGAAAATCTCAAGGCGACTCACGGTGAGGATTTTGCCGAAGCGGTTAGCGGTTTTGCCGGCCGCTATGCCCAAGGTATTCTGAAAGAGACCCCGCGCCTTGTCGAGCAACTGCGTGCACAAGAGGGAAAACTAGCGGCCACGGTCACCGGCGGGGGTGAGCGAACCGCGCCGCCGGCTGCGGCGGCTTTGCGGGCCGGCGAGCCAAAGGACGTACGTCGCGAAGGCTATGAATATAAAGAGGGTCTGAAATTCGGCTTGGCCGACTTTGAGGGCAAGGACAGGACGGTACCGGTTTACAGAGGCCGCTCGCGTTTTCTGCTGTCCGCATTAGCCGAGAACAATGTCGACCGTTACCGCTTGGCCGAGATCGGCTATACGGCCGAGACACTGCCGACACCCACGGGCTTGAGGCGCACGACCTTTGCCGTCGAGATTAATTATCTTATGGGAGGCTCCTTGCGTACGGCCCAAACATTCACCCATGACGCCAACATTGAAGCGCAAGCCTTCTTCTCGCAGTGGAAGGGTATGTTCTGGAAGAATGCAGTGGATCTGTTCCTGGAATCGGCGGCGGATGCCAAAGACCGAACACAGCGCCGAATCTTCCTGACGTATTTGGAGCCCTATGTCTTGCAGGAGTACTACGAGTTTGCCCCGTTTCTGCTGAAGGCCGCGATAAACTTCGATAAGCCCTCCACGGCCAAAGAACTGAAAAAACTGGCCAAACAACCGAGATAGAGTAAGGATTCATGATTTTGGGGTGTTGACTAAATATAGCATATATGCTATATTTCTAGTATGTTGCATACCGGGCAAATGGTCTTCATGATGCGGGTAACCGCGGGTCTGACACAGCGAGAGCTGGCCCTTCAGGCCGGGATCCCTCAGCCGAATCTCTCAAACTTTGAGAAAGGTAAGAGGGATGTCATGGTTTCGACGCTAAGGCGAATCTGCGGTGCTCTGGGGGTGCGCATGAGCGAGTTGTTTCGTCAGGAAGAGGAATGCGCAGAACCGGCGGGTGTGAAGTTGAGCCGGCCGCGTATCGAGGCGCTGGCCACAGCTATCATCGGCCGGAAAAAGGCCAAGACCAAAGAGGATGCGGCCCTGGCAGACTTGTTTAAGAAAATCATGCCTGGTAAGAAACCGGGTGCCTCGGGGGTCCGTGAGTTGTATCCGGCGTGGCTGAGGTTGAGGCAAATATTGAGTGGGTCCGATATCGAGAGCATCGTGGCTCGTGTGCGCGACGCACAATCGAGGGCAGCGTGAAACCCGTGCAGATCGATCGTTTTTTTAAGAGGCTGGACGCGCATCTTGACCGCGCGGCCGATGTGATATTAACCGGTGCGGGCGCGGCTTCATTGATGGGCCACGTGCGGCCGAGCATGGATATTGATTTTGAGATCCGACTGCGTACGCGAAGAACGCCCGAAGTCCGGCGGGCTCTCGTAGAGGCCATCGAAAGCGCTCGTAAGGATGCGGGTGTCGCGGTGAACTATTCAGAGGATATTAGCGGATGGTCCATGATCAGTTATTTGGATTACAGAAAGAAGGCCCGGCGATATAAGCGTATCGGTAAGATCAACATTAAGACGATGGCGCCGGCATACTGGACCATCGGTAAGATGGTGCGGTTTCTGGATCTGGACGTTAAGGATATGCTGAAGATTATCAAATCAAAGAAGCTGAGGGCCGGCCCTCTGATTCGCCTGTGGGCACTCGCGATGGACCGTAGCCGAATATCGCTCAGGCTCGGCCAATTTCGAAGAAACGTAATGATTTTTGTGCAAACTTACGGCAGGCAGTTGTGGGGTAAGAGCACTGATGTGAAAAAACTTTTAAAGGATTGGTGATTGTATGAAAGAGATTGTCAAAGGAATATGGACTTGGTCGGCGTTGTCTGAAGAGAAGGGCTACAATTTTAACGGGACCTTAGTGCAGGGCGAGAATGCGCAAGTGCTCATTGACCCGGTCAGATTGCCGGAGAAGGAATACAAAGAGCTGAAGGCGAGAGGGCCGTTTGAGGCGATCTACCTGAGCAATAAAGACCATGAGAGAATGGCCTATGATTTACGCCGGGATTTGTCGGTTCCGATCTGGATCCACGAGGAAGACGCGCCCCTTTTAAAAGAAAAGCCCGATCATACCTTTCGTGAGGGTGACAAGCTCGCCTGCGATATCGAAGTGCTCCATTTGCCGGATCAGAAGTCTCGGGGGGAAAGTGCGTTTTATCTGCGTGAGCGCGGAGTCATCATACTCGGGGATGCACTCCTCGGTGTGCCCGCCGGGCAGCTGAGCCTTCTGCCGGCCGCCAAATATAAAGATGTTGAAAAGGCCCGGCTGGGTCTTGCACGGCTGCGCGCTCTCTATTTTGAGGCGATACTCACTGGCGACGGTGAGCCGGTGCTTGTCAGGGCCCACGATATTCTGGAGCAATTCTTTTTGCGGTTAATCTTTTAGCGAATTAGTCCGTTAATTAAACCCTGCTATGAGTTATCCAAAGAGTCTGGGTTTAATTTTCGTATTCTTCCTGGCATTAAATCAGTATGCCCCTCGCGCGCATTCTGCTGAATTCCTGGCCGATCCGGCCCCTCTCGCTGTAGAGCAAGCCCATGAAAAGCCCGAGCCCGTGTTGATTCGCCCTAAATGGTCGCCGGGGGAGCATCGCCTGCTTCTTCTGAAGGCGAAGATTACGCAACTTCGGAATCTTGCGGATTATGTGAGTCTGTCGTGGGACCGCGACGCCAACGGCACGGCGGCTGAATGGGAGCTTGAGGTACTGCGCGATATTGAAGTCATGTATAGAAATGCGGATTTGTCGCTGGCAGAGTGGCAGGAGGAGATCTCCGTCTCCTCAATCCGCAGTGAAATGGAATGGATTCGTAACGAGCAGCTAAGGCAGGCCGAGATGCTGCGGCGTGATCTTAAACGGATCTTCCCCGAAATCGAAGCCGCGAAGCAGAAGTGGTTTGGCGTATTTATGGAATACAGCATTGTCGACGCGGTACTGCAGATCGCGATCAATGAAGAGTCCCGGAGTATCGAAGATTTCCGGATAAGGGTCGGCATGCACCCGGTCTTCTCGTCTCTCGAGTTCACCGTTAAGGCCCGGCTTACAGACCACGGCGGGCATCGCGTCGAGAATGAATGTATTCTGCCGGATACGGGCCGCCTCAATTTTGAATTCGATACCTCAGAATTAACAGGGCCGGCGTATGACGTGTCTGTACGCATTTTGTGGAAGCTGGACCTGGAAGATGAGAGTGAAAAAAGACACGCCGTGTCTTGGCGTCAGCCCTATGTGGTCCCCAAAGAGAAGTCCTCAGACACCCTTTCCCTGAATATCGTCGCCTAACGTAGCAGGAGCATGAAAATCAGCAGAATCAGCAGCAGAGTTATTAACAAATGGTCGGCTCTGTTTAGCCGTGTTAGCCCGTGCTAGTTAGCAAATTCCCCTCAATTGAAGAACCCCCGAATGGATGGTAGCCTTTATGAGCCAACAAGTTAGCACAAATTTTATGGCTGAGTTCATGAGGGGCGATGGGCACACAAAAGCACCGAATTATTGCGCTATTTACGGCATTTCTTTTCATCTTTCAGCAGGTCATTCCTGCGCAAGCCGCGTACACGTTTGTCTCGAAGCCCACACCTCTTAGGGCGCCTGATGCGTTCCTTTTAGCGCTCCCGGCCGGTCTCGGGCGCATCGAAAAAATCATTTCGTCAACGAAGTCCGATCCGGTTATTTATCACATCCAAACCGCGCACGGAAATTTCCAGGCCCAAAAGCATATTCAGGCGATTCTGCATCACCTTCACGATGTCCGCGGTGTCAGTACGGTTTTGGTCGAGGGGAGTGCCGTGAAACTCGATTCCGAATTGCTGCGGCTTTTCCCCGGTCACGCCAAGCCGACAATGACGGCCCTCGAATTACTGACACAGAAGGCGCTCGTAAAAGGTGTTGAATTATTTCTTTCTGAAGAGCCCGACGCCGCGGCTTATGGTATTGAAAATGCACCGGCCTATCGCGCGAGCGGCGAAGCCTTTCGCGATGTATTGTTAGCGGAGCAAAAGCATGAGTCCTTTCTGGCCGAGATGCAAACTCAAATCAAGCGCCTTGAAACGACCCTGCTGCCGGTGCTGTTGCGGCGCTTTCTTGAGACTGAAACCGGGTATGCGCGGGGGACAATTCCTCTGGAAGATTATCTCAAACATCTCCGCGAAGAAGCCAAAGATGTCCTCGGCCTGGATTTGGGCGATGCCGTCTGGCAGATCGATTGGCCGATGCTGTTCCGGTTCTACCGCCTGGTTCACTTACAGGATGAAGTCGATTATTCCGCTTTCCGTGCAGAGCGCGACCGTTTTCTGAGTAAAGTGAGAGGGAAGCTGTTGCCCGCGCTCTATGATGAAATTGCCGTCCTTCTCGATCAGGCCGTTGTCCGTGATGACCTGCCCGACCCGGAAACGGGCCTTCTCATCGAAGCGATGGCCGCCGAGCTCGGCCCTGAATTTTCTTATGATGATTTCCCGAATCTTAATCGTTTCATCGGCCATGTGATCCTGCGCAGTGAACTTAAAGCCGGCCGCCTTTTTAAAGAAATTGATGAACTGGCCGGACGACTCGGTGATGCCCTGGCAGAGACGGATCAGGAACGTGCCCTTTTGGCCCTGCTTCGCGACTACGGGTTGGTGCGAAAGCTCTTTGCCTTAGAACTCACGCCCAGCGATTACGATCGCATTATAGGGGCAGAGGAACATCTGCAACCGCGTACGCTGGCCGGCCGCTTTCTTGAGCTCAACCGCGAAGGCCGGGTGCGCGATATGCGCTTTGAGCATCTTGACGAGATCAATGAGATTTACGAAAGGGCGCTCGCATTTTATCGCGGTACCAAAGAGCGTGACCATTGGATGATCGCGAACATCAAGACACGCCTGCAAAAAACGGGGGCGAAACAGGCCGTCGTCATTTCTGGCGGTTTCCACGCCGGGCCTCTGGCAGATCATTTTACGGCCGCGGGTTTTAACTACGCCCTGATTGCGCCGCATATCACAGAATTCAACGGCCAGGCTGTTTATCAAGAGTCGCTCCTTAAGTATCGGTCCGGGGATCTAAGCCGCGAGACCTACGAAAGTCCTTTCTTCATCTCGGCGGATCGTTCTGAACTGCGCGGCCTCGGGATCGATGAGCAGGCTGTGACAAAAGAGGTTATGCGGGCCGTTAACCGTGTCGGTTCAAGTCCGGCACTGCGGGCAGCATTCAGACAGAGCGCACTCGGAAAACGCTATGCCGCCGTGCGGTCCGAACTGAGGATTACAAGCCAAAGCGCGGGCCCCGCGGTGACGGGTGCGAGCGGTGATGTCGGAGCGACGCTGTTTCGATACCTTAATTCGCAATATGACCTCAGTCGCGCGGTCATTCGTTCGCCGGAGTCGCGGGCTGAACTGGAAAAGCGCGCGGGCCGGTCATTCTCGGCGGACTCTTACGTGGAGGCGGATTTTATGGATCGCGATCGCATGAAGCAACTCTTGGAGAATGCGAATACGTTTTATCACTTGGCCGGAATTGTGGGGCTTGGAAAGGGTGAGGAGAGTTACCCCGAAAATTTCAAAGTGAATGGCTTGGCGGCTCTCGGCCTGATGGTCTGGGCGGAGGAAGCAGCGACGGAGCCGCGATTTATCTTTGCGTCGACACAGCGTGTCTACGAAATCTTGGAGGATGCTGACGTGACGGCTTGGCTGGAAAAGGTGCTTGCGCACATCGAAACGAGGAAGCAGGAAGTTTTCCTTGATTCGGCCGACTACAACGAGGCGCTCGAAGAACTGAACGCCGACATCCTAAAACGTTTTCCGATGCCGAAGAATGCGTATCCCTATGAATTGGGCAAGAGGCTGGCGGAGATGTACCTCGAACGGAGCCGGTTGAAAAACCCTCTCGCCGTGCGTATTTCAAATGTGTACGGCCCGGGTCATCAGTCAGGCCGCAAGGTGCAGCGAATGATCGCGGCTCGCCTCGATGGTAAGCATGTCACCGAGAAGGCTGAAGAGCGTGATTATGTCTATGTCCAGGACGTCGCAGAGATTTTATTTGCCGCCGGTTCTACGCTCGAACCCGGCCCCGAAAAAATCGTCGACCTCGCCAGTGGTACGGTGACGGACACCGATGAGATCTGGGGATTGATTAAAAAGCATGCCCCGGAAGGTACGGGAACGGTGACTTTTAAAGGTGAAATGCAGCCTGCCAACAAACAGGACCCGTCATGGTCCAGGCGCATGTTGGGCGAGCGGAGCTTTACGCATCCCGAGACGGGCGTGCGCAATCAAATCGATGATATGCGATATGAACGGAATTTGCGTCCTAAGGCTGAAGGCGGACCGGTCATTGTAGTCGACGCCGGCGGAACTCATACGCGTGTGGGGCTTTGGGATGGCGAGAAGATCACCGATAGGGTGACGTACGATACCCCAAGTTATAAAATTGCGACCGTCGCGGGCAAACCCATTGCCGAGATGCAGCGGATATGGCTTGAGCGATTGAAACAAGAGGTGGATCGCCTAATGGCGCTCCATCCCGATGTGAAGCAGATCTCCATAGGCTTCGCCGGGCCCACGGATGAGGAAGGCAACTTTGCGGAATCGGCAGTGATTTGGGGGCCTGAAAAAAATCTCATTAAGAACCGTGACCTTGAAGATTATTTCGGATTGCCGGTGCGGGCGGTCAACGACTTGACGGCGGCGGTCTATCGCTATGGCCGAGATCCGCGCTTTGCGGGTTTGCAAACCTTGGGCCTCATTACGGTCAGCAGCGGCATTGGTACAAAGCTATTCGATATCGGCAAGGGCGAAGTCATCATCGATAAGGCCGGTCGTGCCGGAGAAATCGGGCACACCGTCGTCGACGACAGTCGCGATGCGATTCAGGAAGAAGGCGTCAAGGGTGAGCTGAATGCCTACGGCTCCGGTCGCGGTATCGCCAATCTGGCGCGGCGTATGGCAAGGAGAAAGAGGACAAAGGCCCTATATAACAAATCATCAGTTAAAGCTGCGATTGACGGCCTTAAGACAGACATACAAGGGATAAAGGGGGACGATTTAACGGAATATATCGCGGCAGGAGTGCAGGCAGGCGATGAATTCGCCTGGGCCGTTCTGCGTGAATCGATCCGCTATTTTGTCCGCGTCCTCAATCCCTATATCTTGGCAAACGCGCCGGACAAAATTATTTTCATGGGAGGCGTTGCCGAGAGCCTAGGTCAAACCTATCTCGACGCCGTCATTGATAAGCTTTCAGAGCGGGGTGTCTACGGTTATACGCGTGAGGAGCTTCAGGATATGTTCGTGCTCGGCGAGCTTGACGGCGAAAACGGTCTTCGCGGAGCGGGTCTGCTCGGATTCAACCCAAACCAGACCGAGCCTGAGCGACCCTATGATGGCGGGTACGTCGAGGTGAGGACCGATGAAAGAGGGGTTGAGGCGGTTGAAGCCCGTGCGCCCAACGACATTCAGTACCGCGACTATTTTACCGAGAATGCCTTCGACCCGCAGAATCCCATATTGGCGGATCTCCTCAGTAGCAACAATGTCATATTCGTTACCGAAAAGTTCGTGGCGGAAAATCTAGGTGTGCGCGCCGAAATTGAAAAATATGTCGAGGCCCACGGCATTCACATGAAGGGTGAAATCCAGGTTTATGAAGGGGGCGAGAATATTAAGAATCCGGATGCCGTGCGCGAGCTGACCGACTATGCGCAGGATCGCGGTTTTGACCGAAACGGAATATTTGTCGTGATCGGAGGCGGGGCAGTCATGGATATGGTCGGCATGGTGGCGGCCCAATACCGGCGCAAAGTGAAATACATTCGTATTCCCACCACCTTTCTTGGACAGGTGGACGCCGCTGTCGGCGTGAAGGTAGGCATTGACTATCGCGGCGCCAAGAACTTCGTCGGGGCTTTCTATCCGCCCTTTGCTTCGATCACCGACGCGCGCTTTCTCGAGTCTTTGCCGCTGCGCGAGGTTCGGGGAGGGACGGCAGAGGTGATCAAGATTGCGATGGTCTCGAACCCCGGTCTCTTCGAAACGCTCGAAGAATACGGCACTGATTTTATCAAACGCATGTCAAAGACCGAGCGTACGAAGTTCGTGCGTGATGCGGCGATGGAACTGCTCTGGCATCTGCGGCTCGACTTTTTTGAGAACAATCTTATGAGGCATGTCGATTTCGGCCATGTTCTCGCGCATAAATTTGAGGCCATGACGGGGTTTGAATTACGGCATGGTGAGGCCGTAGCCATAGATGTCCTGATGTCGGCCTATATTGCCCGTGAGCGGGGAATGCTCTCGGTGGAAGATTTTACGCGCATTCTAAATCTCCATCACAAGCTCGGGCAGCCTTTCTACCACCCGGCCCTGGACCCGGTTGAGGCATGGCAGGGCATCAAAGAATCGATCGGTCACAAGGGCGGACGGCTCATGATGGTCGTCCCGATAGCAATCGGGCGGACTGCTTTTATCGATTCGCTAAGACCTGATGAACTGGAAGATGCATTGCGCTTTTTGAAGACCCAGCAGGACACTAAGGAGTTCACGGAAATCGGTGACGAGCCGAAAGAGCTGGAATTTCTCGAGGAGTATATCGAGTCGCTGCCGGAAAATGCGGCGGATTATATCGACGAGATCAGCGGGGTACTCGACGATCTGTACGGGCAGTCCATCGAAAAACTCATTAACATCGCAAGCAATGACTTGGCCGACTTAGAGCTGCGCACAGCAGCGCACGGCATGCTTATGGATTCTTCAGTTGAAATCGACGATAAAACAAGCGAAATCAGCCTCCGGCATCCGGGGCTCGCAGGCATTCGTTTTGCCAAGGGGCCCGACGGAAAATTTAGGGCAAATGTTCCCGTCAAGACCCGCACAGCCGAAGAAATCACCCTCCATCTGAAAGATAAGAACGTCTTTGCATTGGCGCTCGATGACGCGGTCACGGGTCAAGATGCGGTCATGCCTGAGATGATTGATGCCCTTATGGAACTTCTGAAAGAAGGGAAGACCCTGGCCTTTATTACCCTGCGTCACCTTCGTGTCGAGGATTTCGCGACTCTGGAGCCCGGCCAAAACCTGGGAATCGTCAAGGATCTGTTTGCCCATGCGGAGTTTACCAAGGACATGCTGCCGCAAGTGATCGTTTATGCGAGCGCCTCTTCCAGTAAGATCGTTTTTTCGGAATCAGCGGACTCGAGAGGAACATACATTCCGGTTGAAGATCACGCTTACACGCAAGGCCGCGGCAGACATAAGGTCTTCACTCCGGCAGAACAATTGTCTCTGGCACGCGTAGACCGCGTACTGCTCAAAATCCATCGCGAGAACTATGAGCGCTTTGATCTTGCGCACGGCGACTTTACGGTGCAGGACTTCATGCGTGAGCAAGTGGAGCGCGATGATTTTGGAATTCAATATTTTCCGAACCGCATCAAGGGCGGCTTTGCGGCCGTCGCAAACTGGAAGATCCGGATTCTCGGCCGGCTGATTCTGGATGAGTACGCGCGTGATCCCGCCGGCACCGGAACTGTGCCGTTGATTCCCCGCCTCCATCGGGAGCGGGGTGTTTTCCTTTCAAAGGAGAATAACCAGCACGATGACGCGATATTTGATCTGCAGGAAAAGGGTTTTGCCATAGGCGATATTGTTTTTATCGGGGGTAAATTTGGAGGAAACAGCATTAACCGCACGCTCGGCGAAATCCCGGGGTTGAGCGTGGTCTCGATCTCGCCTCCCACGCAAGGCACACCGGACATTCTTCAACTGGAGGCGTCGCCCGTACCTGAGACCGGACCTGAGCGGTTTTTGAGGATACTCCGTGCCCGCGACACACGCTCGGAGCTTCGCAGTATCGATGAGAGTCGGCTTAATCCTGTGAGTCGCGAGATAGTCAGCCGCGAGGCCGCCGCTCTGGGCTCGGATAACTTAGACTGGATTTTACGCGGCGTGTTGGGAAAAACATCGAGGGAGCAGGTGAGCGATTTGGAGGCCGACCTTTTCTTATACGAAGGGAAGCTGCGGCCGGAGACCATCCTTTATCGGCCTCATATGCGGCCGGCCGATATCCCGCATTCGAACCGCATGAAGAAAGCCGTGCGCATTACCTCAAGCAATCATCCCGTGTCGACGGTCATTTCAGAATCGATAGCTCAAGCCCTTATTGAAAAACTTCGCGAACGCGGAGTGAATCTTGACGACACCACCGACCTTAGCGTGATGGGGAAATACACCGGCGGCCTGGTGCTGGCAGCCATCGCATCCGGTCAACTCGACGTCCCGATGCTTACGCTCACAAAAATGCCCTACCCGTTCCTTGTGCCGGATCATAGCCGACTGCTTCGTATCGAGGAACCGCATATGCCGATCGACAATCCGGAGTATTACTCCAATGCTTATGTGCAGCCAAGAACGCGGATCCTGTTTCTCGATGATGAGAGCACCACCGGAAGAGTCGGGCAGAATCTGGCCGAAAAGTTGGCAGATTTTGCGATTCAAACAATCGGTGTGGGAGTTGTGGTGCAATCATCGCCTGAAGCCGAGGAGCGCTTCCTCGAATCGGGACTGCCGTATGTGCACATAGATTCATTGAAACCGGAAATTATCGCTGGGGCCGATCGCGATGTACCGACGGTTGTGCCGTTTGAGCAGGCGATTCCGGCGGTCGCAATGACTGTAAGCGACGCTGATGCGGATCTTTCCGGGATGCCGATCAACGAGTATCCCGCCGAGGACGGGCGCCTTTTTACGGACCATCCGTTCCGCGGCTTGACGATGCCGCTCTCACCGGAGCTTGCGCGTCAGGCCGGTGCCGCCATCCGGCGCGAGATCAGAAATCTGATCGGTGATATCGGAGAGAGGCGCAGGGCTTATTACGGGAAGGGCAGGACGCTCTTTTTAGCGGGGACAACGCCGAGCGGCATATTGGCCGCAGTCCCGGCCGCACGCCAGACGCGCTTACCGCTCATCGGCGCCATGAATCGCCCCGAGCCAAAGGGGTACGCCGAGATGGATATCTCGGATGTCGTCAATTACATCTCTCTCGACGGTTACGCCTATTCGCTCTTCGGGCTCACGGCAGGTGACGCAGTCGTGCTTGTCTCCGGTGAGCTTTTTGACGGCGAAGAACAGGTGCGC
This sequence comes from Candidatus Omnitrophota bacterium, assembly GCA_030698625.1. Classification (GTDB taxonomy): domain Bacteria; phylum Omnitrophota; class Omnitrophia; order Omnitrophales; family Aquincolibacteriaceae; genus JAUYMS01. The sequence continues at coordinate 105,540 of JAUYMS010000047.1, read as the reverse complement.
ATCATTCACGCCTTGCGCGACAAAGGGGTGGAAGTGCTCGGTTCTATCAGCGTGATCGAAAGCGCGCTCTATGGGGGCCGCGAAAGAATCGAAGCTGAGACCGGAGTGCCGGCCCGCTCTCTGCGGAAGGGTAACTTTATTTCGCCCGACATGCGGCGGTGGAACGCAACGAAGAGTATCCACGATTCCCTAAAGTATGCGGTCATGCGGCTGGAGGACGAGGTCAGGAAACTAAATCCTGACGCCCATGTGCGCGAGATTCGCATGCTCCCGAGTTCGTTCACCACGCACACCATGATTCAGGGCAGCGACTTTGACGAGGCCTATGTGTTTGTCGAAGGCGTGAGTGAGCATGAGCTTGCTCAATTCCAGGAGCCTTTCGGCCGCTGGATCAGCGTCGGCGCGGCCGCCTTGGACGGTCTTAATGAAAAAGCTCCGCGCCTGATATCGACATGGCATGAAGATGCGGCAGTCAAAAGTTACGAGTTGGAAAGCCTGCCGCTGGTCCGGGTTTACGAAAACGGCCGGTTCCTCAGCCAGGAGGAGCTCATTCGAAACAAGATCAAAGTCGTTCGCGGCGTCTCACGCAAGCAGATCGCGCGTATTCGTTGGTTTCTGACGGAGGGAGAAATGCGGCGTGAGGATGTGGAGACACTCTTGGCGAGCCGCGGCCGCGATGTGCGAAGCTCGCCGCGCCTTCAGGCTTTGAAACGCCTGCTTGACGAACCTCGTGAGACAGCGTACTTGAGTGACGCAGCCCTCAACTGGGTGCGTCGTTTCGAGGCGGAATACACCGCAGGGAAGCGGTCATTTGAATTCGGTGAGGAGAACAAAGCGGAAATGGTGCCGGTCCTGCGTGAGCTCCTGGCCAAAGCGATGATCCGGGTCTGGAACGGAAAGCTGATCCCGGTGTGGCGTCATCACAGCACGCGATTCTCCGACCGCTTCTGGACCGAGCAGGCTGAGATCGTAGGCTATGAGCAGGAGTTAAACGATCTCGACCGAGAGTGGCTCGCCAATCTGCCCGAGTCAGCGGTGCTAAGCGGCCGGCTTGCAAGCAATAAACCGAGAACGTTTGAACTGAAAAAATGGGATTGGCGATTTTCGCCCTATTTGATGGAAATTATTCTTCGGTCCTGGCAAGGGAATGAAACGCTGAACCGGGCCCAGCAAAATCGCTTAATTGACGCCTTTGGTGACGGAGACGCCTTCTCTGTGGCAGCCGCCCTGGAACTTGCCGAAACCCGCGAACAGGAGCTTGCGCCGCGTATTCGCGGTAAAATCTTAAAGTTGCTCGACGTTGACGGTGAGGCCGCCGAAGCGCTCGAAGCCTTTTTTGGGCGTGAGCAGACAAGGGTCGATATGATGATCAAGCTTCTATTCCGTTGGATGCGGTTTTCAGACGCGTCTCCGGACGCCGCGCTCACTTGGGTGCTGGAAAATCTTCTGGAGCACGATCGCGAGGCGCGCATTCCGCCGATGGTGATGCAAAACATCACGACTCATCTTGGGAAAGTATTTGCGCAGATTTCCGATGATCGAATTCGGGAGAGGGTGACGGCCCACCTCGTGGGTCAGAGCCGGGATTTTAGAAAGCGTTCGGCAGAGCGGGGCGCGAAGGTTGTCTCCGATCTCGGGCTTGTTCGCAAAGGTTCCGTTGAGCCCGGTGTAGTACCATCAGAAGCGGCAGCGGCCACTCGTGACCGTAAGCTCCTCTTTGACGGCCTGGAAGCGGCGCGTCAACAGGGTCGATCCGTTGATGCGCTTGCAACGGATTGGGACGGTACGATGAATGATGCCAGCTCAAGCCGCAGTCATGTGGTAAATCCGGAGCACGCCTTCTGGCTGAACTGGCTCATGGAACAGGGCAAGAAGATAGTGGTCACCACGGGTGCTTCTTATGACCGCTTTCATGATCAGGCGCTGGATACGGCGGTCAATCCTGTGCCCATCAGGGCCGGGCCAAATTTTGCGGTGTTTAACGATACGGTAGCCTATCTGAATGATCGTCCGCATGATTACCCGAAATTTCCGCAGTCATTCCTCGACCTTTTGCATGACATTATGACGCGCCGCGGCTGGCATGAGCTCGACATCGGCCGGCCGCCGCACTCTGTGTACTACAAAAAAGGAATTACAGGGGCAGAAGCATTGAGCGAAGCCGAGGCCGTCAGGGCGGAACTGCCCAACGATGTCTTTCATTACTCTTTTGTGTCCAACGGCGGTGCAAAAGGTCAGTTCTTCAAGATTGCGCCGGTGACCAAAGCCGCAGTTTTTGATGTGCCGCTTTTTGACGGCGAGAAACTTGATCCCGATCGCACCATGGTGGCGGGTGACTATGTTCTGCCTAGCGGCATTGACGGGCCTCTCCTTGAGGCGGGCCGGTCTTTACGCGTGTATGTAGGCCCCGGGGAAATTGATGGCGCCCTGAATCTTGAGAACAAAAACGAAGCGGGAACTTTGTTGATGCTCGAAGCGTTCGCAGCCTCAACGCTGCTTGAGATCCGTTCCGAATCGGGAGCCGATCCGGACGAAATGCTGGAAGCGCTCCGCAAACGCTTGGCGGATACGCCGGCTATCGGTGAACCGCGGGCAGAATCGATGATCGGCCATGTCCGTGCGCTCGTGGAGACAGACCGCTCCGAACTGAGGGCGCAGTCGCAGGAAGAAGCAGTGAGGGTTTTGCTGGGTCTGTTTAGTGCGGACGATGCGCCGGAAAATGGCGTTGCGGCGGCGAGTTATCCTTCCGTGCATGCGCGCCTTGCGAGGGCGGTCGTGGGCACGGTCTCACCCGAGGTTTCGGAACCCACCCTGATTTCCGGCGCATTCGGGAATGTGGATGTGCTTCTCATGCCGGAGCAAACGGGAGAGAATGCTCGGGTTGCAGCGCAGGACATCCGCTATCTAACCGGCTCGGTGCGGCTCGCGGCGGCGGCCGTTCTTGAAATAACGAAACATATGGACATGGGCCAAGCACTGAACCTGCACACACTTCCGTATCTGCTCGACTATTCGTGGAACGATCAAAGCCCGGATGTCTACGAGCGGGAACTGGCTTTCATGAAGCGGGATTCCGCCGAAGCCGCCATGGGCAGCCTGCTCACCGACGGCCGGCTGTTCGAGACAGACGAAGCAGGGAATCTTCACTTGATACACATGACACTCGGCAAGAATGACATGCTCGCCTCGGCCGAAAAGGAAGTTTATACCTCGGTGCGCGCTGTCGGCCCCGCTGTCTACACCACGCCGGTTGTAGGCGGGCGCGTGAGCAGCCTCGTGCATGAGCATTGGAAAAATCTGCAAATGCGCCGTAATGTTCCCGCGGACGCCGCACCTGAGGATTACTATCTTGTCTTCAAAGCTCCGTACACCACAGGTGCTGTGAACCGCACCTCGAATTGGATGGATTATTTGGGATTCGGGCGCGCGTACCTCGAGGCGGTCGATCGTGCGGGGGCTCGTCTCGACTGGGCGGCGCAGGGAGAAGCCGGTGTGCGGTCCGAAGTCGTGCGCCAGTACCGCGATGCCTACGGCTTTCTCGCGAAGGCGGTCGATTCCGATACGGAGGCTTCGCTCGAGCGGTTTGATGAATTTTGGAATAAATACACAAAGGCCCGTGAGGTCATGCCCTTTCTCAACCAGGTCTTTTTCGAGATTTATAAAAATTACGTCATGCTTTACCAAAACGACTCCGACTCAGAAGAGCTCCGGCAGGAAGCCGTTCTGAATCAGGCGAATTATTATAGTGTCGTCTATGAAGTTGACCCCGAACAACGAACAAGGTTTAATCCCGAGTTATTCCGTCCTGATTTCAACGCACTGGCATTGGCACTAGGAAAGCGCATCCGCGGTTTTGACCCGCAGCAGTTTAAGCGTTTCGTCGTGGAGAGGTTTCATACCTTTACCGCCGTTAAGCTGCTGGAAGGTGCTGTGTTGGAATCCGATACCGCCGACTATGCCGGCCTGGCAGAGGGGTTGCCGAATCTCACGGGCCTCATTTACTACAACGTGGTCTATCACAATTACCTTAAAGAGGACCCTGATGCCCGGCACGATTTCGAGTTGGTCATCGCGGATGTCATCCGGGAGGCCTATGCCGAAAGGAATATCCTCGTACCGGTCCTTGCATCGCTTGTGCCGACCGGAGAGGCAGGCGTGTGGCAAATGCCGGGCGCGGAGGTGAAGGTTTTAGACGTGCGTTTTGACGATCCCGCCACGATGCGGACGGTGACGATCGGCAGGGAGCTGGACCTGCGCATCTCACCCGAAAAGATTGTCCGGGCGGCGCACAGGGCACTTACCCACATCGAAGCGCCCAGAAAAGAAGGCGACCGATCGGAACTAAGGACGACTACTCCCGGAAGTTACACGATTGATGATGTGCGTCGTGCGCTGCCCGAATTCACCGTTGACGACAACGCCGCGGAGGCGTACAGGCGTGAAGCAAATGCGGTCCACAGTTTAAATCCCGATTGGGTTCTTCGCTCCATCTTGGGAAAGGCCAGCGGCGAGGTGATTACGGGTGAAGAGAAACGGCTCTTTCTCAGCGAAGGAAAGATCCTTCCCATGAACCGCTTTTTTTACCCTCAATTTAGGCCGGCTGAGATTCCTCACTCCAACGGACTGAAGAAAGCGGTTCCGGTGACCGGAAGCGATCACCCGATCTCAGTCGCCGCGGCGGCAAGCGTGATGCATGCAGTCATCGAAGCCTTACGTGCTGAGGGTGGAACCGAGGCGCTTGACTATGTCATGGGCAAATATAATGCAGGGCTTCTTCCCGGTCTGCTGACCGCACGCGAACTGGAACTTCCGTTATTGACACTGACAAAGTTGAAGTTTGGGGCCTTTGATTCTGCGCTGGCCGGCGGTGCGAACCGCCTTACGATGGCGGAGCCGCATATGCTGCAAAGCAGCCCTGAATTTGAATCGCGCGCCGTTGTTCCGCCCGGCAGCCGCATCCTGTATGTCGACGATGAAGCGACGACGGGACGCGTCATGCAGAATATTCGCCAAATGTTGGAAACCGGCCGCGCAGAACTTGCCTCGGCCGGAATTGTTCTTCGGACCTCGCCGGAAGCCCTTGAGCGTCTCGCCTCAGAAACCTTTCCGTATGTGTTCCTGGAGGCGGTGAATGCAACGGAGCCAGGTCACGCGCCCTTCGGCGAAGCCGTGCGGGTTTGGAATGCGCCGGCAGATGGTGCAGTAGTGCCTTTTGATGCGGCGATTCGTCATTATCCGGTCGCTGATACCAAAGAGACCGTGTGGACCGATCACGCTTTTCGGGGTATGTCGGTGCCTCTTACGCCGGAACAATTTCGAAGCGCGGGGAAAAATGCACAGGCGGCATTAGAAAGCGAATTGGGAAAGCTTGCGAATTTGCGGCGATCCTATTATGCCCAGGGAAAGACGCTCTATGTTGCCGGGCCTACAACCTCAGGGCTGTATGGAGCCGCGGCGATTGCGGATGCAACCCATCTTCCGCTCATGACCGCGAGCAACCGGCCTGCACCGATCGAGTCCGATGCACAAACGGTGGATTATATCGGGGCGAATGGCTACGCCATGACCTTTCACGGGCTGACTGCGGGTGACGGTATTATTTTAGTGACGGGGGAGCTGACCGACGGTGAAGAACAGCGGAGAATGGTCGCTTCATTGCACGAGAAGGGTATTCATGTGCTCGCTTCCGTCAGTATGATTGAAAACACAAGATATGTCGGCAGCAGCCGGCTCAAGCGCGAGTTAGGTATCCCGGTTCTCTCATTGCAGAAGTACACGGCACAAGAGGCGATCAAACAAATCAATCATACCGACAACGCGTTCGCCGCGCTTAAGTACGCGACGATCCGTTTGGATGAAGAGATTAAAAAGATTAACCCGGCTGCGGCCGTCACCGAAATTCTCTCGATGCCCAATTCACTGACGATGGGACTGACCTTAGCGCAGAGTGACTTTGATTCGAACTTTATCGTGGTGGATGGGCTCACCCAGGAACAGTTGATGCCTCTGCAGGAGAACCTCCATTCATGGCTGGCCGGGTCGGAGATGAAAGTTGAAGGGTATAATGTCAAGCCGCCGAGTCTGATTTCAAGCGAAGATATGCGAACTGTCTGGGCAGAAGAAGGCCGTGACCGTATGCCGTATGTCTCTATCTATAAGGACAGAACGTTCCGCTCCTTCACGGATATCGTTGCTGCCGGTGAGAACCCGGTACATTTGCTGCTGAGGAAGCATGTGGCGCGGATCAAATGGCTCCTTTCCGAGGATGAGCTCGATTCAGAGCAATTAACGGAGCTGTTGGCATTATTGAATGGTCAACCGCAGCAGAATCGGTCGCGTATCGCGGATGCGGAGATATTTTCTGCGGAGCTTGCCGAGCGGCGGTTTTCAGCGGAAGTCCTGCGGTGGATTCGGGAAATTGACCGTGTGCATCGTGAGTCAGCAACGATGATCCGCGTAGACGAATCAGAAAAGGAGTCGTTCCTGACAGCTCTGAAGAGTTTAGTTGACGAAAAAATGGTAGATATTATCAACGGCAAAATCTCGGCCGTTTGGCGGGAAGGCTCGGCGGGTATGTCAGAAAGCTATTGGCGGAACCTCCTCTCGGTGCCGGGGCTTGAAGATGAAGTCGCGGCCTTCGGTTCGGAGCTATCACCGGATACCGATTTTTCTGTATTGAAGCGCATGTTGGGAACAGGGCCGGTCGGCCGTGCGCGCGCGATTGATTTTTTGAGCAAGAGACCCGAGATATTCTACGAAGCGGTTGTTAAGGAGATTGTTAGGCTTCTATCGAGCGGCGAAATCTCCGGCTTTATGAATGCCGACCAGATGCGTGTCTTCGGCCTCCATCTGGTGATGATGCGCTGGACACAATCAGGCGCGGTCGAAGCCGTAAGAACGACGCGGCAACTCCTCTGGGCGACACGGGATCAAAACTTTGGCCCTCGCATACCGCCCGTGATGAAGCGCTCGCTCGCGCGCTTGATCGCCCCGCTTTATGAGGATCTGGACGCGAGCCCGCTCCGCAGAGAACTCCAGTCTTTTCTTATCGAACAGGGGATTCATAGCTCCAATGTCGTCGCGATGGATCAGGTCCGTAAAGATCTGGGATTTTTAGGAGAATATTTGGGGTCTGTTCCGGACCTGGAGCGAGGCCGCTTGGAAGAGGTGGCTGAGGTGCTGAGTGGGTTTGGCGGCTCGTTAGCCGTGGCATCGAAGCTCGCACGGAGCAGTCACCGGACCTCGGCTGTTTTCGAAGCGAGATCACTGCTTGCGAGGTTGCCGCTCAAGCTTAACGCTGAAGCCGGCGTGATTCGAGGCATCCACGGCAGTGAGTTCGTGGTGCATGACACCAAAAGGATCGAACCGAGCACGCTGCCTGCCATTAAGTCTTGGGTTGAGATTGCAGAGGCGCTTAAAAATAAGCGCGTCTTTATCTTTGATGTTGATGACACGCTGATTCCGATGCACGGCACGATTTCTGAGGAAATGGTGGGATTGATCGTCGGTTTGTTGAATGCGGACAAAATTGTGGAGCTCAACACACTGCGGTTCCTTGGCCCGGAGGGTCTCGATGGGCTCGAGAAGGGTATGGGGCTCGGTTTTCTGGAAAATATTTTTGAGCACCCGCGCTTTAATCCGCGCTCATTGAGTCGTTTAAAGTTATTTTCACTTGGTTCCGCGCATAAGTATGCGTTTTCACAATCGCCCGATGGCAAGATTACGGCTGATGAGGATTTGCCATACTACGAAGAACACAGGGAAGGCAGGATTCTTAGTCTTAAGGACAATCGCAATATTGAAGCTGCGATTCGGATCCTTCAGGAGTTAGATGCGGAAGAGTCTGACCGACTTGGCTTTCACGCGCCGTTTGCGTCATTGGCTGAGTTTGATGCACGTAAGATCAGTCGGCGAGAAGCCGTCATCCTTTACTCTCCGAATCTGGATTATTCGATCAATCAGCTCAATAAGCTCGACAACTGGAAGCTGCGTATCCTGCAGGCCAAAGCCAGCGAACGTCTGCGCGAAGCCGGTATTGACGACTTCCAGGTTCACATCGGTGACGGGCGTGTGCTTGTTCTGGCGAAGGAGAACCCGGGAAAGATTGATGGTGTGCATGATCTGATAAAACAGGGCTTTGAAATTAGTCAGATGGTCTTTTTTGAAGACAACTTTGAAGCAGAAGGCCAGGGGTATAAACTGCTGGTTCTCCCGGAGCTTGATGTCGTCAATGTCGGCGCACCGATCCGCGGACCGGCCAACCTGATACAGCCGCCCGACACAATCGGCTATACCCGCAAGACAGAACGTATACTTAAAGACCACCTCGACGGACTGGGAGCCGACCGTTCAGAGCTCCGGGTTGATACGGTTACTGTTTTTCAGAAGTATCGGGCCCAGACATTGCCGCTGCGTTTCGAGGAACTCGGAACCGCGGTTCTGGTCAAGATGCTCAGTGGGTTACTGGGGCGCGCCGCATATGCGGAAAAAGCCGGTATTGTGCGCACGCGTCCGGAGAGCGCGCTTGTTAGGGCTTTCGGCACGGGGCGGATTCGTCCGACGGCTAAATGGAAATCACGTTTGCAAGAGGCCGCCGCTGCGGATACCGGACAGGTGCTTCTCGACGCCGCTTGGCTCAACCCTCTGATAGACCGTAACCCGAGAGCGCTTTATGTGCTGCTGAAGAGCCTGGATAATGTGTCGGCGGGAAGTTTCGCACCTCAACCGCTAGTGGGTTTTGCCGGAACGCGGGAACTGCTGGATAGGGCGGCTGATGCGCTGCGAAATAAACACAATGGTTTGAGTGTGATGGAGCGGTTTGACGCCGAGCGCTTTCTGAGCGCTTCGAGACTGGCTGAGCTCATCGAAGTTGTGTCTCCCGGCGACTTAGAGCGGCATATCGAAAGGCATCATTACGGTGTGGTTGCGCTTTCTTCGGCCGCTCACACCGCTTCACTGCCCGCCGCCGCTGTGCGGTTTATCCTGAACCCCGATGAGGTCAGTGACGAAGACTTGGCCGCTGTCGGATTTTTGGTTCCGGGTCTCTTGAAGGCGGCCTCGCTGATTCGCAATGTGCCGAATCGGGCTGAACGCATCCGCCTGCTTGAATCCTCGCTCCAGAATATCGTGCCGGGTGCACATGCGGTCGCCGGGGGCTTTGCCGTGGCTTTGGCGAGCTATATCGATGAGGTGTTGGTGAACCGGGGGCTTATTGAGGTGTCTGCGTAACCGCTTTTTCTTCGGAAAGAAAATTCAGCAATTCTTGGACATTATTGATCGTGAAGATACGGTTCCAGTAGTTGACGGCCCAGTGGGGGAACGACCCGCCGGGTACTATCGTTAACCCGAATTCCACAAGCGTTTGATTATTTCCCATGGCACTCAGACGCCAGACACACTTGAAGCCGTCCAAGCGCTTCGACCCCGAACCTCCCTTAAACTCAATGTCCTGTTTGAGAAACCAGAGTATCCAGGTTCGGTTTGCCTCGTCGAAATCCCGGCTCATGTCAGCGACGACATCCCCGTCCGGTATGGGCCACGGAAGGTCCCATTGCATATAATAACGCTCAACGTCGCTCGGGGCAGGCAAGGCCTGGATGGTCTCAAGCTGAAACATCCACTGCTGGGCAATTTCGGGCCCGAGGAATGCAGCGTAAACCGTTTCAATGGGAGCCTCAAAGAGCGCTGCGCCCTTATAGGCGTTGAACTTGGTGTCAGGGTCCGGTCTTGAGTAGAGTGAGACGGCGCCTTCGCGTTTGACGAGCTCCCAGGAGCTGTCGGCGGCCATCGCAGGCTGAGCCGCGGCCGCAAAGAGGATAATAAGTAGTGCTAACGTATGCGTTCGCATGAGCTTGCGCATTATACAGCAAAATGGAGTATAATGGCGCGAATGAGCGAAGATATCAAAGCAACTCTATCACCTGAAGGCTTTCAGGTATGTCTCCGTACCCTCGAAGAGCTTAGCCGAAATCCGGCTTTCCTGGCGACTGTAAGTCATTCCGATCGCGTCCGTCTTATGAAGGCCGCAGGGGAGGTTGGCCGCCCCACTATCCAACAGAATCGCATCCGCACTCGTATGGCACGCAAACTCCGCCGTAAGAGGCGCAATCAGCATGACCGTGACCTCCGTAACAATACGGCCATTCGTACGGTTCGCCGGGCGCCCGTCTTTAACGCGCCCGCACAGCTTGAGGCCCCAAAGCACGCCGTCAAAGAATTCAAGAAGGCTCAGAACTGCTACGTGTGTAAGGTTGCGTATACACGCGTGCATTTTTTTTATGACTATATGTGCGGCGCCTGCGGTGACCTGAACTATAACAAACGTTTTCAGACAGCTTCGATGGAAGGACAAACAGCGCTGGTGACCGGCGGGAGAGTGAAGATCGGTTTTCAGACGGCGCTCAAATTGTTGCGTGCCGGTGCGCGTACGTTGGTCAGCACCCGATTTCCCCAAGATGCCGCCCTGCGGTTCAGCCGCGAACAGGATTTTGGCGAGTGGAAGGACCGGCTGCAGATTCACGGGTTGGATTTGCGTCATTCGCCGAGCGTGGAGATGTTTGCACGTTATCTTTTGAATACGGAAAAGAGACTTGATGCGCTGGTGAATAATGCGGCGCAGACCGTGCGTAAGCCCCCGGGCTTTTACCGCCATTTGATGGAGTGGGAAGCGACACCGGTCAGTGAGCTGCCCCCGGAGTTACGGCCGCTTCTAGCAGCGCATGAAACATGCAAACAAGTGCTGCTCGGCGGTCACTTCTCCTCAGACGAACAGAAACTCGAAAATACTTTGCTCAAGACATGGCCGGGCAATAGCTCGGATGTCGGCATCAGTGAATCGGCGCGGCTTTCCATGATCCCTTACGACTTTGACAATGATGTCCAGCATGAACTGGAAATTTTCCCGGACGGTAGACTGGACGCCGATCTGCAACAGGTGGACCTCCGTGCCATCAACACATGGCGTCTCACGCTTGCCGACGTATCGACCCCCGAGATGCTTGAAGTGCATCTTGTGAATGCCGTGGCCCCTTTCATCCTGGCATCGAAACTTAAAGCCCTTATGCTTCGGAATCCTACAGGTGAGCAGTACATCGTGAACGCTTCGGCCATGGAAGGGAAGTTTACGAGATACACGAAGACAGACAAGCATCCCCACACGAACATGGCCAAAGCCGCTCTCAATATGATGACGGTGACCTCGTCTCCCGACTATGCCAAGAGCGGTATTTATATGAATGCCGTAGACACGGGCTGGATTACCGACGAGGACCCGGCTGATTTTACACGGGCAAAGAAAGCGGAGCACGATTTTGAGCCGCCGCTCGATATTGTCGACGGGGCGGCCCGGCTTTTGGACCCGATCTTTGATGGCCTGAATTCGGGAAACCACGTTTGGGGGAAATTTCTGAAGGATTACATGCCGACAGGGTGGTAAAATACGAACCCAATTCACTCGTGATATAGGAGGCTGTTATGGGCTTTTCAGTAGGAACTGCACTCTGCGTAGCACTCGCTATTCTTTTCTTTTCAGGAATCAGGATCGTGCGGCCAACTCACCGGGGGCTCGTCGAGCGCTTCGGTAAGTATAAGAAGTTTGCCCAGCCGGGCTTCCACTGGATCATTCCCGCGGTTGATCAAATGTACCAGATCAATATTACGGAGCAGATGATCGACGCCGAGCCGCAGGAAATCATCACCGACGATAACCTGAATGCTTCGGTGGATGCGCAGGTGTATTTCAAGATTAACGACGATGAAGAGAGCGTCAAACATTCACAGTATAGAGTGAATCGCGTGCAATACCAGATCGTGAACCTGGCGCGCACGACGCTCAGAAACATTATCGGTACGCTCACTCTAAAATCAGCCAACAGCGAGCGCGGCCGCATCAACAGCGAGCTCCATAAGGTCTTGATCCAAGAAACGCAGACGTGGGGTATTGTTATTGTGCGTACCGAGCTGAAGCAAATCGATCCGCCCAAAGATGTGCAAGAAACCATGAATAAGATCGTGAAGGCCGAAAACGAGAAAGTCGCTGCCGTGGATTATGCGACGGCCGTCGAAACCGAGGCCGACGGTGCAAAACGCTCAGCCATCAAGCGTGCGGAGGGCGTAAAACAAGCGCGCATTTTGCAGGCCGAAGGGGAAGCCGAAGCCATACGCCTTGTCAATGAATCCGCGAACAAGTATTTTATAGGGAATGCGCAGCTGTTGAAGCGGCTTCAGACCGTAGAGACGGCTCTCGAAGATAATACCAAGGTGATTGTGCCGGCTAACGCACAGCTGATTAATATCGTGGGTGATTTGGCGGGGCTCGCGCCTTTCAATAACGGTTCTAAGTCAGAAGTCGTATAAGGGGAGAAACTCAATGGATGTTTTTGATAAGGCTGACGCAGTTGATCCGGATGTCGCAAAGAACCTTGGTCCTTTCTCACATTTGGCGGGTGCATGGGAAGAGGATAAAGGGTTAGACGTGTCAGCTGCGAAGGACGGGCAGGTTCAAACAAAGTATCGTGAAAAAATTGTCTTTGAGCCTTTTGGCCCGGTAGTCAACGGACCGCAGTTGCTCTACGCGTTGCGTTACCGGATGACGGCTTGGCCGCTAGGGCAGGAAGATCCTTTTCATGAGGAGTTGGGGTATTGGCTTTGGGACCCCAAAGACAAACAAGCCCTCCGCAGTTTTTTGGTGCCGCGGGGCGTCACAGTTAATGCAGGCGGCAAGGTTGAGCCTGATGCCAAGCAGTATGAGTTGGTGGCTGAGGCTGGCTCGCAGACCTATGGAATTACCTCGAATCCTTTTCTCGACATGGCCTTTAAGACGGTGCGATACGTCGTCAAAATTGCCATTAATAATGACGGCAGTTTTAGCTACGACGAGGATACCCAGCTTCAGATCCATGGTCAGAACCAGCTCTTCCACCACACGGATCAAAATACGTTGACCAAGATCGCATAGGGTCGCTGAATTTCAACGAATCCGTTGTGATAATTCACCAAAATGACTTAAAATATGAACAGCCGTGTCTATTTAGCTGTCCGCTCCCTTAAATTAGCCGTATATAAGATTCACTTTCCCATGCTATAGGATGCTATAGCGGATTGCCACAGCGATCTCCCCACGGATCTTTTGAAAAGATTTTTCGTCCATCGAATGCGATAACTGTCTGGGTCGGTCCTACTCAGTAACGAATGTTAGCCACGGCCATAGGCTAAGAATCGTCATCATTTACCTCATACCTGGCATGCTTCCTGCGTTACATGTGCATGTAGTTAGACAAGGGGAATCCGCTTTGCAGACAGTAATTTCTAGACTTACCCATGAGAATCGAATAACACCGGATCAGATCCGATCAGCCGAAAGGTATCGGCGCCTCGAACCGAAAAAAATGCTTCCCGAGATCCTGGTCGAGCTCAACCTCGTGGCCGAAGAGGATGTGATGAGGACTGCGTCGAGGGCTTATGGGGTTGCCTATGCAGAGTTTTCGACAGAAGACATCGACCCCTCCGCAACCGAACTGCTTTCCTACGATATCGCGAAGCGCTATGCCGTTTTCCCGATGCGAGAAGAAGACGGCGAACTGGTTATTGCAACCTCCAATCCGCTTAACTTAAATGATCTGGATGATGTGCGCGCCTTAACCGGAATGCGTGTTCGGCCCGTTTATTGCCCTCGTCCTCAAATTGGCGACTGTATTGATAAATACTACCGTTTTGACGAGATCGTGCGTGTGTCGCTGGACAATCTCATCGATGAAGCGAAGATTGAGATGACTAAGGATCACGATCACCGTAGAGATTTTTTGGATATCGAGAACTTGTGTAACGAAAGTTCGGTGGTCGTGAAGCTCGTGAATCTTATCCTGAGTAATGCGATTAAGCTGCGGGCGAGTGATATTCATATTGAGCCGCAATCAAAATTCGTTCAAGTGCGCTTTCGCGTCGACGGCTCACTGCGCCCGATCATGCAGGTGCCCGCCATGCTGAGGCCGGCGCTATCGGCACGTATAAAGATTCTTGCCGAGCTCGATATCGCGGAGATGCGTAAGGCGCAAGACGGCCGCGCGGCGATTTTGGTAGATGATCGTAAAGTGGATTTGCGCGTGGTGATTTCGCCGACCTTCTATGGAGAGAAGATCGTGATTCGGCTGCTGGATACCCGCGAAGCGCGTGTCGAACTCCACAAGATCGGACTTGCCCCGGCAGAGAGCGCTTGATTGATCGAAACCTTTAGTCAACCGCAGGGCATGGTGCTGATTACGGGGCCGACGGGTTCGGGTAAGACCTCCACCCTCTATGCCGCACTAAATTATATAAAGGGCACGAATGTCGACAACATCGTGAGTATCGAAGGCCCCATAGAATACTTAATTGACGGTATTAATCAGATCCAGATCAACCCGGGCAAGAATGTAACCTTTGCAACGTCACTCAGGAGCATTTTGCGGCAGGATCCGAACGTGATTTTGGTGGGGGAAATCCGTGACCGCGACACGGCAGATATTGCTTTCCGTTCCTCGCTGACCGGCCACCTGGTTTTCTCTACCCTGCATACGAACAGCTCTATCGCGGCAGTAACGCGGTTAGTCGACATCGGTCTGGAGCCCTACCTTATTTCGTCATCGCTTGTGACGATCGTCGCACAACGCCTCGTTAGAAGGATCTGCGAAGGCTGCCGTAAGGAACACACTCCGAAGCCGCAGTAGAAAAGGTTGCCGAAGGCATAACGTCGTTGGATGAAATCGAAAAGGTGGCGCCGATGTTAGAAGCGGAGCTCATGGGCTCGCTGCTGCCGAAGGCGACATTAGTATGAAAACAATCCACTTGGGGAAGGCAAGAATGCGTGTGACTCAGGTCGGGATCCTCTGGCTCGCACTAAGCGCTTTGGTTGCCGTATTGTTCTCGAGCGCGTTAACGACCTGGTCGCTTACCGAAGAGATCGCTCAGTACGAAAAGATCGAGAATGGCGTGTATGTGGATGCCGAGTCGCGCATTATGAATGACCGGCAGATCGATGCCGCGTTTAAGAAGATGGAAGTGGAACAAAAGAGGCATCGACGCGGTGCGCTGACGCTCATGACGGTTTTCGAGATTATCAGCCTTGCAGCCCTGATCGCCTACTGGCAGAAGAAACGCATGCTCCTGGAGATCGAAGAAGAGAACAAAATTCGCCGGCAGCAGGTCCGAATTGCCCGTAGTATACCCTCACTTCCGTATTATCTTCCCTAAAACCCCTTCCCGCAGGGGTGCCCCTTGAAAAAGGAGGCGACTCATGGCTATCCTCTATATATAATGTAACCCCACTAGGAGAAGGAGAGTGCGCCATGACGAAAAGCAATAATACGATCGAGAGCGTTGGTGAAGCCGAACTCAGGCTCGCTGACGGCAACACAGTGAAATTACCTGTATTTAAGGGGAGCGAAGGGGAGCATGCAGTGGATATCACAAAACTGCGAGCCGAAACCTCCTATATCGCTTTCGACCCCGGCTATGGGAACACAGGATCCTGCGAGAGCGCCATTACTTATATTGACGGGGAAAAAGGGATCCTCAGGTATCGGGGTTATCCCATTGAAGAGTTGGCCGAAAAGTCCAGTTTTCTGGAAGTTACGTATCTTCTGATTTATGGGCATCTTCCTTCCGAGAGTGAACTCGAAACATTCTCCGACGCCATATCTCAAGAATCCATGATTCACGAGGATATGAAGCGTTTTTTTAACGGTTATCCTGCGACGTCTCATCCCATGTCGATTCTATCGTCGATGATATGCTCGTTATCGAGTTACTATCCGGACTGTCTTGAGAATGCCCCCGAGCATATCGACAACAATATCAGCCGGCTCCTTTCCAAGGTAAGCACGGTTGCCGCGTTTTCGTACAAGAAGTCGATCGGCCACCCCTTTATCGGCCCTTTGAATAAATTGGGCTATGTCGAAAACTTTCTGAATATGATGTTTGCAGTGCCTGCCGAGCCTTATCAAGTAAACCCCGATGTCGCCAAAGCGCTGGAAATGATTCTGATCCTGCATGCCGACCACGAGCAGAACTGCAGTACGTCGACGGTTCGTATGGTGGGTTCGAGTCAGGCCAATCTGTATGCCTCGATTTCAGCCGGCATTTGCGCCTTGTGGGGCCCCTTGCACGGCGGTGCGAACCAGGCCGTGATTGAAATGCTCAGCGGTATTGTTGACCGGGGAGGCGATGTCGCCGGCTTTATCCAGCGCGTCAAGGATAAAGAGCCGGGTGTCCGTCTCATGGGATTCGGACACCGGGTTTACAAGAACTTTGATCCCCGCGCTACGATCTTGAAGAGTCAGTCCGCGAAGGTGCTTAAGGCATTGGGTCTTTCAACGCCGCTGTTAGATATTGCTCGGCAGCTTGAAGAAGTGGCGCTCAAAGATGAGTACTTTATCGAGCGCAAACTATACCCGAATGTCGACTTCTACAGCGGCATTATCTTGAGAGCGATCGGGATTCCGGTCAACATGTTCACGGTCATGTTTGCCATCGGCCGTATGCCGGGCTGGATCGCACAGTGGAAGGAAATGTTTGATACGCCTGGCCTCAGGATCAACCGTCCGCGGCAGATCTATACGGGTTCCGAAAAGCGGCTTTACGTTCCTATCAACAAGCGGTAAATCCCATGAGTATAGAAAAAATTTTGGAGCAGCTCGAGAACATGGGCGGTGGCGTCCTCGCCATCGGGGTGCTGCTCCTTCTGGCTTTTTTTATCGTTGCCTATTTGCGGATAAGTAAGGGCGGTGGGAAAAAGGGCGGCGCTGAAGGCGGAGGAACTGCCAGCGACAGCACCGGGCAAAGCGGAGCATAAACAAGGAGAAGTTAAATATGAAGAAGCTTATCTTAGTGACGATGATGGTTTGTCTTGCAAGTGTTGGAACTGGGTTTGCGATTGAAAGTGCGGCGGGACTGAGCCCCGCGGCTGGAGTGGAAACAAGCTTTCAGGAGAACTGGTTCGACCAAGCAGGTGACTGGTTTGTCACTCTGGGAAAATCGCCCGAGGACAGGAAGGTCATTATCGCCCAGCGGCGGGCCGAGCGCTTCAAGCTTGCCGGTCCGGCAACTGTCCAGCAGGCGGAATCGAAAGTATCCGATGCCGCTAAACAGGTGATTTCCGATGCCCCGAAGGATATACCGAGCGACGCTCCGTCTGAGGCTCCCATACTCTAGGAGAAGGCCTGAATTTTCCTCAGACGCTTTCCGTCTATAGGGATGTATGGAACTTTTAGCGTATTACGGGCTCCTCTTAGGTTCTACATGGGCCTCGGGCATTAATCTTTACCTCACCATGGCCGGTCTAGGTCTAGCCCACCGCATGGCCTGGATCGCTCTTCCGGGTGAATTGGAAGTGCTCGCGGACCCCATCGTGATCGCGGCGGCCCTCATACTCTACATCATCGAATTCGTAGCGGATAAG
This sequence comes from Candidatus Omnitrophota bacterium, assembly GCA_030698625.1. GTDB lineage: Bacteria > Omnitrophota > Omnitrophia > Omnitrophales > Aquincolibacteriaceae > JAUYMS01. The sequence continues at coordinate 88,109 of JAUYMS010000047.1, read as the reverse complement.
GTGCCTTACGTGGACTCTGCCTGGGACGCAGTTCACACCGCCATTCGGCCGATCGGCGGCGCAGCCTTGGCTTACCTCGCTGCGGCCGACGCTAATGCCTTCGCGCAAACCGCCACCGCCATTATGGGCGGTGCCGTGGCCCTTGATGCGCATATGATGAAGGCGAGTAGCCGCGTTGCCATTAATGCTTCACCCGAGCCATTCAGCAACACGGCCGCAAGCTTGGCCGAGGACGCCTGCGTGCTGGGCTCAATCTGGCTCATCATCAAGCACCCGGTTGTCATAGCTGTGCTGGTTATACTTTTTTTCGGACTTTCAATTTGGCTGCTCCCGAAACTATTCCGTTTTTTCAAAAAGATATTCATTTTTTTATTTAAGAGAAAGGCAGCTCAACTATGAAGAAGGCAATGATTCTTATTCTATTCGGCATGCTATTCAATGTTGCTTTTAGCGGGACGGCCGAGGCCGTTAACAAGAGTCCTCTCGGTGACCAAACTTCGGTCGAAGTAACCGTGTACAACAACAATCTGGCATTCGTCAAGGAGACTCGCTCTCCTGTGTTGGATGTGAATGGGGGAGAGCTGCATTGGGCCGGTGTGGCTGCGAGCCTTATTCCCGAAAGCGTGAACGTGAGGGCTGCCTCATCGGGCGGAGACTTCCGTATCTTGGAACAAAACTTTGCCTACGATCTAGTAGGGCCGGGGGTACTGCTTGAGAAGTATGTGGGCAAGAAGATCAAGATTGTCGATTGGAACGAATTCCAGGACCGCAAAGAAACCGTGGAGGCGATTCTGCTTTCGACAAACGGCCCCATTTATCAAATAGGGGAGGAAATATTTATCGGGCATCCCGGCACGCAAGTACTGCCCGGAGTTCCTGTTGATCTCATCACGGAGCCGACCCTGATTTGGAATTACGAGATCAAAAGCGGTCAGCGCCGCGATCTCGAACTTTCCTACCTCACGACCAATATAAGTTGGAAGACCGATTATGTCCTGGTGCTGGGTGAGGACAATCAACCTGCCAAACTTTCGGCGTGGGTGACACTGGATAATCAAAGCGGAACAGCCTATGAGAATGCCCGCATCAAATTCGTGGCCGGGGATGTTCAGCGCACTTCTTTGGCGCACAAGGCAGTTGCGATGCAGGCGCGTGGCATGGCCTTCTCCGGGGTCGCGATGGAGTCACAGTTCGAGGAAGAGGATCTATTCGAGTATCACGTCTACAATCTCGATCGCCGGACTTCCATTAAGAACAACGAGAGCAAGCAGCTGCTTCTCTTTGAAGGCGATGGGGTCGGTGTTACAAAGGAACGCCGTGTGGTCGGGGCGCAGGGCTATTACCAGGGTGCCGCAGCCGATGAGGAACAGAAAGAGCCGGTGCAGGTGCACTTAAAATTTAGGAACAGCAAAGAGAACGGCCTCGGTGTTCCGCTGCCGGGCGGTGTCATGCGGGTCTATGCCCGTGATGCTCAAGGGAATCAAGAGTTTATCGGCGAATCGCAGATTGCGCCCACCCCCAAAGACGAAGAAGTGAAACTCCAAGTGGGACGGTCTTTTGATGTGATCGCTAAAAAGAGACAGACGGATTTTCAGAAACTAACGACTAAAATGACGGAATCCGAGTGGGAAATCACACTCAACAATCATAAGAAGGAAAGCGCTGATGTCGTCGTGATGGAACGCATGAGCGGCAACTGGTCGCTTGTTTCAAACTCTCATCCTTATGAAAAGACAGACGCCTTCACACTCAAATTCCCGGTATCCGTGCCTCAGAATGGCGAAGTCAAAGTACGATACCGCGTACGCGTAGGACTATAATCCTTGGACCAAAGTCTCTTTCTTGGCATTCTCATTCTGATTGGTGCGCTCGTCGTGCTGAAATTTATCGTGACGCGTCTCTTCAAGCTTGTCCTCTTGGCGATCCTCATTGGATTTTCGGTTTTTCTTTTTGTGGGGATGTCGGGTTGCGCCTATATTACCCCGTTGGTCAACGACTTCAATATCGTGCCTCTCGACCAGGAGATTGCTCTCGGGAATAATATCGCGCAGTCAATCGCGCAGGAAATGAAAATCAGCGACAATGCCGGGATGAACGGCATTGTAAAAGCTATCGGTCAGGAGTTAGTCAATGTCCTGCCGCGCCGCGACTTTGATTATAAATTTTACGTGGTCGAAGACGCCGCGCCTAATGCGTTTACCATCCCCGGCGGTTCTATTTACGTGCATACCGGGCTGCTCAATTTTGTCGATAGTCCTGACGAGCTTGCGGGCGTCATTGCGCACGAAGTAGGGCATGCCTATGAGCGGCATCCGGCGAAATCTATTTCAAGGGCGTATGGTCTTCAGTATATCGGGCAGATGCTTTCTGCAAAAGGGGATCCCGGTGCGATTCAGCAAATGGCCGCTTCCCTTGCGGGCAAGGGGCTCCTCACCAAGTACGGAAGAAGCGACGAATACGAGGCCGACTCCATCGGCTATTACCTGACGCGGCGTACGCATTATGAAAGTCATGGGCTGGTCCGGTTTCTTGAGAAGCTGGCGAAGCTTTCGAGCGGCGGGGGAAGTATCCCGTTTTTTCAATCACATCCTCCGACTCCCGACAGGATAGCGCGGCTCAAAGCGCTGGCTCATGCGAGTATTAGCGTCGACCCGAGTGCGTCGCGCCTCTAGTGGAATACGCCGCATTTGCCGTCTTAATTCTCTTTAGCCTTATCGGGTTCTTCGGAATCTTTTTCACCTCTTTCGGCACGTTCTTCATCTTGATGGGCGCGTTGGCGTTTGCTTTCATGACGGACTTCGCCATCTTTGATGTCATTACCCTGAGTCTGATCGCCGTTCTCTATGCAGTCGGCGAAGTACTGGAATACGTTGCCGTTGTGATCGGTGCCAAGAAACTCGGCGCGTCCAATGGCGCCGTCGTAGGCGCAATCATCGGAGGCATCGTCGGAGCCGGAGTCGGGGCACTCTTCTTTGGAATTGGAGCCATCCCCGGAACCTTTCTCGGAATCTTCCTCGGAGCCGTTCTCGTAGAACTCCTTGTCCGCAAGGATCTGGGGCAGGCGATTAAGGCCGGCGTCGGCGGCCTCATCGGCCGCATCGGCTCCATATTCGCAAAACTGCTTATTGCCGTGTGCATCTATCTTATTATGGGGTATAGGATTGTTGAGTTCTTCCGCGCTTAAAGTAGAGACCGACGCCCTATGTGTGTTATGTTATCGACTAACGTAAGGAGTCGGCAATGACGAAGGAGAAGGTAATGGCGAAGAAGAAGGATGTGAAGACAGGCGTTATTGTGCTTACTGTCGTAGCCGTCGTGACGGTCATCGCGATGGCTTTGTGGGGCCGGGTAACGGCGCCGCGTTCAAGCGAGAGTGAAGTCGCGCTGAATAAGACGGAGATTGACGATGTCGTCGAGCGCGTCGGCGCGTTGGTTAACAGCGTGGAAGAGAAAAGGAAGGCAGTCACTGAGTTGAACGGGACGCTTGCGGCATTTGTGGAAGGGAGTTTTTCCGAGATTAACCGTGAACTGGCGGATCTCGAAGAGGATATCGCCGTGATGGCGAAGAAAAAAGATTAAGCTGACTTTTGCAGTTTTGTTTTCCGGGTCAGTGTGTGTTTTTTGACTTCGGGCTTCCAGGAGCGTATTTCGGGGATAAGAGTGTCGACAATTTCCTCGGAAGCGCGCCGGTGGTCGGTCAACTTGACCCCGAGGATATGAAGTACCCCCGAAGGTCCCAGCCGAATCTCGTGTTCCCTTGATATGTCGCTTGGTGAGGCCGTCTTGCTGCTTCGGGCAAGAGGGCGAATGCCGGTGTCACGGCTGAGGATATCGGTGTCGCTAAATGCCATCTCCGGAAAGTGTGCGCGGAGTGCGCGCAGAAGATAATTCACATCACTTTGCGGAGTCTTAGTGCCTTCCGGATCATTTTGAAACCATTCGGTCGTTCCCACACGTGCAATCTCGTGGCGGTTAATCACAAAGAACACACGGCCATCCTGTGCTTCGAGGATGACGGAGTAGTCGGTAAACTTTTTCACCTCGATATGTGAGCCCGCCACCGGTGCCAGGAAGTCTTCCCTGTGCTCGCCGGTCAGACGGCGAAAGTGGTCGACCCACGGCCCGGTTGCGTTGATTAGCTTCCGCGCCTGGTATTTCTCTTCTCCGCCGTTTTGCTCAATCGTAATGACATACCGCTCCAGATCTTCGCGGTAGCCGTATTCCACCACGCGCGCCTGCTCTAGCGTCTTGGCCCCGTTTTCTACGGCAGAGGCCGCTGTTACCTGCACGAGCCTTTGATCATCGGTTGTGTGATCCCAAATGAGTACGCCGCCCACCAAGCCGTTTGGGTTGAGGTTCGGTACCAAGGCTAGGACCTGCTCCTTGTTCCACATGACTTTTGGAAAGCGGCCTCCGCCGCTGCAATTTGCCATGAGTCCGTAAAGCATGGAACCAAAGATGACGGCGTTCTTGTTGCGGCCGCCTTTTTTGTAGATAGGTATGACCAGGGGGATGGGGCGTACTAACTCAGGCGCGATGCGTTCGAGAATGTGTGTTTCCCGGAGAGCCAGAAAGACAAATCTGAAATTTTTCCAGAATTCCCCGAGTTGAAGTCGTTTAAGGGCATGCCATGCGGTTTCGAGATAGCGGATACCGCCGTGAATGAGTTTGGATGTTTTGCAACTGGTGCCCGAGCCGAAAGTCGCCTGCTCGAATAGAATAACGCTGATGCCTCTGAGTGAGGCATCTCGGGCAATGCCCGCGCCGGCAATTCCGCCGCCGATTATGGCAATGTCATAAACGGTGTCATGTTGGGAGTCCAAGCTGCTGCCTACTGTTCTGGGATGTGCAACCCCTGACCGATATCGGGGAAATCGATAGGAATGGGGAAAGTTGCGAGCTGAAGGATACCGCTCGCCGTGTAGACAACGGTCTTGGCAATGCCGGTGCAGAAACCTTCCCACTGAGTCGCGTAGCGCGGATCATGGGCTTCGGGCCATGGGGCAAGCCATGAAAAAAGGGTGTGTTGTAAACCGAACCTCAGTTTGCCGCCGGTTTTTGCCCAATAACCTTCGTTTTCGGCCCAGGGGGATGCCTGCGCCGCCGGCGTGCCCGTCATGATCATGCCGAGCACGGCAATGGTCAGTGCAAAACCGCGAAACTTGTTACTTGTTGATTGCGTCAAAGTGTACGCCTCCGTCAGGGAGCGGAATATCAAAGGGGATCGGGAAGGTCAGCATCTGAAGCGCGCCGCCCAACGTGTTTGCGACAGCGTAGGCGCAGCCTTTCAAGAGACCGGTCGTGATATTTTCCTCGCGAATCGGTTCAAAGAAAATTCCCGTCCATCCGTTCAGCGCGTTGAAGAACCCAAAACCGAGTTTGTGGGTGATCTTATCGGTGTAGATTTCTTCCTGCGTCCACGGACTCGGCATTAACTCTGCGCGTAGAGAGCCCGCGCACAAAAACATCAGACACAAAATTAAAAGGGGAATCCTCAAATCTTGCCGTCCCAACGGCCGCCGTTACGTTGAATCAATGCGTCCCAGCCCGACCAGAGACGAAACGGGGGAATGAGTCCTACGATCGCGTGCGTCCAGTTCTTCTTCGTTTCCTGATCATTTACGTACTGACCGATCCCGGGCCAAATAATCAAGGAGCAGAGACCTGCCACCACGGATTTGCCGGTGATCTCACCGTGGGTGGCCGTATTATCCGCAAAAGCTGACGTGGGTAAAAACGCGAATACTGTAAATAGAATAAGCATGAGCGCTAGCATCTTTTTCATTGTTCTAAATCCTCCGACTTGGGTTAAAGGGGTTATCGAGACTTATTATCGGCCTATCGTTTTAGGGCGTTGAGTGTGAATCTTAACATTTTGCCTGAGGCCTGCCTATGGAATTGCCGGATTGTCGGCAGGCTATACGGTTAATAGGGCTCAAGGGCTAGCATATCTATGTTTTATTGTGTCATTTTATGTGTCCTCGAGCCTACCATTTGTGAGCTAATTTATAGCAAGTTATACTTTATTAATACTTAGGCGTACTTTAAAAAAGGACGATTTTGAAAGGAAAGAATCCTAAATCTATGGGGCGTAATAAGAAGGACAGAAAATTTACAAGGTTCGAGCGCGTGATAGCGGCGGGTGTCGCTGTCTGCATGCTCCTGACGCCCTCGAGCGGTTACGCCGCAACCACTGCGCCGGTATCCGTCTCTGTCGGCGGCGCCTCCGTTCGCAGCGCCGTCAAAGAGCCTGCCTTTGTTCCGCAGAAAGCGCCCTTCAGCGTCCCGGAGCACCTCGGCATTATCGATGATTTCTTCGTAGGTGAGTCCGGTAAAACGATCGTGTATCTGCAGGACGCTCACGGGCAGCTCAGTGCGCAGCGCAGCATCTATGACCTGCTCGACCATCTGTACCGCGAAGCAGATATTCGCACGCTTTTCGTTGAGGGCGGATTACCCGGGCAGGTGTCGCCGGACCTGCTTCGTTTTTTTGAAGATGATTCTGTTAACGAAAAGATCGCCGAAGAGCTGCTCAAGGATGGCAAGATCGGCGGCCCGGAAATCTTTCTGCTGAAAAACCGTTCCGAGGTGCGCACCTACGGGATCGAGTCTCAAAAGCTCTACTTTGATAACCTTATCAGCTTCCGCCGCGTTTACGCGCACAAGGATACGAGCGACCTCTTTCTGGAAAAATTAAAGATGCGCATTGAAGCAGTGGCCTCCACGCAGTTGAACGAGCGGCTGCGCGCCTTCGTCAAGGAGTGGCTGATTTACCTGGATTCATATGCCGATGTCTTAGCGCGCATCGAAGTGCTTCAGAAATACACAAAAGAGTATTTACGTCTCGATCTTAGTGACTCCCGCCACCAACTCAGATATCCGCAGCTTGTTCGCTACTTCAAACTGGCGATCACCGAGCGCAAGCTCGATGATCTCGGTTTCAAGGGGGAAGCCGAGATGGAAGCGAACAAGCTGCGTGCTTGGCTGGCGTCAGCCCGTATTAGCCGGACAAACCGCGAAGCCATGATGGCCGTGCTCGACGAGCTCTTTGGGAGCAGGGCCGACCGCATGCCGAAGGACCTGCGTGGTTTTCTTGAGGTGTTCTATGAAGAAGCGGCGACCAGGAAATTCGATTGGGAGCCCTACAACTATCTTGGGTTCGTGTTCGCCAAGTGGATCATGACCCAGGAGCTTGACGGTCAGGCGCTCTATGAAGAAATTCGCGTTGCCAGTGATGCTGTGACAAACGCGCTGATCGAATCGTCGGAAGAACGTGAGCTCATCGGTCTTTATCGCGATCATTATGTGCTGACGAAGCTCCTCCACCTCGAACTTCGCAGGGATGATTACGGACTGGTCCGCGAGAGGGCAGATAGCTTTAAGCCTTCCGTGTTTTCGGCCCGAGTTGAGACTGTGCCTCATGAAGGCATCGACAAAGTTTTCGAGGAAGCCCTTCGCTTTTACGAGCTCGCCGAGAAACGGGAAGAGATCATGATGGGGCATATGATGCGCCAGCTGGAGACATCCGGTGTCGAGCGGGCGGTTCTCATCACCGGCGGCTTTCACACGGATGGGTTGCTTGCGCGTATGAAAGAAGAAGGGCTCTCCTTTGTCAGCATCATTCCCCGCATGAATTACATCGAACCGCATGACAACTACGTGAACCAGGTCATGTTAAAAGAGAAGCTCGGGCCTCGTGATGATGCCGTGACGAATTCGAACCCGGGGCGCCAACCGGCGCCGGGGATGCACTGGCGCGACGGAGACTTTCACCAACGCGGGTTCCGCGACGTCATTGCTCGGGTTGTCCGGGATGCCGCGGGTTTGTTAATCGGTCCGGGCCAGGCGCTGCAGGGTTTGAATGAAGAAGAGGCTGCCGAAAGCGATGAGCGCTCCGAACTTCGTTCCAGTCCCTTCGAACTCAAACTAAAAGGTTATGACCTCGGAAAATTCATGAAAGTCATCGAGAGGTTGCGGGAAACGGGTGAGAACTATGAAGGGTACGGATCGAACGCCTTTGACGCCCTCGCAAAGAAGGCCTTTAGCGGAACTCCTTTTGATGATGTGGTGAGTAAGCGAACCGCCACGATCAGTATGCAGGCCAATCAGGACGTCGCGCTTCACGGCCAGGTGAAAAACTCCCTCGACTGGACAACGTACGGGGATGAAGCACGCGGCATTTCTCCGGGGGAACAGTCGGGATTTCTCAGCCTGGGCTCGCTTCAGTTTCTGATCGAATTGAAGCGGCCTGAAGATTATGCCGTGCTCGATACGCGCAAGATCGGAACGCCCGCAGGCGAACCCGGCATCCGGTTTATTTTCTGGAAGCAGGGCGGGTCTTATGTGGTCCGGTATCAGTTGATCCCTGCGGAAAAATTTGGTTTTGATCACGGACAACGCCTGACAGTCGTTGCGCCGCAGGACGTCAATCGCCGCGCAGCAGACATCTCAGCCCGCTTGCGTGTGAACACGCTCGGGCCCGTGACTGTCGATACGAAGGTGAATGGCGCGCGAACCGTCACTGAAGTTAACCACCCGGAGAATTACGTCTATTTCGGCAAGGAAGGCGGTAATACGGTGTACGCGACCAACGGGGTCACGATCAAACTTCGCCCCGACCGGTATGTCGTGCAAGATGAAGGCTATGGAATGACGCTTACCGAAGCGCTCGAAGAATTCCTGCTTCAATCCGGCAAGCTCAAGGAAGAGCGTGCGAGGGCCCGCAAGACGACGCCCGCACGTGTTGAGGAGACGAAGCTTTATGCCTCGCGCGAAATCGGGCGTACGACACGAACCGAAGGGTTTGTCGGCGGCCACCTTATCGAAGAGTCACAACATGGAGAGACTGAACGTCTCAACTTGGCGGAAGAACTGATTCTCGATTTTCCGACGGGGCGCGATATCCCGAACTCTGCCGATAAATTCCGGATCGACGAAGCGGTGGTTCAGGGGATTCGGAGCGTTATCGACCGGCTTGCGCCGAAATTACCGGCTGATTTCACCGAAGAGCTTTCAAAGATTGAAGACCCCGCCGCAAAACGCGAGTTTGTGCGCCAACGCGTTGCAATTTTGAATTCACTCGCTGTTTACATTCGTCATAAGCAAAAGGAGCAGCCGGGGCTGGATCTTATAGGCTACCTAAGAGAGCGCACGAAGGGGCTGCTTCGAGCGCTTCTTCGAGAGGGGCAGGTGGAAGGGATGGTGTTGGTTCCGAACACGCTTTCAAGCGAGGGCATGCCCGATCACGGCTGGTCCGTGTTTGACAGTGAGGCATTTCTCCCGATTGATGAGGATATTTATGACTTTGAATTCAACGCAGTGCGTCCGAGGTTACGCAGGCTGGAGGGCGCTGAGTTGGCCGCCTTTGCCGGTGACAACAGTGCGTTGAAGAAGGTGCCGGTGTATGTGACCGGCACAGAGGGAAATGCATGGGGGTTTCCGGGCCAATTAGGTGTTGCCGCAACCTGGATAACGCTCGATGGTAAACCCATTGTGCTTGTGGACGGCGAGGTCTACAAGCGCCAGACCGGAAACAGAACATGGTTTAAGGAACCGCTGGCGGGGCTCAATGCCGAACTGAGTAAGAGATTTAGCAATGCGGACTTGACGGAACGAAAACCAAAACCGGTGCGTGTGAGTTTTGCAGCGTGGTTTCTGAGATGGTTTCTAAATATTACGGGTCTCGGCCGTATTCGTCCCGCCGTCATACGCACGGTCGGTATCGTATCTCTCTTGGTCGCGATGGTGCTGCCGACCTTCCTCAATCGCGGCACGACTGCTCCGGTGCGCGAACCCGCGCCTATCGTAGTTGTAGAGCCCGAGGTGAGGTCTCCTGAGGTTGTGGCGAAATCTGAGGCGGAATCGGACTTCGTCAGGAAATTTGCTGAAAGAGACGTCAAGATCGTCGAGAAGGCGATCGCGGATCGTCTTGGGTTAAGTGAGGCCGGGGTGCACCAGCAAATGAAATTATACGGAGAGCGGCTGGGGCTGGACCAGACCGATCGAATTCGCCTAGCCGAAGAACTCGGAAGATATCTCGTCCTTACCTTTGAAGATCTCGACAAGGCAGAGCAGGAACTTGCCGGACCGCAGGTCGTAACGATTCCCTCACGAAGCGAAACGGCGCCGTCCGTCGAACTCCCCGAAAATACAGGGCCGCAGGCCTCCAATCCCAGGCCGGTGGTTTCATCGCATTTGCCACTCCGCAGTTTGGGTGCCACCCTTGAAACCGGCGAACCTCTGAGCACGGACTACGTCACTTTGGATCGTAATGTTAACGGTGCGGGAGTCAACGACCTACTTGGATCCGCGAGCATAGTCAATTACGGCAGTGTGAAAAACGCCATCGCCGGTGAACCTTTGATTGTCGCCTTCGATCAGCGAGGTCCGGACAATCAATGGACACGGTCGCGTATCGAGACAAGGGGTTCGGAGGATACGACGGCGCGAAGAGGGTCGGGCAGACATGGCCGGTCTCATAGGGCTCCGCTGACGCAACAACGCACGGAAGTCACTATTCCCTACGTCGTGAGCGGCACCGAGAATTTTCCGCTGCCAACTTATCATTCGGGCGAAATTGAATCCGTAGAGGCTTATGTCGAAGACCCTGCTACCGGCGAATTGAGACCGATGGACGAGGCGTTTTGGGAAAGGGCCGGTGACAACATCGCCTTTTACCTCACGCCCCACGCGCACAGTTATACGGTGACAGTGACCGTCGTTACGCGGATTGCTTATTACGATGACGTGGATATAAAGCAGTACGGCACCACACCGCTGTTTCCGCAGAATGAAATCGATGCCGTAGCTGTGTATTTCCCTTCGCTCGCACAAGACATTGATCAGGCTTCAACGGACGCGGAAAAACTCGAAGTCGTGCTGAGGTTTCTTGCCGAAAATGCCGTCTTCGACGAAAGCGCTACGGAGAATCAAGGGGCCGTTAATTTTAAGGGGTACCGGGACCAAACTTACGACAGCATTGCCGATGCGGCCCGGGCCGCTCAGATTCGCCATGGCCGTCTGGCAGGTACCGGCGCGGGCAAAATCGTTCTGTCGTCCGGAACAGCCAACGATGTGGCTGCCGCACTCTTTGGGTACGCCGGGTTTAAACCCGCGCTAGAGTATGGAGTCGTTCCCGGTGATTCGGGTGAGTTGCACGTGTATTTGCAACCGGTGAGGCGCTTGGCGATCGAAGGGGATTGGCGCGGCGATGGAAAACCCTATTCGCGGCAGATCGATGTGCGGGATTACGTCAATGAACAGCGCTCGGAAGTGGAAGATCTCTTGGTGGGGCAAGTTAAGCGGGAAAGAGCGCGTGCGGACCGGAAAGCAGCTAAGCAAGCGGCCGATCAAAAGGAACAGGCTGAATGGGTCAGGCAGTTGGAAGAGGACCGCGCAGAGAGCCGGAGCGGAGCCGAGCAAGCCGAAGAGAGCGAGCCTGAGGCTACGCAACAGCAAGTAGTCGACGCGCCGACGGTTGCGGCCCCCGAGCGGCAAGAGCCCGTGCGGCAAGCCCCGCCGCAGGGGACACAAAATATCACAGTGCCGTCGGAACAAAGGACGACGCCTTCAGTGACCGACGGGCGCGGTGTTGCGGAAACCGAGTCAGGCGGGGCGAGCGGCGCAGAGCAACGGCATCGCCCAGTCCGAACCGGACACGCTTCACCCTTTGGCGGCATTCAACAAGCCGAACGTAGCGGCCCTCAAGGGACTCGTCCCGTCGATTTTGTTAGGCAGTTATTCGGTGCGGATGTCGACGAGGAGCAGCAGGAAAAAGCGCCGAGCCGGTACGGCCGTGTTCACAATGGGGTCGGCGGAGAGAATTACGTCCACAACTGGATGCCGACACTTACCGCCAACAGTACCTGGGAGCGGCAGGAAGGTGTCACTAAATCAGTTCGAGCCGGTGCTTCGCGGCTGAACTCCGAACCGATACAAGCGGAATTTTTCGGGAAAGTTCGTGACGGACAAACCTTTCCGCTTTACAACCCGCACTCCGGCATTATCACAGGAGTCCGCGTATTCGAATCCGATAGCACGGGGCAGGAACGGGGCACCGAGCTTGTTGAGGGCCAAGACTGGGCCCGTAATGGTGATGAGATCACTCTAAGTCATAAGGGGCATATCCGAATCGAAACGGAATCGAATTTTTACGATCCGACGGACATCGTCATCGATCTGGCTGAAAATGATCCCGAAAATATCCGAGTGCAAAATGCCGCTGTCGACAAGTACTTCCCGGATCTTGCTCGGCAGCTCAGAGGGGCCACGGACCAAAGGGCCCTGGAGATTACTCTGCAGTGGCTTGCCGATCACGCGGCCTATGACCTCACGGCGACTCCACGGCAGGGGGCATTTAGCTTGGATGGCTACATGCCGGTGGCCAAGGCTATTGCTGCCGCCATCGAGCGGAATAAGGCTTATACCGGCGCCGAAGAAGGAGATGCCTTGTTTATATGTAATTCTTCATGTGCGGCCGCCGGAGTATTCCTGCAGCGTGCGGGCATTCCCATCGCCTACCAGGCGGTTGTGTCTCCGGATGCGGAGGGACACTTTGATGCCAATAAGGATGGCCATGCGAAGCTGGCGGCGTTCGGGGATTGGGACGGTACGGGCAATAAGTACTGGAAGTCCATCGAAACGACGGCGCCCCTTCGCGTGCAGACATCACCGCTTGATACCGGTGACGTGGTGGCCGCGTACTTTTTTACGGGTCTCTTTGGGATAATCGGACTCATTGCATTTATTGTTTCACTGTTCAAATTCAGGGCAGGCAGAAAGGAATACAACGAAGCGGACAATAAGAAACGGCGCGGCACAACGCAATCACCCCACGCTCCGCCTCTTGAGCAAGCGCTGCCGACGCTTCATGTGAGTGCGGACAAGAACGAACACGACAGGTCAAAGGGGATCTTCGGACTTTACGGCAGTATTTCGAATCACCCAAAAGGTGAGCGCGTTATTCGCGGTTACTACGCGTCGCTTAACCAAATAGGAGTATGGCAGAAAGTCCCGAGCACGGCGCTAGTCTTTCCGCGGGTCGGGCCTCCCGCGGAAAACCGTCATCAATTCGTGATTGAAGGAATTCCCGCCACGCGCGGGATCGAGCTGTATACCTATGCCCGGGGCGAAATAGGCGGCAAAAAGAAAAAAGCCGACGGAAAGGAAGGTTATTACCCGGACCAGGTCGAAATATTCAAGCAGATTACCACCGATAGCGGAGATCATAAAGGGGAATGGGTTGCATGGGTCGGCGTACAGAACGGAAAGGTAACGCTGCCTGCCGAACTAGTCGGGCAGACGGTTTTTATTCGCTATGAAGTGTGGCGATACAGCGAAGATCAGGTCGAGCTGAATTTACCGACGCTCGGCATTCCTGCAAATGAAGCTGAAGCCATGAAAGACTATTTTGGACAGCGCTTGGGCCTCGACGCTTATCGCGATGCGACGCCGGCCGAAAAATTGCGCTTTATCAATGAGTTCACATCGCGATACGTGATTATCGATAACGCGTCAGAAAATAGGCGCGACTTGTTGAAGTTTTCGGCTGACCAAGTTTCGTGGGCGAGAAAGATCGAATACATCATCAGCCGCCACGGCCATGTGCGTGCCGATGAAAGCGGTGTAGCACTGATTCGCGCCCTTCTTGCCGGCTATCTCGGGCTGCACGTTGCCCTGGTCGCCAGTACGGAAACCGGAGAGAAGGGTGAGCTCAATGCATATAACCAAGTGCATCACGAGGCGTTAATCGGCGTGCCCTACGGGAGCCAGGACCAGACCCTCGTGGATGAGGCAAATGATTTTGCGACGGAGGACAACGGTGTGATTCGTTACGGTTCTCAGACTGCGCCCGGCGGTAATTCCCGGGTGCAATGGTTTCTCTTTGAAGGGGACAAAAACTTGAAGGAGAATCTTAACGGCCGCATCCGCTATGCATTGCATCTGGCCTGGGAGGCCCTGGCATTTTACGGGTCGATTTTTGTTGGGCTCTATGAATTTGTGACGGGCATTGCTTCAGCTATTTGGTCGTGGATGGTACGCGTGGCCGGTTGGTTCTCGCGGGCAAAGCTGAATCGCGACGACGCGGCGGCGCGCAGACTTCTAGAAAATGGTCCGGGGCATAGCTCACCGCTCCGGAAGAGCCTGCCGAAGACGATCACGAGCGGTCCGCGTGACGCGGCAGAAATTTCTTCGACTTACCCAGCGTACGGAAGTGTTGCCGATTTGCCTAAAACCGAGTCCTTAATTCGTGCGGTCTACAGCAACCTGGATGAAGACGGGAATTGGCACTGGCAGGGGGTTCCCCCGAAAAGCAGATTATCAGAGGAAATAAAACGGTCTTCGTCAAAGCCTGTCAACGTGGTTTTTAGGGACTACATTCTAACCCCCCGTATTGCTCTGTACCATATTCCGCGTGGGACTATCGCCGATGATGATGCGCATGGCGGGGTCAGCGTAACTTTGATCAAGACTGACAAGGACGGTTATGCGGTGCAACGAGACGGCAACGAGATCAGGGTTCCCATCGAATCCAAAGTCGAAAACAGTCATGTGGTGGTCGGGAAAGGCATTAATAAGGGCGATCTTGTCGAAATCAGCTATCACCTCTGGAATTATGCGCCGAGCGACGTTGGGGTCCACATTGCAGGGAGTCCATTGCCTGAAAACGAGCGCGCCGGGCTGGCGCAATTTTTTGGCAGCGAACTGGACGCTTATCGCGATGCGTCGCCTGCCGAGAAATTACGCGTGCTCGATGATTTTACGCGAAGGCACATAATCCTCGAGGTTAACGCTGCGGACGGAAAAGATGATCTCGCGCGCAGGGAAGGACATGCGAGCTGGGCACAGGCGGCCGGCGATATTGCGGGGCGCGGCCGGTTGATTCGCGCTACGCCGCGAGCAGCGGCATTACTGCGCGGCATCGTCGCGGGTTACTTGGGCTTCCAGTTCGCGATTGTTGAGATCGTTCCTGATGAGAATGGTTGGTTGAATGCGGAGAGAAGCACGTATTTTGAGGCCCTGATCGGTGTCCCTGATTCCGGCGACGTTGCCGAAGCTGCGGCCGTGGATGCGTGGTTGAGCGGTAATAAGGGGCAAGTGGACGTTTACGGCCGGGATTCCGACGCCAAGGGCGAAAACCCGTCGACGTGGTTCCGGTTCAGCTGGGAGGCAAATCTCGCAGAGAATCCGTATACGCGACCGAGGTTTATTGCTAACCGCATCGGGATTGTCTTTGGCGTTTTGGTGGTTGCTCCGATCCGCTTCGTTCTGTTTACGCTGATAGGCGGGCTGATCATGTTCGTGGTGCGGGCATTCCTTCATGTCGGGCAGGGGATTGCCGCGTTTTTCGGTTATCGCAGAAACTTGAAAAGGATCAAAAAGCTGCTGGACTCCCTGGGCGCCCCGAAAAAGTCGAAATCCAGAAAGATCATCAACGGGCTTGCCTGGAATCTCTATAAGGGGAACCTCAAAGCGATTCGCGCCAATGGCGCCGCGGTCGACTTCTACTACTTGAATCATGTGCTCAACTACGACAATCAATCTTTGCTCCGGCATCTTTACCAATACCATCAGAGTCAGGGGGACGATGCCGAGCTCGCGGTGTTGGGCGCTCTGTTCCGCATGTGGCGGCCGGCAGCGGGCAACGAAGCCGCAAACGGAGTGGGAGAATTCCGATACAAGGTGGATGAAAACACATTACCGCAGATGAATGCGGCCGGTCTTAAAGACGCGGCGAGTGTTCGGATTGGAGCCAAGGTTGAGGGCAGCGTTGCCGAGAAGTTTGCGGAAGCCGGCAAGAGCGCGTCTTACGAAATTGCCAAGCCGACGGACGAGAAGCGCGACAAGCATATCGTTGAAGCGCCGACAACCTTTTCGCCCTTGTATCTCTATCTCGGCCCGCAAGCGTCGCTCAGTCCCGCGACGCGTAAGGCGGGTGAGGAAGTCCTGGAACTTGCGCAGGATCTCAAGCTGCTCGCGCAATTAACCCCGGTTTTTACGCTCGCTAATGCGGTTCTAACTCGCAGCGGTCCGTATCTGGCGTTTTTCCACGACAAAGGGACGAGGCCCTTTGAGAATGCGGACGATTTTCTGGAGCGGCTTTTTGGACTGGTGGCCGATGATCTGCGGAGGAATGGAAACCTCAACACAACCAACGAGCTTTATGCCTACCTGGTAGAAAGCCCGGAAGGATACGGATCTCGCCTGCTGGAGCTGTGGCGTTTTAATGACCCGAAACAACCCAATGTTGACAGCATCTTCCCGTTTCCCGGCAGGACTTGGGCGGAGTACCTTGCCGGCAAGGAAGTGCTTAAAGAAGAGGCTGAGCACAACTTGGCTCAGGATGACGACCTTGTCCTCGAAGGTGATTTGGCGGAAGGGGATGTCAGCACTTGGCTCGGACGAAATGATTTTGAATTGGCGTGGCTGGTGGATGCGGCTGAAAATCTGCGGGAAAGAAATGTTTATGTGAACGGGCGCCCCGATATTCAAAGCGGAATGATCCGGTCCTTCAAACGATCCCTCGCACCCTATGTGTTGGGGCGTGTGGCGCTTCGTGATGAGCAAGGCGCTATCGCATTTGGCTACGATCTGAACGACGCCAAGGTCCGGGCGGGCGTATCGGCTGCTTTTGAAGCTTGGGTGAATCGCGACGACCTGGGTCTTGACGTGCTCGTGAATATACTTGGGGAGCAGGACAGAACGGGCACCTTCAATGCGCCGCGCGTCGCAGCCGCGTTTCTAAATGCCTTTCGCAATGAAACGGAGCCGGCAACTGTTCTGGCGAACTTTGCGACCGGAGCGGTCGCTTTAAGCGATAAACAGGGCGCGATCGATTTGGGGATCAATTTTAGCGACGGCAGATTGAGGGATGATGTTCAGGGCTGGGTAGACCGGGTCCCTGATTTGAGCGGCGAGGAAGATTACGGATTGAGTGAATTGGTGGATATTCTTCAGACGCGTTCCGGTCTGGAGAAATTCCCCCGTCAGAGGGTCACGATAGCGCTGTGGAACGCGTGGAAGAGCTCCTCGCATCCGGCTTACCGCGACGAGGTCATTACCACCATTGAAAGACAACGCCAGCCCGGTATGGTTATGTTACGCGAGATCATTCAGAACGCGCGTGATATTACGAGAAATCCCGACGTCGACCCGGAGGTGGAATTCAAGCGATTCGGGGGGAAGCGGCAGGTGAGGGTGCGCAGTTTTCTTCACCGGCGGACCTCAGACGGAAAGCTCCTCCACAAAACCACCACTGAAGATGCTCACGGGATGGAGCCTGAAATTTTGATCAAGAAATTTATTCCGCCGCAGGCAACCACGAAGTCACCGCTGGAATTCATCCAAACTCTGGTTGACCGGGGCGGGCCGGCTGAGGACATCGCCCGGAAAATCATCAAAGCCCTCGTCGGTAAGTTGGAGGAAGACCGGTTGAATGAGGTGACGGCAGAGATCGTTCGGATGCTCGAGGATCCGTCGACGCCGGCTTCCCAGATTCATGATTGGTTGGAAAGCCAGGGATTGATGGATGAGACCAAGAGTTCCGGGTTCTTTGGGGTCGGGAATTACACGATCTATGAAGACACCGATGAAGTGACTGTCCGCACGGGAATTAATGGAAAGGTGTACGAACTTCATATTCTTGCCGAGCGGGATCCCGTTGGACGTGTTGTCCCGCGTGTTCTGTCGTTTAAGGTATATGAGGATCCTAAGAACAAATACAAGGGGACGTTGATCGAGCGCATCAAATACGTTGAGAACACCCCTGAAGGCCGACGCCGTGCCGATTTGGAAGACCGCAGTATTCGCTACAATCTCATGAAATACGTGGGTGCCGTGAGTCCGGAGGAAGTCGAAATTATCTTTGTGGATGCGGATGGCGCTCCCCTAAATGTTGCGATTCACGACCCGCAGGTAGATCTTGCGAGTTACGGCGCCCTGAACGTTAGGCAGGGCGAGTATGGTATTTCCCGCGTAACGATCAATAGACTGTATATCCAAGATCCGGGAAAGCGTGAATTGTTTGCCTATGTTCCGGAAACCGTTTTCGTGGAGTGGGTGCGTGCGAACGGAATCAATTATGATTTCGTGGCGGGGACAGAACCGACGGAGGCCCGTACGGCACTTCTCTATCCGGAAGAACACAGGGTGGAGGTGGCTGTAGGGACCTTGAGTGCCGCAGCGGATGCTTACCGCCGCGGTGACTTCAACGCGCCGGGGCTGTTGCCAACTTATGAGCGATTATTAGGTAGCCCCAGGTTCTTTCAGTCGAGTGCGGAGCTTCCGCTTAATGATCCACAGGTCCTCAGTGATGCGGATCATATCAACAGCGGCAGGGCTGAAGCTATTGCCGCCGAGCGGTGGGAGGCGTACGGGAGTGACGCGAAACTCTTTGCGGCGCTGATGCTTCACGTGAAAACGCCGGATGAGAACGGAAATCGGCGCAGTATCTTTGACGAGAAAGTGGAACTGTTCTTCGGGAATACGCCGGCTTGGGTGAAGCAGACATTTGATGCGGATCCCCGGCTTCGCGAAGCCGTCTATGCCGAAAACTTTGCGGCTAAGGACCGCAGTTCTTTCGCGCGGATTGCGGCCTACAATGTGTATCACGCGGTTGCGACACTTTATGCCCGGGGCGATCTGGAGATCGGCGGCAAGAAAGCACTCCCGTCTCTGGAACTAACCGCTCAGCAATACGTGGAGGCGAACCTGGGGAAGGATGTCTTTGCAGATGAAGTCGAATCCGACCTTCTAATGCTCACAGGTGAGCGCGCGAATCCCTCAGCCGTGGATTTTTCAAAGTACGGACAATCCGGCAATGAGGCCCTGGCGGAGGAGCTAATCATCGGAATTCCGGTCAGGGACGGCAAATCTCTTAGGGATTTCAAGCGGGAATTGAAGGATTCTGATAGAGGGGCAGAAGCGGCGGATGTGGCGCGGCAACTTGCCAAGGTGACTCAGGTCAACGGCGGGAAATTCGCTGTCCTTGCTGCTTTTGACGATTTCTTAACCGGATTGGTCGGCGCGTTGGAAAGCCGCCTCAGCGCTGGCGAGCGGCATCGTTTTCAGTTTTCACGGGACTGGAATTTGAGCCATGGGGACGGAGAGGTGCTCGCGGCCTTCGGGCTCTTTGCGCGAGGTGAAAATGGCGGTGAGGCCATTTTTGAAGTCACGCTCAAACGCTTTTTGGCGTCGGGGCCTAGTGACGCCGAGTCGCTTCGGACGGCCTTTTCGCGACTGCTCCTCAGTTCGGAAACGCAGGAGTCCTTGCGCGCCATTGCCGGGAGGCGCGGAGATACGGCCGCCTCGGAGCAGGCCCTGCGAGACCATGTCCAACAGGAGAGGGCCAGAGACGGGGCGGAGGTTCACTTCGCGTTTCAGAGATCGGAATTGCGTGAGCAGAACGAAGCGAACAAAAGTGTCGAAGTGAGATTTGAGACGCGTGCGAGTGTCGCCAGATTTCTGCAGAATCTTGCCGGTTTGAATGTCGGCCCGGAGGTTCGCAGTGCGATTGTCGCAGAAATATTACCAGCCGCGGTAGTCCGCGCCTTGAGCCCGAACGAAGTCCTCGTGAGTGATGCGATTCGACACAGCGATCTTCCGCTTACAGTTGTGTCGGTGGTACCGCAGGATTTTACCGCGGACGAAATGGAAATCTATGTGGACGCAGTGATCGGATCGCTTATCCGAAACGAATCGGGTGAGCACGGGGTTGTCGTTCTTGTCGATGGAGATAATATTCGAGACTTTCGCAGGCTGTTTGCGCGTATTCTGGATGAAAAGTTGGCAGGATTTCGCTCCGAGCTAAGAAGCCTGCGACCGCGGATACGCCTCACCGGGCGTACCGATTTCGAGCGATTGGGTGCGGCCCTGCTCTCAGGGCGCCAGGTGGCTTTCGCCGCAACCGCCTCTTTTGAGGGGGGGCTTGAGTCGCAGATACCGCCCCATGTGAGTGTGGTGACTAACCGCCTCCCGAGCGGTGAGGCGTTGCCGATAGACGCGACTCAGATCCGCCGCCACCTGGGTTCTTTTGTGGCGGGGGCCTTTTCGGCGCTTCTGTTGAATGCCACCGAGGTTGATGAAGCAGCTCGATTCCTCCTCCAGGGCGCAGATGATCGCTTTTATGCTCGCGACGCAGCGGCCCTTATAGGCCTGGACGCCTTCCTCTCGGCTATGCTGGATGCCGAGCGCTTCGCCGAATTCGCCGCCGCTGCGGCATAATCCCGCTAAATATGCTATAATACGAGCCAATTTTCCCATGAAAACCACAAACCCCACATCAATGACTCATGTAAAGATCGGGATGCTTTCACTCGGCTGTCCCAAAACCCTGGTTGATAGTGAAGTCATTCTCGGCAAGCTTCCCGCATCCCGGTATGAGATCGTGGATTCGGTCACGGATTGTGATATTGCGTTGCTCAATACCTGCGCATTCATTCAAGAGGCTCAGCAGGAGTCAGTCGACCGCATTCTGGAGTTGATTGAACTCAAGAAACAGAAACAGATCCGAGCGGTCATCGTCATGGGCTGCCTCGTGCAGCGTTTTCCGCGCGAATTGCAAAAAGACCTCAAAGAGGTGGACGCGTTCGTGGGGTCGGGGGAGTATCAAAAGATCGCCGAGATCGTGGACGAGGTTGCTGCCGGCAAGAAGGTTTTCGAGATCGGCAGGCCCGGTTATCTGACGACCTCGGGCGAGAACCGCATCGCGTTGACCCCCGCGCATTACCGGTATTTGAAAATATCAGAAGGTTGCGATCATACTTGCGCCTTCTGTGTGATCCCGTCTTTTCGCGGCAAACATCGTTCCCGAACCATCGAGGACGTCGTGCTCGAGGCTCAGGGCTTGGCAAGGAGCGGCGCCAAAGAACTCGTCCTCACGGGGCAGGATACGTCCTACTTCGGACGAGATCACGGCGGCGAATATCTTCTGCCGAGGCTCCTCCATGAGCTTAACGGCATATCCGAGCTGGAGTGGATTCGCGTACTCTATGCGTATCCCTCATGCCTTAACAAGGATCTGATGATAGCCATGCGCGATCTCGACCGGGTTTGCAAGTATCTGGACATGCCGCTGCAACACGCCAGCGACCGCATGCTCACTGCCATGAATCGCGGCATCACAAAGCGGCGGACCGTGGATCTGCTCCGGCAGTTTCGCGAGACGGTTCCGAATTTGGCAATTCGCACGACCTTTATTGTGGGATACCCCGGTGAGACGGAAGAAGATTTTGAGGAGCTCATGGCATTCATGGCAGAGATGAAGTTTGAACGTCTCGGTATATTCACGTATTCGCAGGAAGAGGGATCAGCGGCCGCGAAGCTCGGCGATCAGATCAACGAAGACGTTAAACAAGACCGCTTGGATCGAGCCATGCGGCTGCAGCAAAGCGTCTCGCTTGAAAACAACGAGCGCATGGTCGGAAAAACTCTCAAAGTCTTGGTTGAAGAGCGGGACGAAAAAGATTCCCAGCAGTGGATCGGCCGTTCAGAGATGGATGCACCCGAAGTAGACGGTAATGTGATTGTGCGCAGCCCGAAGCAGGAACTCCGAATCGGAGAGTTTTATCCGGTTCGCATCACAGGGTGCAGGGAATATGACCTCTTGGGCGAGCGGTAGACGCGAGCTGTTACAACCCCCGAATATTCTCTGCTACCTGCGCATTCTTCTGAGCCTCAGTCTGCCGTTCCTTATCCTCAGTAATTCACTGACGGCCCATATCTGGGCAGCGATTATTTTTACGGTGGCCGCAGTGACCGACTACTTCGACGGTTATCTCGCCCGCAAACTTTCCCTCGAGAGCGATTTCGGCAGGATTATGGATCCCATTGCCGATAAGGTGCTTATTCTGACCACGCTTGCGGCTTTCAGCTTGCGCGGCCTGTATTCGGGGTATTGGCTTGTCCCGATTTTTGCGCGGGAGTTGATTGTTACGTTTTGCCGTATTGGGTGGCTGATTGATAAGAAGGCGGTAGGCGCCGAGATGCTCGGCAAGGTTAAGCTGACTTTTCAGGTCGTGGTGCTTGCTTTCGCGATAGCGTATGTGGTGGCTTTAGACCTCGGCCTCTCGGAACTCATCACAGAAAGTCTCCGGTGGACCATGTTCGGAACTTTGATTATCACCCTAATACTCACCCTCGTTTCGGGCTACTCTGTTTTTGCGGCTAATCGCGAAATCTTGCAAAGCCCGTCATTTGCAAAGTTCACTTCTGCGATGGGCGTGGGTTTGTTACCCATCGCTCCCGGCACGTGGGGCAGTCTCTTTGTTATCCCTCTCATTCTCTTGACCGCCCACAGCGTGTGGCTCTATATCCTGACGGGCGCGGCAATCGCTTGGGCCGGTTATTGGGCGGTCTCGCGCCTGGATTTGAGTCAAAATAAGGACCCGTCTTTTGTCACCGTCGATGAAGGCGCAGGAATGTTCGTGACTTTTCTGCTCATCCCGCTTTCGCCTTTGTCGTTGCTTACCGGATTTCTGCTCTTTCGCCTTTTCGATATCTGGAAACCCTTTCCTGCGCGGCGCGCGGAAAGACTACCGGGGTATTGGGGCATTCTTTGCGATGATCTGGTTGCGGGCTTTTATGCTTGGCTGATTATGTGGTGGGTGTTCGCATGAAGGTTCCGGGGAGACACACCGCAGAGCTCATTACGATAGGCGATGAGCTGTTGAAAGGGAGCGTCCTGAACAGCAACGCCAAATTCCTGGGGCGGGAACTCACCGAACTGGGCTTTGATGTGAAGGCCCAGGGGAGCTGTCCGGATGAGGTTGAAGAGATTTGCGAGCGCATTGCCACTGCGATTTCGCGCTCTGATCTTGTCATTATGTCGGGGGGGTTGGGGCCCACGCCTGACGATGTCACGCGAGACGGTGTCGCCGAGTTTTTTCAGGTACCCCTCGTCCTCTCCAAAACTCAATACAACCAAATTACGAAGTACTACGCCAAGCGTCATAAGGTTGTACCGGAACTGGTAAGGCGTGAGGCTCTTTTTCCCGATAATGCGGTGCCGCTCGTGAATCGCCACGGCATTGCTCTCGGTTTTTATATCGTGTGCGGCAGCCGGATGATTGTGGTTTTGCCCGGAGTGCCGCGTGAGTTGGAGAAGATGTTCGCGCACCGCGTTAAGCCGCTCGCGCTCAGGCACTTCCGGCGGGTGAAACCCAAGGTCCCGTTCGTGGCAAAGTTTGTGGGCATCTCGGAACCGGAAATCATGCAGAAGTTGGGGAAGGGTTTTTTCCGCGAAAAGTTCGAGTTTGGAATCTATCCGCATGTCGGGGAAGTTTCGATACGGATTTATGCACCGAGGCGGGCAACGGTGGCTCGTTTGAAGGCGATGGTGAGGCGGCGGTTGGGGAGTTCTGTCTACGCCTATGAAGACATCAAGTTTCCGGAGGCAGTCGGAAAGCTTTTAACAAAAAGCAGAAAGACACTTTCGGCGGCGGAAAGCTGCAGCGGGGGACTGCTGTCTTCTGAGATCACGAAAGTCTCGGGCGCGAGCAAGTACTTCAAGGGGAGTATTGTCTCCTATACCAATGCCGTCAAAGAGGACCTCCTCGGCGTGTCTCCGGCCGACTTGCGGAGGTACGGCGCGGTTTCCGATGACGTTGCTTTACAGATGGCCGAAGGCGTTCGCCGAAAACTCAAAACAACCTATGGCATTGCGATCACCGGTGTCGCGGGTCCCGACGGCGGTACGCGAAAGAAGCCGGTGGGACTTGTTTATATCGCTCTTGCGAACGGAAAGCGCTCGCGGGTGTGGCAGCATGAGTTTTGGGGCGACCGTCATCAGGTTCAGCAGAAGGCGTCCATGAAGGCATTGGAGTACTTGTGGCGTCAATTGAGACGTGATGCCTGAAGAGAACCTGCGTACGTTCCTGGCCCTGCCGATTGCAGAATCCTTCCCGAGAGAAATCAAATTTTTCCTCGAGTTTATCAGCAGCCGGGTTGACGGCATTAATTGGGTGCGCGCGGAAAACACACATGTGACACTTCATTTCTTCGGCCGTACTTCCCGTGATGATGTCGCGGTGATCAAAGATGTTGCCGGGCCCCTGGCTGAAAAATGCGCGCCGATTGCGGTCAACCTGCGGGAGGTGGGCTACTTTCCGAATCAGCAGCAGCCGCGCATTACCTGGATTGGCCTCGGCGGCAAACTCGATGATTTACTGACTATGCAGCAGAGTCTCGAACATTCGTTAAAGCTCAGGGGTTTCCCTGTGGAAGAACGGCCGTTTCGTCCGCATGTGACTGTGGGCCGAACGCGCAAAGGAGAAAGCGCGGTCGGAAGCTTGGACGCCGTTGAGATGCAGCCGACCGAAACGCGTATCATCGATAAAATTATTTTATACCAGAGCCTTCCCGCCCCCGGGGGCCCCCGCTATGAGCCGCTTGAAACATTTCCGCTCTCCGGCTAAAAGGGCACTTAAGCCGCGTGACCTTGCGCGTGTGTACCGCACGATGCGCCGCATTAACGGCCACCAAAACTGGTGGCCCGGGGAAACCTCATTTGAAGTCATCGTGGGTGCCATCCTCACGCAAAATACGGCGTGGACGAATGTCGAAAAAGCGATTGCCAATCTGAAGACTGCCAAAAAGTTAAGCCCGTGCGCGCTAAAGGAGATGACCCATTCGTCGCTCGCACGTTTGATTCGTCCTGCCGGCTACTTTAATGTTAAGGCAAAGCGTTTGAAGTGTTTCATTGACTATCTGTTTCTTCGGTATAAAGGAAGCCTGAACCGGATGTTTGCGGTTAACGGCAGCAAATTGCGGGAAGAGCTTCTTGCTGTGAACGGCATTGGTCCGGAGACAGCGGATTCTATTCTCCTCTATGCGGCCGGGAAGGCTCATTTCGTGATTGACACCTATACCAAGCGCGTATTTTCCCGGCATCACCTGCACAAATTAGAGGCGGATTATCACGAGTGGCAGTCGCTTTTCGTAGCTGCCCTCCCTAAGAGCGTGCCGCTTTTTAATGACTACCATGCACAGATTGTGAATGTGGCCAAAGACTACTGTAAAGCGCGAGTCGCTCACTGCGAGAAATGCCCCCTCAGAACCTACCTGTAGTCTGGCTCTCCTGCTGATTGGTTTGAAATTATTGTTAGTAATGTTTTTTAACATATTTATGGTTACAGTATCATCTGATATCAATATATAACAATTCAATTAAATAAGAGTCACGGCATAACTTGTAAATGCAAATCTCTCTGGCTATACTTGTTTATTATGGGGGAAAGTTCAAGCAAACGCTTGGGCGAGATCCTTCTCGAGGATGGTCTGCTTACGAACGAGAATATCCAGGAAGCTCTCCTCGTTCAGGAGGGGGAAGGCGGTCTGCTCGGCCGCATTCTCCTGCAGCAGGGCCATATTTCGGAGGAACAATTGATCGGAGCCCTTGGTAAGCAGCTCAAGGTTCCGTTCATCGCCCTACAAAATTACTCGATTAACATGGACGCCGTCCGTCTATTCGATGCCGATTTTTGCCGGGAGCACGCCATGGTGGCCTTCGATGTTGACGAGCAGCGAATCTATTTAGCGGTTTCAGATCCGTTGCATTGTCCGGGTGTTGAGCGGGCGCGTCAGGAAACGAAAAAGAAGCCGCAGGTATTTATGTCGACGAGCGGAGAAATTCTAGAACTCATAGATCTTGCTAACGCATCTCAATCAAAAACGAAGAAACTAAAAAAAGCGGGTTGAAGTTGTGGGTTCTAAAGATTCCTATTACGGTGATTTGCAGAAAGCGCTGATCGGCGAGAAGGTCATGAGCGCCGAAGACCTCCACGAAGCGCTCATGGAAGCCGAACACGGTAAGAAATCGCTCATCGATGCCGTTTTTGAGAAGGGCAAGTTTGACGAGAAAAAACTTGCCCGTGTCTTGAGCAAAGAGTTTGGGTACACCCTCACGAATCCCACCGTCTTTATCATTGACGATGCAGTTATTGCCAGCTTCCCGAAGGAGGTCGCGGAGAAATACACGGCTCTCGCGATCAGCCAGCATGAGAAGACACTGACCGTAGCTTTTGCCAACCCGACCAACCTCGCAGCCATCGATGAGATCCACGCTATTACCGGCCTGCGGATTCGCGCCTGCGTGGCCGGCTATGCCACGCTGAGAAAGCTTATCGAAAAGTACTATAGCCTTAAGAAAACCGATGCACCGGATATCGAGACCGAAGATCGCGGGGGAGAACTCGACGATTTGGTCAAGATGATTGATATGGAAGATCCGGGGGAATCCGCCGCGGAGGAAGCGGAACTGGCGAAGGTGGCCCATGAGTCGCCGACCATCAAGATTGTGAATATGGTCTTGCTTGAGGGCATCAAGAGGAAAGCGAGCGATATTTTCATCGAGCCATGGGAAAACTTTGTCAGAGTGAGGGTGCGTGTAGACGGGATGCTCGAAGAGCTCATAAAAGCGCCTGTCGGAATGGGGCCGGCCATTGTTTCGCGTGTGAAGATCATGAGCGATCTCAATATCGCCGAACATCGGGTGCCGCAGGACGGCCGCATTAAAGTGCGGGTAGAAAAGCGAAGTGTCGATTTGCGCGTGAGTATCTTGCCGTCGAGTTTCGGGGAAAAGGTGTGTTTGCGTATCCTGGACACCTCGAATCAGGGTCACGACATAACCAAGCTAGGTTTCAGTGACCGGGAACAGCAGATCATTAAGGATTGCTCGCGCAAACCGCACGGCATGATTCTGGTGACGGGCCCGACGGGTAGCGGAAAGAGCACGACGCTGTACTCTGTGTTGAAATTTCTGGATAAACCGGAAGTCAACATCACGACGGTGGAAGAACCCGTGGAATATCAAGTGCACGGGATCAATCAGGTGAATGTGAAAGAGGCGATCGGACTAACCTTTCCCGCGGCACTGCGCTCGATTCTGCGCCAGGACCCCGATATCGTGCTGATCGGCGAAATTCGTGACACGGACACTTTGGACATTGCCGTTAAGGCTGCCATGACCGGTCATCTGGTGCTGAGTACACTGCACACCAATGACGCGCCGAGTTCGATTACCCGTATGGTCAACATGGGGCTTGAGCCCTTCTTGATCGCGTCGACGGTGATTATGGTATCCGCCCAACGCTTGGTGAGGCGCATATGCCAGAGGTGTCGCTATACCTATGAAGCAGAAGCTGACCTCGTCAAAGATCTTGGGCTGGATCCCGCTAAAACACATCAGTTTTATAAGGCTAAGGGATGTGTGCGCTGCCGCCAGTCGGGGTATCAGGGCCGGCGGGTGATTACCGAGATTATGGAAATGACGCCTACCGTCATGGCGGGGATCATGCAAGGCGCCTCTTCAGATGACTTGAAGGCGATCGCTGTTCGGCAAGGAATGACGACTCTGAGGCAAAGCGCCGTGGCCAAAGCGCTGGAAGGTGAGACAACTGTGGAGGAAATCTACCGCGTGTCGACAAATGACCAGAAGAGCGAGGAGAAGAAAGCGGCATGATTTCGCAAATATCAAAGACACAACTCGCTGAGATGTTGATCGATAGCGGCAAGGTCGACGCCAAGGAATTTCAGAATGTCTTGAAGTTGGCAAAGAAAGACAAAAAAGATGTCTTTGAGCTTGTTGTTGAAAAGGGGCTCATCGACGAAGAAGACATGACTCATTTTCTGAGTGACCATTTGGAAATACCTATGTTCAATCTCTCGGCATATCGTATTCCCAAGGATACCCTTGATCTTATCCCTAAGAAACTGGCAGACAGGTACCGCGCCATGCCCGTGTCGCGCATCAAGAATCTCCTTACCGTAGCAACGAGCCGGCCTCTGGATCTAATGCTTCAGGACGATCTTCGCGGTCTGACGAACTGTGATATCAGTTTGATCCTAGCGACGCCGAAAGCGATCAGCGCCGCTGTCGAGCACTACTACTCACAGGGCGGCAGTCTTCATGAGATTATCGAGGGCATCGGTGAGGACGACCTGGAAGTCGTCGCTGATAGGGGTGCCAAAGAAGGGGATGACGACACCAAGAAGCATAGCTTGGACGATGCGCCCGTCATTCGAATGGTGAATCTTATCATCGAAGAAGCGATCCGGATGAGAGCCTCCGACATTCACTTTGAACCCTACGAAAAAGAATTCCGCATCCGTTATCGTATCGACGGGGCGCTCAAAGACGCCTTCAGTCATGCTCGCGATATGTACAGTGCGGTGGTCGCGAGAATCAAGATCATGTCGCAATTGGATATCACGGAGAAGCGTGTTCCTCAAGACGGACGCTTCCGTGTGAAACTTCTAAACCGCGAAATCGATTTCCGTGTCTCAATGCTTCCTATCTATTTTGGGGAAAAGATCGTGATGCGTGTTCTTGACAGAGCAAGCATGAAGTCCGGATTGGACAAACTTGGTTTGACCGAAGGGCCCACCAATATTTTGGCTCGGGCCGTGAAGCACCCCTACGGCATGATTCTGGTTACGGGTCCGACCGGCAGCGGAAAGTCGACGACTCTCTATACCATATTGAATACACTCAATACGATTGATAGAAATATCATGACGATTGAAGACCCCGTGGAGTACCAGGTGGAAGGGATAACTCAGACTCAGACCCATGCTCAGATCGGTTTGACATTCGCAAGCGGCCTACGTGCTCTTCTGCGTCAGAGTCCCGATATCGTCCTCGTCGGTGAAATCCGCGATTCGGAAACGGCCGATATTGCGGTCAAGGCGGCGTTGACCGGGCATCTTGTGTTCAGCACTCTTCATACGAACAGCGCCGCCGGCGCGGTCACGCGTCTTATCGACATGGGGGTGGAGCCGTTCTTGATCGCTTCATCGGTCATTTGCGTTGCGGCTCAACGTCTTGTGCGGCGGGTGTGCCAGTATTGTAAAGCCCCGCATGAAGTTCCCGCGGAAGTGTTACGGCGATGCAATTTAACGGCTGAGGATATGAAAGGGTTTACGCCCTATAAAGGAAAGGGCTGTGTGAAATGTAACCACACGGGATATTACGGGCGCATGGCCGTGATTGAGCTCATGGAAGTCGATAATCAGATACGCGAAATGATTATCGAAAAGCTTTCAAGTGATCAGATCCACCGGGCTGCGGTCGAAAAAGGTATGGAGACGCTTTACGAGTACGCTTTAGGCAGGTTCAAGGCCGGATGCACTACTTTGGAAGAAGTGCTCAGGGTCAGCAGCGACTAGGAGAAAACGGGTAATGGCAGCGTTCGAATATCGGGTTAAGGATTCCAAGGGTAAGGATCAAACCGGAGTGCAGGAAGCGCCGGATGTGGCGACGCTTGTGTCTTCTCTGCGCTCTCAGGGTTATATCGTTGTAAAGATTCAGGAGTTGAAGGATACCAAGGCCTTCAGTGTCGGGCGCGGCAGCAGCGCTAAGCCCGGCAAGCGGGGTAAAGTTAAGCTTGATGATCTTGTCGTCTTCTCGCGCCAGATGGCCACGCTCGTGGAAGCCGGTATCCCGCTCATCCAGGCCCTCGACATTCTCGCCGACCAGGTTGATAAGGATTCCTTCAAGACAATTCTTCGCGCCATGCACCAGGACGTCACCGGGGGTAAGAGCTTTTCTGAGGCGATGGGCAGGCATGACAAGGTATTTTCGCAACTCTACATCAATATGGTCCGCGCCGGTGAAACCAGCGGCAGCCTCGAAGAGATCCTCGACCGTGTTGCCAATTACCTGGAAAAGACCAGCGTGCTTCAGAAAAAGGTGAAATCAGCTTTGACGTACCCGATTTCGGTGACCGCGATCGCCTTCCTTATTACGTTCGGTATGATGACATTCGTTATTCCGAAATTCGGCGAAATTTTTGACGGCCTTGGCGCCCCTTTGCCCGCGCCGACCCGCATCCTCATCGACTTCAGTAATTACTTGGCGGCGAATTGGGTTCTTGTGCTCGGAGGCATAGGCGGGTTTATTTTCCTGTTTATGCAGGTGATTCGTACTCCGCCCGGCCGGCTGGCATGGGATGGCTTTAAGCTGAAAATGCCCATCTTCGGGCAACTTTTCCAGAAAGTTGCTGTCAGTAAATTTGCCAGGACGCTGGCGACCCTGGTACGCAGCGGGGTCCCGATTCTTTCGGCGCTCGAAATTGTGTCCAAAACAGCGGGGAATAGGAAGATCGAAAAGATCATTCTTTCCCTGACAGAGTCGGTCAAGAAGGGGGAAAGCATCTCGAAACAGCTGGGTAAGCACGAGGCCTTCCCGACCATGGTGGTGCGTATGATCGCCGTCGGCGAGGAGACGGGGGAGCTCGAAGAGATGCTTATGAAGATTGCCGACTTTTATGAGGCTCAGGTAGATGCGGCGGTCAGCGGGCTAACCTCCCTGATAGAGCCGCTGATTATCCTGTTTCTGGGCGTGGTCATCGGGGGTATCGTGATCGCTATGTTCCTGCCTATTTTGACCCTCACGCAGCACATTAAGTAGGGCCGGGAGCGAATTATTTTTGCACGGCTCTCAGGGCCTTGGGACCACCTCTAGGGCGGCCAAATCACTATGGGATAAGGGTAAAGGAGATTGTTTTAGCCCTAAAGTAAGTATAGGAATAACATGAATATTAGTTTTGTAAGAATTTGCGTTAATGGGATTTATACAGGTATAATACTAACAAGTACGATTAATAAAATACCCTAGGAGGTGTAGATATGTATCGTAAACTAAATCAGAAAGGTTTCACCTTAGTAGAAATCATGATTGTCGTAGCTATTATTGGTCTGTTAGCGGCGATTGCGATTCCGAATCTTCTTCGCGCCAGAATTAACGCAAATGAAGGTGCGGTTAAGACGGATCTGAGAGCATTCAGCTCAGCCAACGAGAGTTTTCGGGCTGCGCAGAATCCTCCCGAGTATGCCGAAGATTTAGATGCATTAATTGATGCTGATCCGTCCTATTTGGATTCGTCATGGACGGAGGATCAGAAGCATGGTTTTACCGTGAC
Organism: Candidatus Omnitrophota bacterium; assembly: GCA_030698625.1. Taxonomy (GTDB): domain Bacteria; phylum Omnitrophota; class Omnitrophia; order Omnitrophales; family Aquincolibacteriaceae; genus JAUYMS01. Next base: position 57,195 of record JAUYMS010000047.1, on the reverse strand, counting down.
TTATACTGGCGGGGGTGAAGATACTCCCAACAGTTATTCGGCATTCGCAGAACCGTTTGATGACAACTCAGCTGTAAACACGTACTGTGTGGATCAGAGTGGTGTTGTTGTCGGTTCGGTCGAAGGGGAAGATCCTCCGACTGGCGATGCAGACGGTTGTGCTGACGGAACACCAATCGCGTAACGTTTCGTCAAGTGCATATGTGTTCAGAAACCCACCTCGCTCTAAAGCGGGGTGGGTTTCTTTTTTCCACAAAACGCCGATATTTAAAATCATGAGCCTTACATTACCTGTAGAACAAATACAAGGCTTTATCCTGGAAAAGATCCTCCGCCGAAAGCCCGCAGGACCTGCGAGGCCCGTGGTCTCCATGGCCTGTCACCTGGGTGCTTCTAACATTGTCCTGCTCACTGCCGAAACCACCGCAGGGAAGCTTCGCATCAAAGGCCTGGGTGTTGAGCCTCGACCGGCCGAGCACGCAAAAATCTCCGACATTATTAAAGCCGGCCATGCCTTCGCCGGATTGGAGACTCAAAAAATCAGAATATCGCTTAAAGGGCAGGGGGTCATTGTCCGCTTCATTCAATTCCCGAAGATGGCCCCGGACGAATTGAAGAGCGCGCTCAGTTTCGAAGCCGAAAGTTATATTCCGTTTAAGATGAGCGAGGTTGTGATCGATTACCACGTCCTTGAGGATAGCGTGACAACTGAAAAGGGCGAGGAGATGAACATCCTCCTCATCGCGGTGAAGAAAGAGGAAGTCTATGTGCAGATGAAATTGTTTAACGATGCCGGACTCGAGCCGGATATCGTTGACTGCGATATCCTGGCTTCAGTGAATGCCTTGGAATATTTTCATCCGGAAGATGCCGCCCGATCCATAGCTTATTTGGATTTGGGAAATGATTCCTCGAGTCTCTGCGTTCTACGCGCCGGCAAACCTCGATTTATTCGGGATATCTCATTCGGCGATCTGGATGTCTCCAAACGGTTTCGCCGCAAGCTGGGTCTTAATTCTGAGGATGCGGACAAACTTATGGCAGCATCCAGCATGCCGAGCGTAGAGGCTGAAGAGGCTCTCAAGGAAAGTTACACGAGTCTTGCGACAGATCTCAAGGTTTCTTTGGACTACTATTTAGGCCAGGTACCGCAAGCCATACCGGTGACAAAGCTGTTTATCGGCGGGGGCGCCGGGGATACCAGTCTCATCAGCCCCATCCTGAGCGAGTCGCTCGGGATTCCGGTCCAGACGATGGATATCCTAAATAAGGTGGATGTCGATGCCGGCGTCGACCGCAACCTCCTCGTGAGTTACGCGAAATTGCTCCCGGTTTGTCTGGGGCTTTGTCTGAGATCCGAATGATAACGATCAATCTCTTGCCGGAAGAATTGCGAGTCGTCAAAACCCGGACCAAGGAGCCTGTCCCGTGGTTGAAACTCGCGATCGGTCTCGGCGTTCTATTTGTGATATTAACGACGTACTTCTTTTTCGGCTATCTGTCGGCTCGCGGCAAATTGAAAGAAGCGAGTGCTTCGTGGAAGGTCGTAGAGCCGCAGGCCGTTGTCTTGAATGATCTCGAGGCCGAAGTCGAAAAAGTGTTGAGCAAGGAAAAACAGTTTTTGGAAACGACGGTTACCACTGAGCGCCCGCTGACGAATATGCTTGAGTGGGCGAGTCAATACCTGCCGTCCTCAGCGTGGTTAACGCAGGTGAAGCGGCGCAACGATGCCGAGGGCAATTCCATTGTTATTACGGGGCTCTGCTTATCTACGAAAGAAAAAACAAGCATCGAGCAGATCGAAGATTACCTCCACAATCTAAAGACGGAAATTGCGGATGCGAAGCTTAGTCTGACGACTTCGCGACAGATACAGTATAGCGTTCAAGTAACACATTTTGTTGCCGTTTTTGAGTTTATCGTTCCGGAGGCTTCGTGAAACCGATTACTGAGTGGACAGGCCAGGATGTCGTCTCGTATCTGAAGACGGTCGACCGAGAGATGTGGATGAAGATCGGCATTGTGGCCGCGGGCATAGCCCTCTTCTTGATCGTATTCGCTTGGCCCGCTTGGATGAGAAGGCCCGAACTTCTCCAGGAGCTTAAAGACACGAAATCACAGATCGTGCGGGTCGAGTCGCTTAAAAGAAAGCGGCCCCAGTGGATTCAGGATAAGAAGAATTACGCCGACTTCATTGCAGACATTGCCGGCAGACTTTATCGGTCGGACGAAATTTCGCTTCTCCTAGGCACGATCTCAAAACTTGCCGAGGAAAGCGGGGTTCAAATAATTGCCTCAAGGCCTCACCGAGACACCCCGGATTTCCCCCCTCCATTCCACCTTCAGTATAAGGCCGAGTATATCAACCTGACGGTCGAGGGGGGCTATCACGCACTGGGTGAATTCGTGAGCCGGATTGAGTCAAACCCGAAGATGTTGCGTATTGAGCTCTTTGAGGTCAGCCCTCGGGAGGGAAATCCAGAGAGCCATCTGGCGACTATCACTCTTGCCGCAGTAACTTATCAGCCGGGCAAAGAGGTTTACCAGGCGTTGAAACAGGCCGCGAATCCCAAAGATAAGAAAAAGAGTCGTAAAAAGGCGAAAAAGAAATGAGACGACCGGCCGCATTTATAGCTTTGTATAGCATTATGTGTTTTTCCATGGCCTATGCCGGGGAAATCGCTTATGATACCGGCTCGCGTCGAGACCCCATGGTGGCGCTTATCGGGCCTGAGGGCCTGCTTCAGGGCGGTGTCCCGAAAGTGCAGAGCACCTTCGTCATTGAGGGCATTATCTACGACCCCGAAGGGGGATCGGTGGCGCTGATTGACGGCGAGTTGTATCGGCCGGGCGAAGAAATTCACGGGGCGACCCTATTACACATTTACACCGATCGGATAATTCTCTTCTCAGAGGATGAGGAGAAGACCCTTTGGCTCAGAGAGGAAATTGCGCCCGAAAATGCAGGTCAAGAAAACAGGTAGAGGGCCGTATATAGAACAAGTTACACAAATTATGAAGAGAAAAGCCAGCTATCTAATTCTAGCCGCATTCCTCATTACGGGCGTCCCAAGCGGATACGCCCTGACCCCTGGGGCTGTCCCCGGAGTTGCTCCTGAAGTTGCTCCCGAAGACAGCGGTATAGTCAGCCTCGATTTCAAGGATGCCGACATCAAGACCGTGTTGCGCGTTATGAGCCTGAAAAGCGGGGTCAATATCGTTGCCGGTCCTGAAGTATTGGGGACCGTGACGATTCGCTTAGAAGATGTACCCTGGGAGAAGGCGCTTCAAGTGGTTTTACGCACCTATAACTATGTGTATGAGAGAGACGGAAATATCATACGCGTTACAACGCGCGACCGGATGGAGCAAGAACCGGTCATCACTCAGACCTTCATATTAAACTATATTCCCGCCGCGGAAGTTGAGGATGCAATTAAGCGGATGCTCACCGAACGCGGCGACATCCGGACTTCCAAGCGAACCAATATAGTGATTGTGACTGATATTCCTACGAACGTGTATCAGATAGGGGTCATCATTAAAAGGCTCGACCAGCAAACGCCGCAAGCCTACATCGATTCAAAAATAATCGAGACGTCAGTTAGCGAGGCTGAGGATATCGGTATTCAATGGAACACCGGCGGTGCGAACAATAACCTGGGCGCGCTTACAGGTTCATCAAGGCCGACGACTTTTCCGTTTTTTACGAGCACAACAAAGAATGACGAAGAGCTGGGGCACTTCATACGGCAGTTTCTTCCGATCAATATCGCGGGCAGTACAACAGGCCTCTCTAGCGATAATCGCGCATTTCCTACGAACCCCGTGCAGGCGACGGCCGGGCAGGCCTTCAGTTTTGGGACGCTGAATTTCTCAAGCATGTCAGCGATTATGCAGTTTTTAGAGACGAAGAGTAACACGAAGATACGGTCGAATCCGAGGATTACTGTACTTAACCATCAGGAAGCAACCGTTCAGGTCGGAACCGAAGTGCCGATTCCCAATTTTGAGCGCAACGAAACGACGGGCAGTCTTGAAATTACCGATATTGACTATCGCAAGGTTGGCGTTGTGCTGACCGTGACACCGCACATAAACTCGGCGGAGGAGATATTAGTTGATCTGAAGCCCGAGGTTAGCTCAGAGGCTGCCTTGTTGAATTTTGGGGATTTTAGTGCACCCCGTTTTAATATCACTGAAGCAAAGACTCAGGTGCTCATTAAGAGCGGACAAACGATCGCGATCGGCGGACTCAGAACGGATAAGGCCCAATACGCAGAGGCCAAGATCCCGTTCTTCGGCGATCTGCCGCTTGTCGGCAAACTCTTTCGCTCAAAGCGCCAGGATGAGACTAGTAATGAACAAAAAGAAACCTTATTTTTTATAACAGTAACTATGGTGGATACGGAAGGACAACCGACGGGAGCAATGGCCGAAAAGATTTACGCAAAGGCCAAGACCGCCAGCAATCAAAGCAGTGCAACAGCTGGAGATAACTCCTGGGATCAACTTGAAGAAGATGACGGAAGCCCGGTAGGCATGAAACAGGATGACCTAACGATGGGAAGTTCCGCGGTTACGTAATACCTTCCGGATCCATCCTCAAAGCGCTGAGACAAAGCACATGCGACTTTTGAGGAATGGTTAGACATTGATACGCATACCACGTAGATTTGCTACCTCCTCAAGGTTGTTCCTTGTCTCCTCTAGGATCTAGAAGGAGCACATCATGAAACGCGAGATTTTAATCAGCCTCGAAACCAACGAGAAACGTGTCGCTATTCTCGAAGATGGCCGGCTCGAAGAGCTTTACATGGAAAGAAAGACCGAACAGAGCATGTTCGGGAACATTTACAAGGGCCGGGTAAAGACCGTGATTCCGGGTATCGGAGCCGCATTTGTGGATCTCGGAACGAAGAAGGATGGTTTTTTGTATGTCGCCGACGCAGTCAGGGCGCCGATGGATCTGGATGCAGATTTTGATGAGCAGACGCGCAAGGATGAACGGCGCGAGCGCCAAAAGCCGATCGACAAGATCCTGTCAATCGGCCAGGAAATTATCGTTCAGGTTGTTAAGGATGCCATTCGCAACAAAGGCCCCCGTCTCACCACTCATTTTTCGATACCTGCACGTTATTTAGTCATGATGCCGGGAGAGTCGAAAGTCGGTGTGTCCCGCCGAATTGACGATAAGAAGGAGCGCGACCGTATCCGCCAGATATTCCGCAAGATGGAGACGCCGAAGGGCGTTGGCTTCATCGTTAGGACGGCAGCCAGCGGCCGCGGTGAAAAGGAATTTATGCGCGACATGCGATATCTGACGCGTCTGTGGCGGAATGTTCACGCCTCCATTGACCGCCGCAAAGCGCCCACGATGATCCATCAAGAACTCGATTTGGTGGAGCGGGTGATTCGGGATCATCTGACGGAAGAGACCGACCGAATTATAGTCGACAATCGCGATCTCCTAAGCAAGGTAAAGCGATTCCTGCAGTTGTACACCCCGGGTGAAAAGGTCGTCTTGGAGCATTACCGCGGCAATCTGAGCTTGTTCGACAAATACAATGTCGAGAAAGAAATCGATCGCACATTTCAGAAAAATGTCTATCTGAAGTCCGGGGGGCATATCGTTATTGAGCAGACCGAGGGGTTGGTCTCCATCGATGTCAATACGGGTAAATTCACCGGGACGAAACACCTCGAAGACACGGTTTTTAAAACAAATATGGAGGCGGCCTGGGAAATTGCGCGCCAGCTGCGGCTTCGCGATATCGGCGGGATCATCATCATTGACTTCATTGATATGGAAATCCATGAGCATCGCAGGAGGCTGTCGCGCGCCTTCCGCGAGGCGGTTTCTCCGGATCGCGCTAAAACCAATATCTTGAATATATCGGAATTGGGAATTGTTGAGATGACGCGGCAGCGAATCAAACCTTCGCTGGAGAGCGCTGTCCACCGGACCTGTACTTATTGTGACGGGAAGGGGATCGTCAAGTCGCCGACCTCGATGGCGATCCAGGCGGTTAAAGAATTGCGAAAGTCCATCGGGCACACCCGAGGGCGTACGATCAACGCCTATGTTCATCCGGATGTTGCCGATCGGCTGCTCAATCAGGAAAAGAAGGCGATTCAGCGGGTTGAGCAGACGAGCCGCAGTCACATCTTCATTTTTTCACAACCGGGCATGCACATTGAAGAGGTCAACATCACCTTCGTAAAATAGGGGTGAAGTCTCAACTTGACCCCTCATGGTATAATACGCCATGACCATCCTACTGGGCGTCCTAGCCCTGTGTGCCTTAATGGGAGTTGCCGCTCTGGCCGTTATCGTGCTGCGTCAGAATTCCAGCCGGCCGAAACAGGATATGCATACCCAGATTATCCTTGATATGCAGCAGCAGATGATTGATCTCAAGTCTGTTCTGAAGGATCAGGGAGTCGAGGTAACACGCCAGATCAATGAACAACTCCGGCAGAATACAGAGCTGATGCGTGAGACCCACCATGGCTATCGCGACGCCGTGGGCAAGCTGGAAAACCGCATGGGACAGCTTCAGGAAGCAACCCATGCCATGATGGCCATAGGAAAGGACATAGCGTCTCTGCAGGATATCCTGAGGGCGCCCAAATTGCGGGGCGGGTTCGGGGAGTTTCTGCTCGGAGAACTCTTACGGCAAATCCTTCCCGAAGATCACTTTTCACTGCAGTACAGTTTTAGAAACGGCACGCAGGTCGATGCGGTGATCAAGCTCGGCCAGGGGATTATCCCCGTCGATGCAAAATTCCCTCTTGAAAACTTCAAACGGATTCAGCAGGCCCAGGATGAAGCCGGTCAGAAAAGCGCAAAGAAGGGATTCGTCCAGGATGTAAAGAAGCATGTCGACGCTATCTCGGATAAATATATTCTCCCCGAGGAGGGTACCTTTGATTTCGCGCTCATGTATATTCCCGCCGAGAATGTTTATTATGAGACGATCATTAAGGACGAGGCGCAGACGGACGGTCTCGTCGAATATGCCATGAAGCGGCGCGTTATCCCCGTTTCACCGAACAGCTTTTATGCCTACCTTCAGGCGATCGTGCACGGCTTGCGGGGACTTCGAATTGAGCGCTCCGCGCAAGTCATATTGCAAAGCCTCGGACAGCTTGAAACTGACTTCAAGAAGTGCTTTACGGAATTTGAAAAAGTGGGATCCCATGTGGGGAATGCGCAAACCGCCTTCGACCGTACGCGCCGCCAGTTTGAGAAGCTTCAGGATAAACTTACCGCGATTGAATCCCATCAGGAAAGACCCCTCATTGCCGAAAATCAGGAGTAGCATGAAGCGGAATACATTGATTGTTCTCACAGGCATGCTGACGGTTTTATTGTGCGCGGGACAAGCGGCGCGTGGAACTGATTTCGAAAGCTATCTCAGCGCAAACAAGGAGAGGTTTGACCGAATGCGGGAAGGCATGGTGAAGAGGCAAATCGAGGCGCGCGGAATCCATGATCCGCGGCTTTTGAAGGTCATGCGGGACATACCGCGCCATCTCTTTGTGCCCCTGCACTTACAATTGAAAGCGTATGAGGACGGCCCTCTCGAGATCGGACATGATCAGACTATTTCGCAGCCGTATATAGTGGCTTTTATGACGGAAGCTCTTGAAATTGCGCCGGATGACCGGGTCCTCGAGATTGGGACGGGGTCGGGGTATCAGGCGGCTGTTTTGGCGAGGCTGGCGGCCGAAGTTTACACGATTGAGATCGTGGAACCGCTTTATCAACAGGCCAAGGAGCGGCTGGGGCAGATGGATTATAGAAACATCAGCTGCAAACTCGGGGATGGCTGGAAGGGGTGGCCCGAGTTTGCTCCCTTTGATAAGATCATGGTGACGGCTGCCGCGGCGCATGTGCCGGAGGCCTTGGTGGACCAGTTGAAAGACGGCGGCCGGATGATTCTGCCTGTCGGCGAGAAGTCTCAAAATCTGATCGTCGGAGTAAAACGAGGCGGGCGATTGATTACACAGGAGGTATTGCCGGTGCGCTTCGTGCCGCTTGTCAAAGGAGAAGCAAAGTAACCGTATGGCGAATTGGTTTAAAAAAATGCTGAATGTTATCAAGAAGGCTAGCAGTCCGAGTTATGAAAAGCCGAAAAAGCTCAAAAAAAAGAAAACCGCTGCTAAGAAGAAGGTAGTCCGCAAGAAAAAGCCGCAGCGTAAGCCTCTGAAAACCGTCAAAAAAAGAAAAACTGGCAAAAAGAAGAAGGCGGTAAAAAGTAAGCAGATCCTTGTCGGCTACGTGACGCATTATTATACCGGGGCTCGCGCGTGTGCCATCAAGCTCGATAAAGAAGCGCTGAGTAACGGTGATAAAATTCACATAAAGGGATCCACGACCGATCTTAAAATGAAAGTACGGTCGCTCCAAATTAATCGAATACCGGTTGACCGCGGCATGAAGGGTGAAGAAGTGGGGCTGGGGGTCAAATCGCGGGTTCGCGAAAACGACGAGGTCTACAGGCTATGAGCAAGTCTTACTTACGCATCTATAAGGAATTTGATATTACGGATGTCGAGAAGCATCTGCTGATTATGGGCGACTTGAAAGCAGATTGCAGCGCTTGCCGGGCGCTGGGCATTTCCTTTGACGCCCATGCCTGTCCGGAGTGCGGAGTGCAGTTCAAGTATCTGAGCAGCAGACGGGCGGACCAGCACGAAGGAGAGCGATTCAGGATCGTGAAGAGAGCTCAGGAACAGCGGCCCGATCTGACTTTTATTGATTACGGCGACTACCACAAGGTTGTCGGCAAAAAGAAGGCCCGGGACTTTTTCGGTTAATTATGGATTTATCGCGCGGCACAGGCACGATCGCATATACGATTGCGGAGCGTTTAAAATCTGCCGGCCATAAGGCCTATTTCGCGGGTGGCTGCGTCCGAGATTTTCTGATGAAGAAGGAGCCGCAGGATTTTGACATTGCGACATCCGCCGCGCCGGCTGAAGTCGAGGCCCTTTTCCCCAAAACCGTAGCTGTCGGAAAACAGTTTGGCGTCATTATCGTGGTTCAGGATGACGCGAAGCATTTTGAAGTAGCCACGTTTCGGACGGAGGACGGCTACCAGGACGGGCGTCATCCGAGCAATGTAAAATTTACCGGACCGGAAGAAGATGCCCATCGGCGGGATTTTACGGTCAACGGGCTCTTCTACGATCCCTTCGGGAAAAAGGTCATCGATTACGTCGGTGGTGAAGCCGATATCGCCGCGAAGCGCATTCGGGCGATCGGGGAGCCGGCTAAGCGGTTTGCTGAAGACAAATTGAGGTTGCTTAGAGCTGTGCGATTTGCCGCGAATCTGAACTTCGAGATCGAAGGCCAAACGTGGCAAGCGATCTGCAAGCAGGCCAAAGAAATTCATGCTGTGAGTGCGGAGCGCATTCGCGACGAATTGATTAAGACGTTTACAAGATCCGGCGCCGCCAAGGGCTATAGGCTTCTTTCCGACTCCGGCCTCATGAAAGAGATTCTTCCGGAAATAGAGGCCATGAAGGGCGTCCAGCAGCCTCCCGAATATCATCCGGAAGGGGATGTGTTCGTGCACACCCGGATGCTCCTCGAACAACTTGAGGGCAATGACTCGATAGCGCTCGCTTTCGGTGCCCTTTTCCACGATATTGCGAAACCCAGGACTTATGCGGTTCGGAACGGGCGGATCTGCTTTTATGAGCACGCTCCGATCGGCGCGCGCATGACTGAGGAGATCATGCGGCGACTGCGTTTTTCAAATCGGGAAATAGCAGACGTGGCCGAGGCCGTTGCGAACCATATGAAATTTGGGGATGTGCAGAAGATGCGAGAGGGCAAGCTGAAGCGCTTTGTCTCGAGGCCCACTTTCAGCGAAGAGTTGGAGCTGCATAAGATCGACTGCAGGGCGTGTCACGGCATTTTAGATAATTACATTTTTCTTAAAGAAAAAATGCTTGAGTATGCAGCAGAAGAACTGAAGCCGGAACCCGTCCTGAACGGCAATGACCTCAAAGAACTCGGCATGAAGCCGGGCCCTAAGATGAAACCGCTGCTCGAAGAGGCCTATGAACTGCAGTTGGAAGGGAAGATAAAGACTCGAGAAGAAGCGATGACGTGGGCCCGCTCACAGCTAACGTTACGGTGATTATTTATCGTCGTCCGAGTCCTTCCTCAGAAGAGATGCACCCATCGCTGGTGCTGTTAATCTGTCAACTGTTGGGCCGCGCTGGGCAAAGTCGTGTTCAACGATTGACTGCTCGATAGCCTCTGCAACTTCTGTGCTTATTTCCAAGCGCTCGACAGGTTCAGGGAGGACGAAGTCCTGGGATTCTCCGGTGAAGACAGCTCGGTCATCGGCAATGTCAAATTCACGCGCCATCATTTTTTGAGCGGATTTACTTGCAATCATTTTGTGATAACGCTCTTTGCCGTCAGTGTAGTGATTTTCTTGCCCAGAAAACCGCGTCATCTCAGATCGTGATTGTGTGAATTGGTTTTGCACCGCTTTGAATGCTGTTTTCGGAATGGTTTGGGGTTCGGGAATTAAATTTTGGTCGACGGCGGTTTGACTTACGCGCATGAACTGTTCAGCGTGAATCTGTTGGACGTCTAAGAGCTTGCCGACGCGGTCGATGATAAGATGTTGCACGACGCCTTCAATGACATAGGTGCTAGACACGCCGGTGGCGGCATTGTGCCGGCGGAGAAACTGAGTTCCTCGAACGCCTACGACGGATGTGGGAGTTGCCACTTCGTAGGTGGAACCTGGCGGCAGTGCATCCAAAGAGTTGAAGAGCTCCCCATCGTAAATTAATATGTCGGTGGGTTCGATGGCGCGGAAATGCACCAAACTGTTTGGGCCGACTCGCGCGATATTCAGATAATAGTCGTCAAAGTATAATTCCAGATGGGCACCCGGCCCTGTTTTGATTTGATCCCCTTCATAGATAATGTCCTGTGAAGTCAGCGCTCGCCACTGATCTTTACCAGTACGAAGTACGGTGACTTTGCCCTGGAGTGTCAATATTTGGGCTTTGTGATCTATGAGGGATTTAGCCTGATCTTGGGCTGATGGGGGCGATATCGCGAGAGGCGCCGGAGGTGCAACGCCAGCTCCGAGGTTCAAGATCAGTATTAAAATTGTCTGAGTCACGATTCTGCTTAGTTTCACTTTTTTCACCATCAATAAAAGCTCAATATATCGCAGACTCAGTCACTCATAGATAATAATATAGCATAAGAAGTCCCTTTGCAAGCTATATTATGCTATTTCTTTACCATGCGAACGTAACTCCAATTATGCTAAAGAATTCCGTCAAGAGCCCGATGTTATAAAGGTGAGATACTGGGTCATACTAGCTGCTATAAGCGTGTCTTTTATAACCGGGTGTTCAAGCGTGGAAAAGGTGCGCGCCACCGAGAAGGATTCGGATATCGCCTTTATTTCCCTTGGAGAACTTGAGGTTAGTGAAAACGCAGTGTTGCTTGCGCCGGAGGCCGGCATGTGGTCGGGGATAAAGCTTATGACCTTCAACCTGGCAAATACCCCGTCCCGGGCGGACTTGTACAAAAAGGCCCTTCGTGATAAATTGGCGTCAACAGCCAAAAAACGCTATGGGGCGCACCGAGTGGTCAATGTGCAGTACTGGCCGGAGCCGAGCAACGGCGAGTTCCCCGAAGGGCTTATATACGCGCGTGGCGAAATGATCCGATATCAACCGTTTCCAAAAGAACCAATCACATCCTGAGTTGCGCTCTACCCAGCTTCTTCTTGTTCTCCTCAGTTTCAATCTCATTCCCAACGGATATGCTCTAGCGGAGCAAGTTGTACGCGTTTCTGAAGAGGGCATTCTTGTGCTTGGGACCGATGAGTCGGTTATGCTTGCGGGTGTGCAGCTGAGTCCGGAGACGATTCGTATGCTGCCGGCTCTGCTAGCGGGAAAAGATGTTACGGTAAAGCGTGACGATGAACTTAGTGAAACGGATAGTTTTGCCGCCACGCCGGTGTATTTATATATCGATGCCAATGAGATTAATTTCCCTTTTGAACCCGGGGGAAAGTATAAGACAACACGGATGATGATTAATGAGTGGTTATTGTCTATTGGGGCGGCGCGCGTCCCGAGACGATATGTGTTTGAAAAGAGAAACGAATTCCTGAAGGTGCAGGAGGAGGCGAAGAACCGTGCCGACGGCATCTGGTCGTACGAAGAGGTTTGGGCTGAAGACGTATGAAAATAATTTTAGTTGTCGTGCTGGTTATGGTCGTTGTCGCTATAGGCGCTGGTGCCGTACTGCTGTTGCAATTCGACCCCAATGATTTAAAACCCTCTATTGAGCAGACAATCGGCGATGCTGTGGGAGCCAAGGCTCAATTGGGATATATCTCGGTGCGGTGGGGGATTGACATGCAGTTTGAGATCAGCGGCGTAGAACTGCGTGATCCCAAGTCAGATGAAATCCTGTTAAAGACCGGAAGTGCTACTGCGGGATTTAACCTGCGGGGGTTGCTCAACAAGGAGGTCTCGATTCCCTTTTTTGAACTGCATCGGCCCGAAATCTATATCCGGAAGTCTCGAACGGGTCAGTGGAATTGGCAGCCAAAGCAGCCCGGGGCGGAGCCGGGGCTATCGAGTGCCTGGGTCGTCTTCATTTCATCAGTGCGTGTTCACGAGGGAAAACTGCACTATCAGGACGAGTCTTATCAAATGCCGTTCGTAATTCAAGTGGATCATATTGAATTTACGATGAGACAGCAGAGTTTTGGAGCCCCCTTGCGGATGAATGGAAGCGCGGGCTTGTTTGGTTCGAGGCAACCAAACCTGAATATAGATGGGGTCTACGACCATGCGATCGGCATCCTTGTGTTTAAAGCGGTTTATGGGCCCGATAAGGTGGTCTTGGAAGGGGAGATCTCGAACCTTGCCTCGCAGCCTCAATTTAAGGGGAACCTAAACGTTCATCAGTTGGATCTGGAGTCTGTGACTCCGGCAGAGATGAAGGATCGTGAATATCTCACGGGTATTCTGACGGCTAAGCTCGAAGGTTCGGCTGAGGGAACTCACCCTGATATGCTGAAGCGTACGCTGGCTATGCAGGGGGCCGTGGACGTGCGAAACGGAGCTTTCAAGAATATTAACTTTATAAGCCGCGTGCTGTCGCAATTGACGCCGATCCCGGGATTGGGGCAGATTCTCCTAGAGCGCGTGCCTGAAGAGCTCACCCCGGTCATGCAGGGCGAGGACACCCCGTTTGAACTCCTAAAGGCTAATTTTCAGATCCTTCAGAGCCGTGCTTTCCTCACGGGTCTTCAAGTTAAGCACGAGCACTATATGATGGAAGCCGACGGAAGCGCCGGCTTGCTGCAGCAGGATGTCGATTTTCGTGCGAAGCTCGTGATGCTGGAGTACCTTAGTCAATTTCTGCTTAAGAAGGTCAAAGAGCTGGCTGTTGTGAAAAATCAGCAGGGAAGGATTGTCCTGCCCTTTGTCTATCGGGGTCTGCTTCCGAATGCTACGGTACAGCCGGATCTTAATTATCTGTCTCGCCAGCTATTTCAGGAGCGGGGCCAAGAACTGGTTCAGGTGGGGCTCGGAAAACTTGCCGAGCTGCTGGGTGAACCGAGTGGAGAAGCGCGATGAAACACGCCATAATCACAGTGATCGGCAAAGATCAGCCGGGAATTATCGCCGGAGTAACAGGAATCCTTTACAAGGAGCGTCTGAATTTAGAAGACATCAGCATGACAATACTCGAAGGTGAGTTTGCGATGATGTTGATTGTCGCGATCCCAAGCGCCCGAAAGAACGACTCCGTCCAAGGGAAGCTCAAGGCTTGGCAGAAAAAGACCGGAGTCCAGGTTCGGTTTAATGAGATTCACCACGAGCTAAAACGGGGCGAGAAGCACGGAAAGGGAACCGTGCCGCATATTCTGAGCATCGTTGCCCGGGATAAGACGGGCATCGTGTATACGACGAGTCAGATACTTGCTCGCCACGGTCTCAATATTACAGACCTAAATTCCAAGATTCTGGGAAAGGGCTCAAAGACCTTGTACGCCATGCTCCTTGAAGTGGATATTCCGCGTAATTTTGCCCCAGCGAAGATTAAGCGCATCTCGGTTAACCTGGCCACGAAGCTCAAAACAGCTGTTGAGCTGAAGGCCGTCGAGCGCTTCGAGTTTTAAATCTTACTCATGCCGGCATTATCCATTCGCATATTCCCAGATTCGGTTTTGCGGCAGCATGCAAAACCCGTGCGCTTCTTTGATGCAAAGCTCAGTACGATCGTGCATGCGATGGAAAAGACCATGCGCAGCCAGCCTCATGGTATTGGTATTGCCGCCCCCCAAGTCGGCATTCCCCGTCAGATCGCAATCGTGGATGTGTCACCCCGAGTAGCGGACGCGGTTTGCCTGGTCCTGATTAATCCCATTATCTTGGACAAGCAGGAGCCTTGCCCCAGTCGAGAGGGCTGCATGAGCGTTCCCGACTATACGGGAAACCTAAACCGCTACAACCGAATCCGGGTGCGCTGGCTTGATGTGGAGGGGTTTATGCATGAAAAGGAGTCCGCAGGCATAGAGGCCATTTGTATCCAGCATGAGCTAGATCACCTCAATGGCGTCCTCTTCTTTGACCGTATTGACCGCCTGAAGACAGACATGATGCCTCGCACCAAGAGATATAGCAGATAGAGCCCTTCTAACATCATCGCCTTCCAAGATAGAACAATTTTGTCTACCTATTTTGACTCCCATTCTTGAAGTTTGAGACATCATCGGGTAACCTTTAAGCGCCTTATCGCTTTTTTAAAGGGGGGCGATTAAAGCAATAAAAGGAGGCTGTTATGGACAGAAAATCAATTGCAGAATATCTACCCCACAAGGCGATGATTACGTCACTATCGGTTATCGGAGGCATTATTGCCGGTGGCGCCGTATATGCTCATTTAAGTTCAACCGCAGGACAGAATTCCACGCTTGACATATATTGGGAGGGCTCAGCCGTAAGGTGGTTTGCCGCTGTGCTGGCAATTCTAAGCAGTGTCGTCGCCAACAGTATGAGAAATATGGCAACTCGAGCCACGGACAAGCGTTCATGGGGTATGCTGGTTATGCTCATGCTGGCCGTGTCTTTTATCGAAATCGCATCCCAGACTCATGTGATCGTCATGGGCATTGCCGCGTGTTTTGCTGCCGTGACCATGGTTCGACTTTATAGGGCTCTGTGGGATATGCCCAGAAATCGTCAGGTCCTGATGGTTGCGCTCCTTATGATGATCGGCGGCAGTCTCATGGGGATGACCTCGGTGCTGATGCCTGTATTCGAGCCTCTGAAGATGATGGGAGCCGTTGTCCTGTTTCTGCTTCTTCTCGATCAAGAGAAGGCGACCAATTCACAGATGCGACGTGTGAATGGACGTCTGATGCCCGATAGAATCAAAGCCCTCATAGATAACAAGGTCATCTGGGTCGACCCGGTTCTCGCTTAAGCGTCTAAAATAAAGATGAACGTGTACCACATAGCGTTCATATAAATCGACGCACCCTTAAGTCCTTACAGACAATCGTATTAAAGGCCAATCCAAATGTTTACGTTCAAAGAAATAGACATATGGTCATTCTTGCAACGTACACGAAGTTCGTTAAGTCCGATTTCCCTAACACGCAATCGATAGCATCCCGCTAATATTCCCCCCAGGTGAGTCTATAACTGCTCCTCACGGAAAGTTGGCACGATTCGTGTAATTACCAGGACCTTCCCGGACATAGTGGGAAAGTCTATATACTTAAGTTTCAACTTTTTATAACTTGGGAGGTCCAGTGTTGAACGGAAGACTCACAATCACGGAAGTAGCGGAAAAAGTTGGCGTTACCCCTAAAACCATCGTGCGCTGGGAAAAGGCCGGGAAAATCCGGAAGCCCAAGCGCGATTGGAAAGGCTGGCGCGTGTACATGGAAGATGATTTTGCGGCGATCAAGCGTGTCGTCGAGTCGGTCTATGAGATTTAAAAGAGATTTAAAAAAATAATTCAAGCGAGGTTACTAACGTAATGACTAAATATCATCATTTAACCAAACAAGCCCTTTTGATCGCACTGGCGATCTGCGTATTTACGCCCAAGGCTTTTGCCCCGCCCTTGTCCTATCAGGGAAATAGCCAGGATATGGGGCCATCAAATGCACAGCCGGGGCAGACCTCTGCCGTGCAAGTGCAATACGGCACGAATTATGAAACGCAATTTTCTCCCTATGCTAGCTTTATGACCTCACCTTACTCTCAGGGCCCGGCTCCCGTTCAGTATGCGGGATCTCCCGGAATGGGGCAGGCGGGAGCGCCGCAGCAAGGCCAGGATCCTTACTTCGCCTCCGAGGTTTCTCCCTATTCGCATTATTCTCCATACATCGAAATCATTGGTGAAGGATCCGATTATACGCTGGGCATAGACGACGTTGTCACCATCATCGTCAGAAATCAGCCTGACTTCTCCGGGCGGTTCGTTATCGATCCGGAGGGCAATGTGCAGTACAACTTCGTAGGTGACGTGAAGGCAGTCGGCAAGACCAAGGAACAGCTAAAAGCCGAATTGGTAGAGCGGCTTCGCGAGTATGTCCGTTATCCCGAAGTAGCCGTCATGATCTCAGAATACCGCAGCAAGGCTGTCTATGTATTTGGGTATGTCAGCCGTCCCGGTAAATACGCGATGAAAGGCGACAATATCACGGTTAAAGAAGCCGTGGTGGCTGCAGGGCTCATCCGCGCAGACGGCTCGCTGAAGCGGGTTTACGTAATTCGTCCGTCGGAATTTACCGATAGCGGGAATGCGTCGGAGAAAAAAATTGACCTCTCGAAACTCCTCGAGAAAGGTGACTCGGCCGAGGACTTCTTCTTGGAGCCGGGCGACACCATTCTCGTGAAACAGCGCTATTTCGACAAGTTTGTCAACGCGTTCTCGCGCATTACGGGCCCGCTATTTCAAGCGGCCTCAGTCTATGAGCTAGGCTGGGGAAATGCGGCGAGCGAAGGCGGCTACTTCCGCAATGCCGGTAATAATAATAACTAAAATAAAAGGCCGGTCTTTAATGCAGAAGCACAGATGGCTAAAAATCAGCAATAGGGCATTGGGGCACACGATGTTTTTTTGGCCCTTGATTGTGATGGGCGGCCGCCTAGTGGTACGGGTGATTCTCAATATCTGGGATGTTATCGAGCCTTAAAAAATACTCTTTCGGAGGAATTTAGAACTCATGGCCATAGAAAATATGACACAAGGATTTAGGATACGCGAATACTACTATATGATGATGCGGCACAAGTTCGTGCTTCTTATCACCACTCTTGCCGCGATGGTCATTGCTGCCTCGATTGCGATAGCAATGCCGAAGGTCTACCGGGCACAGACAGTGCTCTTAATTGAGACCGAACAAATCCTGAATCCCTTGATCGCAGGCCTAGCCATCACGCCGGCCTCACGCGAGCGCCTGCGCACCCTGAGGGATCAGCTGATGTCGTGGCCCCGCCTGACATTGCTCGCAGAGAAGATGAAATTGGATGTCAATGCAAACAATCCGATTGCTTATGAGAAGTTAATCAAGAATCTTAGGGATAAGATATCGATCAATTTGAGAGGCGGCGACCTGGTCCTTCTGACCTTTGAAGGGCAGATCCCGAAGAAGGTGCAGGAAGTCGTTCAGACGCTCTCCGACATCGTGGTTGAAGGAAGTATCACTTCGACCAATATGGAGACCAATAGCGCAATTCAGTTTATCGAAAATCAGCTCGAGGAATATCGCGCAAAGCTCGAGGCATCCGAAACGACTCTGCGTGAATTCAGAGAAATCTATAATTACACACTGCCGGTTGCGACCGGAATGAACCAGCAGTTAGTGGACCTAAAGATTCAGCTCAACAATCTGCTGGTGGATAACACCGAGAAGCATCCCCGGGTTATCGAGACGCGCAGTCTGATCAAGAGGCTGGAATTGCGCCGTAATGAACAGATGGATCAAATGCGCGATCTGGGCGTAGAAATCACTCCCGAAGATTATGCAAGACTCATCTCGAGTGTTCCCTTGCAGGAGCAGCAGCTTGCTAAGCTTCATCGCGACTACAGTGTGAACGCGGGGATTTATCAGCGGCTGTTGGAACGTCTCGAAACGGCGAAACTCTCGCAAACCCTGGAAGATGCCGACAAGGGGATGCGTTTCAAGGTGTTGGAGCCGGCCCGTTTGCCGCTCGAGCCTTATAAGCCGAATAAGCCGCTTATCGTAATTATGGGTTTGGTTCTGGGCTTCGGTCTCGGCGCCGGACTCGTTTTCTTGATCGAAATGTCTAATAATTCAATACGAACCGTGGAAGAGGCCAGGCAGCTGCTGGAGCTTCCGATATTCGGCGCGATTGCGACGATTAAGCCGGAAGAACTGCTCCTGGGCGAAAGGATGAGGGCCGAACTCAGTGTATAAGCGATTCTATGGTTTTAAAGAAAATCCCTTCACCATTACGCCGGATTCGGATTTCTTCTATCCGTCGGAGCAGCATCAGTCTGCGCTTGATGCGCTGACCTATGCGATCAAACAGCGTAAAGGATTTGTTGTGGTGACGGGGCCGATCGGGTGCGGCAAGACCACGGTCACGCGCACGCTCCTGCGTAATTTGAGTGGGAAGATTAAGACCGCCGTGATCACAAATACACACTTAAGCCCGAAGGGGATTATCACCATGATTCTGGAGGACCTTGGGGTCGCCTACAGGGACGGTTCCAAAGACAGGCTCCTTATCCAGCTGAACAAATATTTGGTGCAGCAGGTCCTCGAAGGTCACAACGTGGTGCTCATCATCGACGAAGCCCAGAACCTGAGTCCGGCCTGTTTGGAAGAGGTGCGAATGCTTTCCAATCTCGAGACCGAAAAAGAGAAGCTGATCCAGATCGTTTTGATCGGCCAGCCGGAACTTCGCCGCAAGCTTGAAGCGGTCAACCTGGAGCAGCTGCGCCAGCGCGTGGCGATACACTACCACATCACGCCGCTCAGTTTTGAAGAGACGAAAAAGTATATCCAGCATCGCCTGAACCGTGCGAACGCGAACGGCCGCGATCTGAGTGTCCTCTTTGATGAAGATGTATGCGGGCGCATTTTTGAGTACTCGCAGGGAATTCCGCGCATGATCAATGTGCTGTGCGACCACGCGCTTTTAACCGGATTTGTGCGGGAATCAGAGTCGATAAACCGTGAAATTATTGATGAAGCTATATATGAAATTCGATTTCAAGGAGAAGACGCATATGAGCAAGTTCACTGAGGCATTACAGAAGATCCAAGACAAGCGCCAGGAGGCCGATGATTCTCCGAAACGCTCACGCGGCAAGGTGCCGACCTTTCAATTGCCTAACGAGATTACCGAGAAACGCCCGTCGTGGGATGCCGGCATCAAAGTGATGAAGAACACAAAGCCCGATCAGCGGCTCGTGACTTATCACTTTCCGGAATCCATTATTTCGGAACAGTACCGCATGACGCGTACGAGTCTCATCAACCGCATCCAGAAAGATGCGACTCAGGTGATCCTGGTATCGAGCTCGATCCACAGTGAGGGGAAGAGTGTCACTGCCACGAACCTCGCCATGTGCCTGTCCGAGGACCCGAACGTGAAGGTCGCCCTGATCGATGCGGACCTCAGGCGCGGTAAGATTGCGGAGTATTTCGGGTTCGGAAGAAAACTCCGAGGACTCTCGAATCTTCTTACGGAGAGCCTGAACCCAAAAGAAGTCTTCGTGAAGAACTCGAGGGCGAACCTTGCGGTCATGCCTCGCGGCGACATCATGAAGAGTCCGGCGGCCCTTGTGTCGTCAGACAACTTCAAGATGCTCATCGCAGAACTTAGGGCGCACTTTGATTATGTCATCATCGATGCGCCTCCGATCATGTCGGTTTCCGACCCCGGCATCATGGCGAAGTACGTCGACGGGGTGGTCTTTATCATTCAGGTCGGCCGGACCCCGAAGACGGTAATTTCCCACGCGAACCAGCTGTTTAAGCAATCGGGAGCGAAGGTGCTGGGCTATATCCTCACGAATGTGGAGATGCATTCCGGGGATTATCGCTACTATCAGAGCTATTACGATCACTACACGGCAGGAATGAAAACGGGCATGAAGCATCAGACCAAGATGCATTTTAAAAAGGCCGGCTGGGGATTTGAAGGCATGGAAAACAAATTGAACAGCTGGTGGACTAAGAAGGTTTTGAAAGAGAAACAAGCAGCAGAAGTCGAGTCGGAAGAGCAGCTTAACGCCAAGTAAGGGATTGGCACACCAATCCCTAAGAAAGGAACCAAAGCTCGTGAAAAAACGGGAATCCAAAAGTTTAATGCTTGATGCGGTAGGAGAATTTTTGCCGTTGAGTCCGATCTTTGCGGCTCTTGGAATCGTCGGGTCGGTCATTGTGGCCGCCGGTGCTTATGTTTGGGTCGGTGATGGCGGAAGTAAAGTTGCCGAATGGGCCTCAGGGATTTACGGCGGGGGCTCAGGCGCGGCTTGGTTTATCGCTGCTCTCTTGGTGATTTCCAGTGTGGTAAGCTGCCGAATGGCAAGACTGGCAACACGGGTGCGTGACACTCGTGCCTGGTCGATTACGGCAATTTTCCTGGTCTTGACTTCCTTCGATTATGCGGTCGGAACATTTTCAGTTCCTCTCGCGCTTTTTAAGACGGGCATTATTCTTCTCCTGATGCTGCCCATGAGCGATGCCTTTGATGATACACGCGAAGGCAGAACACTCGCCCTTCCGGGTTTTGTCCTTCTCTTCGGCTGTTCGCTGGTGCGTACGTTCCTGCATCTCTACCAGGAATTAGAATTAGTCGAAGTCGGCCTGGGATACATGGTTGTTACCCTTGAAACATTACAGATGATTGGAGCTGCCGCGATATTAACGGGTTTTGCGATCCATGAGCGGCAGCTTTTTCGGTTGGCGGTTCGATTGTTAACGGTGCAAGAGTCCTTCGGGATGCCGGTGCCGGAATCGTCCGCGCGGTTGGCACTCAGGCTTATCGGCGAGGGCGCTGAAGAAGACGAGCCTGTGCCCTCGAAAAAACAAGAAAAAATCAGCAAATAAAGCCATCATCTGGCGATGAAAGGAAGAGGATGATACGAATCCTCTCGGGTAACCGTGAAGAACTCAATCCATTTCATATCACAAGTCATTCCTTTCTATAATGAGGCAGAGAACGCACGCCCTGTTATCCAGACTTCGCTGGGAGAACTTCGGAGCCACGGCGTACCGTTTGAAATCATAGCCGTCGACGACGGGTCGAAGGACCGCACCTGGCAGGAACTCGAATCCCTGCAAAAGCACTCTCCGGAGCTAAAACTCGTCCGTTTAAGGACCAATTTCGGGCAAACCCGTGCGCTGGCAGCGGGCATTAAACAGGCGCAGGGCGATTGGATCCTTACCATGGACGGCGACGGGCAGAATGATCCGGCCGATTTGCCGAAACTGATTTCGAAGGCGCAGGAAGGCTATGACGTGGTCAGCGGCTGGCGCAAGAATCGTAAAGATAATAGCCTGACGCGAACGCTGCCGTCGCGTATTGCAAACTGGATTTTAGCTTTGATCACCGGTCTCTCATTGCATGACTCCGGTTGCTCTCTGAAGCTTTATCGGGCGAGTGCGCTCGGCAGTATTTCGCTTTATTCAGAAAGACATCGCTTCATCCCTTTCCTTTTGTCGCTCAAGGGCTTCCGCATCGCAGAGATCGAAGTGAACCATCGGCCCCGAGTGCGCGGAAACTCGAAGTACGGACTCTCGCGCACTTTCAAAGTGTTTCTTGACCTCATCGCCTTGGCGCTTTTTGCGCGGTTTCGTGAAGAACCGCGGATCTATTTTTTCCTCGCCGCCGCGCCCTTCATGTTTTTTGCGGTCTTAACCGCACTGCAAGGCGGCATGACCTATTACGGCGCTTCGTTTCTTTACGCCTTTGGGGCTTTTACGCTGGTGAGCTGCGGGCTAATGGCGGAGTGGCTATTTCACTTTTCCCGGGAGCGAAATTATGCAGGTTAAAGAGAGAGGGCTAGGCACATTGTCAGAGCAGTTTTCAGAGACGATCGACCTGACGATTTGCATTATCTTAACCAACGGGCCGCGTGTGCTGCGGAATCTGTGGCGTGATCTGGATCATGTGGCGGCCGAGTCAGGGTTGTCGTATGAATTCCTGGTGCTGGCGAAACCCAGTGATGAGATCGATTTGGATCCGGAAGTGGAAGCCAGGGTGGTCAGGCTCATGCCGAAGGCCGAAAAGGCAAGTTCTATGAATACTGCGCGGGGCGCGATGCGGGGGCGCTGGGTCATGATCGTGGAAGCGGGCGGCCAGTTCAGGGCAGACGACATACGCCAACTGATCGCGCGCATGCGTGAAGGTTATGACTTTGTTAACGGGGTGCGCAGCTGGCGCGGTCAGCCGAAGGTCAATCAGTGGCAGTCTGAGCTGTTTAACTGGTGCACTCGAAAGTTAACGGGCAGCGAAGTTCACGATCTGAACTCAACCCTCAAAATCTTTCGGCGCTCCATATTGAATGCGGTGCCTCTTTATGGCGACTTTTTCCGTTTCCTGCCCGTGCTGGCGGAGCGAAAGGGCTTTCGCGTTACGGGCATACCGCTCTCGCGGCGGGAGAGACCGCAGGGCGTGACGGTGTATGGGCCGGCTTCGTATGTGAGAAGGGTGCTCGATATTCTCAATCTCCTTTTTATTACGCGCTTCAACGAAAAACCGCTCAGATTCTTCGGAGGCGTCGGGCTATTTTCGGCAGGTGTAGGAGTTGCCATGAATGTCGGCTTGGTGTTTGAGCGGTTCGCATTCGGAGAGGGCATGGCAGACCGGCCGATTATGCTGCTCGCCATTCTTTTGATTGTTATGGGCGTGCAGTTTATCTCGATCGGCTTGATCGGTGAAATGATTGTCTACTCACGGACCAGGGATTTTGAGGACGTTGGCATTGAGGAGGTCATTGGACAGTAATGAAACGAACGGTATCTGATCTGACAACAAAGGAATATGACCTATTAATCGTAGGCGGCGGAATCTACGGCGCGGTTGCGGCATGGGAAGCTACGTCGAGAGGTCTATCTGTGGCATTGATTGATAAGGCAGACTTCGGCGGCGAAATGAGCGCAGAGTCACAGCGCATCATTCACGGCGGACTCAGATACTTTCAGCACGGTGACCTGCGCCGGGTTCGTTCATCAATCAAAGAAAGATCGGTGTGGATGCGGATAGCCCCGCATCTGGTGAAGCCGTTGAAATGTGTCATGCCCGTTTTCGGCAAGGGACTTAGAGGCAGGGCGGGTGTGAAGACGGCTCTGAAACTGCATAATCGCATGGGCCGCAAGCGGAACGCGGGTATTGAAGCCGATAGCCGAAAGATTCCGTCAAATCGCTTTATGACAAACGGCGAGTACTCACAAACCGTTGGCGCGGTTTCAGAAGGGCAGACGGGTGCGGCCGTATGGTATGACGGTGAAATTATAGAACCGGAGCGCCTCACGTTAGCGTTTATCAAGACAGCCGTGTTTTGGGGTGCCGTAGCCGTCAATTATGTTGAAGCGACTAATTTGATAATGGACAACCGGCGCGTGACTGGTGTCGAGGCCCATGATCAAATCACGGGCAAAAAATTAAAGGTACGCGCGCGGTGTGTGCTTAATTCGACAGGGCCGTGGGTCCAGGATCTGCTGATAAGCTTGGGGTACATCACGCGGCGTCCCCGCGTCAAATATGCGCAAGCCGTGAATCTCGTATTCAACCGCCGATTGACGCCGGGCTTTGCGCTGGCGGCGCCGAGCACCGCCCCGGAAAGAACCGGCAAACGATACTACTTTGCGACGACCCACAGAACCGGAAGCATCGTCGGGACGGACTATTCAAAATATAGCGACAGGCCGGAGCGCCGCGAGGTGAGCGCAGAAGACCTGGACCGGTTCCTGGCGGATTTAAAAGCCGCATACCCGACGTTGAATTTACAGCGCTCGGATATCTCGTATGCCAATACAGGCTTGCTGCCGGCGAGCAATTCACGCAGCGATTGTTCTAAGGGTGAGGTGGATCGCAATGATCAGATTTGGGACCACAAGAAGACAGACAACATCGAGGGCCTTCTGAGCGTTGTCGGGGTCAAATACACGACGGCCCGGGCAGTCGTCGAAAAGGTGATTGACCGCGTGTTCGGAAAAATCGGCATGAAAGTGTCCGCGTCTCGCAGCGCGGTGACACCGCTCATCGGAGCAGATATCCAGAATATCGATGAATATTTGGAGTCGGAGAGGGCCAGACGGGCGTGGGGTATGAGCCGCGATCAGATCGAGCGTCTTATCGAACGCCACGGCAGCCTGTATATGGAAGTTTTGCACCTGATCGCGCATGACTATGCGTGGGGCGAGGCTATTCCGGGCTCAAAAAGTGTGACGAAGGCCGACATTGTCTACGCAGTCAGAGACGAAATGGCCGTAAAGCTGGCCGACGTGGTCTTTCGGCGGACGGGCCTGGGCACGATGGGATACCCAAGTGACGATGCGCTTCAGGTTTGCGCCGAGGTCATGGGTGATGAGTTGCTGTGGGATTCAGAGAGGAAGCGCCGAGAGGTCAACGAAGTGAAAGCTCTTTACGAGAAGCGGGGAATCATGATTCCGGAGCAGGTCCCGGCGGCGGAAAAGATCATGGAGGGCGTGGGAGCATGAAGATACTCGTAACCGGCGCCACAGGATTTACGGGAGGATATCTCGTTGATGCCCTCGTTGAGCGCGGGCACCGGGTCAGGGCGCTTGTGCGCAGAAAGAGCGGTGTGACCAAACTCATCGCGAAGGGAGTGGAGCTTGAGGTGGGCGACATCCGCGACGCCGCTCTGGTGGACAGGGCAGTCGGCGGTTGCGAGAAAGTCTTTCACCTCGCCGCGCTCTATCGTGACCAGTCTGCGACGAAAGAGGATTACTGGAACGTTAATGTCGAGGGTACGCAGAATATTATCGACGCGTGTCTCAATCATGGCGTGAAGCGGCTGGTGCATTGCAGCACGATGGGAGTGCACGGGGCGGTCGCTGAAATACCGGGCAATGAGGACTCGCCGTTCAATCCCGGCGATGAGTATCAGCGAACCAAGTTATTGGCGGAAGGAAGAGTCTGGAAAGCCTCTGCCGAGCGCGGCCTGGCGATGAGCATCGCCCGCCCGGCAGCGATTTACGGGCCCGGGGAAGAGAGGTTTGTGAAGCTCTTCGGCAGTATTCAGCGCGGATATTTTGTCATGATCGGGAGCGGGAAGACTTACTACCATATGGTGTATGTGACGGATTTGGTTGAGGGGTTGATCCAATGCGCTGAAAGTGACCGGGCAGCGGGCGAAGCCTTCTTTTTCGGAGATGAAAACTACGTGACTCTCAATGACCTTGCCGGAAAAATTGCTCACATCCTCGGCGTTCGCGTGCCGCGGCTGCATCTGCCCGTGTGGCCGTTCTATGCCGCCGCAGCCTTGTGCGAGGCGGTGTGCTTGCCGCTCGGATTGAGGCCGCCGCTTTATAAGCGCCGCGTTGATTTTTTTACTCACAACCGGGCATTCGACATCAGTAAGGCGCGTGACAGATTGGGGTATGCACCGCGAGTTAGTTTGGCCGAGGGCTTGAGCAAGACAGCAACGTCCTATCGCGCGGAAGGTTCACTGAAGAGCGAGACGCGTGAAATGGTGACGGCATGAAGGTCTTAATGGTGGTGCCGACACCTTTTTTTTCAGACCGCGGCTGCCATGTGCGCGTCTATCGATCCGCCATTGCACTTAGGGAGCAGGGGCATGAAGTGGTCTTATGCACCTACCCGCTTGGGCGGGATATTGACGGTGTCGAAACGGTCAGGACCTGGCCGGTGCCGTGGTATAGGAAGCTCGCGGCCGGCCCGTCATGGCACAAGATATACATCGATGTCATGTTAACGGCCCTGACGCGGAAGTGGATAAGAACGTGGAATCCCGATGTGATTCATGCCCATTTGCATGAAGGCGCCTGCGTTGCCTACTTGGCTCGAGGGTCCAAACGGATTCCGTTGGTACTCGATTATCAAGGGAGTCTTTCCGGCGAGATTGCGGCGCACAAGTTTGCGAGAGCCGGGGGTCTGCTTTACCGTCTTTTCTCGTGGTTGGAGGAATTCATTGAAATGCGCGTGGACGCGATTGTTACAAGCACCGCGAATAGCGCGGAGCGCTTGAGTGAAGAGCCGCACACCGGTTCGGTGCCTGTTGCCCATACTGTGGACAGTGTGGATACGGAGCATTTTCGCCCCGGAGTAAACGGCCTTCATATAAGAATGCGATACGGAATCCCGGAGAAGATGCCTGTGATTGTGTACGCCGGACTCCTTAATGAGTACCAGGGAATCGATGCCTTGCTTGAGGCCTTGAGGATCCTCCGTGAAAAACATGCATTTCACACGCTGATTATAGGCTATCCGAATGTTCAGCATTATCGCAGCAAGGCCCAAGATATGGGTTTGACGGCGAACGTGACCTTCACCGGACAAGTGAGGTTTGAAGATCTGCCGGCGTACTTGAATGCGGCGGACGTAGCGGTGAGCCCCAAACATGAAAGCAGCGAAGGTAACGGTAAGTTGTATGCCTATATGGCTTGCGGTCTGCCGGTCGCGGGTTTTGACACGACGAGCACAAGACAGATATTGCGTGATGCGGGCCTTCTCGTAAAGGACGGCGATACGAAAGCACTCGCGGATGCGTTGGCCCGGCTGACTCTCGACAAAGAGCTTGCCGCGGCACTGGGTGCGAGAGCAAGAGCGTATGTAACGTCCGAAGACGAAGATGATGCCGGCGCCCTTGGAGCCGTCTATGAGGTGCTTGTCCCGGATGGATCTATTTTTGACGAGGTCGTAACGTGAGCGAGAAACGGAATCTTCGCGGAACAATCGTTCGCGCTTTTATTAGCGCCGCCATACTTTTCTGGCTTAGCGCTAAAGTCGAGTGGAGCGAAATTGGCCGCGTCTTTGCCGATTGCCGTTGGGATATCTTTGCTCTCGGGCTGGTTCCTGTGCTTATGATCCGTTTTCTGACCGCGTATAAGTGGCAGTTGCTGATTGAGGCAAAAGGCGAAAAAGTGGGTTACAGGCATTTATTGTGGAGCGTGTGGGTCAGTAATTTTCTGGGATCCTTTTTGCCGGCGACCGCGGGTGGAGATGCTGTTCGAATGTATAGCTTGGGCGCTTCGAGCGGACGGCATGCAGAAGCCGTCTCCTCAGTCGCGATGGACCGGATCACCGGGGCGGTGTCCATGATGGTTGCGGCTTTTGTCGGCGCGCTATGGGCCGCAATCGTGTGGGGCCGCAATGAAGTCCTGATTGTTATGGCCGCGCCGGCTTTTGCCGTGGCGGCGATGGTGGCTTTTCTCATAGTGCCGGGACTGCAGAATTTGGCCGACAAAATCCTGAATCGCTTTAATGCTTTTCCGGGAATAAAATTGATTCGGGAGGCCTATTCGGCGCTGTGTGATTACAAGGAGCACGGCCGTATTCTCGGAGTCGTGTTTGCTCTGGCCCTAATGAACCAGTTGATGCGGGTTCTGATTGTATGGAGTTTGGCTAAGAGCACTTCGATGAGTTTAAGTTTTGCCGACTGCGCGATTTTAGTTCCTCCGGCGTTGTTGGTGAGCATGCTCCCGATTTCGATCGCGGGTTGGGGGGTGCGGGAGGGCGCGTTGGTTTATTTTCTCAATATCGCGGGGGCGGCCGCGCCGGCGATATTTGCCGTTGCCCTTCTAATGAGGCTGCTCATTGGCATAGGCAATTTGCCGGGGGTGTTCATGTATCTGAAAAGTGGATTGAATCTCAAGGTGAGGCGCAGCTATGCGGTCTCTTAAGAAAATGGTAGAGAAGGTTGTCGCCCGATACCCGCCGTTGTATGCATTGGGATCCAAGGCCTATCACGCGATCAATCGGTCCTTCAAGCCGGGAAACCCCGGAGCGCCGGCCGGTGTGAGCAGAGCACTGCGCTACGCGGCGGAAAAGCGTGGCAGGGATATCGGCGACTATTACGAGTTCGGCATATTTAAAGGATATACGTATTGGTGGGCACAAAAGGTGTGCGGTGAGTTGGGTCTTGAGGGGCCCAACTTTTATGCCTTCGATTCGTTCAAGGGGCTGCCCGAGCTTGAAGACATAGACAAAGTAATAGGTGACGGAATCTTTTTCAAGGGTCAGTTTTCCTGCTCCCGGAAGCAAGTCACCCGATTTCTGGAAAAGAATGGGGTCGATTGGACTCGCACCCATTTGATCGAAGGCTTCTATGAAGACTCTCTTACCGAGGAACTGCGGGAAAAGTACCCGTTTAAGAGGGTGGCTGTAGCACTTTTGGACTGCGACTTGCACACGTCCACGATTGAGTCAATGCGCTGGCTTGCGCCTTATTTGGAGGGCGGGTCAATTGTCCTGTTTGACGATTGGCGGGCTTTTAGCGAGGAGTCAGGAGCCGGGCAGCGAAGCGCATTGAAACAATTTTTATCGGAAATTCCGAGCTTGTCGTTTGAACCATTGTTTGAATACGAGGTTCATGGCCAGGCCTTCGTGGTGAGGAAGGGCAGAAATGACCGTTGAAGCCTTGGAAAAACATGTACCCATGCGGGCCGGTTTGTCGCTGCTTGCGGTCGCGGAAAAGGAAGTGCAGGACTCATGAGCCATTCAGCACTATTGGAAAGAGGGATCGACCGCCGCGGCGGGCCGCGCAATGTGCTGGACATCCCTGCACAACCGGCTGTAAGTAAAAGTAGGGGGCGTGTACTCGTTTGGTTGACTTTGGCGCTTATCTTGGCCGCTGGACTGTGCGTGCGCATGTACCAGCTGGGCGTCAGCAATTTCTGGTCCGACGAGCTTTACCATGTCTTTGCGGCAAAGTCGCTGATCGAGACAGGCTCACCGACTCTGCCCGGGGGCTACGAGTATACGCGGGCATTGCCTTTCACCTATCTTATCGCAGGAATGTTCAGGACTTTTGGTGTCAGTGAGACCGCGGCCAGAATGCCGGCCGTTGTCTTCGGCGTTGCTGTCATCGTCTTTGGCTTCTGGATGACCCGCCGATGGTTTGGAACCGGGGCCGCGATCGCCGCAGCGCTTCTTATCGCCTTTGCGCCGCTCTGTGTCAAAATGTCGCGGGAGTGCCGCATGTACACCCTCGTTCAGCTTTTGTATACGGTCTTCGCGTATCTCGCTTTCCGGCTGTTTGAGGGGGGATATGCCGGCAGCCGGCTAAAGCAGACAGGGCTCGCGTTCGGCGCAGTCGCAATATTCTGTATCTCATTGGTATTGCATAAACTGGTTATCTTTTTTGTGCCGGCATTCTTTGCGTATATCGCGCTGATGTTCCTGGCGGCTCGCGGTGAAGAGAAGCTGGGCCCCTTCAGTTCGAAGTATTCGGCAATTCTTATCGTGACCCTTGCGCTGGCGGTCATCGGGGCGGTCCTCAAGCCCGGAATTATTACGAAGATGGCCGCCGAGGCCTTCTCTGTCCCTTTGCATTCGTGGGCGGTCAGCCGGGTGTTGTTTTACAAGTGGACCATGGAAGACCTCTATCCGGTTCTCTTTACGCTCTATCCGTTGGCGGCCGTCTACGCGTGCTGGAAATACGGCCGTCGCGGAGCTTTTGTTGTGTGTCTTTTTGCTGTTCCGTTTCTTCTGAAGACCTTCGTCTTTCTGCGAAAAGAGGAACGGTATATCTTGTTCGACCTGACATTTTTTTATATTGCTCTGGCCCCGGCGATCGCGGCAACGGCGGCCACGGTGGCGAAATGCATGAAGCAGGCGTGGGCATCGCGCGGCCGCGTGCGGCGTTTTGCCATAAGCGGCTCCCTGGCCTGCCTGGGCATTGCCGTGCTTGTTCCGACGGCGCATCCGTGGGCCCTGACGTCCGTCGATTATGTGCGCCGCGAGGTGAGGCCGGCCTGGGGCCGGGCGCATGAACTATTCGGCGGCAGAATCGCCGCGGGTAATCCGGTGGTCGTCTCTCATTCCAAAGAGGCCCGCTTTTACGGATTCCGCGAGCCGATTTTTAGCGCGAACCATATCCAGAGCGGAAGCGATGCGCCGCGGCCGGGAAGGGTGCTGCCCCTTTACAACCGGAAACAGTTTGTCGAAATGCTCAGCTCGCCGGCTGATATCGCAAAACTCCGGTCACACTATGAGGGCCGGGACCTATGGTTTCTTCTTAAGCGAATTGACTTCGACGATCCGATGTCGGTGCCGGCCGCGGTGAGGATATTTCTTCTGCGCGAGGCGATATGGTATGGACAGAACGGAAGCGCGGCGACATTCGAAACGGCGGGCGCGTCGCCGAATGACATTTTGGTATGCCGACTGTCGCATGTTGCAAGAAACGCAGTAGCAAATGAAGGCGTCAATGAAACAGTCTAGTGCGTTAGCACTCGTTGGGTTAGTCATTCTGATATTGGCGGGGATGCACTTGCTGGCATTGCTCCTGGATGGGCGGAGTTGGCAGCTTGAGAGATTATTCAATTTGCAGCGCGAGGGGAATATCCCCACATGGGTTTCAAGCGTGATGTTTTTTATGGCGGCGCATGCGGCATTTGTGACCGCAGGGAATTCCGCAGGCAGGGACATAGGGCAGGCGTGGTTCTTGACCGCGGGCGCCCTGGCGTTTATGTCATGCGATGAGGTTGTGATGTTTCACGAGAACTTCTCGGGAGTGATCGAGCGTAACTTTATGCCGGCGTGGTTTCTTGATGCGTTGCACAGAACATCGTGGCCCGTCCTCTTCGGCCCGTTTATTTTGGCTTTTGTTGTGTGGGTTTTCCCCGAGTTAAAACGAAGTTTTGACAGTAACGGCTCGGGCGCGATATGTGCGTTAAGCGGCTTGCTGCTATTTTTTGGGGGGGCTGTGGGCGTCGAGATGTTAACGAATCTTATTACGGAAGATACGCCGATGTTCTGGCGTGCATCGCGTTTGATGGCCGAGGAATTGATGGAATTAGTAGGTGTGGGCGTGCTGATGGTTGGTCTTACCAGTCATGCCAATGTGTTGCGCTTGAGCCATGTGGCCCCGGGAAAGGAGGCCTAATTATGCCCGGTATCGTGGGACGCGTTGGAAAAAAGTGTAATCGCGGCTGCGAGCTTGAATCGATGATTCAACCGGCGCTTCACCGGGAGGACTATCGGGTCGTCCGGCAGCAGGACGCTATGCGACACGAATTATCAATAGCATAAGATCAAACAGAAAAGAGGAGGAAAACATAGACTTGACTGCCGGTGCTAGATCGCAAACGGTATCGGTTTGAATGTAAGTGATTCACCGGGTATGCTTTAACACATTTGTACCAAAAAATTTATGACTCCCAAAAGCGGGAAAGTTCTATCTAATTAAGTACCAGCTTTTAAAAAGGTTTACCGCTGTCATCCTGAGCGAAGCGAAGGATCTCAAAACCCGACAAATATGAAAACACTAAAAGAAAAAACAGTATCAGGCGTGAAGTGGCAGGTCATCAACAAGGTCGCCCAGAAGGTCATCTCGGTGGCGACCTTTGCCGTGCTGGCGCGCATTCTCGAGCCGTCGGTCTTCGGTATCTTCGCGATGGCATTCGTCGCCATCGACGGTCTTGCCGTGTTCCAGTCGATGGGCCTCGATGCCGGCCTCGTCCAGAAAAGAGACGCGCCCGAAGCCATGCAGCACACAGC
Organism: Candidatus Omnitrophota bacterium; assembly: GCA_030698625.1. Lineage (GTDB taxonomy): Bacteria > Omnitrophota > Omnitrophia > Omnitrophales > Aquincolibacteriaceae > JAUYMS01. The sequence continues at coordinate 25,473 of JAUYMS010000047.1, read as the reverse complement.
CTTTTTCATGCTGCAGGCGATGGGCATCACGATGTTCGCAATTTGCTTCATTGCAGCCCCGCTGGCAGGGAAGTTCTTCAATAACCCCGAAGTCGGATCGATCGTGCGGGCGCTTGGGGTGGTCTTCATCATGAGCTGCCTCGGCAAAGTTCCGCTGTCATTGCTCGTCAAGAACATGCGCTTTAAGGTAACCGCGGTCACTGAGCTGGTCAGTTCGATCACAAATTCGCTTTGTGCGATAGCCCTCGTGATGATTAGCCCCACGGTGTGGAGCCTCGTTGTGGCGTACATCGCCAAACAGATAGTTATGACTTCCATGAATTGGTGGTTGTCCGGCTACCGGCTGAAGTTTCAGTTCGACCCGAAGCTCGCGAAGGAGCTCTTTCACTTTGGCAAGTTTCTGGTGGGCCTGAATGTCATCTGGTTCATCAACAGCCAGATCGGAATTATCGTTGTCGGTAAAATGCTGGGTGCCACACTCCTCGGCTATTTCGCACTTGCCCGCAACATGACTAATTTCGTAAATACTCACTTTGCGCAGCTGATATCGCGCGTAATGTTTCCGGCCTATTCGGCGATCCAGGACGATCCGGCCGCCCTGAAACGGGCTTACATGAAAACAGTCAAACTCGCCTCGATTTTTACGATACCGTTCAGCCTTGTTGTCATCTTACTTGCGCATGAGATTACATTGGCCTTGTATGGTGAAAAATGGCTGCCTATTGTTCCGCTGATTCAGGTTATGGGGTTGGTACAGATATTGTCGCCCATGATCGCTGCGTCGGGTTCGATCTTCCAGGGAAGCGGGAATCCACAATATAGTTATCAGCTCGGCCTGATTCATCTAGTCATTAAAGTTCCCGTGCTTATCGGAATGACGTTGAAATTTGGTGTCACGGGCGCAGCGATGACATTGTTAATCATGCACGCTGTCATGGTTCCGCTTTATTTGACGCGCATTCGGCGGATCGTAGCGTTTCAATGGTGCGAGTTTCTGGCGCAGCTGTTGCCATCGTTTCTTGCGGCTGCAGCCTTGAGCACAACCATAATAGTGATGCGGCTTCTTTTGCGGGACGTCGGCGTATCGGCTTCCGTGTCGCTCGACAGCTTCGCGCATCTTGTTGCCTATGGAATCACAGCGGTTGTGGCGCATGTTACGGTGTTTCAATGCATAGACAGAACGGCGAGCAATGAAGTAAAGCGCTTATTGTTCGGTGCGGTGGGAGTGTGACCAATTATGGCTACTAGAAATAGAGATGATGCATTCTGGACAACACCAAAGGTCAATCTTGTGCAATGCTCCGCAGCCTCTTTTGCTAACAAGAGTGCTCGTTACCACCGCAATCCGTTCCTTTCACCCTCAAGAATATACTTGGGGCGCGGCCGGTGTCTTGAGCTTAAGCAACTGCGGCTGCGGACAGTGCTGCCGAATTTTCTGATTATCGGCGCAATGAAGTCCGGAACATCAAGTCTGCATTACTACTTAGGACGCCATGATGACATCTATACACCAAACCTTAAGGAGCCGGGCCTCTTTCTGGACTATTCAAACGAGATACCGATCGTTTCTTCAATGTCGGCGAATCAGATTAAGATGGGGCTGTCCAACGACCAATTACTGCGTACCTTGCTAAATGGCTACCACGGTGAAAAAATGTTTGGAGAGTCATCAACATTCTATACAAAAGCCCCTTATATGGGCAGCGAAGTTCCGGCGCGGCTTAGCAAGCTGTGTCCCGACATGAAATTTATCTATCTGGTACGAAATCCGCTGGCACGCATCGTGGCTCAGTACCGCCATCACGCAGCGGTGGCGAAGCAGCCATTTAACGGTGGGAGACCGGTAGCCTTAACGCAGCGGCCATTCAACGAGGAGCTTGCAGAGAACCCTGGAGCATACGTTGAGTTAAGTCGCTACTTTGCGCAACTGAATCATTATCTGCGCTTCTTCCCAAAGGCAAGCTTTAAAGTGATCGTCTTTGAACGCTTTGTTAAGAACGTGCCCGCGACTCTCAAGAATGTGTTTGAATTTCTGGGTGTCGAGTCACGGCAATACGATGGGGGCAATTTTAAGGTCTACAATGAAGGCAAACAGCGGACTCGAAAGGTATTCGGGGAAATTCGCTATTCCGCCGCGAATTACGTGCGCGTAATGTCAGCAGTGTCACCGGACCTGACGGAGTTAAAGCACTTTATGGCCGATGATATCCCGGAATGGGATATTTCAGCAGCTAAGTGGTGTGACTTCCAAGCCAATCGATGATGCAACGTCGCATTAAGAAAGGGAGGATTCACGCGATGAACACACGCAATGATTCGTGCGTTGAGCGAAAATTGTATTCCAAGGCATTTTATGGCGATGCCCATGAGAACCGTTTGCGTGCAGCTGCAAAGATCGTTCCCTTGCTGGTAGCGCTCATCAGGCCTAAGTCTGTTCTGGATGTGGGTTGCGGCACAGGTTTGTGGCTTGCGGCGGCGAAGCAGTGTGGCGTTAACGAAATTATGGGGATCGATGGCGACTGGGTAGAAAAAGGCAGTCTAGATATTTCGTCAGAGTGTTTTCTGGCATGCGATCTGAAAAGTGGTTTTGATCTTGGGAGACACTTCGATCTAGCGTGGTCGTTTGAGGTAGCGGAACATTTGCCGCCGGATGCGGCGGATTTATTTGTAAAGTCATTAGTGAAGCACGCCGATGTTATTGCTTTTTCGGCCGCTGTCCCGAACCAAGGCGGTGTGTTGCATGTTAATGAGCAGTGGCAGGACTATTGGGTTGAGCGCTTTCGTCGTGCCGGTTATATAGCGAGTGATTATGTGCGAAAGCAAATATGGCACGACGAGAACATAGAGAGCTACTATTGTCAGAACATCATCTTATTTGCCGCACGTACGGCGGTAGCAAACATTAATGCCTTGCAACAACGGTGCGATTGGCGCGAGATGGTGTGTTGATTGAGGCGCTAGAGGATTGTTTGGCTGGCCTGTATGCGCGGGGCATCTGGGGTTGGCCACGACGAGCCGTGCAATTCATCAAACGGAAGGTTGTTTTGCGTAGATGATGACGAGCGATATAGGCAATGTGGAAATGAAAGGGCTGGTTAGCGATGTCGCTGCGGAATCGACAGCTATGCGATCGTCCGGTGTTTGCATGATGGGCCGGCTTGGCGCGGCGATTTGCGACGGCCTTGGGCGGCTTAGGCTGTCGACGGAAGTTGCCTTGGTGGATTTTCCTGGGCACAGTAACTGCGGAGATAGCGCAATTTGGATGGGCGAGAAAAGTGCCCTGCAGAGTAGGGTTAAAGTGGCGTACGTGTGCGATTTAGTATCCTATTCGAAGCCAGTGCTTGAAAAGTGCTTGCCTGAAGGGGATGTGTTAATCCATGGCGGGGGTAATTTTGGTGACTTATGGCCGATGCATCAAGCGTTTCGCGAAAGGATTATCAGTGATTTCCCGGACAGGCGGATTATACAGATGCCGCAGTCGATCCAGTTCAATAGCGATAAAAGTCTTGCTCGCGCGCGTAGAATAATTAATAGACATGAGAACGTGATTATATTGGCAAGGGATGGACATAGCGCAGCCGTTGCACGGGCTGAATTTCGGGCGCGCGTTATCCTGTGTCCTGATATGGCATTTGCTTTGGGCCCTTTGGAAAGGCTCGGTCAGCATACATGCGACACCCTTTGGCTGCGTAGAAGTGACTTGGAAAGTGGAATGCTGCAGGCAAGTAATCGGGTGAGGATGGCATCAATGGGCGGCGTGACGGTTGAGTGCATGGATTGGCTCGCGGAGCCGCCATCTGCGACGAAGACTTCGCTTAAGTTCTTAAGTGGGGCCATTTCATGGGCGCCGAACAGGTTAGCGGGATTGTGGCGACTTAATGCGACCCAGTCTGAAAGAATGGCGCGTATGCGGTTGCGCAGAGGTTGCGCGATGTTATCGCGTGGGAAAGTTGTTATTACGGACAGATTGCATGGCCATATTCTCTGCTTGCTGATGAGTATCCCGCACGTATGCCTTGGTGATAAATATGGGAAGCTGAAGAATTTCCGCGAGACGTGGCGAACTGAATCGTCTATCAGCTTATGGGCCGACACGGTTGAAGAGGCTCGTGATATGGCTAAGGGCTTGTTGGCGTCGCAGACGGGTCAGCTTCGTAATGGTATGTCTGCGAAAGGGCTTACAAATAAAAATGAGTGAACCGGCTGGTGTGGGGTGGCCCGATGAGGTGTCGCATGCGTAAGGTAACAGTAATCATATGCACTTATAACCGGGCTGCTAGCCTGCAGTTTACTTTAAAAGCAATCTCAGAGCAGATTGTTGGCGACAACGACGCCCTCGACGTAATTGTCGTCGACAACAACAGCTCAGACGGCACGAAAGCGGTCTTTGAAGGCGCAGAAAAGAATATGCCTTTTTCCATGCAATACGTATTTGAAGGGCGGCAGGGCCTTAGCTATGCGCGAAACGCCGGCATTCAAAGCGCTATGGGTGAGCTGCTAATTTTTACGGATGATGACGTGATGCCGAAGATGGACTGGGTATCGAAAACAGTAGCGGGGTTTAGTACGCATGAGGCCGATTGCGTGGGTGGTAAGGTGTTGCCGCTTTGGGAAGAAGAAAAACCGTCATGGCTTTCTGCCCCCCGGTTGGAGCGCCATTGTGAGGGTCTTTTTGCGGTACTTGATCATGGCGATTTGCCCTTAATCCGTGACGTCGCCGGCCGCCATGAGAACTTTGTCTACGGTGCAAATATGGCATTCCGTCGTAAATTATTCGCGGAGGTGGGGCTCTTCAGGACTGACTTAGGGCGCATGGGCAGCAAGTTGGCAGGCGGAGAGGAAACTGAAATGTTAGGGCGTATCTTGTCGCTCGGGAAAAAGGTCGTCTGGCTGCCCGAATCAGTGGTTTATCACCGTGTAGCTGCAGAGCGCCTGAGACTTCCGTACATGCGTCGGCGGCGGTTTGAGGGCGGGCGATCGGAGTATGTGTCACAGCCTGCCGCGGCTAGAAAACTGCCCCCTTGGTATTACAGGCAATGGTTTATTACAGCATGCAATGTGGTTCGACATTATTTAAAGGGGCGTAGGGTAGAGGGCGTGGAGTCAGAGCTTTATTTCTGGCATCAGACCGGTCGAATCGTAGCAAGGCTGGAGGATACTGTCCGCGGCTTCTTAGGCCAGCGCACAAATTTACGCCCAGTGGAAAGGAAGGGAAGCAGGACGAGCCCATGAGAATTCTTTACATATGCAATGCTTTGCCCTATCCGCCGAATAGCGGCGGGAATATGCGGTCGTTGACCATATTGAAGAGTCTCGCCAAAAAGGGAAAGGTCACGCTGATTTGCCGATCCAAGTTTGCGGAAGATCAGGTGCATGCCAATGTCCAGGCGTTGCAACGGTATTGCGATAAGGTGGTCGTGATTTCTGCTAACAAGTTTCCGCCGGAATCATATCACGGCAGGCCGGCGCCGTTTTATGAGCGGCTGTGGAATGTGCTTGCGATGAAGCCGTGGAATGTGCAGGACTTTATTTCTGATGAATTAAGACAGGCTTTGGTTGAAGCGGCCGCTGAAGGGGTTGACGCCGTGTTTGTGCGGTATCCGATTATGGCGTATTACTTGTTCGTGAATAAGAGTCTGAGGCAATTGCTGCCCCGGACAATCATAGATGTGGATGATATCGCAATCAATGTGGAACAAAGGCGCATGCGTGCTATGCCGTACAGTTATCGAAAATTTCGTCATTGGCTGGAGCTTTACTTTCTCAAAACGTATTACAAGAAGCTGAAAGCGAGTCGGGCGGTGCTTGCGGCTTCAGCGGATGACGCACGCTATCTGGAGTCGAGGGGCTACGCTTCAAAAGCTTATGTTCTACCAAACACAATTGAGATTGCATCGGCTACGTGTCCGGCCGCCAAGGCAGGCGGCAATTCACCGGAGATCCTTTTTTGCGGCCTGCTTAGTTTTCCTCATAATGAGGAAGCGGTCTTTTTCTTTTGTGAAAAGATATTTCCGCTCATTCGTGAGCGTGTACCGGGCGCCGTATTTACCGTCATCGGTAAAGACCCTGCGGCCCGATTATTGAAGCTGAACGAGAGGCCTGGGGTCGAGATCGTCGGGTTTGTGCCCAGCACGCAGCCGTATTATGAGCGGGCAAGCATAACAGTCGTTCCCTTGCTGAATGGTGCCGGAACCCGCATCAAGATTCTTGAAGCTATGGCTTACGGAAGGCCGGTTGTGTCAACAACGGTTGGCGCGGAAGGTATCGCCGTTAGCGATAAGGTGGATATAAGGCTAGCGGACGCCGCCGATGACTTTGCGGCATGCTGTGTGGATTTACTGACGAATCAAAACAGGCGTCAGGATATGGCCGAAAAGGCTTTTGCGCTGGTGAAGGGGAATTATTCGCAGGGGATTGCGGAGCGTGTGCTGGAAAATGTGCTGGATACATTTGATGGCATGCAAGAGCCGGGCGCTGGGGGCAGCGAAGGCATGCCGAAGTACAGCGTCATTATGCCGACCCTTAACAGGTTGAGCAGCCTGAAGCGCGCGATTGCCAGCGTTGAAAAACAGTCGGTGAAGAATTGGGAGTTGATTGTTGTCGATGATCTTTCGGATGACGGGACAAAAGAGTACGTGCAGGAACTTTCCGCGCGAGATCCCCGCATCAAATATTGTCGCCTGCCGCTCAAGTGCCTTGTGTCCGTCAAGCGTAACCATGGCGTAAGTATAGCCGCGGGCGAGTATATCGCGTTTCTGGATGATGATGATGCGTGGCGGCCGGCGAAGCTGGCCGAGCAAGGCGCTGTTCTCGAGGAACACCCTGAAGTCGGTGTTGTGTTTACGGACGGCATAGCAGTATGCGGCGGGCAGGTCTTTCGGCCTACGGTTCTTCAGCGAAATGTGCCTGAGTTCCGGAAGTGGATTGACGCTGAACGCTATGGGCTGAGCGATGTGTCGGGAGGGCCGATTGACACGGTGCTGCTGCGTGCGAACGTGGTGACATTGTCTTCGGCGATGATGCGCAAGGACCTTTTTGAGCGGGTTGGGGGGTATGCCTCTGACTTGCACGGCTGTGAGGGCTACGACCTTTGGCTGCGATCGGCGCAACAGACTCTGTTTGCGCTGGTGGATAAGCCGTTGTTCGAGTATACGATCCAGGGGAACAGCATTATGGGGTCTTTGGAAGATCGGGCGTATGCGAGGCGGGAGAACGATGCGATTGCGCTGGCGCGCAATTATCGTCACGTTAAGGGCCGCAGCAGGAGGCTGTTGAAGTCGCATATTGCGGAGAATTCGCGCATGGCAGCGTGGCACTATCTGAGAGCCGGTCACTTCCGGAAGAGCCGTGCGTTGGCGAAGCTTTCACTCCGTTTTAAACGATGGCAGCCGCGTGTGGCCGGGTATTATGCCGGTTCGTTTCTTCCCGAATTCCTGATCAAATTGTGTCTGGACAAAAGTTCATGGGTGGGGAGGGGCAATGAAGCGAGAGTTTAGCATTGTGGTATGCACCTATAACCGTGCGGAGAGCCTGCGGGAATGTCTGGCCTCTATCGTAGCGGACTCGGGTTTTGATGAGCTGGTCTGCGACGTTGTGGTCGTCGACAACAACTCGAAGGATCATACAAGGGTTGTTGTCGAGTCCTTTCAAAAGGCGACGGGGCCCGCGATACGATATGTTTTCGAAGCGCGGCAGGGCGTCGCACATGCGCGCAATGCGGGTATTCGAGCGGCTGAGGGCAGTATTGTCGTGTCGCTGGATGATGATGTTATTGTAACGGAGGGCTGGCTGGCAGGGTATCGGCGCTGTTTTGAGGAGACCGATGCAGACGTTGTCGGCGGCAAGATTGACCGGTTATGGCGCTGCGAAGTGCCCGAATGGTACTCGGAAGATCTGGGGGGGTGCTTGATCAATCAAAACTTCGGGCAGGCGCGTATGCGGTGTGACTCGCCCCGAAGGCATCTGGTTACTGCGGCTCTTGCGGTTCGCAAGAAGGCCTTCGAGCTCTATGGTGATTTCAATGTGGATCTGGGCCGCCGCGGGGACTCTCTGATTGGCGGAGAAGACCGGGAGTTTTATCAGCGCGTCCTTGCGAAGAGCGGCGCCATTTATTATGAGCCCGCCTCGCTCGTTATGCACATAGTAGAAAAGGATCGCCTTACTAAAGAGTACATGAGACGTTGGTTTCGCGATGTGGGGATAACCCTCGGGCACGAATTGGCCGCCGGCAGGCAGCGCTGCGTAACGATTGCGCCGGTTTGGGTGTGGAAGAGACTGTTGTTTTCATTCATTCGGTTTCATCGGGCCCATTTAAATATCCATGAGACGGAGGCGAATCGTTTTGCTTCAGAGATGTGGCTCGGGCATTATGCCGCAATGGTTAAAGAGACTTTCATTCACTGGCTTCCCTTTGGCTTCGGGAAGAACTGGTGCGTGTTTACTCAAAACAAAATTCAGGAGGAATCTAAAATGAAGTCTGTAGAAAAGAAGGCGCCGATTGTGACCGTGGTCGTCGTGCCGCGGGAGAGTTTTAATGCGTTCGGGGAAGTCGTGCAGCGCATGATCGATGTGACCACGATCCCGTTCAAGATGATCATTATGGAAGGGCATTGCCCGAAGGACAGGCTTGCCGGGCTGGAGAAGATCGCCGGAAAGCACAGCAATGTCGAAATTGTGTACTCGGACCGCTGGCAGTTCCCGCATCAGTTCGTGAACCAGGCGATTCCCATGATCGATACGAAGTACGCCTGTTTTATCGACAATGATGTCGAGGTGCTGGAAGGGTGGCTTGAAAACCTCGTCGCGTGCGCTGAAGAAGAGAAGGTGGATTGTGTTCACCCCATCTATTTGACGGTGGAGCTGAGTGACCCCAGCCGGAAGATCCATATCGCCGAGGGCAAGATCTATAAGGAGAAGCGCGGGGACAAGTGGCTCATGGATACAATCCCCACTTACTCCGGCGTGGAGCTTAAGGACTACCCGGACCAAAACCGTAAGCCAAGTGATTTCTTCGAGTGGCATACGGTTCTTCTCTCTAAGAAGTTAATGGAGAAGGTGGGGCCGCTGCGTGATCTGAACATTGCCGAGCACATGGATTACTCGCTGCGCATCACCGAAGCGGGGTTTCGTATTATGCTCGAGCCGAAATCGGTTGTTGCTTACAACTATGAACGCATCTTTAAGTTCCGCGGAGCGGATCGGGGCTACATGCTCTTTCGCTGGGATCTCGACAAGGTGTCAAAGTCACACGAGCTGTTGTGTGAGAAATGGAATTTGGACGAAGAGTCTGTGATGAGGCGCGCGTTTTTTGCGCGGGAGCACCGGGCAAGGGTGAAGAGCACCTATTTCATGCCTCGCGCTATCAATAAAGTGAGGCGGATGGTCGGTTTGAAGAACAGGCACTACTACAACAAGCCGAAGCCCGCTCCGCTGGCGGTGATAAAGTAAGAATGAAAACTATGACGCGAATATTAATAGCCGAATCGGGCACGGGCTACGGCGGGACTGCGAAGTACCTTGCAAGCCTCGTGCCGCTTCTAAAAGAGCGCGGGTTTCACGTAAGCGTTGCGGCTTATGGTGACGGTCCGTTTATTGGAAAGCTGCGTTCGGAGGGTAATGATGTTTGGTATCGCCCTGGGTGGCGATTTGTGTGGAGGGGCAGCCGGGTGGTGGCGGGTTTCAAACTTCTGAACATGGTCAGGAAGATCTCGGTGTTGCTCGGGATGCGGGAGATACGCGTGGTGCATCTTAATAACGAGATCCTGACGCATATCCCGCTCCTAATTGCCGCGAAACTGGCCGGCTGCCGGGTGCTGTGTCATCTGCACGGCTGGCGGAAGATGACGCGTTCCGAGAGCTTTCTTGCGCGTTTCGTGGACGAATTTGCGTGCATCTCAAAGGCCGGATCGGCTTATTTTGAGGAACAGTTGAAGCGCCCTGTTATGACGATTCGTAATGGCCTGGTTTGGCAAGATACGGTAAGTAACCGAGCACAACTGCGCGGGCGCCAACGCGAACTCTGGCAAATCGATAAGGATAGTGTCGTGGCTCTGATGGCGGGCCGATTAGTGCCGTGGAAAGGGCAGGAGATATTCATTGAAGCTTTGGCCAAGGCGGTGGTTACAAATCCGGACCTTGTCGGTGTGTTGATGGGTAAAGACCCTGAGCCGGATCAGAGATACCTCCGGGCGTTGGTGGAAAAGGCCGCGTCTTTAGGTTTGGCGGGTAAGGTGAAGTTTTGCGACTGGCAGGAAGACATGAGCCCGGTGTATGAGGCCTCAGATATCGTTGTTCATGCCTCGGTCACGCCGGAGCCGTTCGGCCTGGTGATCTTAGAGGCCATGATGGCAGGGAAACCTGTGATTGCGGCCCGAGGCGGGGGTGTCTCCGAAATGATTAAGGATGGGGTGACGGGCATTCTCACGGCACCGGGTGATGCCGCCGAATTGGCGGATGCCTTGAGTCGAGTGGCACAGGATTCACGGTTAAGCGAACAATTGGCGGAGGCAGGCCGGCGGATCGCGCAGACAGAATTCGATATGGAACGCAACGCAGCTGCCGTGGCAGGTATATACAATAGTTTAGCAGGGAGTGAGCGGTAATGGCGGTAACAAAACAAAAACAAAACCCATTGTATTTTAATCTGCTGGTCGCCATCGGCGCGCTTGTGGCGTGTTTTGTGTTTATTGAAATTTGCTTCTATTCCTACGATGGCTATCTGGAGCTGCTTTACTCCGAAAAGGATAATGTGAGCATGTTGCATGAAGCCGACCCATTACTCGGTTGGCGTAAACGTGCAAACACAACCGGTTTTTTTGCGAGCAAACGGAACAAATATCGCAATGTCATTAACATCAACTCGCACGGATTGCGAGACGAGGAATACGATTATGCCAAGGCGCCCGGGACAAAAAGGATTCTTTTGCTAGGCGATTCCGTGACCGTTGGTTATGAAGTTGACAAGCAGTCGCTTATCGACACGCAGCTTGAAGCGCTTCTGGCCAATCAAGGGAAATATGAGGTTATCAACGCTGGTACGCGGGCTTATGGTGGGGATCAAAGTCTTCTTTACCTCATGACGGAAGGGTATCGCTATGCGCCTGACGTAATCATTTATGTCGCGGTTCTCAATGACCCACTTGAGAACATTACAATCCATCAAAGGGGCCGCAAGGCTAAACCTTACTTTTTGGCTGAAGAAACGGGGGAGCTGGTCTTGCAAGGTGTGCCGGTGCCTGATGTGTCGCCGGATTCGGAGTGGGTCTTAGCGACGCCCGAGGCACAGGCATTCTACACCGGCGCCTTTCAGGGGCCGCTAGAGGATAAAGCGGTTTCTCTCAGAAGCTTCGTTAAGCGCTTGCTGGTAAAGTCACGATTCTTCTCTTGGATACGTCAGAGGCTCGCGATGGGTGTGGCTAATCGGACAGGGCGAGCATCGGTTCCCGCGGCCGTCGAGGCCCAAGAGGTGAGCATTACGTCTCGGCTCATTACGGAAATGCGGGAATATTCTGAATCAATAGGCGCGCATTTCATGGTTTATGAGACTACGGCGGGTGAGGGGCGTCGCCCGGGTAAAACAACCGTTATTGAAAGAGCGGCCGGTGATGCGGGTGCGTTGTATTTTAATTCATTCGACGCATTTTTTGAAGAATCCGGTGGAACCAAGAAGTTTTGCTTTAAGCATGACGGCCACTGGAACGCCCGCGGCCATGCCTTTGCCGCGCGCGAAATTTACAAATACTTGCGTGAAAGGGAGTGGGCTTAATGGCGACAACGGCACCACTTCAGATTTTTCCGGATAAAGAGAACATCAAGACTTATTTCTTGATGGGGATCATTGCAACGATTTTTGCGTATATCGTGCTCAAGGAAGTTAGTCTGCCCAGTTATGTCTTGATCAGTGCCGGGCTGATCGGTGGCATCATATTGATCGTGCAGGGCATTTCAAAGCCTCATGTGATTACGTATGTGCTTGTGGCGTACCTGCCTTTTAGCCGCATCTTGGTCGGGGATTTCAGCGGCGCGGCCCAGTCGCTCAATATGACGAACGTCTTGATGATCTTTATTATCGTGGCATGGATTTCCGGCAAGTATGCGGAAGGAGAGCCGCCCTGGTTGAGCAGTCCGCTGAACGGCCTGATTTTTATGTTTATGGTCTTTGGGTTAGTGGCGGTTTATCGCGGCGTAACGCATAGTTCTGCTAATTACTGGGATGTTCTGACCCAATATAAGCGGTGGATTACTCCGTTGATCCTGTACTTCTTGGTGCTGAATACGGTTAAAGATAAAAAGACGATACGTAATATTATCGGCATCATGATTATAGTGACCACGCTTGTGGGGCTTATGGCGATTTACGATTACATTGAGATCGGAGAAGTATCGACCCTTGAAAAATCGCGCGTAGGCGGTATTGCCGAGCACTCGAATTCGCTGGCAGCGTTTTTCTGCTACTACATGTTCCTGCCGTTCGGGTTCTTCCTGATGAATATGCACCGGCCGAAGTACTGGCTTTTGCTGGTGCCGTTCCTGATCCAATTTCGCGGCATCATGGTCACGTTTTCGCGCGGGGGCTATCTGGCCTTTGCGCTTGGGCTTTATGCGGCCGCCTGGTTTCGGAGTAAGTTTCTATTTATAGTATTGCTGGGGCTCACGGGCCTGGCAGTTCTGAACCCGATTATTTTGCCGGCGGGTATTCGATACCGCATGATGCAGACGATCAACAAAGATGTGAGCTATATAGAAACGGCCGAGGAGTTGGAGGGTTCGTTGGAAACGAGTTCGAAGACGCGCGTAGAGGTCTGGAAGGGGGCCGTCAAAATGATCGCGGAGTACCCGATGCTGGGTGTCGGATACGGACTTTTTTATTACCGGATTTCACCTTACTGGGAACAGAATCGCCCGATTGACGCACATAATTCCTACATTATTATCGCCGCAGAAATGGGGATTCCGGCGCTGCTCAATTTCCTGCTGATTGTATTAGTCACTATATGGATGGCGTATTCGTTGTACGCGCGCACAAAGGACCCATTTTCAAAGGCTGTGGCGTTAGGGTATTTAGGCGGTTTGTTCGGACTTCTTATGAGTAATATGTTCGGTTCACGGCTGGATCATCTTGAAGTGGCCGGCTATTTCTGGATCTTGGCGGCTTTGGTACAGCGCTTGAGAATTATCGACGGCAGAGAAGCGGCCGCGCCCCCAACTGAAGACGAGTCTCGCGCCGGTGGACCGGCGGCTGTGAAGCGTTCTAATAAATTAGATGCGTGCTGGTCGGAGGCAGATTAAGTGAACTTGGCGTCTTCAAAACTGGATGCGTGTTGGACAGAAGCTGGAAGGCGCTCGTCCGCTTCGACAGTGGTTTCCGGCTTGCTTTTGGGAGCCGGGTTGTTGCTGGCCCTTCTTTATGCGGCATCACTTAGCCCGTGGATCGATATCGGTTATTTCAGTTCGCATGATCCGGCGTCCTATATCGGGCGCGCGGTGGCGCTCGTTAATGGGGCGGGCTACGGCGAACAGTATGCAAATGATTTCTACCCGACTCGAATCCACAGCCCGGGGATGGCCCTGATCCTTACACCAGTTGTGGCGATCTTTGGTGTGAATTTCTTTGCGCTAAAAATGTTTATGTTGTGTCTGGCGGCGGGGCTTGCTTACGCCATGGGTCTTTTCTTTGAGCGGTTTCTGGGCAAGGGCAGCCGGGCAGGCGCGGCGCTGCTGCTGTTTATGGCTTCGCCCGTTATCATGGGGCTTTCGCACCGTGTGTTGGCCGAGATTCCGTTGTTTGCGTGCGCGGCAGTAACTCTTGTGATGCTCGACCGCTATCTTCGCGATCGGGAATCCTCCGGTGCAACCCTATTATGGGCGGCACTGTTTTCGTGGGGCGCGTTTTTTTTGAAGCCGACGGCGGGGCTGCTCGGAGCAGGTTGGTTGCTCTGGCTGCACCCCTTATATAGAAACCGGGTGATCTTTCGGAAGGTCTTGATATTTACGCTGCTGGCGGCGGCGCCGATTGCGGCGTGGACTATGTGGCAGGCGGCGACGCCGGCTAAGGGGTATTTCGGCCAGACCTATGCCGATATGTTGCTGCTCGAGAACCACTTTGAACTGGGGGGTCCGGCGGCCTCGCTCGCGGATTGGATCGAGAGAATCAGAGGCAATGTGCTTTGGGGTTTTATGAGCAATGCGGCTGCTATCCTTGTGGCGCCTCTATGGTTTATGGAAGGCACGAAGGAAGGCTTTTTGATTGGGGCGCCGATTATGGCCGTCATCACGGTCGTGGGTGTGTGGCGTTTCATCAAGGAACCCACGGTGCTCGAGGGTTTTTTTGTTGCCTCCGCCCTTGTATGTCTTCTTGTGATCCAGGGCATGTCAGAGCGGTACACGGCAATCCTTTATCCCGCGATTATCGTGTATTTCATGAATTTTACCGGATCTGGGAGAATTGGCCGCATCGGCCGCTGGCTCATGGGCGGCCTTATCATTACGGCCTTGGCTGCGTCTGCCGTGTCGGCAAAGGAGCAGGCGGCACGCCCTTATCGCTGGGATGTGGCGGCAGATTACGTGGCCCTGGCCGAGGAAGTGCGTGACGAATTGCCGGCAGACTCGACCTGCGTTGCACCGCTGATCAGCCACTGGCAGATATTGACACGGCATTTGTGTTACGTGGATTGGGAAGAAAGCGGGGCCGGTATCGGGGAGGCCGGTTACTATGTTATCCCGGCAGAAGGCATGGACCGCGAGGGCGTTCGCTTTAAAGACTTTGAAAACGATGTCCTTTATGAAGCACAGGAAATAGAGCGCGCATTGCGCGGCCATGGCCTGGCGATCAGGACCGTTTTCGAAAACGACACATTTCGAATCGTCAAATCGGCGGGGGTGTAAAGAATCGTGGCATCCTGAGAAGGGTTGAAGGCAAGGCTAAGAAGACCGACGCCTAGATTTAGGAATGTTTTCTTTTGTGCCGGTTTAAGAAATAATCGACAAGAAACATGAGTCCGATGGCGCTAAGCAACATTCCGACAACGATGGCAGCGAATTCAACCATGAGGATCGTCCTTTGCGGGTTGGCGTTCGGGACAGCTTAAAACTGCTACTCCGAATAGTAGCACGATGAAGCCGCCGATCGCAATCTTATTGGAAGCGGGTAAAGGGCTGAACCAGACTGAAACAAAGGATGCTCCAAAGAGAATTTCGCCAAATCGAAAGAGCGATTTCGCGATCAGGTCACGGCGGTAACGGGTTATCATGGCCTTATGTTAACGGGGGGAGCAGGTAAAGTCAATGGTAAATACACAATCTAAATATAATGATAAAGCAAGAGTCCTTGGGATCATCTGTTCACAATTTCCCGAGATGCATGAGACTTTCGTGATTCGGGAGCTGTCTGCGCTGAAACAGGGCGGGATCCCGATCGCGATCTATTCGTTAAAGCGGTGCCGGGATCATGTCAGGCATCCTGAGGCGAATGCGGTATTGCCCGAAGTGCGTTATGCGGCGTGGAGTGATCCGCGGGTGTGGCTGTCGGGACTCGCGGAACTTATTCGGAGGCCGGGCTTTTCGTTCTGGGCACTCAGTTGGGTGCTGAGGAATCATCGCTGGCCGGCGGGGGATCTCGCGAAGGGCCTCGTGATCTGGATTCAATCGCTCGCCTTACGACGGCGCATGGCAAAAGACGGCGTCGAACATGTGCATGCACATTGGGCGACGTTTCCGACGACGGCGGCGCTTATTGTCTCGAAGGGGCTCGGCAAGCCGTTCAGTTTTACGGCGCATGCCTGGGATATCTATGTGAGCAATCGCTCGCTGGTTGAAAAACTCAAGCGGGCCGCTCGTGTCATTACCTGTACGGAGTATAACCGGAAATATTTGCAGGGCTTGTGCAAAGAGAATGCGGGGAAAGTGGTTTTGAATTACCACGGGGTTGACATCAAGAAGTTTATGCCGAGAGGTCTGCGGGATAAGGCGGCAGGCAAAAAGAATTCCGCCGTGAAATTTAGTGTGGGCGAACCGCCTGAGGAGAGGCACCTTCCGCTGCTGCTTTCGATAGGGCGTCTTGTACCGACCAAAGGTTATGAAAATATGCTTCAGGCCTATAGGCAGCTTCACGAGAAGGGTATCGAGTTCCGCAGTGTGATTGTCGGCGGCGGGCCTCTCAGGGCAAAGTTGGACGCGCTTATCAGTGAGTTTAAGCTTTCCGGAATTGTGCGCATCGAGACAGGGAAGTCACAACTTGAATTGAGAGACCTTTGCGAGACGGCCTATGCCTTTGTTCTGGCCAGTGAAGTGGCTGAAAACGGAGACAGGGACGGTATCCCGAATGTGATCCTCGAGGCCATGGCCATGGGACTGCCGGTGGTAACGACTACGATCTCGGGGATCCCCGAGGCGGTGCGCGATCAGCGCACGGGCCTGACGGTGTCGCCGCGTGACCCGGAGCAATTGGCGAAGGCGATCGACTTCCTGCTCAGGAACCCGGACTTCACGGCACTGCTCGGCCAGAGGTCACGCGAAACGGCGGAGGCCTTTTTCGATCAACGCATTCATATGGGCAGGCTCGTGAACCAAATGAAAACTCTTTCAAATAAAACCATTCCCGCGCCAAGCTGGGCCGCGGACGAGGGAGGAAAAGTAAAATGTTAAAGGTCGGAATCATCGGGGGTGGGGCCATTGCAAAGATGCATATCCCCGCCATCCAGAAAATTGAAAATGCAGAAATCGTAGGGCTCGTGGATGTGAACCCCGCGATGCTCAAAGAAACGGCGGAGCGGTACGGACTTAAAAAGACCTATGCCGATGCGGCCGAAATGTTTGCCCAGGAAAAGCCGGACGTGGTGCATATCCTGACACCTCCGTTTAATCATCATGCCTTGACCAAAATGGCGCTTGAAGCCGGGGCTCACGTGTATGTCGAGAAGCCGCTTGCCATGACGGCGCCGGAAGCTGCCGACATCCTGAAGCTCGCCGAAGAAAAGGGCCTCAAGGTGTGTGTGGGCCATTGCCATCTCTTCGATGAAATCACACTTAAGGCGCGCAAGCTGGTTGAAGACGGAGCTATCGGGAGTCTCTGTGGTATAGAAAGTTACTATGGCTTCGACATGGACCCGAAATATTTCTCGGCGGCGGGTGCGAAGCACTGGGCGCATACACTGCCCGGCGGGCTTTTAATGAACCGCATCGACCACCCGCTTTCTGTGGTGGTGCCTTTTATGGGAGTGCCGAAGCAGATCACGGCCATGGCGGTGGATGTAAAGGACGCCATCCCGCTGAACATTCCCGGCGAACTTCGCATTATGGTGAGTGACGGCAAGGTCCTGGCCAATGTGACGGTGTCTCTGGCCGCGGCGCCGCGCATGCATTCGCTTACGCTGTTCGGCACGAAGGGAACGCTGCAATTGGATTATGTCAACAAGCGGCTCATGAATTACGCGCATATTCCCGGCCTGCCGAAAGCCATCTCGAGACTCGTCATCAATATGAAGGACGGGTTCGGAATGATCGGCGCGACCCTGAACAACGTGTTTAAAGTGCTCACGGGTAAGTTTCATGCCGTGGAAGGCCTGCCGGTGCTGGTGCGGAAGTTTTATGCATCGATTGAGACCGGGGAAGCCTGCCCGGTGCCGCCGGAACAGGGTTTGATTACGCATCAAATCATGGATGAGGCGTGGAAGCAGACCGGTTGTACGAGCCATGAAGGCGCGGTGGATATGTCTCAGTTTAAGGTGCCGCCGCGTAAATCGGAAACTCGCGTGCTGGTCACAGGCGCGACCGGGTTTGTGGGGCACAACCTCATTAAGAGTCTGTGCGATCAAGGCAAACACGATGTGCGCGTTTTCGTGCGCAATCCGATCAAGGCGAGCCAAGTGCTCAAGGGTTACCCGGTGGAGTTTGTGTTCGGCGACCTGTCCGATTCTAAGGCCATCGAAGATGCCATGGAAGGTGTCAACATTGTCTATCACCTCGGCGCCGCCATGGGCGGAACCTGGGATGATTTTGTCGAGGGCACGGTCCGTGCCACGGAGCGCGTGGTGGAAGCGGTCAAGGCCAAGGGTGTTAAGAAGCTGGTCTATGTCAGCTCCATTGCCGTTTACGGAATCCCCGGGGGCGAGAATGTCAGCGTGACCGAGAATGTCCCGTTTGCAGAGGAGAACCAGACCGATTACATGCGTTCCAAGATCGAAGCCGAGCGCGTGATCATGCGCGCCGTCCGTAAGGACAACCTCAATGCCACGATCCTTAGGCCGGGTGTGATTTATGGCGCAGGGGGGCGGGGCGTTTCGCGTATCGGTTATAAGGCCGGCAATCTGTTCGTGATCATCGGCTTGAACGATATCGATTTGCCCGTGGCCTATGTCGGCAACGTGGTGCAGGCACTGCAACTCGCCGGCGAGTCCGCGAACGGAGCGGGCGAAGTCTACAACGTGGTCGACGATGAGACCGTGAGTCAAAAGGGGTATATAGAACGGCTGAATACCTATAGCGGTACGAAGCATCATTATGTCTATTTCCCGTACGCATTGGCCGCGGGCATGGGAGCTCTGGCGCGGAGCGGCAGTAAGTTTAACGGCAAGATCAAAAAGATCGCCAATATGTTGTCGCCGTTTCATCTCGGCACCTGCAAGAGCCGGGTTCGCTACGACAACAATAAGATCAAGCGCGATCTGGGCTGGAAACCCGTACCCGGCGTAGAAGATCACTTTAAGGAGATGTTTTCTAAGTAGTTATGAAGAAAGTAAGGGTCCTTTACAACGTAGAGTCGATGGAAGTTGCGGGCGCCGAGCGGGTAGTGCTCGCTATGCTCGGTCGCTTAGATCGCATGCGCTTTGAGCCGATCGTCTGCTGCCTCACGGAGCGGGGCGCTCTGGCGGAGCGCGTCGAGGCGATGGGGATCCCTGTGATTGCGCTGAACAAGGACCCGAAGTGGGACCTTCCCGTGATTCCGCGGCTGATGAAAGTCATGAAGGAACAGCAAGTGGATATTGTTCACACCCATAGCTGGCCGGCCAATGTTTGGGGACGCGTGGCGGCCCGGCTTGCGGGCGTGCCCGTGATCGTCGCGACAGAACACAGTGTGCATGCCTGGAAGAGTCCGGCGCATCTCAGGCTCGACCGCTGGCTTGCGAATGTGACGGACCGGGTCATCTGCTGTTCGAACGCGGTGGAGACCTTTTATCGTGAGCACGCAAAGATTAAGCCCTCGAAGCTCGAGCGCATTTATAACGGCATCGATCTGGAACCGTGGACTTCTCCGCTTGATACCGATGCCAAACGCATAGAGCTCGGCATCGGTGCCGGAAGGCGCGTGGTGACGGTCGTTGCCCGCTTGCTGCCCGAAAAAGGGCACCGCTTTTTCTTAGACAGTCTGGCGCGCGTAAAACGCGAAGTCCCGTCTGTCTTAGGGCTGATAGTCGGCGGCGGCGAGACGCGTGATACCCTCGGCAGGCAGGCCAAGTATCTCGGGCTTGATGAGAATCTCCTGTTTTTGGGTGAGCGTTCCGATGTCCCCGATCTATTAAAGATTAGCGACTTATTTGTCCTGCCGTCATTGCGCGAAGGGCTGCCCCTTGCGGTGCTCGAGGCCATGGCGTGCGAGAAGCCGGTCATTGTTACCGATGTGGGCGGCAATCGCGAGGCCGTGCTGGACGGGGAATGCGGCTTTGTGATTCCTGTCGAAGATACCGTAACACTCGCGCAGGATATGCTTCAGATTCTGTCGAACCCGAAGCTCGGCGCGGGCATGGGGAAAGCGGGCCGGAAGCGCGTCGAAGCCTATTTTTCGCTGGGCGGCATGGTGCGAGCTAACGAACAAGCGTACGAGAACCTGTTAGCCAGAAAGAGGAGGAAAAATGACCGCAAAACGCTCATCCACAAGTAAAAAGAAAATGCGGCGAATTTCCAGGGTCATCACAGCGCTCCTCGTACTCGCAGGGGTTGCGGCGGGGGTGCTTATGTGGAAGGCCTCGTTCGGAAAGTATCCTTGGCTCCTGAATTATGTTCGCCATCAGGTGACGCCGAACGCGACTCATGCGGTGGCCGGGACTAAACACGTCATGTTCACCTTTGTGGATCACTTCGAGCCCAAGACACTCGAAACGGTGGAGCTTTGGGCGGAAGACTATCGAAATATGGCCTATAAGCATCTTGATGCGGACGGAAACCCGCCGAAACACACCTGGTTCTGGTATTTCGACAAGGTGGAAACGGAGAACAAGCGCAAATTCCTTAAGGTGCTCTCGGAGCTGGCCTATGAAAATCTCGGCGAGATTGAAATTCATATGCATCATTACAACGATAACGAAGAGAGTTTCACCAAATTGATGCGGGAGGCGATCGCCCTGTCGCAGGAATGGGGCGCGCTTATTACCGCCGAAGTGACGCCGAGAACCGCATTCGGGTTCATCCATGGCCTTTGGTCGCTCGACAATTCGCGAGGCCGGGGTGCATGCGGAGTCACGAACGAACTGATTGTCTTGCGCAAGCTCGGCTGTTACGCCGACTATACGCACCCTTCGTGGGGTGCGATGCATCCTGATATCGTGAACAAACTCTATTATGCGACGGACGACCCGGCGGAGTCGAAGTCATACGCCGGGGGCACCGAGATGGCTGTTGAGAGGCCGGGCATTGGCGACCTGCTGATTTTTAACGGACCGAGTGTTGTGCGTTTTAAGGGGCTGAAACCGGTCTATGATCACAATGACGTTACGATGGCGGATCTGCCCACCAAAGATCGGGTCGATGACTGGGTGAAGACCGGTATTCACGTCAAAGGGCGGCCGGAATGGATCTTTGTTAAGGTGCACACGCATGGCGCGGTGGCCGGCGACCGGGAGGCGGTTTTGGGCGCCTGGCGGAACCGCATGCACACCCATCTCGAAGAGAAATACAACGACAGTAAGAATTTCCGCCTGCACTACGTGACAGCGCGGGAGGCCTACAATATTGCCAAAGCCGCAGAGGCCGGAAAGAAGGGCGACCCGAATCAATACCGCGACTTCGTCATACCGAAATATGTGAACAGCTATGTGATGGCGTCGGTCCCGTTTGAGGCGATCAGTTTTCGCCGGGAGCAGTTTGTGCTTCGCTTTGCGGCGAAGGCGGGCGCGATCGTTAAAGTGCGGGTCAGAAACGCTGAGGTGGATGTGAGCGGGGATGCCGCAGTGAAGAGCCGTGAGGTCACGGCAAATGAGACGATTCTGGAGCTTGTCCTGCAGGGTGAGGGCGTTGTGGGCTTTAAGATGGCGGCCAAACCATGAATACGATTTCCCGGGCGATAAAGCGGACCGAATCAGAAGCGGTCAAAGTGCTTCACATCATTGATGACCTGGGTCTCGGCGGGGCTCAGCGCCAGCTGGTTGAGCTGTTGAAGGCCCTGCCGCAGGCCGAATGGGAAGTAGAAGTTATCGCGCTTTCCACCTGGAAGATTGACTACGAAGCGGAGCTCCTCAGAGCCGGCATTCCCGTCAAGCTCATCGGGCATTCCGGTAGCTGGTCGTGGAATACGCTCGCGGCGGTCTACAAAGAAATTCGCGCTCGAAAGCCGGACATCGTCCAGACCTGGCTGTTTACGGCAGGCATGTACGGCCGGGTGGGCGCCTGGTTTGCGGGAGTGAGAAACATCCTCTGTGCCATTCGCAGTGTGGACGCCGATAAACCGTCTCACTATGTAACAGTGGACAGACTGCTCAAATATATCACCAAAGCTTATACGGCCAATGCCGAGGCTATCCGGCGGGTGTATTCAGAACGTGAGGGGATTAAACCCGAAAAGATCACGCGTATTTACAACGGGCTGGACCTTTCGAAATTTGTGACGGGAACTCCCGACGGAAAATTGCGGAGCCGTTTGAAGATAAAGCCCAAAGATTACGTCTTTGGCATCGTCGGGCGTTTGGCGCCTGTCAAAGACCACACCACCTTTATTCGTGCGGCGGCCTATGTGCTGGAGGAATTCAGGGATGTGCAGTTCGTCATTGTCGGCAGCGGACCGTTAGAGCACGACCTCAAAAACTTAGCGCGGGATTTGCGCGTGGCCGATCACGTGCATTTTGTGGAGAGTCAAACGGATGTAGGACCCGTCTTTTCGTCGCTCGATGCGGTCGTCGTGAGTTCGATCTATGAGGGTTGCAGCAATGTCATTCTGGAAGGAATGGCGGCGGGGAAGCCCGTGATTGCGACGCGCGTGGGCGGAAATCCGGAACTCGTAACGGAAGGTACGACCGGGATGCTCGTGGATGTCGGCGAGGCGGGTGCGTTGTCGGCCGCGATGAAGCGGTTTGCTCTGGACAGGCTCGGGGCGGCGCGCATGGGAGCAGAGGGCCGCCGCATTGCTGAGGAACGGTTCGGTCTGGATAGCATGGTGTTTGAGACCGCGAGTTTATACCAAAAAGTGATGAAGGGTGCGCGCGATGAGTGAACTGAACGAAGTTAAAAAGAAACTTGGCGAGGCGTTTGGCCTATTGTGGCTGACTCTGCGCGTCAAATTTGCGCGGCCGTCTTCAGGACACAAGCGCCGCCGCCGCAGGCATACGAAGTTGAAGATCATCGTCGTTTTGGTTTGTCTGGCGGTTGGCGGAGGTCTTATCTTTTTTAGCTCGCCGGGTTCGGTGAGCGGGGATCCTTCTAACCTCGGGTTAGGTGCCGGCGGCAGCAACTTTTCACTGATCCGGTTCTTGTTTGCTCCCGTGATTCCTGTCCCGGGCTTACAGCGGGACGGTAGTTTTGTGTTATCGGATTTCGAGCAGGTTGATGACATGAAGGCGTGGTCGGTCGTGTCGGCAACGATGAAACCGTCGGTGACACACGTTTCGACGGGGGCGCAGTCGGCAAAGATGACTCTCTATGGCGGCGGTGACGTTGCTGCGGTGCAGATTGAAGATTACTTTACGAGCAAAAAAGGTGTCTCGGACTGGAGCTCATTTGAATACCTGAGCTTTTATATCTTTAACCCGCAGAGAGTCAGCGAAAAGCTGATCCTGCAGGTCAAGGATCAAAACGGCCGGTACTTCAAAGAAGATATCCACGTGCCGGCTTCGGGCGGCGAGGAATTTAAGATTCCGGTAGAGAAAATCGGGGCCTTTCTTGACATCACGCGAATCGACCAGTTTTCCTTGTTTGCGTGGCAGATGAAGGGTGAGAAAGAGTTTTACCTCGATGATCTCAAACTCCTTTTGAGAGGGTACCGCGATATTGAGCGCCGCGCAGCCGAAACCGCTGTTCCGCTGAAGATCCGGCCCGTTAAGCCGCTCGATTATGGGTTTGCTTACCGCAAGCCCGCATGGATGGCTGTGGACACTCAGGGCGGGGGGAATATTGTGCGCATTCCGTTTGTTGTGGCCAATGAAACCAATGCGATGTGCGCCTTATGCCCTGTAGAGGGCGGTGTCCCTATGCCGCTCGGTGAGAAAACCAATGTGACGAAAATGCGCGTTCGCGACAGCCAGGGACGGGACCTGCAGTTTCAGGCGCGGGTTCTCTCGCGCTGGACGGACGGTTCTGTGAAATGGCTCGGCGTTTCTTTCCCTCTGACCTTGGGGCCAAGGGAGGGGCAGGGGTTCGTGCTTGAATATGGCCAGAATATTAACACGATTGATTTTAGTACCGATCTGCATGCCCAGGAATCAGGCGAGGATATTCTCATCAGCACGGGGCCGATGCGCGTTAAGCTGAGTAAGCAAAATTTCACACTCTTTGACGAGGTCTATGTCGACAAAAACTCAGACGGCATGTTTGATAAAGATGAACTGCTGGTTTCTGCGGCACCGCTGGTGCTCACACATAACGACACGGAGTTTCGCACCGACGTTACCGGCGAGGACTACAAGATAGAGATTGAGGAGCAGGGTCCCTACCGGGTCGTGGTCAAAGCCAGCGGCTGGTTTCAGGCGATGAAGGGCAAGGACCGTTTCGGCAAGGTGGTTCTGCGTTATTACTTCTACTCGGGGAGAGGTTATGTCAAGCTCAGTCACACATTGATTTACACGGGGTATCCCGCGAACAAACAGTTTTTGGAGTACGAATCTCTGAAGCTGCCGGAAAATGAAACGATTCAAAGTTTCGGTTTTCGTCTGCCGTATCAGCTCAGTTTTCAGGGAATTCCTGAAGTCAAAACGGGTGTTTTGGCACCCGGTCAACCGTTGGTGTTTCAGGGCGGTAACTCGATTCGCGTCGCACAGCTGAAGTGGGACCAGACTGTGGTTCAAACGGACGATGTCATGATGCCGACCAACGCCCTGGCTTCCGGCTGGATTCAAGTTGCCGATGAGCAAAGCGGAATAACGGTCGCAGTCAAAGACTTCCGGGAGCTTTTCCCGAAGGCGTTAGGCGTGGATCACGGGAAGAAGGAGGTCATCGTGGACCTGTGGCCCGCAGAAGCAGGGGAACTTGATCTGAAGACGACTCCGCCGGCATTGGGTGTGGGCGCGGCGGCAAGAGGGAGTGCCTTCGGTTTAGGCAAGACCCATTAAATCCTCATCGGGTTTCACTCTCCTGGCAGTCCGAAAGAACTTACGACAGAATTGGCGGAAGCTTTTAAGGAACGTTTGTTGATCCGGCCTAATCCGTATTGGGTGGACGCAACGGGGGCCCTTGGGCGGCTGCTTCCGGTGGATCCGCGTTACGAGCGGCAGGAATCATTGCTGGAGCAACTATTCGGATGGGCAATAAGGCCGCCGATTCAGAATAGGTGGTACGGCATGCTTGATTACGGAGATACGCTGTCTTGGCACCGCAATCAGGATGACGATCAGTGGTACCCGGAGTACGACTGGCATCCCGTCGGGCGATGGGGCTGGTACAACTGCGAAGGGTCGGGAACGCATACGGGTGCGCTTTTGCAGTTTGCGCGGAGCGGGAATTGGCAGTATTTCGAGTTTGGTGAAAACCTCGCACGGCACATCATGGACGTAGACACCATTCACTACGACACGATTGCCAATGACCCGCGATTGAAAAATCTTCTGGATAAGAGTTACTCTCAGGTAGGTTCGATGCACCGGCACAATGCAGACCACTGGGGCGGGCGCAGCGATGAGGCGAGTCACACCAATGTGTGGGGTCTTATTCTCTACCACTATATAACCGGTGACGAACGCGCTCGTGATGTGGCCTTGGAAGTTGGAGAGTTTTTTCTTTCCGAGCCGTTCACGTATGCGAAGCATCCCGATGTTGCGCCCGCTCGCGCTCTTGCCAACACCTTGTGGGGCGATGTGCTTCTGTATGAACTGACCGGCGAGGAGAAGTTTAAAAACGGTGCCGACAAGATCATCGAAGTCTTCCTTAAGGGTCAGCAGGCGGATGGGAGTTTTCTGGAGAACTACAATCCGATGGACGGCAGTGACCTGCCCGGGTAAAACGGGTCCAGACGATATGCTAATCTGGAGTCATAACCGAAAGGGACAGGGACATGCCAAGGAAGAAACATACCTCAGAAGAAATCATCCAGCATTTGCGCACGGTGGAGCTTGAGCAAAGCAA
>JAUYMS010000041.1 GCA_030698625.1 Candidatus Omnitrophota bacterium | reverse complement strand
GCGGCAGGATTACAACGAATTTCGACCGCATGGCTCGCTCAAGGGCCTGACGCCCAGCGAGTTCACGAAACAATTTTCATCAACCCAAAACCCCGGGGGACTAAACTTTCAAGTGGCCCAATAAAGGGGGTAACACCAGGGTTGCTTTTATGCAGTTCCTCTTCGAAACGCCAGGAGAGCGCGGGAAAATTGGTCCGGCTTGGTTTCTCTTTTTTAACATTGTTCAAAATATGAACCGTTCAGGAATTTATCAGACTACTTATGCAGCATTGGCAAAAAAATATGATGCCTCTGTGGCGGCGGTGAAAAAGTGGCGAAAGTGGCTGTGTAAATCCGGTGTTATAGAATCATATAGCCGTGGCCATTCGGTGGCTTTTAGACTCTTGGAACCTTATATGTCATTCGTAAAAGCTGTCAGTAAAGAAAGAGAGGAGCAGGATGATTTAAAAGGTCTATTAATTCTTAAACGATTATTGTCTAAAACAATTAATGAAAAGGAATTGAGCTCTTAGCGACTAAACTATGCAATACAATAATGTTAATAAATACGCAGACGCATATACTCTCGAAATACCGCCATCGAAGACGCCATTTGAAACGGCACAGTTTATTATTTATTTGAAGCAAGCGGCGGAGTCATTATTTCCGATTGCATCCTCAAAAAAGAAACACTTTGAGGTGCTTGTTCCAATTAACGTACTCGAACGCTTCGCTTCAACAACTAACCTTGCCGAGATTATGCCTGATGAGTCGTTTTTTGAAGGATTTAGAGCTGCATTCCAAGATAAGCTTAAGAACAAATATAATAAGCCTTATGCGAAAAGTCAGCTTAATAGAACAGTTGATGCGATACGTTATCTCGTAAACAACTTTTTTTATCAGCGGCATTTAGTGTCGCGAAAGATTTTAGAACGAAAAGTATACTTCAAATATAAGAGATTTCTTAGCATATCTAAGATCACGCAGAATTTGCTGATCCAATACGAGAATGATGGAAGGGCTATCGATGCCTCGAAAAAATACTTTGAGGCCGCTTTGGGGCGAGAACAATTCCGTTATCAGGTAAAGCGCGAAGCAAGAAGATTAAGCGATTACAATAGAAAGGTTCGCGTAGCCGCTGTGTTAACGATGCTTGATATTCTTAACAAAAAAGGAATTGAGAATATCGAAACGTCTGACCTCGGAACAATCACCGACATTTATCGTAAAAAAAATCAAAGCGAAGCAGGCAAGAATTACCTTTTGCACCTTTTTTCCGTAATAGGAAATGGTATTGATCTTGGTCTTTTGAAAAATAATCCTTTTGATAATTTTCCGCTTGAACCGCGAAAAAATAAAATTAGGGACGACTTTGTTCTGCCGGATCAAATGGATAAGCTATTAAATTTTGATTCGATAGATTGGAATGACTATAAAGAAGTTCGTAATCGATGCTTAGCGGTAACGATTTATGATACAGGCTTGAGAGCCGGTGCAATCGGACATTTAAAAGTCGAAGATGCGAAAACGTTGACTGATGGAAGATATCAATTCTTTGTTAAAAAGGCGTATTTGAAAGGAGATAAAGAGGATAAGATTATTCCAACTCTTTTTGAGGAAACCGTTATTCTCCTCAAACGATGGATTGAAATTCGACCAAAACTTAATCCTCAAACAAACCATCTTTTTATATCTCTCACAGGTGAGCCGCTTAAACTTAAGGGCATTGAAGGAGTTATTTCTAGTTGTTGCCGGGAGCTCAAAATTAATACTTTTAAAGGCAAAAAGCCCTCACCGCATACTTTTCGGCACACTCTTGCTACTTTAAATACTGAGCCGTATGGCAAAGCCGTGCCTCTCATTCTTATGCAACAACGATTAGGGCACACCGACTTTCAAACTTTTGAGAAAATTTACTTTCATAACAATCCCCTTGCTGAGATGAAAGAATACAAAAAGCTTTATCAGAAAGGGAGAAAAGAAGCTTTTTTTGACAGCATTAGTAAAGAAGATCTCTTTCGTCTACTCGACTCATTGACTTTCGCTCGCCCGGGAAGTGTTCAAGATGTTAAAAAGGCATACGAGATGCTCATAGAAGCTAAAAGTAACCAACAAAATAATATAAATATGGAAAATGTTCTGACTGAAAAACAGGCGCTTTCACTCTTATCAGCATTCAAATTGGATGCACGATATCTCCGTGTATGGGCTCTTAAACAAGCGATCGCTGTTCAGGAGGAACAAGAAAATACTGATGTAAAGAGATTCTTATATGATAAAAAGGCAATCATGAACATTGTTGAAAATTACTTACCTTCTGATGAAGCATTCCGAAAATTCCCAGGAAGTCGGGCGCAATTTTATCGGAAGTTGAAAGCCTGTCCGAAGCTTGTTATTGGTCATACCCTTATCCATAAGCAGGCGCTTTTGGATCTTCTGATTGGCAACGCCAAGGTATATCAAAAAAAGTCATTGAAAGTTGCCTAACTCCCTTTTCAAAAATTCTTAATAAATCTTTGCGACAGCAAAGAGTTTATTATGATAAAATACTTTGCATGAGCAAAGTAGGCAGGACAGGGGAATGGCAAAGAAAAATCCTTTAAAAAACTGGCGAACTGTAGCTCAGGTTGCCAAACAATGCGATGTTTCGGCACAGGCTATACGAGATGCGATTAAAGCAAAGAAAATCGAAGCCTGGGATGTGGGTGAATATACGCTTATCCATAAGGATCAGATACCATTTTTTGAAAAGACGCGTAAAGTAAAATGGGAGCAAATTGCTGAAGGCCATTTCAAAGTAGAACGCGTACCAGCCCGCGGCCGCAAGCCAGAAGCCTAATTTTACAAGGAACTTCAGAATATCTTCTTCAATGACAACGCCCATCCTCTACGGACCTAGAAGTATTAAATAAGGCTCAGAAATCGAAAGAGGTATGCGTGAAGTATACCGATTTTGAAGATGAGACTATATGCAAGCAAATATGAGACTATATGCAAAGGACGTTAAACGGGTGATGAATATAAAAAACTGTTTTGATGATGAAACTCTGTATGCAAAGAGACCGAGACTAAAAGCGCGGCATCGCAATCCCGTTTAAACAATCCATTTCAAAAATTGTCGTAACTTGCTATTATACAAAGAATTATAAATTTCATTCTTGCGCCTATAGCTCAACTGGATAGAGCGCAGCCCTCCGGAGGCTGAGGTTACTGGTTCGACCCCAGTTAGGCGCAAAAATGAAAACTTCACCGCCCGATTTGCATACCGTCTAACTCCGGAGGTGAAGGTTAGTGGTTCGACCCCACTCGGGCGCACTTATTAATTATGGCACTTATGAAATCGCTGAAGCTTACACATGTATTCAACGGAGTGGCGACGGTTGTCATAGCCTCCACGCTCATTGCCGGCGCCTTCTGGGTGAATCGTTGGATTGAGGAAGAGCGCATCCTCCGCGAGATGATCGATCGCCTTTCGCGCGATACGCGCATTGCCGAAGTTCTCGTGACCCGCGGGGAGTACAAAGAAGAAACCCGGAAGGTCGAGACCACGATCAAGTTCCTCGAATACGACGTCAACGGCGAACCTCTTCTGCCGAAGTATTTCACTTTCCAAGGAAACATTATTCAGTTTCAGTCGTTGGTTATTCGTTTTGATGATAAGTTAGTCAAAATGGGGGACCGTTTGCGCGGCAAGAGCGGTTATCTGTTTATGAAAGCGTTCGTTCTAGATGGAGAAAATACACAGTCTTTTAATATTACGCAAGTCGAAGGTGTTCCTGCCGGGTATCGCACCAGCAATGCCCCATCCGTGTTTGAGCAGAAGCTGTGGGAGGAATTCTGGCGTTATGCGCTCGATCCAGAATTTCGCGAGCGCTCAGGAATAAAAAATGCTCAGATAGAAGCCCCGGGATCTATGTTCCTGCCGGGTTCTATCTACACACTCCACATAGAGCATGACGGCGGGCTTCGCATTGATGCCAAGCCGGTGCCGGAGATCTTGAAGGGGGAGAAGCTCTAAGACGGTTAGCAGAGACCAAAAGGTATGTTAACGCTAAGTGATTTCGACTACACCCTGCCGCAAGAACTCATCGCCGAGTATCCGGTTAGGGAGCGTACGCAGGCACGGCTGCTTCGGGTCGAGCGTGGAAGCGGCGAACTCTCACACAGCCGTTTCTCAGAACTGAGCCAATTTTTGAAAGCCGGAGATGTCTTGGTTCTAAACAACACCAAGGTTTTTCCGGCAAGAATCTTTGGCCGAAAGAGCACGGGCGCTAAGGTTGAGGTTGTTTTGCTTGAGCGTGCGGAGGGGCGATCTTTCGAAGCGCTCGTGAAACCTTCCGGACGAATTCGTAAAGGAAGCCATATTCAATTCGGTGAAAATGGGTCGCGCATGGAAGCCGAGGTGACCGACGAGGCGCGCGAGGGGTCTGGAGTAAGATCGCTCGAGTTCCGCGACGCCAATTTCCGGGAGTGTCTCGAACAAATAGGACATATGGCATTGCCGCCTTACATCCGAAGAGCGGACACCCCGGAGGATAGGGAGAATTATCAAACTGTATTTGCCGAAAAGGAGGGGGCGGTTGCGGCGCCGACTGCAGGACTCCATTTCGACTGCGACCTCTTGAGTCAGTTGTGGGGCCTAGGTGTCGAGATTGTCTTCGTAACGCTTCACGTTGGTTATGGATCTTTTCAACCCGTCGTGGTAGAAGATGTTTCGAGTCATCGCATGTTTGCCGAATACTTTGAGGTTTCCGAAGAAACTGCTGCCTGCCTCAATCGGGCACGCGAGAGTGGGCGGCGAATTATTGCGTGCGGGACGACCTCAGCGCGCGCGCTCGAATCGGCAGTCGGAGAAGACGGCCGTCTCAAGGCCAAAAAGGAAAAGACACGGCTCTTTGTTTATCCGCCCTATGAGTTTCGGTGTGTCGACGGTCTAATTACAAACTTCCATCTTCCGAAGAGCACACTGCTTTTACTCGTGAGCGCGTTCGTCGGGCGCGAAAAACTTTTTAATGCTTATGAGGTGGCTATACGTGAACGTTACCGTTTTTATAGCTACGGAGACGCGATGTTGATTCTATGAAGACGTTGGATCCAGAAAATGACAGAGCGGAAGAGGCTCGCGGAACCGATTTTGGTTTTGAGGTTCTTTTCGAGGATGTGGCGACTCAGGCTCGCGTAGGCCGTATTACGACGCCCCACGGCATCTTTGAGACGCCTGTTTTTATGCCGGTTGGAACCCAGGGCACGGTAAAAACCCTTACGCCGCGGGACCTTCAAGAGGTCGGATCCGAGATTATTTTGGGGAATGCCTATCATCTTTACATCCGACCGGGAATCGATATAATCAAAAAATTCGGCGGCCTTCATCAGTTTATGGGGTGGCCGGGACCCATACTCACCGACAGCGGCGGTTATCAGGTTTTTTCTCTGAGCCGTTTGCGGGATATTACCGAGGATGGGGTTCGGTTTCATTCTTATTTTGACGGGAAGGAAGTCTTTTTCACCCCCGAAAGTGTCATTGAGGTGCAGGAGGCCATCGGGAGTGATATCGCCATGATCTTTGACGAATGTCCGCCGCCCACAAAAGATCGCGAGAGAATTCGCGAATCGATGGAGTTGACGCTCCGCTGGGCAAAGCGCGCAAAGAAACATCACCGGCGTAAGGAGCAGGCGTTATTCGGAATTGTTCAGGGAGGGTTCTTCGAGGACCTTCGCCTGGAGTCGCTGGAGAGAACGGTTGAGATCGGTTTCGATGGGTACGCTCTCGGCGGTCTGTGTGTAGGTGAAGATAAGACCGATACTCAGCGTATCCTGCAAGCCGTGGTGCCGAAAATTCCTGCGGGAAAACCACGCTACCTGATGGGTATCGGGACCCCGTTGGATTTTTTGGATGCCGTGGCCGTGGGAGCGGACATGTTTGACTGTGTGAATCCGACGCGGTACGGGCGTAACGGAACGGCTTTCACCGCGGAGGGGTTAGTCTCTGTTCGTAACGCGAAGTACAGCACGGATTCCGCTCCGGTCGACTCAAGCTGCCCGTGTTACGCGTGTGCAAATTTTTCAAGAGCCTATTTGAGGCATCTTTTTAATGCCGGAGAGATGCTTGGGCCGCAGCTGTTATCATTACATAATGTTGGTTTTTTTGTGAAGCTGGTGGCGGATCTTCGCCAAATGATTCGCGACGGTAAGTTTGAATCTTATTGCCGAGAGTTTAAAAAGCGGTTTGATCCGCAAAAACGTTAAGGAGTTTTTCCATGTTTGAATCGATTGCCTACGCAGCGGCCGGGGGAGGCGCAGAGGGCCAGGGCGCCCCGAATCCGCTTGTCAGCTTTATGCCTCTTATCTTGATGTTCGGGATCTTCTATTTTCTGCTCATCCGCCCCCAGCAGAAACAGCGTCAACAACTTCAAAAGATGGTCGAAAACTTAAAGAAGGGCGACCGCGTCGTCACCTCGGGTGGCATAATCGGCATTATCACCAGCATACAGAATGATTACCTCGTTATTAAGACGGGGGGCAGCGACAACGTTAAAATGGAGATCCTCAAGAGCTCCGTCACCGGACTAAGACAGCAAGGGTAAGCATGGACAGGTACTACAAATGGAAGGTCCTCCTCATCGTTCTCGTCACCGGGTTTGCGCTTTGGCGGGCCTATCCTCCCGCTGAGCAGATCAACCTGGGTCTCGATTTGCAGGGGGGTATGCAGTTGCTTCTGCAGGTTGAGGTTGACAAGATTCCCGAGGAAGCGCGTGAAGACGCCACTGAGCGTGTTGTGGAGATCATCCGCAACCGTATCGACGAATTCGGCGTGCAGGAGCCGGTCATCCAAAAGCAGGCCCAGTATCTGGTCGTGGTTCAGCTACCCGGTGTTACCGATCGCGATCGTGCCAAGGACGTAGTCGGCAAGACTGCCCATTTGGAATTCAAGCTTGTTTCCGATGATGTAGAACTCTTACAGCAGGCTGAAGAGGGCAATATCCCTGACGGGTTTGAGTACAAGGAGATGAAAGGCCCGACGGGGTCTACATCACTTCTGCTTGTTAAAGATGCTGCTCTTACGGGAGAGCATCTCACCAATGCCTGGGTCGGCTTTGGCCAGATGGGCGAACCCAATGTCCAGCTGCAGTTTGACAAAGAGGGTGCTAAGACCTTTGATAAGGTGACCTTCGAGAACGTCGGGCGGCAGCTTGCCATCGTTCTCGACGGCAATGTGCATTCCTCTCCCGTAATTCGTGACCGCATCCCCAACGGCCAAGCCGTGATTTCGGGTAATTTTACCGTTGATGAATCGGCCGATCTCTCGCTTGTATTGCGCGCCGGTGCTCTTCCCGCACCGGTTAAGATCATTGAGGAACGAACTGTCGGTCCGAGTCTCGGGCAGGATTCGATCCGCAAGGGCGTGAAAGCAGGCATCGTAGGTGCCGTGCTCATTATTCTTTTTATGCCCTGTTACTATTTACTGGCCGGGGTCGTCGCGGATCTCGGATTGATTCTGTATGCGATTATAGTCGTTGGTGCGTTAGCTGCGCTTCATGCTTCCCTGACTCTGCCGGGTATTGCGGGGTTTATCCTCTCAATCGGTATGGCCGTGGATGCCAACGTGCTAATTTTTGAAAGGATACGTGAAGAAGAAGAAACGGGAAAGACGCCGCGGGCTTCGATCTCGTCCGGGTATCATAAGGCCTTTTCGGCTATTTTTGATTCTAATCTTACGACTCTGCTGACTTCTTTGATTCTTTTCATTTTCGGCACCGGGCCCGTGAAAGGGTTTGCGGTGACCCTCTCGATCGGTATCGTGGCCAGCATGTTTTCGGCGCTTCTGGTTACGCGCGTCATTTTCGATTACCTTTCCAAGAAAAACGCGAAGCTGAATCTGAAGATGCTGAAACTCATCGGGGTTACCCACATTCCGTTTCTCAAAGGCCGGTTTTTGGCCTATGGTTTTTCGCTCGTGGTGTTGGTGCTGGGTATTGTGACCTTTCTCGGCCGCGGTCAGGAAAATTATGGTGTGGAGTTTACGGGTGGGACCATGGCGCAGATTCAGTTTGCGGAGTCCGTCGAGATAGCTGACTTTCGCAGTCGGCTTCAGAGCGAGGATGCCAAGGGTATCGTGTTGCAGCGCTTTGGGGCATTGGACGAGAATCAATTTATCGTAAAGACTTCTGACCAGGACACGAAGGTTGTCGAGAAAGTCGCTCGCGATATGAGAGGCGAGGGGAGCTTTGAGTTTTTGCGAGTCGATCAAATCGGTCCGACCGTGAGTGTGGGATTAAAGAAAAAGGCACTCCTGGCAATCTTATGGGCCTGTCTCGGGATCTTTATCTATCTGGGTTGGCGCTTTGAATGGAAGTTTGCCTTGGCGGCGGTTGCGGCGCTTCTGCATGACACGATCTTTACGTTCGGTGTTTACGCCCTCTGCGGCAGAGAAATCAATATCCCGACCGTCGCCGCAATTCTGACCATCATGGGTTATTCGGTCAACGACACCATCGTTAACTTTGACCGTGTTCGTGACAACTTGAAGCTTATGCGCAAACAACCGTTTCAGAAAATCGTGGAGACAAGCATCAATCAAACGCTGTCTCGTACGATTCTGACTAGCGTGACGACGTTGCTTGCTGCGCTGGCGCTGTTTATCTTCGGGGGAACCGCGATAAACGATTTTGCTTTTATCCTTCTGGTGGGATTTTCGGTCGGCGTTTACTCAACGATATTCGTGGCGAATTCGTTGATCGTTGACTGGAAGGCTCATTGAGCCCGCTTGCCGCAGAGACTGAGCTTAGCCCCATACTCCTGAAGCTTCTTGCCAAACGCGGTTTTACCGACCCCGCAGCCATTTCTCGTTTTCTTGACGCAGGTCTCGATACCCTTCATGACCCGATGGCCATGTACGGGATGCGTGAAGCCGTGGCGCGCGTCCAAAAGGCCTGCGAAAACCGGGAGCAAATCCTGATTCACGGTGATTACGACGCGGACGGAATCACGGGCTCCGCGATTGTCATGAGAACTCTCGAAGAACTTGGCGCCTCGGCCCGTGTGTTCTTGCCCAACCGCAAAGAGGATGGCTATGGTGTCAGCGAACGCGCGATTCGCGATGCTCACGCGAACGGTGTCACGCTTCTTGTAACCGTGGATTGCGGAATTACGGCGCATCGCCAGATCGAGTTAGCGCGTAACCTCGGCATCGATACCATTATTTTAGATCATCACAAGATACCCAGCCAGGGTCAGCCGAACGCAACGGTTGTATTGAATCCTCTCCAAGAGGCTTGCGCGTATCCATTCAAAGAACTGTCTGCCGGAGGACTTGCTTATAAATTGAGCCAAGCCCTCCTTGGCACTAAGGCACACGAGCTGTTAGATTTGACGGCGATTTCAACCGTGTGTGACGTAGCGCCGCTCATTGATGAGAACAGGGTTCTGGTGCGGGAAGGGCTGAAGAAAATTTCAGCCGCCAAAAACACGGGCATCGCCGCATTGCTCGAGGTTTCCAATATTCGAAGCCGTAGTCTCAATGCTTCTCACCTGGGCTTTGTCTTGGGCCCCAGGATCAACGCGGCGGGGCGGATGAGTTCGCCGGAGTTTGCGTTGCGCTTATTAATCACCGACCATGAGCGTGAAGCTGCGAGTCTTGCAGCAGTGCTCAACGAGGAAAACAAAGTCCGGCAGCGGGAAGAGCGTCAGGTTGTCAAAGACGCCATCCGTGAAGTGGAGCGATCCGTTAATTTTAACCGTGACCGTGTTTTGATTATTGCCGGGCAAGGGTGGCATCCCGGCGTTATCGGTATTGTGGCTTCACGATTGGTGGACAGATATCACCGGCCGGCAGTCGTCATATCGATTCAAGATGGAGTGGGCAAAGGTTCCGGCCGATCTGTAAGGGGTTTTAATCTCTTCCGCGCTCTGGAAACATGTAAAGATATTCTCCCTGAATTCGGAGGGCATGAGCAGGCGGCGGGGCTGACTATTCCTGAAGCAAAAATTCCATTGCTCCGCAAACGTGTTAACGAGTTCGTCCGCGACGTTATGGAATGGAATGAAACGGCGCGTACGTTCGAAGCAGATCTCGACATTCGTCTCGAAGACTTTACGACAACCTTTGTGCAGGAACTTGAATTGCTGGAACCGCACGGGGCGGGTAACGCGCGGCCTCTTTTCCGGACCACCGATTTGCAGTTGCATACAGCGCCGACGCTTTCGCGCTACCAGACCATCCAGTTCTATGTTACGGGAGGGGGTGTTTGTCTTGAAGCCGTTTGGCCCGATCGATACTGGACACCCGAAATGCGGGAAGATCCGAAGGGGTGTTTGGGGTTAAAAAAGGGAAGCGCGTGTGACTTATGCTATTCAGTTAAGCGAAAGGAAAGAAGCGGAGAGGACTATTTGATCTTGGAGGTTCGGGAAATTAGGCCGCGACGCCCGTGAGCTTACGGCTTCCGATGACCTTCCGAACCTTGCCGGCCTGAATACAGCTTGTGCATACCATGGTGCGCTTTACCGTCCCATTTGCAAGACGAATTCGGACGCGCTGAAGGTTAGGGAAGAACCGCCGACGCGAAATTCCGGTGGTCTTTTTACCCACACCACCGCTCTTTTTCGAGAGACCGCGACGGGCAATGGATCTCCCCACAATGGGCTTTTTATTGCATATAGTACAGGTCCGCATAAGCGGTCATTATAGCCACAAGTTCACTCTTGGCAAGGGCTTTCTTGTGTTATATACTTACATGTTTTTCTCAGAAAGTGCCCAATTATGCCGCGAGATGATGTTTCTAAGACTAATAAAAATAAGAGCTTAGACAAACAGGTCGTATTTCAATTTTACGCGCCACAGGCAGATAAGGTCGAACTGGCAGGGACCTTCAACGACTGGAACCCTTCTGACAACCCCCTCGAGAGGGATAAGAAAGGGAAATGGACGGTAAAGCTCAAGTTGGCCCCAGGGTGTTACGAGTACCGATTTCTGATCGATGATACATGGCATAACGACCAAAGCCCCGTCAAATGCGTCCCCAACGCATTCGGGTCTTGGAACTGCGTTATCGAAATAACCTAGAAAATATGTCACTCCCATGAAAATCATATCTGTAGCCTCAGAAGTAGTGCCGTATGCTAAGACCGGCGGATTAGCCGATGTCACCGGAGCCCTCTGCCATGAAATTCAGTCATTGGGCCACGAAGTGCTCACCTTTCTGCCGCGCTACAAACAGATCGACGTCAAGAAGCCTGGGTTCGAGGTTGCCATAGACCGTCTTGAGGTCCCGATGGGTAGCGAGAAGGAGCACTGCCGAGTTTTTAGCCGTACCGAGGCCAGCGGTGTTCAGACATTCTTCATCGACCAACCCGAATTTTTCAACCGTGATGAGCTGTACGGAACGCCGCTCGGCGATTATCCCGACAATGACCGACGTTTTTCTTTTTTTCAGCGCGCCGTCCTCGAAACCCTCCGCGCTAAGGGTTTTGCCCCGGACATCATTCACTGTCATGACTGGCAGACCGGCCTCATTCCCGCTTATCTGAAAACAGTTTATGCAGCGGACCCTATTTTCAAGAAAACAAAAACAATTTTTACCGTGCACAATCTTGCTTACCAAGGAAATTTCCCCCCGGACTCTTTGCCGGCTACAGGACTGGGGTGGCAGGAATTCAAGATGGAGAAGTTGGAATTTTACGGCAAGGTTAGCTTTCTTAAAGGCGGCTTGGTGTATTCGGATATGTTGACCACGGTAAGTGAACGCTATAGCCAGGAGATTCAGACGAAGGAGTTTGGATGCGGTCTAGAAGAGGTGATTTCACAGCGGCGTAACAGCCTATGCGGCGTGCTTAACGGAATCGATTATAAAGAGTGGAATCCTGAGACCGACACTGACATTGCGGCCAAGTTCGGGCCGGCCAGCGTGGTGAACAAGAAGGAAAATAAGGCAGCCCTGCAAAAGGAAAACGGTTTTAAAGTTGATCCGAAAATTCCGCTGCTTGGAATGGTCTCTCGCCTTGTAGATCAAAAGGGTGTCGATATTCTTGTCGATGCGGTAGAGGAATTGAACAATGAAGAATTTCAACTCGTCCTCTTGGGGACGGGTGAAGAGAAGTACCATAAGGTTTTGCGTAACATCGCAAAGAAAAAGAAGGGGCAGTTTGGCGTCCATATCGTATTTGATGCCAAGATGGCAAAGCGCATTTACGCCGGCTCCGATTTCTTTCTCCTTCCGTCATACTATGAGCCCTGCGGTCTTGGGCAGATGATCGCTCTTCGCTATGGCACGATTCCTGTCGTGCGCGCAACGGGTGGGCTCGCCGATACCGTGCATCCCTACGATGTCAGCACCGGTCAGGGTAATGGGTTTTCATTCGAAGGGTACAACGCCAAGGAATTGGTTCACGCGCTCAAGCGGAGTTTTAGGATCTATCGAAACGCAGACCAATGGTCGGCGCTTGTCAGGAACGCGATGGCTTGCGATTATTCCTGGGCGGCCTCGGCAAAGAAATATATTCGAATCTATGAAATGACCGAACGGCGAACCATCAAGAGTTCGGGGAAGTAGGCGTACTCATGAAAGACACATTAAAAATCGGAAACACAGAAATCAAATCACGCCTGATCATAGGGACCGGAAAATACGAAACCATGGAAATTATGGTGCGTGCCCTTGAGGCTTCCGGTGCGGACATGATTACGGTTGCGGTCGGACGGGTGAATCTGGACAATCCCCGTGAAAAGACATTGTTGGATTTTATTGACCGAGACAAATACACGATTCTTCCGAACACCGCAGGTGCTTATTGCGTTGAAGATGCCCTGCGTATTGCGCGTCTGGCGCGTGCCGCCGGTATCGGAGACTTGGTTAAACTAGAAGTGCTCGGAGACGCGAAGACATTGCTGCCCGATACGCTGGGACTTTTGGAAGCGACAAAAATTCTCGTGAAAGAAGGTTTTACGGTTATGCCGTACACCAACGATGACCCTATTATGGCTAAAAGGCTCGAAGATGCAGGGGCCGCCTGTGTGATGCCCCTCGCGGCACCGATCGGGTCCGGCCGCGGGATACAAAACCCGCTGAATCTCAGATTTATCATGGAGGCAGTATCCTGCCCTGTCATCGTCGACGCAGGCGTCGGGACGGCTTCGGATGCCAGTATCTGTATGGAACTAGGCGCCGACGGTGTTCTCATGAATACGGCGATTGCGCAAGCCCGCGACCCCGTGCTCATGGCTGCGGCCATGAAGGAAGCTGTTTCCTCAGGGAGCAAGGCATTTGCCGCTGGACGCATTCCGGTCAAGGAATACGCTTCGGCCTCGAGTCCGCAAGAGGGACTAAGGATAAAGTCGTAAGGATATATGCATGTATCGAATCACAGTCTTTCGCGGAGATGGAATAGGTGTCGAGGTTGCCGAACAGGCAATTAAAGTCGTTCGCAAGCTGGGCGAGAAGCATCATCTCGTATTCGAAATCGAAGAGGCCTTAATAGGCGGCGTATCGATCGACAAGCACGGTGTTCCCGTAACCCCCGAGGCCCTTAAGCAGGCGAAGGAGTCCGATGCCGTTTTTTTGGGTGCGGTAGGCGGTCCTAAATGGGACGGCCTGGAATCGTCAAAGCGGCCCGAAAAGGGCCTCTTGAGTTTACGCCGAGAACTCGGGGCGTACGCGAATCTGCGGCCGGTTCGTGTATTCGGTGATCTGGCGAAAAAGTCGACCCTCAAAGAAGAGATCGTAAGCGGTATTGATTTCGTAATTGTCCGTGAGTTGACCGGAGGGATTTATTTCGGGGAGCCTCGCGGTATCTTCGTATTGCCCGACGGACGCGGCGAGCAGGGAATTAATACAGAGGTTTACACAACCCCTGAGATCGAGCGTATTGCAGAAAAAGCTTTTGAGTGTGCCCGCCGCAGAAAGCGCCGCCTCACATCTGTCGACAAGGCGAATGTCCTGGAGTCGAGCCAGCTTTGGCGCAAAGTTGTCGAAGAGGTCCATAAGCGGTACCCGGACGTGACGTTGGATCACCGTTACGTCGATGACTGCGCGATGCAGCTGATTCGCGAGCCCAAGCAGTTTGATGTTATCCTCACCAATAATATGTTTGGAGATATCCTGAGCGACGAAGCTGCTATGCTCACGGGATCTATAGGCATGCTGGCTTCTGCTTCCGTTGGGGATCACTGCGCGCTGTATGAACCCGTGCACGGATCTGCTCCCGACATAGCCGGCAAGGATATTGCGAATCCCTTAGCTTCGATTCTTTCCGTTGCCATGATGATGGAGCACAGTTTTAATCTTTTAGAATTAAGTCAGAGTGTTGAAAACGCCGTGGAGAAGACATTGGGTGATGGTTTTCGCTCGGCGGATATTTACCAGGAGGGTATGCGGCAGGTCGGCTGTTCCGAAATGGGAGACCTGATCGTGGAGCGTATTGCATAATCATGAAACAGGTTAAAGTCGCTATATTGGGTGCATCCGGTGCTGTCGGTCAGGAGCTTTTGAGTATCCTTGCCGAACGCAATTTCCCCGTCTCCGAACTCAAGGTGTTGGGTTCGACCCGGTCGGCCGGTAAAAAAATACGCTTCCGTAATAAGGATTACAAGGTTGAGCAGGCAAAGCCGGATTCGTTTGCAGGAATGGATCTTGTCTTGTCGAGCGCGGGCGGATCGGTGAGCCGTGAGTTGGCTCCGCATGCGGTAAAAGCCGGTGCCGTCGTGGTAGACAATACGAGCGCATTTCGCATGGATCCGGAGGTGCCGCTGGTTATTCCGGAGATTAACGCTGAAGATATTCATAAACACAAAGGCATCATCGCAAATCCGAACTGTTCTACGATCATCATGCTCGTGCCCCTATTTCCCCTGCATCGTTTGGCCAGGATCCGGCGGATCGTGGTAGCGACCTACCAATCTGCCAGCGGTGCCGGGGCAAGGGCCATGCAGGAGCTTCAGGCCCAGTCCAAGCAGGTGCTAGACGGAAAAAAGCCAACCGTGGAAGTGTTTCCGCATCAGATTGCCTTCAACCTTTTCTCGCACAATAGTGCGATTGGCAAAGAGGGATTTTGCGAGGAAGAGACCAAGATGATGAATGAGACGCGTAAGATTTTTCACGACCAGAGCATTCGAGTTGTGGCGACGACGGTGCGCGTGCCCGTATTTCGAGCCCATTCCGAAGCACTCTTTGTTGAGTTTGAACATGACGTCAGTGTTGCTGCCGCGCGTGAGGCCCTCAGCCAGGCCCCCGGCGTGAGTTTGGTGGATGAACCGGAGCGGAATTATTTCCCCATGCCTCTCGATGCATCCGGTAAAGACGATGTTCTGGCAGGACGTATTCGTATTGACCCAAGCATTGAACACGGGTTGGCGCTCTTTGTGAGCGGAGATCAATTACGCAAAGGAGCGGCTCTGAACGCGGTACAGATTGCAGAGGTTCTGTTCCCGGCCTAGCGGTCTATGCGAAACATCAAGCTCACTCTAGAATACGACGGCGCCTCTTTTTATGGTTTTCAAAAGCAACCGCATCATATCAGCATTCAGGAATCGCTCGAGAAAGCCCTTTCCAAGCTTCTGAATCGCAAGACAAAAATCGCAGCTGCAAGCGGGCGCACGGACACAGGCGTTCACGCGCACGGACAGGTGGTTAATTTCAAGACCCAATCCCTGCGGGAACTTGCCGAGATGCAACGGGCGCTTAACGGAATACTGCCGGCCGAGATCGCGGTGACGGCGGTCGACGAGGTCGCCCCCGATTTTCACGCTCGGTACAGTGCCGTTTCCAAGATTTATGAATACAGCATTTGGAATGAACCCGTTAGATCGCCGCTCAGAAAATATCGAAGCTACCATGTGCCGCAGCCATTAAACCTTGTGGCAATGCGGCGCGCGGCGAGGTTGTTGGTGGGGCGGCATGATTTTCGGTCCTTTGGAAACGCCCGGGGTAAAGGCTCCGAACCGAAATCGACAGTGCGCACCTTGAAGCGCCTGGAGATTCGCCGAGTGGGCGAGCTCGTTCGCCTGCGTTTTGAAGCCGACGGCTTTCTGTACCAAATGGTGCGGAATCTTGTTGGGGCCCTGGTCGCGGTGGGCAGGGG
Source organism: Candidatus Omnitrophota bacterium (assembly GCA_030698625.1). Taxonomy (GTDB): domain Bacteria; phylum Omnitrophota; class Omnitrophia; order Omnitrophales; family Aquincolibacteriaceae; genus JAUYMS01. Next base: position 71,862 of record JAUYMS010000041.1, on the reverse strand, counting down.
GAAGCTGAATCCCGGGGATATTCGGGCTCTATTAAGGTCTAAAGACCGTCGAAAGGCACCGGCGGGGAGCCCTGCCGAGGGCTTGGCGCTGGTGAAGGTCAAATATTAGGCACAAAGCTCGTAATTGACACTGGTGTCCTGATTTGGTACAATTCGGACTCTTTTTGGAAGGAACCTATGAAGACCTATTTACCTGTAGAGAAAGACTTTGCGAGAAAAACCTATTTGGTAGACGCCTCTGCCAAAACGCTTGGGCGTCTGGCCACGCGAGTTGCCAGGGTCCTTATTGGCAAGGATAAGGCGGTATTTTGCAAGGATCAATGGTCAGGGGATGCGGTGGTCGTGGTCAATGCATCCAAAATTCATGTTACGGGCCGGAAGCGGGACCAGAAGATATACAAGCACTATACCGGCTACCCGGGTGGTCTTAGAACTTATAATTTTGAGTGGTTGCAAGAGCGTAAGCCTGAAGAAATCATTTTGCGGGCGGTTTCTCGAATGCTTCCCAAGAATAAATTAGGGCGGAAGATGTTGACCCGTCTTCGTGTTTATGCCGGGGCCGAACACGGTCAAAAGGCGCAAAAACCCGAACTCCTAGAGGTATAGCGATTATGGCAGAAAATAGATTCTACGCGACCGGACGCCGCAAGCAAGCGATTGCTCGCGTTTGGATTTCTCAGGGCCAGAAGGGCTTTAATATCAATGGTCAAGGTGTGATGGAATATCTTCAACGCAGTAACCTCAAGGAGCTCGTTGAGCGGGCCATGAAGGCAGCCCAGGTTGAGGGACAGTTCGGCGTGCGTGCTCTCGTCAATGGCGGCGGTAAAGCGGGCCAGGCAGGTGCTGTGAGCCTAGGTATTGCGCGTGCTCTCCTGAAGTACAATGACACCTTGCGGTCGATTCTACGCCGCAATGGATTGTTGACTCGCGATCCCCGTAGCAAAGAGCGTAAGAAGTACGGACAAAAAGGCGCGCGCAAGCGCTTTCAATACACCAAGCGTTAATGAAAAAAACAATTGCTGGTGTTTTCCTGGTTGTCGTGCTCGCCGTTCTCGCTGCGGGTTGCCAGGGTTTTCTCGAGGATTACAACTACTCTCCTCTCGGATCGACCTCGTCGGGTTCCTACTAAGAAGCTCTTCGTTAGACAACCTTTAGCGAAAATGCTAGACTCATTAACTTAATGAAACGCCTCATTATTTCTATAACAACTGCAGTCTTCGTCCTCGCAGCAGCTCTTTATTTACTGTTCCCGCTCTTCATCAAGCCCGATGTGGTTGAGGGGCATATATTCCAAGCCATTGAGAAGATCACTCGTGGTTCAATGCAGGTGGGGGAGTGGCATATTTCCCGCTCCCCGAAGCCTCTGGCGGTTATCAAGGACATCAAGCTGAATCTGCCGATGCTTAAGCTGCCTGGTATTAAAGGCGCCGAGCTGACAGCTCCGGAGGCGGCGGTGGTTTTTTCGCTACGGTCGGCGTGGGGCGATCACGGCGGAGTTGCGGGAGTTTCTGTGCGCGGCGGCGAACTTCGTCTGAGGCCGAGTGATCCGGCAGACAACGAGGATATTATCGTAAGGAATTTGAGCGTTACTGTGGAACCCCTCCGGTTCGGGCCAAGGATGAAGGTTCAGGTCAAGGGGGATCTGGCGGACGTTCCCGGAAGTTTTAGTTTGCGCGGTTTTTTAAGCGTCGGTCAATCCTCGAAATGGGATTGGACGGAGATTGCGTTCGATTTTCAGGCTGCCGTTAATGATTTACCGGCAGCTTTTGTTTTTTCGAGAAAACCCATGAGCGCTTACATGGAAGTTTTAGAGGGAACCGTGTCGGCTGATTTTGGGTTTCGTAAGATATCCCGTGAAACCGAAACAAAGGGTACCGTTGAGGTGGACGCGAAGCAATGGATCTATGGATTGCGGCGGGGAGAAAAATCCCTGCTCTCTCAGCCGATTGACTTTGAGGGAGCGGCGCAGCTGACTTGGGATCCAAAGGCCGAAAGCTTGTTGATAGAATCAGCCAGTGTAACCTCACAGCTCGGTCTGTTCGAAGCTTACGGTAATATCCATTTAGGGACCCGAGAAATACAGGCGTTGACGGTGACGGCGTCCAACGTCGCTCTTGAGATGATCCCTAAGTACTGGATCGGTCTCCAGCGGGTCATTCCTTATAACATCGGTTTTTCGGGGCAGAGTCAGTTGGAAATGACGCTTGAGGGAACGCCCGGGCACTTGTCCATGCATGCGCATTGGGATTTGTCTCCGACGCTGTTGACGTACTCCCGGTATTTTTCAAAGCCGAAAGATTTCCCGTTAAACGTTTCGTTTGAGACGATCCTTAAAGAGGGCAGTGTCCTCACAGGTGATTTTTCCGTTCGCCTTAAGGAAGTTACGATGAAAGGCTCGCTGAAGAACTTTGATATGAAAACCGGTATGGGACAGCTCAATATTATTACGAACAAGTTCTCTCTGGCGGGTTGGCAGGCACTTGTTCCTCCCATCGCAGATTATCAAGTGAGGGGCAAGGGCAAGGTTCTTGCAAACTTCGAGGGAAAGTTGGCGAATCTCAATGAGACAAAAACGATGATGAATGTGACTCTAGAGAACGTTGACGTGCTCACTCAGGATGGCGAGGGGGTGCGGGACGTCAATATGGCCTTGGATTTTGGCTCCGTTGTCTTGGAACTAAATGACACGCGGTTTGAAATCGGCGGCGCGCCGATCGCGCTCGATTTAGCGGTCTACGGCATTGCAGGGGACCGCAAGGCAAAATTAACTCTAAAATCTCCATCACTAGAACCGGTGCGTGTGCTCAAGGCTGCCAAAAATGTTGTTCACGGCTGGTGGGGACGGGCAGGCTTTTTGGAAAGTCGCGAGTTAGAGACATTTCTTCTGGATGGTTTTCCGGAGGGGACGCAGTGTCAAAATCTTGAACTTGCTTTGGAATACGAAGATCGCATCTGGAAGATTTCTGAGCTGAAGTTTAATGCGTATGATGGTGACGTGGATGTCCAAGGGGAGCTCGATTTGACATCTGAGATCCCGATTTATTGGGCCCATTCGACGATCAACCGATTGAGCTTTGCGAGATTTCTCGGGCGACGCGATGCACCCAAGCGCGTTCTTGACGGAAATTTCTTCTTAGATATGTCGTTTACCGGACAGGGGACCAGACCCGTTGAGTGGAGAGAGCATCTTCTCGGAGAGGGCGCCTTCACGCTCACGAACGGTGAATTTTACACCTTTGATGTTTTGGATGCCATTGGCAATGTCCCGGAATTGCGCAGCGCTACAACCTACTCTTCAGGGACGACCCCGTTTCACGACGTTACGGCCCGATTCTTTCTCAAGGGCGGCAAGGTGTTGACTGAGGAGCTTGTCCTTGTTTCTGACGATGCCTGGGCTCAGGCCGAGGGTGAGTTGACCTTGGATGGGATGCTCAATTTTGGATTGCGCGTCTATCTGGAATCATCATTGGCGAAGCAGATTTTTGAAGACGCCGCAATGAATTGGAAGGCTTCCGAGGCGGAAGCTTTTGGCCCCATCCCGTTACTATTATCCGGACCGCTTGGAAATCCGGACTTGAAAGTCGACCCCGCTATCGTACCGGGTCTTATGAAAACGCTATTGGCGGAACGTTCGCGCCAAAGCTTTGGTCACTTCTTGCCGGAAGAGCTTTTCTTCAAAGGCCGCGAAAATCTCTGACGAATTTTTCGGATTAAAAGCCGTGCCGCCTTTTCTTCCGAAGCACGACGAGTCCTTCCCCAGGCAAGAATGTTAACTCCCGGTCGAACTCGAATCTCAGTTTTAATGCCGCGAGTGCCCTGGCTGCGGGCGTATTGAGGAAGCTTCTGCCAGTGTTTTTGGCATATTTCCTGGAGAAGACTTTTTGGATTGGGGTCGAGTCTGAGCAGGCGCTTGGCATCGAAGTAGCCCGTAAAATGGTCTAAGATAAACTTTTGGACGCGCGCTAAACCCTGGTCGAGGTAGACAGCGGCAATGACCGCTTCGAACGTGTCGGCAAGGACTTTGGACTTTACGCTGGCGGATTGGCGTCTGAGACTTTTACCGAGCAGCATCACATTGGCTAGGCCCAGATCTTTTGCGATGCGCGAGAGAATTCTTCTGGAGACAAGCGTGGAACGGAGACGGCTTAGCTGCCCTTCGTCCGCGTCCGGAAAGAGCGTGTAGAGTTTCCGGCAGATGATGTAGTTGAGAACGGCATCACCGAAGAACTCCATGCGGTCGAAATTATCAAGTTTCGGGCAGCGGTTTTCGTTACGGTATGAAGGGTGGGTGAGAGCGGCCTCCAGAAGGGCGTTCTTGTTGAAGCGGATCTTAAGGGCTTTCTTGGCATTTATGGCGATAGACGGTGTGTTTTTTGGGGCCATGGACCCTCAGGGTAGATTCTTGTGGGTAAAAAGTCAATAAAAAAACAGCGTAACTTATTAAATTGACAATGGATAGGCGCATTTTTTATAATCACCGAATCTCCACAGCTGGAACTGGAACCTAGGGAGTTTCAAGAAAAATGATACGTTGCGGCGTAGTCGGTGCTACCGGCTATACGGGAATTGAATTAATTAAAATACTTCTGCGGCATTCGGGCGTAAATCTCACGGAACTGACGACTCGCAAGACTCAGCCCTTTTCCGTTCGTACGCTCGTGCCCGGACTCCCGGAGGACATTGGGTTGCAGGTGCGGCCCTTTTCATTCGACCGCATTAAAAGGAACGTGGATGTTGCATTTCTCTGTCTGCCCCATACGGAGGCTATGTCTACCGCGGCTCGTTTGCGCAGAGCCGGTAAGACGGTCATCGATCTTTCGGCGGATTTTCGTATCAAGAGTCCGAATGTTTATGAAAAATGGTATCAGAAGAAACACCGAGCCGTCCATTTGCTCAAAGAAGCCGTTTATGGCCTGCCGGAATTAAACCGAAAACATATCCAGAAGGCGGATCTCATTGCGAATCCGGGCTGCTACCCGACGGGTGCCATTCTCGGGATTGCGCCGCTTCTCGGCAAGGATCTGATTGAGCGGGAGTCGATCATTATCGATTCGAAATCGGGTGTGAGTGGCGCGGGAAGGAAACCGACTACGGCAACACAGTTCTGTGAGGTCAATGAAAATTTTTACGCTTATCGTGTGAATAGGCATCAACATACTCCTGAGATCGAACAGGTTCTCTCGGATGTTGCCGGCAACGGGGTGAGGGTGAATTTCGTGCCGCATCTGTTGCCCGTGCAAAGAGGGATTCTGAGCACGATCTACCTCGATCTGAAGAAGAAGGTCCGGGCAAATGTCATCAAGGAGGCGTATAAAGAGGCCTATGCTGCGGAGCCGTTCGTGCGGGTGCGGGGCGAAAACGTGTTTCCGGCCCTGGCCGATGTCAGGGGCACGAACTTCTGCGATATCGGTTATAACGTGGATCTCCGAGCCGGCCGGGTTATTGTCATAACGGCAATCGATAATCTTATCAAGGGGGCCTCGGGGCAGGCAGTGCAAAACATGAACATTCGAATGGGGTTCGAGGAAGACGAGGGTTTAAGAACATGGTAAAGCCATTTTGGGAGAAGAAGCGGGGAGGCACGGTCACGAGCCCGAAGGGATTTTTTGCAAGCGGCGTGCATTGCGGCATCAAGCGCAACAGGAAAAAGTACGATTCCGCTCTCATCTATTCGCCCACCCCCTGCGTAGCGGCGGGAACCTTTACGACAAATCGTCTGAAGGCATGGCCGGTACTCTATTCCATGCGTGCCGTTCGCGAAGCGCGGCATCATGCCATTCTTTGCTCCAGCGGCAATGCCAACTGCATCAACGGGTCTCAAGGCAGAGAAGCCGTTGATGAGGCCGTGGCTACTGCGGCGCAGCTGCTGAAAATTGAGCGGGAGGAAATCCTCATTGCCCAAACTGGTCTGATCGGCGTGCGGTTTCCCATCACACGGTTTAAAAGGGGAATTAAGCGCATGGTGCGGCGGCTGTCTGAGGAGGAAAAGGGCGGTCACGCTGCAGCGAGGGGTTTGTTGACCACGGACAAGAGGATCAAAGAGATGGCGCTGTCGTTCTATATCGGTGATCAGAAGGTAACGATCGGGGCCGTAGCGAAAGGCTCGGGGATGGTGCACCCGAACATGGCGACGATGTTGGCATTTATCACCACCGACTGCTCTATTGCAAAACCGATGCTGAGGCGGGCGATACGGCACGCGACCGACGACACGTTCAATCAGATTGCGATCGACAATGACATGAGCACAAACGATATGGTTTTTGTGCTGGCCAACGGCTTGGCCATGAATCAGACGATTCATAAAGTGGATCGAGACTACCGGTTATTCCGGGATGCACTAGAGGAAGTCTGTCGGATTATGGCTTACGAGATGGTGCGCGACGGCGAAGGGGTCTCTCACGTTTGTACGCTGCGAGTGCGGGGTGCCAAAAACCCGACTCAGGCGGAGAAGGCCGCCCGGTATATTGCGAATTCGATGCTCTTTAAAACTATGCTTGCGGGTGCAGACCCCAATTGGGGAAGAATCGCAGCAGCCGTCGGTGCAAGCGGCGTGCAGTTTAATCCGAACCATCTAAATATATCTTTTGGCAATGTGACGACTGTGGCGGGCGGAATACTCCGCGCATCAAAGCTCCCGAAGGCGAGAAAGGTTCTCCGGCGCAGAGAATACGCGATCGATGTTGCCATCGGTAAAGGAAGGGGGCGAGCCGAGTTTATTACGTCTGACCTGACGACCAAATACGTTTTGATCAATTCGGCCTACTCGTGAAGCTTATGCAAGAATACGTCGACAAAGCCAGCATCCTCATCGAGGCCTTACCGTACATCAAGAAATTCCGCGGCAAGGAAGTTCTCATTAAGTACGGCGGTGCCGCCATGACCTACGAGAGCATTCGTAACAACGTTCTGCATGACTTGGTGTTCATGAACTATGTGGGCATTAAGCCGATCCTTATTCACGGCGGGGGGCCGGCAATTACGGAAAACTTGAAGAAGAGGGGTGTCAAAAGTAACTTTGTGCATGGCCTAAGGGTTACCGACAAGGAGACCATGGACACGGTTGTTGATACGCTGGCCGACATTAATAAAAGTATCGTTGACGATCTAAATCGGTTCGGAGCGCAAGCGAGAGGTCTTTCAGGGCATGATGCCGGAATTTTAAATGTTGTCAAGCATACGGACCACGGTGATGTCGGTTATGTCGGCGATGTCACGTCCGTGAATATTCTCCCGCTGAAAGAACTGACGGACCGCAATATTATCCCCGTGATCTATCCGGTCGGCCGCGGCGATGAGGGCGAGACATACAACGTCAATGCTGATGATGCTGCCGCAAAGATCGCCGTGGCCATGGGTGTTCAGAAACTAATGGTTCTTACTAACGTGCAAGGCATTCTGCGTCAAGCCGATGACGAGGATTCCCTCATCTCGTCCCTTCATGCCGACGAAGCTGAGGAACTGATAAAGAAAAAGGTGATTCAAGGGGGCATGATCCCTAAAGTGAAGTCTTGCATTACGGCTCTCGAAGGCGGCGTGCGCAAGGCGCACATCATTGACGGCCGCATCGAACATGCTCTTTTGCTGGAAGTTTTCACCGACCGAGGAATCGGCACCGAAATCATCGTCTAGAAGGCTTTCGCTCCATGAAAACAGCTGACGTTCAAAATCTCTATTCTAAGTTCGTTTTACCCACCTACACACAGGCACCCCTCTGTTTGGTCAAGGGGAAGGGGTCGCGCGTATGGGATATCGAAAATCGCGAGTACCTCGATTTCTTTCCCGGTTGGGCGGTTTCCGGCCTCGGCCATTGCCCCCCGGCCGTCGTCAATGCGATTAAAGAGCAATCGCGAAAGATACTGCATGTCCCGAATAACTATTTCAATTTGAAGCAGGCCCAATTAGCGCGTACCCTGGTGGAAGCCTCCTTTGACGGGCGTGCTTTTTTTTGCTCGAGCGGAGCCGAGGCCACGGAAGCTGCCGTGAAATTTGCGCGCAAGTTTGGCAGCGTAAGCGGTCGCTATGAAATCATTTCGATGAAAAACTCGTTTCACGGACGAACCTTGGCGGCCATTACGGCCACTGGCCAGGACAAAGTGAAGCATGGTTTTGCGCCTTTACCCGGGGGTTTTGTGTATGCCGAATTCAATAATCTTGATTCGGTGAAGAGCCTGATCAATGACAAGACGGTCGCTGTTTTTTTGGAGCCGGTTCAGGGTGAAGGGGGAGTGCATGTCGCAACGCAGGAATTTATGCGCGGGCTCCGTAAGCTCTGCGACGAGAAAAACCTGCTCCTCATACTTGATGAAGTGCAAACGGGCATGGGCCGCACGGGAAAGATGTTCGGATTTCAACACTACGGGATTGAACCCGATCTCATGACACTGGCGAAATCTCTCGGCGGCGGTGTGCCGATCGGAGCTCTTGTGGCGCATAGGAAATTGCCCGAGGTCTTTACGCCGGGAACCCATGCGGCGACCTACGGAGGGAATCCGCTGGTGACCGCAGCTGCCCTAGCCGTTTTTGACGTGATCAAATCAAAGGGCCTATTAAGAAATGCGCAGGAAATGGGCGATTATCTTGCGGCTTCTTTGGAGAAGCTCAAGGGGGAGTTCTCATTTATCAAAGAGATTAGGGGCCTTGCGTTAATGCGGGGTATCGAGTTGAGTGTCTCGGGAGTCGCAATCGTGGATAAAGCACGGCAGAACGGGCTGCTGATTAATTGCACGCAGGATAAGGTGCTGAGAATTATGCCCGCTATTAATGTGACAAAGAAGCTTATCAGTCAAGCGATGGCGATTCTTAGAGATGTTCTTGCTGAGGTGCCGTAATCATGTCAAAGAGTTTGCTGTCGATCAATGATTTGAGTGTGAAAAGCATCGAGGACATATTCGCTCTGGCCGAGCAAGGGAAGAAACATCCGGAACAGCTTGAGGGGTCGCTTCGCGGAAAAATGTTCGGGCTCATTTTCGAAAAACCCTCTACGCGGACTTGGGTTTCGTTCGATGCGGGGTTGTTTTCTATGGGAGCCGGAACGATTTATCTTGGCCCGCAGGATATTAAACTCGGAGCCCGGGAAGAAATCAAGGATGTCGCCCGGGTTTTGGAACGGTACCTTGCAGGCGTCGTGCTCAGAACGTTTTCACATAAGACAATCGTTGAGTTTCGGCAATACTTCTCTAAGCCGATCATTAACGGCCTCAGCGATTGGGAGCACCCCTGCCAGGCTTTGGGGGACTATTTCACCATGTTATCTAAGTTTCGTTCGACCAAGAGAAAGCCCGTGCTCACGTTTATCGGCGATGGCAACAACGTGTTAAATTCACTGATACTGCTTGCCGCCAAGCTCGGTATGCCGCTTAACTATGCGACGCCGAAAAAGCACAGCCCGCCCGCCTCAATTTGTCGTGACGCCAAGCAAGTTGCAAAGCGAACGGGCGCCCGGATTGAGGCTTTTGAAGATCCTAAAGATGCCGTGCGCGATGCTGATTTTGTTTATACGGACGTGTGGGTGAGCATGGGGCAGGAAAAAGACAGCGCCAAGAAAAGTAAGGCGTTTGAGACCTATCAGATTAATCCGAAACTGCTCGCACGATGCCGGAGGCAGCCCTTCGTGATGCATTGCCTTCCGGCTCACCGCGGTGAGGAAATAACCGACGGCGTGATAGAATCGAAAAAGTCGATTGTTTTTGAACAGGCTGAAAACAGATTACACATACAGAAGGCAATATTACTGCATCTTTGCAGTTGAGGTGATTATGAAAAAGGTAGTGCTTGCTTACTCGGGTGGATTGGATACGTCATGCGCGGTCAAATGGCTGAAGGAAAAATACCGCCTCGAAGTCATTTGCTTCTCGGCTTTTATCGGTGAAGTGAAGGACCCGGAGAAACTGCGCCGTAGGGCGCGTCAGGCCGGCGCCAGCAAGACCTATGTTGAGAATCTCAAAACGGAGTTTGCTCGGGACTTTATTCTGCCGTCGCTTTGGGCGCATGCCCGCTATGAAGGCAAATACCCGTTGGCAACGGCTATCGGCCGGCCGCTGATCGCCAAACATCTGGCACGGATTGCTGAAAAGGAAAAGGCGGATTATGTGGCGCACGGTTGTACCGGCAAGGGTAACGACCAGGTGCGCATCGAAGTTGGTATCCGTACGCTAAACCCGAAACTTAAGATTATCGCCCCGCTTCGCGTGTGGGAATTCAGCTCGCGCGAAGAGGAGATCGATTATGCGAGAAAGCATAAAATCCCGGTGGATGCCACAAAGGCGAGCCCGTACTCTATTGACAAGAACATATGGGGAATTGCCATCGAGGCAGGCATTTTGGAAAATCCCTGGACGGAGCCGCCCGAAGACGCCTATGTCATGACCCGGTCTCCGGCGAAGACGCCGAAAAAGCCGAGATACATCACGATCGAGTTTTCGCGCGGGGTGCCCGTCAAGCTTAACGGTGTTCACAAATCCTTGGTGGACATGATCGAGTCCCTCAATCGGATTGCCGGCATTTACGGTGTCGGGCGGTTCGACATGATCGAAAACCGGCTTGTCGGCATTAAGAGCCGAGAGATTTACGAGGCACCCGCTGCCGAAGTTCTGCTTCAGGCGCATAGCGAACTCGAATCCATGGTTATGGATCGAGAGTTTATCCATTACAAGCGAGTGGTATCGGAGAAATATGCCCAACTCGTTTACTTCGGGCTTTGGTTTTCACCCCTGAAGCAGGCGTTGGATCAATTTTTCAAGTCGAATCAGCGGCGCGTTACCGGCCGGATTCGAATCAAACTCGACCGGGGACATGCGACCTGCGTGGGGAGAGAGTCCTCTTACTCGCTCTATTCGGAAAAGCTCGCAACGTATTCCGCTGACGATCAGTTCGACCATAAGGCCGCAGAAGGCTTCATGAAGGTCTGGGGCCTACCGTACGAAGGAATGGCTAAAAGACGTTAGAAACGTGACACAATAGCCGGAGGTTTTTATGTCTAAGAAGTTGTGGGGGGGAAGATTCAAAAAGGAAATGCATCCGCTCCTGAAGTGCTTCAGTTATTCCCTCTCCGTTGATTTTAAGTTGGTGGAGGCGGAGTTGAAAGTCAATGATGCGTGGGTCAGGATGCTTGCTCGCGTCCGGCTTATTACGCGGCCCGAGATGAATCGCCTTCTCAGAGGATTAAAGTCTCTGGGCAAGGTGCTTTGCGCCGCAGATCCGCACAAATCGGTGCCGTCTAAATTTCTTCGCAAGTATGAAGACATTCACTCGCTTATTCAGGATCAACTTGAGAAGAAGGTGGGTGAAGTCGGCAAAAAGATTCACACCGGGCGCAGCCGCAATGACCTCGTTGTGACCTCGACCCGACTTTATCTAAAAGGGCAGATCCCCGAGCTTGAGGGACTGATCCGAGAGGCCCAGCGCGGTCTTATCGCGGCGGCAAAGAAGTCTTCGGGGGCGATTATTGCGGGTATGACGCATATGAGAAAGGCGCAGCCGGTGCTCTTGGCGCATCACCTTCTGGCCTATGTAGAAATGTTCGAGGAGGATCGGGCGCGTCTTGTGGATTGCCTGAAGCGGGTCGATGTCCTGAGTTTGGGATCGGCCGCGCTGGCGGGTTCTTCGCTGAAGCTTGATCAGGACTATCTTGCGCGTCAATTGGGCTTTTCGAAAGTGTCGACAAATAGTCTGGCCGCAGTCAGCGATCGGGGGTTTTTGACCGAGTTCCTGAGCGGTCTGGCCATTCTTTGGACACATCTGTCGCGGCTTTCTGAAGACTTTATCCTCTGGAACAGCGAGTTCTTTGGGTTTGTCGATTTGGACGATGAATTTGCTACAGGTTCGAGTCTGATGCCGCAGAAGAAAAACCCCGATATCTTTGAGCTTATTCGCGGCAGAAGCGGTGTTATCTTCGGTCATCTACAAGCACTTCTGACCATGCAGAAGGGGCTTCCTCTCGGATACAACCGTGACCTTCAGGAAGACAAGCCGGCTGTATTTGATGCCATTATGAAAACCCGTATCACGCTCAAACTTCTGGCGCTTACCCTGGCGTCGGTTCAGTGGAATCGGAAGGCTATGGAAACCTCGGTCGAGGACGACGTCCTTTTTGCTACTGATATTCTCGAGTATTTGGTTCGCAAATCGGTACCGTTTGCCGAGGCGCACGAACTCGTCGGTAGAATTGTCCGTGCCAGCGCCGAAGAGCAAAAGCCGATGCGCGAATTCAGCCTGCCCGAATGGAAGCGGTACGGAAAGGTTTTTGACTCCGATATTTACGATCTCTTTCAACCGCGTACATCGGTGGCGGCAAAAAAAACCATCGGAAGCACGCAGCCGAAAAGAGTTCGCTCGCAAATTTTGAAGTGGGAAAGAAGCCTGAGCCGGGGGTCGCGATGATGATGCACGATTTTTCGTATCGGGGAAATGAACTGTACTGCGAAAAGGTGCTCGTTCGCGATATTGTCAAAAAGGTCGGGACCCCTCTTTATATCTACAGCTATAAGACTTTCGTGGAGCATCTGAGGAAGCTGCAGCGCGCCTTCGCGACCGTAAGACCTCTCATCTGCTACTCCATGAAAGCAAATTCAAATCTTGCTATTTTGAAGACCTTGGTCGACAAGGGGGCAGGTCTTGATATTGTTTCGGGCGGAGAGCTGTACCGGGCGCGTCGCGTCGGATGTCCTCCTGAAAAGATTGTTTTTGCGGGTGTCGGGAAATCCTTCGAAGAAATCGAAGATGCCATTCGCTACGGCATTCTTTTATTTAATGTCGAATCCGTTCCGGAACTCGAATTGATCGAACGCGCCGCGGGGCGGCTCAAAGCGAAGGTCAACGTGTCTCTGAGGATCAACCCGGGCGTTGATCCTCAGACGCATGATCATATCGCTACCGGAAAAGCCGAAAGCAAATTCGGTCTCGATATCCAGACGGCAACGCGGATTTTTGCCGATAAGTCCCGCTATAAGAATCTTTCGCTTTGTGCGATTCACGTGCACATTGGTTCGCAGATTGTGACCGGAAGTCCTTTTGTCGAAGCCTTTCGCAAGACCTTGCGTTTTATCGACAAGCTCGCGAAGCAGGGAACGGTCATCAAGTATCTGAATGTCGGCGGGGGGTTGGGTGTGATATATGATAGTGAGAACCCGCAGACGGCAGCGCAGTTTGCGCGGCGTATTTTACCGCTATTTAAGGGCCGTAAGTTCAAGTTGGTTTTTGAGCCGGGACGTTTTATTGCCGCCAACAGCGGAATCCTTGTCGGGCAGGTCTTATATGTCAAACAGACGCAAGTTAAGAATTTCGCGATCGTAAATGTCGCGATGAACGATCTTATTCGACCGAGTCTTTACGGTGCCTATCATGGGGTGCTGCCGCTTAAACGCAACACGCGAGCTCCTAAAGAGGTCTATGATGTCGTCGGCCCCATTTGTGAAAGCGGAGACGTCCTTGCAAAGGACAGGCATATGCAGGAACTGCATCCGGATGATTATATCGCCCTCATGTCGGCCGGGGCTTACGGGTTTGTGATGGCTTCCAATTATAATTCGCGGCCGCGGGCCGCGGAAGTCCTTGTCAGAGGAAGCCATTTCGAAGTGGTCCGCAAGCGTGAATCTCTTCAACAGCTTGTGGAAGGCGAGACGATCCCCGCGTTTATCGCATAACTATGCAGATCATCGTTGGCATTGCCATTCTGCTTCTGCTTGGGATCCCGACAGCTTATTGCCAGGGGTTTGACGCCGCGGAACCGTCTTCCGAAGAAGTCTCTCAAAGCATACCGGCGACGGCGCAAGGCAAGACATTTCCGGCTGAGAAGGCATTCAACTTTCAGAAATATCTCGATTTGGCCAATGAAGCCGAAACGGACGCCCGGCAGGCCGGCCATATTGCCGATCTCAGCGCTAAAATTATCTCCGATCAAGATGCCACACGTAAGCAATTACAGGCTGCATTGATTCAGTTGACCGAGGCCGGGAAAATGTTTGAGAATGCCAATAGGATCTGGAAAAGCATCGCCCCTGATTTTGCGTCTTCGGCTGACATTGAGAACAGCACAAAGGCGATCAGCGTTTGCATTGTGCTGATTGATGCAGCTCAGCAACGCTTGAGCAGAATGCCGCGTTGATACGGATCCTTCGGAGATATCCGGGATTGCTCTTCTTCGGGTTGCTCGCCGCGTTCTTTAGCAGTCCGGGACAAACCTTTCTAGTGGCGCTCTTCATTCCGGAAATGCGGAAGGAGTTCGGATGGTCGCAGAGCACCATCGCCGGCGTTTACTCTGCTGCCACACTTGTCTCTGCTCTTATCTTGCCCCTGTGGGGGCGCTTACTGGATCGTACTCGTCTGGCGTGGTTCGCTTTGTGCGCCGGCCTTCTTCTTGTTGCCGGCTGCGTCCTCTTAAGCCGTACACAGGGGATCCTTACGGTTTTTCTAGGGTTCCTTCTCATCCGCAATCTTGGTCAGGGCACGCTTACCATGGTTTCTTCGACGACGATGGCGCGGGCATTCGGAGCTATACGCGGCAAGGCACTAGGCCTGTCGAATCTGGGCTATCCCTTGGGCGAGGCACTGCTGCCGGCGATTGTCTCCGCCTGGATTTTTACAAACGGTTGGCGGTCGGGCTGGCTGCTTTTAGCCGGTATCACACTCGTGGCTTATGTCCCTTGGTCGTTTCTGCTGGTGCGTAGCGAACCTCATCTGAAGGCCCAGGAAGAATTTCAGTTTTCCGGCATCGCGGGGAAGCCCGCGATGGGTCAGCCGGGGCGTGGCTGGACCTTGAAGCAAATCAGGAATGATACGCGTTTTTATCTTATTCTCGGTTCCCAACTCGTAACGCCGGCTTTTTTAACGGCGCTCTTTTTTCATCAGGCCAGCCTTATGGCGTGGAAGGCTTGGGATATGCGTATCGTAGCGATGGCCTTTGCGTTTTTCGGGGTGTGCCGCGGCCTATGCTCCCTCGCGGTAGGGCCTCTTATTGACCGCGTAGGTGCCCGGTGCCTTTATCCGTTCATGCTCATTCCGTTCTTGGCGGGGTTGTTCTTTCTAATATTCGGACGCACTGTGACTTGGTCCTTTGCTTATCTTGCGTGTGCAGGTATGACCATGGGTTTGGGGATGACCATCTCCGGCGCATTGTGGGCAGAACTGTACGGCACAGAGACACTGGGAACCATACGAGGCATTTCCTCATCGGTGATTGTATTGGCTACAGCTGTTTCGCCGCCGATCGTCGGCGTCTTACTCGATTCTGCGGTCGATCCGTTAGCCATCTTATATGGGATGGCCTTATTGACTTTACTCGGCATGTTTCTAGGGTGGGTGGGGTGCGCATCAAAACCCGAGCCCGCGGTGCCATGAGTTACTTCTTAAAATACCTTCTTCCGGGTCTTCTTTTCATCATGTTTGCATTTTTCGCAGGATCACAGACGAACGTCACATTGGGCCTCTTCGGTTTCTTGAGTTTCTTCATGGTGGGCATGATGTTAATTATTGGAGGATGGCAGAAGGAAAGGAAGAGAAAGTGACTAAAGGCTGCTTTAGATAGACATGGCTAAAAAATGAGAGATTTGTTAAAATTAAAGGATTTTTTATGAGTTTAAATATGACTACGACCATACCTTTCTACAAAATGGTGGCTTCAGGCAATGACTTCATTGTCATTGATAACCGCGAGCAGATTTTGCGCGATCCGGTTTCCTTTGCAAAACGGGTCTGCCCACGTCATTCGGGGGTCGGTGCCGACGGCCTGCTCCTTTATGAAAAGTCCTCGCGAGCCGATTTTAAGATGCGTATCATTAACTCCGACGGCTCCGAAGCTGAGGCTTGCGGCAACGGATTCCGCTGCATTGCCAGATACGCGGTTGAGAAGCATGGGGCTGCCTCCAAATTTCGTTTTGAATCCCAGTCGGGCGTGATACGCGCTGAAATCAACGGCGCCAAGATCCGCGTGCAGCTCGCAAGAACCAAAGATTATCGCGAACGCCGGGAGATCTCTGTCCTGGGCAATCGCCTGCATTACTCATTTATTAATACGGGAGTCCCGCATACGGTGATCTTTGTGGAGGGAATCTCGAAAATAGACGTCGCTGCCCTCGGCCGCGCGGTTCGCCACGACCAAGCCTTTAAGCCCAAGGGAACCAATGTGAATTTCGTGGAAATTAAAGGGGAAAAGGATATTCTCGTTCGCACCTATGAGCGAGGCGTCGAAGGTGAAACGTTGGCTTGCGGTACCGGCTCTACGGCATCAGCCATTGTAAGCACACTCATGGGTTACACAAAGCCTCCGGTGAATGTTAAGACCAGCGGAGGAGAGATTCTCAAGATAGATTTTCAAGTCACAGGCACCCGGGTGTGGGACGTTTATTTAGAAGGCGAAGCGCAGTTTGTCTACGAAGGAACCATTTCATAAATAGTGCGGGTAATGTCGAGAGGGTAGTCATGGCAAAAGCACGGCAATTCGAAGGTTCCATGGTAGCGCTGGTCACTCCTTTCAGAAACGGTAAGATTGACCGGAAGGCCTTGCGGGGATTGCTGGATTTTCATCTTCGAAGCGGTACCGATGTTCTGATTCCCTGCGGTACCACCGGGGAGTCGGCGACGATGTCGCATGACGAGCATAGGCGGCTGATGTCGATCGTGGTCGAGTATGTCGACGGCCGAGCGCCGGTCATCTGTGGCGCGGGGTCGAACAACACCGAAGAGGCGCTGGGACTGGTCCGGTATGCCAGGCGAGCCAAAGCCGACGGCGTCCTTGTCGTAACCCCTTACTACAACAAGCCTACCCAAGAGGGGCTCTACCGCCATTATCAATATTTAGCCTCAAAAGTCGATATACCAATGGTTCTATATAATGTACCGGGCCGGACGGGGGTATCTCTGTCTCCTCATACGGTTGCACGGTTGGCCAAGATCGATACCGTGGTCGCCGTTAAAGAGGCAAGCGGCGATCTGGGGCAGGTCGACGAGATCCTGTCTCTTTGCGATATTACGGTTCTTTCCGGGGATGACGGCCTGACTTTCCCGATGATGGCCATCGGGGCCCGCGGAGTGATTTCTGTAACGGCGAATATTGTACCCATCAAGGTTCGGGCGATGGTGCACCGGGCTTTGAAAGGTGACATGGTGGGTGCGCGCGCGCTTCATCAGGAGATGTATGAGTTGGCCAAAGTGCTTTTTGTCGAATCGAATCCGATTCCGGTGAAGACGGCATTGGGAATGATGCGCAAGATCAAGCCCGAACTCAGATTGCCGCTTTGCGCGATGACCAAAGCTAACCAACAGAAGCTCAGAAAAGTTCTTAAGACCTTGGGAGTTATTCAATGATTCGAATTGCCATGGCGGGTGCGGCGGGCCGCATGGGCCAAACTATTCTTGGCTTGGCTGCCAAGGATCGCGCTTTTAAGATTACCGGTGCGCTCGAGATGGCCGCCTGCCCGAGCCTAGGCCAAGATATCGGCACCCTTCTAGGTTGCGATCCGGTCGGAGTGCGTTTAACGACAAGCCCCTCTGTGGCTTTACAATCTGCCGACGTTCTCATCGACTTTAGCCATCCGAGTGCCCTGAACGCGAATCTCAAGGCCTGCGTAAAGAATAAGACGGGTTATGTCTTGGGCACGACAGGTCTAAAGGCGGCTGCGCTTAAGTCGTTAAAGACGGCGTCAAAGAAGATTCCTATCGTGCAAGCCCCGAATATGAGCATTGGGGTTAACATTTTGTTCTGGCTCAGTGAGGTAACCGCCGGGGTGCTGACAGAGGATTATGATATTGAAATAGCTGAAACACACCATCGCATGAAGAAAGACGCGCCGAGCGGTACCGCCATGAAACTCCTGGAGATTGTTGCCAAGGCGCGCAAGAGGAACCCTTCGCGTGACACCGTTTACGGACGCCGGGGCGAAACGGGGGCACGTAGCCGGGGGAAGATCGGAGTTTTGGCTTTTAGGGGCGGAGATGTAGTCGGGGATCATACTGTTTTCTATCTCGGAGACGGGGAAAGGCTGGAACTAACTCATCGCGCAAGTTCACGCGAGGCCTTTGCTCAGGGGGCGCTTCGCGCCGCGCGGTTTGTGGCGAAGAGGCGGCACGGTCTCTACGACATGCGGCAAGTACTCGGGATGGCATGACCAAACTCTGTAGCTACCGTTGTCTTATCATTGGCTTGATTTTTGTGACAGTTTTTGCATCACCGGCAGTCTTCGGGGATGAGGGGTATGACCCCGACAAAGCTCGGGATGCGGGTATCGATGAGGCTGACGATCCTTGGGACGATGAATGGAGCGATCTTAAGGGGTGGGTTGAGACTGAGACGCAATCATCGCCGACGCCGGCTCCTTCAACCCAGCCGTCTTGGGATGAGTCGGAAAACTGGCTGACTTCTGGCGAGGACATCGCAGCTGAAGACACGTCGTCGAAAGTCGAGCCGTCCTATCGCGCGACACCGGACCCGACGCCGATGCCCACACCCTTCCCAACCCCATTTCCGACGCCGATGCCTACGCCTTTTCCTACACCGATTCCAACGCCCTTTCCCACACCGGTACCGACGCCTACATTGAAAGTAGCCCCGGTGGAACCCGAACCGCTTCCGATGAAGATGGAGCCGACTTACTCACAGCTTGCGGTGCCCCAGGTCGAGCAACCACAAGAAGAGTCGAGAGAGCGCATGGCGATTCCCATCAGTTCGGCAAAGCGGAAAGCACCCGCTAAGGCCGAGGGTCCAAAGAATCTTTTTGCGGAGCATTTTTTTATGGGCCCTGATCAGAAGCTCGCTTATCAAACCACGGAACTTTCCGGCTTTGTTCTGGTTCCCGAAACCGAGCTTGGGTCCGGCTCGCGATATTCTATTGTCACTGATTTCGGCGAAAATGTACTCAGGACCCGGCCGCTTCCTAATGCGAAGGATGTTCGCGAGATCCGAAAATGGTTTGATGAAGTCATGGAGTCGGGCACGTTTGAAGGGGCCGAAATCCGGCGTTTAAAGTTAGCTGGCGCCGACGGCACAGAACACTATCTCTATTATGTGGGGCACCGCGGGTATCTATCGGAAGACAAAGCGCGCGGTGAGATCATCATGATCAAGGCAGTTGTTGAGGCGAGCGGCGGCGATTTCAAGAAAATGGTGGAAGAGGCGCAGAACTATATCCGAATTCAGATCGAAGCCGACCTACCGCCCCAAAAGACACAAGCTCAGTTTGAAAAGGAAGAGCAGCTTTTCCTCAAATACATCGACCAATTGGATATCGGCAATAAGCTCTACGGGCCTTTCTACGGGATCCCGTCGGGCGAGCCCCTGGTCTGGCAGTCTTTCGGTGAAACAACCTGGAGACAAACCAATTTGGATGCGGAAAACTTTGCCGACCAGGTAGGTTTCTGGACAAATCGGTTGGTGTTTAAAGGGATTCGGTTCCCGTTGAGTACGGTCGATCCTTTCGTGGAAGCGACAGCGGCTTTAGAGTCCAACGGTGTCGATGCCGCATCGCACCTGGATCTGAGCGCCGGGCTCGAGTGGCGCCCGTTCCAATACAATACATTCTTCTATAACTTCCGTCCGTGGGGTCTGCCGCTTCTTGAGTGGGTGAAAAACTATCGCGCGTATGTGCAGTACTTTAATCGTAAAAACCTCAAAGGCGAAATCATTGGCAGCCGCGATTACGATCTTCGTGCGGGCGTCCAAATATTCTATGAGTGGGGCGTCGATTTGCCGCCGGTCTCCGAAAAGAGCCCCGACAGCGTTCCTGAGTTTGTCCGGCGGTATGTGTGGGGCGAGTACTTCGGGGATTATCGCTTTGAGATGACGAACTTCTCCAGCCTGAATAATTTTGACGCCTTCATCTGGAATTCTTCCGTGATTCTGGGGTTTAAACTCCCCGGTATTCCGCTTCCGCCTAACCCGTTTAATGACGAACTCGTTTTGATGCCTTATCTGCATGCGGAGCATGTCAACAATTCGGAATTTTCCTTCCCCTTTCAGAACCGTTATTTCCTGGGCGCCGGGGTGCGGTGGATGCCCTTCATGAGTTACCGTTTCAAGGAAAATGAGTGGCTGTCGAAGACAAAGCTTTTTGTCGAGTATGTCGGTGTCGGAGGCGTGCAGAATGCGAAACAGGACGGGGAAGCGCCTTTCGCAACAAATTGGGACTTGAGATTCGGCATGAGTTTTTCACAGAGACGTTTCTAAATGAGAACAAAATTACTTCACACTATTTTATGGAGCGTGTTGGTGTCGCTGATGGGTGCCGCTCCCGCGTATGCCAACATTATCGGAAATACGAGTTTCGAACAGGAAATCGGCAATGGAACCGCCGGAAACTGGGACATCACAAACGGTGCCGTGCGCGTGACTCCAGGTGACGGGACGTTTCCGGCCGGGTTTTCGCAGCCCCCGGAGGGTGCCTTTGCGCTCCTTCTGGCGACGACGGCGCAGTTTACCTTCCAGACCTCAGAGCCGGTCAATCCGCGTGATTTTGTCACCTTCAGTGCGTTAGTTGAGTCCAACGTTGCCAACGGAGCGGGGCAGGGTGCGCAGTTGCGCATCGAGTTCAAAAGGGTCAATGAAGCAAGTAATTCGGATGTCCTGATTTCGGATGTGGTCTCTCCTTTTATCGATAGCACGAATGCGCCGCCCGGCGCGGGATTCCAACGGTTTACGGCTTCGGGGACGGCGCCCGAAGGCACGGAGCGTATTGTCTTTACCCTTCGCATCCTGGGTGCGAACGGCAACGTACTCTTTGATGACGTGACCGGTGACATCAATCCCGCAAAACTCGTGGTTTCGGCTTCGAACAATGCGGTTAAGCCCGGGGACGCGGTAACGATTTTTGCGCAGTTCACCAATGTCTCCGACAGCGCGCTGCCGGGCACCCAGCTCTTCGCTGATTTTCCGGTTGGCTTCGATCTCTTGCCGCAGTCGGTGCGCGTCAATGATCGGCGGGTCCCGTTTGAAGAAGGGTCGGTTTTTATTTCCGTGGGCAATCTCGGTCCCCTTGAGACCGTCAACACGAGCTTTCAGTTGCTCGTAACTTCAGCCGTCACGACCGGGAAGCTCTATGACATTCTTATTAATGTATTGAGCGGCAGTGAGGTCTCAGAAAGGGCCAAGGTGCAACTGCTCATACGGCCGGACCCTGTCTTTGAACAGGGCACGATCATCGGTAAGGTATTTCATGACGCCAATCAAGACGGCGTACAGAACGACGGAGAGATGGGTGTGCCTTGGGTCCGTCTGTTTACCGAAGAGGGAATTGCTATCACGACTGATGAGTTTGGGCGATATTTTATTCCGGCAGTGAAAGTCGGGCGGCATATCGTCAAGATCGACGGTCATTCCCTGACGCCCGGAACCAAATTCATTTCAGAAGAATCTTATCTGGTGCGAACAACGCCCGGCATTATGAGCAAAGCTAACTTTGCCGTCTTGTTGCCCCCCTCGCATATTCCGAAAGAGTTTCAAGACGACCTGAATGTGAGCGTGACGCAGGGAATTGATACTTCTCGGCCGGCGCTTGATGTGACGATGGAGCCCGAGATGCTGAAAGGCGGATTGGGCGTTTTGGAAAAGGAGCCGATTTTCCGCTTTAGGATGAATTATGCGGATTTTGTTAAGACGTGGTATCTCGAGGTGCGAGATGAGGTGGGTGGCGAAGTGTGGACGGGCTTTGGGCTCTCAGCGCCTCCGGCCGAAGTGACGTGGTCGGGACAGACCGAAGACGGATTTCTCATCAAACCCGGAATCTATTCATATCAGTTCAAAGTCAAGGACAAGGAAGGGCGCGAGGACTGGACCGCACTCAAGTTTTTCCGGGTAGTTTCGAAGGCCGAGGCCATATTGCCGAATGCCGATATCAAGATTCCCGCGATCGGTGATTTTAATCTGTTTCAGGACGGCAAACAGTCCATTCCGCTGGTTGCGAAACCCACGGTTCGTGTGCGCGGTAAGACACTGCCCGAAAATTCCGTAACGATAAATACGCAGCATGTCGATGTTGACCCTTCGAGCGGCCTTTTCCAGATCGAATTCTATGTGAGTCCCGGTGACAAGGAGATCGTCGTGGGGGCCACGACGCCCGACGGTGAGACAACGACCTACCGCGAAACAGTTACGGTCAAGGACAGTATGTTTTTCATGGTGGGGTTGGGCGAAGAAGAACTGGGCGTGAACTTCGGCGGCGATAATATCAAGAAGGCCGTTCACGACGATGAGTTCAAGCAGGGCTTCTATGAGGAAGGGCGCCTATCCTACTATTTGAAAGGAAAATTGAAGGGGAAATTCCTGATCAAGTCGCGCTACGATTCCGACGGCGCCAGTTCGGCATTTTTCCGGAACCTGGATCCCGATGACTACTATCCGGTCTACGGAGATAATTCTGAACGCGATTACGAAGGGCTGGGTACGCGTCAACAACTTTTTCTCCTCATCGAAATGGATCGCTCCTACGTCAAATGGGGCAGTTTTGAAACAAACTTCACCGACACGGAGCTCGCCACATACAACCGCACTTTATCCGGCCTCAAGGCCCATTATGAGACGCTGGGGAGCACCGTTTACGGCGATCCGAACCGCGCCATGGATCTTTTCTGGAATAAGTCGTCAACGCGCGGAGATCACAATGAATTCGCGGCCACGGGCGGCTCTCTTTATTACCTGCGAAACCGAAGTGTCGTCGAAGGTAGCGAAAAAGTCCGTGTGGAGATTCACGACAAGATCAGCAATATTTCCGTAGATAGTCACGATTTAATGGAAGGGATCGACTACGAAATTGATTATGACGAAGGGCGCATTATGCTTTCGCGGCCGCTCTCATCGGTGGCCGCTTCCGATACACTGGTGACGGGCGATTTGCTTGACGGGAGCCCGGTCTTTCTGGTGGTCGACTATGAGTTCGAGGCGGGTTTAAATGTTCATGAAAATCATAACCACGGTCTGCGGGGGTATACGCACATTGGCGATCATTTAAAATTGGGCGGTACGTTTGTTGAGGAGAAACGCCAGAATGTAGATTACGATATGCGCGGCCTTGATGCCACGCTCAAGCTCGGCCGCAACACCAAGGTAACGGCAGAGTATGCCGAGACACGGCTCAAGCAGGTGGAAACGGCCGTCTCTTATAACGGCGGCCTCAGCTTCGCCGAACTGTCGCCGCTGAAGGGGCAGGATGAGCGTGAGGATGCCTGGCTCATTAAGGCCGAATCTAAACCCATCGAGCAATTGGAGCTTTCGGGTTTCATCCAGGCCGTGAATCCGGGATTTTCTACCGACCGGATTCGTTCCCAGGAGGGTTTCAAAAAGTACGGGTTGGATGCGCGTTTTAAAGTTAACGAGAAGCTCTCCGTCCGTTACCGCTTGGATAAGAGCCAACTCATCACACAGTTGCGTACGCCCGAGACGCTCGGAATCGTGGCGCCCTATAAAGATCTCAGGACCCATACGGCACAGATTCACTACCGTGATGCCAAATGGATTGCCGAAGCCGAGTACCTGCGGCGTTATACCGACCTGCCCGCCGAAGAGGCCCTTGCGCCAAGCTTGCTTTCGGAGTCTCCCATGGGCAATGTTGTTGCCGGTAAACTCGGATACCAGTTTAACGAGCGCATCCTGCCCTATGTGCGTTTTCAGGCGACCCTCGACGGAAAACCGAATCACCAGCTCGGCGCCGGTGTGCGTTATGAAATGGTCAACGACCTCTATGCGTATCTTGAGCAAATGATCGGCAATCTCGGAGATTCTACTTATTTCGGTTTCGAGCAGATTCGCGCGGAAGGGGTGCGCAGTTATGCCAACATCCGTATGTTTGACCGGGGTATCGGTCATAAGAGTCTGTCGACCGCAGTCGGCAGCAGTTTTCCGATCAGCAAGCGCTCACGTTTTTACTCCGAGCGCGAACACTCCACCTACGACGGTGTTGACGGCTATGGCGACATCATCGGCCTCGACACCAAGATCGGAGATCGTTGGAATGTGGAATGGAAGTTCGAACGGCGGCATCTGGATAACAGCACGACGCGTGCGCTTGATGCGGAGGCCAATGCCGGACTGACGCGTACTAACACCTTTAATACTATCGCCGGCGCCGTTGAATATGCTGACACCGATAAATTTCGGGCTCGGGCTTCACTGGAATATCGTCGTGACCAGGACAGCCCGCGGCTTTCGCAGTGGGTGATTCGCAATCGCGCCGAGTATAAGATTTCTGACAGCCTGAGTTTCCTTGCCAACTGGGACTACGGGAAGTCACGATTCCTTGAGCCGGATGAGACCGGCGCGGCGTTTACCGAGATGAATGTCGGGCTTGCTTACCGCCCCGTAGACAACGACAAGTTGAATTTGCTTACCAAGTACAGCTATATGGACAATATTGCCAATGACATCCAGTTCTCGACGGGGCTGTTTACCGGGTTGCCGACTGACGAGCGTTCGCATATTCTTTCGGTTGATTTGGCTTATGACCTTCATAAATACGTGGGTTTGGTCGAAAAACTGGCCTATAAGAAGGGTATTTTTTCAAGCTCGGTGACCGATGAGATTGTCATTGATACGCTTCTTTGGGTGAATCGCTTTAATGTCCACGTGACCCGGAAGTGGGATATCGCCTTGGAATACCGAATTCTCATGCAAAGTGAGGCCGCCGGTACTCTAAAGCACGGCACCCTGCTCGAGGTGGACCGAGAGTTTTATGATTACGTTCGCGTCGGACTAGGTTATAATTTCACGGATTTTGACGATGATCTAAGTGTGAAGACTGACTTTGACAGTCACGGCCCGTTTGTGAGATTGACGGGTAAATTCTAAAAATCGGGAGGAAACCCCCTTGATGCAACTTCGATCCGGATTCATATTAATACTTATGCTGTCCATCTCCGCCACCGGTTGTCAGACTCTCCGAAACGAGGTTCAGAGCAAGGTTCTGCCGGCAAATGCTGAAGCACTCCGCTACGAGCTACCCTATGACCTGACCTACTTAAGGACCATGGAGGCCCTCGAAGGGGTGGATGGATGGGAACTCGAGTCGACTGAAAAGACCCAAGGGATTCTTCGTGTATACAACACGCAGTTCCGTGCCTATGATGATGCCGACCAACGCTCCGTTACGGTGCTGGTGACGCGGGATACCAGTAAATTTACCGTCGTAACGCTTGCGCCCCAATCTCAGCATGTCCTAGGCGGCGGCAAGTTGCTCGAAGCCATCAATTTTCACGTGAGCCGCGAACTATAGCGGGTTTCGCCTTGAACGATGGACGCCATTTTCCTCCGGGGTGTCAGAACCCACAATCTTAAGGGATTCGACCTAATCCTTCCGCACCGTAAGCTTTATGTAATCACGGGTGTTTCTGGTTCGGGAAAGTCGTCTCTTGCCTTTGATACCCTTTATGCCGAAGGGCAGCGACGTTATGTGGAATCGCTGTCATCTTATGCTCGTCAATTTCTTGAGCGCATGGAAAAGCCCGATATCGAGGGCGTCAGCGGGATCCCGCCTGCTATTGCCATTCAGTCAAAAAATTCCATTACGAATGCCCGATCCACGGTGGGGACACAGACCGAGATCAACGACTACCTGCGTCTCTTCTTTGCGCGCGCCGGTCGGATCTATTGCCCCGATTGCGGGTCCGAAGTCACTGCCCACAACCCCGCGTCAATTGCCAATCAATTGCTCAGCTCTCAAAGGGGCCATGAAGTTGTTATCCTCTTTGAACTTCCCTTGGCAAAAAAAGGAAATCGGTACCTGAAAGAATTCCTTCCCGAGCTTGATAAGCAGGGCTTTGTCGAATACTTCGTGCGGGGAAAAGTGGTTGATGCTGAAGGCGTGCTTAAGCATCAGAAATCACTCTCAGACCGCCTAGCGGTTTGCGCTGACCGTCTCAAAGTAGATTCCGCCAAAAAGAAGCGCTTAGTCGATTCCCTGGAGCTTGCCTTTCGTTATGGGCAGGGGACCATTCAGGTGAAGACTCCCGACAAACTTCTCCAGTATTCCGAAGGCCTGAGGTGTTCGGATTGCGGGAAGGCTTTCCGGGAACCCGTGCCGAATCTCTTTTCCTTTAATAGCCCGCTGGGGGCATGTGGTCTTTGCCAGGGATTTGGGCGAACGATCACGCTCGACTGGAATTTGATTATCCCCGACGAAGGGAAATCCATTATCGAAGGGGTCATAGAGCCGTGGACCAAGCCAAGCGCGGCGTGGCACTTTGAACAGCTCCTGGCGTTTTGTAAAAAGAAGAAAATCTCCGTTACTGATTCCTGGCGCACTTTAAGTGCGGCGCATCGCGAATCCATTCTTCGCGGTGCACCTAAAACAGAAGGCTACTTCAGCGTTAAGGACTACTTCGACTATCTCGGCACAAAGACTTATAAGATGCACGTACGCATTTTTCTTTCGAAATATCGCGGCTACGAACCGTGCCCGGAATGTCACGAGTCACGCCTGAAGCCCGAAGCTCTCTGTGTTCGCGTGGCAGGCACCAATATTGCCGATCTTATGACCATGACGGTGGCAAGATGGAAGGAATACTTTCAGAAGGTCGAGACGGCGCTGAAGGGCCCGGAGCGCGAAAGGGTGGAGCCGGTTTATTTGGAGATCAAGAAACGAATCGAGTTTCTGGACCGCATCGGTTTGGGGTATTTGAGCCTTGCGCGCCTATCGAGAACGCTTTCGGGCGGAGAGCTGCAGAGAATTCATCTGGCAACTTCTCTCGGGTCGGCGCTCGTGGATACCCTGTACGTATTGGATGAGCCGAGTATCGGACTGCACGAACGCGACAATGGGTTGCTGATTCGCCAACTTAAACAATTGCGCGATTTAGGGAATACCGTTGTGGTCGTGGAGCATGATCGCACTATGATCGAAGCTGCCGACGAAGTCCTGGATATGGGCCCGGCAGGCGGAGAGAACGGCGGGAGAGTGCTGTTCCAGGGCCCCATTGAAAAGCTGGCGAATATAGAGGGGTCTCTGACGGGCCGGTACCTGTCGGGAGAACTCGCGGTTAGCCGCAGCAAGCGGAAGCAGCCGAAGACCCTAGGGGGATCCATTCGTATTCGGGGCGCAAGGGAACACAACCTCAAAGACCTCAATGTGGAAATTCCTTTGCAGGAAATGGTCGTTCTGACGGGCGTTTCGGGTTCCGGCAAAAGCACACTGCTCTACGATGTGCTTTATCATCACTTCTTAAGATTTCAGGGAAAGCCGGTGCAGGATCTCGGCAAAGTCGATTCTGTAGACGGCTTTGAAAACGTCGACCAGATAGGCCTGATTGATCAATCTCCGATCGGCCGTACGCCGCGTTCAAATCCCGTTACCTACATGAAAGCTTTCGATGAAATCAGAAAACTTTTCGGCCGGACCTGCGAGTCGCAGCGTGAGGGTTTTACTGCAAGTCACTTTTCCTTTAATGTCGATGGGGGCCGCTGTGCGCGGTGCAAAGGAGAAGGGCAGATCAAAGTCGAGATGCATTTTCTGGCGGATGTCTTCGTGCGCTGTGAGGAATGCGAAGGAAAGCGTTTTCGTCCGGAGGTCTTAGAGATTAAATACGAAGGAAAGAATATCGATGATGTCTTGGCGATGACCATCGATGAAGCCGCTGCTTTCTTTTCCCGTGAGCGCTTGCTTATCGAGAGGCTCGAGATATTACAAAAAGTGGGGCTCGGTTATCTAAGGCTTGGGCAATCGGCAACGACATTATCCGGAGGTGAAGCACAAAGACTCAAGATTGCCTTTGAGATGACACAGCAGACAGCTAATCACATCCTTTACCTTTTCGATGAGCCGACATCCGGCCTGCATTATCATGACATTCAGTATCTCATGCAGGCTCTCGACGAGCTTCTCGAACGGGGACACTCGCTTTTAATTATCGAACACAATATGGAAGTGATCCGATCGGCGGATTTCGTGATCGATCTGGGGCCGGAAGGGGGCGACGGCGGCGGGCATTTGGTTTACTCAGGGCCGTTGGCCGGTTTGGAGAATTGCCCCAACTCTTTTACTGGTCAATATTTAAAGGAATACAAAAGACGAGCTGGGGCCCCAAAAGCGACATATATTTGATATTTCCTGATAGAGCATGTAATCTTGTGGGGATGGATTTTATCTCTTTTTTATATGGTGAAAAATACTCCGGTTTTTATAGCAATCACTAACGACATAAAACACGCTGGTTTTTGGCTAGTACAGGGATTACTTATCGTGGTAATGTTAACTAACCTCGCAACCGTCCGGAAAGACGACGACCCGATTCTCAAAACTCAAACCAATCCCATATCCTATAAGAAGAAGATGGAAGAGCTAAAAGACGGTGTCAAAGGGCCTCCGTCGCCGTCTTACGTGATCTATTCAAAGATCAATTTCTTCGTGGATCCGCCGATGGACAGTAAGTACAAAAGGCTGGATGATGACGGGGTGATGTTGCCGGAGGTCGAAGATCTCCTTCCTCAAGAGTTTGGGGAGGTGCAGGAAGAGGCATTTGACGCCAGCTGGTGGGGAGAGGATTGGGACGATTCCTCGGCCGATAAAGGGCAGGCGGACTCCGAATTTAAGCAGGATTCGTTGGATTCGTGGTAAACTGAACGGCAATTATGTCTTTAAGAATAAAGGACTTGAGGCCGTAAGGTAAGAGGTGAATCTGCCGAGTTGACAGGTGTTTTTACCATAAGTTATGGTATTATAGAGTTGGTGTCCTTGCGAAGGGCGCTTAAATCGTTGTGTCATAATAAGATAGGAGATGGACATGATTAATTATCGGTTGGTGAGAATGCATTTTCTGAATCACAGGGTCAAGATTCTAATCATCATGGGTGTCTTGATCCTCATCGTGCTTTCCGTCTACGGGATGATGTCGCTTGAGAGCTACTACCGCAATATTACCCTCGCTCAGATGCCGATTTCCATCCTCCTGGTTCTCGTAAACAGCGTGGTTTTCGTCTACATGTACATGATGGTCTTGCGCGGCGGTTTTTCAAAGATGGACAAGAAGAACATCAATGCCAAAGACGTGAATGTCAATTTTGATGATGTGATCGGTTTGGATGATGCCAAAATGGAGTCGAAGGAAGTCGTAGACCTGATTAAAGACCATACCCGTATAAAGCAAATCGGCGGTAAGATTATTCGCGGAATTCTCATGCTTGGTCCCCCGGGCTGCGGTAAGACCTATTTGGCCAAGGCGATTGCGACCGAGGCAAGGCTTCCCTTTCTGTCGATGGCGGCCAGTGAGTTCAACGAGGTTTTCGTCGGTGTCGGTGCCAGCCGTGTGCGCAGCCTCTTCAAGAAGGCGCGCGCGATGGCTGACGGTTTCGGCGGTTGTGTGATTTTCATCGACGAGTTGGATGCCTTGGGAAGCCGCCGCACGTTTAATCAGTTCGGCAGCGGTGAGTCCAATACCACTCAGAATCAGCTCCTGGTTGAGATGGACGGTTTGACCGGCAAAGCAGCAAATGTCATTATGATCGGCGCAACGAACGCTAATGAAGACTTACTCGATCCCGCGCTTCTACGACCCGGCCGTTTTGACCGAAAAATTTATATCACCAAACCGGGACTCGAAAATCGCGAGGCCATCTTTGAATTTTATCTGAAGAAGGTGAAACATGACGGCTCTGTCGATGTGAAACGCTTGGCGCGAAAAGCCGTCGATAAGACGCCGGCCGATATCGAAAATATCATTAAGGAATCAGCCCTGATTGCTACGCGCCGAGGTATGGGCGTCGTGACGAGCAAGGAGCTCTCAGAAGCGATCGAGCGTATCGATCTCGGTACGAAGAACCGCATTACGATGAACGTTCGCGAAAGAGAAATGACCGCCTATCACGAAACCGGTCATCTGCTGGCGACTTTTTTATTGCATCCTCGCAATGACGTTTTTAAGGCATCCATCATCCCGAGAAAGTCAAGTTTAGGTGTTGTGCATCCGACTCCGGTCGAAGAGTGGCACAGTTACGACCGCGAATCCCTCTTGGCAGATATCAAAGTATGCGTTGCGGGCTATTGCGGTGAAAAGGCCAAGTATAAGACCTCAACCAGCGGCGTATCCTCCGATTTCAAGAAGGCGATGGGACTTGCTCATTATATGGTGTGGCAATGCGGTATGGGCGCCAGCGGTCTTGTGGGGGACTATACCGTTATTCCGAAGGAGCAACTTTCTAACGAGATGATCAATCAACTCAATAATGACACGCGTGACGTTATCGATACTTGCGTTAAGGAAGTTGATGCACTCCTCAAGGACGACAACGCCATTTTTGAACGCTTTGCGCATGAACTGTTGACCCAGCAGGAGCTTGATTACGATCAAATCGAGGCTATCTTCGCCGAATACGGCAAGGCCAACCCTCGTAAGTTCGGAACTTCCGCCGAGGAGAAAAAGGAAGAAGCCGGTTCACCGCCGGCGACTCCCGAACAAAACTGATGAGAATCACCGCGCCCCTCAAACCGGCTTTGTTGCTGCTTATCGTGGCGGTAGCGGCGGCAGGTTGTTCCAGCAAGTCCTACCCGGGTGACCAACTCAAAGAATCCATCCTAAAGATCTGCCGCGATGAGTACCATGTCGACAACGTTGACGTCAAAATTGTCGGCCATACGATCGGTGTCTATCTTCCGCTCGAGAAGCTGTTTGCCGCCGACTTCAAAGAGTCTCTAGTTGCCGGGAAAGTGCGAAATCTTGAGACGCTCTTTGAGCCTTCGCCGGAGGCTATGGACAAAGTCGAGGATGTGCTCTTTACCATTTCGCGTGTATTGCTCAGTACCGACCGCGATATCAAATTTTATATTCTGCAGGCGACCGATGTGGAACGGACCGGCCTGCAGTTGGTGCTTAAAGGCTATGTGGATGATGTGAAGCGGGTGAGGATTTGGGATATCTCGCGCGACGAATATCGTAAGCGCGTCATTTACGAAATGAAACAGAACCGCGCCGTTGTTTGGCACAAGCCCATTCGGCAGTTATTTGCGGATCTGAACCAGTCCACGCTTAAGGATATTCGGGTCAAATATTTCGACCCGGCCGTGACTGAGGCCGCACTTGAAGGCGTGTTTTTTAATACGGTTCAGGCCGGTGAAGGATCACCGGCAAAAGTTCAGTGGGAAGTCTTAGACATGCGCAGCACGCAGCTGCAGCAGTCGGAAGTGATCGTTCATGTTAAGGCCCGGCCCACGCTTGAAGGCGCTGACCTCATCGAGGATCCCGCCCAAGCCCAGTATCTGGCTATGGTATCTTTCAACAAGGAAAGGCCGATGATCAGCCGCATCATTCCCTTCCAGTTTTTTGACGAATGGGGGAATTTCAAGAAGATACCTTTCCCGCGTGAAATCCAGATGGAAAAGAGCTTCGAATCCTGGGATGAGGAATTCAAAGCCGAGGATATCCAGGTCGGGGTTTTTCTGGCCCAACAGCTTACGCGGCGCATTCAAACGCTCGTGGCCGTCGATGAGCGCATTCAGCATACCTTCCGCGAGGTGAGACTGGCCCTGGAATATGAGGGTATCGAGGACAAAGCTCCGAGTTTCTCACTGGATTTCAAATCGGTCGCACTTCGTGATTTCAACAACTACAGCCGTGAATCCCTGCTCTTCCATGAGGACATGATTTACCTCCTGAGCCTGATTTACCGCGAGTTTGTCGATGTTCTCAGGAGCTATCATTTCGGTGATTATGACTATCTCAGCCTGACCCTGCCCCAGGAGACCGAACAGCGGATCTTCGGGCGTGACGACCTGGAACTCTTCCGCCAGAATAAGATCGATGCCCAGGCGCTGCTAAATACCTCCAGAATATAGTTTTACCCCGTTCTATCCCTGGTGGTTGAGTTAACCCGCCTTTTTTGGTATCATACGTCTTCTTATGACTCACTCTCTGACCTCTAGGCAGCAAGCCATCCTAAGCAATGTCGTAGAGACCCATATTGAGACAGCCCAACCGGTGGGCTCGCGATTTATGGCGGAGAGGTACCGTGTGTCCTGCTCTAGCGCGACCATTCGCCACGAGATGGGCCTGCTCGAGGAAGACGGGTACCTCATGCACCCCCATACCTCTTCGGGCAGGGTCCCGACCGATCTTGGATACCGCTATTATGTTGATCATACGATGCAAGAGGATGACTTTCCTGTCGACTTTTTTGAGCGGGTTCGCGCGGATCTCGAGAAGGCTTCCGAGCAGATGGAGGAGCCTGAAAGGGTAGCCGAAGAGGCTTCCCGCACACTTTCGGCATTGGCCCGGGAGATCGGTATGGTGGTGTTTCCGGACCAGGGTAACAGACTGCGTCTTTACGTTCAGGGGTCTGTGACCATGCTGGATAAGCCCGAATTCCGTGACCTCGATAAGCTGCGGAATTTGCTGAGTGCCATCGAAAGCCGTCAGGAGCTTATGTCCTGGCTGCAGGGCAAAGATGGGACCCACGGGACAGTGTCTGTTTTCATCGGTGAAGAGAACGATCACGACGCGCTGCGCGAATGCTCCGTGATTTGCACACCTTACGGAGTCGACGACACAACAATAGGCACCCTTGCGATCGTAGGCCCCCGCAGGCTGCGATATTCGCGGATGGTTCCGCTGGCTGCGCGCATGGCCGAGATTGTCGGGGAAGTTCTTGATGCCGGTTTTTTGGGAGACCGCTCGTGACCCCAAAAGACGAAGTCAAAGAAGATGCGGACAAGCCTGAAGAAGTCACCGACAAGCCGCAAGAAGTTTCGGACACACCAAAAGAAGTCGTGCTCGAACACAAAGAGTATGAAGAGCTTTTGAGCGCTATCAAAGAGCTGGAAGAACACAAGGATAAATTCCTTCGCTCTGCCGCTGATTTCGAAAACGCCAAAAAGAGGCTCGCCCGTGACCGGGAAGATTTCCTAAAATTCGGACAGGAAAGTTTACTTCGGTCGTTGCTGAACGTGTTAGCCAACTTTGAGCGAGCCCTTCAGCACGCCAAAGAGTCTCCGGGGCAGGAAGCGCTTGTCTCAGGCGTAGAAATGGTCTACAAACAACTTGCCGACATTCTTAAGATTCAGGGGCTCAAGCGGCTCGAAACCAAGGACGCCGCCTTTGACCCTCATCTGCACGAGGCCGTCGGTTACGTCGAAGAAGAAGGCAAGGAAGATACGATCGTCGACGAAATCGAGCCCGGCTACATGATTCACGACCGCCTTCTGCGTGCCGCGAAGGTGCGCGTTAGAGTCGCTCCCAAGAAAAAGTAAAACTCCCCATGGCAAACAAACGCGATTATTATGAGGTGCTCGGTGTTGCCCGCAGCGCCACCCCTGACGAAATCAAGAAATCCTACCGTAAAGTTGCCCTGAAATACCACCCGGACCATAATCCGGATGATCCGCATGCCGAAGAGAACTTCAAAGAAGCGGCCGAAGCTTACGCTGTTTTAAGCGATGCCGAGAAGCGGGCGCAGTATGACCAGTTTGGACATTCTCTAGGGGGCCGCGGCTTTCAAGGCTTTGAAGATTTTGCCGACAACTTCAGCGGTTTCGGCGACATCTTCGGCGATCTCTTCGAAGACTTCTTTGGCGGAAGCGGAGGTGGACGCGGTCGTGGGGGTGGCAGCCGTCCGAGACGGGGTTCCCATCTCGAAATGCTCTGCCCGATCACACTCGAAGATGTCTTGGACGGCCGTGAAGTGAAATTGGAGATTCCGCGCCGCGAAACCTGTTCGGATTGTAAAGGCAGCGGTGCAGCGCCGGGTTCAAAAAAAACCCCGTGCAAAGATTGCGGTGGTCACGGTGAGATAAGGGTATCTCAAGGATTCTTTACACTTCGCCGCACTTGCCCCAAATGTCAGGGTGCGGGGGAGCGCATTGAAAAACAATGTCACGTTTGCGAAGGGCAGGGGCAGGTACGCCAGACGCGAAAGCTCAGCGTAAAAGTGCCCGCCGGTATTCATGACCATTCCCGTCTGAAGGTAGTCGGCGAGGGGGAAGCCGGCACGGGCGGCGGACCGCGCGGCGACCTTTATGTGCGCATAGAAATCGAAGATCATAAGGGTTTTCAAAGGCGGGAAAACGACCTCTATTGCGAAGTCCTGGTGCCCTACACCGCAGCTGTTTTAGGCGGAGAAGTGACCGTGCCCACGCTTACCGGAGAGACCAAGATCAAGATCGAGGGGGGTACGCCCTCCGGAAAGATCATCAAGGTGAAGGGCGAGGGGTTACCCCAGCTCGGGAACCCGAATGTTCGGGGCGACGAGTATGCGCGCGTGGAGATTGAAGTTCCGTCCAAGATCAGCGAAGAGGAACGAAAATTGCTTAAAGAGTATGCGAAACTTCGCAGCGAATCCGCAGCGAACAAAAAGAAACCCTTTTTTGCCCGCCTCAAGGAGTCTCTCTGAGGCCTTCTGCGACCTTAAAAATTGACGTAAAGTCACCGCTTTCTTGTGAATTGTGAACAACCTCCTATGAATTACTTCGATTACGAATACCGCGTGCGCTACTCAGACACCGACAAGATGGCAGTAAGCTATTACGCGAACTATTTTCTTTGGTTCGAGGCCGCCCGTACCGAGTATTTCCGTGCCTTGGGGTTACCCTATACAGACTGTGAAAAAGAGGGAATCTACCTGCCGGTTGTCGAAGCTCAGGCAAAGTACCACTCATCATCGACTTATGACGACCTTCTCGTGGTGCGAACCAGTGTCAGTCTCCTGAGACGCAGTTCGATGCGATTTGAGTACCGTGTTTTCCCGAAGGGTGACGAAGCAAAATTGATCGCGACCGGATTCACAGTCCACGTTTTTGTCAACGACTCAATGCGGCCGATTTCAGTGCCTCCGAGAGTCCGGGAAAACGTAAAAACTTTTGTTCTGCTCGCCTAATTTTGTTTTGACCCGCCCCACATTCCGTGTTATAAAGAATCCCTCGTAGGAGCCTTGTCCTGCAAGGGTTTCAGCATATTCCGTTAATCTTATTTAAGCTCAAAGGTGAGTCCAAGATGAAGATAGCGGTACTTGGTGACGGCGGTTGGGGAACCGCATTAGCCGTTGTTTCTGACAGAAATAAAAATGACGTCGTCCTCTGGTCGGCGTTCCCCGAGTATGCCAAAGTTCTGCGCGAAAAGCGCGAGAACGTTAAATTCCTGCCCGGCGTCGAGCTGCCCGAAAAAATTCAGATCGAAACAAACATCACGAGCGCCATCGAGTTCGGTGAAATCGTTATCTTAGCCATTCCCACGCAGTACCTGCGCAATGTCCTCCACAAGATTAAGGATCTCGACTACAGCAAGAAGATCTTCGTCAGTGTTGCCAAAGGGATTGAGAAGAAGACCTGCCTCAGGCCTTCGGAGATTATCTTGAGCGTGTTGGGCGAGAAGATTAATCTCGTCGTAATTTCCGGACCGTCGCACGCCGAAGAAGTCGCACGCAACATGCCGACCTTGATCGTAGCGGCTTCGAGCGACCGCGGTGTTGCGGCAAAAGTGCAGCAGGCATTGCTCAACCCGTATTTTCGTATTTACGTGCAAACCGATATTGTCGGCGTGGAACTGGGCGGGGCCTTAAAGAACGTGATCGCAATTGCCGCGGGCGTTTGCGACGGCTTGAAGTTCGGCGACAACACCAAGGCCGGTCTTCTTTCGCGCGGCTTACTGGAAATGGCGCGATTGGGGATTCGTATGGGAGCGAACCCGAATACTTTTTTCGGCCTTTCGGGAATGGGCGATTTGGTCACAACCTGTTTTTCGAAGCACGGCCGAAACCTGCGCGTGGGACGCGAGCTCGGCGAAGGCAAGAAAATTAAAGATATCCTGGCGAGTATGGAAATGGTGGCCGAAGGTGTAGATACCGCTGCCAGCGTGCATGAACTCGCCACGCGCTTGGGAGTGGACCTGCCGGTCATGGGAGAAGTCTATAAACTTCTTTTCGAGGACAAGGATGCGCGCTCGGCCGTAGGGGATTTGCTGGCCCGCGACGCGCACGAAGAGTGGAAGCAGTATTAGTGGTGTTAAATCTAGCAGAAGGAGAGGGGGTGATTTAAATGAATAAAGCTGACCTTGCAAACGAAATTGCCAAGAGAACCAAGGTTTCCAAAGCGAAAGCGTGGGAATCTCTGAATGTCACTTTTGACGCGATTAAGGTATCGCTAAAAAAGGGTAATAAGGTGTCTTTGGTGGGTTTTGGTAGCTTCTCGGTTAAGAAGAGAAAGGCTCGTACGGGCCGTAATCCGAAGACCGGCGAAACCATCCAGATCAAGGCTCGCAAAGTTCCTGCTTTTTCCGCAGGTTCTGATCTGAAAAAGTCTGTGAATTAAGAACGTATTTCGCGGATGAAAAAACGGGCAAAGCCGCGTTACCTAACGCAGCCTTGCCCGTTTTTTATTTACCGTATGAAAACCGTTAAGACCTTCTCTTCGTGCGGGGCTTTGGTTGCGGGGTGTTGGAGATAGTCGCTAAATTGATAATCCAATTAAAGTTGATCATAGTACTTCCTCCACGTTGTAAAACAAGGCGGGATAATGCCTTGGCTGGTTGGGTAATGCGCAGTGTCATGTTGCTTTGTAATGCGTTGAGTTAATGCCTATGTGGTTGTCCGGCCGGAATGGCCGGTCATACCATTCGAATCTGGACAGATCCGACACTCCCCCCAAAGGATCGTTACCCTCGGGGAGTACTTCTACTTCTAAAATCCAAAAATCCGCGCTGCTGTTCTTAAGAAGCCCCGGGTTCGCTACGAGGCGCAGCGAATCGATGGCTTCGAAAGTCTTCTTGCGCGGAAGCTTGAAGAAAACTGTTTGGGTCCAAGTCGAGTTTTCGAGATAAATGTCAAAGGCGCCGTCGAGCCGGACTTCGGCGTGGTCGAGCTTGAGCTGTAGGCGGTTCGGTACGATGGGGCCCGCATAATAAACACGAACCCAACGATCGCTCAGGTCCACGGGTTCATCAAAAACCCAGAAGAAAGCAACGGGTTCCTTGATTTGACGGAATTGAATCCTTACGCCGTGTTCGGCAATGCCCTGATAATCGAGCGCTCCTTGGTGACCGGTCGTAAGCGGTTTCGCTAAAAGAGACATTCCCTCGATGGCGATCGCGGGCTCCGCCATGCGGCCGGCTGTGACCAGCGGGGCCGCAATCGTATTAGACGCAAGTAATTGCTCTTCTTGGAATGTATGGTCCAATTCAGAAATACCGGATTCAGCTAAGACAGCAAAGGGGATAACAAGAAGGACGAGGGCAGCCGTAGCACTAAAAACGCAAGAACCGTGGAGCAGATTATCTTTCATTTGATTTCGGTAGTTGAGCCGTCCCAAAGGGACCTCTAACTTTGCGCGCCCGCCTCACGACGGGGTTGCCCTTTCGTTTCAAAACTAATTAAGTGCTTAAAAGAAGACTACCCGGTGGCCTACCCTAGCGCAAGGGGGGAGGCAAAGTTTTATCAATTATAATCATAGAATATTATCGGACGTTCCCGCGGTCGCCCGTGTGCTATAATTGCCCGATGTCCCGCTCAGAAAGCCCGAAAACCCTCACTTTTATCCTGTGCTCCCGGAATGACCGGTATATGGGTAAGCCGCGCTGGCGTCTACAGACAGCTCTGAACTATCTAGCCCGGAATGTAGAGGCTTTGGGCCTGGAGGGCAGGGTCGACGTGATTGTCTCCGATTGGGCCAGTGAGGTTCCGCTCCGCAAAGAAGCGGAGCTCGGCAGCGCGGCCAGGCGTATGGTGCGGTTCCTCGAGGTCTCACCGGAACTGGCAGCGAGCGTGCAGAAAGACAGCCCGTTTCCCGAGGTCTTGGCCCTGAACGCTGTCGTAAGAAGGGCGAGCGGGGATTACATCGGCCGCATCGACCAAGACACCCTGGTCGGACGCGCTTTCCTAAAGCGGTTTTTCGATTTTGTCGACGGCAACACGCCGTTCGGAGTAAACCCTGAAGCCTGTTTTCTTTTTGCCCTGCGCCGAATGATGCCCTATGAATTTGCCGTGCGCTGTGGCGCCTTCACCGACGTCGTGACCTTCCTCAACTGCTTTAAAGGACAACTGCCCGTTGAGGAGTTCAATTACAATCCCTGGTTTAATGCGCCGACCGGAATCATGGTACTGCACCGCGATCTGTGGGCGGAATGCGGGGGCTATGACGAACGCTTTATCTATTGGGGGTGGATGGAAACAGACCTGGGTTATCGGCTCGAAGAGAAATACCCGCTGGTCAATCTAAGCGGCATTACCGGTGTCGATTTCTACCATCTGGAACACGTGAAGCCTTCCTTGACGGCCCGTACGGCCCGCAAAAAAAACTACGATATCTTCGGCGACAAATCGGCTAGCTTCCACCCGAATGGGCCCGATTGGGGGCTCGCCAAGCACGACCTGCCGCTATTGCCGGGCGAAAAGGAAGTTGCCGTCGAAAAAGAAAAGAGGCGGCTTTCGTTCGCCTTCATGCTGAAGACTGTAGTCACCTGCGTCGTTCGCGAGCACGTGAAACGCCTGTACTTATCGCCGGCTCCCGCGTGGCTCCTGCCCCTATTGAATGCAACGCGCGGCCTGCGCGAACGCTTCGGGCTCAGGGCCTCACAGATCCAAACCCACCGCGATTAATTTTTTTTCGGATTAAAAATGGAGAACAAATTCGAGAGAGATCTCTGCCGATGCTTATGGAGCTCCAGGGGAATACTTCCGTAGATCTGCTGGTCGGGCTGTTCGCCTTTGCGGACAAAGAAACGATATTGCAGCTGCAGGGTTCTCGGCAGGGGCGCGGAGAGGCCGGTAACAATTTCAAATCGCGCATACTTTGCCGTCATGCGATAGCCGTCGATACTCTTGATGTGCCCCTTTTCATCGGTGAACCCGGCGCTCTTCGCCAGCAGGGGAATCTCCTTACCCTCCGCATCAAGAAACAAATCATCAACAAAAAAAAGGTAACTGTGCTTAATGCCCTTCGTTTCCATCTCTAAGTTGAGTTCCAAAGTGGCCTCAAACCTCATCCGGCCGTCTTCTCCTAAAACGCCGTTCGGCAGACGAAACCAGACCTGCAGGTCGCTGAATATCTTTGAGGCCTCATTCACATAAGCCCGCTGAATTTGAGAAAACCCCCTCATCTTGGTATCGCGCGCGTCCTTATAGGAAAACCGCTCATATTCGTAGTTCGCGGCAGGCGAGAGGGCCGCTACGGCCACACCCAGGCATAATAGAAGCAAAACACCTGTTTTAGATCTATGGGGCATAGGCCCTATTTTAAGGGATGGACGGTAATGCGGATAGCAAAAAAGATCGGGTGATTTCTATATAAAATCGGAGTATGAAAATGTAAAATGGCAAATGCGGCGAAAATTTCAGATTGGCGGCGTCCTATGAGGGGTGACAAAAGCGGGGCACCTATTCGGACGATCGGTATTGTGCTTCCGTTTCGTGCCGAAGCGGCACGGAGTCCCTATTTTGAAGAGTTGATCGCCGGTGTCCTCGAAGGCCTTCGGCCTCATTCAGGCTGGGATCTGAAATGGCTTCCTGTCCGCGACCGGGAGCAGAAGCAAATCACTTTCAAGAGCCTTCTCGAGCGCCATCGCGTGGACGGCATTATCTTTTTTATTTGGCGCCATCTGCCGCGGATTGTCTCCGAAATGATGAAAGCTAAACTCCTGCCGGCTGTCCTAGTTAACGATCACGATAAGACGATTCGCAACAGCATATTATATTGCGAGAACGAGACGGCCATTTTCACTCTGCTCGAAAAACTGCGCCGCAAGGGGTACCGCCGATTCGGCATGATTCGAGGCCCCGAGTCGGGTTCACGGGACGCCAAGGCACGCTATGAGGCTTTTAAGCACGGACTCCGGCGGCTCAAGTTGACTTATGACCCGGCTTTTACCTATGAAAGCAGTCATTTCAGCGAGCGCCTGCCCCATGACATTATGAAAAGCCTCATTACTGCCGCGGCCCGGCCCGAAGTCATCCTCTGCGCCAACGACGATATTGCCCACGGAGCTATCCGCATTCTTCGAAGGCATAAGATCCACGTACCTGCCGAGATCGCGGTGGCCGGTTTTGACGACTCGCCGGTAAACGAAGTCATGAGCCCGACGCTCACCTCTGTTCGGCAACCTACCGCGGCCATGGGCAAGAAGGCAGTCGAGATCCTTCTCGGCATTATTTCGGGCAAGCTTCGCCGCGCCGCTCAAATCAAATTCAAGCCGGAAGTCATCTTGCGTGAGTCGGCATAGGCAAAAGTGCCGCAGGCACTTCAGGAACTTCTGCCGGAGGTGCCGCGTGATGAATTTGCCTCCGCAGCAGGCCGGCTGGCGAAAGACGTGGGACTGGAGACCCTGAACGACACGCTCGTGCGCTCGATGACAATTCTGGCGGATCGCCTCGCAGCGGAACTCACAGAGCGCCGGACATTAACTAAAGAATTGGCGACAATCTATGACAATGTGCAGTTGATACTACCGGTCCTCAAGCGTCTTGCAAGTGATCTGGCCCAGACGCCGGCCGAAAGCCTTATCCTTTCGGGCGCCTCGATTGCCGTGGTACTCGACGAGAACGGGAATGTCAAGAATCTCCCCATCAACGTTCCGCCGGCCCGGCTCGCCGAGACTCTCAACACCTATGCAAATATCCTGAGCCGCATCACGTACGTGGCCGACGAAGTGCCCCCGATCCTGCGTGCCGGCGTGAATACCCATACGAAACGCGTTTCGACAGCAAGCAGGATCGCGTCCAGAGATGCGGCCGTGAGCCTGCTCGGAAATGCGGACGTGCCGGTGAGTTCCAACATCTGGTAGCTGGACGTGGCGCTGGAAGTCTCTGAGTTGGATCCCATAACCGCGGACCTGATTCTGAATCTTCTGGTGCTGGTCGGTGCCCTTATCAACTACGGACCCAAGGCGGATCTTATTCGCAAAGCACCCGACCCCGTTGCCGAACTTCTCAGGTTGTATCCCGGCCTTTCAATCATCCTCGATACCTCGAACGTCCGGTACGGCACGAACCGCAACGGAAACCCCACCATTACCTTCGTCGGCAAGGTCATTCAAGACCGCCTGGCTCACGAGAAGGTCAGCGCTTCTGCTTAATCGCCGGGCGCGCTCCATACCTCATGTTATAGGCAACGAGTCTTTACGCGCAGTAGCGCTTCAAGATATAGCTGGGGTAGGGTATAATAAGCCCTTAGGGTAGCCCGTTTAAGTGCCGTAGAATGTGCATGATTAGGAGATATGAGACGTGGATCGACAAGAGATTATCCGCAAAATTCATCAGAACCGCGCTATATTAAAAAAATATGGTGTCCGGAAACTGCAGTTATTCGGCTCAGGCGCCCGTCAAGCAATGACGCATCAAAGTGATCTCGATTTTATTGTAGCCTTCGAGACGAAGACTTTTGACGCCTATATGGGTTTAAAGCACGATTTGGAGAGCTTGTTTGAATGCCGGGTAGACCTGGTACTCCTCGACACCCTCAAACCGAGAATCCGAAAAAACATTGAGGGCGATCTCATCGATGCCCCGTGATGCAATCGTCTATCTCGAAGATATTCTCCAGGCAATAGAACGCATTCGGCAATACACGGAAGGCTACGACCTATCGAAGTTTAAAAATGACATGCGCACCGCAGATGCCGTTGTAAGGAACCTGGAGATTCTGGGTGAAGCGGTCAAGAAGCTGCCTGATGAAACGCGCAGCAAACAACCGCATATCGAATGGGTGAAGATCGGCAGCTTGCGCGATATTTTGATCCATGAATATTTCGGTGTAGACCTCGACATTTTGTGGGATGTCGTTACTTCAAAACTTCCCGCCCTTGAGCAAGCTGTAATGAAACTCCTTGAACCGCCGGCGTAACTTGCGCCGTCACAACTATCACCGATCTGGACTTCCCCAATAGGCGGTACCTTTCAGTACAACTCATTCCTCAATCCCCGTCCCGGGGAGAACCGGAACCGATTCAAAAAATGTCTTCATTTGCTTCAGGTTTTGACTAACTCGGCATATTGGGAAAAGAGGATGCATCGCATCTGTGACGGGAAAAATTCAGGCAGAATCTAGGCAAATCATCTCGGTATGGCCAAAAAAAGAAAAGGCCTTGTGAGTATTCTTACTCACAAGGCCTTATTTTATCATGAGTTCTGGTCGGGGCGAGAGGATTTGAACCTCCGACCCCACGCACCCCAAGCGTGTGCGCTATCCAGACTGCGCTACGCCCCGATTTAAGCAGGGTAATCCCAAAGTTTATCAGATTTCCGGCCCCCCACGCAAGAGCCTAACGCGAGCCCCCCAAGCCCAGGGGGGTCTTGATTGCAGGCCGGCGGGCCCTATAATAGGCGCAGTTGTCGGGAGCTAAGGGGGACCCGCATCTAAAATGAATAAAAAACGGCTAAAATCATTTTCACCGCTGAACGAGAACGGGGCACGGACTCTGATTCTTGGGTCTATGCCGGGTAAGATGTCGCTGGCTCGCAGGGAGTACTACGGCAATCCTCAGAACGATTTTTGGAGGATTCTCTCCGCGGTCTTCGGCGGCCCGATGCCGGAAGATTATGCGGCAAAGAAGGCATTCCTAGGAAAGCATAAAATTGCTTTATGGGATGTCTTCAAGTCGTGTGAGCGGGTCGGTTCGCTGGATGCAGCGATTAAGGATTCCGTTGTTAATGACATCGGCCGCTTCCTCAAGAGGAACCCGCGTGTCACGAAGATCCTTTTGAACGGCAAAAAGACGGAAGAGCAGTTTCTCCGGAATTTCCGGAATCGCGGGGCAACCGATTATGCCTATGTGCCCTCCTCAAGCCGGGCGCATACGACCAAGCTCGCCGAGAAAGTGTCTTTATGGAAAAAGGCACTGACACCACTAACCAATAATGATAAAAAAGGAGAATGAAGATGGTTGAAGTGAATGAGTATTTTGACGGTAACGTAAAATCTTTGGTTGTTAATTCGAATAAAGGAAAACGGACCGTCGGTGTGATGATGCCGGGAGAATATGAATTCAATACGACGACAAAAGAGACAATGACGGTTGTCTCCGGGGAGTTGTCGGTGTATTTCGCGGAAGAAGGGGAGTGGGAAGAGTTTGGTGAAGGCGCCTCGTTTGATGTCCCTGCAAACTCAAAGTTTAAAGCGAAGGTGATGCAGGATACCGCCTATCTTTGCGAGTATGAGCAAAAATAGGAACCCGCCGATGAAAGAAGTCGAGATGTACAAGCCCCTTAAGAAATATTTAGAAAACGAGGGGTATCTCGTCCATTCCGAGGTGGAGGGCGTGGATGTGATGGCCCAAAAGGGCGGGGAGCTTCTTATTGTTGAGATGAAGCTCGCATTTAATCTCCAGCTTGTTTACCAACTCATCGAGCGTCTCAAGATGACCGAGCAGGTGTATGCCTATGTCCCCTTGAAAAAGGGCGGGCGGTGGCCGAAATCTTATAAGCGGATGTGCGGTCTTTTAAAACGGCTCCATTGCGGTCTTATCACTTTGGATGAGCAGACAAAAAAACAAGTCGTTGTCGAGTTTGAGCCTTCGGAATTTAAAAAGCGGAAAAATTACACCAAGAAAAATTTGGCGGTCAAAGAATTTAAGGGCCGGAGCATCGATCTCAATCAGGGGGGGAGCACGAAAGAGCCCCTCTTCACGGTTTATAAGGAAAAGGCGATACGTGTTGCGATGTATTTATTCGAACACGGCGCCTCCTCTACTCAAGAGCTCAAAACAAAACTCGATATCGAAAACACGGTGTCTATTTTGTATAATAACCATTTGGGTTGGTTTAAGGGTGTTTCCAGGGGCGTATACCAACTCACCCCGGAGTTTGAATTTTTTAGAATGAAGCACGAAAAGAAAATTAACCGGCTGCTGAGTTTTGCCTTATGACGCGATTTATCGGGGCATTGCCCAAAATTATTACCATCATCATTATTGCCGCGGTCCTTATCGGGCAGTGGCGCGCGGGCTATTTTCGCAGGATAGCGGCCTATGCAGGCGCCGTGGGGCGGAAATTTTACCTAAGGGGCATTCTGATTCCGGTTGTTCCTCTCTTGGCTTGCATCATGCTTTTGGACCCTGCCTTAATGAGCGCGGCTAGGTCCTGGCAGCACCCTGTCGCTGCTTTTCTAGGGTCCTTTGGCGGAATGCTCGGCCGGAACATTCACCCGTGGATGTTTTTGGCCTTCTTATACTGCGCAGGCCTTCTGGCGCGCCGAAAGGCGCTCTCAAATGCGGCCTTCGGCGCGTGTCTCTCAGCCGTTTTAGCGGCGGCACTGAGTTTTGCCCTGAAGTTCCTGTTTCTGCGCGCAAGACCTTACGGGGATTTCGGACACCTGTCTTTTTTTAATTTCGACGGCGTCTTGAAGGATGCCCGGGTCTATCAAAGCTTCACTTCGGGCGATGTCGCGATTGTCGCCGCGATCGCTTTTTTTCTCTTCAAGGTAAACGCACACTTCTCCCGCTGGTTTCTCATCCTCTTACCTTTGTGCACGGCCTTTGCGAGGGTTTATGCCAACAAACACTGGCCCTCAGACGTGTTTTTGGCCGTCTGGGTGGGCCTGTGTTCTGCGTCGTTCATCTATCATTATGAAAAGGACCCGGCATGATAAAAAGAGTACTCCCCGTCGTGGGGTTTGTGTTTGCCTGCTTTTTCCTTTTTTTCTTCGTTGCGGACCTTATACCTCTTTGGTCCTCTGACGAAGGCCGTTACGCTGAAATAGCGAGGGAAATGTTCGAGAGCAGGAATTTCATTGTCCCGCATTTTAATTACGTGGAGTATCTGGAAAAACCGATTCTGGCGCCGTATGCGGCATCTCTGTTTGTCGGGTTGCTCGGCGAAGCCGATCTTGTTCTGCGGCT
Organism: Candidatus Omnitrophota bacterium; assembly: GCA_030698625.1. Taxonomy (GTDB): domain Bacteria; phylum Omnitrophota; class Omnitrophia; order Omnitrophales; family Aquincolibacteriaceae; genus JAUYMS01. Next base: position 27,156 of record JAUYMS010000041.1, on the reverse strand, counting down.
GCCTTCCATATTGTCCGCCCTGTTAGGCATTCTGGTCACCTACATTTTCACGCGCCGCCTGTTTTCTGATACCACGGCCAGGCTGGCCTCGCTGCTTCTCTTAACCTCAATCGGCTATGTCCTCGTCGGCAGATTTGCGGTGATTGATATGCAGATGATTCTCCTGCTCAGCACCTCAATTCTGTTTCTGATGAGCGGCTATTTTGATCAGCGCCGGGCGAATTATCTCTGGGCCTATTTTTTTATGGGGTTGACCGTTTTAACCAAGGGGTTGATCGGCGTCGTCTTACCCGGGCTAATCTTCTTTGTCTTTCTTGTTTGGACGGGGCGGTTGGAGGAAATAAAGCGGGTTTCCCTGGGTTGGGGCATTGTGATTCTGCTGTTCGTCGTGGCCCCGTGGGTGGTTGCCGTGTCCTGGGTAGAACCCGAGTTTCTCGACGTATTTATCTTGAAACATCACTTCGAGCGATTTGCCTCAGGCGGTTTCGGGAGAAGCCGGCCGTTCTGGTTTTTCTCTTACGTCGCGGTTGTCGTGACCTTTCCGTGGGCACTACTTGTGCCGTCGGCCGTGCTGCAGGGGTTAAAGGGGGAAGAAATTGAGCGGGATAAAACGAAATATCTCGTGAGCTGGATCACGGTCATTTTTATTTTTTTCAGTATTCCGAGGGGGAAACTGCCGTACTACATTGTTCCGATCTGCGTGCCTGTGGCGATTCTGGTCGCCGGTCTTCTTGCGGCATGGAAAGCCGATCGCCTTCACGAAAATGAGCGCAAATGGCTGCATTACGCTATGGGGTTTATCGGCGTCGTGTGTGTGTTGGGGTTTTTCGGTTTAAACATTGCGGTTTATGCGGTGCGTGAACCGGAGATGGTGATGTTGAAGACAACCATTTTTACGGGGAGCCTTGCGGTGGCGGCGGGAGGGGTGCTATGTCTGTGGGCGCTTCGCAAAAAACGTAAAGACATGACGATCTTGAGCCTGTCCGGCATGATCTACACCGTGCTTCTCGTTATTTTTACCGGCATGGTCAAGCTGAGTCCGCTCGAGAGCACCTACGCCTTTGCTTCGGAGATAGCGCCGCAATTAACACCGGAGACCGTGGTGGCCGTCTTTGCTTCCCCCGACCGTTTTTCTGATCTCCCGTTTTATCTTAAACGAAGAATCGTCACGGTCGGCGGGGACAGAGGCACCTTAGACCAGGGGAGCATCGACGAAGACCACCAGGGGGAATCAAGCGAATGGTTTCTGCCGGCACACGTGTTTGGCGCGATGTTTAACCGGAAAGAGAAACAAGTGTATTGTCTGCTGGAAAAAGAAAGACTGCAAGTCATGCGCCAGCGCACCGGCGTCGATACCTACCACATCGTCAAAGACGAATACGGAAAAATACTTATCTCCAACCGCCCGTCGTCTGCGTAGTCCGGATTCTATATAGAGGGATAATGCAAATATCTGATTCGATAAGAAAAAGTTTGGAAGCATCCTGGAGAGAAGGCATTCCGGCCAACATCATGTTGGTGGTGCTGGACTATTATTTGGTGCCCTTTGCCTTGTTTTTAGGGGCGACGCCGGTGGAAATCGGATTTCTTGTGGCGATTCCGCACCTTCTGGGGTCTTTATCTCAGTTGATTGCGGTACAAGTCGTCAAAAAGATGGGGAGCCGGTTGCGGTGTTTGGTCGAGGGCTCAAAAATCCAGGCCGCGTTCTTGATCCCGGTGGCGTCCCTGGCTTTAATTCCGTTTCCGGGCAGGATCCTCGCGCTGATCGTGATGACCTCAATTTTCAGGATCCTTGCGAATTTAATCGGCACGGCTTGGGGCAGCCTGGTTAGCGAGTATTTGCAGCCGACCCAAAGAGGCCGTTATCTCGGGTGGCGGGCCCAGGTGGCAGGCATTGCGGGCGTGGGAGGCCTATGCTTTGCCGGCATTCTACTGTATTATGCTGAAAAATATTTTCTGGCCCTTGGTTTTTTTGTTCTCTTTATCGGCATTGCCGGTTGCCGTTTTTTTTCCTGCTATCTTTTTCAACAAATGGCCGATCGTCCCATGGAGGACAAACCCGGATCCCATTTCACGTTCCTGCAGTTCATTCGCGGTTTCCGCCGCAGTAATTATGTTCGCTATGTCTTATATGTCGCATCCATCACGTTCGCAACCCAGCTTGCCTCGCCTTATTTCAGTGTCTATATGCTCAAAGACCTGCAGTTCAGCTACTTAACTTATATGAGCGTGCATATGTCCGCGGTGATTACCGGCTTCATCAGCTTTCCGATATGGGGCAGTCACGCTGATCATGTGGGTAACGCAAGGGTGTTGAAAACCGTCAGCGTACTCATCCCCGTGATTCCCTTTTTATGGCTGGTCTCAAAAAACCCTTTTTATTTGATCGGGGTCGAATCGTTTTCGGGATTTGTGTGGGGAGGGTTCACTCTGAGCGCCGCTAATTATATTTTTGATGCGGTCACTCCGGCGAAACGAGTCCGCTGTCTGGGGTATTTTAACTTCATCAACGGGTCTGCTGTTTTTTTGGGAGCAGCCTTGGGAGGTTTTCTGGCCGAAAGGCTCCCGCCTATTTTCGGGTTTCCGCTTCTGACCCTGTTCTTATTGTCGGGTTCTCTCAGGTTCGCCGCGCATTTTTTCCTCTCCGGTCATTTCCAGGAAGTCCGTAAGGGGGTCCGCCCGGCATCGAACGCCGACTTGTTTTTTAGTGTCCTGGGCATTCGTCCGCTCATCGGCCGAAACCGGGAATGGAACATCCTGTCTTTCATGAAGAAACCCTACTCCTAAGTCTACGGGTTAACTGTCTCTGTTAGGACAGGTGAAGATATACGGCCCGCCGCGATTCATAGCTTAACTCTTAAACCTATAGATAGTGAACGATTATTCTCGGACGTTTTTACACCTGATCATTGACGAACGGGACATTATGCGGTACTATGATGTAAACGTTTACATAAGAGAACGGATATGGAAAAGACAAAAAACGACATACGTGAATTGGCGGCCAAGGCTGGGGTATCAATCGCGACGATCTCGCGAGTCCTGAATCCCGAAACAAGGCATAAGGTGGCCCCTCAAACCCTAAAAAAAATCGATGCCCTCGTCAAGAAGTGCCACTACACCCCGAATCTTGCTGCGCAAAATCTTAGAAAGACCGCCTATCAGGCGATCGGGGTCGTGTTCCCGCATCATACGGGAATTCTTCTTTCCGAATACTACTCCCAAATCATATCGGGCGTTGCCGACGCTCTTCTGGATACGGAGTTTCGCTTAAAAATGATTCTCATGAAACCCGAGAAACCGAGATGGGATCACTACAACATCAAAGACGGGGAAGGTGTCGACGGAGTGATCCTTACTTATTGGCGAACCATATTTTCCGGCGGCCAAGTGTTTAACCGGTTCACAATCCCGAGCGTCATCATCAATAACGTAGAAGAGGACATAAAAGCCCGGTTTGTAGCCGGCGATCATTTCAGCGGGGGGCGAATGGCCGCGAAATACCTGTACGATCATGGGCACCGCCGTATCGCCACCCTTTACGGCATACCGTATTCGCCCGACATCCGCGAGCGGTTCAGGGGATTTAAAACTTACCTGGAAGAAAAGGGAATTACGGTCGATGACGATTCGATTTTTAAGGTCGACTTTGACGAGCAGCGGGCTTACGAGATTACCGACGACCTGCTGGCCCGTAAGCCGGAGTTTACGGCCGTATTTTGTATGAACGATATTCAAGCGCTGGGTATTCTTAGGCGGCTTCGCGAACGCGGCGTTGACTGTCCGGGGAGACTTTCCGTCATGGGTTATGACGACGATATGCGCACGGAGCACTCCTCCCCGCCGCTTACGACCGTGCAGGCGCCTGTTTATGATTTGGCCAAAAAAGCGGCCACGGATCTTATCGAACAGATAAGACACAAAAAGGATGCGGGGTTTTGCAAACCTTGTTATTCCCCGGTTTCGATTGTTGAGCGGGGATCAGTCCGAGAAGTTTAGCGTTCGCAGGACAATAAAATAAATTTAACAGGACAACAATATGAAAAACAATCCACTTTCGAAACTCGCTTTAACAACAGTTATTTTCTTTATGGTCACAAGCGTTTCGCCTATCGGTTATGCCGAACAGACCATCGGTCAAAACGCAATGGGGCAATTCACACCTGTGATGAGCCTTGCGGCAGCCGAAGACAAGGCATCTGCCGAAGAGGCCGTGGCGGTCGTTTCGGATTCAACCGTTCCCGACGGGCCGCTTTCTGCGGCATCGGCGGAGGGGCCCATAAGTCCTTCACAAGATAAGGATGTCACCGATATTGAGCCTTTGCCGGTTCCGGATCCCGATCCCGTAACGGTCTCGGCTCAGTCTTGGATGGCTTCGATTTCGCCGACGGGACGCGGCGCTGTCATGAACTATGACACATCATGGGCGGGTTGGGCCGGAGGCGGGTTTTCGTTCGATTCGGCCGGATCCATGGATTTGTCCGCAACATCACAGCTTATCATCGGGCTTAAGGGCGATGTCTCGACCCTCAAGTTTGAAATTGTGGACGTGAATAACAATAAAAGTTCCGTTCATTTAACGGGAATTCTTTCGCAGCAGGAGCAGGTGTGGGTCATCGATACCAGCCGGTTTCAAGGGGTGGATCTGAGCAACACGCGGCTTCTGTATTTTATCGTGGAAGGTCAGTATCAAACCGGGAAACTGGAAATGAACATTCAGCCGGTTGAGGCAGGATCGGTCAATCCGGACGCTGATCTAACCGTGAATCAGGTCACGCGACTTCCCGAGACCTGGAGCACCAACGGTACCTATTTGCCGCAGCAGACGGTGGTCGCGCCTCCGGATTCTCAAACGGCTATCGAGACGACTTCACGGGGAGTGCGCCTTAACTACGCAAACGGGGCCGACGGCTGGTCAGGCGGGGGACTGACCTTCGATGATTTCTCGACCGCTCAGACCGAAACCGTGGATATGCGCTACTATCCGGAATTGATCATCGGTCTTCGCGGTGACGCGGCACAAGTGAAACTCGAAGTCATCGATGAATGGAACCAAAGAGCCGTAATTTATCTATCCGGAATCGAGTCCGATACGACTCAGTTTTGGAATATCCCGACAGCGGCTTTCTCAGGCATTGATCTCACGAGAATTCGGATCATGTATTTCATTCTCGAAGGGGCCTATGAGACGGGAACTCTCGACATCCTCTATCAAACGCCTTCCAAGGGTATTATTCCCGGGGTGGTTCCGGTCGACGACGGATTGCTTTCAGACCACACGCAGCTGCCCCCCGCATCCGCGATGGTGATCGCGCCTGTCGAGGCCACGGTTACGTCAACGGCTACGGCTAGGGGATTGCATATGGATTATCAAACCAATAACGCGACCTGGGCCGGGAGCGGATTGACCTTTGATGATTTTGCGACTGCCGTGGTTGAGTCATTTGATGCCGGCGGATATCCCGAATTTGTATTCGGTCTCAAAGGTGATGCCGCCACCGTAAAATTGGAGTTTGTCGATGCCTTTGACAATAAGCGTGCGGTTTACGTCGAGGGCATCCGGCCTGACCAAGAATTAATGTATCGCATTCCCGCTTCGTATTTACAGGGGATCGATCTCACGCGCCTTCGCATGATCTTCGTGATCGTAGAAGGGCCGCAGCAGACGGGGGCGATGGAGTTTACCCATGTCCCTGTCGATTTTTCAGGGTGGGCGCCGGCCCCCTCAGATCCCCGTTTCGGATTCCGCAGGGACGGCATTTTAGAAGTAATGGATTTTCGGACCGGAGAAAGCCAAATCATCACGTTTACCGACGGCACTCAGAATCACGACGTGATCCTCGACGGCAAGTATGCGGTCTATGATGTTCCCGGACATCTCGAGACGCATATTTTCGGACTCGAATCTCCTTTAACCGGAGTGTTTGTTCCCTCCGCCAGTAATCCGGATTATTGGTTTATCGACTCCTATACCTACTCGGGCTTTTCGGGGTGGTATCAGCAGCGGCTTGCGGTGGTGAATATTCTGACAGGCGAAGAAACGGAACTCGTGAACATGAGTAAAGGCGTCGGGTTTCGCGACGCGTTCAGTGATGTTTACGATGTTTCGCCCGACGGCGGCTATGCCGGCAATCCCAAGGACATAACCATCGTTGTGCAAAGTCTCGACGACCCGTCGGTCAAAGTTGAAATCCCGCATTTCACGACGGGGCTCACGCTCCGATTAATTCAATGGCTGCCGGGCATTGCGATTATCGAAGCCGTGGTCGACGGCGTCACCATGATCTACGAAGTGAACTTGTCGACTCTGGAAGTGCGACAGATTGGCTAACATTAACGGAGGCGGTGACTTTGATAACTATCTCCCTTTCAGACGCAGAGAGGGCACCGCTATCTAGGGCAGTAGCCGATGAAACGCGTCGGTTACTGCCCGTTATTTTTATATGCGCATGAATAAAAGACGGTGCTCAAATATCTTTGGAAGGGGATGGGTGAAATGGGTTGCGGCTTTCTGTCTTTGTTTGGGGTCGTTCGTTGCGCCCGTTTCGGCCGCCGAATTCGAATTGGGTGACGATTACTTTTTCCAAGAAGGCGAAAAGTTCCTCGTCAAAGGCATTGTCTATGTCCCCGTTTATCCGGGCGAAGTCCCTTGGGAGCTTGTCCGGAAAACGGATCTGCCGGAGCCCTTGAAGGCGCGGATTCGCCGGGATATCGACGACATCAAAGGGGCGGGCGCCAACACGATTCGCCTCTGGGAAGTTCCCGTTTTTGTCTATGAGGCCTTGAAGGATGCCGGGGACCTGGCCTTCATTCAGACGATCTGGTTTGACCCAAGTCAGAAGGACTTACAGAATGTTTCCTATAAACGCCGCTGTCAGCATGCGATTCGTCTCACGTTAAGCCGCATCTATTCGGTTTACTCCGAAGAAGAACCCCCGCCCATCCTTGGCTTTATCGTCGGCAGTGAACTGAGCCGGGCGAGTGTGGAATCGACCGATGATCTCCATCCCGAAATCAGCGGCTATGACGGGAAGTATATCAGCGCACCGAAAGGTTCGACGGCGACCGAGAGCTTCATCGCTGAAATAGCGGATTACCTTAAGACCTACCAGACAGAACGCTACGGACATACGCATCTTGTCTCCTACGCCAACGAAGCCCGGACTTACGATTTGCTGGACACAACGTTTCTCGATTTCAGAAGCTTCAATGCATACAGTTACGCCGTTTTAGAATATGCGCAGGCGGATGAAGGGTCGGCTACCGGGACCCTCTTCCAGGGTTGGCTCGAGCAGCTTAAACGCAAGCACCCGAACAAACTCCTGCTGGTCACGGAAACAGGCTTAAGCGTTGCGCCGGGTGCCGAGCATTACGGATCGCCCGATTACGGATACGGCGGCAACACGCCGGAAGAGCAAGCGACAGGTCTTGAGCAGAGTTGGCGCGACATCACGACGGCGTCGTCGCCCATTGCCGGAATGGTCGTGCACGAATATCTAGATGCGTGGTGGAAATTCGGGAAAGAAGATTCCTTAGAACAGAGTCCGGATGATGTCGAAGAGTGGTTCGGGCTGGCTGCGATAGAAAAAGAAGGCACGAACTTCAAGACCCGGCTTCGCCCGGCCTACGCCAAGCTTCAGGAGCTTTGGTCCGCCCTTGCCCCCTAGCGTTCCTGCGCGTATCCTTCCCTTGGGATTTCAGCCTGAATGGCCGAAACAGATATCATGGAGAACAGGGAATGATCTCAAGAAACTTCTGGCTCACCGGTGCCGTACTCTTATGGATGTCGGGTTGCGTTTCAACGCCCAGCTATTTGGATCCCGTCTCTGCCCTGAGGTCGGCCGGGGGTCAAAGCGGGCCTCTCGGAAAACTAAAACTCGGCATCGTGCACACAGAGAATGCCAAAAGGGCGTTCGACTACATTGAAGAGAATAAGAGATTGGCGAAGGTGGCCTATCCGCTCGCGACCAGCGACATTGGTGCGGATCTGGTCACGGTGGGTTTGCAGGAAATCCTTGAGAAGCGTTTTAAAAGTGTGGTTCAATTTGAGAGTATTGAGGCAGCTCTACAAGGCGAAGCCGATCTAGTTATGTCCGTGGATCTGCTTTGCACCCTGGGTCAACGAAGTTTCAATACAACCACGGTGGACCTCACGGGCACGTTGATGAACCGTGATCAGAAAATCCTCGATACGATCGAAGGCGGCGGCAAGGCCACGGCGTCGCCCTGGAGCTATGGCTTCCGCAAGGTCTTGCAGGAAACTTTCTCCAAGTTCGCGGACAATCTCGACCATTCTTCGCCCCTCATTGCCTTTGCCGAGCGTCGCGTGATTTCCGCTCCGGTAAGGGGTGAACTCGGGCCGCCTGAAGCGAGCGAACTCGAAACCGGAGATTATTACCAAAAAAGCTGGGCCGTCGTAATCGGTATCAACAACTATGATCTCTGGCCGTCTCTGGAATATGCGGTCAATGATGCGCGGGCCGTGAAGCAAAAACTTGAGGCAATCGGTTTTGACGAGGTCATTGAAGTCCTGGATAAAGACGCCACACGCACAAGGATTCTGACATTGCTAGCAAGCGAGCTGCCTAAGAAAGTCGGGGCCGAAGATAGGGTTGTGCTTTTCTTCGCAGGGCACGGACAGACAGAAACCCTGACTGACGGCAAAGAGCAGGGATACATTATTCCCGTAGACGGCGACATCACCAATTATTTCACGACAGCGATCTCAATGGACCAAATCAGAGCGCTTTCCCGCCGCATTCCGGCGAAGCACATGCTCTATATGATGGATGCCTGTTATTCAGGGCTTGGCTTTACCCGTGCGGCGGGAATCGATCCCGGCATTAACGGGTACATTCAGAAAATAACCGGCATGCGGTCGATCCAAATGATCACCGCCGGTGGTAAAGGAGAACAAGTGATGGAGCGTGAGGGCCACGGTGTCTTCACCGAATATCTGCTGAGGGGCCTCGACGGAGAAGCCGACCGCGACAATGACAACGTGGTAACAGCCTCCGAGCTTGGGGCCTTTCTCAAACCGCAAGTGTCGCGTGCCTCCAACAATCTTCAGACGCCCCAGTTCGGCCGCCTCGACGGCGAAGGAGATGTGGTGTTTGTCGTGAAGCCATAATTCACCATGCCGCAAATTGAATTTTCGCTAAAAACCGAGTACATCGAACTCTTCAAGCTCCTCAAATTAATGGGGCTTTGTGAGAGCGGCGGGTTTGCCAAGCAGGTCATTGCCGGTTCGCAGGTGAAGGTGAACGGGGTCATCGAAACCCGTAAGGCCTTTAAAGTGCGCCCGGGTCAGCGAATTGAGTTTGACGGGCAAGTGATCGTGACCACCTAGCCCATGCGATTTCCGGTCACCGAAAAGAAGAATGACGCACTGGCCGGGGCCATGAAGCGGCTTGGCATTCGCGAAGCCGACCTCCGGGAAACCTTCGTGCGGTCCGGCGGGCCGGGCGGACAGAACGTAAACAAAGTTTCCACTTGTGTGGTGCTCAAGCATATTCCTACGGGGCTCAGCGTGCGGTGCCAGCAAGAACGCTCGCAGGCGATGAACCGCTTTTTAGCGCGCAGTATCCTTCTGAAGAAGCTGGATGCCCGCATCCGCGGCCGCGAAAGCGCAGAAGCACACCGAATTGCCAAAATCAAACGGCAAAAGCGCAAGCGCTCCAAGCGAGCGAAGGACAAAATGCTCGACGCCAAAAAGAAACAGGGCCAGAAAAAAACTCTCCGCCGCACTGTCGGGCCTGAAGAGTCTTAGGGTGAAAACGTAACACAAATGAAAGAGAGGGAGATGAATATGAAGAAGTTTCTGTCGGTTCTTTTGATTGGTTTTATGGTCTTTTCGGTTCTACCGGTTGCTACGGCCTTTGCTGATGATGAGGTGCATCAGGAAAACACCCTCGATAAAATGAGCGATTGGGCGAAGACGGCAGGCAAGGATAAAGGGGAGCGAGACCGGATCTTGACCCAAAGGAAAGCTGAAAGAGAAAGGCAGCACGCGGAAAAGAAAGCGGCCCGGATGAAGGATAAGGTTGCGCCGGAGGCTGCGATGCCGGAGGAGTCGCTGATACGTAAAGGCAAAATGAAAAGCTCGGCCGATGAGCGAAAGGCCGCGATGAAAGCTGCGATGCAAGCGCGTAAGGCCTCTGGCGAAGGCGGGCCCGGCGGCAACCTCCCGGGTCCTAAGAAAAAGTCTTAAAATTCAACCTCAACAATCCATTTCAAAAGACCATCCGGCGCGCCGCGGGATAAGCCGAACAAATAACCCACCTCATATTTCACGTGTTTGAAGAGCGTCCGTAAATAACGAGCCCTAGAAGATGAGTCTGTTCATTTGACTTACGCTTGCTGCGAACATGGTTTTTTCCCTTACCGGGTTGTGAATAGAGGTGATTTAAGAATAGGAGCCCTGCAACTGTTGCAAAATAGGCAAAGGCCTGAGCGGCAGAGGGCCGGGCGGTATACCCAAACAAGGCATTCGCGAGTTGACCGAGGACGTGTTTCTCGCTAAGGATTGCGGAAGTGTCCCAGAGAGGAGAAATTCCCTCAGGGAGCCACCCGACTGCCGTTAACAATCCCACGGCCTGCAATAACATTCCCGCAGCTAAAAATATAAGAAGAAAACTTGTTACTGAAAAGAAATGTTTGGGAGAGATGGTTAATAAACCGAAATACAGTGCCGCCCCGACCGCACTCCCGGAAATCAGTCCAAAGGTAAACCCGGCAAGCACACTCAAAAAGGGTGTCCCGGAGGCAATCGCTCCGTAAATAAAAAGGACAATCTCTGAGCCTTCGCGAAGCATCGCGAGCCCCACGACAACGGACAACATATGGAGGGGGACTTCCCCCGCGGCAACTGATTTACCGACATCTTTTATTTGCCGCACGAGAGCCGCGCTATGGCTTTTCATCCATACCACAGTCCAACCGATCAGTCCCGTCGCCAGAATCAAAACCAAGGCATTAAAAACTTCCTGCCCCATTCCATCCAGCGTATTTGAAATCGCTCCGGTAAAATAGGCGACGACGGCAGAACCCAAAAGACCGCCTAAAATACCGGCCGCAGTCCAACGCCTGCGCCCCACCAATCCCCGGGTGACGGCCATCACCACACCGAGGATCATGGCGATCTCCAGAACTTCCCGAAAAACAATAATAGAAATAGACAGCATAAAAAACCTTAAGTACTCCTGTTATACGGCGACTAATTTTCCTTGTGCGGTTTCTTCATGGAACTCCCCGACAAAGCTATACTCGCCGGGCTTAAGCGCGGGAATAAACACCTGTGCTTTAGTATGGGCAGGGATAATTTTTTCGCGCCGCAATGAGTCGCTCTCAAATTCTTCGGGGGTATCATCCTGATTTTCAATGATGAGCTTAATTTTTTCACCCGCGGGAACAACGATTTCAGACGGAACAAAGCGATGATCCTTGATTTTGATCTCAAAGGTTTTAAGTTCTTTTGCGAGTGCGGCGCTTGAAAACACGCCGATAACGCATAAGGACATAAGGCTCAACCGGATGACTCGCTTGTGCATGGGTGTTTCTCCTTGGGGTTTTAAAGATGATATCCTATTAAGACTTAATCTGTATCAGATCATATCCTAACCTAATATCATGAAATGTCAAATTTTATGTTCCGCCCCCCGCCTAATATTATCCCGCACTGCTTGACAGAGCGGGGGAGGGGTGTTAGGATGTAAGCGCTTACATGAAGTATGGAAAAAGGATGGAAAATGAAATTAACCATTTATGAAATAGCAAAAAAGGCCAAGGTCTCGATAGCGACCGTCTCGCGCGCCATGAACCCCGAAACGCGCTCCAAGGTATCGCCGGATACCCTCAAGCGGGTGGATGCGATAATCGCCAGGCATCAGTACGCGCCGAACCTCGCCGCTAAAGGGCTGACTCAGGCGGTGTACCGGACATTGGGGGTCTTGGTGCCGCACGGAGAAGGCGTTTTCCTAAACGATTATTATGCGCAAATACTCTGCGGCGTTTCCGATGCCCTCCTCAATACGCCCTACCGCTTCAAGGTGTTGATGCTCAAATGCGGCGAGACCCATTGGAATAAATACGATTTCAAAGCTGCCGAGGGAATCGACGGCTTGATTGTCACGCATTGGCACGCCTTCTTTTCGGATAAGTCCGCATTTCGTAACCTGAGTGTGCCTTGCGTTATTCTGGGGGATCCCGAAAAGAATGTGCATGCCCACTTCGTAAGCGGCGATCAGGCGGCGGGCGGAAAACTGGCCGCCGAATACCTCTACGGGCAAGGCCACCGCAAAATAGCGGTGATGACCGGGGCCGCATGCTCGGTCGACAGCCGTCTGCGTCTTGAAGGCTTTCGCGGTTACCTAAAGAAAAAGGGGATCGGCTTGGATCAGGACATGATCGTCTGCGGCGATTTTCGCGAAGAGAAGGCCGAAGAGGCCGCCGCTCAACTTTTAAAAAAGAGAAAGGATTTTTCGGCGATGTTTTGCCTGAACGATGCCATGGCGCGAGGCGCCATTCAGCACTTAAGCAAAGCGGGCCGTAAGTGCCCGAGCGACGTCTCGGTTGTCGGCTTTGACGATGAGAAAGCGGCTGCGACGATGAGCCCGCCGCTTACGACCGTGAGGATGCCGCTTTACGACGTGGCCAAGCGGGGTGCCGAGATTATGATCGGTCACCTGGGTAAGAAGGCAGCCCGCGGCTTTTACGGAAATCAAACGCTTCTGCCTGCCGAATTCGTTGAGCGCAAGACCGTGAGCCGGGCGTAAATTTTTTTGGCCCTTAAGTGTAAGCGCTTACATTAAAGGCACAGAGGCAGAAGGAAGCAAGGGGAAAAAATAACAAGGAGATAAAGAAAAATGAAAACGATAAAACACAATCCGGCAAACGAGGTCATCGCGGTAGTCACTGCGATGAGCATGATCTTTACACCGGTGATGACGGCATTCGCTGCCGACTCAACCGTGATTTTAGAGCCCCGGGGCGCGGTCGCTACCGTTCCCGTTGATGCCGATGCGGCCGGCGCTGTTGTGGAATCTGCACAGAAATCGCTTAAGGCTGAGCCGATGGCGGAGTTTTTAGGCGCTGCCGCCTTGTCTGCAGCCGAAACGCCGCAGGCGGCAAAGGCCGCTCCCGCGAATTACGGCCCCTCATCGCGTACGACATCCGAAATTCGCGCCTTACCCGTGGGTATTTCGCGGTATCCGAAGGAGACTTTCATTACCCCGGGCGGTGCACAGGCCACGGGTGGCTCTCAGGACCGCGGCGTCTATTTTCACTTTGAGACGGGGGCCCCCGGTTGGGCCGGCACAGGATTCACCTACGACGACTTCCGGACCGGTGCGATCGAAACAGGGGACCTGACCCGCCTGTCCGAATTCACGTTCGGGCTGCAGGGTACGATTAATCAGCTCAAAATGGAAATCGTCGACGAAAACGATCAGAAGTCCTTCGTTTATCTGACGGGTATTCGTTCGGATACTGAGCGGGTGTGGACCGTTCCGCGATCCGCGTTTCAGAACGTAAATATGTCGCGGGTACGGGTGATTTACTTCATTGTTGAAGGTCAGAATCAAACAGGAAACGTCACGGTGAACCAGTACCCGCGCGGATCAGGCTATGCGGATATTTATCAATCCGAGGAGCATATCACACGCTTGCCCGGCAGGCCTCGGAACAACACCGTTATCCCGAATGGGGCGTCGGCTTCAATTGAAGATACGGGCCGCGGGATTCGTATGACCTACGATACCGGTGCGCCCGGTTGGGTCGGCGGAGGATTTAACTACGATGACTTCGGCACCGGGCCCATTGAAACCGCGAATCTGAGCGGCTATGAAAGCTTGATCTTCAGTCTGAGCGGAGACCCGGACCGGGTCAAGGTTGAGGTCATCGACGACCAAAACCGTAAGGCGGTGGTCTACCTGCACAGCATTACGGCTGAACGGCGGGACGAATGGGTGATTTCGACTGCGGACCTGGCTGCCTCGGGCGTTAATCTTGCCCGCGTACGCATGATTTATTTTATCGTGGAAGGAGTCCATGAGACCGGCACGATCGAGATCAACCGCATTCCCACCGCGATCGAGCCGAACCTCGCGGCAGGCATTCAGGAACTGCCGGGTGATCCGTACCCAACCACGGTCTCACCGTCGGGTATTGTTGCGAACACTCAGCAGATCGATCTGGGTATTCGTTTTCAATTTAATACCGCTGCACAAGGTTGGGCCGGAACCGGTTGGCGTTATGATCAACCGGCTGATCTGACTGCGCTGCCCTACCTTGGTTTTAACTTTGTCGGGGATGTTGACCGCATAAAGTTTGAGATTGTCGACGCTGACAATAAGAAGGGTTCGGTGATTTTTTCCGGGATTAAAAGCGATGCCCCCCAGCCCTGGGCGATCACGAAAACGCCCTTCCAGGCTTACGGCGTGGACCTCACCCGGGTGCGCGCGCTTTACTTCATCGTGGAGGGGAAGTATTTGGCGGGCCGGCTTGAAGTGCACCGTTTTGATGCGCCTCAAATCGTGGTCACGCCTGACCAGAAGTGGTCGCTTGAAGTCGAGAACGAGGATTTAATCCTGCGCGAACGCGCAACCGGCGCTTTTCGTGCCCGCCTTGTGAACAGGCGGCAGGAAATTCCTGCGGTGCCTGTTTTCCGCCGGACGTTTCTCAACAATGACTTCATTGTTACGACGGACCTTCACAATCACGATCCCGTACCCAATGTGAGTTATCTGGATGTTACGGTCATCAAGTTGGGCGACGTCTACGCGGACTGGATGCGCTCGGTGCAAATCCGTGTGCCGGCGGGAGAAGCCGCGGCCGGCTATGCCTTTTTGCCGGGCAGCGGAAGTCTCGCAGGTAATTTTGCGACCTTCACCCTGGTCAACGGAAAGCGCTTCGAGCTCAACCTCACCACATCAGCCATCACAGTGAGCGAGATCTAAGCCGTTGTGGGATTGGCGCGGTTTTAAAGACGATATAACTTATTGTAATCAAATAAGATATAGATAACACTATATTGTGTGTCTAAAATTAAGGTTGATATCCTTAATTCCATACATATTATATAGCTCATGAAAACCCCATATCCTACAAAGACCCTGGGCCCTAAAAGCGCTCATTTGCTGAATCAGCTTCAAAAGAACGGAAAGACTACTTTTTCATTAGACGCTTTCCGTCGCCTTTACGGCAAAGATGCCTACGCAACGGGCGATTTTCTCAGTGAGCTTGTGAAGAGAGGTCTCATTGCAAGATTAAAAGCGGGCGTTTATTTAATTCTTAAAACAGGTCAGGAAAATACTCAGTTAAAAAACTGGCCGATCATTGCCCGCGAAATAGCAGCTCCGCATCCTTATTTTATTTCTCACTACAGCGCGATGCGCCTGCATGGAATGACTTCGCATTCCATTATGGATGTTTACATCACTATTCCTCAGCGTGTGGCGGGTAAAAAATTGACAGACATTAAGTACCACTTTATCTATTCCAAGAAAGAACATTTCTGGGGCCGTACCACGCATTGGGCCACGAAGCAGGAACAAGTCCGGGTGAGTGATCTTGAGCGGACTATTTTAGACGGCCTCGACCGCCCCGATATTTGCGGCGGATTAATCGACGCGGTTCGCGGGATTTGGGTGAAACAAAAAGAAATTGATTGGACAAAACTTGCTCAATACACGAAAAAGTTTAAGACCAAAGCCGCGGCGAAACGGCTGGGATTTATTACCGAAACATTGAAAATTGGGAATGAAAAATTCTTAGAGCAACTCTTAGCCGTGATTAAAGACGCAAAGGGCTATGTGTTGTTTGATCCGGATGGAACCAAAAAGGGCGGCTATCTGAATCGCTGGGGAATCCGCCTGAACTCGAATGTTGAGGAACTCAAAGCGAGTGTTTGGGGATGATTCCGTCAGAGGAGATAAACGCCGCCGCCGTCCGCTTCGAGGTGCCGGCTGAAACCATCGAAAAAGATTATGCCATTTGCTGGGCGTTAAACTGCATGGCTGCCGGCACATCGAAGAACGGTATCGTTTTCTATGGCGGTACAGCCGTTAAGCGGATTTATTTTGAAGACCACCGTTTTTCGGAAGACGTCGATCTTGTCAGCGAAAAGGATTTTAAGTCTGACGATCTGGCACAAATTTTAACCGATGGCTTTGCATTAGCACGTAAAGAAGCCAATTTAAGTTTTGAGATCGATCCCAGCAAAACGCTTTCAGATGATTCAAGAACCAGAATGTTTATGCGCTATTCGGGCTATGATGAAATTGTCGGAGCGCCGAAAGAAATTCAAATTGATTTTGCCCACGGCAGGGAAATGGCAGGCGAAACAGAAAACCGAAAAATTATAGAAACCTATACAGACCTAGAGGGAAAAGGCCATGTGCTAAAGGTACAAACGCTCAACACAATTCTGGCGGCGAAGCTGGGGCTGTTAATGGACGGTACCCGCAAAGAACCTCGTGATGTTTTTGATATTTGGTTTCTTTTAAACCGGCTTGATCAATTTGATTTCAACCTTGACCGCGTCCGTGAAGCTTTTAAGCAAAAACATGGTTTCTATCCTGCGCTAAGCGTCCTGCGCCCTCATTTGCACAACCGCATGTATGAAGAGCGGTGGGAAACCCGCTTAAAGAAGCAGATTTCTAGACTTCCCGAAATCAAAATTGTTATGCGAGATATCGAAGCCAAACTCAAAAAAGTGTTCGGGCATGCTAACGAAACTGATGAATGAGAAAGTGCAAGTATATTCTAAATCCTAATGGATCTTGCGATGCTTAGTCTTTTTGTTATTTATGCAGTTGCCGGCGGATCGCTCTGAGTGGCTGGCAATAGGAAAAAAGGGGAGTTTGGGTTGAATAAATCGGCGCTTAGCCCGGTGATCGAGCACGTCAAGCGGTATACGTTTCTCGGAACGCTCACGATCGTGCCGGTGGCGCTCACGTTCTTTTTCGTCACTTACCTCTATAGAAACATTGACCGCCAGGTCGACCGCCTTCTGCCGGCGATTCCGGCCAATGAGGTTCCGTGGCTCGGCGTGTTTGCCTTGTTTTTTGTGATTTACCTGATCGGTATTGTCACGAGCTATGTCTTCGGCAAGCGTGTGACGAAGGTCTCGAAGCGAATCACCGACCTCTTCCCGCATATGCAGGACCTCAATAAGGAACTCGAAATCGCAAAGCGGGTGCATCAAACGATTATTCCCGGGTCCGGCAGTACAGCTGACTTTGATGTGACCGTCGATTACATCCCCTGTAATGTCATCGGCGGCGATTTTGTGCAATACCATTTCCTCGAACCGCGCAAACTCCTTTTCGTGATCGGCGATGTGACCGGCCACGGCCTGCCGGCTGCCTTGCTCACCAACCGCCTGCACATGGAACTGCACGCCCAGATGCTCGGCGGAAAGACGCCCGGCGCCATGATGGCGGCCGCAAACGATTTCATCATCGAAGCGTTTCACAGCACGAATATGTATTTCAGCGCCTTCTGCGGGCTGGCCGACGCCGGCAATATGTCGCTTATTTACGCGAGCTGCGGGCATATCCCGCAATACATTTACCGCAAAGGCGAGGGGAAGATTGTCGAGCTCTCGTCGCAGACCACGATGCTCGGCTACCCGCGTAAAGGCGCTCAGCAAGGCACCGAAACGCAGGTGCCGCTTGCAAACGGGGACAGGATCGTGCTCTTTACCGACGGCATCCCCGAGACCGCCGCGGCCCGTAACAAGCGCTATGGCACCGACCGCCTGAAGCAGGACATCAAAGACCACGCCGCCGACTCAGGGCAGGCCTTTCACAAGAAGTTTCTCGAAAAGATCTGGAACTACACCGAACAAGATTACGAAGACGACGTCTGCCTCATGACCATCGATCTGGCACCTTTCAAACGCTCATAACCGCAAAGGTCGCTCGCGTCAAATCGCAGTGTAGCTGGGGCCGCCGGCCTCGGACAATTTAAGAATAACAAAGGTGAAACTTAGGGGGTATGGCTATGGATTTGAATTTGATATCACTTGTGTTTGTCGCTGGCTGTGTTGGCGGCCTGGCCAACAGTATCGCAGTTTGGGGCATGGGTAAAACCGGAATCACGGGCGCTATGGGTGTTAGTGTAAAGCCGGATTGGACGCCCGCTTGGCTTTATCCGCGAATTGTTTGGGGCGGGTTGTGGGGTTTTTTATTCCTGCTGCCGTTTCTTGAAGATTCAATCTTTGCGCGGGGCATCATTTACAGCCTTGGTCCGACGATCGTTGTTCTTTTTATTGTCTTTCCTCTTCAGGCGAAAAAGGGTGTGCTTGGGCTGCAGTTAGGTTCCTTGACGCCTGTTTTTGCTTTGATTGTTAATGCGGCATGGGGTATAGCCGCTGCATGGTGGCTGAACATCGCATCGTAATATAACAAAACTGCAAAACAAAACTGTACCCCTTCCAAAAGTGCTAGGTTAGATTAAACCCCGGACAATTGGGCTGCTACCCCCATTTTCTGAGGGCAGGTTTCAGTGATATAATACCGGAATGAAGCTCCTTTTGATTCAGCCGCCGGTCCAGGATTTTTACGATACTGATATTAGGCTCCAACCCATCGGCCTCGCGCATCTGAAAGCCGCCGTCGAAAAGTTTCTCCCCGGCACGGAAGTCATCATCAAAGATTTTCACCAAGGCTGGCCGCGCAAGACCCTCCCGATTCCCAAGGCGCTTGCTTATTTACGTGATTATTATGCCTGGCCGGACAGCAGTCCTTTTTCCGCCTTTCATCACTATTATCATTTCGGTGCCGGTTTTGACGTGATTGCGGCCGAAGTCGAGCGCCTTGAACCGGACCTCGTGGGGATCTCGGCCCTTTTTTCGCCGTATTACCGCGAGGTGCTCGAAACGGCGCGCCGAATAAAAACGCGTGTGAATGTCCCGATTTTGGCCGGGGGCTCGCACGTGTCTGCGATGCCCCGGGAAATGCTGGCCGAACCCGTGATTGATTTTGTGATCCGCGGCGAAGGGGAGCGGCCGCTCGTTGAATTTCTACGGACGTGGCAGACGGATCGGAACTTCGCAAAGGTCCCGAATCTGGGCTACAAACAAGACGGCGGCCTTTTCCTGAATGAAACGGAAGACAACTATGCGCTCGAAGAGCTTCCGTTTGCAAGCCTGGCCGGTCTCGATCCGCAAAATTACCTGTTTGAAAAAAGGCCGATGAGCTTTGTGATTACTTCACGCAGCTGCCCGCACAAGTGCAGCTTCTGTTCCGTGCACATGACGTTCGGCACAAGTTACCGCCGCCGAAGTGTCGATCACGTGCTTTCGGAGCTTAAAGTGCGCTACGCGGAAGGTTACCGTGTTTTTGATTTTGAGGATGACAACCTCACGTTTTACAAAGATGAAATGAAAACACTGTGCCGTGCACTGACCGGACTTTTCCCGAAAAAAGATGTGCAATTCCTGGCCATGAACGGGATTTCCTATTTGAGTTTGGATGACGAGCTCCTCAGGCTGATGAAAGAAGCCGGTTTTACACATTTGAATCTTGCATTGGTGAGTTCGGATGTGACCGTGCGCGAAACCACAAAACGTCCGCACACGATTGAGAAGTATCTTCAAGTCGTGGAACAGGCGCACGCGCTTGGGTTTAAAATAACCTCGTACCAAATTTTGGGTCTGCCGAACGAAACGCTCGAATCGATGATTCAAACGCTTGTTTTTAACGCCGCACAGCCTGTCCTGCTCGGGGCCTCAATGTTTTACCTCACACCGAACTCTCCGATTGCCAAAACGCTGGAACACAAGGCGACCGCCGACGATGTTTTCAAAGCACGGCTTACTGCGATGGCGATTGAGACCGACGAGTTCTCGCGCGACGACATCTACACCCTTTTTGTTACCACGAGAATTCTCAACTTCTTGAAAGGGCTTTTGGGCGCAGGTTCCCGCATGCGTTTGGCCGATGCCGTGGAAAACAATCATCCGCCTGATTTGCGGGCACAAACAGGGATACGGCTCCTTAAAAAACTGCTTAACGGGGAAGGCCTGTTTGCGGCAACACGTTCGGAGGATAAACCCTTAAAACATTTCAAAATGGAAACGTTCTTACGTGTTTGGGAACAGTTACATGACCGAACCGCAGAAACGGTACTCGAAAAAAGGGGAGCTTGACAAGCTAGCGGTAAGATTGGTGCTAGATTCTGGTCAATCATGAGCAAGAAAATGAACTATCGCCAGCTTAACCTTCCAACCTGGCCCCTTTATTTCGTAGGCAGTTTGAGCCTATGATAACGGTTATGAGATTTTCTACTGTTTGCTTAGTGTTAAGCGGGATCGCCTTCGTCATGGCCGGCGAGGCATGGGCCGCAGAGAAAGCGGCCGAACCTGACTTCAACAGCAAGCTTTACGCTGCCCATTTCACCGGGCTTGCGGGTGACTTCGAGACCGCGACGGCTTCCTTCGAGGAGCTGCTCAGCATCAATTCCCAGGAACCTATCATCTATCTCTTCTATGCCGATATCCTTGAGATCGCCGGGGATTTCGCCCGAGCCGCGGGCGTCCTCGACCGGGGGCTCGCAGCGGCACGGTTTGCGGGGCCCGAAATCGAAGAAGGCATTCGCGAAAAGATCCGCAGGCTGGGCGAAAAAAGAAAATTCCGCGAAGCCATGGAGGACGGCCTCCCTTGGAAGGACGCCAGGCTTTTTACGGGGACGGGTTTTGTGGTCAGGACCAATATGCCGGTCTCTTATTTCGAGCCGGTCGCGCGGCGTATTGCGAGTTTGCTTGCCGCCGAGCAGGAGATGCTGGCCGGTATTCTTGGCGAGACCCAACGCCTTCCGCCTACAATGAGCATCATTATTTTGGGGCGCTTTGAGGACCACCAGGCTTTTGTTCGGGAACGCGCGGCGGAGGGTAAGCCCCCGCTTGTGATGGTGCCCGACGCTTACTACGATCCGGTAACCCGGGAAATGATCATCTTCTTCGACGGTGCCTCCGACTGGACGAAGATCGCCCATGAAATGGTCCATTTCCTCATCCGCGAGCTTTACCTGGAAAACCCGTCGTCATTTCTAGACGAAGGCCTTGCCGACTATATTGCTTATAAGGTCGAAAAGGCCGATGCGAAAATGGAACTGATCGCGCGGCTGAACACAATCAATTTTCTCTATGACCAGGGGCAATGGGGGTTCGCGATGGATCTTTTCACGCACTGGGAAAACTACACGCGGGCCTTTCAGCGCGTTTCGTTGATATCGAACCTGCAGTCGAACCGACGGGCTTATTTGGACAATTACGTGCGCTACACTCCGGTCAAAAGAATGTTTTATCTCAGCGCGTGGGCCATGACCCACTTTTTTCTGGAAGGGGGCGACGAACGCCTTGAAAACTTCTTCCGGCAGTATATTGCCTATGAAAAATCGAGAGGCTTTGACGACTTCCATACGGCACGCAATTATTTTAGAACCGAACTCGGTGAAGAAGGGATACGGGCATTGGACGCCGCTTGGGGCCGCTATACAATAGGGCTTACCTATGACACGGTTTAATATTTGGGCAATAACAAAAGGGGACAAACAAAAGGGGACAACGTGAGCTTTTTGCCTTTTAATATGAAACCGACAATTAGATTATTCATGGTTTTTCTCCTCATAGCGCCCATGATCCTGCTCGTCGCTGATCCAGGGCTAGCAGGGCCTAAGGAACGCAGACAGGCCTTACGAAAGGTTGTTTCCCGTATTTTCGGCCCCCGAAAGCCGGGTCCCGAAAAAGTGCCCCCATCACAGCAGCCGTCAGCTGCGCAGGATCCATTGGCGTCTGCTGAGTCATGGGACTTCCGACGTGGCATCGAGGGCGGCGATTGGAATGTGCGGCTTATTCCGACTGAAGGACCGCACCCCGGTCGCCAGCTGCATTTGCCGCCGGAGCAACACATGGATTATTACTTGCAGCACTCGCGTGCGATTGCGCTGACACCCGAAGGGCTTCAGTTCACAGTTCGGCCGGGCGATGCTGCCGTCGCGGGCGACAAAAAGCGCTTCAAGGAACGCGCCGAGATCGGGCGTTTCGGGTTTGGCCAAGGAGAAAAAGGCCAAACCTGCGAATATTCCATTCGCTTTAAGCTGGGTCCCGGCGGCACGATACCAACGGGTCAAAATTTCATGATGATCACCCAGAGCCACACTCAGAGAGATGTCGATTTTCCGGGCGGCTGGACCCTGTTTGTGGGTGTGGCCGGAAAAGACAGGTTAAAGTTTGTATACGGATTAAACGATCGCCAGACCCGATTACAGACAAAACCATTTCCGGCTTCCTTCGGCGAGTGGCACGATCTAACGGTACGGGTCTACTGGACCGACCAACGGGATGGCTGGGCTGAAGTCTATTTGGACGGAAGGCAAGTAGTGTCACGTGTCAGCGGCCCGAATATGCCAACGAGCGATGCGATGGAGTGGAAATTCGGCATTTATCGAGGGCATAAACTCGCGACCGTAGATACCCTAATAGTGCAAACCGCTGAACACAAAGTTATCGAACGCTAAACAATATTGGGGCCTGCCCCCGCTATTCGATATTTTTTTCTCTATTTTTCCTTCCGCGTATTATCATCCAGAAAAACCTGCCGATAATTCTAAATAGTTCGACAGCGCCTCGTGCCGCATTACCGCAGTTCCGCTGACCCACTGTTTTAACCCACGTACCACTTTAAGAACCCAAAAGAGCCATACCCCAGGGAGGCCTCTCCATGAAAAAGACAGCCATTGCCATCTCCACCACCCTCGCACTTTGCGGAACCCTTGTTTGGATCGCCACGATTGGCGCCGATACGGCTTTATCCATAAAGAATAAGGGCTATGTCAGCGTGAAGGGCTATGCCAAGCAAACCATCAAGTCCAACATGGGCATGTTCGGCGCCACCATCAAGGCAAAGAGCCCCGAACTGCAGCCGGCCTACGACAAGCTTGCCGCCGACCGCAAGGCGACCCTGGCCTTTCTAAAACCGTACGAGTTTCCGGACAAAGACGTGAGGTTCTCACCCGTCGAAGTGGCCGAGAAACACAAAGTCACCGAGCGGGGCTACGACACCCACGAATTCGTCCATTTCGGCCTGAGTCAGACGGTCCGCGCCCAGTCGAGCGATGTAGAGAAGATCGCCAGACTCTCCGCCGAGATCGGCGAGATCCTCGGGCAGGGGGTCGAGCTCGTGATCAGCGCACCCGAATACATTTACACCGGGCTCGAAGAGCTGAAAGTCGAGATGATCGGCCTGGCCACCGCGAGCGCTGCCGAGCGCGCCAAGACCATCGCCCAGAAAGGCGGCTTCAAGCTGGGCAATATCGCCAGTGTGCGCGTGGGCATCTTCCAGATCACCCCCGCCTACTCCACCGAAGTCCACGACTACGGCATTAACGACACCACGAGCATCGACAAAGAAATCAAAAGCGTCGTCGACGTGCAGTACTTCGTGCGGTGAGGCCATGTTCAATAACGAACCCCCGCACCTAAGGCCCTACTATAGAACGCTCGGAATACGCCCAAACGCCACCCCCGAAAAAGTGAAGGAGGCCTACGCAGAACGCGCCTGGAACACCAACCCAAGGCGTTTTGCCTACGACAAACGCCTAGAACGCCGCGCGAAGGAGATGATGACCGACCTCGACACCGCTTATATGGTAGTCATGATCAGCCTAGGCCAGCGGCAGGGAGGCCGGCAACTACTGCTGGATTTGAGGCAATGACCGGAACCCGCTACCGACTGCTTCTATTCTCGCTACCATTTTGCCTTTTAAGGGCTAAAATAGGGGCGTTAACAGACTTGGAGGTACGGCATGGACCAGATCAGACAACTGACTGAGAAAATAAAGAAATTTCGGGATGACCGGGACTGGATGCAGTTCCACAATCATAAAGATATGGCCCTCTCCCTTTGCCTAGAAGCCGCAGAGGTACTCGAGCATTTCCAGTGGAAAAAGCCAGAAGAGGTCGAAGCCCACGCCAAAAAATGCAAGGAGGAGCTTTCCGAGGAGCTTGCTGACGTTGCCTGCTACCTATTCGAGCTTGCTGACAACCTTGAAATAGACCTAGAGAAGGCTATCGAAAGAAAGCTGACAATTAACGGGCAAAAATACCCCGTCGAAAAAGCCAAGGGGACCATGAAGAAATATAACCAACTATGATTGTCTACTCGGCCACCAAGTCTGTTTTTAGTCAGGATGTTTTGTCGAATCAGATTGAAGACAAAATCTATGCCGCGTTTAAAAAAGCCTTTGGCCATAACACCAGTCGGAGCGAGATCCGATCGTGGAAACAATCCATGGTTTATATGAACAACATATGCCTGGATGCAGAAATACCCGAAGACGCAGGCGTGGCCATAGAATATCGAATCCCGCAGACCGCTAAAAGAATCGATTTTATCCTCACAGGAAGAAACGCTCAGAATAAAAATTCAGCCATCTTAGTTGAATTGAAGCAATGGGAGTCCGCCGAAAAGACAGACAAAGACGGGATCGTTCGCACGTTTGTGGGCCGCGGTAACAATGAGGTGAGCCACCCGTCCTATCAAGCCTGGACTTATGCAGCCTTAATCGACGATTTTAACGAAGCGGTTCGAGAAAACGACATCACGCTTAAACCCTGTGCCTATCTGCACAATTATGTTCGCGACGACGTGATTACAAACTCATTCTATCAAGCCCATTTAGAAAAAGCCCCTGTCTTCTTAAAAGATGACACTCAAAAGCTTCAAAGTTTTATCAAGCAATTTGTTAAATACGGCGATAAGAACAACCTTTTATATTTTATTGAGAACGGCCGGATCCGCCCTTCTAAAAATTTGGCTGATAAACTCCTCTCCCTGCTTAAAGGGAATCAAGAGTTTATTATGATCGACGACCAAAAGGTTGTTTTTGAAACGGCGATTGCCCTGAGTAAGCAGTCCGCAAAGGATAAAAAGAATGTGCTGATAGTCGAAGGTGGCCCGGGGACAGGAAAATCAGTTGTGGCGGTCAACTTGCTTGTACGCTTTATTGAAGGTGGCCTCAACGCACGGTATGTCACAAAAAATTTGGCGCCAAGGATCGTCTATGAGAGCAAGCTGACGGGGAGTTTCACTAAAAGCCATATTACGAATTTATTTACTGGATCAGGGGCTTTTACCGCGACCGAAACAAATGCCTTTGACGTTCTCATCGTTGATGAAGCGCACCGCTTGAACGAAAAATCCGGAATGTTCCAAAACAAAGGTGAAAATCAGATCAAAGAGATTATTAACTCTTCGGCCCTCAGCGTGTTTTTTATAGATGAAGACCAGCGTGTGACACTCAAGGATATAGGAGAAGTGACTGAAATCGAAAGGTGGGCCAAGCGATACAAGGCAAAGGTTCAGAAACTGAGTTTGGAATCCCAGTTTAGGTGCAACGGTGCAGATGGTTACCTTGCGTGGCTTGATAATGCCCTCCAAATTAGAGCGACCGCCAACGAGACTCTCGAAGGGATCCATTATGATTTTAGGATCATTGATGATCCCAATGAGCTCAAGCGCCTCATAGAAGAAAAAAATAAACTCAATAATAAGGCACGATTGGTGGCGGGTTATTGTTGGGAGTGGGCCAGTAAAAAAGCGCCAACGGCTTATGATATTGAGCTCCCGGCTTACTCGTTTCGAGCACGCTGGAATCTTGCGACGGATGGGAATCTGTGGATATTAAAACCAGAAGCAGTTAAAGAAATCGGATGTATTCACACCTGCCAGGGACTTGAGGTGGACTATGTTGGTGTTATCGTCGGCGATGATCTAGTGGCCCGCGATGATACCGTTGGCACAGATGCGGCAAAACGTGCCCGCATGGACGCGTCCGTTAAAGGCTATAAGAAAAGACTCAAAGAGGATGAGCGGCGCGCAAAGGCTGAAATGGATAGTATTATTAAAAATACCTACCGGACCTTAATGACCCGCGGGGCCAAAGGGTGTTACGTCTATTTTTGTGATAAAGAGACCGAGCGTTATTTTAAAAGCTGTCTCGGGACCCAGTTCAAAATAAATGAGACTCTTCATGTGTCAGATATTATAACGCCTGAGGAAGAGTCGCTCTTAGGGATCAAGTATGAAATCGAAAAGGCACTTCAATTCACAGAGTACTTGCCCGTATTTTCAGTCGAGGCCGCTTGCGGCCAATTCGGCGACGGTCAGCTTGTTGAAAAGGATGGGTGGATTAAAGCGACGGTCTTCGGCCCGCTAAAGCGGAATATGTACGTCGTTCAGGCGAAAGGCGCCTCGATGGAACCGTCGATTAAAGACGGTGATTATTGCATCTTTCGTTCACCCGTTGTAGGGTCGAGAAACGAAAAAATTGTTTTGATTCAACATAACAGTGTAGAGGATTCCGAGTACGGGGGTAAATATACAATCAAGAAGTACACCAGCAAGAAATCATATGGTGCTGATGACAGTTGGACTCATGAGCAAATTGTTTTGCAACCCACGAACTCTGAATATCAACCGATTATACTCAAAGAATCTGACGTAGATTCTTTTCTCGTTGTTGGTGAGTTTGTTGGTGTTGTGCGCTGAATACTGTGGCCATGGCGGGTATGGCAAGGAAACGAGTTAAATGCGCTATTGGTGGGTAAATCAAAATCGCACTTTTCGGCATGAAGTCCCGGGAGGCTATCTTTGGTCGCCCAAGAAAAGCCAGGATGGTTCAATCAACCACTTCTATGAAACCATGCGTGAGGTTGCACCTGGCGATTTGATCTTCTCTTACAATGCCACCAAAATTATGGCGCTGGGTCTTGCCGAGCGGCCTGCCTATACTTGCCCCAAGCCAGAAGCTTTTGGCGCTGCAGGGGCCAATTGGGATAATGTTGGCTGGCGAGTGGATGTGAATTTTAAAGTACTTCTTGAACAAATCCAACCGAAAGAACATATGGCTTTGCTTCGCCAGTGCCTACCTCAGAAATATTCACCTATTCGTGAAGATGGAATTGGCAATCAAATTTATCTAGCTGAAATACCGCAGAGGTTTGCTCAACCTTGACCTGCCCGGGTAAAACGGGTCCAGAGGATATGCTAATCTGGAGCCATAACCGAAAGGGGCAGGGATATGCCAAGGAAGAAACATACCTCAGAAGAAATCATCCAGCATTTGCGCACGGTGGAGCTTGAGCAAAGCAAG
>JAUYMS010000040.1 GCA_030698625.1 Candidatus Omnitrophota bacterium | reverse complement strand
GATGCGGCGAAGGGGTATCTAGCAGTTTCACTCCCCGGATGGTTTCTTCCGGAAGTCCCCAGCAGCGCTCCTTTTCTCTTACTCGTGGGTGCGACGGCGATTGCTGGCCACAGTTTTCCGGCCTGGATTGGGTTTCGCGGCGGAAAGGGGGTTGCAACATCGCTGGGGGTATTTCTGTCGCTTACCCCAGTTCCTGCCTTGCTCACGTTGCTTGTCTGGAGTACGACCTTTGCCGTTTTTCGTATCATCTCCGTTGGGTCCCTTGTCTCGGCGGTAGCGTTTCCGGCTATCATGTTTATTACTTATAGGGCAGAAGCCGATCTGGAGTGGTATCTTGCTATGAGTCTTGGCCTATGCGGCTTTATTTTTTATACGCACAGAGACAACATTAAGCGATTGACTAGGGGGGACGAGAAGAGGATCCTGTGAGAGAATTGCTAAATCAGAAAATTAGTATTGCATTATAATCATCTTGTGATACTATCACGCCCTGTCAATTCTCGCTGACCTTCCTCGAACTACCTAGGAGGAAGCTATGCAAGCGAATGAATCTCAAGTAATACACACCTTTCCCAAAAGCAGTGACGAGGATATCCAGCTCTCGCTCAGACACTACAAGGAGCGCCTGTATATCGACATACGGATCTGGTTCCAGAGCCGCGACGGTGCTGGTATGCGGCCCAGCAAGAAGGGCGTCCATTTCACGGTTGAACGGTTGGCCGATCTGGAAAGAGGGGTCGCAGAGCTAAAAAAGCGCTGCAGTGAATTAGCTCTCATAACCCCTTTACAGAATTCCCCTAACTCAGTAAAATAACTGTACTTGCAATCATTTGTACACGTTATTTTCGTGTCAATTCCCATTTAAGGAGATAAAGATGACGACTGCCCAAAAAACAAAAGAGACAAAAGAGGCGAACGAAGCAAACGAAGTAAAAGAAACTGACAAAACCGTTGCTGCCAGAAAAAAATCAAACGACGATAAAAGTAAGGCTCTCGAGTTAGCCCTTCTGCAGATTGAGAAGGAGTTCGGTAAGGGGGCCATTATGCGCTTGGGTGAAACCGGGCATGAGGACATACCGTCGCTGACGACGGGATCCTTGAGTCTGGATTTAGCGACCGGTATCGGCGGCGTTCCGCGAGGGCGCGTTATTGAGCTTTTTGGCCCGGAGTCCAGCGGTAAAACGACTTTAGCTTTAACCATTACGGCGAGGTTGCAGGCAAGCGGGGGCGTTGCGGCTTTCGTGGACGCGGAGCATGCCGTTGATCCTGCTTATGCACAGAAGATCGGAGTGGATCTGGACAAACTGCTCATTTCGCAGCCGGACTCAGGGGAGCAGGCGCTTCAGATTGTGGAGATGCTTGTTCACTCGAATGCCGTCGACTTGATTGTTGTGGATTCTGTGGCTGCTTTGGTGCCGCGCGCTGAAATTGACGGGGACATCGGGGATTCACATGTCGGTCTTCAAGCCCGCCTTATGTCACAGGCAATGAGGAAACTTACAAGATTCGTCAGTAAGTCGAAGACGTGCCTCATATTCATTAATCAAATCCGCGAAAAAATAGGAGTGATGTTTGGTAATCCGGAGACCACCCCGGGCGGCAGGGCTCTCAAGTTCTATTCTTCAATGCGTCTCGATATTCGCCGTATTGCCAGTTTAAAGAAGGGCGA
Source organism: Candidatus Omnitrophota bacterium (assembly GCA_030698625.1). Lineage (GTDB taxonomy): Bacteria > Omnitrophota > Omnitrophia > Omnitrophales > Aquincolibacteriaceae > JAUYMS01. The sequence goes on along the minus strand of JAUYMS010000040.1, from coordinate 133,370 downwards.
TGAAGTTATCGGCAATCGGGTTGTCGTCAAGGTCGTGAAAAATAAGTGTGCTGCCCCATTCAAAAGGGCTGAATTCGATATTCTCTTTGATGAGGGAATATCGCGTTCTTCCAGCATCATTGACCTGGGGATCACTGAACAGATTCTTGAAAAGTCAGGAAACTGGATCCTCTATAACGACGTCAAACTCGGGCATGGTCGCGATGCGGCGAGAAGCCACTTGCGTGAGAACCCGAAGCTTTTGGAGGAAATTGAAAATAAGGTCCGCGTCAAAATGCTCGCCGAGAAGCCAGTAGGAGCGGTGAAGTAATCGGTAACCGCACAAGACTTTTGCCGCCAGTCCTCCCATGAGTGAATCCATCAAACAAAAAGCGCAGGGGAGAGCTTTGCGTCTGCTTAGCGCCAGCCCGAAAAGCCGACTTGAGCTCAAAGACAGACTTGACGCTATTGGATTTCCTGACAGCGTGGTGCTTGAGATTTTGAACGACCTGGAGCGAGACGACCTAATCAGTGACCGCCGCTATGCTGAGGACCTAGTGGTTCATTTAACGCGTTTTAAGTTGTCAGGGCGTCGCAAGATTGATTTTGAGCTGAAGCGGCACCGGATCGCACCGGAGATTCGGGAAAGGGTACTTGCGGATCTCGACGGGGAAATGGAATTCGAGAGGGCGAGCGAATTAGCCAGCTCCCGCGCTCGTAAGCTGGAAAAAATGCCGGCCGCGAAAAAGAAAAAGAACATTTATGATCTGCTCATACGGCGAGGGTTCGATTTTGAAGTATGCAGGCGCGTTTCGGATAGGATGAAATTATCGTGAAATCGATGAAAGTTGACGAAATTCGGGATTCTTACCTTAGCTTTTTTGCGAAGCGTGCACACGTGGTTGTGAAGAGCGACTCACTTGTTCCCGCCGGCGATCCTACCCTGCTGTTTACCGGCGCAGGGATGAATCAATTTAAAGAGTATTTTTTGGGCCTAAAAAAGGATATGAGGCGCGCAACTACTTCGCAGAAGTGTTTGCGCACGGGCGATTTGGAAGAAGTTGGTCGGACTCCGTTTCATCATTCATTCTTTGAGATGTTAGGCAATTTTTCATTTGGTGATTACTTTAAGGATGACACCATTCGATGGGCGTGGGGGTATCTGACTGAAGTGTTAGGCATTCCAGTGGAGCGGCTCCGCGTGAGTGTCCATAAAGAGGACAGCGAGGCTTATCATATCTGGCGAGATAAGATCAAGGTTCGTGAGGATTGGATTTATTCGCTCGGGGACAAAAGTAACTTTTGGCCGGCGAATGCTCCGGCTGATGGGCCGAACGGTCCATGTGGACCTTGTTCGGAGATTTATTATGATCAGCATCCGGACAGCAGTGATGATGATCTCGAGGGCTCCCGATTTGCCGAGATCTGGAATCTCGTATTCACTCAGTTTGACCGGCAGGACGGCGGCAAGCTGCCTCCATTGGCCAATAAGAATATCGATACGGGTATGGGTTTGGAAAGGCTTGCCTGTGTTTTGCAAGGTAAAAAGAGCAATTTCCAGATTGACTCCTTTGAGGGCATGCTCACTCAGATACGTTGTGCGCTAGCTTTGCCGGGCGAAGCTGAGGTTGATATCAACCACCTCTACGCCATTGCCGATCATGTTCGTGCTGCAGTATTTGCGATAGGAGATGGCGTCCTGCCCTCGAATGAGGGGAGAGGCTATGTTATTCGTAAGCTAATTCGCCGTGCCCTGTGGCGGGCTCATCAGTTGCTTCAGTCCGAGGGGCTTCGGAAGAAGAATGAGCTCAGAGAGCCCTTTCTCTATAGTGTTGTTTCTGCCGTTGCAGAAGCTGCGAAAAAGGGGTACCCGGAAATCGAAGAAGCGCGAGAGAGCATCACGAGCAGCTTACGGGGCGAAGAGGAGAGATTTCTGGATACGCTTGAAACAGGTCTGGCTATTCTTGAGGGACGTCTGAAAATGATTGCCTCAAAGAAGGCAAAAGTATTGAAGGGCGAGGATGTATTTGAGTTGTATGATACCTATGGATTCCCGGACGAGCTAACGCGTTTTATCGCGGCGTCGCGCGGGTTTGAAATTGATCAGGCTGGCTTTCAATCCCTGATGAAACAGCAGCGTCAGAGGGCAAAAGACGCGACCCAGATTTCATCAAGTATCTTTGTTACCGGTAAGTTGGAAGAGCAGCTTCTAGCCTTGCCGAAATCCGACTTTCTGGGTTATGACGCCCTGCAGGCGGAGGGCAAAATCGTTTTCGTCGATTTGGAAGGTAGTAATGGGATTGTCGTGTTGGATCAGACACCGTTCTATGCCGAAAGCGGCGGGCAAGCGGGTGATCAGGGGATGCTGACAGGAGAGTCCTTCAGTGCTCGCGTTGTCGATACCCAGAAGAAAGACGCCGTGATTATGCACGTGGTCGAGGTTAAAAGCGGGCAGGCCGTAAAGGGCGCAAGTGTCCTCGCTGCCGTTGATAAGAGCGAGCGATTTCGAATTATGAGAAATCATACCGCAACGCATCTCCTTCACGCGGCATTGCGGCAACTTTTGGGGACCACGGTGCGCCAGATGGGATCTTTGGTTAACTCGAGGAAATTGCGTTTTGACTACTCGTATTCGAAGGCCCTTGACGCCAACCAGCTCTTTACTTTGGAGAATTTGGTCAATGATAAGATCCTCGAAAATGTGACAGTCTCTAAACGTGAGGAGAGTTTCGACCAGGCTAAGAATGAAGGGGCGATGGCATTCTTTGGGGAAAAATACGGTGAGAAGGTGCGTGTTCTTACGATCGGGGACTTCAGTAAGGAGCTATGCGGAGGAACTCATTGCGATGCGACCGGCCAAATTGGTAGTTTCGTCATAATGAGTGACAGTTCCGTGGCTAGCGGGACGCGGCGGATTGAAGCGGTGACGGGCGAGGGCGCTATTGAGTTTCTGCGTCGCCTGCGTGACGATCAAGTGAAGATCGCCGCGTATCTGAAGGTTACGCCGGGAGATGTCGTGGAACGAGTGAAAAAACTTCAAGATAACGTTAAGAAGTTAGAGAAAGAGAAAAAACGGGGGGGCGGGCGCGGAGAGGATGCGAGACAGATTTTGACTGCAAAAGTCAAGGCGGGCAAATACCAATTCCTGCCTCATCGACTCGCCCAGGGAGCCGAGGCGCCGGAGTTGAGGAGGCTTTCGGACGAATTGCGAAATATGATCGACAAGACGGTATACCTGTTGGCCGCAGCAAATGAAGAGAAAATTCACTTTCTGCTTGGGATGACGCCGGACTTGAAAGCGGATGCCATGAATGCTTCCGACAAGGAAGGGGCAGTCACGGCTACCGAACTGGGCCAACGACTCTCGCCGCTTCTTAAAGCAAGTTCCGGAGGCAGAATCGATCTCGTGCAGGGCGGGGCCGCCAACGAGGGGCAATTAGAATCGAATTGGGATGAAATGATTAAAACGGCAGTTAGCTACTTGAGCGCAAAGGGATAAACGAGGGATGCAGGTACTCAACTGGGATAAACAGACACAAAAAAAGATCGCGCGTGATTTTAGCCATCATTTTGATACGAAAATTTTCAAAAAGGTGACAAGAATTCTCTCGGAAGTGCGAAGTCGCGGCGACCTCGCCGTACGGCGGTATACAAGGCAATTCGACGGGATCGACCTACCTCTTAAGCGCATTGCCGTTTCGGAGAGTGACATCAATCGCGCCTTTGAAAAGATTCAGGTGAAATTTGTACCGATTCTTCGCCAGATCACAAGCAATGTTAAGGAATATTACGAGCGTGAGCTTAAAAGCTCATTTGAGCTAAGAGGGAAGAACGGGGTTTATTTAGCGAAGAGGTATCTTCCGCTTGAACGAGTCGGGGTCTATATCCCCGGCGGCCAGGCTCCGTTGGTCTCGACTGTCTATATGAGCGTGATTCCTGCCAAGGTGGCCGGGGTTAAGGAAATTATTCTATGCACGCCGCCAAATCGGGATACTGGAGATGTGGACCCCCATATTCTGGCGGTGGCGAATTTGCTCGGTGTGAAAAAGATTTTCCGCGTTGGCGGAGCACAGGCGATTGGGGCAATGGCCTTCGGGACACGAACGATTCCGAAGGTTGATAAAATCGCAGGACCCGGTAATCCGTATGTGACGGAGGCAAAGCGGCAGGTTTATGGATTTGTGGATGTGGATATGGTTGCCGGCCCCAGCGAAGTGGCGATTATTGCGGATTCATCGGCTAATCTGGACTATGTGACCTGTGATTTGTTGGCTCAAGCTGAGCATAGCGGAGGGATCCCTTATTTGATTACCAATTCGAAAAAGGTGATCGAGGCTATTCGTAAAAGAGTTGAAACAGGTTTTATTATTCAAGTCAAATCGTTGCATGAAGCCTGTGAGGTCGCCAACGCGATAGCTCCGGAACACTTAGAAATTCTCACAGAAGAACCAGAAAAGCTTTTGAAGTACATTTGTCATGCCGGCGCGATATTCCTGGGGCCGTATTCACCCGCCGTCATCGGTGATTATATCGCGGGGCCAAGTCATGTCTTGCCCACAGGGGGTACAGCGAGATATTTCTCGCCGCTCAGTGCGTCGAGTTTTATCAAAAGCTCGCAGGTGATTTCGTATACCAAAGAAGCACTTTCGAAGGTTCGGGAATACGTTCAGCAGTTGACCGAGATGGAAGGGCTCTTCTTGCACCGGATTTCCATGGAGGCCCGGTTTGTTGAAAAAGGTCAAGATAAGAAGGTGAAAGTCCGAGATCGGAGTTTGGAGTGAGGAAAAAAAGAAGCGCGACAGTACGCAGAACAACTAAGGAGACCGACATTAATGTTGTCTTGACTGTGGACGGAAAAGGCAAATCGTCTATAAATACGGGTCTGCCGTTTGTGAACCACATGCTGGAGCTGTTCGCGAAGCATGGGTTGTTCGATCTGAGGATAAGGGCTAAAGGCGACTTAGAAGTGGATATCCATCATACAAATGAGGATGTCGGCATTACGCTGGGCCAAGCGCTGACAAAGGCCTTGGATAAGAAGAAGGGCATACGGCGCTATGGTTTTTTTCATGTTCCGATGGACGAAGCCCTTATTCGTGTGACGCTCGATATTTCGGGTAGACCCTCTCTGAATGTGTCTCGTGCTAAGGGCGTAAGATTTTCTCGATTAGAGACGTATTCCTTCCACGATGCGACGGAGTTTCTGCACGCATTTTGCCAGCATGCCGGCATCAATATGCATGTTGAGGTGGCGGCCGGCCAGGACTCGCACCACATTATCGAGGGCGTCTTCAAGGCAGTCGCTCGCGCTCTCGATGTGGCAACTCAGAGAGACCCACGGGTTAGCGGCATTCCGTCAACCAAGGGCAGTCTTTAATGATCGTTGTCGTAGACTATGGGATGGGAAATCTGAGGAGCGTTTCCAAGGCCTTGGAGCATCTTGGGGGTGACGTAAGGGTAAGCGCGGATCCGGCCGACGTCAGTCGCGCGGATAAGCTTGTTCTCCCTGGGGTGGGGGCATTCGGTAATGCGATGGAGGAGCTAAGAAGACGGAAGTTGCTTGACCCCGTTCGAGAATATCTCACAGGCAGAAAGCCATTTCTCGGAATATGCCTTGGATTACAGCTTTTGCTGAATGACAGCGAGGAGAGCCCGAGCGTTGATGGTTTTGGCTGCGTCGGCGGTCATGTGCAGGGATTTCGGGGCTCAGGAATAAAGGTGCCCCACATGGGGTGGAATAAAGTATGCATTCGCAAGCAACATCCTGTTTTGCGCGGGGTCAAAGACGGCAGCTACTTTTATTTTGTCCATTCATTTTACGCTGTGTGTAACGATATTGCTGCTGTCGCGGCGAGCTGTACGCATGGGACCGATGAATTCGCAGCCATTGTCGCCCGGGACTCTATAATTGCCACGCAGTTTCACCCCGAAAAGAGCCAGGAAGCAGGTTTGCGGATTCTCAAGAATTTTCTGGAGTGGTGAAATGATTATCTATCCATCAATTGACCTCTATGACGGAAAAGTCGTCCGCTTGCGGCGCGGGGATTTTTCGCAGGAGACCGTGTATTCGACGAAGCCGGAGGAACAGGCCCGTTTTTTTCAGGACCAGGGTGCGGAATGGATTCACGTCGTGGATCTCAACGGGGCTAAAACGGGTGAGTTTAAGAACCGGTCTTCGTTGTCGCGCATTCGGAATGAGGTTCGAGTGAAGATACAGTACGGCGGGGGAGTACGTGAAATCGAGCATGTTGAAGAGCTTATTGGTGAGGGCGTACAGCGTGTGGTGCTCGGGACGAAGGCTTTGGAAGAGGAATTTTTTCGTAAAGCAATTTATGCTTATGGGCCGAAGATTGCGGTGAGCGTGGATGTGCGTGATGAGCAAGTGTTGACGGACGGTTGGCTCAAGACGAGCGATCAGACGGTCCAAAGCTTTTTGCATCGCTTAAATGACTTTCCGTTAGAGACTATCATTTTCACCGATGTTCGCAAGGACGGCATGCTCGAGGGACCGAATCTTGACGAGTTAGACGAGGTCCTGGATCTGACGAATGCAAACGTGATTTTGTCCGGGGGTATCTCGAGTCTGAGTGATATCGAGAAATGCCGACAAATTACTAAGAAAAACTTTGAGGGCGTCATCATTGGGAAAGCTTTGTACGACAAGAAATTCTCGTTAGAGGAAGCCGTTACCGCTGCATCAGCTCCGGGGGGGGGACTGTCATGATGGAGACAATACAATCGTATTTCGATGTTCTGATAAGGGAACGTTCTTGGTCCTGGAGTATTGTAGGGATCATTTACCTTGTGCTGGGATATTTAATTCGTGGATGGTTTTTGAAACCTTTGGCGAATGCGGCAAAGACGCTGGCTCCAAAACAGTACCAAGAAATCAAGCGTGCCTACCTGCGTCGTTCCCTAGTAGGCTGGATTACTTTCTTAATTCCGCTGGCAATCCTGGGGGTGTTCTGGACCCAGACGGATCTCTTTCCGATATCAGGCAAGGAGGCAATATCGCTTATTGCCGCCCTTGCGTTTTTCATTCTCTCCGTAATGTTTCACCTGGGTTCGTTCGCTCATGCTGGAATCGATACGTTGAGACACTTCACCCCTGAAAAGTAGAATACCCCGAGGTTATTATGCTTACTAAGAGGATCATTCCATGCCTTGATGTAGATCAAGGCCGTGTCGTTAAGGGGGTTCAGTTTGTCAATCTTCGCGATGCCGGTGACCCTGTGGAATGCGCTAAGGCCTATGACGAAGCCAAGGCCGATGAGCTTATCTTCCTAGATATTACAGCGTCACATGAAGCGCGGAAAACAATGCTGGCGGTAGCATCACAAGTTGCGGAGAAGGTTTATATTCCATTTACGGTTGGCGGCGGCATCCGTACTTTAGATGATATTAGAGATCTCCTGAGAGCGGGAAGCGATAAGGTCTCAATTAATACAAGCGCCATTGAGAACCCGTCATTTATAACCGAAGCGAGTCATCGATTCGGAAGTCAATGTATTGTTCTTGCTATTGATGCCAAAAAGGACGGTGAGGGGAAATGGCGGGTCTATACGCACGGCGGTCGAATGGCGACGGAGCTTGATGCCGTGGCATGGGCTGAGCGAGGTGAGGAGCTTGGCGCCGGAGAAATTTTACTTACGAGTATGGATCGCGACGGCACGAAGAAGGGGTATGACATTGAGCTTCTGCGCAAGGTGTCGGATTCGCTGCATATTCCGGTCATTGCCTCGGGAGGGGTCGGCACGCTTGATCACTTCTATGAGGGATTCTCAGAGGGCAAGGCTGATGCGTGTTTGGCGGCATCCGTGTTTCATTTCGGGGAGTTGAAGATTCCGGACGTGAAGCGTTACCTGCAGTCTAAGGGCATCCCTATCCGTTTATAGGGCTCATGTATCCTATTGACACACCAGTCTGTTGTGGCATACTCATATTACGGGATCAGCGCGGTCAGTTATTTGTAAGCTACTACCGAACAAGGAGTTAAGAAATATGCTTAATTATAAATTTAATGCGGACGGACTCATTCCGGTCATTATTCAGGACGCGGATTCAGGAGAGGTTTTGATGCTGGCTTATATGGATAAGACAGCACTCGAAAGAACGCTTAAGGAAAAGAAGACTGTTTTTTACTCCAGATCTCGTAAGAAATATTGGGTTAAGGGCGAGACCTCAGGGCACGTTCAGGAAGTAGTTCAATCATTGACTGATTGTGATCAGGATACCGTTTTAGTGCGGGTGCGTCAGACGGGCGGGGCCTGCCATCTCGGGTATCGGACCTGCTTCGTTCATGAGTTGGATGCTGGCGGAGATATCTCCGGAGTGACACAGGAGAAGGTCTTCGATCCCGACAAAGTCTATAAGTCATGATTTCCCCAAGCTCGCGGGAATTTCGCAAACTCCTTTCGAAGGGGAACATTATAGCGATAACGCGCACTATTCCCGCCGATCTCGAAACTCCGGTTTCAGCCTTTCTGAAAGTGTCTAAGAAATCACCCGAGGCTTTTCTTCTCGAATCAGCGGAGTACGCTGACCAAATTGGCCGGTACTCGTTTATCGGGGTCGAACCTCTGAGTCGGGTAGAGTCTTACCGCGGCGACGTGAAACTTAGCAGCGAGGGGCGGAAGCAGATTTTTAAGAATACTAAATTACTTAAGGTGCTGAAGTCTTGCGTTAAAGAGCTGCGTCCTGCGAACCCGCAGGCGGTTCCGGGTTTTTGTGGAGGGTTTGTCGGATATTTTAGTTATGAGAATGTTGTGGATTTTGAAGATGTCTCGCTGAAGAGCACAGGCGGTCCTGACTTGCCGGAAGCAATCTTCTTTTTGCCGCGAGACCTTTTGGTTTTTGACCATTTTAGAAAGTTACTCACGATTGCTGTCTTCGTGAAGGTCGATCTCAAGAGAGGTATGACCACGCGGTATGAGGAGGCCGTGAGGCGTATTTCGCGCCTCATACAGTCACTCGGGCGGCCGCTCGAGGAAACTCGACGAGGTGCAAAAGCCGTAGGCACAGGCAGACTAAAATCAAATATGACTCAAGGTGCATTTGAGAAGAAAGTCAAGCGGGTTAAAGAATACATCCGTGCAGGCGACTGTATTCAAGTGGTGCTCTCGCAGCGATTTGAATTTTCGATACCGGCCGATGATTTTAAAATTTATCGGTCACTTCGGTGTATTAACCCTTCACCGTATATGTTCTACTTCCGGTCGGGAAAGGTGCGGCTTATCGGCTCGTCACCGGAGGTTTTGGTGCGAAAAAAAGGGAGAAATGCAGAGGTGAGGCCGATTGCTGGGACACGGCCTCGGGGTATGACTGGACCGGAAGATGCGCGGTATGAAGAGAGCTTGAGGAAATCGCCAAAGGAACTGGCCGAGCATCTAATGCTGGTTGATCTTGGACGCAACGATCTTGGGCGAGTCTGCGAGTTTGAATCCGTGCGGGTAGCCGATTATGCGCGCGTGGAGCGGTTCTCGCACGTCATGCATCTCGTTAGTGATGTGGTTGGAAAACTGGCTCGGGGAAAGGACGCATTCGATCTCCTTGAGTCGACATTCCCGGCAGGAACGGTTACGGGGGCACCTAAAATTAGGGCTATGCAGATCATCGACGAACTCGAAGGTGAAAAGCGGGGGCCCTATGCGGGCTCAGTCGGCTATTTTGCGTTAAATCAAGACATGGACATGTGTATTACGATTCGAACTCTCGTTGTCAACGGCAACCGAGGTTATTTGCAGGCGGGTGCCGGAATCGTCAAGGACTCGAGTCCGTCGCGGGAGTACCAGGAGACGGTTAATAAGGCGAGCGCGGTGTTAAAGGCGATAAGGGACCAGGAGACAATTTGATGTTGATGGTTATTGATAACTACGACTCCTTTACTTACAACTTGGTCCAGTATTTCGGAGAGTTAAAAACTCGTCCCGAAGTGTGGCGCAATGACCAGATTGATGTGGCGGAAATCAAAAGACTACGGCCGAAGGCTATCGTGATTTCCCCGGGACCGTGCACCCCGCGTGAGGCCGGTGTTTCGACGGAGGTCATTCGCGCGTTTAGCGGGAAGTTGCCGATACTTGGAGTTTGTCTTGGCCACCAATGCATCGGGGCCAGCTTTGGCGGAAAAATTGTGCGGGCAAGGCGGATTATGCATGGGAAAACGTCCGATATTATCCATAGAAGAAATCCCTTGTTTGCGGGATTGCCCAATCCTTTCCCGGCAACGCGTTACCACTCACTGCTAATTGAGAAGAAGTCTATGCCGAAGGAGCTGGAGGTGATTGCCTGGACCGACAAAGGTGAGATTATGGGAATCAAGCACCGGCGCCACCCGACGTGGGGGGTGCAGTTTCATCCTGAATCAATTCTAACTTCCTCGGGGAAGGATCTATTGCGCAATTTTGTAAAGCTTGCAAGGATTTTGAAATGAGGATCTTTTTCGAAAAGGTGATCGTGAAATTACTGCAGCTTAAGGACCTGACGGAAAGGGAAGCTGGCCGCGTATTCGGAGACTTATTTGCGCAGAAGCTCTCACATGATCAGGCGAAAACTCTCTTGCTGTTGCTTGCAGCGAAAGGGGAGGCTGCGAGTGAAGTCGTCGGGTGCGTCAAGGCTCTGCGGCGGCTGGAGCCGCCTATGGTGTCGCCTGTACGCGGTGCGATGGATACATGTGGTACCGGAGGCGATGGGAGTTGTTCGATTAATGTCTCGACGCTGAGCGCGCTGGTGATTGCCGGCGCCGGCGGATACGTTGCAAAGCATGGAAATCGAGCTCTGTCATCACGGTCCGGAAGTTCCGATTTATTGGAGGCCCTCGGCGTGAGGTTGGATGCGGGACGGCGCCGCATGGTTAGATCTCTGAAAATGAACGGTATAGGCTATTTTCACGCACCTTTGTATCATCCGGTGTTTTCACGAATGCAGGCCCTTAGGCGTGAATTGCGAGTTAGGACCATTTTTAATCTTCTGGGTCCGCTCGTCAATCCGGTTCGGATCCGCTACCAATTGGTGGGTGTCTCAAGGCCGGAAAACGTGGCTCTGTTTGCGGGGGTTCTCTCGCGGGCGGGTATGCTCCGGGCGCTAGTTTGTCACAGTGAGGATGGCATGGATGAAATTTCAACTGCCAGCGACACGCGTGCTGCCGTTGTGGAAGGCACCCGGGTGAGGTATATCCGCATTCGCCCGCGACAGTTGGGTTTCCGGCAAGCGAAGAAATCGGACTATGCAGGCGGCAATGTAAAGAAGAACAGGGAGTTGGCATTGAGTATATTACGGGGCCGCGCCACAGGCCCAGGGCGTGATCTGGTTTTGATGAACAGCGGGGCAGGACTGTATGTCGCCGGAATCGCGAAGAACATCAAGGCCGGGATTGAGCTTGCCCGGCGATCTCTGAGTGAAGGGCGCGCTTATCAAGCCCTTTGTGCATTGAGGAACGAGACCCGATGATTTTGAATGAAATCTTAGAGTGGAAAAGGAAGGATCTGGCAGAGCTGAAGCGGCGTTTTCCGATTCACCGCGTTCGGCGGGCCGTCGAGCATCGGAGCCGGGAAGACGTCAGGTCGTTCCGGAAAGCAATTTGCAATCCAAAGCGGTTGAACCTTATTTGCGAGCTCAAAAAGGCATCCCCTTCGCAGGGCATTTTATGCGAGGATTTTCAGCCGTTGCGGATCGCGTCACTTTATGAACACGCTCAGGCGGCGGCTATATCAATTCTGACCGAATCGCATTTTTTTAAGGGGCGGCCAAGTTATCTCAAGACCGTGAGGCAGGTAACCACGATTCCGTTGTTGCGTAAGGATTTTATTTTCGAAAGTTACCAGCTCTATGAGAGCGCGCTCTTGGAAGCGGATGCCTTTCTGCTGATTTCGTCCATACTGACACCCGAAGAGTTGAGCTCTTTGATTAAATTGGGCAATGAGCTCGGGATGGACGCACTTGTGGAAGTTCATACTGACGAGGATCTGAGAAAGGCGATGGATGCGGGAGCGGAAATTATCGGTATCAATAACCGCAATTTGCGCACCCTCACTGTGGACCCGAGGCGTGCGCGGCAGCTGATACCACAGATTCCCAAGACTCATACGATAGTTGTCGAGAGCGGCTTGACGACACACGAAGAGCTTTTAGGTTACAAGAGTTTGGGCGTTAGCTCGTTCCTTATCGGGACGGTGCTGATGAAATCTAAGGACGTTGTTTCGACGATCGATCAACTGATGGGAAAAGACAAGAAGTGGAAGGCTGGTTAGCATGACGCGAGTTAAAATTTGTGGCAATATGATCCCCGCTGATGCTCGACTCGCGTATGATCTGGGCGCAGACTACCTCGGGTTAATCTTCGCTGAAAGCAAGCGTCGCCTGACCGTGGGACAAGCGAAACTTATCATGGATGCTGTTCCGGATTTCAGTAACTTTGTCGGCGTTTTCTGCAACCAACCGAAGCAGGAAGTCTTGGTGACGGTTGAGGAGTTGGGTATCAAGATCCTGCAATTTCACGGCGACGAGACGGCGCTGTACTGTGAGTCCTTTCAGAAGAGGGGCTGCCATGTTATTAAGACGTTTCGGATCAAGGATGCCATGAGCATAAAGCGCATTAACGATTATGATGTCGACCATTTTCTCTTCGACACTTACAAAAAGGGCGAACATGGAGGGACGGGCCTGATGTTCGATTGGAATTTTATTGAAGACTATCCCCATGTTCACGAAAAGCTTTTTCTTGCGGGGGGACTTAGCGTAAAAAACCTGGCTTCGGCGATTGCCAAAGTCGGTCCGTATGCTGTAGACGTCTCAAGCGGTGTGGAGCAGAGTGTTGGGAAGAAGGATCCCGCACTTCTTGAGGAATTTATTATGATCGCAAAGGGCTCATCTCATGTCGGAAAAGGTTCCATTCATACAGAAACTCCTTAAGCGACTTGACCGCGTTGACCGGGTTTCGCTGGAGACTTATCTTTTGAGTCTCGCTGGGGAGAATGAAAGCCTGCGTGAAGTATTAGACCGTATTGAAGAGGGAGTCATGATCCTTGGAGACGGAGGCGGCATTGAATACGTGAATCGACGGGCGTCTCTTGCTTTGGGGCTAAGAGAGGCTGAGGGCAAAGGGAAAACGAGGAACGCCCAGGCCATCCGCGACAAAGCACTGAGTGAATTCATCGAGAGGAATCGTCGAATTCCGAAGGATGTCGTTGTTGAGGACGTGCAGGTTCTTATTCCGCAAGAGAACTATTTCCGCGTCTATTTATCAGAACTGGAGGGGTCTCCGGGCAGATGTTCCGTTATTCTAGTTAACCTCACGGATATTAGAAACTGCCGCTTCGATGACGAGCAACTGGCGCGAATTGAAACGCTCATTCGCCTGACCGCCGGCATAGCCCATGAAATCGGCAACCCCCTTAATTCGATCGGCATACACATTGAACTTCTCAAACGGGAGGTCGGTGATCTTCCTCAGACGAAGCGCGCACGCCTCATGAAGACACTGGATGTTCTCAGTTCGGAGACATCGCGGCTCGATCGAATTATCCGAAATTTTCTTCGAGCTACACGCAAACCCCCACTTCGGTTTCGCTCAGAGAATCTCGGAGGCCTTGTTGCGGAGTCTGTGGAGGTGATGAAGCCTGAGCTCGGAAGGAAAAAGATCAGTGTGAGGGTGCGCAAGGATCCCAAGATGCCGGAGTTCTACATGGATCGGGAACGCCTTTCTGAGGTCTTCATCAACTTGATCAAAAATGCGATGGAAGCGATGAAGGCGCATGGAACTCTCAAGATAAGTGTGGAAAACGAGGGGAAGGCGGCCGTAGTGAGGTTTGCCGATACAGGTTGCGGCATTCGGGAGGAAGATCTTCTTCATATATTCGAGCCGTATTTTACGACTAAAGAAGATGGGTCCGGGCTCGGGCTTATGAGCGTGTACCAGGCCGTTCGCGAACACGGCGGAAGAATTGATGTCGCGACGGGCGTGGGCAAAGGAACAACGTTTACTTTGGTAATTCCGATGCGACAACCAAAACTTCAGATAGCGAAGAAGGCCTAGCATGTCACTTTCTGCCACGCTACTCATTGTTGAAGATGAGAAAAACACACGGGAGGGCTTGCAGCGCTTTCTCGAGGGGTTGGATTATGAGGTGCTTACGGCCGAGGACGGGGTCGCCGGTTGGGAGATCTATAAGAAAGAGAAACCGGATTTGGTGATTGCCGATATCCGCATGCCCGGATTGGACGGTGTCGGGCTCCTCGAAAAGATAAGGGCCGATAATCCTGATATGGGAGTCCTGCTTCTGACTGCATACGGTTCTGTGGAGGATGCCGTCAAGGCGATGAAGAAGGGCGCCTTTTACTATCTGACAAAGCCGATCAATCTCGAAGAGGTTGAATTCCTTATCAAGAAAGCGCTCACTAGCCGGAGTCTGGAGGAAGAGAACCGTGAGTTAAAGCAGGCCTTGTTCAGCCAAAAGTTTGAAAAGGGTGAGATCCTGGCTGAATCCTCAGTCATGACCGAGGTTCTGAAAACGGTTGATCAGGTGGCCTTGTCGCAAGCCGCGGTCTTAATCGAAGGCGAAAGCGGTACCGGCAAAGAGCTCATAGCTCATCGTATTCATGCTCGGAGCCCTCGGGCTTTGCAGCCGTTTGTGGCAGTCCACTGTGCATCTCTGACGGAAACACTCTTGGCAAGTGAGCTATTCGGTCACGAAAAGGGAGCTTTTACGGGAGCTACAGAGAGACGCATCGGCCGTTTCGAAAGGGCCGACAGGGGAACCCTTTTTCTCGACGAGGTCGGGGAAATTTCACCTGAGATGCAAGTCAAGTTGTTGCGGGTGCTTCAGGAAGGCGAATTGGAGCGCGTTGGAGGCACTAAGACGATCAAAGTGAATGTTCGCTTGGTCTGCGCAACAAACAAGAGCTTGGCTCAGGAGACGCGGGCGGGGCGCTTTCGCGAAGACCTGTACTATCGTATTAATGTCATTTACGTTCACATCCCGCCGTTGCGTGATAGGCGCGAGGATATTGCCGCCCTTGCACATTACTTTGTGAAGCATTTTGCCTCGGCCAACGGAAAGAAAATTGAAGGAGTCAGTTCGGAGGCGATGCAGGCGCTGCGGGATTATTCGTGGCCGGGCAATGTGCGTGAACTGCGCAATATTATGGAGCGCATTGTGGTGCTTGCGCGAGAGAATCGGATTGAGTGGAGTCATGTGCCCGCCGACATCCGGTCTTTGGGCGTGAGCGCAGCTGTAGGCGCAGGTGCGGCGATTGGCGGGAACGCGAGCATCCAGGACATGGAGCGCGAGTTGATCCGTACGAAATTGGACGATGCCCGTGGTAATAAGTCGCAGGCAGCCAAGAAACTTGGCATATCCCGCCGCACCCTTTACCGCAAAATCGACGAGTACGACCTTAAGTAGTCTTTCTCCGGTTTCCTAAAGGTATAACGGTCTTGCGGAACGGTCAGGAAACACTCCCCCAAAAATTTATCACCTCGTCTCCGCAAGAAGCGCTAATTGTTTTTCCAGAGAATTCCCTGCCCGTTCTTCGTTATACCCAAGCCCCCAACAACCGGAGAGGTGAAAACAAGGCTGTCAGAAACATGCGGAGGATTTCTTCGGCCGTATCAGCGAGTATCAAAGTCTCCGTTTTCGGAAGACTTTGATGGGCAAGATGGGCCGAGAAACCCGAAGCGTTTCGGACAGACTTGTTTTCGCCTCGCGCAAGCTGGGGTGTGTCTCCTGGCACACAGTGTGCCGTGTCAGGATGGCACAATGCTATAAATTAGCCCTCTTATGCATATCCTGATGATTCCATAAGCTAATACAATACCTTAACTTACAATAGTTGCCCATATTTAATAGGGATGGCATGTGAATTGTATTTAATCATGCTGACGTCTTAATGCGCACCTAAAAAAGGAGATACTTATCATGGGAAAAGTAATCGGAATTGATCTGGGGACAACAAACTCTTGTATGGCAGTTATGGAAGGCGGCGAGGCAAAAGTTATTGCCAATGCCGAAGGAAATAGGACTACGCCCTCCGTGGTTGCTTTTGCCAAAAACGGGGATCGTCTTGTAGGGCAGGCGGCAAAGCGGCAGGCCATCACGAACCCGGAGAACACCATTTTTAGCGCGAAGCGATTCATAGGTCGGCGTTTCGATGAAGCTATGCACGAGCGCGAGCTCGTTCCCTTCAAGATCAATAAGGGTAAGTCAGGTGAGGCTGCGATTCATGTTGAACAGCAGAACCGTGATTTTAATCCGCCTGAAATTTCAGCGATGGTCCTACAAAAGCTTAAGAACGATGCCGAAGCCTATCTCGGTGAAAAGGTCACTCAAGCGGTCATTACAGTGCCAGCATATTTTAACGACTCCCAACGGCAGGCGACAAAAGACGCCGGTCAGATCGCGGGCCTTGAGGTCCTTCGTATCATCAACGAGCCAACGGCGGCATCACTTGCCTATGGTCTCGATAAGAAGAAAGACGAGACGATCGCAGTCTATGACCTTGGCGGTGGAACATTTGACGTTTCTATCCTGGAAATTGGCGAGGGCGTTTTCGAAGTAAAAGCGACCAATGGTGATACCCATCTTGGCGGCGACGACTTCGACCAAAAGGTTATCCAGTGGCTTGCCTCCGAGTTTAAAAAGACAGACGGCATTGACCTGTCCAAAGACCGCATGGCATTGCAGCGTCTAAAAGAGGCGGCGGAAAAGGCTAAATGCGAACTTTCAACTTCGCAGAGTACGGAAATTAACTTACCGTTCGTAACTGCGGACGCCTCGGGTCCGAAGCATCTATTGATTAATCTCTCGAGGGCGAAACTCGAACAGCTCGTGGACGAACTGGTCGAGCGCACGGTGAAACCGTGTGAAAATGCGCTACGAGACGCGGGAATTAAGCCGTCAGACATCGATGAGGTCATTATGGTCGGCGGACAGACGCGGATGCCGGCTGTCATCGAACGTGTGCGCAAACTGTTTGGCAAAGATCCGCATCAGGGCGTCAATCCCGACGAAGTCGTTGCGGTTGGCGCGGCGATTCAGGGGGGAGTATTAAAAGGTGACGTGAAGGATGTCCTCCTGCTGGATGTCACGCCCTTGTCTTTGGGCATCGAAACGCTCGGAGGCGTGATGACGAAGCTCATCGAAAGAAATACAACGATTCCGAGCAAGAAGTCGGAAATATTTTCGACGGCGGCAGATAATCAGACAGCGGTTACAGTGAAAGTTTTGCAAGGTGAACGGGAAATGTCAGGCGATAACCGCGTGCTCGGACTTTTCAATCTGGAGGGTATTCCTTCCGCTCCGCGGGGAGTTCCTCAAGTTGAAGTGACTTTTGATATTGACGCGAACGGGATAGTACATGTTTCTGCCAAGGATCTTGGGACAGGTAAGGAACAGAAAATTCGCATTGAATCATCTTCCGGTCTTTCCAAGGACGAAGTAGAAAAGTTGGTTAAAGAAGCGGAATCTCATGCTGCGGATGACAAGAAGAAACATGAATTCGTGACGGCCAAGAACCAACTTGATACCCTGGTGTACAGCACCGAAAAAACGCTCTCGGAACACGGGGATAAAATTTCGGAGGATGAGAAGAAACGCGTGGAAGAGGCGCTGAAGGAAGCGAAGGAGGCCCTTGGTACGGATCTGGTTGAAAAGATCAAAGAAGCGACCGAGAAGCTAACAGCCTCGTCGCATACTTTGGCTCAGAAGATGTATGAAGAGGCGGCCAAGAAGTCCCAGGGAGCAGCGCCGCAGGGAGCGCAGGAAGGCAAGCCTGACTCAGGCTCCGACGTCGTGGACGCCGATTTTGAAGTCGTGAATGAAGAGAATAAGGAAAAAACGGAGAAGAAAGAGAAGAAGGAAAAGACAGAGAAGAAAGCCTAATCCACGGTTGATCTGATCTGTAAGTCGTTGTATAATAAGCACTTCATGCGATACGGCTTACTTATTCTAGCACTCACTACATCCCTCCTATTTGTCCAGCAGGGTTCGGCAGACGCCGAGCCCCGACTGGATGTCCAGCTGTCCGCAAATGAACTCTTACCGGGCGAGTCAGTCTCACTCCGAGTCGAACTCGAGTGGCGGCGAGGCAGTGGAAATTATCAGGTGGAATTTCCGGATCTAAAGCTCACAAATTTGAGCGTTTCGAACCGCGGCAAGTCGCAAGAGATCTTCAAGCGCTCCAATGAAGATTGGGTTCGTGATACTCTGCGTTGGGAGCTGAAGGCGCCACTCTCCGGAGTGTCAATGATTGCGCCATTTGAAATTAGATACCTGGACGCTGAGACAGGGGAGGCCGGAGAGCTTTTCGTTCGTGAACAGCGATTAACGATCCGAAAACTTGTGTGGTATGAGAATATATGGATGTGGTTCGGCGCGGCTTTTGTTGCCATGATGGCCGGCTTGCTGGTTTACCGCCGTATGCATCCGCATGCCGTCCCGGAGGTGGTTGTGGCGCCTCCAACCGCCGAGGAGCGCTGCATGCAGCTAATCAGAGAGATGGATGGCTATAGCGGAGTGGTTGTGCCCCGTGATTTGATGGAACAGCTCGACCAACAATTTCATGAATATCTCAGAGATTTTCACGTCGAAGAAAAGGGTGAGAAACACCTAATAGCTATAACTAATCGATTTCATCAAGTCAAGTATTCGGGGATGTCCCTAACTCGTGAGGATTTCCTGAGCCTAAAAAATGAACTAATGCATTACGTGGATGGCAAGCGAGTTGTCGGAGCGCAGATGCAAAAAGAGGAGAATGAATGATGGAGACTTCGATTAAGGAAGTGAGTGCGCGCGTAAAAGACGAAAGCGCTATATTGCAGGTTCTTTTAAGGGAGATGGGGAAGGTGATCGTAGGACAACAATACTTGCTTGATCGCCTCCTCATCGCACTGATGGCCGACGGGCATATCCTGATCGAGGGAGTGCCCGGTCTGGCCAAGACCCTGTCTGTGAGAACGCTCTCGAAGGCGGTGGATACAGATTTTAAGAGAATTCAGTTTACGCCGGATCTGCTGCCGGCTGATGTGATTGGAACGCTGGTCTATAATCCGAAAGACGGCACGTTTACGGTTAAGCAAGGCCCGGTATTTACTAACATCATCCTTGCTGACGAGATCAACCGTGCTCCTTCCAAGGTGCAGAGCGCGCTTCTCGAAGCCATGCAGGAGCGGCAGGTCACGATCGGCGATAAGACGTATCCTCTCCCGAAGCCTTTCCTGGTCTTGGCGACACAGAACCCGATCGAACAGGAAGGAACCTATCCGTTGCCCGAAGCGCAGGTTGACCGATTCATGCTTAAACTGATTGTGCGCTACCCGAGCAAGAAAGAGGAGCGTGAGATACTGGAGCGAATGACGACTGGTAAGGAGATCGATGTGCGGCCTGTCCTCGACCCCGTGAAGCTTCTCAAGCTGCGCGAGTTGATGCATCAGATTTATATTGATGAAAAGGTTAAGGATTATATCCTGGACCTTGTCTTTGCAACGCGCAACCCTGAACAGTATCGCCTCGAAGAGATCCGTCCTCTCATTTCCTACGGCGCGTCTCCGCGCGCCAGCATCATGTTAACAATGGCCGCAAAGGCGCACGCTTTTATCTGCGGCCGCGGTTATGTGACCCCCGATGACGTAAAACAGATTGGCATGGATGTGCTTCGGCACCGAGTGTTGGTGACCTATGAGGCTGAAGCCGAAGAAATGACGTCTGACGACATCGTGAAGAAGATCTTCGATCAGGTCGAAGTTCCGTGATCCCGAAGGACATCCTAAAAAAAGTACGCCATATAGAAATACGAACGACGCGATTGGTCAATGACCTCTTCGGCGGTGAGTATGAGTCTGTTTTTAAGGGGCAGGGAATTGAATTTGCGGACGTGCGGGAGTATGTCCCCGGTGACGATATCCGGACCATTGACTGGAATGTGACGGCGCGCAGCGAAAAGCCCTTCGTGAAGAAGTTTGTGGAAGAGCGGGAAATGACGGTCATTTTCATAGTGGATATGTCCGGCTCCCAATACTTCGGCACCGGACAAAGGCTTAAGTCGGAAGTAGCCGCGGAAGTCACTGCACTTCTGGCGTTTTCAGCGGTAAAGAACAACGATAAAACCGGCCTGCTGATTGCAACTGACGAGGTCGAAAAGTATATCCCTGTGAAGAAGGGGAAGATGCACGTATTGCGTGTCGTACGGGAGATTCTGTATTACAAACCTCGAGGTAAAAAGACGCAATTGAAAAGTGCACTCGAGTATCTGCACAACTTCTTGACGCGGACAGCGGTCGTGTTTTTGATTTCCGATTTTATGGATACCGGATACGAGAAAGCGCTGAAAATCCTAAGTCGCAGGCATGACGTTATTCCAATTCATCTGACGGATCCACGGGAGGCCGAGCTGCCGGATGTGGGCCTAATGGAAATTGTCGACAATGAAACCGGGGCTGTCCGACTGGTCGATACAAGTGACAGGCAGCTTCGAAAAGATTATGCCCTTGAAGCGGAAGCGCGGCAGGAAAAGCTGCGACTGTTGTTTCGCGGTTTGGGTATCGATAAGATCGATATTTCCGCCGATGGTTCGTATGTAGAGCCGTTGATGAAATTTTTCAAGCTTCGTGCGAGAAAGATGTGAGACTCTCTCTCCTTTACCTGGTCGCCGTCCTAGCTTTGCTCGGAAGCCCTGCTTTAGCCGAAGAGGAACCCCCCATCACGGTGACAGCCGAATTGGATCGGGCCTTTATTACCATCGGGGAACCTACGACTTATACGGTGACCATTCGCCGGAGAAAGGACGTTAAGCTGCTTTCCCGGATTGACGCACCCTCCTCGGATGTCTTCAAGATTCGCAAGATTAAGGAATTTAATGACGAGGACGACGACTTTATAGTCTCGGGGCGGCGATTTGAGTTGACGACTTACCGACTGGGGGATTTTATCCTGGACTCGGTTCGTGTTGAGTACCGAGTGGGGGGTGGCAATGTTGAGCAGATTGAGACAAACCGAATCTTCTTAACGGTTGAAAGTGTCGCGAAGGGGGAGGAAAAAACCGACATCCGGGGGGTGAAGGGGACCACGTCCATACCGCGGCATTTTTTGTGGCTGATTATCTTAATCGTGCTGGTAGCTTTGCTGGCGGGGGGGTATTTTGCCTATCGGAAGTTCCATAAGACCCCTGACACGGTTCCTCCTGAGACGATCCTCAGTGCCGAGGAAGAAGCGCTGAATCGTTTAAGTGAGCTATTCGATTCTGATTTGATTCGCCGGGGTAAGGTGAAAGAGTATTATTTTCAGCTCTCAGAGATTTTAAGACTCTATCTTGAGCGGCGCTATACGATTATGGCAGTTGAATTGACTACTTTTGAAATCATGAGGGAGTTCAAGGCAGTGGATGTCAAGACCGATCTGCGGGCCAAAATCAGCGAGGTCTTGGAAGCGGCTGATCTGGCAAAGTTCGCAAAGTGGAAGCCCGAAGCGGCGACGATCGTATCGTTGAATAAGATGTCCAAGGAAATCATTAATGAGTCGAGGCCGGTGCTGACGGAACCTGCCGAAGCGGAGCAAGGCGCGGAGAAAAAAGTTGGAATTTAGACACCCCTACTTTTTCCTGCTACTGCTGCTGATCCCGGTGCTGCTCTATTTTTCGCGTAAGCGCAGGGCCGTCTCTATGAGTTTCTCAACGACGGTACCTTTTGAAGGACAAGTTTGGTCTTTGCGGCTTTTGATGTATCGCTTCTTGCCGTTGTTACGTGCTGTCTCGTTGATCCTTTTTGTGGTGGCTTTGGCGCGTCCGCAGGATGTGACTGCAGAGCGTGAGTATCAAACGAAGGGTGTGGATATTGTGGTGGCCTTGGACATATCGGGTTCGATGTTGGCGGAAGATTTTAAACCGGAGAACCGCCTTTCCGTGGCTAAGCAGGAAGCTATAAAGTTTATCCGCGGCCGGGAAAATGACAGAATGGGACTCGTAGTTTTTGCGCGTAAGGCCTTCACCCAATGCCCTCTGACGCTCGACTATGACGTTCTGACATCTTTGCTTAAAGAGGTGCGTATCGGGATGATTCCCGACGGCACGGCTATCGGCATGGGCCTGGCTACAGCGGTAAATCGACTCAGAAGCAGCGAAGCCAAGAGCAAAGTGATCATTTTGCTGACGGACGGTGAGAATAACGCCGGTAACATCGATCCCATTACGGCAGCTGAATTGGCAAAAACGTTTAATATTAAGGCTTATACCATTGGGGTGGGGCGCGGGGGGCTTGTGCCGTTTCCGGTCAATGATCCGCTATTCGGAAAGCGGTATGTGCAGGCGAACGTTGAGATCGATGAAATGACCCTGAAGCGTATCGCTGATATTACCGGTGGTGTTTTTTTCCGCGCCAGAGATCCGCAGTCTCTTTCAGAGATCTATGAAAAGATTAACCAATTGGAGACAACCGAAGTGAAAGTCAAAGAGTACCGTAGTTATGATGAGCTTTTCGGTTATCTTTTGTTGCCGGCACTTCTACTGCTGCTTATCGAGCTGTTGCTTGCAAATACGCTTCTTCTGAAGGTGCCTTGATGCAATTTTTCCGACCGGATGCGTTTCTCGTTCTTTGGGCCTTGCCGTTGATTGCCGGATTGTTTATCGTTGCTGCCAGATTACGAAGCGCAAGACTGAAGAAATTCGGCGATTTGGAGACTATCGAGCCAAAGCTAATCGCCGGATACAGAAAGTCGCAATTCCATATGAGAGCAATCTATCTGCTGCTCGTGTTCCTCTTTGCGACTCTGGCGCTGGCGCGTCCCCAATGGGGCGATGAGAAACGTAAGATCGAGCGTAAGGGTGTTGATGTGATCTTTATGATAGACACGTCACTGAGTATGTTGGCGGAGGATATAAAGCCGAATCGATTTGAAAAAGCGAAGCTCGAGATCAAGTCGCTAGTGCGGCAGCTTTCAGGTGACCGAGTCGGGATGGTTGCTTTTGCTGGTACGAGCTTTCTCCAATCGCCGCTGACCCTCGACTATGCAGCATTTTTCCTTTTTCTGGACGCCATTAAGGTGGGCTACATCCCGGATCCCGGAACTTCGTTAGCTGCGGCACTCAGGAGGGCCACTGGGTCCTTTCCGGAAAAGCAGTTAAAGCATAAAGCGATAGTGGTTTTTACCGACGGCGAGGATCACGAGGGGGGTATGGATACGATCCTTCCTGAGTTGAAGGAAGCGGGTGTCCGCATTTATACCATTGGCACGGGGACAGCGGACGGGGATCCAATCCCCTTGTCTGACGACAAGGGGGACCGGAAGGGTTATAAAAAGGACAGAAGGGGAGAGGTTGTTATTACGCGTCTTAATGACGCGGTGCTCAAGACGCTAAGTGAAGAAACCGGCGGTTTATATTTTCCGAGCTCTCCTAGCGAGAAGGAGATCGGCGTGATTCTTAAGCATATGGAAAGCTTGGGGCAGAAGCACTTCAAGGAGAAACTCGTGACTGATCGGGAAGACCACTATCAGCTCTTCCTGGTGTTGTCGCTCTTGTTTTTGATACTCGAGATGCTGGTTCAGCGCAGGGTCGCTCCGAAGGCCGCCGAGACGGCCGCCGTCTTACTCGCATTTGTTCTTTTTTCGGGCTTTATTGAAACTCCGCACAGTTTGAATGAAAAAGGTAATGCGCTTTTCGAAGAGAAAAAATACGACTCAGCGTTGGAGGCTTACCGTAAGGCTCAGATTAAAGAGCCTGACGACCCGGCCATACGTTATAACCTCGGCACAACGCTTTATCAGAAACATCAATTCCGAGAGGCGCTGCAGCATTTAGAGCAGTCCGTCAAGAGTGTTACGGACCCTGAGTTGAAAGCCAGGGCTTTATATAATTACGGGAATACTCTGGTCCGGTTAGGAGATTTCGAAAAGGCGATAGAGATCTATCAAAAGGCGTTGGAAATTAATCCCGATGACACGGACGCCAAATATAATCTAGAGTTTTTACAGCGTTCAAAAAATAAGTTTGAAAAACAGGATCAGGATCGCAAGCAGGACAGCCAGAAACAGGATCAGAAGCAGGATAAACCCCAGCCTAAAGACGAACAGCAGAAATCCGACCAGCAGCAGTCTGAGGATCAGCAGCAGAATCAACCGCAGCAGCAAGAGCAGGATAACAAAGACCAGGACGAGAAAAATCAGGACCAGCAGGATCCTGAGGACCAAAAGGGAGAATCCGAGAAAGAGGATCAGAAGGAAGAGCATCAGGACGACCAGCAAAAGAAGCAAGAGCCTGAAAAGCAGGATGAGGAGGGGGAGGAGCAGCCAGCCAGCCCTGAAGACCAAGAAGGTGATGAGGAGGAGCAGGAGGACAAGCAGGAAAAGCCGGATCAAGGGGATGAACGTGAGGAAGAAATGCCTCAGCCGGGTCAAGAGCCCCCCCAGAGGAGTAAACAGCCGCTCCAGGGCCAGATGAGCATGGATAATGCATTGCGGCTCCTGGATGCCTTGAAGGATGCGGAGAAGGATTTGCAAGATCTCCGGCGTCCGCCTACCAAGAGCGCGCCTATCAGTGTCGAGAAAGATTGGTAACGGAGGATATTATGAGTTTAGAAGAGAGATTAGCTAATGATTTGACAGCGGCAATGAGAGCGAAAGATGCTGACAAATTGACGACATTACGCATGCTTAAAGCGGCGATAACAAACACAAAAATTGAACAAAAAAAAGAGACTTTTCAGGATGTTGACCTGCTGCCCATTATACAGAAGCAGGCTAAGCAGCGTCGTGAAAGCCTTGAGAGCTTTGAGGCGGCCGGACGGACAGACCTGGCCGAAAAGGAGAAGCGGGAGCTCGAGATTCTAGAGGCTTATTTGCCTAAGCAGCTCAGCGACGATGAGATAAAGTCTATAGTCGTTGCCGCTATCTCAGTTGCCGGCGCAACATCGAAGGGCGATATCGCGGCGGTCATGAAGGAAGTTATGCCCAAGGTTAAGGGCAAGGCCGACGGGAAAAGGGTGAACCAAATCGTTTTAGAGCAGCTTTCTTAATAACCCAGTTTCACAGATACCCCAGGGCAAAAGCTTTACATAAGATACATTATAGGACGTTTCTCCATAGTCGGAATTGCCGCAAGGACTTAAGGGTTTTACTTCAGGAAGTCCGGGAGGACCGGTTCTACGAGCTCGGGGAACTTCTTCCCAACCAGCCGGTAAAATAGAATTGACCCGCCGACACCGACCACGATCCCCCCAATAACATCCAGCGGAAAGTGTGCCCCCACATAGATGCGTGAGAACGCAATCAGGAAGGCAATCGGATAGAGAAACTTCAGTTTGTGGCCATAGTAGAGATTGAGCAATACAGCGACGGAGAAAGCAAAGGTCGCATGGCCTGACGGAAAGGACGCGGAAACATTCATCTTATATAGGAAGTTGACGACAACCTCATTTCGGTCAATGGCATCGTAAAAGAATTGGTAGGGCCGATCACGAGAAACGAGCACTTTGAGCAATCTTACGAGCATCCCGACGCTAATCGCCCCTATCACCGTGGCCATATACTTCCCCATCCCTTTCTTGGCGTCCCAAATGAGGAAAAAAAGCAGGAGAATCGAAAGCAGAATGGTTTCTTCGCCCAGGAACGTAGGCCAGCCCAGAATATAGTCCAGCCACGATTCGCTCAGCCCGTTGATCTTTAAAAAAAGCCCGTGATCCCAATTCCTAAGCCAATCCATTAGTGAAACCCTTTCTTCTTCGCGTTAATGAAACCCAACCTCTCGACCTTTTCGAGACCCCACTTGTTCAGGGCCCACGTCGTCCAATGCTTAAGGCCCTTCGCGTCGGGTTCGCGATTAAAATATTGCCTGTAATAACCGGTAATGACCTCACGATACGCAATCCGTCGCTGATCGTAGCGGTACTGATAATGCACACCGGAAGTTACGATGAGTATTACCAGCAGTGCCGTCAGTATAATTCTGGTTCTCGCCGTAGTAGGCGGCATCATGGTCATTCCTCGGGCCACTCCCAGGGCAGGCGCTTTTTAAGTCCAGGCATGGAAACCATCTTCATTAGCGACCTTATGGGCTTGAGCAAGTAACGGCCGAGTTTGAGATCCGGTGAATCCAGTAGCAAATAATATTTCCTCGCAAAGATGTGGAATTGGCTGCGGTAGAGTTCCTCGTGGTTTTCGAATATTCTTTTTCTTAAGCTTTCCTTCATCTTAGGGGTGAGTGAGGCAGCCATAGAGTCATGGCGAATACGGTAAAAAAATACAGTTTCAGGGATTTGATAGACCTCGCCTCCCTGCTCTAACAGCGTCAGCCAAAAGTCCCAGTCTTCCCATCCCCCCTTCATACCGGGATCATAACCCTGCGTTGCGTCGAAATCGCTCCGCCGGAAAAAAGCTGTGCAGAATATCTGATTGTGCACCAACATCTCATCAATTGCAAAAGGCGTCAGCTTGAATACCTCGTTACGCTCACCAAAAAGGCGTGCTTTTCCGTAGACGATTTTGATGTTGCTGTGCTGCTCAAGGATGGGCACGGCCCATTCCAGATAGCTGCTTGCGATCGTGTCATCAGAGTCCAATGGAAGGATATATTTTCCGGTGGAATTGCGGATGCCAAAGTTTCGTGCTTCAGCAAGGCCCCGATTTTCCGTCTTGAGAATCCGTAACCTGGGCCGACTGTAATTGACCAATAGGCGGTTGGTGGCAAGTGCCGTAGAGCCGTCATTGACGACGATGATCTCGTAATCATTATAAGATTGAGCGAGTACGGAATTTACGGCATCGTCAAGGTAGGTGCCATGGTTGTAGCATGTGATGATTACGCTTACCGTCGGCACAGACTCGATCGGCGCTTAAAGGGCTTGGCTATGCGGGAAAACAGATTTCGCAGGCCCTTAACGAAATAGCGGAATGCCAGCCTTACGCCCACGTTGAGGAAACGAAGCAGGAGGTACGCGGTTACGTTGAACATCTTTCTAATTTCGGTGAAGGAGAGGTACCAGGTGGATTCAAGCTTGATGACGTTTCCTCCGGCATAATTCTTCGTCAGCACCCTCCAGATCCCTTTAGGCGATAGATAATTTGCGAAATTAGCGTACATGGTATCCCACATGAGCTCGAGGCGATCGCTGGAGTCCGGAACGTATGGAATGTCATCGCTCTCCCACATATACTGCACGCCGAAATTTTCCCAACAGCCCTTGATGTTAACGTTACCCTTCTTCTCTTCGGTGTGCCAGACCGGAGTTCCGGGATAAGGCGTCAGGGTATTGAAGCGCACCGAAAAGAGCGGCAGCGAATCGACGACGCGCATGGTCTCATACCGCTCCGCCCGAGTCTCGGTGGGGAGGCCGAATATGAGCGTCGCCCCGATCTGTATGTCCTTGGCGGTTGCCCGGTGAACGGCATCGACCACTTCGGCCAAGGTCTCCCCTTTGTCAACGACCTTCATTAAGCGCTCGGTACCCGTTTCCAACCCAAAGTAGAGGATCTTGAAATTTGCCCGCTTGGAGGCCTCAAGGACTTCCTCGGTGGCGTTATCCCCCCGCATGGATCCGTGAAACCAGGCATCCTTGTGAAGGCCTTCTTTAACGATTGCGTCACACATCTCCAGGAAATGCGGCCGATGCACCCCGATATTATCGTCCATTAAATGGATGGATTTCTGGCCGTACTTACGGGTGAGGATTTTCATTTCGCTAATAAGGCGTTCTACGGAGTGGAAACGAAATTGCAGGCCCGAGATGCTTCTCGCAGAGCAGAATGTGCATTTGAAAGGACAGCCGCGTGATCCGATAATCCCGGAAAAACTGGGATAGGCATGCATATCCTCTTCGAATAATTCGTAAGGAAAAGGCGGAATGGTGTCTAGGTCATTAATGAGCGGCGCATCCGGATTGCTCAGGATCTTGCCGTCCCGCATGTAGGTGAGGCCTAGGACATGGTGATATTCCTGCCCTGACAGGATGGCTTGAACTACATCGCGGAGCGGCTCTTCCCCTTCACCTCGTATGACAAGATCCACTCCCCTCTTGCCAAGCGGCTCTTCGGGTACCACCGTGGGATGAACGCCACCGAAGATGACCGTGGTGTGAGGGTCGATATCGTGAATCATAGAAGAGATTTCATAGGCGCGGCCGCAATTCATGGTAAGAACACTCAACCCTATAATTCGAGGCCGCGCGAGGCCTTCTATGGCCTGCTCGAGTTCCCGAACGCCGAGGGGGTGAACCTGTTCATCAAGGATTCTGACCGACACCCCGTGTTTCATGAGGAAACCCGCCAAAATTCCCAAACTGGTAGGAAACGTCTTGTTGACGATAGCGCTGACCTTTTTGTTTTGAGATTTGTCGTAAATGGCGGGATTGATTAAGAGAACATGGTTTTTCTGCATGATCATGATTCACCGCTTTCTGTGTTGACGGTTATGATTTCAAGGCCACTCCACGCGGCATGGTCCCAAGCATTATTGTTCTCGGGGCCCGGTCCGGTTCTCAAAACAAGCGTCATATTCTGCTGTGTATAAGGGGTTAGGTCAAGTTGAAAATCATGCCATTTACGGTCTCCCGGATTGTTCTTGGGGTCGATGTAGTGATCGAAAAGCGTTATCTCTCCGGCTTCGCCACGCAAGAGAATTGAAAACTGGACCCCGTCCCCGCCCGTTTTATCCCAAGTGTCCGGGCTCATGGTAATACCGAAGTCCATCGAGGCATTCGGAGGGATCGTTATGCCCCAGCTTATCTCGGCCACCTTCGGAGCAGTTAGAGGATGATGATACAGAGCCCTT
Source organism: Candidatus Omnitrophota bacterium (assembly GCA_030698625.1). Classification (GTDB taxonomy): domain Bacteria; phylum Omnitrophota; class Omnitrophia; order Omnitrophales; family Aquincolibacteriaceae; genus JAUYMS01. Next base: position 104,651 of record JAUYMS010000040.1, on the reverse strand, counting down.
CTGCTCTCACCGGCCACCTTGTAGTTCGCGCCGGCAAAGGTGCCCTTTGCATTAGGTCGCTTATCGGCAAATGATAATGCATCAAGAAGACTGAAACGGCTCATTTTCTCGTCGGAAACCCACACACTGCCTGTGCTCCCGTCGGGAAGCGGATACGAGTTGAGCATACGGTAACCGAGTCCCTTGAGGCGTGCGTAATTCCCCGCCGTGAGCCCATCCACGAAACTCTGCCCCTGCTTCGCCCACTCATGGATATAATGATCGTTTTTCCAGATTTTCCCCGTCTTGAGGATGGCAAAATGAAATCCCTCGACCATAAACCAATCTTCAAGCAGGTCGTCTCTGTTCGGTGGCGGCAGTATTGAGTGAAGCTGTTTCTCAAGGTGCATCTGCCAGATCTTGTATTCGAGAAAATCACCGGTCATCCATTCATAATTGGTGAGATAAGCCAGGTGGTAGCTGCGACTGCGCGGGTGCTTGTCGATGACGGCGCGTATATTGCCAAGCATTTCCTCGACCGGCCAATAATGCGGATAAGGCAACGGGGAGATATTACCGTCCACGTAGGGTACGTTCCAATAGACCGTGTCTGCGAACGGATTCTCTGTCAGTTTTTCCGAAGAGGCCAGAACTTGAGGTGCCTGGCCGAGAACCCGCCACCATGATCGCGTTGCCAGGGTCTTTTCGAGGTGGAACCCCAGAAAATAGATCGAAAAAACAAGTGCGGCAATGATGCGGGCCAAATAGAAAAGCCGCTTCATGAAGTGCGCATTCGCCTCTCCTCGATCCATGAGCCATGCCGATGAAATCACCGCAACGCCTGGCATGGCCGGCAGAAAGTAATAGGGCATGGTGGGCTTTACAAGCAGGACGAAGATAAGAAATATCCCGACGACCCATATGTAGAGGAGGGCGTGAATGGATTTTCGAAACCACAGCGCGAACGCGAGTCCTATCGACATCAGTACAAGATGCAGCTCGCTTCCGGAAAATTGAAACTGATAACACTGAAGGACCTTATCGATGATTTTTGGAGGGACATAGCCGGCATCTGCGAGAACGCTTATTTCCGTGAAAAAAGTCCGCATGATTCCGTCTAAGAGTGCGGCGCGATTGATAAGGACATGGTATCCGAATCCGGCCATTAAGGCCGCGGCAAAGGCTAAATAGAGGGCGCGGGAACGGTCGACTGCTATTTTGAATTTAAATCCATGAGTTCTGAGATTGATATAGCACAGCCAGGCTAGGGGCGGCCACACCATAGGCGCATACATGTGCTTGCTGCAGGTTCCCAGACTCATGACGACCCCCAAGGCGACGGCATGCCATGTCCTAGTAAATTTCGACTGAATCATAACGGTGCACAGCCACAGGGTCAGAGCCGTGTAGGCTGTCAGCGGGATATCCAAATTATAATAATGAGACCACAGGATGACAGAGGCATACGTGTTGAAGAGGACACATGCGAATAAGCCCACATTGCGGTTAAACATGCGAGTGCCCAGGCTGTAGATCACCAGCATAATACAAACCAGACTTCCCCCATTGAGGGCAAATGTGGCCAGCTTGCGGTTATGGCCTATGACATAGAAGCTCACGGCGCTAAGAAACGGGATCATGTTGGGACGTAACGCCCCTTTGGTGTCCCAGGCCTCCAGGATACGACCCTCCGGGATAAGATGATTGGCTCTCTCGGCAAAGCGCAGATTTGCCGACTCGTCCCAGCGCGGCGAGCGATGGTCGATCTTGAGCCATAGACCGGTCAAGAGTAAAATCCAGGCGATGAGTCCGATGAGGATAAAGGGTTGAGGGTGAAAGGGTGTAGGGAGTGCGATTTTCGACTTTTGCGGTTCTAAGACGGCTGTTGGCATTTTCCGATTCCTAAGTAAGTGATTCCCGCTTTTTCGATTTTAGAAGAATCCATTATGTTTCGCCCGTCGACGAAGAGCTTGCACCCTGCTCGGCGAAGTTGCTTCCAGCGAAGACGGCGGTATTCGGAGTGACCCGTCACTAGAATAAGTGCTTCCGGTGTTTGACGGTAAACATCGTCGTGCGACAAAAAATTCTTCTTCCTAATATCTTCCGGCGTATAGAGTGGGTCATGGAGACATACTCCTATGCCCCGCTTCTTCAAAGCCTTTTGTAAAAGGTAAGATGGGCTGAAACTGTCTTCTCTGACACCCGGCCGGAATCCCAGACCCAAGAGAAGCGTCTTGCGGATACCAAGCTCTTTGAGGCGCGCGGCGATATGTTCCGCCATGCCATCATTGATAAGGCGGCTCCTCTCTGCAAGCCGGAACCTCAATCCGCTTTTTTTAAAGCCTTCGATCAGGAAATAAGGATAAACGGGTGTGCAGTGCCCGCCGACACCGACTCCCGCTTCTAAGAGCGCAGCCTCACCGTCTGTGTTGGCATGCCGCACGACATCCGTAATGGCAATACCATTTTGCTCCGAATATTTCGCAAGCTCGTTTGCCAAGGCGATATTGACGTCCCTGTAGACCATGCCGGCAAGCTTGACCATCTCAGCCGTTTCAAGGGACGGAACCATACGGATTTGTGCGGGTCGCATGAAGCGCCGATAGAGCCACGCGCCTTTGCGTGATGCGCGGGCGTCAATACCGGCTACAATTTTTGGATTCGAGCGTAACTGTTTGAGCATGGTGCCGCTCTTGATACGCTCAGGACTATGCACGAGAAAGAAGTCGCGGCCGTGGTGCTTGCGGCTCCCTTCCAGCGCAGGCAGAATCTGTTGCCTGCAAAATCCGACCGGCACGGTCGTTTCAATGGCTACAACGGCACCTCGGGAAAGATGGGGTGCCAAATCGCGCATGCACTTTAGTACCGGGCGGTCGAGGATGCGCCGGGATGAGCTGACAAGTAATGGGATTGCCACCAGGACGCCGCGGCACTGAGAAACAGCGGCGATGTCCTTTGAAACGGTCAATCTTCCCGCGCGGAAGGCCCTGAGTAGCGCCTGTTTCACGCCGGGTTCGCTCGAAGTGAAACTCCCCTCTTTAAAGGAACGAACGAGGTCATTACTACGGTCAACGGCAACAACGTCGAGGGGCCTTGCAAGCATGCCCGCCGCGAGCGCCTGCCCGATCCTCCCGAAGCCGATTATAGCGATCTTAAGTCGTGCCATAAGCGTATTCTGCCGCAATGGCCGTTATGAGGTTGTCGATAACATAATCCTGTTCCTCGTTGCTCATCTGAGGGTAGAGCGGCAGGATGAGAACGGTATCAAGCGCCTTCTCCGTCGCAGGCAGCGAGAGCGAGGGATAAATTTCGCGGTATGCGGGTTGGAGATGACAGGCCATATAAGCCGGGCGACAAGCGATGTCTTGTTCGAGTAAATATTGAGCGATGGCGTTACGCGCTTCGGCATTCCTACTTCTGAGACGTACGACATAGGACTGCCAGTTGTGAGTTCTTCCCGCAGGTGTCGCGGGGAGCATGAGAAAATCACAATGCGCCAATTTCTGACGGTAACGTTCCGCCCGTCTCGCTCTAGAGTCTAAGATGGCATCCAAACGCTTCATTTGGGCAATGCCGACGGCTGCTTGAAGATCGGTCAGACGAAAGTTGTAGCCTACTTCGGGAAAACTCTCGCCAAGCAGTGCTTGCACTCTATTCGTCTTGTGTTTCACTACGTCGGATACCGAAGCCCCATGATTGACGAGTCGGCGCGCTCGTTCGGCTGCCTCTTCGCTGTTGGTGAGCAGCATGCCCCCCTCCCCTGTTGTTACAAGCTTACGAGGGTGAAAGCTCAAGCAGGCAAGACGTTCTGAGTTTCCTATGTATTGCCCGTCATATTTGCTGCCTAAGGCGCAGGCGGCGTCTTCAATGAGGACAAGCCCGTTTTCGGTTGCGAGCCGTTGAATTGAATTTAGATCGGCGGGTAATCCAAATTGATGGACGACGATCACTGCCTTTGTTTTGGCGGAAAGGCATGGGCGAATGTTTTCGGGCGTGATGTTAAAGGTGCTCAAATCGATATCGGCAAATACGGGTTTAGCACCCGCCAGCGCAACGGCATTGGCCGTTGCTATCCATGTAAATGATGGAATCACGACTTCGTCTCCGGCGCCTACATCTGCGAGACGAAGTGCAATTTGTAACGCGGCAGTTCCGCTTGAGCACGCCACCCCATTCGCCGCTCCGGTGTAGCCTGCAACGAGCTGTTCGAACTTACGCACCTTCTCTCCCTGGGTGAGCCAGGAAGAACCGAGAACGTCAGCGACGCCTTGCTGTTCTTCAGCCCCTGTCCAGATTTTGGTAAGCGGAACTTTCATTCGTTTCCTCCTCCTGAAAATTAATTTTATCCATAACGATATACTGGGGTCTTCCCTTGGCTTGGTCATTGCCGCGCCAGATATATTCCCCGAGCATCCCCAAGGTCACCAATTGAACGCCGCCGAGAAAAAGAATGGTCACCATCAGCGAGGGCCAACCTGCGGCACCCAGACCGAACACCACGCGATTGACGATCAAGATAATCGCACCAACAACGCTGAGTAAAGAAATTGCCAAACCCGAGTAAACGATAAAACGGATCGGCACATAGGAAAAGGAGATGATGGCATCCAGGGCCGCCTTAACGCGTTTCCAAAAGGGCCATTTCGAGCTGCCGCGTGTCCTTGCCCTGCGGGAATACGGCACCTCCTCCTGTCTGAAACCCATCCAGACGATGACGCCGAAGATGAAATAATTCATCTCCTTGATGCGGCTTAATGCGTCAATAACCCGTCTGTCAAAAAGGCCGAAGTCCATGCCCTGCGCCGGGTAATTCGGTAATGCCGTTTTTCGGAGCATGAAATAAAATAGTTTAGCGAACAGCTTTTTTAGAAATGGGTCCTGGCGATCCTTGCGAACGGCCCACACGACATGAGCGCCGTTTTCCCATTTTTCGAGGAGCTCGGCAATGATTTCAGGCGGGTCCTGCAGGTCCGCGGAGATGACCACGGCAGCATTGCCGGTCGAAAGACGAAGGCCGGCGAGAATGGCCGCGTGACTGCCGAAATTCCGCGAAAGATTCACACCCTTGACGGCACGGTCCTTTAGCGCCAACTCGGCAATCCGCTGCGATGTGCCGTCATCGCTTCCGTCATTGACGAAAAGGATTTCACTATGAACCGGCAGCCGCATGAGGACGGGTTTCAAGGCTTCATAGAACGGCAAGAGATTCCCCTCTTCGTTGTACGCCGGCACGATGACCGATAAAGTTTTTCCCGCGCTACATCCTTTTTCCAAAGCCTGTCTTCTCCAATTCCTGGACTGCGGTTTCGACAGAAGCGCCCCGTCTGCGGGAGCGTGCCAGAAGTTCGCCGACTTTTAATCCGGCGGTCTGCAACCGGATGACGGGTTCCCACCCCAAGTCAGAGGGCAGTATGCCCATGTGGCCGATTGGGAGCCGGCGCGGCGGCCACAGCTCAAGGCCTGCTTGTTTTGCCGCATCGTAGTCAATGCTGCCGCCCCAAGCGAACTGGAAGATCTTAATGCCGGGAGAAACCTCCGCCAGTACGTCTGCCGCGATAATTGCATTCGATTTCGACCCGATCACGGTCGGACTCCCTTCCGGAGAAGTGCACATTAAAATGGCGTCATTTTCGGCAAATAACTCGACCGGACAGTTGCGCGGTGCTCTTATGAGCCTCACAAAGGCCCCTCTCAGCCGCAAGGCGGTCTCAAGTGTGGTGGCAAAGGAGTTCTCGCAAATGAGGGCAATACGGGAACCGGGAATTTCGAAATGGGCATCGTCTAGCAATTTTGCTGCCATGGCGCCGAGATAGTCACGGAATCCCACTTGAGGGTGCGATTCGTTCGTGCCCGCAACGGCAATTTCACTTTCACGGCAAAATGCTAAATCCAAGTCGGTCGGCCGGAATTCCCAGCTTTCGTACATCAGCGGGATAACGGCAGCCTGCTTTGAAAGCGAGAGGATTGTCCCCCTGTCAATGGGGCGGACATTTCCCGTATTGGTTAGGATATCCGTCTTCGCAAGGTCATTGGGATTTTTTTCTGAAACTAACTCCACGACATTCTCAATCCCTAAGGAATCAACAAGCGTCATCGTGGCGACAAACGAATCCTGAACGGTGCCATAGGCATTGTCTTTGCCGAGGGCATAAATCTTTTGCGCGCCGGCTAAGTTGGCAATCGCTGCGGTTACGCAGTAAGGTCCCGTCGCCGCTTCGGTGTAGACCGTCAGGCCGCTGAGATCCAGCCTCAGGTCATGAACGGCTTGCCGTAAGGCCGCTTCTATATCGGATATGTGCAATGTATTCTCTGTCGACATAAAGTCTGTTCCACCACTCCAGGCCCATGAGTGACCAGATGAGAAAGCGATGATTCTCTCGGCCGGATACATGCTCCCGGAGGATTGTTTCTATGAATGAAGGTTCAAAATAGCCTCGTTCCCGGGCCCGGTCGCCCAGGATAAGCTCACGAATGGTGCCGATGGCGTGTTCCTTATACCAGGTTTGATCGGGGGGTGTAAATCCTTGTTTGCGGCGCGCCAGTGTGGCATCGGGCACCAGCCCCTTCATGGCATCGCGCAGTATCTGCTTTCCTCTATCGCCCCCGAGTTTGAGATGCGCCGGGATGCGCGTGGAATAATCCACGAGGTCATTGTCCAAAAAAGGGACACGACTTTCTACGGAATGGGCCATGTTGAGCTTGTCTTCGACCACCAGCAGACCGTGTAGAAACGTCTTAAAATCAAAATAGAGGGCCTTATCCAGCGAGGTGGAGGCTTGAGTGTGTGACAGTACGCTTTGAAACGAGCCCCAGGAGGAGTAATTGCCGGCTCCCCGGAGTGCGGCCGGTGTCAAAAGCCGGCGGCGGCTTTTATCCGTGAGGAGCCGCACTGCGATGGGATGAAAGAGTTTTTCGAAATTGGCGGGCGAGGCATCGGCGATTGGCGCGTATCGCCAGGGATATCCCGCGAACAGTTCATCCCCGCCCACCCCCGACAGGACGACTTTGACGCACCGACTCACTTCACGGGCAGTATATAGAATCGGGTAACTGATTCCTACGCGCGGTTCGTCTAGATGCCAGACTACGTCGGCAAGAGCCGGTGCCATGGATTCCGGCCCCAACCGTACGTGATGGTGGTCGGTGCCGAATAAAGCTGCCAGCTCATCGGATTCGGCGCTTTCGTCAAAATAGTTCTCCATGGTAGTGGCGGCTGCAGGCAGATCGAAACCGCAAGTAAATGTGTGCATACCGGGCTTCTGTCTGGCTGCAACGGATACAATAGACCCCGTATCCATTCCTCCGCTCAAAAAGGCACCCACCGGCACGTCACTGATCAACTGGCGGCCGACGGCTACCTCGAAACGTTCTCTGAGACCTTGCTGCCAGTCCCCCGGAGATCGCGACGAGTCAATGTCGAAACGGAGATCCCAATATTGAATGTCCTTGATGGTTTCGGCGTCCACAACCAGCTGATGACCGGGCCTCAGCATGCGCACGCCGTGGAAGAGCGTTCTGTCCTCAAAGGTGTTTTGAAACGATAAATGTTCTGAGAGTGCAGCCATATCCAATCGCGCGCGAAATTCAGGAAGCGCAAGAAACGCCTTAATCTCTGAGGCAAAGGCAAACATAGATCCGATCTCTGTGTAGTATAGCGGTTTCACTCCGAACCGGTCCCTCGCTAAGACAAGCCTCTTTTTCTTGATATCCCACAGGGCATAGGCAAACATGCCGTTGAGGCGCTCGACTGCATCCAAGCCGTGCTTGTCGTATAGATTGATGACCACTTCCGTGTCAGTCTTGCTCCTGAAACGGTAACCGTGTCCTTTAAGCTCATCGCGGAGTTCTCGGTAATTATAGGTTTCACCGTTGTACACAATGACCGCACTTGCGTTCTCATTTTGCATCGGATTGCGGCCGTTTGGCGAGAGGTCTAAGATGCTAAGGCGGCGATGGGCCAGCGCCAGCGGGCCGTCTTGCCAAATCCCGGTGTCATCAGGACCGCGGTGATAGAGCAATTCACTCATCGCAGCAACTTCTGCGGAAAGTGCCGGTGCCCCGTCTCGATTAAAAATCCCGCTGATGCCGCACATGGCTACATCTTCCTTCCCGAAGCGGATAAATGGATAATAGGGTAGGTGAAAAAAATACTTTGATTGGAGTTTTTGACCTCTGAGCGTATCGTCAGTGACAAATAAGCCGGCCCTCCGTCCCACTGAAAGTCCTTCTCGATTTCGACGATGTCTCCCTGTCGATAAGCCATACCGGGCACTAGGCGTTTCCCTATCTGGGCAACGGTCTCATGCTCTGATGAGAGTGCAACGTTAAAAAAAGTTCCCACGTTTTCCCAATTGGGCTGTACACCCGAAGAGGAATAGCCGATGCCGAAGTCCAGGGTATAATCAGCGGCGGGCAATTCCCCGAGTGGGACCTTGATTCCGACTGTTTGTTCGGGATCATCGTGTGGTCTCATGTAGACGGCGGGTCGAACCCCGTCAGGCGCGTTGACTCCCGCAAGCACAGCCTTGTTGTCTTTGATTTTGAAAGGACCCAGATCCTCCGCTTCAGACAGATCACTGAATGCAAACACAACCGATCGGACCGGTTGATGGTCATTCCATTGCTGCACGATGTCCTTGCTGCGAATAAAGTCTGCGATCAAATCACTCACAATTTCAGACCCCTCCCCCGTAAAATGAATGCGATCGGTGAAGTAATGCTCGTCCTGCGGAAAGACAGCGGCCAGGTCGAAGAAAAGGCCGCCCGGGAGTGACTCGACGGCTTCCTTCGCCGCGCGGATATTCTCGAGGTGATTGCGATGTTGTAGCCACGAATCGAGGGATTCCATGTATTTAGGTGTCGCCAAGTCTACGTGGCTCACGTATAGGACTCGCGAACCCTGAGATGCGGCAAGCGTGGCGATGGTCCGGATGTTGCGCTCAAAAGTATCGGCACCCCGTATCCCGTGACTGGGGCTGCCCCGATCGCGAAACATGCCGTTGTTGAAACGAGGCATTTCGATGCGATAGGTAATCCCCCACAGAAGACGATAGGTGTTCGTCTGCAGCAACAACGGGAATCTCTCGTGCAGGCGTTTGAGTCGATTCAGAAACCGCAAGGCGGATTCCGGTCTCCCCCGGCTGTGGGAATAATCAGTTCGAAAGTTTTTTGACATGGAGGGTGTCAGATCGTTCCACCCGTCATAGATCAGGACTATATCAAAATTGTAATCCTGTGCTCGCAGGGCATAAAAAACAAGGTTATCGCTTGAGAACCACGAACCGACCGCTTGCACGAGAACCGTGATTTTCTTATCGGGGTATGCCGCTGAAAGCTTTGCTTCGAGGCGACCGGGCCAGCTCTCGGCGAATGTCGCTTGATCGACTGCCGTCGATCCCCCGACGCAGAGGATCCGCACCTCGTTGGTGTCCTTGCGTAATGGTACTTCCTGGCCCCGAAAACCCTGGGTATTGGTTCCATGGTGGACGCCCGGTTCGGCGCTTCTCAAATAGGGAATGTAGGGATTATCGATTTCCATGTTTGCCAAATAGGTGTATGGCGCCCCGAGATTGGGTATGAACTTCAAAGCGAGAGCCGAGGAGGTTTCAAGAACGATACAGAAAACCGCAAGCCCTAGAGCAAACGAAATCAGATGCCTGCTTGCCAGCGATCTCATAAAGGTAAACCCGCCCGCCCCCGTGTCCGTCGCCACTCGATGATACGCATCAACCCGTCCGCAAGAGGTGTTGCGGCTTCAAAGCCGATAACCTCACGTGCCTTGCGCGGAGATCCCCATCGTCTGGCAACGAGGCCGTCATCCATGGGACTGAAAACAGGTTCGAGTCGACCTTCCATTCCCGCGAGTTTGACCAATAGAAGAGCGAGCTCTTTTATCGTCGTTTCGCGGCCGCTGGCAACATTGAGGAAAATATCCGTAGCGTCGCTTTTCATCGCCAGGATGTTGGCTTTTGCGACGTCGGCAACGAAGACCAGATCGACTGTCGCGCTCCCGTCTCCCCGCAACTGAGGCGGTTCCCCCGCGTCAATGCGGTTGAGAAAGTTCATGATGACGTCCATGTAGGCCGCCTCATAGGGTTGTCGCGGCCCATAGACGTTGAGGTAGCGAAGGCCCACATAGTTCAATCCGAATTGTTTGTAGAAGCAGCGGTAATGCTGTTCATTCGTGATCTTGGAGGCACCATAAAAAATATCATTGTTGAATGGGTGGTCCTCGTCGGTCGGAAGATACAGGCCTTCGCCGTACACCGATGAGGAGGATGCCGCGACAATCTTTTTAATTCCGAAATCAACGCAGGCCTCAAGAAGATCAAAGGTTCCTGTGATATTCACGTCTAAGGATAGGCGCGGCTCTCTCTGACATTGCCGAAGCCAGCTTGCGGCTTGATGAAAAACATACTCGCATCCCTCCACTGCGGCTCGAAGGCTTTCTCGATCGCGTAAATCCGCTTGTATAAGAGTGACGTTCCCGTTTGAGCGTGACCAGTCAAGATGCTCCTCCCTGCCTCTTATCAGGTTATCGTAAACGGTAATTTTGGCCCCTTCGCGGACGAGCTCGTCAACGATGTGTGAGCCCACCAATCCGGCACCGCCGGTCACCAAAATGTTTGTGCCGCTCAGGTCGCGCATGTGCTCCCCGCAGGCTCCAGAATATTGATGGGCTCCCCTTGTCTCTTGATAGAGCGCTGGGCCGACTCCAGCAGGCGGATGATGTCACAAGCAAAATGTCCGTCGGAGATAGGTTGTCTTCTCTTTATGATGCACGACAGAAAATCGTCGACGACTCCTTCGAGCGCCTCGCGCTGCTCCACGCGCGGCGAGGTAACATCCCCGGAACGGCATTCGTAGAGCAATCGTTCCATGTCCTGCTCTGATTTGGGATGGTAAGTTGCGTCATAAAGCTTGACCGGCTCGCTTGGGTTCAGGTCGTCGTAGAGAATCATCTTCTTGTCACCGCCGATAAGCGTGTGGCGAATCTTGACCGGAGATACCCACGAACAGTTGACATGCACGAAAAGGCCCGACTCATAGTTGAGCATGAGGTGTCCGATGTTTTCGATGCCGTTCCGCGTGTGGGAGACTCCCACGGCCTGCACCGTGCGGGGACGTTCGTCCGTGAGAAAATTGACGATAGAGAGGTCGTGTACGGCGAGATCCCACAAGACATTGACGTCTTGCTGAATAATGCCAAGGTTAATGCGCACAGAATCAATGTAATGCAGCTTTCCGATCTCCCCGATCTCGACGAGCTCCTTTATCTTACGGACGGCCGGATGATACACAAACGTGTGGTCCGTCATGAGGACGAGGCCGCGTGAGTCGGCGAGGTCGGTCAGTTCACCGGCCTCTCGCAGAGTGAGCGCAAGCGGTTTTTCGACGAGTACGTGCTTGCCGGCAAGAAGGGCTTTCTTGGCCATCGGGTAGTGACTCGCGACAGGGGTTGCGATGAGTACCGCGTGAATGTCTTCGGTCTCGAGCGCTCGGTCATACTCCCGAAAGAGACGCGAGGAGGGAAACTCTTCACGACCGTTTATCCCCTTTCCGAGATTAGTCTCGCAGAGGTCTATATTACCGCAATCCGTGTGCCTGCGAAGGTTACGTGCCAGTTTGGGTCCCCAGTAGCCGTATCCGGCTACGACACAGTTGATTTTCATGACCGCCCTTTCGGTGACGTTCCGAGAAACGTTGATTTCCGGAACGGGTTGAGCAGAAGTTTTGCGACGAGAATAAGTGTATTTGCGACGCCCAGCTGGCGCCCGTATTGATCGAGAATCCGAAAGGTCTCCTTGCGCTGTCCCAGCCTGAGTAGGTCGCGACAGGTTCCCCCGGCGACATCGCGCAAAAAGCGCTTCTTGTTATACTCCTGCTGACGGCGGGTCGCAATTTCGCGAACCAGGTCCAAGGCCATCTCGGGAAACTCGTGAGATGTCTGCGCCATTAGGACATAGAAGAGCTGCTCCCATTTTCGGGCAAGGGTGATGCCCGAGACAGAATAACGGTAACGGAGCAGCGGAAGCGGCACATTTGTGAGTTCATGGCCTTTGCGGCAGAGACGAAGCCATAAATCGTAATCCTGAGCCGAAAGAAACTCGGATCGGTAAAGCCCCTCATCCAGGATAACGCTGCGCCTTAGCACAACGCTGGGATGAAAGATGCAGTTTTGCGTCGGCAGAATACGTGCGATTTCATCGTGGGTAACCGGCGGCTTAACCAGACGGTCTTTCCCCTGCCGAACCCCCATCATATGAATATAGCTTCCCGCAGCTGCGACGTGCCGCCGCCGCTTCATTACGGCATATTGTGATTCGATCCTCTCGCAATTGGATTCATCATCGGCGTCCATGCGAAACACGTATTCGGCCTCCGTGAGCAGGAGCCCCTCGTTAAGCCGTGCGGTGAGGCCTTTGTTCTCGTGATGACGTAACAAACGGATGCGGCTGTCAGCGGCAGCTTGGGCCTCGATGAGCTGCGGGGTGTGGTCGCTGGAGCCGTCGTCAATGATCAGGAATTCGAAATCACGGTAAGTCTGATTTAGAATCGACCCGATCGCCTGCTCGACGGTTCTTTCGGCGTTGTATGTGCACATTAAAACGCAAATCCGAGTTCGTGCCATTAGTTGCTACTCACCAATGTTGAGGCGCTGTCAGCGCGGGGCTCTGCTGCGGGCAAAGATGCCGTTTTAACCGCTACAAAGTTGTTAAAGGGTTGTGTCATATGAATGTCACCAAAACAGCCAAGCGCATGATACCACGCTCGTACTTCAGCCGGGGTATAGTACCCCTGCACCGGCGGGTGGAAATGATCAAAAGCACCAATCGCGCGCGAGTGAAAGGACTCTGTGCGATTCACCCACGGGTGGCAGAGGAAAGACATAAACGGGACATAGCTCAGAATCGCCAAGATATTGCATATCGGATTCAGAAGAAAATAAGGTAGCCGGGTTGTCACTTTCCGCATGCGCTCATAGTAAGTCCAGTGTTTGTACTTATAATAAATACCCACATTGTGCACTCCTCCCCGGCGGAGTACGCGGGCCATTTCCCGGAAGCCGAGGCGCAGGTCGTCGGTATGATGTAAGACGCCCATCGACCAGGAGTAGTCCACACATTCGTCGCGTAGCGGCAGATGAAGGGCAGATGCCTGAACGACGTGTTGACGGTCGTTTGCGACATGATGACGGGCGTAAGCGGCAAGGCCCGAGTCATTTATGTCGAGCGAGATTACCGTGGCTCCCAAATTGAGCGCGGCAGAAGAATACTGCCCCAAGCCGCAGCCTACATCGAGAAACACCTTGTCGCGGAAGTAGAGACGCGCCTCGCCCTCGTCCATTTCTGTCGCCTGAAAGAAAGCTGCCGGAATCTTGTAGCCAGACTCGTCGTCATGGCCGCCGTGGCTCGTGATCTGACGTGCCAGCTGATAATTAAATCCGTGCCGTGTCCTATGTTCAGTCCGTGTCTCGTGTGAGGGACTCATTCGGGGAATCCCGTCCCGGATCGGATACTCGGCGCCGCATGTGCGACAAGCAATGCAGCCGTCTGTCGTCTGATCACCGGTTGTCTTTTCCGCGTGAAGGTCCAAACAGCTGCCCCCGCATTGGGTGCACTTTAGGAAATTCAGCAGTTCTTTGCGCATAACTGTCCTTGAGTGGTCCGGCTGCTCTCTGCCATCCAGAGCGCGAGCACAAGGAGGATCCATGTCTTGTAGCCGGATGTTTGCGTCATGGCTTGTACCCCGTCAAAGGAAATGGAGGAAAAGATTTCGTGATTGCGGCGCTGCAGGCATTCAGCGGTGAGTTCGAGTACGGAATCGTGCTTGAGCCAGCGGGACACGGGTGCGCCGAAACCCTGTTTACCCCTCTTTCTCACGGCGGTCGGCCAGGACTCTTCAAACGCACGCCGCAGGATGACCTTGTCTTCCCGGGAATTTATCTTCAATGCCAGAGGCAGTGAGAGGCAGAATTCAGCAAATTCCCAATCCAGAAAGGGGCTGCGCAGTTCAAGGCCGTGTGCCATAGAAGCACGATCGGTTTTTACGAGAATGTCACCGGGTAGATAATGGGTCGTGTCCCGGCGAAGGACAGCATCGATGTCATTGCTTCTGCCCAAGGCCTCGCGGTCTGCGTGTGGACGAAGTCCTAGTTGTTCGAGTTCAGGGTCGGTGAAATAGCGGGTGCGCGCGGCGTGCGCTTCGCGAATGCCGGTATAACGCCGGTTCAGGGCTAAACCATCATGAAAGCCTGTGGCGGATTCACTAAGAGGCAGGCCGGTTTTTCGCCACAACTGCATTGCTGCGACCAGGCAGTTCCCTAAGGCCCCCGGCAGAGATTGGGTCTTTCGCATATTATGAAGTGAGCGGTACCAGAATGAGTAGCCCGCCAGTAATTCATCGGCCCCATCGCCGGAGAGTGCAACCTTGACGTTCCTCCGGCAAAGGCCGGCGAGTAGATAAGTCGGGATGGCTGAGGAATCCGCAAAAGGCTCGTCATAGACCGATTGCATGCGGACGAGAAGTGCGGCAATGTCTTCGTGTTCGTCCATGAGTTCGGTGTGACGTGTCCCGCATGCGGCAGCAACCTCCCGCGCATAAGGGAGCTCGTTGACCCCGTCGCGAAAACCAAAAGAAAATGTCTGCAGTCCTGACGAATGCTGTGAGGCCAGCGCTGCAACGGTACTGGAGTCGAGCCCCCCGCTCAGGAGCACCCCGACCGGAACGTCCGCCACGAGTTGCCGCTTCACGGCCTGGTGCAGAAGAAAACGGAAGCGCTCGACGGCTTCATCTGCACGCAGACAAGAAGTCGGGACCGGCAGCTGCCAGTAGGGCGACACAGCGACGCGCCCGTCACGGTATACCAGGCGATGTGCAGGCGGCAGGACGTGGACGTTTTTGTAAATTGTGCGGTTCGGCGGCACATAGAGATAGTTCAGATAATGTTCGAGACTCGCCGCGTCGATTTCCGGTTTCACAAGGCCGGATGCCGTGATGCCTTTGATCTCGGAGGCGAAGATGAATTCGCCATTATCCCCGAATGCGTAGTAGAAAGGCTTTTCTCCAAATCGATCGCGCATGCACAGGAGTTCGTGCCGGCGGTCGTCCCAGAGCGCAAATGCGAACATGCCGGGAAGACGTGTGAGGGCTTCAGAGCCCCCTCGGCGGTAGAGAGCTAAAATGACTTCGGTGTCCGACGAGGTTCGGAAGGGATAATCCGCCAAGTCATTGCGAAGGTTTTGATAGCCGTAAATCTCTCCGTTGAAAACAACGGCTGTGGTTTCATCAGGCCCGAACATGGGCTGACCCCCTGTCTCAAGATCGATAATCTTGAGTCTGCGGTGACCGAGAACACAGGTGTCAAAAAAGGCAATGCCCTCCCCGTCGGGTCCGCGATGCGCCAAAGCGTCCAGCATGTTTTCGACCTGAGGCCGAAAACGCTTAGGCTGCGGCGCAATAATGCCGGCTATACCGCACATAGAGGCTCCTTCGTGGTTTCTGCAGTGTCTGGCGTGAGAAGTTTGCGGAAGACCTGTTCGTACGCATCTAGGCAGGGACGGATGCTGAGGTGTCTTTCGGCACGGTCGCGGCTTTGCCTTTTCATGGCGGCAAAGAGCTTCGCATCACGTAGGAGCAGGTGCAGCTTTTGTACAAAGCTTTGAATATTCCCCGGCTCACAAAGAAAGCCGGTGCTGCCCTCCCTGATAAACTCAGAAAAGCCGCCTACGTCTGAGGCAATGAGCGGTAACCCGCAAGCCATAGCTTCAAGCGCGGCATTGGGACGTCCGTCGGCGCGTGACGGGCAAATCATAATGTCTGCCAGCGCATAGAAATCCCGAGGATCCATACAGCCGGTCATCGTGACCCTTCGCTTGAGGCGACTCCATCGCAACTTGGTTCTGAGCTTTGGGGCCATAGGACCGGTTCCGGACATCAAAAAGAGTACGTTAGGTTCGTTGCGAAACTGCTTGGCGACATCGAGAAACAAATCAGGCCCTTTTTCATCGGCATAACGGCCGAAGAACCCCACGACGAGGGTCTGGCTCGGGAGATTGAGTTTGCCCCGCAAAAAAAGCTTATGCTCTGCGTCAGGCTGAAACCTCAAAATGTCGACCCCATTGGGAACTGTGACGATACGGTCATCGCTTTCGCCGTTTCTCTTGAGCCACGCTGCGACCGTGTTATTCTCGACGACATTGAGATCAATGCCGGCACTAAACTTTCGATTATCGGACGTATGACCTATCTCGTTGAAGAGATTGTCGACCACCTTGATGTGCGGGAAATCTCTTTTGATGAGCGGCAGTAACTCATAAACGAATCGGGTACCGGCAAGCCACAGGATTTTAATGTTGTGCCGCTTGAGAAGATAAAAGAGGTAGTCGCGCCAGTTCTCGGGCGGCAGGAACCGCGTGAAGTGAAAAATGCCCCGTGTGCCCTCGCCGAACCATTCGCTTACGTCGACATGCCCCTCTCCGACCGGCTCTGTGGTAAGGGCATAAAGGGTAAATCCCTTTGCGGATAAATCCTGCGCCGCTTGACTAAGGACACGCTCGGCGCCCCCCATGGTCATGAAAGGCATGCACAGCATGACAGCCCCGGTGTTCGTGCGTTCGAGATCATTCCCGTTCGTCAGATTTACAAACGGGTTCTGGACGCAAGTATTCGGTAGGACCGTCTTCTTCGGAAGCGATGATTTCTGTCGATAGAGCGCGGCGTGCTTATCTCTGAGATACTTTAGAATTTGCGGCCTTTTCTTCTCGCTCTCCTGAACCATCGACGGTGTGTGCCGCCGATAATGAAAGAGCGGCTCTCTTATGATGTGTGCGTTCGCCCCCGCCTGAGCGGCGCGTATCCAGAATTCCCAGTCCTGAAAGCCCAGCGTCATCTTTTCGTCGTAGCCGTCGACTTCATTCCAAAGCGCCTTCGGGTAAACGGCCGCACCTATCATTCGATTCTCTTTTAAGAGGCCTCTGAGGTTAAATTCGCCGGGATCGAGAACGGAGTCGTCGTCCCCGAAATTCTGCTGCAGGCTTCCGCATATGTCGAACCCCTTGGCCTCAAGATAATACAGGCATTTCTCGAGATAAGTGGGTGCGAGCATGTCGTCGGCATCGAGACAGCAGATGTACTTTCCGCGCGCGGCTTCGATGCCGCGGTTTCTGGCGGCGGGCAGGCCGTTGTTTTTCTGGTGAATGACGCGAGTTCTCGGGATATCGCTGAGGCTTTCGAGAGCACTCAGCGTTTTGGGCTGGTCGGAGCCGTCGTCAATGATTAGGACTTCGAGGTCGGTCCAGGTTTGATTCGATACGGAGGAGACCGCATCCCGAATGTAGCTCCCGTAATTGTAGCAAGGAATAATAACCGTCACGAGAGGGGCGTTGGGATTCCAGACGGTTTGGTTTCGGATGATAGCTGTCTTCCGAGTATTTGATCGGTGGCCTGAGACCTTAGAAATGAACTCGCCTCCCCTTTCGATTAATCTGCCGGCGATATAGCGAAGACACCCTCGAATGTTATGCGTATTCCACCGGCTCTCGTCCAGCTTGGCTTGAAGCTCCGCGGCCCTATTTTCCCACCACACGTTTGATTTGCTCATTTCTTCTGCCCATCGTTCCTGTTCGAGTCTCGCGCTGGTCAACGCGGCTATGTTCCCCTGGAGGAGTTCCCCCCAAACGTGTTTTTTCCGAATCTGCTCTGCCAGTTCCACAAGGGCCGCGGCGGCTTTTGGCGCGGTAGATTGCCCGTGGCCCACCCATTTGAGAAGGGTCGGCATGTCGACGGCGAGGTCGGTCAGCCCAAACAGAAGCCCGAGCAAGGATCGGCGCTCGGTCTGTGTGAGGGCGGCATAAGTCGGATGCGTAAAAAAACCGCATAGGTTGTTCTCAATCAGATCCGCGCGGTGAATCGACTCGAGATAAGGATGAAAGTGACGTGCCGTGATGTCAGCATACTCCCAAAAGGTTGCCGCCGGGTTTTGACGTGAAGCATTATTCTTATGGATGCGGTACCTTGTGAGCTTTTCGGGTAGGACATGAAATTGTCCCCCTGCTTCGAGACACCGCAGCCAAAAATCCCAGTCGGGAGCGGAGCGGAGGTCTGCGCGGAACGACAGGCGATCGTGAAAGGTTTTGCGTACTACAGCGGCCGAATGGCAAAGCCGGTTTTGCCACACCCAGGCAGACGGATCGTTAAGGTTTTCAATGCGGTTGAACCATCCCTCCCCCTCATCGCCGTTCGAGGAGAAGGGCAGCCCGTCACAGCCGATCTGTTGGATGAAAGTTCCCAGGATATGGACATGCGGGTTCGCGCACATATAATTAAGCTGCCGCTCAAGTTTTTCCGGCTCGAAGGCGTCGTCGGAGTCCAGGCATGCAATCAGATTTCCTGTCGCCATAGAATATGCTTCCTGATACGCGCGTGAGGCCCCAACGGTTTCGTTGAGCCGCCGCTTTCGGATGCGCGTGTCATGGTAGCCGGCGATGATCTCCCAGGATGCGTCTTGTGAGGCATCGTCTACGATGAGGAGTTCCCAATCTCCGCAGGTTTGACTCAACACGGACTCGATCGAGTCAGGGAGAAAGCGCGCGTAGTTGTAGGAGGTCATAAGAACGGAGAATTCAGGCATGTGCCGGCATCTCCGGACGTGAGCGGCAGGACTTGCTGATAATTCCGCAAACGCGGTCAACATCAGTCGAGGTCATCGCGCCGTAAAAAGGCAGGCACAAAAGCTGTTTCGCCGCTGTGATTGCCGCAGACAAATTTTCAGGTGCCGCCGAAGCCAAATTGCGGTAAGGCGCCTGTTCGCTGCAAAGCGGGTAAAAATATTTTCGGGCATAGACGCCGTTCGTTTCGAGAAGGGCGCACAGCGAGTCACGCGACATGCCGAAGTACGCGGCGTCAATTTGCACGACAAAATATTGCAGCGCCTCTCGCCCCCCGCTTGGCGGTTTGATAACAGTGAGGCCCCTCAAACTTTCGAGCTGCTCCTCGTAAAGCCGGCGCACGCGCGCGCGCTCATTGCGCTCAGCCGCTATATGCCGCAAATTAACCAGCCCGAGGGCGGCATGCAGCTCGCTCATCTTCCCGTTAATGCCGGCAGTCAGGACGCACTCGGTGTCTCTGATTCCGAAGTTACGGAGCAAATCAACCTGATTCTTCAAGTCCGCAGTCCTACAGCTGAGGCCGCCGCCTTCGCCGGTGTGAAAGAGCTTTGTCGCATGAAAACTGAATACCGATATGTCACCATAGCGGCCGACGGGAAGGTCACCGCGAGTTACGCCGAAAGCGTGTGCTGCGTCGTAGAGAAGACGGAGCTTGCGGCGGCGGGCGATCTCGTCGAAGGCGCGCGTGTCGCACACGTTACCGTAGAGATGAACCGGAAGGATGGCACTCGTCCGAGTCGTGACGGCTTCCTCGGCCCGCCGGGGATCAAGATTGAAGCTCTTCTCTGCGATGTCAGCAAAGACGGGTGTGAGGCCGCACCACGTGAGGGCATTAACGGTTGCGGGGAACGTGAAGGGGCTGACGATGACTTCGCCGCGGAGATTCAGCGCCTTGCATGCAATCATGAGCCCCGTCGTTGCATTATTGACTAGTGAAAAATACGGCACTCCGAGATACCCGGCGAGCTCTCTTTCAAGGCGTTCATGGCAGTTGCCGTGATTCGTGAAGCGGGCGGCTTCAGACATTCGGCGATATTCTTCCGCGAATTCTTCGGGAGGCGCACAAAAGGGCCTTGTTACGTATAGGGGGTTATTTTTCATATACCCACAGTTTTAATCGCGAGTACCGGTCGCAGCCGGTAAGCATGCGCATCATTTCAGGCGAGGAAGCAATGCGGTTGAAGTCGCAGTCCCAGTCAAGGTTCGAGTCCAGCATAGGACGAATGCCGCGCGTCATTAAAAAATAGGCGCCCAGTGAATCCTCTGCCGTCAGGCGATACCCTTCCGCTTTCATGAAGCGCTTGAGTCGGGTGTCGCTCAGAAAGACGTTATGCCATTTTACCGGGATCGGTTCGAGTCCCGCGGCAGCGCGAAACTCGTTAAGTGCTGCGGCGCCTTCCTGATGCCCCTCAAGGAGGAGCAGTCTGCCGTGATGAGCGAGTAGGCCCATGAGTTGTCTAAGCACCTTCATCTGCAACTCCCATTCGGGGATATTAATCAGAAACCGTTGTGAAATCACAATGTCGTAGTCGGGCACAAGACCAACCGCTTCGGTGAGGTCCTGCCGGAAAAGTGTTACGTTAGATTTTTCCGAGAGTCGTGCCCGGGCGAGATCGAGACGCCTGGCCGAGAAGTCAACGCCGTGCACGGTCGCACCCCTCACGGAGGCATAGGTTTCTGTTCCTTCTCCTTCGCCGCAGCCCGCATCCAGAATTTTGGGTGAGATGATCTTGGGGAAATGCTTCATGGTCAGGTCTGACTCTGCACGAACTAGATGCTTGTCGTACATCGATTGCGTTGCAGCGTTGTTCCAATAGTCGAGCAGATCCAATGTCTTCACGGCCGAACCGCCTCTGACTTTGCCCAGCTGAAGTCTTGCCCAATGAGGTTGAAGAAGACCTCGTTATGCGGGCGGTAGTATTCGCGGAGCTGCTCCTGTGCCTCGACAGGAACGGGCTGTGAGTACTCACCCCGATTGACAAGGGATACCGGCTCGCAGAGGCTTGAGTCATACGGGATCTCGAGAAAACGGCACGCACGGTGAAGGGTCTCGGCCGGACGGGTTGCGAATTGTGCGGCATCCAGAATCAATATAGCGTCGCGGCCGAATCGTCCCAGGTATCTCTCGATTTGCTGCCCGTAAAGTCCCCTGCGAATATAACTGGGCTCTATCGGGAGGTTGTTCTCTCCTGAAAGTTCGGCGGCGACGGCGGTCTCAAAGTCAGGTGGCTCGGGGGCCTCCAATAGGCGGTAAAAGGGTTCGCTGATGCTTGAGTCAATGCCGGAAAGATATTCGACGAGCCATGCAGCTCTCTGCCGGAAAGCGTTGAGAAACATCTGCCACGCCGAATAGGCGCGGTCTACCGGATCACGGACCAGCATGATCAACCGGATATTGGGATCAAACACGTGGATTCTCTCTGCGCACCACGGGAAATACGCATACTCAGGGGTAGTTTCGAAAGTCATACGAGCGGCGTCAATATTACCAGGTTCAAGTTCGCGCTCATACCACTCGTCACCCCTACCGTACTTGCAGTTATAAGCAAAATAACCGATCTCCTTAACGGGTGCCCCGAAAAGAAGGGGGTGCCTGGACAGGCATGTGTGTAAGGCCGATGTACCGGATCGCTGCGCGCCTATAATAAGAAACATGGGTCGGCTCATTTTAATTCCCAGCCGTTGCCGCTTGCGCCGTCATGCGCTGAATGCGTAAGCGATGTTCGAATTTTACCGGTGCATATAGGTGAAAGGCAGGATCGCGGTTGAGCAAAAATTGACAGGCGATAGGGATACGGTCGCAAAATACCACTTTCTGCAATTCGAGATTGACAGGAATGGACAGAGCCGCGAGGACGTTGTAAGACCCCGCCTGTAGTGGCAGTTTGAAGTTCCAATCGACGATAAAACGTTCGCCCGCCCGGACATTCTCAAGGGAGCCGTTTTCAATATAGCTATCGGAATAAATGATTCTGTGCATGTTTCTGTCTGCGATGCAGTAACTGTATCCGAGTTGAGGCACGTCTTCATGCGCTTCAACGGCCATGCGAAGCGTGATCTCCTGCCCGAAATTTGCCTCTTCGATCTCCTGCCCTGCAGCATCAAGAATAGCGACTTTTCGGAATGAGGCTTTTCCGTTGCTGATCCGCTCATACCGGGCCCGCTCTTCAAACGGTTGCGTGGCAGCCGTAAAAGAATCCCAGAGTTCGTCACCCGTGGCTTCGCCGGTCGGCACGAACTTTCGTGGCTCCCCAGCTAACTGGCTGAGTATGGGCTGCTCGGCCTGTGTTTTCATGCGGAAATAAGTTTCAGCAACAGCACCGGGGCGGTCGAAGGTAAGTAAGCGGCCGCGGTCGAGCAGCAGGGCTTTGCTGCAAAGGCTTTTGACGACACTGGTATCATGACTTACGAACAGCACCGTTACTCCCTTGTCGATAATGTGGCGCAGACGGGTCATGCACTTCGCCTGGAAAAAGACATCCCCCACGGCCAGAGCTTCGTCCACGATCAGGATGTCGGGATCAACGGACATCTGCAACGCAAAGGCGAGTCGTACATACATTCCGCTTGAATACGTCTTGACGGGTTGATGGACAAACTCCCCGATATCGGCGAAAGACAGGATCTCATCGATTTTCGCTTCAAACGCCTCCTTTGAGTAACCCATGATCGCGCCGCCAAAGCGAACGTTTTCGATGCCAGTCATTTCGGGGTTGAAGCCCAGCCCCAATTCCAGGAGGGCCGAAACTTTTCCGGTGACATCGACCCGGCCGGAGCTGGCAGTCAGAACGCCCGTGAGAATTTTTAGAAGCGTTGATTTTCCCGCGCCGTTTCTCCCAATGATACCGATGCTCTCCCCTTTTCTTATTTCAAACGAGACGTCCTGTAGGGCAAAGAAGTCACGGTGATATTTTCGGCGAAAAATGTGAAGGGCCTCTTTCAGACGGTCTATGGGCTTGTCATAGAGGCGGTATATCTTTGAAAGCCCCTCCACCCGAATGGCTGTGTTGTCAGTCATCGTCACGTTCCTAAAGCACGTCGGCGAAATGCGGTTTAAGCCTCTTGAAAAACATCGCACCGGTCACGAATGTTATGAGGACCACAGCCCAGAAGTAAAGTGTCCACAGAGGTTCTGCCGCGGTCGGCGCATGCTGCATAAAACTATTGCGGTATCCTTCCGTGATGTAATAGACGGGGTTTAGCCGCATGAGGCTCTGGTACTTCTCGGGCAGAAGGTCGACATGCCAGAATATGGGGGTCATCCAAAAGCCGAAATTCAGGAGAATCGCGATCACCTGAGTGACGTCACGAATAAAAACCACGAGTGAAGCGGTGAAAAATGACAACCCAAGAACTAATAGAATTGTGGCGCTCAGATAGTAGGCAACATGGATAAAGACGGGCAAGGAAAAGCGGCCTGATGCGGCATAGACCACAAAGAGGATTCCGACGAAGACTAGGTGTACGTACAGCGAAGAGACGATCTTGATCACCGGCAGGATATTGACCTGAAAGACTACCTTCTTGACGATGTGGCTGTTGTCGATGAGGGCATTGGTGGCGCTGCTCAAGCTTTCGGAGAAAAAGAACCACGGGATGAGTGCGGGAAGCAGCCAGAGGATGTACGGCATGTTCTTGACCGGCGCGCTCCTAAAGCCGAGGTGAAAAATGAACCAGAGGAGGAACACAAAGACGGCCGGCTGCAGAAATGCCCACAGAATGCCAAGATACGAGCCGAGGTAGCGTACGCGGAAATCACGCTTCGCCAGCTCGAAAATGATTCTCCTCTCTTTGACAAGATTCCCGAGATAGGAAAAAAGATCCCGAAGCATCAGCGGCCTTCGATGTCGGAGGCGCCTTGCATGAGACGCGCGGGATTGCCGCAAGCACGAGCGCCGTCGGGAATGTCGCGGGTGACCACACTGCCGGCACCGATAAGCGCGTTCTCGCCAATCGTAATCCCGCAGAGAATCGAGGACCCAGATCCGATCGAGGCACCCTTTTTCACAAGGGTTTTCTCACAGATCCAGTCTTTCTCGGTTTGCAAACTGCCGTCCGGATTGGTGGCGCTAGGGTATTTCCCATTGGTGAACATGACGCCATGGCCTAAAAAGACACCATCCTCAATGGTCACTCCTTCACAGATAAAGGAATGACTGGAGATTTTGCAGCGCTTACCTATGCGTGCGTTTTTCTGCACTTCGACAAAGGGGCCGATCTGCGATTCGTCACCGATCTCGCAGCCGTAGAGATTGACGAAATCACGAACGATCACGTCACGACCGAAGCGTACGTCAGGCGCAATTTTTTGTAGCGGCGAGGCGGCGTATGCGGAACTCATGCGCTTCCGATAGGGGTTAAGATGAGCGTTGGCGAAATTTTTATTAGCCCAATTATTATAACGAGTTACGAGAAAAAATCAACGCTAATTAATGGCTCTTTTGCCCCTCCCCAAGGCCAAGCTCGGGTATCCGGCTGACGAACGCGGCAGAGACCCAAAACAGCGCTGATAACTGGAGTGAATAGAGATGATTCTCGAAAAAACAGTGCACGAGAAGCACCACATAGGCGGCGACTAGAGCATGAGCCGGGCTATAGCCTTTAGCGGCCCTGAACCCTCTCAGGAGAATACCGAGGGCCGCCAGCAAGAAGCTCAATAGGGCCAGGGGGCCTGATTCGACGAGGATTTGCAGATAGCTGTTGTGGGCGTACTGGGCCCAGAACACCTCCTTAATTCGGGTCTGGCTCAGGTACTCGGGGAGATAGTCCATCAGCAGCCCCAGGCCGCGCCCGATATACGGTGACTCCATCCAAACACGAAGGGCTGCCTTCCAGACCTCAAATCTCTGTTCGTCTCCACCGCTCGTGAATAGGTAAACAGCCCGTTCTCTTAATCCGGGATGTAAAAAAATGAGGCCGAGCAACGCGCCTAGCAGACTTAGGATAGCGTAGCTGAATTTTTGCTTGGGGCTAGTGGCAAAAAACCAGAGGCAACCCGAAGCAAAGGCGAGCCAGGCGCCGCGTGAATAAGACAAGAGAAGATTGACGAAGATTAAGCCAAGTAGCCCAATTAAAGCGATACATTTGGCGCGATCTTTCACGTTGATGAGCACCGCTGTGATCATAAAAAAGATCACAGCCAGATAGCCGCCGAAGTGGTTGTAATGGTGTAAGCTGGCCCGTACCGGCAAAAAATAATTTGCCGGTACGATCTCAAAACCGCGAATGAAATCGTACCCCGTTATTTTCTGAAAGATTCCGTCGACACAAATCAGGGCAGCCGTGAAGACAAGGATGTAGGAGATCCACTTTAAATGTTCCCGTTGCACGAATAGACGAATTAAGCAGAACAAGAGAAGCCACTCCCCCCACTTGGTAAGCCAAGCCTCGAGGCTCTTGGGCCAGAGCGGGCCAGCGGCAAGAATGGAAATACCGAGAAGTACATAAAATACAGTTAGAGTGGCGTGGAGCGGATTCCAAAAAAAAGATTTTACGTCAGCCAGACAGGGCCTGACGTGCAAAAGACGGAGGGCTGCGCAAATACCCAGGACGCCGAAAAAACTCTCGATTGCGGCCGATGAAATTGGAATAAAAAAAACAATGCCGAGAATTGCCCCTAATGCAATGCGATTGAGCAGAAGCATAGCCGCCGGTTATCGAACTGCGACAGGGCGTGTCGCGGCGGGCTCGCATAAACGTTCAGGCCGATGAAGTGCCGGTTCGGGCGCAGGTTTGGAAATACTTCCGAGTGCAACCTGGGTAATGACCTTTTTGCCGAGAAGTAGCATGGTGTAGATTCGGCGCGTGTCTTTGCGCATGAGGCGGGTGAAGAGCCATTGGACGGCCCACTTGGCAAAATTCACGCCATATTTCGCAAGTAGGAGGAGTCGAACTGCCAATAGTCCGAAAAATCCGTAATACTTCCTCGCGAAGTAGGCTTGACTCAGGCGATAAGCGATGAGGGCGGCCAAAAGATTTCTTTTTACCGATTGGCCCCCGTAATGCACGATGCTTGTTTGGGGAAAGTAATGGACGTACCAGCCGCGCCTGCGAGCTCGAGTGCAAAGGTCGATGTCCTCAAAGTACATGAAATAACGTTCGTCCAGCAGACCGATATCGTGCAGGACATCACGGCGGATCATCAAGCAGGAGCCCGATACCCAATCGAGTACGCTGGAGCCGGAATATTTTTCTTCGAAGTAATCGCGGATCCGGAGGTCGTTAATTTGAAGCCGATAATGAGCCAGCTTGCGCACAATTTCAGAAAAAAAAGTAGGGAAATGGCCGAAAGACAGCTGGAAGTTTCCCTGCCCGTCAACATGGCGCGGGCCCAAGATGCCCACCTCAGTGTGGCTTTCCATGTAAGTGATCATGGCATCGAAACTGCGATCAATCAGCTCCGTATCCGTGTTGAGTAGGACGACATACTCCCCGTGCGAATTATGAATCCCAAGATTATTTCCCCGGGTAAATCCCAGGTTGTCTCCGCTCTCAATAAACCGGACTTCCGGATAACGATCGGAAATAACGGCCTCGATATCGTCATTTGAACCGTTATCTACGACGATAATTTCAAAGGAACAGTCAGGGGCATGTGTGTAGATGGACTCAATGCAGGTCAGCGTGAGACTGACCGTCTTGAAATGGACCAGAACGATGCTGAGCTTAATAGGGGGGCTGGTAAGGTCTCTCGTAAACATCAAATTTTAGCGAATCCTCTTTATTTATCACAAGTTGTGAAATGCCCAATTCCGTGATATTATACCAACTTTATGATAAATTCCTAGCTTGAATAGGAGCGCTTGATTCGATAACCGCCGTGAACCATTCGCGTAACATATTGTATCTATTTGATCTAGTGCAAGACCTCGATTTGCTCCTTCCCCTGGTCCGTGAAACCCGGTTTGAGAAGAGCCTTTCCCCCGTAGTCTGCGTCACAGACCGCCTGCTCCAGCATTCTCCTCGGGTTGGAAAGAGCCTTAAAGCGCTAGACCTTCCGCTTACTAAAGTCCCTCGCCGCGACATTCTCGTTGGCTTTGCCCCGCCCCTTGACAATGTTATGGCCTTGGTAGTTGCTTGTGAGTCGACGGCAAGTGCCCATCTGGCTCCGCATCGTCTGGTCGCCCGAGCGAACCAGTCCGGAATCGCCACTTTCACGCTGCAACATGGTTACGAAAATATCGGCCTGACCTATTTTGATAATGATTTCCCCGCGGAAACAACCGATTTTGCTTCCCAACATATTCTTACTTGGGGGAGTTTGGAACGCCTTCACCCCAGTGTGAAAGCCGGCGTGAAGGCACGCTGCATCCCTGTCGGCTGTCCGAAGGATATTATGGTTTCGCCGCCTAAGTTTGAGAACCCCGCGGATCGTCCGTACGTTGTCTCTGTTTTTGAAAACCTGCACTGGACCCGGTTCGATGCTGAACAGCGCAGCCTTTTTTTGTGCCATTTGCGCAGCATGGCAATGAAGTTTACGGACACCACTATTATTGTGAAGCCGCATCATGACGAGTGCTGGATTGTTCGGCAACCGCATGATGAATTGAGAGGTCTAAAGAATCTGGTGATTGCCCATCCGAAACGCAAACAGTGGGAGCCGTTTACGGCCACCGGTCTTCTGGCAATATCGGACGCCGTCATAACAACGCCATCGACGGTCGCGTTGGACGCGGCACGGGCGGGGCTTCCTGTGGCGTTGTTTGCTGAGAAGCTCATTCTGGACAATTATTCACCTCTTACTATGCTGAAGAGGGCGGATGACTGGTTCTTGTTTGTTCGTGGCACACGGATCGAGATTCAAAGACGGGCCCTGATCCGAAAGTCTCAGGATTTCGTGCGCGCTGTCCTAATGCCGGAGCCTGTTCTCTCTCGAATCCTGCATGTGATTAAAGAAAAATGCGCGATGCAGGAGAAAGCTTATGCGACTTAACGATCACGAGTTAACGCACCTGAAAACGCGCGTAATAATCGATAAGGCCAAGTCCATAAAGGCGCCCGGGCTTCTCGACCATTTCAAGCTAATTGTTTTATTCTTCAAAAAAATGCAGATAATCCCAGGCTACTTTTTCCTCGCTATTGCCTGCTCTTCGTTTTCGGTTTTTTTCAATATGGTCGGCATAGCGCTTTTGTTCCCGCTTTGTCGCGGTTTGATCGAGGGAGACTTCACTAAGGTTGGAGACCGCCTCGGTGTCTCAAAATTTCTGACAGCCAAGTTTCCCGGTGTTTTTGAATCGAACACATCTTATTTTATTCTCCTGCTCGGAATGATTGTCTTAGCCACAGTCATCAAGAATGCTATGACTTACTTTTCATCGTTGAGTATCGGCCAACAGATGAGGCGTGCCAACGGGCGTATGCGTCATATGGTGGTCGAACGCGTTTTCGGTTTCGGAAAACAATACTTCGATGGTTTCCGGGTAGTTGAAGTTAATCAAACGGTGATCGCGGGGGCTGAGGCGATCACGGGTCAATTGCAGCCGATTGTAAAGCTTTTGACGCAGGCTCTTTCGCTTTTGGTGTATCTCGCGATCATGTTCTGGTTGTCATGGCAGCTCACGCTCGTTGCTCTGGTGCTTTTCCCCCTGCGCCATTACATCACCGACATTTTGTCGAGTAAGATTCGCGAAGCCTCTATCAGGTTCGAGAATTCCCGTTTGGATCTTATGCAGCGATTGCATAATGCCGTCAGTTGTATCGCCTTGGTTAAGTCCTATGCGGCAGAAGACATGGAGCGGGATGAGGTTACGAGACTAAATGAGACGGAGCTCAGAGATGCTTTTGAGGCGCAAAAACTTCAACTGTTGCTCAGCCCGATTCAGGACATTAGCACGATCGCTTTTCTTCTGATAATGGCCTTCGTCATGGCTGCGATGGCGCCGAATTACGGGCCCGCGCAAGTCACGAAATACCTGATGCTTTTTTATTTGATTAAGCGCGCAATGCCCAATTTCGCATTATTCGCGACACTCAACCTCTCCATTGCTCGCAGCGCGGGCCGTCTGGAGAGGATAACGGCGATGCTCAGTGATGAAGGCAAATATTTTGTACAAGCCGGCGATCGGAACTTTGAAGGGCTGCAGAAATCGATCGAGTTCCGGAATTTGCAATTTGGATACGATAAAGGTCGTCCGGTCCTGCACAATGTAAATTTGGTGGTTGAAAAAGGGAAAATGACGGCGATTGTGGGTAAAACCGGCGCGGGCAAAACGACTATTGCTCACCTGCTTGCGCGTTTCTATGACTGCCCACCGGGCTCTATATTTATGGACGGTGTCGACATACGCGACTTCAGTCTGCGCTCGCTGGCCGAACATATCGCAATTGTCACACAGGAGCCGATGATCATTCAGGGCACTCTCAGGGAAAATGTAACGTACGGCCTGCGCCATGAGATTTCGGATGCAGAGTTGAACCTAGCGCTCGAATATGCCCAACTCAGTGAATTTGCCAAGAGGCTTCCGCAGGGAGTGGATACTCTTGTCGGGGAGAAAGGCGCCAAGTTTTCAGGCGGTGAGAAACAGCGTATTGCCATAGCGCGCGTCTTCCTTAAAAAGGCGGATTTAGTGATCCTGGACGAAGCAACGAGCGCGCTCGACACAAAAACCGAGCGGAAGATCCAACAGGACATCGACAAGCTTACTGAGCACGAGACCTGTGTGGTCATAGCGCACCGCCTGTCTACAGTTGCAAGTGCCGACAAGATTATCGTACTCGAAGACGGCTGCGTAGTCGAGGAAGGGACGTGGACTAAGTTGCTGGCTAAAAAGGGGGCATTCTACGAGTACTGGGATGCGCAAAAGGTGCTCGACGGACAGCGTAATACCGCTGTTGAAACGCAAGAGGAAGAGGGTGTTTTGAAAGCGTGAAGATTCTTGTCTTAGGTGACGGAGTCATGGGGCATGCGCGTCAATGCGAAGCCGTAGCTCAGATGCTCAAGGACTCATGCGTGGAATCCGGCCATCCACCCGCCTCCATCCTGCAAACCGATTACAAAGTAGACGTTAAGTTCAAACGATCCCTCGCGGCAAAGATCCTTTATTACGCACTACACCCGCAGGCAAAACGTTGTAACGGCTGCAACCGATGTATTCGCTATCAGGTTTCAGACCGAGATTATGCCGAACTTTCCGGACTGACTGCAGATATCATTATCTCGGCGTTTGGGAAGCGAACAGCAGATGTAAATCGTTGGCTGGCGAGCCGCCTGGGGGCCAAATCTGTCGTCGTGATGACGCCGCGCCGAGGTCTGAGTAAATTTGACCTTGCCATTATCCCCCGCCACGACCGTGTCGAAGACCTGCCGAATGTTATTCGTACGGAAGGCTCTATTAATTTCATGAGTCCTCAGAGGGTTTTAGAATCAGCAGCTCAACTCGCGCGTGAAATTGGCCCGATGCGGCTTTTCAAAGTTGCTTTACTTCTTGGCGGAGATTATAAGCACTTCCGCATGAGCGAAGAGATGATCGCTCGAGTCTTGTCGGAGGTCAAGGAAGCGTGCGAGAATTTGGATGCTGAAATGATGGTTACAGCCTCACGGCGTACCCCGACAACGGTTATCGACTTACTGAAAAGTGAATTGCGGCCCTATCCGCGCTGTCGCCTTTTGGTCATTCCGGAAGAGTATAATCCCCCTGGCGCAGTTGCCGGCATCCTCGGTCTATCAGACATTGTGATTGTTTCACCGGAGAGCGTCAACATGGTCTCAGAAGCAGCTTCGTCAGGCGCGCATGTCATTGTTTTTGATGAGGAACATTTTGTTCATGAAAAACACCGCGCCTTCCTCCACAATCTGCAGTCTAAGGGAAACATTGAGCTTGTGCCTATTCATGATATCGCAATCCGAGTTCGCGACTTTTACCATGGAAGGGCACATACGGCTCTGCTAGATGACCGGCCCGCCATCAAGTCGGGATTGCAAAGGCTGCTTGCTATATGAAGCTTACGCGCGAAGAACATCGAAGTTTGTATGAACAAATGCAAAAGGAAGACGTTCCTTGTAGTCTCTGCGACTCGCGCCAGCAGGTAGAAATTCTTGATCTAGACAAGAACGGGATGCCTCTGAGAACGGTGATCTGCGGCAGATGCGGATTCATATTTACCAATCCCCGCCCCACTGAAAAGGAAATGCTCGCATTTTACCGCACAACATATCGCGGCTTCTATACAGGCGCTAGCGATCCGGCAAAGGACTATAACCCCGATTCTCGCGTGTACAAGCGCGCAAAGTGGATATGTGACTTTACGTTGCGGCACCTCAGGGGCAGACAGGCAGAAGACATACGTATTCTGGATGTCGGCTGTGCTTCCGGAATTCTCCTCAATCTACTTGGACAATCGCTCCCTGCCGCGGAGCTGTATGGTATCGAGCCTACGGATTCGTTTGCGGCTTATGCACGGGAAAACACCAGGGCCAAAATTTTTAGCGGTCAATGTCATGCACTAAATCATTACAAGACGCCACTCAATAGGCGGATGGATGTTGTCACGTTGGTACACGTCCTGGAACACATGTATAATCCGGTCCAAAAACTGCGCGAAATCGGTGAATTTTTGACCGATGGAGGTCTGCTTGTTGTCGAAGTTCCGAATATTCTTCATCGCGATTGTGACGCTCCCATAAAGAAAGTGCACATAGACCACGTGAGCCAGTTTATTCCTAGCACCTTACGGCGGGCTCTGACGCAGGCTGGCTTTGAGGTTTTGGATGAATTTACAGACACTTACGCGCCGGGAAAGCGTCACGCCATGACGTTTGCGGCAAGAAAAAACGTGCGGCTATCAGGAGAAAGACCCTTCCCTTTCTTGACCGCGAACGAATTTGAAGCGATCTATGACGTCGTGAAGAAGAAGTTTGTACTTCGGGTAAATAAAACGAAGGATGCGCCGGCTAAAAAGAAGCTGACGCTCTGGAGTCGTTTGAAGCGCAAGGCCGGGCAGTTACGCAAAGGTGCCAACCCAGAACACTCTCGATCCAGCGAGTGACGCCGCTCGACAGAAAGTTAAAGGGCCAGGATTTGACGTAGCGGTAATTCTTATACTCGGCGACACGGTAAGGGAAAATGTGTTCCACCCCCATTTCTTCGATTCGAAAGCCCTCTAAGAGGTGTCGCATTTGGCGGCGTGAATAGAGATAAGTGACGGGGCTGCCAGTCTGGGCTTCAGAATGACGGGCCACGAGCTCGTCCAGTCGCCAGAAGGCCCCTCTGCCCTCCTTCAATAGAATCATAATAACCTTGTAGGCATAGCGGTAATACACCATCAGCTTCAGCACGCTCGCCGGTTCTACGTAATTTTCTCTGATTTGCTGAATCACCCGTTCGGGATTGGGCGTGTGATGAATGACGCCGAAGGAGTAGACCAAATCAAAAGGTTGGGGCGAAATTACATCCGTGAGTTTCTCGGCATCCGCGTGATAAAAAGACACGCGATCAGAAAGCCCGAAGACGTCTACATGCTTCCTAGCGAGTTCCAGGGATTGATCGGAAATATCCACTGCCGTCACCCTGGCTCCGGCTCTGGCAAAATGGACGGTGTCAGTCCCCAGGCCGCAGCCGATCTCGAGTACCGTTTTACCCTTCCATTCGTCAAATTTTGCAAAACGAGGGATATGCGGTTCGACGAAGTATTTCCGCGCCTCGACCTCCTCAAAATATTCGCGAGTTCCCCGCGGCTTTGGCGAATGGCGGACATTGCACGGACGACGGTTCCAGAAGGATGCCACTTCTTCGATGGTGGCCTGGTTCATTTAATCACGTACCACGTGGGCCAGCGCTCGCGAGTCACGTGCAATTGAAGGTTGCGGTCTTCTACGAATTCGTCGACCGCTCTTCTGACCCCGAAATTTCCTTCAGGCAACTTTCCGTTCAGGTAATCATGACCGGCGAAAATTCCTCCGGGCTTGACCTTGTCCCACCACAGCTCTAGGTCCTGCTTGACCGCCTCATACGAGTGATTGGCATCGATATAGGCAAAGTCGAGGGTTTCGCGGTCAAAATGAGGCGCGGCCTCTTCAGATGTCATGCGCATGACCCGGCTTTTCTCTCCGTACTTCTTTAGGCGCTGCGAGACATTCCAGTAGCGGCGTTCATATTCCTCATCTGAGACGTGATTCACATCCTGATAGACGTCCGGGGATTGTTCCTTCCATGGGTCGATGCACACGAGATGGGAAATCTCACCGCTTTTTAGGAGGAATTCTGAAAAACGTCCCTGAGCCACACCGATCTCTACGCCCTTCCCCTGTGCCTTGAGTGATCTCAAAAGCAGCGGAAAATCCTGCCTGGCGGGAATCTTGCGAGTATACTTAATCCGGGCATATTTGACAGTATTGGCCCAGAGACTCTTTAGATTCGCCTCAAGCCAAGAGCTGATACGGTTTCCCGCCGCGAATTTAAAAAAATCGAGAAAGCTAACTGCCGCCCCAATAAAGCCGGCAGGGATGCTGGCGATAAGCGCTTTGGATGCGGGCAGAAAGCCTGCCGCAAGTTGAGACCGAAGATAGTAGTTCCACCAGAGTATATTGAGCGAGAGATAGTCGCGCTCATAGGCCATAACAGCCAGAAATCCGGCGAAGTGAGTCCAGGGGTTGTTGCCGACAAAATGGAGCAGCCGAATCTTTTTAAGATCGAAGCTTTTAGGCTGATGGATCATTGCCTTTTTACGCATGTTCCAATTGCGATCGACTAGGTGTATCTCCTCAGGTCTCCGGTCGTAGAAGAAGTGGTTTAAGACCCCGTTATCGCCCCAATCAAAAGTCTCCGATGATTGATTGATGTACTCCGTGATTTCATCATAAAGGGCCGACGAGGGGCTAAAGACCATGAATCCGGTGTTTAGAACGGGCAGTCGATCACGGAGATACTTTTTGGGTTTGTCGGGAGCAATGGAAAAGTGCTCCATCGCGTAGACGCCATCGAGCGAGTTGAGGCATAGCATATCGGAATCAATGAAACACAGCTTCTCCTCGGACGGGATCTTAAAAATCAGAAGCTTCTGAAGGGCGATTTGGAATTTATTTCTTCCCCGTTCGGCAAGCGGTGCGTGGGCCTTTCCCAGGGTGTGGATATCCAGAAATTCAAACTGAAAACCAAACTTGCGAATTTGCGGGGCGTGCCGAAGAACTTGCCCGTCGGCGTAAAGCACCAGGAATTTAGCCGAGGGCTCGAGCCCGCCGTGGTCTGCGATGCTTTGCATTAACGCATAGAACCCTGGGAGATAATCCTGCGTTACGAGGGTGACAAATTTCATAGAATCGAGCCTGCCAGGGTCGGGCTTGTCATATCGAAGTTTCTGCACGGGAGATGGCTCGAGACAGGGCTCGAGGGCGACAGCGAGTATAGATTGGGATGTCGCCTTGCCATGAAGCGCAGAAAATTGAAATCGATGGAGTGCTTATGCCCTTTCTTCTCAGTCGGTAATCTGTGGGCATAGTCAGGGCCCCAGAAATACCCATTGTTGCTGAGGTCGATCCCAATCATGAAGATGCCGCTTGCTTTGAAGTAGAGGGCATACTGGAGCAGCCTTATGCCTGCCGAGGTCCAGGTTACCTCATCTTCGCGGATAAAGCGCATCGAATCCGGCTTCATGAGTTTATTGAGGTAAAAATTATCTTTCTGATGGTCCGGGAGTAAGATCTCATAAGCCCCTTTTAAGGATTTTTTGGTTTTGACATAACGGGCATCGTCCATGACGTAGACGTTCGCTTTCTGTTCGGCAAGGAGGCCCTCAATATCCGGATAATCGGCGGTCATGGCCTTCTTGCGGCATAGGTAGAGATCTACCG
Organism: Candidatus Omnitrophota bacterium; assembly: GCA_030698625.1. GTDB lineage: Bacteria > Omnitrophota > Omnitrophia > Omnitrophales > Aquincolibacteriaceae > JAUYMS01. Next base: position 70,220 of record JAUYMS010000040.1, on the reverse strand, counting down.
GACGGTCTATGCCGCGCTCGCGCAAGAGGCGCAATCCTGCGTTGCAGGTAAAAATAAGCACGTCATCAGGGATATCGCCGAGCTCTTTCGCTGACGGGCCTGAACCAAGGATGAGGACACGCCTACCCCGGATGAGTTTTCGGAGCGGAGCGTCATTGGTAAGATGGTGTAAAGACCAAGCTGCAGAAATTCGAGCCGAACCGTAGGTGAACACGACTGCCTTTTTCGCGAGCCTTGCGATTTTTAGGGCGTTTTGCGCGAAATAGAAACAAAGCTTTTCGAATCCGTACTTGATGCCGCGGTGCTTGAAATTTCCAAAAAGTTCTTCCATCTTCATGGCGAACTTCCGCACTTTGTGTTTGGCGTAACCTGCGAGTCCGCGTAAAGCCTCCGTGACGCCCTTTCGTTTATAAGTGAGAAGAAATTGGCGGGCAAAACTGACACCTTCGAGAGGTGCGGCGCTTTCCCGAATTGATTTGGTGATTGATTGAACCCGGTCCGCAGTCAACCGCGGGATGTCTGCTTTCGGTAATAGCGAGTCCGTCTTTTCGCCCAAAAGGGTTAACGCGCGCGGATTGCCGGGATGCGGCCCATCGAATTCGTAAAGGACGCGAAAACCGGCTACTTGGTAGGCATGCCGGAGTGTCGAGAGGCTAAAGTGGCTGATATGAGCGATGTGGAACATTTGAATGGCGTTCTGCCAGTGGGGAGAAAGTGCATTCGGGACCTGGATGAGCAAAAGGCCTCCGGGCACAAGAAAATCTCTGAGGGTGATGAGAAAATCCGCAGGGTTATAAAGATGCTCAAGGACGTGATAAAGCGTAATGACATCGAACGAGCCTTGCAGTCCCCGGTGCTCATGGAAGAACTCGGCGACACCTCCATTATAGACCGTGGCGCCATTCCTTTCCTGGGCATAACGCGCAAACTCAGGGGTCGGTTCCACACCATGGAGTTCACTGTCGGGAAGATTTCTGCGGAAGACGTTAAGCAGTGCACCTGCACCGCATCCGACATCAAGGATTTTCGGGTTTTTCTTTCCGCGCTTCTCGATATGCCCCTTAACGCGCTCGTACAGCCATTCCCTCTTTTGCACATGGAGCTTATCCTCGTACTCCTTTTTGGGGTTCTTCGTTCCCGTATAAAATTTCCGGTAAGTCGTTCGGTAGAATTCGCTCATCGCGGCGGGAACCGGCCGCGGGCTCGTGAAGAGAAAACCACAGGATTCGCAAATTACTGTTTTAATGCCCATCCCGTATCGGTCGCGATCGAGGACATCGATGAGGTTCTCAGCCCCGCAGATATTACACGGGACGCTTTCCTTTTGCATATGCTCGTAGACCTGCTGAGGATTTACTTTAAGTTTCTTTGCATCAAATTTCATTGGGTTTTATCCCCTTCCAGGTAAGGTAGTATTGTCTCCGCAAGTACGGTGTAACCCTTGCGGTTAAAGTGTGCCTTATCAATCACGCCGTGGACGCGGCCTGCCTGCGAAGCAGCCCTGATGGCAGGGCGTGAATCAATATAAGTTGAACCGACGGCTACAGAGATTATTTTTAGAGCATCGCTGATTTCGTCGCTCCGTAGGAACTCGGGCAGAAGATTGTCCCGAGCCGTCCCGTCAACCGGCATTTCATAGGAGGTATGGATATCGGGAATATAAACGATGTAGTGACGCGCTTCTGGAAAAAAATCCGTCAGATAGGTGAGCGATTGCTGAATAACGTACAACGAAAGCTTGAGGCCCTCTTCACTATTGTAATCAGGGAAAGACTTAGCAACCTCCTTTGCCCCCGAGTCTGTCCGCGTACGTTTACCATAAAAGGGCGATATGGGCGGGAAAAGCTTTGCGAGCCGGACACGAAAATTGTTCCACAGGCGTAAGAGAAATCGAGGCAAAACAAAACGCCGTGCGATCGCCGTCGGGATGCTTTGCGTCACGATATCATCGATAAATTGCCGGAAATAGGCCCGGTCGTAGATTCGCGCAGGATCGTACCGTGGTAAATAGTTCTGCTCAAGGAAGGCTAGGCTGCGGTTTAGCCCTCCCTCATAGACGTAAGATAAGATGATGTCAGGCTTCTTGATACGATAAAGAAGGGTCGAGTTTAGAAAACGGTATTGGGCAACCGGGCGTACAGCGAGCGTTCGAAGGCTGTCTCCGCCGCCCGCGCCGCTATTAATGACGTCCTGGCCTGTGAGTTCCTGGAGAACGTGCTGTGAGGCAAATGGCGGGTTTTTCCAGACGTTCGCCTCGATCCGCCAGTCCCCCTCTCCCTGAGCGTAGGAATCTCCCGCAATAGCAATATAATTCTTTGGCATAACCACGGCCTTAGAACTCTGAGCAAACGCGTAGAAGTAGCGGTCGATATGGCCGTGAAACCTCATGGGGATACGGTGCATATTCATGCGGAATACGCCGACCTCTAGAACGGAGCCGATCATGACTAATACCGTCGCTAAGAGTGTAAGATTCAGGGCGAGACGCTTTCCGTCAAGTCTCAGCAGCGTTTTCATGATTTTATGGACCTTTTGGGAAATGCCCGCTCATAGATGATGAGCCACAGCAAGTGCAATCGTTTTAAAAGGGATTGCAGTGCAACCCCTGGATTCTTTGTGATGCGTCTTGTAAAGTAAATATCCCAATATAAATTCATGAGTCGCCTACATCTTGCCTTGAAATGGAGGATTTTCTGGGTTTGAAACTCCGCAGCGATCGAACGATAGCGGTTAGAGGGCGAAAAATTATACTGGTCGCAAGGCAGAAGCAGGATCGTAGAATCTCCGGTTTTAACAGTGCGGGTCCCTGACTCAGGCACGTTCGCATGGCCGACAACCTCGTTCATTGAGTACTGTCCTCCCCACCAATCGGGACGGGAAATGAATTTTTCTTTGTAGGTAGTAAAAACGCGGTTCAAAAATGACATGGATGCCGCTTTTCTGTTTGCCTTTAGAAACAAGATGCCGCCGTTAATCTTGAGTTTTGGCCTTTTGTCCGCTTCGGTGCGATGGCGGTAAGTTAATGCGACGTCAAAAGGTTGATCGAAAAGGGGCAGGAGATTTGCGTTCACGAGAATATCGTAATCAAGCAAGACAAAATGAGATGAAAAATCCTGATCGGCAAGGAATTGATTGCGCGAGTTCCAACGGCTCAGCGCTATTTGTGTCGGATCAACGTCATAGCGTTTGATCTCAATATCCGGTGCCAGATAGGATAGGTCGGTGCGGAGGTCGGAGATTACGACCTTACGGCAATGGGGGTGGTGAAGTTCGGCGGATCGAAACAGCAGGTACATCATCCGTCGCGGATCCCCACCCTTTTTCTTGCGCTTACCCGTATTATCTACATGAAAGATTACGAATGTAATCATGCGAGTGCAGGTTCCTCCGCGGTCTCGAGAATTGCCAAGGCGTCAGACCTGACATGCTTTTTTTCGATCTCGTTACGTAGATCAGACTCACTAATAAAGCCGTCGCGAAGGGCGCCTTTAAGGAGAGAAAACCATAGCTTTTCCTGATTTGCGTCCGGATGGCGTTCGTGGCGGCCGTATGGCAAGTAACCTTCACCGCGTAAAAGAGAGCATATCCCCTCTCTCCACGCGGCAGGAAAGACGCCAAACATCTTTTCAACATGCTTCTTAAGACGGCGGTCGTAGGGCAGACCTGTCAACCAGGGCTGCGTACTGCGGTTGGTGTTGTGCAAGAGTTTCGTGTCGGGCGTTAGGGTGTCGTAGTGATTCCACTCATCCTCGAGAGCGCCGATTGTCTCCTCGGGTTCTAAACGCATATTCATCCAGTTATTGTAATGCCGCTCCATGCGAAACATGGCATCGAGCTGCTTTTCCCACTCCCAATGTTTAAGGTGTGCGCAATCCAGAAGCATTACACTCGATGCAAAATGGGATCGACGGTTGGGCTTCTTGCTGTTCGTGTAATCCTTTTTTTTGCACAGAATGACCTTACCTCGCATGTCACGTGTTAAGAGCGAATAGACATCACCCACGGCAAAAATGTCGGGGTCGATAACCACGGCACGGTTTTCATAGTTCATGAGCTGAGGCGGAAGGAAACGCAGGAGTGTAAAGGCTTGCGGGTCTTCATTGTGCCATTTTAAAATGCCAGGCTCCCGCTTGTAGCGCCGGCCTTGCCGAGACGTCAGATAAGGGAAGTCCTGCAGGTAGAGCAATCTAACGTCAAAACTCTCAGGATGCTTCGAGTTTCTCTTCAAGGAATACTCGGATACCTTCATGGTGATCAAATATTCCCGTTTCCCCGTTATGAACACGGTTGGTTTCATGACTTACCGTGACTCCCTCCGGGCCAACTTGCGAAAAAACACCCGCTTTACGGCGTCGCGTATCTGTTGACAAATTTCATCATAGGCTTCTCGGCGCTTGGTGCGTTCCGGCAGGACCGCGTATGGCAGTCGTTTGAGAGTACCCGCACACCGCATGACCGTACCCATTCTGGCGGCAACGCGCTTGACCCGTCTCGCCTGTCCGACGCAGCGGGCAAACTCTTTGTTTGCCTCTCGAAAGCGTTGGTTTAAATGATTGGCGTAGGCATAAAGGTCACAGTCGATCCAACACTTGTCTCGAATCAGTTTTGCGACGGCCTCGCGATCTTCAGGGACGTAATATTTAGTTGAGATCTTTTGATTTGAAAAAAAACGAATGATGCTGAATTGCTCGTAGAGAAATGCCGCGTCGCGGTCATACTGTTCGGTAATACCTACAAAATAGAAGGACTTGAGCAGCGTCTTAGCCCTTTCGAGGTCGTTGGACGCAAGCTCTCTCTTCGTGGACGGCTTCGATTGAAAGGATTCGATGAGGACACGAGTCATGAAATTGTCCGGTGATTCAGGGGCTTGAAGCCAGGCGCGGAAGTGATCATCGGTCAAACGCGCTTTTGTGCTACTCCCGTTTTGGCGGATCTTCTTTTCGAGATACCAGTTGTAGTGGGAAAGCGTTCTGGTTTCGGGATTACGAAGAAACGTAATGTATCGTGCCGGACGACCCAGAGGTTCGTGGATCCCTGAATACACCCTATGCCCGAAGATCATCCTGAGGCGATCCTTCTTATTTTGGGGTAACCCGCCGAGATAGGCGGCCAACTCTTCCCGAGTCATTTCTTTCTGCCAATCCTCAAAGTAGACGCTTACATGCGTATCACTTTTGGGGTTTATGAAAATGATTTCGCCGGGCCGGAAATTCTTTCTCAGATGGTACTTTAGCGTACTGCCGGCGGTTTTGCGAAGATGGAGGAAGACGTAGACGGGGTTCATGACATCCGGTTCCAGTGTGATAAGTCACGATTCATGTAGCTGGCAAGCATTTCGTTGTGAACTTCATAATGCTGAATAAGCCAGCGATGCGTATGTCCGGGCATTCTCGGGCGCCGTAGACTTAGCTTAAAGAAATGCTTGAGATACTCGTAAGCGAAATCAGGAAGAATTTCCCGGAGGCGAAACTTTTTCTGAATGCGACGCAATGGCAGAGAAACCTGCTTGAGTTTGTGAGGATTCATGTTCGTGAGAGGCGAAATAATTTTGCTCTCTGGTTCCAGCCCCAGTAACGCTCTCAGATCGGCCAATACTTGCTGCGGGTTTTGGACCAGATCCTCAAAAAGGATAAGCTTAATTTGGCTGTCCGAGAAATAGGCGCGGTAGCGTTGAATCTGTTCAAAGTAATAGCCCGATTCGATGCATGTGTCTTTGTTCACATACGGCTTCAGGCCCCTCTTGAAGTAGTCATCCGGTCTCCGAATTTCGAGTCTCGCTTCCAGACGCTCCCGATTGGCCCGAATCGTTTTGCTGAAAGAAAGCTTGGTGTGTCCGCGCGAATAAAAGTGCCACCAGTGAGAATAGGCACGGGCTACCGGGTTTCGCAATATCGCCACTAACTTGGCCTGTGGATTTGTCCTGTAGATTCGCTCGGCGACATAAGGCAGAAAGAGATTTCTGTGGCGCGCCTCACCAATGATGGCTTCCCCGTTCCAATGCGCAAAATACTTGTCCCTATAGAACGTAATCCCCTTATCATATTCCTTTTCAAAAAAGTGAGGTTCCTTGGGCATGGACATGCAAATTTCAGGCATGGTGTCGAGATAAAAATGCAGGGTCGTGGTGCCGCATTTGGCTGCCCCGAGGATAAAGAGATTCGGCTGGAATTTGGCCGTCTCAGCGTTCTTCAAGTTATTTTGTATTTTTTCCATAGGGTTCCAAATCAAGTGGGGGACTTTGACCCCATGCGTACCTGTTGCTGTATCCAAGGATAGGTTTGGGCTATGCCGGTTTTGAGATCAATTGCCGGGCTCCAACCCATGAGTCTTTGAAATAAAGCGTTGTCCGAGTTTCTTCCTCGAACGCCCTGAGGTCCGTCCACATGAACTTTTTTTAGTTTTACTCCAGCGACTTCTGCCACGACATCGGCAAGCTCATTGATGGAAACCATCTCGTCTCGGCCAAGATTGAGCGGCTCGTTGTATCCGGAATCCATGATTTTCTGAAGACCCGTTACGCAGTCATCGATATAACAGAAGGTTCGCGTTTGCTCTCCGTCGCCCCAGATCTCGATGGCATCTGTCCCGGTCTCGATGGCCTCGGCAACCTTCCGGCATAAGGCGGCGGGGGCCTTTTCACGGCCGCCCCTCCAAGTACCCGCAGGTCCGTAGATATTGTGAAATCGCACGATACGTGTATCCAGCGCGTATTCCGCATGATAGTACTGGCACATTTTCTCGGTGTAGATTTTTTCCCAGCCGTAACCGTCTTGAGGGTCTGCGGGATACGCCATATCCTCGGCTAGCGGCTTGACATTTGTTTTCGACTGCAGGTGTGTGGGGTACACGCAGGCTGAGGATGTGTAGAGATAGCGCTTCACTTTAGCCAGCTTGGCGGCCTCAAGCGTGTGGATGTTAATCATGACATTACTCGTCATAATTTGGGCATGATTCTGAGAGATGAATCCCATGCCCCCCATGTCTGCCGCGAGTGCCCAAACGTCGTCAACGCCCTCAAAGAGATGCTTCCATGTCGTTATGGGTTCGCGCAGGTCCTGTATCTCAAAGCGGTCGGCCTTTGACTGCTCGAATTCGGGATGCTTGATGTCGATGCCGATAACTTCCGCGCCAGATTTTTTCAAGTGGCTCACAAGGTGGTGCCCAATAAAACCACCGGCGCCTGTAACGATAAATTTCACGTAACGCTCCTCCCTTATTTCTTAATTTCTAATGCTTGGCGAACCTCTTTAAGGATCCACGGATACGTCAGGCGAAGGCCCGTTTCCAAATCGATTTCAGGACTCCAAGCGAGAATCTCGCGGCAAAGAGTGTTGTCCGAATTACGCCCCCGAACTCCCTGCGGGCCCTCCACATAGGTCTTCTTTAGCTTAACGCCGGCCACCTTCATAATGACATCCGCCAATTCATTAATGGTCACCATCTCGTCACGCCCCAAATTGATGGGGTCGGAATAATCGGAATTCATAATGCCGTCCAGGCCTTTAAGTGTGTCGTCCACATAGCAAAAGGTTCTCGTCTGCTCGCCGTCACCCCATATCTCAATGGAATTGCCCCCGGTGAGAACAGCCTCGGCAACTTTGCGACAGAGCGCAGCCGGCGATTTTTCTTTGCCGCCCGTCCAGGTGCCCAGCGGACCGTACATGGTGTGAAATCGCACAATACGGGTTTCCAGGCCGTATTCGAGTCGGTAATACTGGCAAAGTTTCTCCGTGTAGAGTTTCTCCCAGCCATACCCGTCTTGCGGTCCTGCCGGATAGGCCATGTATTCGGCGAGGGGTGTCACATCCGGAGTCAACTGCAGATGATGCGGATAAACGCAGGCTGTTGACGTGTAGAGATAGCGCTTTACGCGGGCGTTTCGAGCTGCCTCGAGGGTCTGAATATTAATCGTGACGTTATTGCTCATGCAATAGGCGTGGTTCTGAGAAATAAAGCCCATTCCCCCCATATCCGCAGCCAGGGCCCACACTTGATCAGCGCCCTCAAAAAGCGGCTGAATTTTCTTTACGGGCTCGCGCAGATCCTGAAGTATGAACTTACTAGCCTCCGAACGGGCAAACTCCGGCTCCTTGATGTCGATTGCAATGACTTCATGCCCCTTTTTCTTTAAATAGCTGACGAGGTGATGGCCGACAAAACCCCCGGCTCCTGTAACAACAGATTTCATACCTTCTCCCTTAATTTCAATTTCGATAGAATGAGCCCGAAAAAAAGTCTTACCGCCAAGCCGTAATCACTTTCCTTGAGGGCCTCGCGTATCACCTTTTTTCTCCATCCGATCGGATGGGCGTAGCGGTCATAAAACGGGGCGTTCTTTACCCACTTGATGCGCATCTTTTTCGCCTTGGGGACGAGACTTCCCATCCCCCGTTCTGAGCGCTGCCAGATATAGAGCAAATGGTTCACGTACCGGCCCCGCGCTCCGGAGTTGACCATGCGCAGCCAGAAATCGACGTCTTCATGTCCTGACGGAACGCTTTCATCATAGCCGCTGACTCGTTCCCACGCGATTTTTCGGAAGGGGCTTCCCCCGTAGATTCCAAATCTCTTGGCTAGCGACTGCGGTCTTAGCCAGCCGTCACTACCGCACATAGCCCCGGCATTCATAACTTTTTCGGCACCTCCATCAGGACGGTAAAGATAATCGCCGAACACGAAGTCAGCGGCGGGCCATTCGTCAAAAGTGTGCCGAATGGTAGCAACGGCATCCGGCGGTAATACGTCATCTGCGTCCAGGGGTATATAGATGTTGCCGGCAATGGCTCGGCAGCCGTCATTTCGGGCCGCGGCCGCGCCCCCGTTTTTTCTCCGCCAAATCACGCCAACGGCCTCATCCGTCTCAAGTTGCCGGCAAGCTTGATTAAGATCCTCACTCGGCGAGGCGTCATTGACAATGATAATCTCAAAGTCATTATCCGTTTGTGCCCGCAAGCTGGCGAAAGCCTCCGCCAGTTTTTCGCCCGGTTTGTAGCATGTGATTACAACGCTAAGTTTATCCATATTTAAACCTTATGGGCCTCAACATAGGCTGTTTCCATGATGCGTCCGGCTTCCTTCGGCTCGAGTCGATCTATGTCCGGGAGCTCACTTTCCCAAACACCTTTGCGTGTAATATGACTGAAGCCGATTTTCTCCAGAATATTCCGCATGGAATCAAAGTCGTAATTCCACCGATGTCCGAAGCCATGAACCTGCGACATGAAGATCTGCCCCTTAGTTTGGGCATGACGCGCCCGCTTCGGCGTGAGGTAGATGGACTTGTACCCCTCAAAAAAAGCGGCATCGTTCTCGTAGTATTTATTCACCCACAATTCCATGTCTGGGAACGTAAGTCGTAGAACCCCGTCGGCGTTCAGCATTTTGTAGCAACGCTTGAGAAATGTGATTCCTGTCTCCAATTTTAAATGCTCAATGAAATGGCTGGCATAGATGTAATGAAGCGAATCGTTCTCGATGGGCAAAAGGTCTGAGACGTCGAAACTAAGTGCCAAGGCACCGTTTTGGGCCCGCACCATCTCGGCGTATGGAAAGCGATCACTCGGCAGTAGTCCGATATTCAACCAACCCGGGACAAAAATTTCTCCGCAGCCAACATGAATTCGACTCTGTCCCTTAAGCTGCTCGGCCAGGCGCTTTCGCTCTCGCTGTTTGCGTGCGGGTTCCCAGCGCGCAACAATCCGGTTAGCGCCCGTGCTGATACCCCGGCAAAGTTCGACGAGAGTTTCTTGAATAGTTACTTTAACGTTAAATGCCACGGGCTATCACCTGAAATCCGTTCCACCAGTTCGGCGCGGGAGTCGCGGATGTCTTTATTTTTAGAAGCGTTCGAAATGACGGGTTCTTCCTTAGAAAATCTTCGGATGCGCGCTCAGGATCCGGCCAGTTGATGTCATCAACCAGAATTATGCACCGCTCGGCGTAATGCGGCAGCATGACTTCAAGCCCCTCGAGTTGGTCGCGGTAAGAGTGTTTCCCATCATAATAATAGACGTTCACTTTCAAATGCGGCTCTCTCTCGAAGAGTTCGCGCAGCGCTTCCCGGTAATCTTTGTTGTAGAACTCAATATTTCGGAGCCTCCCGAATTTTGCCAAATTTCTCTTCAAGGCATACTCGTTTTTCTCTCTTTTGTTAAATTGGGAAAAATTATCAATACCGATACACCGCGTAGTGTCATTGAAGAGTGCGGCACTCAGAAGGCTGCTTCCGCGGTAGGTCCCGACCTCGAGATACACTCCATTCTGCGCAACCCGTCTAACCATTTCATTGGTCAGATAACGGATATTCTCAACCCCCATGCCGGCGACCCGTTTGTCGCGCAATATACGCATTCTGCGGTCTTTGGGGTGGTCGTCTGTGCTGTAATTATCCCAGAGACGCGAAAGCAGCCGGTCAAAATTGAAATCTTCTTTTTTCCCGCGAGGAGCACAGAGACTCTTCATGCGTATGCTCGCTAGGTGCACTCTGTAACTGACGCTTCCGCGAATGTCCGCCAGAGCGGACCGTAATCTCGCTGTTTTCATTACCAATCCGGATTTCGTGACCATGAGAGTATCCTTTGAACGGGAGATTTCTTCCGCCTCTCGTCCTTGAGCGCAAGCTGTTTGAATCGAGGCCACGCCTTTTCATCAACGAAACATGGCATATTGTTTTGCAGTTTCGGTGCATAAGCGAATAGATCTTCCCCAACCGGGAGACTGTACGGCTTAATATCTGTGACGAAGAGCGCGTAAGCGACCGCTAACTGGTCCCGTCCGCTGTAGCAGTTTAATTGCTGTAAGACATTTAGATAAAAGGGGTTGTTCTCCAGAGCATCGTGGCGGCGGCCGATAAAATTGCATTGGTAAAAAGCGATCTGCTCCGGGATACCGAGGGCGAGAAATAAGCGCCGCTGTTGTTCGAGCAGCTCGCGATTATCATGTGCCCCCTTGCGGACTATTTTTTCATATTCCGTCTGCCACCCCGAACGCGGGTGTAAAGATAGGATGAATTTCTTATCCTCGATTGTCGCAAAGATTTGTGACAATCTTTCGCTGCTGTGGGTGATCCGCAAATCGGTGTCGAGATAAATGCTTGAGCCTATATTAGGAAAAAGTAAAGGGATAGCCCATTTGATGAAGCGATTCTGCAGCGCGGGAGCAGGCGGCCAGCGCGGCACGTCTGAGATGGCAAGCACTTGATAGCCCTCGGGAATACGGGAAATCTTCGTGCGTTTCGAGGTGAATATCAGCACGTCCAGTTTCCCTTGGGCCACGAGCGCACGTACCGCCCGGGATGCCGTGAGGTGTTTTAGCCCGTCATCGAAGTACTCCTGTCCGTACGGAGCTAGGATCAACGCCCTCCTGGACCGGGCATGGTGCAATGCGTAGGAATATCTCATCTCTTCAATTGTTTTCTGGATTCCGGAGAGCTTTGCAGTAGGAACGGCAGCGAGATCATCAAAGCTCTGCGGCACGGCATCGCCCTGATCTTTGGGGAAGAATTTTCTGAGCTGCGCCAGATTTGCGGTGTGCTGTTCGCTTTTTTTGTCACGCGTCAGGCCGTTGACGCCTTCGTATTCACGGTGATGATAGGCCATGGCCTTTGGGTTAAATTGGTAACCGAATCCCTGAAACCTTAGGCGGGGCATGAACTCCTGCCCGACGCCGCCGTAGCCCTCGATTCTCTCAGAAAAGAGCCCGCATCCGATCCAATCCTCACGATACATGCAGGCATTGTTCTCTACCCCTTTGATGCGGTTGAGTTTCCCCTGCTTGAGTTTTTGCATTTGACTTTTCATCTTGGCGTGAAGCTCATCGGCCGGATCATGAGAATTCCGATAGCCGCATGTAATCGTCCTGGGGCGAGCGGTCCTCTTGTGCTCTTGGACAAATTCGGGAGTGGGAAAGGTGTCATCGTCGAGGATGACGACCGCTTCGCCGGTTGATTCCAGGATGCCCATGTTTCTTGCTTTGCCCAAGCAGTATTTGCCGGTTTCGCCCGTATCGACCCAACGGAGTTCATAAGGCAGAGCCGGCAGGAGTTCTGAGAGCATGTCCTCGGTTTTGTCGGTGCACCCATCCATAGCCACGATCACTTCGAAGTCAGTGTCCGTCTGCTTAGCAAATTCAAGGAGATTTGCCTTGAGGCACTCAGCCCTATTGAATGTCGTGATGACGATTGATAATTTCATTTTCTCTTCTTGACCTTCGGCTTCCCGGATTTTGTTTTTCTCCACTCAACCCGAACTGTCCCATGCCCGAAGTCCTCATCGATCCTGACGATGGTGAGGCCATAACCGTAGGGAAGGGTTACCAGGCTGTGGCGATACGGTGCCAGGGCTCTTTCTGCGGCAGCTTGCAGGCCATAGTCCTGGGTCGGGTGGTCGGTGTCATGAAGCAAGAGGATGCTGTTTCTCATCATTCGGGGGACGATCTTACTGAGGTCCGACTGGACGATATCCGCTTCGTGTGAGCCGTCATGTAAGACGAAATCGAATATCTCATTCCCAACCTCAGAAGCAATCCCGAGCGAATCCCCCTGCAGGTAATCCCATATATCCCTGAAGCGATAGAGATCGTTTGCGTCGACACCGGTATCGGGAAGATCGCGCAGGTCGCAGGAAATGAGCCTGCCCCCTGTCTGACGCAGGGCGCGAAGTATCGTAAGCGTGGAACGGCCGCAGCCAAACTCAAATGCGCTTTTGGTTTCGAGCCCCAAAACTACCGAGTAAAGTGCCAAATGATGCCGCGCGAATCCGGAGTCATTGCGGTGATGAAAATCGATGATCTGATCGATGTTATTCTTTTGCCAGGGGAAGAGTTTCATTTCTTGATCACATACCAGGTTGGGAACTCTTGCGGGATGACGAAGAGTTCCTGCCCGTGCTCCTTGATTAATTCATTTACCGCTTGTTTGACCCCGTAATCGCCCGTTGGGAGGTCACCATCGAGATAGTCATGCCCTGCAAAGAGCCCGCCTTTTTTGACTTTCGGCCACCAGTGCTCAATGTCTTCTTTAACCGCCGAATAGGCGTGGTTGGCATCGATGAATACGAAGTCCAGGCTTTCATCCGCGAATTGCGGCGCCGCCTGGGTAGACGCCATGCGCAAGATTTGGCTGCGGTCCCCGAAGCTGTTCAGTTTCCTTTGTGTCTTGGCGTAGAGCCAATCCTGTTCTTGCTGTGAAACGTTGGCGCTGCTGACATATTCGTGCTCCTCAAAAGATTGCCAGGGATCCACTGAATGGAGCTTCGCTAAGCCGCTGTGACGCAACAATCTTTTGGAATAGCCGCCGCCTTGCACTCCGACCTCCACTCCCTCGCCGTCCAGTTTCAAGACTCGCAAGAGGTAAGGCAAATCTTCCCGTCCGGGTAAAGGACGCTTTAACCTATAACAGACATAGGCTCTGGCTGTGAAAAAACCCGCAGCAAGCACGTTCTTCCATTTTGTGAGGCGTTTATCAAGTCCGCGCTTCTTAAAGAACGACTGGACCGAAGCCGTCCAACTATTGGGCAATCGACCTTCACGAATCAACGTTCCGACCTTTCTCGTGATGTGAGTCAAGCCGGATTCCCCGCGGCGATTCCAGCGGTGATAGAAGCCCCGCCATGCGCGGTACTGTTCGCCGCAAACACGAGCGTTGCGACCTTGCTTTGCCTTCGGAGAGCGGATGTTCTCCCACTTCCCGTCCGGCAGTACCGGCCACCAGTTTTTGAGGTGAATCGCATGCTGTCTTTCGGTGATAGGCAGACCCGCAGGCTCATTAAGATCCTGCGCTAAATAAGGCTGTAATTTGATTCCGTTACGCTCATAGGGTCTTGTGTGATCCTCGGTAGCTAGCAGACTCACGAATGCCGCTTGGTCGGGTGAACCCCACTCCCATGTGAGGTCGGCGTATTTTTTAGGTTCACTCAAGTACTTGTCGCTCACTTCTGCCCATTTTCGGAAAAACCTCAAACCGTGGACCACGTTCTTCACGAGCACGACCCCCAGGTTGATACGATCATATTTGCCCGAAGCCGACCGCGATATATCTCCTCCGGGAGAAAAGTGTGTCCTGTCAAAGTAGGTATAGGCTACGTCAAAGTCCGCCTCAAAGAAGTGGCGTATATCGCGAAGCAGGATCATGTCTGCGTCTATAAATGCATGCCAGCCGTCATCGGCCTTCTCCAGCATTTTGAGCCAGGTGTAATTGCACAAGTGTTGCTTGGAGCCCTCATGAAGATGGTCACGCTTCATCTCTGCGACACCGGCGGGGAGCCAGTAAATGGATGGGAGCCGCCGGCTGTAATCCAGACGAAAATCATCACTCAGGTTTTCGTAGCATACGGTCAAGCCCACAGTGCCGCGATAAACCTCGTCAATGCTTTGGAGCAGGGGCCCGAGAAATATCTTGGCATAGCCCTCTCCCGATATCCAAATATTAAAAGTCAGTTTCTTCATTGCTTTATCTTCTCCAGTTTTTGGGTGTCGGGATTCCACACGCATTCTTTGCCGATTTCACCGATGCATCCGTATTTGAATTCGAGATATGTCTCAGTCTCTCGAGGAGCCGAAAATTCCCTGCCGCGAACCCTGCATTTAGCAAGTGGGAAGACCCATTCTGCCGGCACCGGTTTCGGTTTTCCCATGGACCACCCCTCAGGGGTGATCGCCCCGGATTGATATTTTCGCTTCTGGTCGTAACCCATTCTATCGCTGCATTTAACAAAACCGTCTTCGAGTTTGAAGATTCGTAAATCAACGTGGATGGGCCACTTCATTTTCGGCAGGTAGTGCCGGGTTTTCTTAGGGAACTTAATGAGACGGTTATAGACACGCGGGCAAAGGCCTTCGGCCACAATTTCATAGGGCGGTTTCAAATCGCCTTTGAGGTGGTCGACAACGCGGTCAGCGTCCTCTTCCAGAATTCCAATATCCACATCGGCGTCTTGAGGAAGATTATTTCCCTGACGCCAGGCCCCGAGGAGCGTTCCGCAGTCCAGCCAATAAGGAATCCGATGCTTCTCCAGCACGTCGGCAGCGTGGAAAAGGAGCTCCTGCATCGCAAACTGGGAGTTATTGTCCCCGGGTCTTTTTGCGGCAAAGTACTTATGGATACGATGGTTGTGCAGCCTGCTTCTCGCCCATCGTTCAACACCGCCTAACCCGATAATTGTGAGTAGGGAGTTTGCCATCGTTTATACCTTTGTGATGATACAGGTCCGTGACCAGAAGTGGATGCTTTGAATACTGCCTTCTTTGTGATCCAGTTGTTTGATGCGCTCAAGAAAGAAACGATCCATGTCTTCGCGGTGATTAGTGAAAGATTCCGACTCGGGATTGAGATGCATGCCGCTCCACCCCAAGCCTTGACGCGATCCCTCACGCACCCCGATGCCCCCGGCTGTTTCGAGATCTTGATACGAACAGTGGAGAGCCTCGATGATATAAACGCCGCCGGAATTCAGTTTTGGGAACAGGGTTTCAAAGGACTGAAGGATGTGGGTGTTGACGTGACTGCCGTCGTCGATGATGATGTCAAGTGTGCCCGCTTCCCGGCTCACTCCATCTAGTACGTTCGGATCGTTTTGGGACCCGATAATAATCCGAATTCTTCCGCGCTCGTATTTCCTAGTTATAGGGTTAATGTCGAGCCCGAAGATCTTTGCCTGCGGGAAATATTTCGCCCACATCCTCAGCGATTTCCCACGTGCCACGCCAATCTCAAGCAACTTAATGGGTTTCCCGCAAAATGCCGTCAAATAGGGCTCGTAAATCTCGGTAAGACACTTGCCAAAATACTGCCTTGTCGGGTCTGCCTTTTCCGCATGAAAGCGTCTGCCCATTTCGGTGAGGTTCATCTGTTGCTTCGGGCGAAGGCTAGCGAGGAACTTTCTCGGGGATAACGCCCGGGCAAGGTTGCGCATGTAGCCGCGCAGAT
The DNA here is from genome assembly GCA_030698625.1 of Candidatus Omnitrophota bacterium. Lineage (GTDB taxonomy): Bacteria > Omnitrophota > Omnitrophia > Omnitrophales > Aquincolibacteriaceae > JAUYMS01. The sequence goes on along the minus strand of JAUYMS010000040.1, from coordinate 54,298 downwards.
GCTCTGCGAGTGCGGCAGAGCGATGAGGTTTTGTGTGCCACATCCCCAACCCGCCGTGCCAGTACTTGCGTTTTTCCGGAACCGACTCATGCTTGTAGCGGCAATCAAGGAGCTCGGGGGCGAATGATTTCCACTCGGACTCTTTGAACTGCATTTGCATAAAGAGGCGGTGGATTTCTTGATCGCCCCAACGATACTTATAGATTCCGCCGGATTCGAGCAGCGTCTTCCACCAACTACGCCACTCTGGGCTGCGGAACAGGTTAAGATTCCACAGCGTCATGTTTCCTGCACCGACTACATAGTGAAAGCTTCCGTCTGAGCGCCTGTGACGCTGAATCCAGTCAGACTCAATACTGTTTTTCTTCATATAGGCATCCGTAAATTCCCAGAGTCCGCTCGTGCAATCATTGACGCTTCGCTTCGGCGCAAGCTCGCGGTCATTTTCATACCCCGTGCCATAGAGATATCGCCCATCGCGCATGACGCGGAAGAAATCAAAGGAGATGTCTTCCAAAAAGAAGGAGTCGTCATCGAGGCGCATGCCCCAGTCGTAGCCATCTAACTCTTTTGTGTCGAGAAAACCGCCTGCCATAAAGTGGCACATATGGAGATATCCGATACGGGTTTCGGGGAAATTCTTGCGCACATAGCGAATGTCTTTGCGGTTATAGAAGAGCTCGCTTTCAGGCACATTCGCCGGAATGCGCGGCTTTACTTTGACAAAGCGAATCGCGGGGTCAATGGTTCGATGAATTTTGCTAATGAAGGCCTTTGAGTAGGGCTGCCCGAAAGTGAAGATGATGACCGGGTACTTGTACTGGTTATTGAAGTGCTCATAGAGCCCTCGCAAACTGTCGATTATAGACGGCCGGACTGCCAGGTACCAGATCACGGCATTGGGCTTTTCAGTCGAGGGCTGCTTTGACAACTCTCTGGTGGTTACTTCTATCATGTTTATGCTTTCTCCGCGATTTGCTTTAGTGATGAGGTCTGAGTTTCATTAACGATCCATTGCCACACCTGGCGTAGGCCGGTCTCAAAGTCGACCCGCGGTCGCCAGAGGAACTCTCGGCGAAACCTGTCGGTGTTCAAGACGATTCGGGGTATCTCATTCTGTCTTGCTTCACGAAATACGGGGCGGATATCGCGCTCCGCAATCTCTCTTATTTTTTCGAATATTTCTATGACACTGTAACCTTCCGCAGCTCCGATATTGTAGATCGCGTGGCGCGTTGGATTCATCGCACTCAGGATTATGGCCGAGATGACGTCGGTCACGTACACATAATCTCGAACGGACCGGCCATCACCGTAGATCAAAGGAGGTTCGCCGTCCGCAAGGTGCCGCATAAAAATACTGATAACCCCCTGAGTGCCGCGTAAAGGAGCGCGGGGGCCATAGCAGTTCGAGATTCGCAATACACAAGAATTGAGCTTTTTCTCCGAGGCGTATTGGGCTAGCACCTTTTCGAGCCCGCGCTTGTGAATAGCGTAGGCGAGTTCGGGCCTGGCAGCATGAGTTTCGGAAATCGTTGATTTTGATAAGGGCATTCCCCCGTACACCGCACCGCCTGTTGAAGGGAAGATGATCTTTTTGATTTTATGCCGTACGCACAGATCGAAGAGCTGAATTGCGGCATCGGATTCTTCCTCAATAACTTTGCCGGGGGCCACGCTATCCGAGTAAGGCTTGATTGCAGAAGCAAAATGGAAAACGATATCACAGCCCGTCAAAGCTTTGTCCAGTGCCGATGTGGCTCGGATATCACCGTGAACGACCTCGGTCCTGAACGACAGGCCTTTGATGTGCCTGGGTTCTCCGTTTCGGAAGCGGTCAAAACAGACGACCTCATGACCCGCCTCCACGAGCTTTTCGCTAAGGTGACTTCCCATGAATCCGTCGGCACCAAGCACGAGGCATTTGGGCATCATGACACCTCCGCGGGTAAATTGCCAAAGACGTTCGCATCTAGAAAAGCCGAAAGCTTATCGGCATAAACCCGATTGGCCGCCGCGCTCGGATGCGGGTCATAGGGCCGGCAGTTATTTTTCGGATCTCCCAGGTCGACCGAAATATTGACTTTGAGAAACCGGTCCGATTCAAGCGTTCGGCGCATATTCGCCCGGACACGGTAAATGCCCGCGATAACAAATGGAGATCCCAGATGCGTTGCAATTTCGCGGAATCGCCGGATTGCGGCGAGAGTTACTTCGTGATTCCTATGAAGACTCATCTCCCAGCGCGTAAACATCTCCTCAAGGGTATGTATGAATGCCGAATACCTCATCAACGGCCAGGGCTTATATTCCACCAAGCGAGCCTCATACGAAAGTTTTCCGTCGGCAGAAAAATACGCATGGGGCTCGACAAGGGCCCCGAGGGCATTGACGGCCGTTATCTTCTTGCTCATGTGACGCGACATTGTGTTGCGCATGTCATGGCGTCCGCTGTATGCCAGGACAACGCAGGCAGGCTTACGCCCGCTGGCGATCCGCTGTTCAAACTGGATCAGCGAGTGAATGGTGCCGTATGCCGTTACCCCAAAGTTAATCACATGATATTCGGGATAGCGCTCCTGCAATAGCCAAGGATAGGTTTCCCAATCGTTGATACCCCACCCATGCGTGTAAGAGCAACCAAAAATCCATATTTCAGAACGGGTGTCATGCTGCGGCGTCCTTTCGGGCGGTGAGGTAACCCGCAGCGTATCTGAGCCGTGAGTTAAGATAAAAGAATGGCTCGGATCGCGGTTGCTCACGGCGCGGTGCTTGCCTGCCAAGTGAGTGTGGCCGAGTTTCGCATCCTTGGCATAGAGCGTATCCTCCGGCTCAATGCGCCAGGCCCGTTTTCCCCGGGAGGGTTTCCAGGGACGCTGCCCAAAGAGGCGCACGGCCACTTCGGCAACCAGGAAAACTCCGATTAATGCTGCAAGATAGTTCAGAAAAAGGCTCATGATTTTTAGAATAACGGGTAGATGTCGTCAGGGACATCCCCCGCTTGCTTTTCTTTGCGCTGTGAAAACCATTTTTTAACGCCGCACCAAAATTTCTTAAACCAGTTCACAAGAGTTGTGCCTCAGCTATGGGAACGAGCCGCTCGTTGGCGCGGCACACTTTGTCGTGAATGTCCTTGAAGCTGCTGTCATACTTATCGCTGATAATTTTTCGCGTGCGAATTGTAGCGTCAATGTCACGCGAGTCTTTGCTGAAAATATGGCTGCCGCCTTTAATGCTGCTGCGGTCAAAGGGTATGTGTGCGAGCCCCACCGCGTAGCCACGGTCCCAAGCACGATAACAAATTTCGGAGTCTGTGTTGATGCAGTTGTGTCCCGGCTGTGACATGCTGTAATCAAAACCACCAAGCTCTCGGTACACGTCCTTCCTCATGAAGAAGGGCCCGAACGCCGCACTCTCGACGAACCGGAATGGGATATCGATTTCGGGATCACGAGACGTGATGTCCTTGCCATAAAGGCCGTCGGGGAAATGGGGACTAATTCGCCCTGACGCAAGGTTGCCGCCCACTATGGCGAGTTTTGGATATTTTGCGAAAAGGGCAAGCACAGGCTCTACCCAGGGGGTGCCGCAGAAGACATCATCATCTTGAAGCAGGCAAAATATGGGAGCACGAGCGAGTCCGATGGCCCGATCATAAGAACGCATTTCGTGAATATCGTTGGAGCGGATTAAAAAATGATTTGGTTTTTCAAGGTGGCGAAGCCATTCCTCCAGGGATCCGTCGAGAGAGCCGTCTTCAGAGATAATGAGCTCTTCAATGGTCGGAATGCGCTCCAGGCTTCGTATCATAGGGACAATATTCTCCCTGTGATTGAACGAGTGAATAATGACAGAGAGACTCGGGTTGTCCTTATGAATTAGCCCCCTGGCCGCTCGCGCCATTTTCATCTCAGCGACACGATTTCGAAGCCCGGCGTGTTGTGCCTTTTTGCGGGTCGCCTCTTTGAGCCACGGCCACTTTATCTTCACGCTTTACCCCCGATCGGCACGTTGCTTGGCAGTAGTCGCGTTTTTATTTCCTTCGCCATGACATCGATGCGCTTTTCCCATGTGTGGTGAGTGATGACATGTCGATAAGCAGTATCGGCAATGGCGCGGCGTTCCGATTCGTGATCAAGGTAATAACGTAATTTCTCCTCGAAGTCGCTGAAGTCCGGCCGGAACATTACACAGTGCTTACCGTCCTCAAAGAGTCCGTCATAAACAGTCTCGCGCGGGCATATCACCAGAGACCCGGCCGCCATGGCTTCGTAGTATCGCGAGCCGACTAAACCGAGGGGCGAGAGCCCCGTAAAACAGACACGGCTGCGCGCCATGGCACAGCCATACTCTGCGATCCCGAAACGAGCGTCATCGGCGAAGAAACTGCCGTTCCTAAAAAGTGACAACGCCGATAAATGCTTTTGGTCGTACGTCCGCCATTGAAAACGGTACTTCCAATACGGGATGCGCTTGGCTAGTCGCGTGAGCCCCCAGTGGTAAAACAACTTATGCTGGGCTTCGGCACGGGCATCTGTCTGAGTTTCAGGGCAAGACGGATTCCTGAGGATTCCGGTAAAAAAGAGATCGATATCCTTTCGCTTACCGTTCGCTGAAAATTTCTCGGGGTCTACCGCAAACGGGAAGAACGAGAAAGGGATTCCCGTGCGCTTCTCGTATGCCCTGGTGTCATGGTGATGCGTGAAAGCCAAATCGATTTTGTTGTCTGACATATACCGCAGCTTGGCATCAAGATTGACGTATTCTTTATTAAGTATTGCAACCTTCGGAAGAGAAGTGTCGGCAAAGTGTATGGCGGCTGAGGCACTGCGCGCCTCTCCGGGTTTGTCGGACAACCAGTTGTGTCCGATAAGGAGTAAGTCCGGGCTGCCCCATGGGGCAGCGGCAATAACATCGGCTACCTCGGCCCGTTTATCAAACCCGTCGTATCCCGGCCCGTAAAAATGAACGTCATGCTGACGCGCAAGCTCATCGGCGGCGGCTCGCTGATACGATCCCGACTTCCCAAGAGATTGCGAGAAATAGATGAGCTTCACGATTTTCCGTGCCCCACAAGATTCTCCGATGGCTCTTTCCGAAGAACGATCTCCCAATTCATAGCGCAACAGTCTTCCATCCGGCCGTCGCTCTCGACGCTCACGCGGTCGAAACGACTTATGATTTCGCTGCTGCTGCTTATCTGAGTGACGTCGTACTTTCCTAATCCTCTGCCCATTTGCAGATGAAACACAACGTACCCGCCGGGTTTCAATACTCTTTCGATTTCCGCAAGAAATTGCTGCGGCCGAAGGGCATGATCGTATGAGTTTGTGAAGACAAAGTCTTGCGACTGATTCTCGAAGGGCAAATGGTGAAAATCCCCCCTTATGACAAGCGGTTCGTGGGGTACGAGATCGATCCCTATGGCATCGAGCCCCAGTTCACGCAAGACCTCAACTTCTTGTCCGAGCCTCGCTCCAAGACAGGCGGCATTTCTGCAGCGGCTGAGAATATCTTTATGCCGGGCAAAGGCGGCCAGGAAAGCCGCTTTCCGCTTGACTCCGATTTTTCCGGCCCACTTTTTACGCCGGCCTGCATGCGATGTTTTTTCCCGTTGATGATCGAGATACGATTCATAAGTAGGGTATGATGAGGGCTTCTTGTACGACTGCTTGGCGGTCCGGGAAAGCGGATTCATTCGTTTCCAGCCCTTCGATAGTCGCTTGGACATCCTAGGCGGCGCGTACTCCTGATACTCTATAATCCGATCCTCAGTGTGCTTCGGTGCCGCCAAAAGATCGCGGTGTCGTGCGATGATTTTCTGTTCATTTTGCAGTTTTGCCCGTGTAATGAAGTCCGCATTTTTTCCGACAATGGATGAATGCCACCCGCGTTTCGACGTATACCGGACGGAATACGCACCGCACACCCAGCCAAAATCGCGGTAGGCGCGCAGGCAGAGATCGTGCTCGTCGTAATCCTGAGGCGCAAACCACTCATCCAGGTAATCGAGTTGTTCCAGGCATGACCTCTTAATCATGAGAGGACCGCGGTTGACCACGTCGCGAACGGCAAAGACATTGCGCGGCAAATAGCGCGGACTCACTCGGTCCTCAGAAACTACGCGTCCATTGCGGATGACATCATTGACGGCATTTTTGGCAGTAACCGCAAACACATCGTCAAAATGCAGGAACGGCTGCAGCAGCCGCCGGTCAAAGTGCTTCTCCTCGATAACCATATCGTCCTGGATTAGCAGGGCGTAGTCCGAGGAGCACCGTTTGAGTCCTGCATTATTCGCCTTGGTTTCGAATACGTCAGGCGTATATTCGTAAATGATCCGTTTGCTCTTTTGCTGAGACTCGGTATGTTTTCTCAATATTTGTTCTGAGCGGTCCGTGCAGCCGTCCAAAACAACGATGATCTCTTTGACCAGCGGCGAGACGTTATTGAATATGGATGTGATCACCCGCTCGATGAGGCCTTCCTTATTGTGTACCGTCAAAACAACCGAGATCGTCGTCCCCTTCTCGCGCTGATTCTGTTCTCGCCGCGCCCGGGCCTCAAGCACGTGCATTCGTGATTTGGAGTTCGCGGTCCCGTAGAAAGTATGGAAAAGACCAGAGATGAGGGTTCCCCAAAACGAATACCAGGCATTTTGCTCATACCGCTTGCTCTTTGTTGCGAGAATACCGCTTACGCGGGGCTCTGCCGGAAAGGGATACCACCTCATGTCGTGAGAGATTCCGGATAAGATCGCCTTAGCAAACCCCTCTTCAAGATATTTCCGTTGGGTGTCATCGACGAACCGAAGCGCGGCCGGCTGGATATGCGTGAGGTAGGAATGCTTACGGAAAAGAATGAAATGAGAAAGAACAACGCAGAGGTTTTTCTTGAAACTGGCAACACAGTCAAATTGCGCCGGTAACCTCCGCGCAATAGCCTCTATGTTTTCAACGAAGATTCTACCGTTGGCCTTAGCGAAATAATCTGTTTCGCACATAAGCTTCGAATGCTCCAAGGCATAGCGAATCAAGCCCAGTTCGCAATAGCCCTTGCCTCGTGAAGAGTCGCTGTCTCTGTAGGATAAAAATTCAACCTGTTTGGCGGGGTATCTGCGTGCGACGGACTCCAGTTCGGACAAGGAATGGCCTGAGTTATCAGCGTAAACGATCTTTTGAAAGGCGCTTTGCTTCGACAGCCATTGCTCGAAAGCCTGTTTATAATCTGCGAGCCGCAACGCGGGGTCATTCCGCCGGACGAACTCATCGCTTAGAGGCTGTATTGATGACGTGAGGATGAGGCAGATTTCAGACCTCATGAATTTGCAACCTCCGTTTCATAGGCTGGGCTATCAAAGCTTTTGTGCGAAATATACTGGGTAATCGGGCTGGCCTTGGAGAGGCAGTAAAGATTTCGGTGTTTGGTCGAAGCAATCTTTAGGACGTTTTCGTCGATGTCATCGTGGTCCCAGCTCGCGTCGCTGACCCCCCAGAAATAGCCCTCGCGGCCTAAATCAACGCCGCATAAGTAGACTTCCCTGGCCTGGTAATGAAGAGCGATCAGCATTTGTCGAATGCTCGTGGATGTCCACGGATGGCGCGATTTACCCCTCAGATTCCGCACCCTTTCGGGGGCAATCATGTCACTCAGGAAAAAATTGTCTCGACCGTCCTCGTAGCGAACCTCCGAGTAGTGATCCCGAAGTTTTTTGTCCTTCCTGATGAAACCCGGATGATCCATGAAGATCGTGGTGGTTTTAAGCTCAGATAACCATTCCGTGATCATGGGGAGCCTCTGCATGCGGCTTTCGGTACAGACGAAGATGTCGAGGGCATGCGGTATCCTCTTTTCCACCAGCAGACGAAGCCCCCGGTTGCAGGTCATGACGACCACATCATTCGGAATCGTCTCAAGCTCGGCCGCTGAGGGGCCGGAGCCCAAAATAAGAACGCGCTTAGACCGGAGGGCCTTTTCGTAAACCGGATTATTAGCGATGCGTGCCACACGCCAACGCAGGCGTAGAAACGGGTATAAAACCGGATAGGCCGCAGTTGCTAACGCATCCGCAAGCACGTGTGACGCCTTGGCGAACGCCATGCGAAATCCGTAGTCCCAACAGTAGGCAAAGGCTTGCCTCACAAAACGAACGGGCGGGATCGCCCGCATGGCGCGCCTGAGTGATTTAGAAAAACCTTTCGCGCAAATAACGGCCTGAATCTTGGCGAAGAGTTCTTCGAACCTGTCACGGCTGAGACTTTCGAACGGGTCCCGGCTGTCGAGTAGATCGAGCTTGCTTTCGCAGGCAACGGCGATCGCCCAAGGGTTGACTGAAAGTTTTGCCGGAAATTCTCGAATTACATTGAAGCCTCCGCGATTTAGAACGCCCCGCAAGGTGGTCGGTGAAAAGTGATACAGATGAGCGATATGGAACATCTCATAGGGATCGCGCCAGTACGGCGATGTGATGTCGGGAAGCTCGACCAAAAGATGGCCGTTTGGCTTCAGAAGCTCACGCAAGGTGCCGAGCTGCCCTACTGGATCGTGGAGGTGCTCAAGGACGTGATTTAGAATAATGACATCAAAGGATCCGCGCCTGGCGGTGCCGCTGCTGACCGCTTCTTCGATTCCCCCATCATAGACAATGGCGTCGTTGCGCTTAGCGGCATAGCGCGCCAGCGCCGGATTCAATTCGGCGCCGTAGAGAATACTGGTGGGGTAAACTTTACGAAACAGATGCAGCAGTACGCCGGATCCGCACCCTGCATCGAACACGGTCGGAGCACGTTTTCCCTTGGCATCAAGTATAGGCCGGATAAATCCGAATAACCTCTTTGCCCGTTTATGAATATCCGACCCCCGTCTATAATCCATGGCGGGATGCGGAGTGCTGAAGTAGAACTCGGCGTAGGAATCTCTGTAAAACTGCCGCATGGCCTTCTGGCTTGGGCGCGGATTCGTAAAGACCAATCCACATTGCCGACACATGACGGTGCGAATGCCCATGTGATAGCGGTCCCTGTTTGACACGAGCACATGCTGCAGAGAACCGCAGAGTACGCAGGCAGTCTCCTCCTTCTCCAAGGCGCTATAAAACTCGGTTGGTTTGTCTATTGTTTGGATACTATGCAAAAGCCGGAGCTCCTTCGGAATTAAGTGAGAGCACAAAAGCCGCCTGCTGACTTCGCGGACAGTAGCCAATGCATCGAGCGGTTGCTCCGCGTGCCGTCAGAAAATCTTGAAAGGCCTTATATTCGCCCTCTTTCCAGGCCGGGAAGTTGAAGTACTCGTCGAAAACGATCACGGTCTCGTTTTCTAATTTTAGTTGTGAGAAAATGTATCGCGCTGATTCATAAAGGTCGCTATCGACATGCACAAACGCCACAGGACCCGGGTGGTCGCGCAAGAAACCGGGGACAGTGTCGTGGAACCATCCGCGAACGAGTTCGACATTGAGCTCCACTTTAGGCAATGTTTTGTTGCGGTTGTGTTTTCCCTGGACCGCACTGCTGTACTTGCCGGTGACCCACTTCTCGGGAAGTCCCTCAAAGGAATCAAAACCATAGACCCTCGTCTGAATATTCCTCGCGATGAGGTTTACGGATTTTCCGTTGGCTACACCAAACTCCAGGTAAAGCCCGTTTCGTAATCTCTCGGGTACTTGTTTCAGCGCATGCTCAATAAGGCCTGTGCGGTTCTTGAAAATTACCCCATCACCAAACAATTCATCCTCGCGCTCAATGGATTCCAGTCGGGCCTTGAGCTGCTCCTGGATGTGGCGGTCCTCAAGGATATACTTGACGATACGCCTTGAATTGGAACGGACGATCCTGAACACAAAATCATGAAACCATCGTTTCACTGAACTCGGTAAAATTTTACTTAGCATAGGATAAACGCCGCCTGTCCCGATCGCGGACAAAAACCGAGGCACTTCGCTGTCATCTGGCTTTCGGCCAAGAACTCATGGAAGGCTTTGTATTCCCCCTCTCTCCAATTTGGGTAGTTGTAATACTCATCGAAGGCGATCACGCTCCCGACTTGCAGCTTTAATTGACGAAACACTGTTTTTGTTGAACTGTATAAGTCACAATCGATATGGACAAAAGCGACGGGCTCCGCATGCTTTTCTAAGAACGGCTGTAAGGTGTCTTCAAACAGCCCCGGAATCAACTCAACGTTCGACGCCACCTTCGGCAGTACGGCATCAAGACTGCGCTTACCCTTTCGCGCATGATGATAGAGGCCTGTCTTCCATGCCTCAGGAAGACCCGTGAAGGTGTCAAATCCGTAGACCGTCGATTGCACTTCGCCTGCAATGTGATTAATGGATGCGCCAGCCTCGACCCCGAACTCAAGCCAGAGCTCCCCGCCGTCAAAGCGTTTGGCCTGCTCCACGGCACGCGAAAGCAGTTCAAATCGCTTGCCGCAAGGCTTGGCGTCCTTGAAGAGCTGCTCCTCAAGGTCAATTGACTCAAGCCGGGTCTTGAGCAGCTCATGCATCTTCCTGTCCTTAAGGAAGTGCTTCCGCTGATCCTTGAGACTGTACTTCACCAACCTCTTGACATGCGGCCGTATCAGCCACCGAAAAACAATATCATTAATCCCCTTCTTTACCCGCGTTAGGTCCATGGGGTCAAGTCTCGACTTGAAGACATGTTGATCTCAGTTGCTTGTACTGTTCACTCAGTTCGTCGCTGACGCGAATCTTGCTCGCAAAGCGATCGCAATGTTTATTGACGGTTTTGTAGGAGTTAATATTAAAAAAATCGGCGATTTGGCGATGCGTCATTCCTGAAAGCTCCCTTGCAAGGGCGATCGCCATCTGACGCGGCAGGTTTTCCTTACCTCGCCGTGATGACTTGATGCCGGCAGCTGCTACGCTGAAGTTTTGTGAAACTGCCCGCAGGATATGGCTCGCCATTTGCTCTCCGCGGATCTTGCGTCTCTCAGGGATTTCAGCCACCTCACGGGTATTTGGAGCGAGATACTTTTCTTTAATTTCCGCCGTTCGCGTGGCATCCGCATAAATTGGTTTTAGTTTTACCTGCGAGTAAAATTTCTCTGTCTCACTGTCAATGCCTGCCGTAATGAATTGATTGTAAGCTTCTGCGGCTAGGTGCGATTGCGAAGAGAATTGATTAAGGATAAAACCTACAAGCAGCCAACTCGGGTGGCCGTTGACTGAAATATAGTCGCGATGACTCGACCAGGGATAATCTGTAGGATCATGGACAATGCGCGCCTGCACCGGATTCAGATGGATGTAACGCATGACGCGCAACAGATAGCTTTCAACCTGTAATACAACGGCACGGTAACGCCCCTTAAACAAAGATCCGTCTTTTTGATAAGACCGGTTGTATTTCTGCGTATAGACCCCGTCGATATGCCGCATAAAACGCGAAAGATTTGCCTCAGGGGTATGAATCAGCAGATGGTAATGATTGGACATCAAGCAGTAAGACGCAATCTGTACGTTAAAGAGGCCGCATGCCTCCGTCAGAATCTCAAGAAATACGCGGTAATCGTGCTCACCCCGGAAGATGTCCATGTGATTCCGGCCCCGGTTCATAACGTGATACCAGGCATTTTCGAATTCAATACGGAGTGGACGAGCCATGAGCTGGTGAATAGAGGTTATGTTACGTTGTGGAATGATGTTACGAAGATATCATGATACGCAGGAAACAACATGTAGTCAAGTCGAGACTTGACCCCTTAGCCCGACCCCTTAGCCCCGGCAACTAAATGATGGCTAAAATGACATAATTGATTAGAATCTGCGCTATCACGCGCGTTATTCATAATATGAGATATAAGGATTAAATCACTGGTGGAAATCAACGTGGCAAAGGGTCTGCCTAAGTTCCTCTGGGGTACGGTTCTGCCCGCCTGCCTCTATCCTTTAAATGCCATCAAATATCTTATGATTAGCAAACAGCATTATTGCGGAACGAACGACAAGCAGAAAAGAGTCTTTGATTATCGGCATGAATTATTACCCAACTCCTATCTGTCAGATCAGGAGAAAGGTGTCAGCAGTATTGAGGGTGCCGTAAAAAAGACCGGCCTCACTATCGGTTATCCGTCTTGGAACCTTTTGTACTACTCCCTGATTTGCAGCTTATTCGACAGAAGCAAGGAAGCCGTCGTTGTAAGGAGTATCTCGATTCTAATTTCATAGACGACTTACATGAGTGCGAATATAAGAATCGTTGCTTGTGACGGTAAGGCTTATTTCGACAACACGTCGCAAGGCGATGTTCGCCGCGCCCTACGGTTTATCAAGAGGGCCTATCCTGGGAATATGGTTGAATTCAAGAATTGTTCATGGCGCCCACCGGGAAATGTGATATGGCAGGCATGATATTCAAGTTGTGACTTGGCTCCTGCGCCTGAGCCGGAGGGCGTGGGAGTATAAGGCGACATCTAGGGGGGCTTTCTGCCGTATCCATTGCCTGGCCTCCTCCGGATCCCCCTCGTAGTACGATTTTAGGGTGACTCGGCAATCAGGCACAAACTTGGTGATTCCCATCAGATTATACAAATAAGACGCATCTTCCTCGTAATGCTCCGTAGCTCCCACAAAAAAGAACCGGTCGAGGACTCCTTTTGCCGTATTGAGATGTGTCTCGTTCATTTCTTCACGGACTACATGCGTTTGTAAAAAGACTCGGATGAGTTCCTGGGCCATTGCATTCCACTGCGATGTGTCCGAGAAGAGCCATTCTTTAAAAGGTTGGGGCCGGAAGGGTAAGCCCGGGGTCTTCTTATAGTGTCGTTTCTCCAGTAACTGCATCTGCCCATTGTAGTGTGAAAGGGTGCGGGCGACGGGGTCGCGGAGAAAAGTGAAATACCGGGCCTCGCGGTTAAAATGTTTATGAATACCGTCGTAGACCCGATGCCCGTAAATTACTTTTAGTCTACCCTTTTGAGCCGGTGGCATTTGCGCAAGCGAATCATTAAAGGCATCCACTTCAACCGATTTCAGATAAACAGCTAGGCGTTCATCCCCGGCCAGATTTTCCTGCAAATGCATCGCAAACGTTGTGCCCGCTGTTTTGTGAATATGAAAGAAAATGTAAAGCGGATCATGTGCGTTCATTCTATGTGTGAACCGTTATTTCTCGCCCGACGCCGAGCGGCAAGTACTCCACATGGTTCCGGAGCTTGGCGGTGTCCAGAATACGCCAGCAATCAATCACGATCGGCTTGCGCTTTGATCGCTTAAAGTCCGTGCCCCTCAAGCGCTTGAATCTTTCCCACGGAGTCGTGATGACAGCGATATCTGCCTGCGACAAGCATTCGGCCTTTGATGAGGCAAATTCAACTCTTGATGTGAGTAATTTACGGGCGTTATCGGTGGCTACGGGGTCATACACAATTACGGGAATACGTTTGCGCGCCAGAAAACGTGCCAGCAAAACGCCCTGGGCTTCATCGGCAACATTCGTGTTCGGCTTGTAAGAAAGACCCAGAATTCCGACCTTGCCTCCTCGCGGCAGCTTTTCGATCACAAGCTTGGCTAGGCGGTGAATCTCACGTTTGTTGAATTCGTGCGTGGCCTCCGGAAGACTCCCCCTCACAGACATCTTATGGGCCGTATGCAGTAATGCCAGATTGTCTCTTGGGAAGCATGGGCCCCCGTAGCCGAGGCCGCCCTTCAAGTAGCGGGAGCCGATGCGCCTGTCGAGTCCGAGGGCACCGGTCACCACATCCACATTTCCGCCGGGAAGTCCCTCGCAGAACTGTTTAATCATATTGGCGTAGGATATCTTCATTGTGACGAAGGCATTCAGCGTCAGTTTTGTCAGCTCCGCATTACTGAAGTTCATTCTGGCAAGCGGGACATGCTTCCCGCAGAATTTCGCGTACACGGTAGACAGAAGGTCCCCCGACTTTTTGTCAGACTCGCCGATGAGAACGAAATCGGGGTGGTACAGGTCGTGGATGACGCTGCCTAATGCGATAAACTCCGGATTGTAGCAAAGGCCGAATCCGGCACCGCACTTCTTGCGGGATTCGGCCTCGAGAGCAGACCGGATTTTCGTGTCCACCGTGCCCGGAACCACGGTGCTTGTGATGACGACTAAATGAAAACGTTTTTTATCCTTCAGGACTTTTCCGATTTTGCGGCAGGCGTCCAGAACATAACGGGATGTAAAGCTGCCGTCCTTCTTGCTCGGGGTAGGAACTACCACGAATGTAATATTAGTATTCGCTATCGCTTCCGCGTAATCTGCGGTGAGGTGCACCCGCTTGCGTGACTTGTGCCATAACGCCCGCAAGCCCGGTTCATACTGCATCGAATGCCCAGCCTTGAGGGTGCGTAATTTTACGGCATCGTTGTCGACGGCCCAGACGTTAAATCCCTTATTGGCAAGACAAACAGAGAACGGAAACCCGAGCTTTCCGAGCCCAACAACCGAGACATTCCTCTGAACCGTAGGTTTCAACTATTCACCGTTTCTTTGTGATCAGCCAAGGTGAGAAACTCCTCGTTCAACCGACGTGCCCGGCTCCCGACATCCTCATAGACGTGTGAATAAGCTTGATTCAGGTATTCGCGAGTTTCCTTCCCGCGCTTCTTACGATCCCCATGGGCAAAAAGAACCGAGGCTCGCTGGCCCGCATTGGTCACAAACGGAGCGTGCTCATAGAGCCCCACCTGCCAACCGGCAAGCCAAGCACGATAACAAAGATCGTAATCCATAAACATCATGGATTCCCCTGCCTTACTACGAGACGTATCCAGGCCTCCGAGTTCGAGATAAGCCTGTCTGCGGAAGATCAGCGGCCCGTTATTGACGACATCGATGAACATAAAACCGACTCCGAGTTCGGGATCGCGATGTTGTATCTCTTTACGGGGTATTCTGAATTTTGCCTGCCCGAGACGCTCAGCCAGAGATTTGACGCGGTAGTAATTGTCGAGGGTAAAGATTGGCTGTTGAGCGCCCTCCAACGCACCCAAAATCGCCAACCGCGGATACTTGTCGAAAAGGCGTACCGCATCACGAATCCAACTTGCGTCTTGGGGGGGAATATCGTCGTCCTGATTGACGATCACTATTTCTCCGCGAGCGAGACTGATGGCGCGATTGTAGATCCGAAGTTCATTCAGTTCGTTGGAGACAATCAGGAAATCATTCGGCCTAAGCAGATGCTTGAGCCATTCGTCGCGGGAGCCGTCGAGGGAACCATCTTCGCAAACGATCAATTCCTCAAGGTCTGCGGCTCTGTAAGCTTCGAGAATCGGCTTGATGTTGGCCCTGTGATTGTACGAGGTGACAACCGCTGAAACTTTGGGATTCTCTGTATAGGGAGTTCCCAAACGGGCGATTTTTTCTTTCTTTGCACGCACCTTTCTTACAAGGCGGTCTCGGATGTAAGAATCAATCAGGAACACGGTCGCAGATTCTAACTGACGGGCAGCTTTTCATGGGCACCCCCGCCGGAACGCCTTAGGATATTGGGCGGGAGCTGTTTGCCGAATTGGCCCATAGAGTGCTCATAGCGGATGCTGGGCGAACCAGCGTAGAAAGGAATTTCAAGGCGATCCCGAACATCTCTTTCTACAAAATCACGCAAATCGACCAGGTCATTCTGACTCAAGTGGTCGGTATACACATACGATTTATAGCCGCCGTCAGGATCTCCTTTGTAGTAATCGGCTACTTCATTGTAATCGACTTCAAGGCTGTAGAGCTTGTCCCCTGTTTTCTTGTAGGTGTAGACCCAGATCCCATGTTTTTCCGGATGCGGTACGGCAAAATCATAATAAGGCGTGCCCGGATAAGTGGTAATAATGGTGACGTCAAAATCCTCCGGTTCTGCTTCAAGTAGCCAGTCGCGTGTGGCCATGACGGACTCTTCGCTTTCGCCGGGATGCCCGATAGACATAAGCGCTTTAACTTTAAGGCCCTGTTTTTTGGCGATCTGTACGGCGCGCGAATTGTCTTCACGGGTCGCCTTTTTGTTAATATTCGTCAAGATCCTGCGGTCTCCCGATTCAAAACCGGTCAGGAGCCAGCGGAAACCGGCCTTCATCATCACTTCCGCCTGCCGGTCATTGAAGAGTTCCGCTTTAACAAACCCGCGAAGCCGAAAATCAACCCCGAGTTCCTTTTGCAGGTCAACGATTTTGGTCATAAGCTCGATCATTTTCGGATTCACATTAAGTTCGTCATCGTGAAACATGAATCCGGTATGCCCGTAGGTGACATGGATGTGCCGCATCTCTTCAATGATGCTGTCCATACTGCGCATACGGATATTTCTCAACATCGGCGATTGCCGTCCCCCGCAGAAACCGCATTCAAAGGGGCAGCCAAGCTGAGCAATAAGGCTTGTCGTGCGATGTCCCTCTATAAAATAATGATAGCTGTCGATATCGATGAGATGGCGCGCGGGAAACGGAAGGCTGTCATATCTTTGGTTAGTCAAAAAAAGCCTGGATGTGCGGTCATTTGCGTCCACGATCTGCGACGGATTTTCAGCAATGGCTTCAAAGATGGCGTCTTCACCGTCACCGACTACGGCAACGTCATAGAGTGCTAGAATGCTATCCATAGCAACTGTTCCCCGCCCCTTTTTCCCTTCGATGCTTTCCTTCTTGAAAGCAGAATGGACCAACGTTGCGTGAGGTCCGCCAAGAATCAATCTGCCTTCAGGAACGAGCTTACGAATTAGCCTTGCGATTCTCGCGGTAGCCGGCATTTGCGGGGTTGTCGACGTAACGCCAAAGATTCGGGCCGGGCTGTTATTAATGTGGTCTTCAATAACGGCTTCATAGTTTTCAACGCCCGAGAGGTCTAGCACGTCCACAGGGTAATGTTCCCTCTCTAGAACCGCCGCAATCTTGAGAATGCCGACGCTAATGAAGACCCGCTCGTCCAACAGAAAAATCGACGGGGGTATAATCAGGCAAATCGTAGGTTTTTCAGCGCTCTTAGTCATATCTCTTTATATCGGTTCCAGTCGCCATAACTGAAGATTTCGTATAGTCTAGCGAAAAATCACGAGGGGTCAAGTCTCGACTTGAAGACATGTTTCGCGTCAAAGAATTTCCACAAGCATTGTTCTTAATTGAGAGGCATTGAGTTCTCTTGGGTTATTCTTTACACGATCCGGTCTAAACCCATATTTTACAATGGACTCCAGTCCTTCCTCATCAATGCCTACTTGACTCAGTCGGCGCTCGAGTCCGACATTATCCATAAGGCCCTCAATGTGCTTAGCGGCCATTTCAGCGTTCTCCGCCCCGAGAGCTCTCCAAAGTGCGGCGGCTCGCTCGTGCTCAATCGCATCCTGGTTGAACCGTACGAATGAGGCAAGCGTCAAGGCGCAAGCGTGGCCATGCGGCACGTGAAATATCGTCGTCATGGGATAAGAAACCGAATGAACTGCTGTCGTCCGTGTCTGTGCGATGGCTAGGCCCCCCTCGTTGCCTGCAATTGCCATGGCGAAACGAGCATCCCTATCGGCAGGTTTTTCGACGGCACGCTGAAGCTGTTCTAAAACCAACGGGATAGCCCGCAGTGCATGGGTGTCTGAGGAAGGCATATGATGGATGGACCAATAGGCCTCGATCGCTTGCGATAGTGCGTCAAATCCTGTCGAGGCCGTAATCGCAGGCGGCATCGAAACGGCCAATTCAGGATCCACGAGCGCAAGCTTTGGGAAAAGATAAGGGTGAGCAAAGCTCATCTTTTGATGCTGGTGATCCTCAAAAGAGGCGTATTGAGTGACTTCGCTCCCCGTGCCCGCCGTTGTAGGAACCGCGACGAGCGGGAGTGACGCATTTGGAAACTCAATCGGTACCACCGGATCACGCCAAAAAGTGTTCCACGTGTCATCCGGCTGATTGAGCAGGAGCGCCGTCAGTTTCGCCATATCCATGACGCTGCCCCCGCCAATTGCCACGACGCTATCAATAGCCTTGCCGCGATACTTTTCGGCAAATGACTGTGCGAATACCAGTGAAGGGTCTTTGACGACGGGCTCAGATTCGACAAGGGAAAAGTGTTCCAACGTATCGCGCAGTTTTGTGTAGCGAATCGACTTACGAAATGATTTTTCGCCGAGCACGACCAATACCTTTGCGGCACCGGAAGCTGATAGTTCTTCAGCCAGTTTGTCGAGGGCACCTTCTTCTATGAGACGGCGCGTAGGATTCCAGTAAGCGCAACTCAAGTGCGCCCCCTGGCCAGTTCTTCGGAGAAATGCGAGGCGATATCACGTGAACTGTGCTTTCCCGATATGCGCGGGACATCGGGTGTAGCAATACGGTTGATCTTAACTCTTAAAAAACACGGCCCTTCAATTCCTTTGAGCTCTTCAAGGCTGCGCTTTAACTCATCTGCTGTAGACGTTTCTTTAGTCCAAACATAGCCGCATGCATGCGCCACAGCGCACAAATCGGAGGAGGCAGAGGTCGTATCTTGGCCGCCCGTTGATTCGTAAGCCTCGTTGTCGAGAACAATATGATAGAAGTTCTTTGGCCGGTAATGCCCAATCGAAGAGAGGATACCGAGGTGCATCAAAATGGCGCCGTCACCGTCCAGGACGATAATCCTCTCATCCGGACGACTGAGTGCAGCCCCCAAACCAATTGCCGCCGCATGCCCCATGGAACCCTGCATGTAAAAATTGCGGACCCTATCCTTGATCTTGAAGAGTTCGCGTGACGGCTTGCCCGTGGTCGCAACGACATAGTCATTGTCCCCTATCGATTCCGCAATGATCTTTATGGCATCAATTCGTTTTAGCGGGTAGACGTCTTTGCCGGATGGCCCGGCGTATTCCAAAAGGGTGTCCTTGCGCACAAAGAAAACAAAGGGCTGCTTTTCGTTCCGGATCCACAGGTGCGCACGTCCCAAAGCAGACCGTAGCGCCTCGGGCTCGGAAGGCAGGTCTTCGAAAGCAACACCCATCGCGTCGAGCATTCCTGCCATAGACTTACCGATAATTTCGTGTTGCGGTTCATCGGCGACGCCATAGGCGCGCCCGCTGATAAATATAAGAACACCCAGCCCATAAATCATATTCAGCGATGTCAGCGGGTTGATCAAATTGCCAAAACCGGAGTTCTGAATTAGGACTACAGCGGGTTCTCCGGCAAGTATGGCGCCCGATGCCGCAGCCAAGGCCGCGCCTTCGTTTGGTACGGTGACATACTTCAAAGACTTGTCGTCAACCACAGCGTTGATCGCAGATTGAAAGAAGGAACAAGGCACGCCCGTAAAAAAACGAAAACCTTCATTCTTGAGTTGTTGCACGAACGTGCCGGATTCGATCATACGACTTGAGACGGCTGAGCCGAAGACGGCTGAAAATAAGAGTCTACGCGGCGGTAGTCCTCTTTCGATTGAATCTCGGACCAGCCGTGCTCAATCTGCATGCCATACACGCCGGCACCGCGTTCAATGAGATACTGAATCAGGTCCGGCAAACTAGCCTTTTCGGCCGAGGGGGCCTCGTTAAACTGCTTGTCCCGGAATTTCGATAGTGCGTCACGCCAGGCCGCTCGCAGTTCATGAATGCCCTGCCCCTGAAATAAGGCCAGTCCGATGAATTCATAATTGGCCCGAGCCTTGTCGAGTTCCTTTCCGATACGGCGCACCGGAAGGAAGAGACTGGCGTCGAGCCGCCGCGACTCAAACCCCACGGATGAATTTTCTGCGATCACCAAATCATGTTTTTTATCTCGCGCCGGAAGCGTCTGATACGCACGATCCATAACGAGTGTAATGTCATGCGGACTCATGAGCAGATGATTAAGAATTTGGCGATCATAAATGATATCCGAATAAGCCACGACGCATCGTGTCCCCATATGCGCTTCGGCCTGCATCAGTGAGTAGGCATTATGACAAGTGTCGTATCGGGGATTGTGAATGATATGAGAACCATCGGAGCGGATTTTGTCATGCTGATGACCGCCCACGATCCAAATGTCGCTGACTCCCGCCGAGCGCAATAGATCCGTCTGCCGGTCAATGAGTGTTTTGGCGCCGACATTCAGCATGCAAACGGGTTTGTCTCCGAGGACATCTCCCAAATCGGATTCGAGGGCGTGATTGCCGGCCGCCGGGATCACAGCATTTAACGACTCCCTTCCCGTAAATCTCTTCTCGTCTTCCCGCATGGCAGTCATACGCTGAATTTCAAAAACCTCATCCATCCCGGCGATCTTTCCCTCAACGGCGGTCAAAGATCCCGTTTCCGCAATCAGTCGCATGACTTCATCCATGGCGCGTATCGATGCCCGTAGACCGTGATTGGCATAGATGACCATGCCGTAACCGGCGGCTTCAAGTTGAGCTGCGGTCACATCGGGATACATCGTGGGGATGGCGATCAAGGGAACCGACCCCTTCCACTTAGAAGCAAATTCATAGACTTCGTCCGGCATGCGGGACCGGGAATGAATGACAATCGCATCCGCGCCCGCCTGCTCGTAGGCAATCGCGCGCCGCAATGCCTCATCCATTCCCCATCCGGCGATGAGCGCTTCGGTGCGCGCAATGACCATAAAATCAGGATCATTTTGAACGCTCTTTGCCGCCTGAAGTTTGCCTGCGAATTCATGGATCCCTGCAAGTTCCTGTCTGCCGGGAATAAAGCTGTTTATTTTAGGAAAACGTTTATCTTCAATCACGACGGCCGCCAGTCCGGCAGCTTCGTATTTCTTAACCATGTGCATGACATTGGTTGAGTTGCCGTATCCGGTATCGCAATCGCAGATGACGGGTAGATGGGTGGCATCGTTAATGCCTTGTGCTGCAGCCAGATTCTCAGTCATGGTTAGGAGATTGGCGTCGGGGAGTGCATGCGCTGTGGAGATTTCCAGTCCGCTCGACCAGACGGCATCGAAACCATTGCGCTCGATGAGGCGCGCACCTAAACCGTCGTGCGCTCCCATAACGCGGATGATGCCGCCCCGCGAAAAGAGCTGGCGCAGTTGGGTGGTTTTTCTGTTCATTATAGGACGATAGCCCCTCTCCGGCACTCGGTGGAATAGGTGCCTATGATAGCGAATATAGGCGACACCGTCAAAGCCTTAAAACTACCCCTAACTCATTTCATAACAATATGTTACAAAACACTCCTTGGAAATGAGCCGAGGAATCCCTATAATGCCCACCATGAGTTATGAACAACGTCTAACGGTGGGGTCTCTCGGGAAGCAAGAGATTGATCCGGGGACCCCAAAAGTCGGCAAATGGGTCACAATGCCCCAGGCTATAACTTCCCCCCATCGCCGCAAGTTTAACCGCGTCTTCCTTCTTAATCCGGCCGCGACCCTCTTCAAAAACGATTACCCCAGATGCACCTATCCCCTCGGCATCGGCTACATCGCGGCCGTGCTGGAGAATCATGAATACACCGTCAAAATTCTTGATGTTTTTGCTGAGGGTTACAATGACGGTATTCCCATTGATGCGGAGGGAAACTTCATCAGTTACGGACTTCACGATGAAGGGGTTATCGAGGCGATACGCGAGTTCAACCCTGACGTCGTTGGGGTCTCAAGCATCTTCAGCAATCAAGCTGACAATGTCCAAAACCTCCTGAAGCTTGCCAAACAAGCCAAGCCCGGGGTGGTTACGGCGATTGGCGGCGCTCATGCCCGTTACTTTCCCAAAGCCTGCCTCTCGGATCCTAATCTTGATGTCGTATTTTTGGGCGAGTCGGAATTGACGTTTCTCCAATATCTCGAACATCTTAACGGTAACTACGATGTCGAAAAGATCGGGAGCATCGCTTTTCGTCAGGGCGATGAAATCAAGATCAATTCCGAAAACGTGCTCATAAGTTCACGGTCCAAGAACGATTTGAATAATTGGTCTGAATTGGATCAGATCCCCTTTCCCGCGTGGCATCTTTATGACATGGAAAAATATTTTGATTACCGCGCCTATCAGTCTCCCTACACGAAGGGCGACCGAGTCGCACAGATTTACACGAGCCGCGGATGCAGCGCACACTGCACCTTTTGCACCACGACCAATTTTTGGGGCAATAAACTCAGGCGGCGCAGTCCCGAGAACGTGGTCGAAGAGATCATTGCGCTGAAGGAACAGTACGGCATCAATGAGTTCCATGTTCAGGATGACAACATCACCAACGACATGAAACATGCGAAAATTCTTTTCCGTTCTTTTCGGGAGATCGGCCTGCCTTGGCAAACCCCGCAAGGCACGGCGCTCTGGCGAATGGATGAAGAGCTACTCGATTTGATGGTGGCCTCCGGTGCCTATCAGCTGACGTTCGCGATCGAGAGCGGTGTGCAGCGTGTCCTTGACCAGCTCATAAAGAAGCCTCTTGATCTCGAGAAGACTAAACACCTTATAAAATATGCCCGCCAGATCGGTCTTCACGTGCACGGCTACTTCATCATCGGCATGCCGCCCATGTTCGGGCATGAAGGCGAGACCCTTGAAGAGATGGCAACAACCTACCGTTTTGCTCAGGAGTGTGAATTTAGCAGTGCGTCTTTCTTTGCTGCGGTTCCGATCGTAGGCTCGGAGCTTTTAACGGAGTGCGTGCGCCAAGGGTTCATTGATCCTTCAGTGAATCTGTTCCGTATGTCCTATAAACAGGGCCTGATTGATGTCCCGGGGCTGTGGAGGGGAACGGAAATTGCAGAGCTCGCTGCGAAGTATAATTACGAGTTCAATAAGAACGATACGCGCGCCTATACTGAAAAGAAGTGGAGTGCCCTGAAGTATTAAAGCGCCGACGCCCGGGCTCGCATTCTTTCCATAAGGGCGGTTGAAGAAATCCCCGCCGTATAGGGCGTTTCGATAAGTTTCCCGCCCCATTCCTTAAGCGCATCGATGACCCTCTGCCGAGTTTCAGTTTGAACGCCGTTCCTCCAGTCATCCCCGTGCACGACATAGTCGGGCTTGAGCGCCCGCAGGTTGGCCACATAGTCCAGTGAATCCTGCGCCATAATGCGGCTGACTCCCTTAATATTTTCTACGACCGCTTTGCGCTCGTCGTACTTCATCCATGGCGACCGTTTGTATTCCTCGATCGCCTTGTCCGTGAGTAAGCCGATTACGATATCACCGTATTCCCGGGCAACTTTGATCACATTCATGTGACCGGGGTGAAGAATGTCCGCGGCCATCGCGACATACACGGTTTTTGGGTCTGCGCCCATGGCTACACGCCTCTCCCAATGGATGCAAAATCATCCGCATGAACTCGCTCCACGGGGTAAATGAATTTCCCGCCTTTTCTTCCGTACCAAACCACCTCACGGGCGAACTTTTCGGCATCACCCTCCAGTTTATGCGTGGCCGTTACTTTGTATTTAAAATCTCCTTTTTCGAAGGCTACAGAATTTCCCTTGCGGCAACCCTTGATATACTCATCAAGATTATATCTAAGATTTAAAGTAACGTCGTTCCGGCGATCGTAATGCACTAAGGTCGCTTGCTGGTAGCGCATAAGATCATCTTTTAAAGCCTCAGGCATGTCGACTTTTTGCGCAAGGAGAAACTCATCGAGAAAGTGGCGGCACTCGCGATAAAAGCCGTCGATATCCTTTGCAAAACGCAAATGGGACGCTTCTTCCGGCGGCCAGGTGATGTCGAGAAACTCCGTCAGGTACTGATCTGAGCCCGTGCCTGAAAGAATATTATCGAGCACTCCGTCGAGTATCCCCATCTCGCTGTTCAAAACACTGCCGGGATTTCTCTGCCCGAATTCAATAACAGCTTCGTAAAAAGTGCTGTACCGCACGCCGTACCTATTCCTTAAAAGTACACTGACGGCCTGAAGGCTTCCGAGTAAGTGAAAGCACTGCACCGCCCAAGCAAAGTGATAGATGCGCCTCCAGTCGGCGACGGTCATGCTGTGAGTCTCTATCACAATCGGTTCGTATTCGACCATGACGTCATCTGCGAGCCGGGCGGCATGCGCCTGAAAAATCGGCTGATCCACCATTCGTAATTTGTATTTTTTCTGATATTCAGGATCTCCCATTTCGGCGTTCGGCATGACCGAACAGTTATAGATATTGATGCCGCTATGCTGCCCCTGGTCGAGTAAAACATCCAGACCGTTTCTGAAGCTCTCATAAGTTTCGCCGGGTAGCCCGATGATGAGCTCGGAGAATGTAGCGACGCCCTCTTCGAGATAACGGGCCTGCAATTCATGGAAGACCTCAAGCTTGATGTTGTCGCGCCGCACGTTTGCCAGGGTTTCGCTGTCGAGAGACTGCATACTGAGCGACACCCCTTTTGACATGTGAGCGTCATGCAGGATCTTGGCGACGCCAAAAACACGATTGTTACTGTTCTTCGTGAAGCACACTCGGAACTGGTGGGGGTAGCCGGTTCTCTCTTTGGCTTCAGCTAGCGCCGCCGCAAGTTCTTTATCTCTCGGGAGAATCCCAAAGTTGGCGTCACAGCCGAATACCCAGCTGACACGATGATCCGCAAACCACTGAATCTCGCCCAGCAGCCGGTCCATGCCGAATTTCCGCACCTTGCTTGCAATGGCAGAACCCCAATCACAAAAGGTGCACGTAAACGGGCATCCGCGGTTTGTTTCCCACATCACCTGCCACTCGACATCATTGTCAGGCCGGAAAAGGTGGTCAAAAACTCCGGTCAAATAGGGCGACGGGATTTCGTCAAGATGTTCGATTCGCGTCCGCATGGGGTTCTTGAAAATTTCTCCGGTTGCGCGGTCGTAATAAGAGAGGCCGTCAATGTTATTGAGGGGTTGGTCTTTGGTAATGGCTTTTAGCACATGACAAAACGTCTTTTCCCCCTCGCGGTGACAGGCCGCATCAAGGAAGGGATTTTGCTCAAAGAAGCCTTCGATTTGGTCAGGCACATGAGGTCCGCCCACAACAATAAGACAACCGGGCTGACGCTTGCGCACTTCACAAGCGATTGCCATATTTAAACGAAAATTCCAAATATAGCTCGACAGACACAACACATCCACCTCGCCGATCTGGCCGACAATCGATTCGACCTTGTCACGTTTGTAAAGCAGAGGCCGGAATTCGAGCTTTTTGTAGAGATCGGGATATTGCTGCACGTAGGATATCAACATGCCAACACTGTAAGGTAGGTACTGCTGCTTGCCGTACGCGCTGTTGGGTTGCAGCATTTGGATGGTGAGTTTCTTCACAATTTAAGACTTTCTCTTGTGTGTCGAGAGCGCCTCTTCGAGATCCTTTTGGAAGATTTCAAACTTTTGTTTTTCAGAAAGCCAGAGCATCTTTTTCCGGAGGACTTTTTTGCCCTCGCCCTTGGCAGTAAGTCCAAGAGACTCAAGGTCGTAGTCGACCATAATTTTAACGAGATCCTGAAACTTGATGCGCGGCTGCCAATGCAGCATGTCCCGCGCCTTTGCCATTTCGGTGGCGAGGTTGTTCACCTCGGCCGGGCGAAAATACCGCGGATCCACCTCGACGTACTCCTGCCAATCCATGTCCGCGTAAGAAAAGGCAGCCTCCGCGAATTCGCGCACGCTGTGCGTCTCACCGGAGCCTATGACAAAGTCATCGGGCTTGTCCAACTGCAGGATACGCCACATGCCTTCGACATACTCGGGAGCAAAGCCCCAGTCGCGGCGTGCTTCCAGGTTTCCCAGATAGAGTTTCTTTTGAAGCCCTTTTTTGATGCGGGCTACGGCGCGGGTAATCTTTCGGGTGATGAAGGTTTCTCCCCTGCGCGGAGACTCATGGTTAAAAAGAATTCCGTTGGAGGCAAACATGCCGTAACTTTCGCGATAGTTCACCATGATCCAGTACGCCGCAACTTTGGAGACGGCGTAGGGACTACGGGGATGAAAAGGGCTTTGTTCATTCTGCGGCGGCGGGGTGCTTCCAAACATTTCACTGGACGATGCCTGATAAATCTTTGTCTGGAGGCCGCTGCGCCGTACCGCTTCGAGCAACCTCACCGTGCCCAGGATATTGGCATCGAGGGTGTACTCCGGAATTTCAAAGCTGACTTTGACGTGGCTCTGTGCCCCGAGATGATAAATCTCATCGGGCTTTACATTATGGACAAGATCGAGGAGCTTTCCTGAATCGCCGAGGTCACCGTGGTGAAGAAAGAACCGCTCATTGGTGGTGTCCTCTTCATCTATCAGATGCGCAATGCGCTGCGTATTAATAGAACTCGACCGCCGGTTTAAGCCATGAACCTCATAGCCCATACTGAGCAGAAATTCCGCCAGATAGCTCCCGTCCTGCCCCGTAACACCCGTGATCAGCGCTTTCTTCATACATCCTTTCGAAGGGGTCAAGTCTCGACTTGACTACATGTGCAGCAAGCGCCCATTTTAAGCTATAAATGCTTTGAGGACAACCCCTTTGGAGAGTTAGATTCACAGTTAAAACTGAGAATATATGAAAGGAATTGCGCCTTATCACTAGCTGGTGATAACTCTCCTAGTATGCTGATTAGACGGGCTTTAGAGAAAGCTGCGGGTTTCGCTTTCCAATGAACGAATTATAGGACTCGTGCGCAAAATCATGAAAAACATAGATCTGCCGATACCATTTACTCTGCAGCGGCTTAGCCAGCAAGTAATGCGCCCGATCTATCTTTTTCTCATCCCGGCCCTCGTTGAATTCCTTGATCGCCAGAAGGACTCCCGTATAGCTGTTGTAAAGCTCCACGTTTCCGCCGAGAACATCGTCGAAATAGCAAAACACGCGGGGAAGATAGTAAGATCGCGGGATGTTGAATATCTCAAAAGAGGCGGTCGTTGAGGAATAAAAGTCGAGATCGAACATAATTGCGGCAATCGGCGCAGGGTTATAAGTCGCGGTAAAAGTTTTAACTGTATCCGCAATGTCGCCGACGACTAGTTTCGCGCGCTTCAACGACCCCTTTAATTTCTCCACATCCATGCGAAAGAACCCCTCCTGCCAGTGGTATGGAAGATCCCTGTAATCCACAGGGTCCGGTAAGCCGGTGCCTGTGTCAAAACCATAGAGCTCGATTTCTATGGATAAGAGACGGCTGACTTGAGTCGCGTGATATTCCAGACTCCGCAACCCCTCCCCTCCGGCAACCCCAAATTCTAAAATGCTTATCCGCTTATGCCCGAGCTTTTTAGCCAGAAGTGCCGCATTGTAGACGCAATACCCGTAATGAGGGCGCTCTAATGCCTCCGCATAGAGACGCGCTCTATAGTCCCCGCTTAGCCTGGCAACAGCAAAACGAATGAGAGACCGCCTAATAGAAGCGGTGCTATACAGTTGTTTGACTGAGTTTCTGAGTATTTTTTGAGCTTTGCGCTTTATCTTCATAGATGTAATATAGCTGAATTATGCCTGAAATCACGTCAATTCCTACGGAAAAGATACCGGCTTTTTATTTCGACGCACAAGAATTGCTGCAAGTTGCGGACAAGTATCGAGACGAATTCGCATCCGCCAAGCCCTTCCCGCATGTCGTTATCGACAACTTTATGCCTCCTGAAATACTGGATATTGCCGTCGATGAGTTCCCAGCGATCAATCAAATCAAATGGAAACTCTGGGGGCCCGGCGAGACCGAAAATACGGGCGACAAGAATATTGAGAAGGTGGGCGTAGCGAATGATGCAAAATTCGGCCCTTTCACGCGTCATTTTATGGGCCAGCTCATTTCCAGCACATTCCTTCGCTTCCTCAAGTCTTTGACAAGGGCTACTGACTTACTGGTCGACCCCTCTTTTAATGGCTGCGGCCTTCACTCGACGGGCCGCGGCGGCAAGCTCATGATTCATACCGACACGAACCGGCATCCCATTAAAAGCGGCGATATGATTCATCAGCGTTATAACTTGATTCTATTTTTGAACAAAGATTGGCGTGAAGAGTACGGCGGCCATCTTGAATTATGGAACCGGGATGCGACTCAGTGCGAAAAACGGATTCTGCCGATTTATAATCGCTGCGTTATTTTTGATACGGGAACGTATTCCTACCATGGGCACCCGCAGCCATTGACCTGTCCCGAAGGCCGGAGAAGGAACTCATTGGCCGTTTATTATTATGCCTTAAACAGGACCCCCAATCCGCATTATAAAGGTATGCAGCGGCATGTCGCTTGGGTTGAGACAACACCGGAGGAAAAGAAGTGGAAGGCCGCTCAAACACAAATGCCCAGGAAAATAATGAAATTGCTCAAGAGGCTTACGCCGAAGCGCTGAGAGCCTTTGCCAAACGATGATAGTTTTCGACCTCATCGGCCAGAAACTCCGACATGTCGAAGGCCACCGGGGATTGGTGCAAGTCCCAACGGCGGGTTGCATCCGTAACCGTAACAATTTCCTCTCCGAGTTCTCTGATTTTTACGGGCGCCTCTAGAATTAATGCCGCGATTAAAGCCGTGGGTGCATCGGCACGAGCATCGCGGCGTTTGCCCAATATCTCATCGCCCAAGACCAGGTGGCTGTATTCTGCAAATTCATTCGCGAGTCCGTCGCTATCGAACCCTAGTGTGATCAGGTTCTCTGCTGTCAATTGATATCGCACACCGGCGCGGTGCATCTGCGCTGTTACTTGTACCGCGTTACCGTAGACAGGCGTTATGAAGTCTTCCCGCGCCAGCCCCTCGAGATGATATATAGAAAGGAAGTTCTCAATCGCCTGCTCATTCTGAGGCATCTCATTCAGCCGCACAAAGAGGCGATAGCCCATACCCGCCAGGAAGCGCGCCGTACGGGCAAACCCCATATTCTTAGCCACAACGTCTTGTGAGACGATCATGTAGCGCTCGGCACCAAGGTTCTCGGGAGTGCGCGCGCGCATATGCGGCACAAGATCCCGGAACAAGGTGTTGGCGTATTGCGCACTTTCAATGAGGGCTGATCGACGCTTCGCAATGGCAGCTTCGGTTCCCTCCACATTAAGAGCGCCGGCCAAGGCCTCGACGACGGTCACGTCACCCGCCGCGTAACCATTCAAGAAAGAGTTCACCAGCGATTCTCTCAAAACAACGTCAAATTTCTCACCCCTCTGACGCAGAAGGAAGTGAGAGTTCTTCCCGTTTATCTGAAATGTGAATTCCCGCAATATCTCCTCAAGATCAAGATGCAGGAACATGTTGTCTCCCGCCTTTTTGACAGGCCCGCGAACAACCTCGATAGTTCCGCTAAACCAGTCGAGCTTGTCTCCGTGCAAAGCCAGCAGTCTCAATATCAGGCCATCCGCATCTGTCAGCTTGTACGTACTAAGGAAACCCTGATCCGTGCCGTATTGCATTTCAAAGAACATGCTGTCGAGCTCATCCTTATCGAATACGGCACTCCTCAGTTCGGAACGCATGTCTGTGTTCGGACGCTTAAGCCGGGCCCGTTTCACATCGCGCTTGGCGTTCTGCGCCGCGCGTCCGAGTCCCCGTTCATCAAGAATTTGCTCAAGTACGAAAAGCCGCCCGTTCCGGTCATTGGCGCCCGCGATAATAGCTTCGATCGCTTCATCCGGGAGTTCATTGCCGGTATAGGCTTCAAAGCGGACGATTTCCGCGATTAATGTGCGCAAGTTTAGTCGCTGTAACCCCGTAAAGATTTGCTCCCAAAAGACTCTAAAATCTTCTTCGCCTAAGCCGTAGGCATCATCAAAGGGGCTGAAGCCATTGTCGCGGCCCGCCGCAATCACCGCTGTGGTAATATCTTCGACCCATTCGGTGAGTTCTCCGGGGGTGCGTGCCGTTTGCAGCAATCGATGTTGCCCGCCTCGTGCATTTAACTCACGCACTAGCGCCTCGATAGTAATATCGTCAAGTGATTGGTCATTGGCTTGGTCGAATTCGATGAGGGCCGCGATTAACTGCGTTACGGTATAAGCGCGGAAGGTGCCTTGGTCATTCGGGCCCGGCCAGGTTCCCGTTACGTTCTCCCCGTACTCATCCTGACTATCGAGATACACTAAGAGTTTTTGCCTTATAGGCCGGCCATCTTGAAGGGTTTCTTTCAACTCACGGGCAAAATCATCTAATTCATCATCCGCGAACTGTGCGTCGAGGGTAAATCCGCCTTCCGTGTTAACGTAGGCCGCGATCTCATTAATGACCTCGACCGATAGGACCTTGCCCGTAAAGACCTCAAAGTTGGCAATGTCCTCAACCTGGATAATGCCCTCGCCCGCACCCCGGAATGCCGATAAGAATTTTTTCAACCCATCGAGGGTTGCAGAAAAGTCCAGTGTCCTCAATCGAGTAAATAGGGCGTTGCCTCCGAGGGCCTCAGTGAAAGTAGGGGCCCATTCGCTTTCTATCTGCGCTTCGGCAGATAGTATCTTTGTCTCGAGTTGATATGCAGCATAGGAATCATTGAGATGCTTAAGAATCGCCTCGGCTTCTTCAAGTTCGATTTCGTATTCGGTCGAGCGAACAAACTTGTGCAGTGCTTTAAGCACCTGCTGGCCGGTCAATAACTTGGGCGAATTCTCGCGCTCAAGGAACTCGTCAAATCGTCCCGCCACAAAAACGGCGCGCAGCTCCCTTTGTTCCAGCGCAGAAGGCGGCGATTCTTCTCTTGGTTCTCCCGCCGGTTCGGCTTCCGAAGCGAGCCGGTCACCGACAAGCGCTTGAGATGCGGGCGAGACGGACTCGTTTCCGCGCGGTTCTGCATTGCCTCGAAGCGTATTTAGGAATTCGACATCGTTGCCGGCCAGAATTTCATAATGCACGTCCTCGCGGAATTGGCCTTTAAGCAGCAGGGCCTGTTTGAAGGCCGCATGAGTGCGTATTTTTACGAGGTCTTCGGTGCTCGGAAGAACATAGCCCGAGAAATGGAATTCGATGACTTTGTGCTGGATGCCCGTTTCCGGATCCGCATCAACGCGAACGCGGATTCCTTTGAAGCCCTGAGTGTGAATGGCCGGCCCCACGATTTCACCGGCGCGGGCGTCTTGAATCAGCATGAGCTCGCCGCCGACCACGTTCCCGTTTTCAGCCACGATCGTGGCGCCAACCTGTGGCGGAATACCGAGCCGATGCTTCATCTTCAGCTGGCCGTATTCGAAACTGGGCTCGATCTCCAAAAGATCAGCAGCGGCCCTGAAACCCTCAAAGGGTGCGAGCACACGCCGTAGCTCGTCCGGTGTCGTCAGCAGCGGGCCGCCTCGCCTGACAGGCGCGAGCCGCCGATCCGATCTTGGTGTGTGACTTTGATTAAATATAAACACGATCTCGTCGCCGTCATCGCTTGTTACCGTGATGACGCCATTCTCGTCGATCTCGGTATGTTCTGCGGTCTTCGTGCGGTCGTACGACCGGCCGTCATAATCCTTGCCGGCCAGGGCCGCAATGCGGTACGTCTCAAATTCATCGGCATCAAAGTAGAGTTCCAGCCGCTCTTTGCCCGCATCGGTCCTTTTGAGACTGACCCCGCGGATATCCTCTTTTCGAACTTCCCATTTAAGGATTCCGCTATCAGGTGTCGCTCCAAACCGAGTCGCGCTCTCAGTCTTGGTGAAGTCAAAAAACAATCCGGGAAGGAATAGTTGCGCATCATGCCAGGAATCCTTCATCACTTCGAAGTGCCCTTTACCTTCTTCCAGGCCACGGTCCTCAGGGACATATTTAGCATACGAATTCTTATTTTCCGTTCGCTTCCATGTGTCCTTTTGTTTCTTCAATGCCTTGGTCAGAGCCTGACTGAAGCCTTCTGTAACCGTGAAATCGGGACGCCGTGATTCAGGGTTCCAAACCGGTGTCTTGTCTGCCAGAATATGCCAGGTTGTATAGAGAGTTTCGATTTGGATAACCCCGTCCTTGGTGTGAATGCTGCGGCGCTTTTCAAGATAGGCGAGTGCCCTGGCAAATTCCCGGATCACTTCCATCATGGGCGGAGTCAATTCACGGAAATGCAGGTAGATGTTCCGGTGACCGTTATAGTCCGGCTCAGGCACAATGTGGACCCCCACCAGATTTGTGGGGTCGCCCAGCGGAAAGGTCCACGACTCAGTGCCGATTCCACCCGCGCCCCGGCGATGCATGTGAAACCCGAGCGGGACCAACGCGTTCGGGCCTTCGAGCGGATCCCTGTGAAAAGCGATCTCGAGGTTGCCCTCATCGTGGCTCTCGAGATAGACCTGGCGAGGCCCGTCATTTTCGGGAATGTAGTGCGTGACGAGATTGTTAAATTCCTGCACCTTAACTTTAAGGACGCGCATGCTGTACTCATCGCTTACCCTATGCTTCGCGCCGAGTTCCCTGACAACCTGCTCCATCTGCTCTTTCGCGTCGGCATCGCGCTGGTCGATATTGAGTGCTGCCGTGATCTCAACGGCCTCGGGCGGAATCTTGGCGCGCACAAGGGCGCTCCGCTCTGCATCAGCATCTCCTGTGTCCTCAGCCGGAGCGCCCGTATCATCGCCTGGGATCCTCGGCGCCGGATCCACACTCGGAGGTTCGACCTCCCCGGTTTCGATCGGGTCTCGTTCACCTCCGGGAAAGAGGAGCTCCCGGACTCGTCCTACGGAAACATTGGGATAGCGGGAGAAGAGGAAGATGAAAAGCCTTGCGGTCTCGACCTGATTGATCCTGTCGCTGTACTGAGAGAGAAAATTCTGAAGGACGCGCACCGGCCGTGCATCGGTAAGCCGCAGAGGGTGGTAATGTTCGTCCTCCGCACCCGCCGTCCGGGAGAGCTGTTCGTCAAAATTTTCATTAACCGCCTTCAGGGTGGCCCGGAGATTGACGAGCAGATTCTGCCAATTTGCTCTGGCGGCCGGATCGTAGACAGCTTCGTCGAAGCGCAAAACGTTAGCGTCCTTACCCGTCTCTCCTGCAGGTTTGAATTGAAGCGCCTTCAGAAGCAGTTGGGCAGCCTTCCGATGGTCATCGGTGTAGCCCTCGCCCGCTTTGAAATCGGAGCCTCTTCCCTTGTTGGTGTTGACCTCGACTTCGGTCATCGAATCGACGGCATACCAACTCTGAATAAGTTTGTCCGCTACCCGGGACAGACTGTCAAGTTTTTCGCTTCGCGTTCCGGTACTGTTCAGGGTCATGGTGATTGCCGGGGTTTCTCCTTCGCCCGCAGACGGTCTGAGGGCCGGCGCGGTCTGAATCAAATCGGCGCTCGTGCTACCCGGTTCCGTGTCAAACAGAAGCGTGATCGTGTCCTTGCCCTCACGCAGTACGATGAAACTCTGAGTAATCACCGGGCGCTCACTCATGAATTCGCGGATCGCATTGCGCCGCAGGTCGGGCAATCCCGCGATCCGAACGGGTTCACGATACGCGGCGGCATAAGCATCGTATCGAGCGGCCGGCAGGGTGAGCGTAAGGTGATTGCCGTCGCGTCCGGTCACAAATTCGGTCCCGCGAATGTCGTCCAGGTCGATGAACCAGGTCAGCTCTGGGATCACGGCGGGATCCTGGCTCAGGATCTCATACGCGTTCGTAAGTGGCGCGTTGCCGGTGCGAACGTCAATCTGAATCGTATTAAAGCGGATCAAAGCACTACGGTTGGCAATGAAAGACGCGGTGTAATGCTGCGTCT
Organism: Candidatus Omnitrophota bacterium; assembly: GCA_030698625.1. Classification (GTDB taxonomy): domain Bacteria; phylum Omnitrophota; class Omnitrophia; order Omnitrophales; family Aquincolibacteriaceae; genus JAUYMS01. Next base: position 20,809 of record JAUYMS010000040.1, on the reverse strand, counting down.
CGTCACTTTCAACCGCCGTAAGCCGGTATTCGGTATGCACCGCTGAAGAGGCTTCGCTGTCCTCTGCCCAAATGCCGCCTGCGTCGGGAAAAGCGCTGCGAAGAAGGTCCCAACTGTCTCCGCGCGCCGCCGGCCGGCGAGCGGCCTCCGGTTGACCCATGCCGGCAATCTGCTCTGGCGAGAGCCCGAAGAGTTTTTCCCAGTTGAGACGCCACATCCGCATGGTCCGGTAGGATTGCTGTGCCGTATGGATCTTGAGGAACTGTCCTTCGTCCATCATGTCATTGAGGTCCTGGGTCGTGATCTCGTCTTCCGTCTGATGGACAATGAGCTTCGGGCCTTTTCCTCTTTCGCTGAACAGGATGGAGTCCGCAGGAAGCGAATCCGGGCGCTCCACAAGATCGGCATAGCGCTCCGGCTGCGACTCGTCGATGCCGAGTTCGCTAAGAATCAACGCCAGGGTCCCGGTGACCGTCTGCCGCAGCAGGTCGCGCGACTTCCCGAGCGGAACGTAGCCGATAATTGGCGCCCCCTCATACTGATTCCGGAACGCCTCGGCGGCCACCAGGATGGAATTGGCATACCTGGCGGGATCGGCTACGACGGCGCCGGGACTTCCGGTCTGCGGGCCCGTCTCATCGGCCGGGCCGGATCCGGCCGGAATTCCCAGCGTCTGCGCGGTCAATTCGATGCGGCGCCGGAGCTCCTCATCCGAGTCCGTTTTGTCGGCATAACGCAGGTATTTCGCAGTGGGGCGGTTGAAACGGCGGACGAAGAACTCCACATCCTCCTGCGTGAAGGTTCCGCCGGACAATTCCTGAACGCCCTTGAGGGAGGCGGCGGCTGCTTCGACGGTAAAGGCCTTGCCGGCATCGCCTGCATTCCGGCTCACGACTTCCTCCATGAGACGAATAGCGGCCATCGCAAGCTCCGAAGCGATTCCCGCATCGTTCCAAATAGTGTCGAAGCCGGTCTCGAATTCGATCGTCTCGAGATCCTCGAGCGTGAGGCGGGCGGCGTGGTCGAATCTCCAGTGCACCATGCCCCGGCTTACAAAGTGACCGCCCTGTATAGCGAAATTTACCAGGCGGTCCTCGTTCTCGTTTCGGAAACGGATCAGCAGATCGTCCTGCTCCATATCGCCCCGGCCGCGGCTCCGGTAGGCCTCCGCGAAATCATCCAGCCGGTACAGCGGCTCATGGGCCTGCGTATTGCCGAGCCATGAGGCGTCAATATAGCCATCGCGCGTAGGTTTAATACGGATAATGCGCCGCGTAACCGGATCGAAAGCGACGCCGAAGACACCGTTGCTGCTAACCGCATAAATTTCAAGACGACTCGGGTCGTCCTCAGCGCTTAATGAAAGAAGCCCGCGAAGCGGTTCGGTGTCTTTTAGATAAATTCGTCCCCAATGGCCTCGGCGGCCTTCCTCGGTACCCTCAGCAAGAAGAACTTCCTTCAGCCTAGTCCATTTGGCATCAGCAGGTGCGGTTACCGTGCCTGTGCGGGCAGCGGCGAAGTCGAAATAGATATTGGTCAATATCCCGGAGATGCGGATATTGCGGTTCACCGAATCCACTTCGACCGAAATGCCTTCATATTGATCGCCTGCTTCGCGTGCAAGGGGTTCAATGAATTGATAAGCCTCGGCTGACAGCCGCACCAGGACGTTCCTGCCGTCTGTGTCAATAAACCGGTCCGTCATCATCCATTCGGGAATGCTGAGGATGTGTTCCTTTCTGTCTCGGGTAGGACCATATTGAGCATTGACGAACACCGGACTAAGCTCGCTGCGACTGCTGATACGCAAGTTCGCGTTGTCGTTCTCGATGCGAACATTCAGGCCTTGAACCTCACCCCACGGCCCCTGAATGTAGACCCTTTCGGACGAATCGTCGCCGGTCAAGAGTAGGTCCCTATGTTCCATATGTGACGGGGTACCCGGAGGCAGTGCGGCGACTTCGTCCCAGGACTGCCAGTCGAGATCAGGAATCGCCACGCGTGAAAGTGCCGCCTCTGCTTGCGCCGCCGGCGGTATCGCGTCTCGGGCCGGGTCTGTTACTTCCTCGGCCACAGCCACGAACTCGATCTTCATCTGTGTATTGTCGGGAAAGGGCACGACGAAGGTCGCCTTCCCCTCCTTCGCATATAGCGTTTCGACAAATTCAGCCTTCGCGTAAATAACCAGGTGTCTCGTTTGGGGATATTCAAATCCTAGAATCGCGTGAGCATCTTCAGAAACGACACGGTTCTCACGTTCGGCCGCAGGTAAATCACTGCCGCTCAGATCCAGATAGACGCCATAGTCGGGGTCCTGGGCGATCACGAATGTCTCCCTGTCGACAGCCGTATCGGCAAAAGCAATATAGAATTCGTCGGGATGGGCGGACATTCTTTCACGCCTGTTTCCAAGCTTGTGATACGTGATTTCCTGATAGGTAACTGCAAAGAATGACGTGTGCCCTGCTTCGAGCTTTGCCATATGCGGCCTCATCTGCGCTACATTCACACCCTCGACATATTCGAAGTCGGGGCCGCCGACAACCTGCCTGATAAATTCAAAAGTTTTCTTTGCGCGCTGTTCTGCCTCAGCGTGCGTGACCGTTCTATATGGAGCAATACGTTTGTCCACCGTGTCGGGGGCCTTGCCCAGTTTAATCAAGGCCTGCCCATCATCAGAATCGGCGGAATAGAGGTGGAGAAGATACTGAGGCGCATTGATTTGATCCAGTTGCACCGTAACGCTACCGCTTCGCTTATCGCCTCGCACATGAAAGTTGTGGGCTTGGAGTTGATCCACGACTTGCTCAAAAGCATCTGTTCGCAAGACCCACACCGCAAAATCATCGCGGAGGAGGTAGGCGAGCCCGGCTTCTCCTTCAAACGCGAGATCCAGTTCGGCAAAGTCCTGAGTGAGCTCCTCTTCGTCCAAGGCATCCCCTTCGTCCGATCCCTGCGTGATATGGACGCGGGTTCTTCCATCTGCTGAATCGTATGCAACAGACCAACGATGTCGTGAACGCATGAATGTGGGAGGCAGATAGAGCTGGTATGTCCCGTTGGGTTTCGTCAGGGTGGCCCCATACTGTGTCCCTCCCCAAGCCGAGGTAAATAGATTCGCATAGAGATCGTCGGGGCGATTACTTCCGACCGCCGCAAAAGTCGGAAGGCCCGAAGCTTCGAGCACTGCCTTAATGCGCTCAAAATTACCCGATGCAGCCCCTTCGCTGGGGGCTGAAGCCGACTTGGGCAATAGATTGATGACCAATTTAAACTTCTCGTGTTCAAGTTTGAGGATGTGCCTGTCGTCAAAGTCGGGTGATTCGACTGTGACGGAAGGAAATCGCTCCCCAATAAAGCCTTCAATGCGGTCTAATTTCCGGGCAGTTTGAAAGTCCCAATCCCTGACTGTGACGTAAAGCTCCTGACGCCGCTCCTCGGTAGGATAAACATAATCAAGAGAGACTTTCTCCCTTGCCTGTTCGCCCGTACCGAAATTACCGAGACTGAATGTTTCCCCGTCGGCGGTGAAGACAAGCTGTCCGTCGTTCCATCTGGAGAATTCGATGTCCCTGACGTCTCTTAATGTGGAATACCAGACAAAGGTGCTCATCGCGGTCATGTTTTCGCGGTGTGGGAACTGAATAAGGTCATTTTGATCGGCACCGTCCCGAAGAACCGAGATATTCGGCGCATGTTTGAGAACCCAGTCTTCGAATAGCCGGTCGGCCTTTTCCATGTCCCCGTCCCGCATCTTGTCGTAGAGCAGCACATCCGAAATATCGCGTGCGATCTCCGGAGCACCAATCGGAGTGCTCACGCTCAACTCTTCGCTTGCAGGCGGGTTGAAGAGCGGCTGCCGCATGAATACGATGAGGCTCATCTTAGGCAGGTTGACGCGATAAATTTTCTCAGGTGCCGGAGTTTTTGACACTGTCGCTGTGTCGCTAGCGACATTGCCGGCGATATTCATAAACGCAATCGTATCGGGTTGCGGGGGCGGCAGCGGCTCTATATTCGTGACAAGGGCGAGATCGCCATTCGATAGAACCAGATCGCCAAGGGCGAGAGCACTGCCCTGTACTTCGTCAACGAATTCATCGAGGGAGCTTTCTCTTCGTATGGCATCGATGGCGGTTTGAATATTCGCCAACAACTCGCGGTGCCGACCGGTCAATTCGTCGCCGGTATTCGCCGGCGCAATGGCTACAAATGAGGCGACACTGTCGGTAAGGCTGTCGATCAGCGCTTCGTCGAGCTGGAGTGCATGCGGGCCGCGTGGTTCGGCAAGCGGTTGACTGGACACCTCCCCTTCTGACGGGACCGCAATTTCGAACGGAATCCCGTCAGCACTGTCATTTTCCGAGTCGTAAAAACGTCCGGAATAAATACCGCGATCATCCGGAGCCAGTCCCATGGCTTCAAGCATCTCTATAAAACGAGCCAGCTCTGAGAAACGAGGGTTCATAACAATTCGTATTCCTTCGCTGAGGTCTCGCGGGTTTCTTCTCTCGAAGCTCAGGTATACGGGAGCATCTGCCGACTCGATTTCATCAACAGCGGCGGCGGCGATGGGTTCGTCGGCGGTTAGGAATTTAAAATAGACGGTGTCAGCACCGCTCAGGCGGTACGGCTGGAGTGCGCGGAATTGAACATACTGCTCGCCGACTTTAAATTGCAGGTTCATATAAGCATGCGGTTTGTTATCAATCAGATGCATCTCAAACGCAAAACCAGGCTGTTGAAACCGGGCCGGGAACTGCTCGTTGACCGTCGATGCCGGGGGCAATTGCTCGGCCCGCAGTTCCGACCTTGCGGCCTGTCGTACGACAAATTTAAGGCCGGGTGAATCCACATATAAGCCGCGCTCATCGGCAATGGCCGTAATTTCCTCATCACCGTCTTCCAGCACACTGTCCCGGATATCTTCAATCTCATCGAGCATTTCCCGGGTCAGTTCCAGGACCGCGACATATACCTCAAAATGCTCGGGGCGGCCTGGCGTTACCGCGACGTGCACCGACGCGAGGTTCCTTTTCGATCCCAGCGCGACCGGGACCGTTCGGTCGGAATAGCCGTAGAGCAAAGTAAGTTTGCGCTCTTCGTGATCAACAAGGACCTTTAGGTCTTTAGTCTTATTGATCTGTTCGCCAAATGCGTTCAATGCCCGCGTCATATGGGCGATCACAGCAGCATCGGTGACGCCTTCGCGCGGTTCACGGCCTATGAAAGAATAGTCATCGCGCTTTATATAGCGTAGGCCGGTTCCGGCTACGCGCGCGTTGATGGATGCCTCTGATGCACGATACGCCGTTGGACTTCGTGCCAGGGAAGTTGCGTCGGCTGCATAATCGGGAACCTCCCAAGCATCGCGACGAAGTGACTGCCCGCTCTCGGCCGGTTGCGTGAAAGTCATATTGCTCGGCCTGATTGTAATTTTTTTACCTGACGGCGAACGCACATGGAAGGGCTCGGGAAAATCCGCGGCAGTACTGTCGTTCAGGATGATGGTGACGTGGTTATCGGCTTCGTCGACGACGATATCTTCAATGGCAAACCCGCCCCACGTTTTATTCCACCGGGGGTTTGAGGAATGTTTCAGATGAGTCTGTCCGCCGTAATAATCCAGCGTAAAGAGCCCCCGCTCTTCCTTGAATACAATCGACTGCTCATCGGCATCCGTCAAATGAACGAAGATTTGGGAGATTGCCTCATTGTTGTGGCGGATGTTGTAGAAGAGGGTCCCGGTTCGTCCATGGATGTGATAACCCGCCCCTACCAACATGCCCAGGGCACTATGTTTGAGGCGGCCGAATTCGGCTCGCTGAGTTGCGACGGCATCGCCGTCAGAGCCGGTAAGGCTGGATGATGCCGCGGTACTAACGATGAGCTCAAGCGTGCTTGTTCGTATCACAACTTCCGAATCCGTCACATTCGTAAAAAAAGCCTCATCCTGCATGAGATGCGGCGTCATGTCGGCGATGAGATCATTGAGGGCCTGCCGTATTTCCGGTGTCATTTCCGCAAGCTGAATATGGATTCGGAGGCCTCCGTCTACCGGTTCGGCAATGATGTTGAATGCGAGCAGGTTTTCATTACCGCCGAGACTACGCTTTTCAAAGTCGCTGATACCCGACTCCCAGTATTGAAGGCTGAGCCCCTGTTCGTCGTGACGCGTGAAGTTGATGTGAGAATCCCGGCTTCGGGTCCTGAGGTACATAAAAGCATTGTCGCCGTGGTTTCTTATCATGTTGTGCATGATCTGCCCGCGATGAAGGTCGGCAGCAATACCGTCCGGGCGGCCCTGGTCTCGATAAGCCTTCACGACATACGGCGTATTCGCCAGTATCTGTCTTGATTTCTCCAGGCTGCCGGCTGCTGTCGGATCCAAGGTGAAAAACTCGGTGGCATTCGTGACGAGCCCGGGGGTTCGCGACGGGACAAGGATCTTGAACACGGCGGTCTCGCTGTCGAGGATAAAGCCTTCGTCTGTGATGCTAATAGCCGCTTCGAGGGAGGCGTCTTCTCGGACCAGACGATCTCTCAACTCGTCGAATGGGCCATCAAAATCCTGCCGCAGACCTTTGACAGTGACAGTGACCTGGCGCTTCGTGCCTTCTGCTTCCGCGATGATCCTCATAGACTCCAGCTGTTCTTGACGGCCAAGCGTGATGTGCCCAATATTGCGCTCGTTGTTTCCTACGGCAGTAGTCAATGCGCTGTCCAAGCCCTCAATGGCCACAGAAACTCCGTCGCTTGCCGGGGCGCTTACGAGCCATATATCGTTGTTAGCGTTGAGGCTGAGCCGCGCGAGACGCACATCGGTATCGCGATGCCGAATTTCCAGAACATTCTCTGACTCGACCCGCGACACAGTAAACGGGAGGCCCTTAACTAAGTCGCGTACCTGTTGCTCGGATTCCGCTGTAGTTATCTTGATGTCACGAAGGGCGGTGATGTCGGTTTCTCCACTCGCAAGACCGGCCGGTCTTGGCGCATCCGTGTCACCCGTCTTATAAACCACGAGTTTCATCTGTTTGGTTTCTACCACCAAACCCGATGGCCCGGCCTCGATCCTGTCGGTTTCCACATAGCCCCTAATATCTTCATTTGCCAGGCGCTTGAGGTCGCGCTCGATGACCGGCGTAATCTCCGCGAGTTCTATATAGAGGTCGATATCCGTTGGAAGACCGCCCTCGCGCGGGACGAGTTTCACAGCACGGAGATTCTCAAGGGAGCCGAGGCGGACCTCATTAAATCTGGCAGCACCGTTCACAATGAGCTGGAGAGTAGCCTCGTCACGCGAAACGTTTCGGCTGAAGTTGATCCGCGAATCCTCGGCTGTGAGCGCCCAGATTAAGCCCTCCTGCCCAAACTTGCCCTTTACGTTTCTCAAGATGGTCTCACCGTCTTCTAGTTCAATATCGAATCCTTGGGATACCCCACCTGACATATAAGGCTTAGTTTGATAATGGGTGTTCCTGATGGCTTGCCCTACCGCGGCCATTGCGTCGGCGGCCAGCGGATCCATGGTCATAAGGCCCAAGGCATCAATTACGGGCCCATTTGTGAGGTCCGCCTTTGGGCTCGGGGGCTCGGCCGCAGCCGGCGCGGCACGTTCCGGCAGTTTGATGTTTGCATCCCCCTCTTTATAGACATGGAATTTCAATGCGCGGGATTCGAGATGTAATCCGTCTTTATTCGCTACGCTGATATCCCAATCAGTATCGCCGATAGAGTCGGCCATCAGCAGCCGCAATGCTTTGCGTATATCATCAGTGATCTCAACAAGTGCAATATAAACTTCCAACAGATGCCCCTCTTGAGCAGGTTCGTACACAAATTTGATCGACGCGAGGTTTCCTGCGCCACCCAAGGAGCGATCCGCAAAGTTCTCACCGCCGCCGCGGCTGTAGCGTAAGGCTAGACCTTCATCGCTCCGATACCTAAACAGGATATGATTTTGCAATTCCGCATCGGTTCCGGCCCAAAGAAGGCCGCCTGTATCGGTGGCACGTAAAATCGATCTAGGGCCCGGACCCGTTACGTCTATTCCGCGCGCGGGTTCCTGCGGACCCATCTGATACGGCTTGACCTCAAGCCCGGAATTCCCAAACATGGATTTTGCACGATCCATACTGTCGGGTTGCAGCGGATCCATCTTCATAAATTCCGTCGCATCAAGGACCGGCAAGGAAGGCTCGAGCTGAGTCGGCCGCGGCTGTTCAGCGACACCCTCATCTCCGGCAGGCGGTACAATGCGGATTTCGAGTGTGCCGAAATCAGTTGTCAGGATAAAGCCGTTCTCGTTAATCGTGAAGGCGTCGTCGTCTATTGCCGTCGCGTCTTGAATCTTTTTCTTGAGGCTTTTAAACGGTTCTTTGAGCCAATGGTCATCAAGCTCCGAAAGGGTAAGAATCAAATGCCGCCCGCGGCCATCGCCGGCTTCCGGAATGACTTCGATCTTTGTCAATTTGTTCGCTTCGGTGAGGTGTTCGCTCACAGTTCCAAGGCCGACCTTAATGCTGTCTTGGGCCTCATCAATGTGAAAGACAATGCCGGTCTGGAATGATAAGGGCAGCTTCAGTAAATAGTTGCCGCGCGACCGCAGCGTTGCGAGCCACTGGCTGAGCCCAAATCCCAGGTGCGTGACTTGGACATGTCCCGCGTCTTTTTCCGCCTTATACGGCGTGCCGGCAAGGATCTCCCCTTCGAGGCGCTCTACCACGTTGTCCGTCTCAGGCCCCATGGTACCGATAGAGGAAATGTTAATTGCGGCCGTAAGGGCACTCGGACCTGGCCCTCCTTGAATTGCCGGATAATTAATCCCGAGTGCCGACGCGCTCTGCTCGAGTTTAGACTGGAGATAGTCCCAATTGAGACGTCTCAGGGCACGCGGATCAGGTTCAGCCGTGATGCCCCAACCCGGACCGGCAGGGCGCCCCTGCGAAACCGTGCTTTGAAGACGCGTCAGATAGCGAATGCTTCCGTCAGCGGATTGATGGTGAATAGACCAGCCGAGATCGTAAACGACATCACCATCTTCGAGACGGTCGGGGTTCACACGTTCTGTGATTTCGTTTGTTCCGAAAGGACGGGAAGCATCACCCAAGCCGGCCCATACATTCATTATGTGCTGCAATTGATCGGCGCTTAGATTTCCGCCCGCGTAGGCCTGGATATAGCCTAGCGCAATCTGCACATCTCGTTTAAGAGCAACCATGAGCTCTGACGGTATCCGCCGTACCGTTTGTGCCGCAACGATCGCAACTGGCGCAGGTGGTCCAACGGAACGCGGGCCCGCGAGTTGGCGGCCCACGTTGGCTTCAAAAACGGCCGGAGGGATGTTATCGATCCACCAGAGGACATCCGGCATTGGATTCAATCCAATCGGTGTTCTCATAGGCGAAATGGCAGCTACAAGGAACGGCTGCTGTGGCGGCTGTTCAACAGTTATCGTCGGCAGGGCCCCGAACTCTTCAGTCGCCGCAATCTCCTGCATAACTTCCTTGGCGAGAGATTTCGCAAGTAAGTGACCCGCTATCGCCGTTTTGCCCTGCATGTTTTCAGAACCCAGGGCAGTGGCCGGCGATGCATAGAGCCACATCACGAGTTGGAGGCGCAACAGCCAATCCACTTTCGTCTGCAGTTCACCGGAAAGTGTTCCCAGGGGCGTAAGGCGCTTTTCGGATAACCTTGTCGCGAGATTGTTTAAAGGACCACTAATGCGCGAATCCGTAGCGAATTGCGGGGTAAATTCGGCAAGTTTTGCGGCTATTTCCGCATAGGTCGGGACCTTCCGGATCCACGATTCATCCCTATTTGACAAAGTGGCATCATTCAACTCCCCTACTTCGCGATGCGTATCGGGAGTAAAAATCGGTGCGCGGGCGCTCTGCGGCGCGCGAGCAGGCCATAGCCGGCGCTTACCGGCAGGATTAAACGACTCCCGTGGAAACCTACCAACGGGTAGGTCATTACCTGTTAGCGGTATTGTCCACAAGACGTTTGCGGCATCATCGGCTGTGGCCGGCGGACTGAGAATAAACGTAAGTGTGTCGGGATCCACCCAAGCTTGATCGATTTCGCCGAGGCTGATGCTGGGCAATTCCATGTCCAGAACAAAAATGTCGCCGTACTCAAAGCGCAAATGAACGCGATGGAATGTCGCAGTTTCCGTATCAATAACAAAGTGCCATACAGTGCCGTCACCCATGATGGGTCGGTTGAGGAGGATCAATCTTGAGACTACTGTTTCCCGGGTCAAGCCTCCCATGACTCCGTATTGCCCGGCCAACTCAACGAATCGCTCGGGATTTCGAATACGGTTTAAATCGAGGTCGCCCCAACCCATTTCGTTCAAGGCAGTGCGAAGTAGCTCGACTCGCTCAGCCCCCTGAGGCCCCGGCGTCATACCCCGCGAGATAGATTCAGATTGAGACAAGTTCGTGGGCGACTCACCCCGGATACGTCCCAGGATTTCATCGCGAATGGCTTCCGGTGATTTGCGTTCGGCTTCAAGCATCGCTTCTGAGAACGCCGCACTTGCTATATCAAGGAGCCTCTCCGCTGCAGCGTCTGATGCATGTTCGATCGTGATTTCGTAATAGCCGCCCTCAATCGTGACTCCGGTGGGAGGTACGGCGGTTCCGGGCATCACCCACGGCGTGATTTCCCCGCTGGCCATAGCAGCGTTTGATTTGAAGTTGAACTCGGTATCCACCCAGCCCACAACGACATCTGCACCTGACTCACTCACGTGGTACTCCTGCCGGGGAAAGAGGTTCTTATTGGTTTCAAACCATGAAAGCACCGCTTCACGAACACGTTCCGCGGTGAGCTCAATGGAAAGTCCCGGCCCCTCTGTTTGCGGACGGCTGCCTGTTTCGAACTCATCTAGGCTGATGGGAAGCAGGCCGGTCGTGCTGATCAAACCACCGTCTGGCAGATCTTGAAATCGCATTCGCCGAAGCTTCGGGATAACACCCTCCGTTTCGTTCAGATCGACATACACAACGCGGCCGTCTTCTCTGCGCACAAAGTAGAATGTTTCATTTGATCGATCAAACCACCCGCTTAGGAAATCAGACAGCGGGTAAGCGTTCGCGTCCGGGGCTGAGATGCGGACAGGGAACGGCATCCCCTCATCCGGTCTCGGCTTTTCATTCGTTCCCGTTTGGAACCGATAAAGTGTCCCGGTCTCTTTGTCCATAAACAGAAGTCTTCCGTACTGGGAAGATGGCGGGTCTCCCGGGACATAGTAGTCGGGAGGGATGAACGGGATAATGCGGGCGCTGATTTCCTGGTCACTCAAACCGCGAAAGATATCAAACTCGGCGCCGTTGAGCCGCTTGAGCATGTCGGGATTGATGATGCTTCCGAGATTCCATCCAAGGGCCCGCAAGACATCGACCATCCCCGCCTGAGGAGCGAGTTGTGCGGGCGCTCCCGGCACTTCCTGCTGCGCGGAATCCGGCCCGGCAAGGTCGCGGTCAGTCTCCGCCGCCCGTGATTGATTGTAAAGCCCCACGATTTCACCGGCGATGGCGGCGGCATCACGCTGATCCCGCTGCATACGTTGAGCGTATTGCTCGGCTGCGAACGTGATTAATTCCCGTGCCGTGACCGTGCTATCGTAGACAATATTGTACTCAAACCATCGGCCGGTGCTCGGACCGACGACGACCTGCGTGTATTCCATGGAGGTATCCACAACATCAATTTCCAGCCGCCCTGTCACCTTATATCTGCGGTCCAATCTATAGGCATCATTCGGCGTGGCTTCAGACTCGCTGAATGTGGTATAGGGATCCCGGCCTTCCGGCGTCACTGTTTTATGCGGAAAGGATTCGCGATTGGCGAGGAACCACTCCGAGGCCGCTTGAGCGGCGCGATAATCCTGAGTGCCGTCAAAGATGGGATCATCAAGATCGGGTTCTCCCGGCCCGAGACCGCCTGCTGTGCGCGGCATTTCATGAGTCAAGTCGGGTTCAGGCGCCGCGAAAAGCACGATCACCTTGTCGCCCTTTGTGGTCGTGACCTCAAACCTGCCGTCGGTGACCTCGATATGTTCGTCGCGGTATTGCGTCCATCGCCCGCCCGAGTCCCCTGCCATGAGATCTTGCTTCCAATACGCCTCGACCTGCGGGTAGGCCTTCAGTGTAATTGTGAGTAGCCCGTTAGCGGCTTGCTGAATATCAATATCATGAAGCAGATTCTGACTGTATGTAAAATGCGGCGAGCCTGAACTGTCCCCCTGAATTGGGCCGACGCCTTCGTGAAACTCGACAAAAAAGCCGTCAAGCTCAATAGTCGCGTGGATAGGTGAGTATAAAGATGCGCGATGATAATCACTCTCATGATCATAGTCATCGTCGTCATTCTTAAACTTCCCCGTCTGTGACCAATCGATGTCCAGGGTTTCTCGTTCCGTCCAACCCAACTCGTGCAATCTCGTGCGCAGTTTGGCGCGGATATCTCTTAACGGAGTGAAAATTATCGGGTCAGGCAACGGTTCTCGCCCGGCAAGCCGGTCGCGAATCACCCGGTTGTAGGTAAGATGTCCGGGCAGTTGTGACACCGTGGCCGTACTCTCGGCGTCGTCGCGCTTCTCACGTTCGATATAGTTCCACGTCACATAAGGGTATCTGCCGATCCCCGATGGGGGCGTGTCCCATTCCACCTTAGTGACAACAGCGAGAACCCCATGCCAGGTCATAAGGTCTCCGACCCGCATGTCCTCGGCCTTGATATATTCATGAAAGTTCTCGATGGGGAGGTCTCCGCGGAGTGCGTGAACGCTTTCGCGAATGCGGGTCCGAAATCCCTCCGCCGTATCGTTTCGCTGCTGGCCCGGCACCGTATAAGCCACCGGCAGAAAACCGTTGATCGCCGCCGATAGCTCAGCATCCAAGGCAACCGCATCAATCGGCGCAAGAATTCCGGACGCGGGAGTTTCTGCGGGATCGGCGAAGATGAGTTCCACGATATCCTTTTTGCCGCGCAGGGTGATGCGGTCACCCAGAATCGTGACACCCACAGCATGCGCTTCCTTGTCAGCTTGTTCCCATTCGTCTTTCGGCTTATAGTTGGATGCGTAGTCGCCAAACCGTGCCGGGTCAAGGTAGATCCTGATTAGCTGCTGCTCCGCATTTCCCCCGAACCTCACTTGCCGGACGTCCGGCGTATCAATGGACCCGTGGATCTGTCTGTAAGAAACGTTTCCTTGAATGTCACGACGTCTAGGCGGATTTTCGTTTGCGTTTGGCTTGTTCGGCGGATATCTCGCGAATGGAATTGCCGTGATCTCCAAATTCGGAAGCATCATATGAATATACTCCGGGTGCTGGCTTTTACTTATGTGTAGCTGCCGCGTCCCCGGAGGCCCTTCGAAATAACTTTCCGAATCCGTGTCTCGCAGCACCCAGTCACTGCTGGCGCGAACTCCGCGGCGGAAATGCCTACTTGCCGGTTCGGTGCTAAGACCCTCTTCGGCGAGGCCCTCTGCCGGCGGAGTCAGTTCTTTGAGCTTCGCCAGGATTCCGCTTCGCACTTCGGCAGGCGTGCGCTTGCGCCGCTCGAGCGTATAGGCAGCGAGGAATTCACTCACAGCGTTCAGGAATGTATCCGCATCCGTCTCGGGCCCGTATTCGATGTTAAATTCTCGCTTATGCCCTTCTGCGCGCACGATTTCAAACCGCTCATATTCCGATTGGGGCGTCTTGATTTCCTCTCCGGCATCGAGCTTGATTGAGCTGCCGTCTAGAGTCGGGAAGTCAGGGAGCCGAATTGTGCTGAAGATTATCGAAGGCTCTTGTCCGTAACCCGTGCGAGGCGTAGAGAGAATCTCATGGGGAAAGTTCTTATGCCAGTTATCATGGACCCAGCCGGTGTGATCGAGAAACCATCGCACAATGGCGTTTCGTAAAAGCGGAGTGACAGATTCGGGTGCGGCAAGGTTGCTTGGCGGTGTTTCAGCGAATGGCTGCCTCATAAATACGATGAGGCTCATCTTGGGCAGGTTGACGCGATAAATTTTCTCGGGAGCCGGTGCCTTTGCGACGGTTGCCGTGGTTCTGTCGATATTGTCGGCAATGTTCATAAACGCAATCGTGTCGGGTTGCGGCGGCGGCAGTTGCGCTTTGTTTGTGACAAGCGCGAGGTCCCCATTGAAGACAACGAGATCGCCGAGATCGAGATCACTCCCCTGCACTTCATCGACGAATTCATCAATTGAGCCTTCGCGCCGTATGCCATCGATGGCGTTTTGTATATTGATCAGAAGCTCGCGGTGCCTTTCATTCAACGCGTCACCCGTATTGGCCGGAGCAATCGATAAAAATGCAGCGACGCTTTCAGTCAATTGGTTGATCAGCGCCTCATCAAGTCGGGGCGTATCGGGGTCGCGCGGTCCCTCAAGCGGTTGTTCAACTACTGTACCCTCGACAGGGACAACCACTTCGAAGGGAATACCTTCTGCTCTGTCGGATCCGTGATCGTGGAAGCGGCCGCGGTAGGTACCTTCATCATCCGGTCTCAGGCCCATGCCTTCGAGAATCGCCACGACCCGTTCCAGTTCCACGAACTCCGGATTCATAACAATCCTTATTCCCTGGGCCAAATCCGTGCGGTCTTTGAGTTCGAAGCTCAGATAGACTGCTGTATTGGTTGCCGTGATCTCCCGCACCGGGTCTTTGGGGATCGGTTCGCTGCCCGTGATAAATTTGAAATAAATAGCATCAGAAACACCTCGCCGATGGGGCTGCAGTGCACGAAACTGCATGTATTCATCCCCCACCTTGAATTGGAGGTTCATATAGGCATGCGGCCTGTTGTCGATCATATGCATCGCAAACGCGACGCCCGGCTCTTCGAATCCTGCAAGGAATCGCGGGTCGTCAGTGCGTGTGACCTCCGGCAACTGGTCGACCCGCAGTTCTGAGCGGGCGGGTTGAACGATACTGCGGGTCTCCGCAATCCACGCCAGCACTTCGATTTCTTCCGAAGTCTGACTCTCGTAACGAAAATCGGTGCGCAAAGGATCGTTTAATGCCCGAACAAAATAATCGATATCCCCATCCGGCAGGTCTACGCCCAGCAGGGATTGAAAGTTGCGCAAGGCCTGAGCGGCCTCCCGAACACTCGCAAACCTCCTCTGGCCATCGCCCGTCCTGCGCCAGATATCGAAGAGGTTTGCGATAGAGTCCGGCGTAACCGTTAGATTGGCAGTTCCCGTTTCATTCCACAGTAATGTATGTGCCTCGCTGAATTCTTCATGGTTGAGGTATCCCAAGCCGAGTCTATTCAGAGGCAATCGGTCAAAGATTCTGTCGTCACCATTGATACGAGTGCTCAACAGTTGCAGAGAAACGATTTCTCCGTCCTCGCCCGGTTTCAGGTATTCCAATTCGATGGTTGACGGGTTGGCTATATCCTCGGTTTTTATAAAGGCGCGCGTAAAATGACGCAGGTCATGGATTCGCCGAGCATAATCAAAGTCGAGATCAATAGATCCGCTGCCATCGAGAATAAGGGGCACAAAAAGACGGCGTATGCGGTCATACGCGAGGGCATACACAAAGGCAACACCCTGGGCGCGGTTCGGCTCAACGACAAACACCTCGAAGCGGCTCTCCTCAACATCTTCCGTTATCCCAAAGATCCCCTTCAACTCCTCCCAATTCCTGACATTCGCCGGTACCCAGCTTGCGGCCGTCATGAATTTTCTCATCGTTCTCCAGCGCTTGTCCAGGACTCGCTCTTCGTCGCCATTTGCCACAACCCCAACCGGTCCGCCCCCGTCGCCGAAGTCAAGATAGACCGTCAATAACTTGCTCTTTAGCGTAATCAGGCGGTGATCACGATCAACGTCTGCCGACATTCCCTTCATAGCGTCTTTGTACGACCGTTCGAATGCATTTGCGCTGTGTTCCCAGAACGCCGGACTCATACGAAGTAAAACTTCCCTGCCGCTCTTGACTGCAAGCGCTTCACGCACCATCCACCCCGCGAAGCTCAAGTCCAAGCCCGTCTCCTCTAGATTGGTGCTCTCCTGGGCATTCAACCTGTAATCCCACCCGATCCAATCTTCGTAGCCCTCTCCCGAAACCTGAAATCCCCATGAATGGTTATTCTCATCCCCGCGAAGAGTTATCTTTTCTCCTTCGGCCTCAATAACACGGTCCGTTTTCTTTTTGCTGAAGACCTTCTTAAACTCAATCCAATCTTGATTCGCAAAAGGTGCTACGTAAGGAACTAGGGCAGTTCTGCCGGCCCCCTCAACGGGAACAGCCGGAGCCGCTCGCCCCGCTGTCGCTTCCGGATGCTTCAGGGCACGAACAACCAATTTGATTGTTTGCGTATCGATGACCACGCCTTCGTTATTTAAGATGATTTTGATGTCCGTTTCGTCGGAGCCCTGGATGACATCGCGAATATCTTCCATTTTCTCGAGCATCTCAGGGGTAAGCTCCTTGAGCATAACGTAGGTTTCGAGGTGATCGGGGTTGTCCGGTGTGACGGCCACATGCACGGACTCAAGGTTTGCCTTGCCGCCGAGGGAAACGTCAACGGGTGTAACTCCGAAGTCATGGGAATAGCTTACCCTCAAGTTTCTTTTAAGATTATCCACCACAAAATTGGTGCTTCTATCGCTGTCCGATATATTCCCGAATCGATTATCCTCCTCGCTGAATAAAGCCACAAAAGCGGCGCTGGCGTCTGGGACGATCGCGGTATACGTCGGAGCTTTGGGAAAATGCATGTTTTTCCCTGCTAGCTGCGCGTCGATAGACGCCGGGTTTGCCTGAACGGCTCTAGGGTTTCGTGCAAGCAGAGAGACATCTGCCGCATATCCCGGAACTTCGGGATTCATATCGAACTCGCTGAGAGCTAAGTCCTCGGGATCACGTTGCGGCATTTCACCGCTGATTAGGGACGCGAAGGCCGCCCCCGTGAGGTTTGTGCCGAAGACTTCCCGGAAGAGATACCCGATCTCCGTAAGATTTATCTTTTCTTGGTGAAGCGCTAGAAAAGACACAAGAGGTTCGAGGGCCTCAAGCGATTTCACTTCCCTGTCTTCACCTAATTGCTTATGGACTGCGCGGAACGCACGATCAAGCCCGTTCATGAAACTTGCGTAATCGGCCTTTTTCGTCGAAAATGCCCGGTCCTTCCGCCATTCGTAAAGGCCGGTAGCCTCGTTAGTTTTGTAATGCCGCTCCTGCACAAAGCCAACGCCTCGGAGCAATTTTGCGACCCATTGCCTATCGCGCTCGGTAAATCCGTCATCTTGATCAAAATCATCGGGACGACCCCACTGGAGACGAATACCACCCTTCCTGCCGAAACCAGAGATTCGGCCTGAAAACTCAGCAATATTGATGAGGTCGCGAAGCCCCTGCCCGCGACGACCCGATGCTCCGGATTCACCCTTTAGCAGAACCGCAAGCCTTTCGATATGGTCTAATCGAACCTCGGGGCTCGCGGTCTTAAAAAGGGCATCTCCCGTCACAGCGCCGCGTGCTGCCGGCACGCGGGGTGGTACCGCTCCCGCCGCTTCACCACCGGCCAGCACGGGAATGATTTCAAAGGTGAGGTTAGTGCCGCCCGCTTCATAGTGGCCTGACAGCGGAAATGCACCCACGAGTTCACTATAGAATCCGGAATCTACATACAGGCGTATGGCATGCCCCTTCATCAGGTCGCCCTCAATCGTCAGATCCCGGAACGCATCACTGTTTATCGTAACTTCGGGGCGGTTACCGTAAGGACTGCGCAGAACCACCTCATTGGAATCGGTTCTGAAAACAATAGTGAACGGCCCTCCGCTAAACCTCAGTCCGAGCGCACGCTTTTCGGCGCGGAGCAACTCGGGCCGCGTTAAATTCAGTGCAAGGTGGTTGTCTCTGATATCGCCATTGAGGATGGAGTAATCTGCCATCGGCAGTATTATGTGCAAGTTATTCGCTTCATAACGCGGTAGGACGACTCCTCCCGGTCCCGAAACCATTTCACTTAAGTAGGCATTGATATGGGCATAGCGGCTTAGCAGCCACTTGAAGACGCTGGCGTTGTCAAAAGTGACGGCATCTCCCGCCTCAAGATCGGCTTTAGTTTGCGCCAGGGTTCTCTTGCGATAACTTACGGGGCTCACTTCAAGGCCAATCTGCTTGATAAAGTCGTGCGCGCGCCGAAGTACATCGCGATTCGATGGATCGCGGGTGAAGAAGTAGTAACCTCTGCCGCGCAAAACCGCGGTATCTGCCCCGGCATCTGCTTCATCGGCTAGTCTTTCGATGAAATCTGCAGGAGTATCACCTGTAATATCCAAATCGGCAAAAAGCGGGTCGTCCGGAGTAATGGCCCGGATTCGGCTTCCATTGGATACTAAAACAGCCGGCGCGGCGGCCGGACCGGGCTGCGGTGCGGTGCTCGCTTCGGGCTGAGCCTCACCTTCGGCGAGGACGGGAATGATTTCGAAGGCGAGTGAAATGCCGTTCAGCGTGAATGCACCCGCCATCGGAAAGCCGTCGGCAAAACGATCATAAAAGGCCTTGTCGACGAAGAGACGCAAGGTATGGCCCGTCTCGGCATCCCCCTCGATTGTCATGTCGCGGAAAACGTCGGCGGGGAATCGCTGCTGGAGATTTTCGATATAAGGACTGCGTACGGTGACATTGCCGTTGTCGTTGTCAAGCAGGAGTGTCAGGGTGGGCGCATAAGACAGCAACCCAAGGGCTTCCCCGTCAATCTCTGCCGGGGGGTTCAGGATGAAGCTAAGCATTTCATCCGACGAATGGCCAGCGAGCAAGCTGCGGTCGCCGAGCTCCGCGTCATGGTGGGCATTATTGGCTAAGTACCGCCACATTCGCTGCCCTCCCGCCACAGAAACTTCTTCGGTCAGATATTCACGAATAGGCTCGTATTGTGCAATTCGCCACTTATAGGCCCCGGAACCGTCAAAATCCACGACACCCTGCTCCCGCAATGTCTCGCGCACCTCAGAGATGCTTCGCTTGCGATAGGCGACCGGTGCGACCGCAAGGCCGATCTTTTCGATGAGTGCGCGTGCCCGCTTATAGACGTCACGGTGCGTGCTGTCCGTGGTCATGTAGTGATAAACCATACCGCGCAGCACGGCGGGGGTCGCATCCGCATCGGCCGCCGAGGCCAAAGAAATGAGAAAGTCTTCATGGGTTAGGATCATGTCGACGTCCAACCCCTGAAAGACTTCGTCTGTTGGCAGGATTCCGCGGATTCTGTCTGCAGCGGATGGTACCAACACACCTGGTGCTACTCGCGGGCCAACAGGCTGTACCGGGCGGAAAGCCTTTAAGTCGCGAATGTAAGTGATCATTCTGTCAATCTGCCAGCTTTCGGAAAGCCGGGGATGCGTCGCCATAAGTTCTATGAATCGCATAAGAGGCTCGGGTACCCGCCGGTTCATTTTCATCGTAGCGGCGCCTACAAGGGCAACAATCGTAGTGGCCCAACTCATGTCACCCGGAATTTTCCTCTTGCCTTCATCTACTTTTGCGTGCACGAATGCTGCCGTGAGAATCTCATTAAGACGCGTTGCCGGAGTCGCGGGATCAAGCAACTCTTCGAATACGGCCCGGAATATTTCCTCATTATTTTCACTCCCTAGATACGGCAGGACTATAGGCTCCGGATTTGCGAGACCTGGTTGCGGCGTTGCGGCTGAATTTGCAGGAGCCGGAGTGCGTTCATCAACGCCCGGTTCGAGGACCGTGAGTACAAATAACAAGCCGGCTCCGAGGGCGACGAATCCTTCTTCGCTTGCGTAGGTTTGTATTGCGTCATAGGACTGCAGTTCCCCATTCATGGTTGCGATATGGCTTGCCAGCTCTCTTAGGGCTGCCGCTGCCCCGGACGGCAACTCCCTGACCGTGAGGTAAACTGCAGGGATTTCTGAGTTCCGCACATATTCCGCAGCGATATGCACTGATTCGATATTGCTGGTGTCCCCGAGATCAATCTTGCGATTTCTTTCCGCATCCGTGTGGCCAAAGTCCAGTGAGAGACGCCGAGAGCTGTGGTCTATCACCGCGTGCAATTGTCTACTCGCACCGTTCTTCACCAGGTCGCGGCCGACATGATTATCCGCCTGCTCAAATACCGCGATATCTCTCGCGTCGACGGTTAAACTAATGGTTGATCGGTTCCGCGCAGGAAAGCGTTGATAATGCAAGCCGCTTTCGTCAACAAGTGGAGCAACCGAATCCGGTACTGCATCGTAGCTCACCGCGCTTTTAAACAGGGCGCCGATAGGGACGGCACGATCAGGCGTACGCGTCAGAAGCGGCGGAATGTCTTTTCCCAAGCTCCAGGGTTGCAAGTAAGATTCGAAGTCCTCCCGATTCTCAGTGGCTATGCTATATTGTGTTTCTTCACTTACGTTTCCGCCCGCCAATAACGACTTCTCGAACTTGGTCTTCTCACGCCCCAAGTGTGTGCTTCCCGGTGATGAAGGCGGCAAATAGGCCTCCCATACGAGTTCGATGGTTTTGTCGCCGTCTGTGCTCTCGAAGATACGGACACCCTTAAAACCGCGGAGTTCGGCAGACCCCGCATCGCCTGAGATTCCCCCCTCGATCTCGTGGATATGTATGAGGCCTTCATATTCAAAATCCCCGTCGGTACTTGCGCCGGCAGCTCCTGCACTTTTGGGGAAGCGGATGACGTGTTCATACGTTCCCGCAGGATATGCGAATCGAGATTTAAGTGTAAAGTCGTGGGCGCGCTCAATGAACCCGTCGGTGCCGGCAAGCGCATTGCGGATTTCCTC
>JAUYMS010000039.1 GCA_030698625.1 Candidatus Omnitrophota bacterium | reverse complement strand
GCGGTATTAATCTGGAAGATATTAGTGCCCCGCGGTGTTTTGAAATAGAGAAACGGCTCAAGCAACGTTTGGATATTCCTGTTATGCATGATGATCAGCATGGTACGGCAGTGGTCATTCTCGCCGCAATAGTGAATTCACTGAAAGTCGTTAAGAAAGATCTTTCCAAGGTTCGTATTGTTGTGAATGGTTTAGGTGCTGCAGGTGTTGCAACATGCAAAATCCTCGTCGCTGCAGGCGCCCGACATGTGTTTGGCTGTGACAAGAAAGGCGTGGTTTTTGTTAGTTCGGAAGAAAAAGATCTCAACGATTTCTCATTCGAAGGCATTTTAGATAATGAGCCGATTATGACATTAAGGGAGGCAATGTGTTTGGCAGATATTTTTATTGGAGTATCGACAGGAAACATATTATCAATGAATGACCTGAAACTAATGCGTAAAGATCGAATTGTCTTCGCAATGGCTAACCCGGAACCGGAAGTGGATCCCAATAAAGCGGCTAAAGCCTGCAAAATATTTGCCACAGGCAGATCAGACTTCCCGAACCAGGTGAATAATGTACTCGCATTCCCAGGCATCTTTAAGGGCGCCTTGGCCGTAAGAGCGAAAACAATTAATGAAGCCATGAAGTTGGCTGCGGCTAAAGCCATTGCGGACTTAATTTCTGCCGATCAACTCGGTGAGGAGTATATTATACCTAGCATATTTGATAAACGAGTTGTGCCGGCGGTTGCGACCGCTGTCGCACAAGCTGCGATACGCACTCAAGTTTCGAGAGACGAACTTAGAAGTTCCGGTTCTCCCGGGGACGGGCTTTGATTGATGCCTGGGCCTGAATTGAAAGATCTATTTGAAAATAACAAAAAATGGGCCGGCGAAATAACAAAACGGGATCCGACATTCTTTAAGCGCCTATCTCATTTACAGTCGCCAAAATATTTATGGATTGGGTGTTCTGATAGCCGTGTTCCCGCAAATCAAATCACAGGCCTTTTGCCGGGGGAGCTTTTCGTTCACCGAAATGTTGCCAATATCGTCGTTCATACAGATCTCAATTGTCTTTCTGTTTTGCAATTCGCAGTTGAAATACTTGAAGTTAGACACGTTATTATTTGCGGCCATTATGGTTGCGGGGGTGTTGAAGCAGCGTTTCATTCTAAAAAATTAGGACTGATTGATAATTGGCTTAGACATATTCAGGATATTCGGACCAAATACTCTCATGAATTGAATCAAATTAAGGACGAGACGGCGTGTCTTAAACGGTTGTGCGAGCTTAACGTGTTGGAACAAGCGCAAAATGTCTGTCAAACAACAATCGTCCAGGATGCGCGGAATAAAAAGAAAGCCTTAAGTGTCCATGCCCTTATTTATGATATTCATGATGGTCTTCTAAAACAGTTGTGGTCCTCCAAATAAAGTCGACTTCTGCAACAGACCCCAAAGGGACAGGTAACAAGGAGTTGACAGGTACCATTCAATTCATGGGTCCACAACATCAATGACGACATCCTGCCGTTTCTGATCGGTGAAATCGCGATCAGCGACGCCCAGCTGGTCATCAATTACTCCGGCATTACCGGGAGTACTACCGGTGAGCTTTGGAGTTTGATTAACATCGGACCTCTCCTAAACGGCCAGACAACCACGACCTTTGCCTTCGGCGCGAGCCTGATCGCCGATTTGGCCGCTGACGGTCTTCTTACCGTGAACATTGTCGAGCTCTCGGCCGGCACTGATCGCTTCACGATCAATACCTCGATCCTATCCGGGAACTTCGCCTGCGTGACCAACTGCGGCGGCAGCAATGGCGGGGGAAACACGAGCGTACCCGAACCGATGACCGGCGCCCTGGTCGCTTCCGGTATTGGCCTCTCGGCGCTGATTCGCAGACGGTTCAAGCAGACAAAGTAAGAGATCCCACGAAAGCGTTTGTTATGCGGAGGTAGCGCTGTATTCGTAGGTTAGGATGAGTTGTTCGATGACGGCGGTCCGGTTGATATTTACAAACTGATCGAAGAGGGCCTGCTGGCGCAGGATGCCCTTTTTGCCGGAATCAAGAAGCAGGAGGGCCGCCACGATCTTGCCCGCGCGTTCGTCGATTTCGTCTATCGTGACCGGATAGAAGAAGTCTTTATTAGCCCATTCCTTTGTGAGGCGGGCGTGCCATTCCGACGGTAAACCCTCTTTATCCAGCTTATCGACAGCGATCACCTGTCTTCCCTCGCGATTAAAAATATTATTTCCCGGCACAAACTGCACATTCGGGAGGCTCTTTAATCGCTCGTACTGGCCCTCGAGTTTTGGGTCGTCCCGGCTTGCGCGCGTGTCATTGACAAAAAGCTTAACCCGCTCGTCTTCTTCCGCCGTCTTGACAAGGGCTTCGATCTCCTGGCGCTGGATTTCCTGCAAGCCATAAGACCAGGTATCGAGGCTGATGGAAACTCCGTATTTGCCGGTCAAATTTTCGACGGCATGCCTTATGTTCGTGTCGTAAACCAAGTCGGCGGGAGGCAGCCAAATATCATCTTGAAAATTAATCGTGTCCGTGCCCTCCATCAATTCCTCAAGTGAGAGATCGCCGTCTGCCGCGCTGCCAGACGAGCGCAATTCCGATCGACCCGTAACCACAAGTTCATGATCGATATATTCTTCGGTCCTTTTTTCGTAAGCAGCCCAACTGGGCCAACAGAACTTATCATAGTAATGCATAAGCTTATCCATCTCTTCGCCGGCCTCCACAAAAAGCGACCGCTCCTGGCGATATCTTTCGCGTATCTCTTCCGCGTTGTCCTCCAGGCGCAGATGAATGTCAGTAAGCCTTTGAAAAGAAACATCATTGGCAAACTTGCCTTCGACAATCACGACGTCGCCCGGAAAAATCTCGCGGCGGGTGGGTTTGACAGTCCTTTTCCCCTCCACCTTAATATAGGCATTGTCATTCTTGATGATCGTCGCGGCCTCGTCCTCCGGATATTCACGATTAAAGAACACCGTCAACTCTTGCAGCATGCGCTCTATCCTATGAGAATCCCACAAGATGCCTTCCGATTCATAGAATTGCCCTTCCCTCAAATTAGTCCAGCCTTGGGTCACTGCCGTATCATGCTCCGCCAAGGTCAGGGTCTCGCCGAGAACCATCTTCTTGATCACGAGGCGTTTTTCCCATGCCAACAACAGCTCATCAAGCGATATCGTAACCACCCTCCTTGAGGGATAAAGGATCTGAAATACGCTTGCAAGCGTTTCGGAAAACGTACTCTTTCCCACGCCGGCACTGCCGTCGACCGATACGATCCCTCCTCGCACCCCTAACTCTTCGTGAATCGATTTCGCAACGGCCGCAAAGTCTTCAACCGCAACGAGAGAATTCGAAAGATATAAATCGACTCCTGTTCCCTCCACTTTATGGCGGATATCTTCCAGCGTCTCAACGATATTGATCGCAGACCGCCCGTTGCTCGGCGGATCGACTCCGGTGCGGACGGCCTCGCGAAAAGCCAGCAGCTGATGATGAAGCGAGGGCTTGATCTCCTCTTCATCCAAAGCGCTCAATTGACGCAGCTCTTGCAGCAACTTTTCATCATACTCTACGGGTTCATCGATATAGTCGGAAATCGTGGGCTCAAACCGCAGGTCCGTAAAATCCGGTTCGGTCGAGTAATCGAAAATGGCGGTAAATTCACTGCCCCGAACGATGATATTGCGCGTTTTTTTCTTTTCGTAATTGCGATCCAATCGCACGGTAACCGGCACGTCGCCGTAGCGAAGGGCCATCCCGAAAGTCTCCCAGTCCTCGGACCCCGCGGCCGCATGCAGCACCTCATCGGGTTGGTCCGCACCCAGGACCGCCTCAATCATATACATCTGATGATACCCAAGCCCTTCGAGCGCGGTATGGGTGAGGTCGTTTTTCTGCGGCGGGTTCAGATAATTGCCCTCCACCGAAAGAATCTTCCCCAATTTCCCGCTCGCAACGACATCTTTGAGTCTCAGCAAGTGCGGCAGGTAATACCGATTGTGCCCGACCATGATGATCAGGCCGCGCTCTTCGGCCAAAGCCACGAGTTCGCGCGCCTGATCCGTATCCCGCGTAAACGGCTTCTCCACCAAAACATGCTTGCCGGCCAGCAGCGCGCGTCTTACGACCTCGTAATGAGTCTTTCCGGGAGTCGCAATAATGACCGCCTGAATACTCGGGTCCTTCAAGACCCTATCGGCCTCGGCTTTTTCTAACGCGACCGACTCCTTATCGCCGTAAAGCTCGAATACGTTGTCACGCATGTATTCATCTGCGGCCACCACATTCATTCCCTGATCCACGATGTGCCTCAGATGTCTTTGCCCCTGCCGCCCGACGCCGATGAGGCCGATCCTTTGAATCTCCTGCCCGTTGATCCGCCGGCCCGCAGCCGCCGCTTCAAGATCGTTCTGACTGCGCAGTTCAGAGCGGGCCTCGAGCAGATACTCGAAAATTTGCGGGTCTCTCCTTACATCCGAGCGCGCAAGGTAATTTAAGAAGCCGAAGGTCGCGTTTCCGTTGAACATCTCCAGCACGCGCTCGGCCGGCGCCGCCTTGGCGACAAAGATCGGCACCTCAAAGGAATGGTAGCCTCCGCGCATTAGGTGCTTGTAGTAATCGGTATGGACGCGGCTGATTTCCGAAATCTTGGGCGACACGACCAGAAAAGAGTAATTTTTCTTGGCGAGAATATTCTTGATCCTATGCTTGTGGAACCCTCCGAACACAAGCACCGCCACTTCACTGCTCGAAGCCCCGGCATAGCCCTCGATCGCATGTTCCAGCAGCGCATCCCTGTCTTCGGCCGCTTCATAGAACCGCATCGCATCCCGAAGCTGATCTTCCCAAAGGTTCGACAAAATGACGGGCGTTTGGGTTGTCTCAAAAAGAAAGTCAGCGATTTTTTTGGTGTCGAGCTCGGCGATGGCTTTCTTGGCCAAGTCAAATTGTTCGGGCGTTACTTCAAGACGGTTCAACCGCTTGAGAAGATTCAGGGCCTTATGAATACGGTAAATCTGTTTATCCCGCTGTGTCGTCAGAAAACCGTCCACGCACTCATTTTCAAAACGATCTATTTCCTCAAAAGAGTTCTTTGAGGTCGATCTTTTTAACCGCTTCGGCAGCTGCTTCCTGCTCTAAAGACTCGCTTCGGATTAAAAGATCAATATTGGGGTAGGCCTCCGTATTGTTTTTTGCGATGCGCTTCAAATAATCGAGCTTGCTGATCTGATCGTTATCGAGCCTGCTTTTCAGGCGCATCCAGGTCTTGAGATCTTTCGGGAAATACTTGTTCGCCAAAACCCGGATCTCCTTATGAATCGCTTCGAGGTCCTTTTCGATAAGCGCCCTTTTCTGGGCGGACTTCTTGTACCAATCGATGTTTTCCTTATGGAGCTTGATGCTGTCAACGCCTATGAGACTAAAGTCTCGGGTTCTATTGATATGCGCATACTCCGCACCGCCGAGCCTCAGCTTATCCATCAGGTAGTAAGAGACTTTTTCTTTTGCGGCCGGGTCTTTAAAAATGCCGAAGAAATCATCGGTGGGCACAACGCCTTCAAAGCCTTCTTCAAAAACGGTGCTGACTCCGTGATGGTGAACCAGATGCGTAATGATTTTCGCGATGTTCTCCTGGGCCTGGAGGGAGTCGTGAGCGTCTTGGATATAGACGATCGTTTTGCCGTTGGTCCCCCGGTGAAAGACGTCGACGGATCCGAATTCTTCGGGAATCGTAATGGAGGGAGTTTCAACCTCGGTTGCCGCGCTTGCAAAATCCGAAGCCGGCTGCGCATACAAGGGGTGCGGCGATAGCAGCGAGAGACACACGAACGATAGGATACAATTTCGAAGCAGGTTCACTATACCTCGGTGTTGCTATTTTTTGATATTAGCTATTAGCTAATTTATTTTATTTACTAGCTTTAATAAGTGTACCTGCTAGGCAGCGCCCAATCAAACCCGCAACCGCTCAAGTTGCTATCTATTGATATCTATTGAGTGTTTAGCTTATCTTTAAGACATTTTTGCCACTTCTTTAAAGGAAGAACTTTGGGAAGCAGTAGAAAGGTAGAAAGGTACCGGGTACCAAAGGGTCTGTTGCAGAAGTCAGTTTTAAAAGGTTAAACCCACTTGGTTGACGATCGTATCTTTTAACAATTGAAGGGTTTGACAGAAAAGTTGCCAAAAGTGACGCCAAAAGCGCAGCAATTTCTTCAAATTAATGACGGCACAGCCC
The DNA here is from genome assembly GCA_030698625.1 of Candidatus Omnitrophota bacterium. GTDB lineage: Bacteria > Omnitrophota > Omnitrophia > Omnitrophales > Aquincolibacteriaceae > JAUYMS01. The sequence goes on along the minus strand of JAUYMS010000039.1, from coordinate 1,949 downwards.
ATCATGAATCGTTTCGAAGCTGTTTCGCGGCCAAGCGAATAGAGTTTTTTGAATTTCAAAACTTCTTTGAGGTTTGCAAAAGTGCCTTCTGCTTGGATTCGTCTGAGGCGGTCAAAGATTTTTGCCCTTGGGCTTTTGGAGCGCTCAAGCGCTTCGGTGATGAGGTTGTCATGAATAGAGAACTGAAGGGTCCGAGCTTTTCCTTTTGTGCACAAAGATTTGCTAACGCAAGAGGCGCAATCTTTCTCATGGGCGCGGTAACGTCGTAGATGAGAAAGATCATGATCGACTTGCCGAAAATAAAGTTTTTTCCCTTCAGGGCAAATGAATTGGTCCTTTTCAGTATCGTAGCGAAATTTCTCTCGGGAAAAATCACCCTGAACCGTGGATAATCTTCGAGGCGTCATATAAGCTACAAGGGATTTTTCACGAAGCCAGTTTAAATTTTCGGCGCTGTAGAACCCTTTGTCGGTAGCCAAACTCTCAAAGACGAGATGGTGTTTTTCGATGCTATTTTTGGTTTGCTGCACAATGGATTGAAGGAGCTCGGCATCATTTTTGTTTCCATCATCGACTTGAGCATGCGTGATGATCCCGAAAGCCTCATCCACACTTGCAGAGGCTTTATAATAAGCGGCTGCTAGAAAACCGGGTTTCTTCGCAGCCTTTGCTTCTTGATCTCTTCTTTGAGGTCCGCAAGTCGTGGGGGTGGGAGTCGTGGCGTTATCAGCCGCTTTCGAGCTATTGCCGCCAACTGTTTTTTCATAATGCTCTAAAACTTTCGGCTGAAGGAGCTCTAAAGAGGCCAGACAAGCATTGGCTTTCAACAGTGTGGAATCAATGGATTGGTGATGCCCTTTAACCAGCTGATGACGGATGTAAAGCCCGAGAATATGATCAAAGACAGCCTGGTAAACTGTTTTTGAAATCCTGTCTTTACGCGCCCTCGAAATTGTCGAGTGCACGGGCACGGCTTCATCCAAGTCGTAACCTAAGAACCAACGAATTGCCAGGGAATCTTTAATCCGTCGCTCGAGAGCCCGATCTTCATGGATTCCCTCTAGGAATCCAACAAGCTCGATCTTGAAAAAGACGATGGGATCTAAAGAAGGCTGGCCGGTGTGAGAATAGACATCTTTGGCAAGGTCATGGATAAAGGTGAAATCAATGGCCTCATCAATTTTACGGTACAAATCACCAGGACTTACGAGATCATCAAGGCAAAGATTGTGATGCTGTTTCATATTGAATTTCTTTCGTCCCATCATAGGTCGATCCTCCTTTGTCAGAGAAATCGACCTTCGGACTCCATTTTATTAGCGGCTACTTCTGCAACAGACCCCAAAGGGACACGTAACGTGACAGGTTAGCCAAGCGAAACAATTCTACCCGGGGCCTTATTCCGAAGGATGATATGATTACGCAAGAGCAGGCGGTCAAGATCGCAGAGAATCAGCATGGGCCAGGATTCGAGTTTTACAGCATAACGCATGGTGTTCCCGCTAATTGTAGCCTCTATGGAAGTTTTCCGCGATGGCCTGATGATGTTTGGTGTGTATTGTGTTCTGCTCAGCCGGGAAAGACGATGCTATGTTCCAGTCGGGTAATTATTATTTCAAAGGATATAGGCGAAATTCTGTATGATGGCTCCGCGAATGATGAGGGGTAGCAATAACTAACTAAGGTACCAGTTCGCGGATGAATTGACACGGGCCAATGCCGATAGTCCGTTGAAACGACCTATTTGAAAGGTAATCTACAATCATGGTAGAAACAGCGATTGATATAGCACTTACGGGACGGCGTCCTGACCTGCCCGGGTAAAACGGGTCCAGAGGATATGCTAATCTGGAGCCATAACCGAAAGGGGCAGGGATATGCCAAGGAAGAAACATACCTCAGAAGAAATCATCCAGCATTTGCGCACGGTGGAGCTTGAGCAAAGCAAG
>JAUYMS010000038.1 GCA_030698625.1 Candidatus Omnitrophota bacterium | reverse complement strand
AACCCCCAGCACCTCAGGCTATCGAAGCTAAATTAACTTTACTCGCGGGATGAGTTTCATTAGCATGGAAGGTGGTACAAAAACTCCCGGCTGGTCAACCTGGTGCGGCAAGGTGAAAGCTTAGCTAAAGCGAAAGTCAGCGCTGAACAAAGAGAGGTGTCCAGAAAATTGGAACAGCAACTATTATTGAGACGACAAGTTGAATTGCAAGAGGAGATGCTTAGCGCGCAAAGGGCGAGTCAGAATAAGTTGGAGCAGCTTGAGATGGAACTGCGCACATTAAAAGAAGAGAAATACTACTGATGTTCGTAAAATAGCTAGGGGATAGTCAAAGTAGACCACCCGGCCATATCGGTTAAATTTGGTCAACGTTGGCTAATGCAATTAGCCCCCTCATAACCCAAAGGTCGGTCGGGTGCATGTCTGAGACTGCGATTGCAAAAGCGGGTTCGCTTCAAACTTATTCTTCTCTTCGGTCTGCGGTTCGCAAGGCGATTGCCCTGGGCAAGGAGCGCGCGGTTCGGGCGGTGGAGCGGGAGAAGGTGCGTGCTTCGTGGGATGTGGGCAAGCTGATTGTTGAGCACATTCTGCTGAATAAAGATCGTGCCGAGTATGGGGAGGCGGTCATTGCCAGACTGGGGCAGGATATCGGTGTTAGTGACCGGGAGCTTCGTTATATGGTGGAGTTCGGGCGCGCTTACCCGATTCGGCCGCCGGCGGCCGACGTGTCGAGGGCGCATTAACGGGATTTACTTGGCATTAATGCGGGTGATAAACGGCAGGCTCTTGCGCATCTGGCCGCTCAAAATGATTGGACACGTGAGCGCCTGCGTGCGGAAATTAAGAAAAAGAAGGCGGGGGCGGGGAGTGCGCCTAAGGCGCTTGTGACCCGAGCTCCGGCACGGCCCGGCAAGCCCGGCACTTACGGGGTTGTTGCGATTAAGGGCCGGCGGTATTATGACCTCGGGTTTTCAACTTATTATCCGGTGCAAGGGAAGGCCGGGCGGGGCAAGAAGGGCGGGCCGGCTGAGGAAGATTTGTACACCTATCATGCCGAGGTCACGCGGGTGGTCGACGGCGATAGCTTCTATGCGCACATTGCGCTGGGTTTTGGGATTGTGTTGGAAGCAAGGCTGCGGCTGCGGGCGCTTAATGCGGATGAGCTTCCGACGCGGGCGGGGATAAGGGCGAAGAAAGCGCTCGAAGGCCTGCTCACCGGCCGGCGAAAGCAGGTGCTCATCAAGACCGCTAAATCCGATCAATACGGCCGCTATCTTGCCGATGTGTGGGTCGGCGGTAAAGACATCACCACGGAATTACTTCAAGCGGGTCTCACTCTGCGATAGGATATCAAGGTAAGGATTAAATGATGGATTGGAAATGGGTTTGGATTACTCTCGCGGTATTTGCCTTGCTGACGGCGATACCGATCTGGATTTATCCTGCCGACGAGCGCGTCCGGAAAATTATCAATTGGGTCATATTGATCCCGTTGAGTCTGGTGGTTGTTTTTTACATTTACCCGGCCGGGATTGAGTTTTTTGAATGGCTGGCTACCGGAGGCTTGCGTGGGGCTCACTAATTGCACCAATTGCGGGGGGTTCGATGAGCCGCTCCAGATGGAATCGCCCGAGGATTTGAAACAGCTCTTGTGGCAGATCTACGATATGCTCCGCTACGGGATGTTCCGCTATCTCGGGGGGACGCTCGGGGTCAATCCGATGGATACTCTCGTCAGGAAATGGGGGGATCGTATCGACTTCAAGGTCGGCTGTACGGTTTGCTGCCGGGAATACAGGCTGGAAGCCGAGACCCAGAGCGGTGCCGGCGGGCGTTGGGAGGCCATTTCATGAAATTTCCCGGATTTGACTTGTTCTGCCGCTCGTCTATAATGGGCCTATGAAAACCCATCAATTAATCATCAAAAGCGCAGGACTTGGAATTTTGGTGCTCGTTGCAACACTAATGACCTCAACAGGTTATGCCGCAAGCGGCGGCACCGGGATCGAAGCGGCGGCGGGCGAGAGCGCCAAGCCGTGGTGGCGGTTCTGGGGTCAGGAACCGGGCCAGGACGAGACGCAGATCCGGGTCGAAGAGCAGCAGGAACTCTCCCGTCAGCTTCGCGAAGAGCGGCAGGAACACCTGCGTGAGCAGCGCCAAGACCGTCTGGAATAGCCGGCAATCACTTCTATGTTGAATAAAGTCCTCTCGTTCCTTCAACACGATATCTGGCGCATTCGCGCCCGCAAACTCCCGAAGAGGAAATCCTTTTTTATAAGGATGCTCCGCATCGTTATTGTTTCGTTTCGCGAGTTCGCAATCGACCGCTGTGCCCTTAGGGCTTCGGCGCTTACCTTTTATTCCCTCCTGTCCATTGTGCCGGTTTTCGCCATGGCCTTCGGTATCGCCAAGGGTTTCGGTGCCGACAAGGCGCTCAAGAATAGGCTTATCGAGAATATGGCAGGGCAGGAAGAGGTCATTACGCGCGTGATCAGCTTTGCCGAAACCTTGCTCGATAACGCGAAGGGCGGTGTGATCGCGGGTATCGGTATTCTTCTGTTATTTTGGACGGTCATCAAAGTCCTCGGGCATATCGAAAGCTCGTTTAACGCGATTTGGGGGCTTACCAAAGAGCGGAGCCTCGGCCGGAAGTTCAGTGATTACCTTTCACTCATGCTGATTTGCCCGGCCTTGTTAATTCTTTCGAGCGGGGCCACGGTGTTTATTACCAGCCAGATCACGCTGGTGACGGCGAAGCTGTCGTTTCTCGGGGCGGTGGCGCCGGTGATTCTTTGGGGGCTGAGCTTTCTGCCGTACTGCGTGCTCTGGGGTTTGCTGACCTATATCTATATGTTTATGCCGAACGGGAAGATTCAGTTTAAGTCGGCGCTTATCGGCGGCGTCATCGGCGGGACCATTTATCAGGTGGTGCAGAAGCTCTATATCCATTTTCAGGTGGGTGTCGGCAATGCCGGCGCGATTTACGGGAGTTTCGCGGCGCTTCCTTTGTTTTTGATGTGGCTGCAATTGAGTTGGCTTATCGTGCTCTACGGCGCGGAGCTTTCTTTTGCGCATCAAAACGAAGAGACCTTTGAATTCGAGCCCGACTGCCTTCGCATCAGTGAGCATATGAAAAAAGTGTTGTCGCTGCGAATCACGCACAGGTGTATCGAGCGGTTTTGCCGCCGAGAAGGCCCGCAGACAGCGGCACAAATGGGCGATGAGCTCGAGATTCCGATCAGGCTCATGCGGCAGACCCTGTCGCGTTTGACCGAAGCCGGCGTCTTGTCGACCGTCACCTCGAACGGGGACCGGGAACTTGCCTATCAACCCGCCCGCGATGTCGACGGCCTTACCGTGAAAAGCGTGATGGATTCTCTGGAACAGCACGGTTTTAATGAGATTTCTTTCGGGCAGTCGCCCGAGTTACAGGAGATTAAAGGCGTCCTTGCCGCGTTCGGAGCGGTCATCGATCAATTGCCCGCGAACGTTGCCTTGAAATCCATCAATGCCGGTGCCCGCCCGGCAGCTGTGCGCTAAAGGAACTTGATGGCGGGGCAATATTGGCTGCTGAAAAGCGAACCGGGCAACTATTCCGTTGATGATCTCAAGCGCGATAGGTCCACTTACTGGGAAGGGGTCAGGAATTACCAGGCCCGCAATTTCCTGCGCGACAGCATCAAAAAAGGCGACGAAGTTTTCTTCTATCACAGCAATGCCGATCTTGCCGGGATTGCAGGCGTCGCGAAAGTCACGAGCGACGGTTACCCCGACCCTTCGCAGTTTGACCCGAAGAGCAAGTACTTCGATCCGAAGAGCAGTAAGGAAAAGCCGCTCTGGTATGTCGTGGATATTCAATTCAGCGAGAAGTTCCCCGCCGTCATTCCCCTCGAAAACCTGAAGAAAATCAAGGCCCTCGAGGGCATGCCTCTATTGCAGCGAGGCCAGCGCCTTTCGGTGCAGCCGGTAACCCGGGCGCACTGGAAAGTGATTTTTGAGGAATTTCCCGGACGTTGACACGGGCCCCGAAGGTGATGTACTCTTTACGTGTTATGAAGAAGCGGGTCCTTTCCTCGATCTTAGCCTTCGCCGTTGCCTGGGTCGCCGTCGGCGCCTTGGATTGCGGTTGTGCGTATGCAGCTGCAATGGAGATGTCAGCGCACAAGACTTCCGAAAATATGGATTGCCACGGTTTCGAGGAAGCTCAAAGTAAAAAAGTAGAAGATGAATGTTGCTCGGGCTGTCAGGTGGAGAGCCGGGCCCCCTTCCCGCCGAGTATTCAAGTGTCGAGTCTTACACAAGGTCAATTTTCAAGGCTTACCCCCTATGGTTCCCAAGCCGGTGCGCTAAGGTTTATTGCGCCCGGTTCTTTTTTGCCGGAAATTCCGACGTTTCACTTAGAGCGCGCCCATGGTGTGCCTTTTTACGATACCCCGATCTATCTCGCCGTTCAGTCCCTTTTAATCTAGAAATTTAAAACCCCGTATTTGAATAGACCCTGCACAAAACAGGTCTATCTCAGCTTGCATTCATTTCAACGGAGGCGAACGTGCCAAACAAATTTCAACGGTGGACAATATCAGGGCTGTTAAGCGGACTCATGATTCTATCTATGAGTCCGGCCGTGACAGCAGGCGTTTCCCGGGAAGAGAAAAGAGAGCTCAAGGCAACACATAAAGCCTATCAAGACACTGCCGTCGATGAGCTTACAGAGGCGATGAGTCTTGATGAAGCGCTCCGCTACGGATCGCTCAAGAACGCATCCCTAAGAGCGGCGTTTTACCGGTGGAAAGCGTCTGTGCACGACGTGAAACAGTCGACATCATTGGAGGACCCGCAGGTGTCTTTTAAATTGGGCATCGAGCATGTCGAAACACGGCTCGGGCCGCAGGAGGATGCTTATTCCGTCAGCCAGCACCTTCCATTCCCGGGCAAACTTTATATTCAGGGCAAAGAAGCCGTCGCGATGTCGCGGCAAAAATACGCCGAATATCAAATGATTAAACTGCAGTATTTCTATGAGCTCAAAGATGCCTACTACGAGTATTGGTTTCTGTACAAAAATATATTAGTGACGGAAAAAAACAGCGAATTCTTGAAACGTTTCGAAGGCGTTGCCCAATCACAATTCAAATCAGGCATTGCGAGTAACCAGGATCTTCTGAAGGCTCAAGTCGAGCTTGGAAAACTGGAAAACGACATCTTAACGCTCAATGACTATCGGAAGCCCATCACGGCACGATTGAACGCGGTCTTAAATCGTGACGTGGAAATGTCTATAGGATGGCCCGAAGAAATCGATCATGAGGTCAAACCCTTGGACGAGCGGTTGGTGTATGAAAAGTTTCACGGCAATAATCCGGATCTGGAAGGGGCCGCACAGCGCATTGAGGAGACAAAAAAGAAGGTGTGGCTTGCGCGCCTTGATTATCTTCCCGACGTCAACGTCTCGTTTGACTATATTAGTATCGGGAACGGACCCGTAAACGTTCCCGACAACGGACGGGATGCAGCATCCGTCATGTTTAAGGTCAATGTCCCGTTGTGGTATGGAAAGCAAAAGAGTCAGGTCGATGAGGCGAAGGCGCTGAGGGAATCGGCAGAGTCAGAGCATGAGCAGCTTGAGAATAATTTGTCGGCCAAAATAAAAATGGTCTACTTCCAAATCGAAAATGCGGAAAGGCAGATTAATCTCTATCGTAACGCGCTTATTCCTAAAGCAGAGCAGTCGTTGAATGCGTCAGAAACAGCGTATTCGGGCGGTAGAGTCGATTTCTTGAACCTTATTGATAGTCAGAGAACGCTTCTTAATTTTCAGCTGTCCTATTACAAAGCCATCCGCGACTATGAGCAGCGTCTCGCGGAGCTTGAGATGATGGTCGGCGAATCATTGCGAGGATAAACCTATGGATAACAATTCTAAAAACCGCAGGCGAGCCGTTGTCATTCTCGTGATGATTGCGCTGGGCACGGGATGGCTTGCCTCAAGCATATTACAGGGTCCAAGAAATTCTCCGAAGAGCTCATCCGAGCACGCTCACGGATCTGAGAAGCAGCCCAAGATTTGGACCTGCGCCATGCATCCGCACATTCAGTTACCAAAGCCCGGCAAGTGCCCTTTGTGCGGTATGGCCCTGATTCCGCTTGCGAGCCATGACGGCGAAGGCATGCCGTCTGTGAGGCGCCTTGTGATGTCTCCGGACGCCGCAAAGTTAGCTGAGATTCAAACAGCCGAAGTTGAGAGAAAGTTTGTGTCGACTGAAATCCGAATGGTCGGAAAAGTAGAATACGATGAGACCAAAATCGCTTACATCACGGCGTGGGCCGGCGGAAGGATTGACCGGCTCTATATCGACCAAACCGGTGTGCCTGTCAGGAAGGGCGATCACCTGGCCTATCTTTACAGCCCGGAACTTTTGGCGGCGCAGGAGGAATATTTACAATCGCTTGAGGGCGCAGAAAACGTTAAGGCGAGTCATCTGGATATCATCAAATCCACTTCGCAGGACACCATCAAAAACTCAAGAGAGAAGTTAAAGCTTCTCGGGGTGACGGATGAGCAGATCGCCGAGCTTGAAAAGCAAAAGGTCCCGAGTGACCACATGACCATCTATGCGACGGCGACGGGGATTGTCGTTAACCGGGAGGTCCAGGAAGGGACTTACGTTCAAACGGGATCGCGCATTTACTCGATTGTGGATTTAAGTGAGGTGTGGGTCAAGCTCGACGCTTATGAAAAAGATTTGGAGTGGTTGCGGTATGGACAGGACGTGGAATTCGAGGCCGAAGCCTATCCCGGAGAGATATTTCACGGCAGAATTTCATTCATCGCGCCTATCCTTGATGAAACGACGCGTACCGTGAAAGTCCGCGTCAATGTTAAAAATGAAGCGGGCCAGTTAAAGCCGGGCATGTTTGTCCGCTCAATTGTGCGAGCCCAGGTTGCCGGACTCGGCCGGGTTATGGCGCCCGACTTGGAGGGGAAATGGATGTGCCCCATGCATCCTGAAATCATTCAAGAGGAGTCAGGGGCTTGTCCGATTTGTGAGATGCCGTTGGTTCCCACAGAAAAAATGGGGTACATCAAGATTGATGAAGGCGAAGCCCCGATTGTGATTCCGGCATCAGCCGTTCTAAAGACCGGAAAACGAGCCGTGGTTTATGTTCAAAACCAGCAGGCTTCCAAACCCACGTTTGAAGGCCGGGAGATTGTGTTGGGTCCGAGGGCCGGAAATCATTACCTTGTAAAGTCAGGATTGGCCGAAGGTGAACGGGTTGTCGTCAACGGAAATTTCAAAATTGACAGCGCACTTCAGATTCAAGCCAAGCCGAGCATGATGAACCCCGAGGGCGGAGCGGGCGGCGGCGGACACGACATGTCTAAAATGGACGGAAGCCGTGATGCTAAACAGTCGGACCAGGAAATGGCCCCTGAAGAATTCCTCGAACAATTAAGCCCTGTCTACGAGGCTTACTTTGAGTATCAAACAGCGCTTGCGATGGACGATTTTGAAAAAGCAAAAGCGGCGCTCGGAGCGATAAAGGAAGCCTTTGGCGGTGTTGACATGAACCTGCTTGAAGATCAGCTTCACGCGAAATGGATGGACCTCGATCAGAGGATAAACAACAGCATCGTGTTGGGACTTGAAGCCCAAACGATAGAAGACATCAGGACCGATGTTCTTGAAGATATGAGCGGAGAGCTTATCAGCCTCGAGAGGACATTCGGACATGTCGGCGCGGGCGACCATTATAAAGTATTTTGTCCCATGGCTTCGGCGGCCAAAGGAGCGGCTTGGCTGCAGTCGAATGATCAAATCATGAACCCCTTTTTCGGAAAAGAGATGCAAACATGCGGAACGCTGCAGGATAAGTTTGCATCACGCCGGGGATCCGCCCATGTCCACTAAGGGAGACAAAGAGTCGCGCGGCCCTATCGCCGCGACCATCCGGTTTTGTTTAGATAATAAATTGGTGGTGACTCTCTTCGTTCTATTTTTCATTGCCTGGGGGGTTCTGGTTGCGCCCTTTGACTGGCATGCCGGCGGATTACCCCGTGACCCCGTGCCGACCGATGCCATCCCGGATATCGGTGAGAATCAACAGATTGTCTTTACCGATTGGATGGGCCGCTCCCCGCAGGATGTCGAAGACCAAATCTCTTACCCCCTGACGGTTTCGCTTTTGGGTGTGCCGGGAGTGAAGACCGTACGCAGTTACAGCATGTTCGGTTTCTCTTCTATTTATATTATTTTTGAAGAGGGGGTTGATTTCTATTGGTCGCGTTCACGTGTTTTAGAAAAGCTGAGCAGCCTTCCGGCGGGGACACTTCCCGAAGGTGTTCGGCCTGCGCTGGGTCCCGATGCAACACCTCTCGGGCAAATATTTTGGTACACCCTTGAAGGGCAGGATAAAAATGGAAAAACGACGGGCGGCTGGGACCCGCATGAGTTAAGGTCGGTTCAAGACTGGCATGTGCGCTACGCTCTCCTTGCCGCAAAGGGTGTCAGCGAAGTCGCCTCAATCGGCGGATTTATCCAGGAATATCAAGTCGATGTTGACCCCGACTCCATGCGGGCCTACGGGGTTTCGCTTCAGGAAGTCTTTCACGCCGTTCAAATGGCCAATATTGATGTGGGTGCCCGCACCATAGAAGTCAATCGCGTTGAATATGTGATTCGAGGGCTTGGTTTTATTGAAGAGCTCAAAGATCTTGAAATGAGTGTTGTCAAAACATACAAAGATACGCCTATTTTTATCAAAGACGTGGCCAACGTCAGCCTGGGGCCGGCGCTTCGCCGGGGGGCATTGGACAAGGAGGGGAGCGAGGTTGTCGGGGGCGTCGTTGTTGTCCGGTATGGGGATAATCCCTTGGCGACGATTAAAAACATCAAGGCCAAGATTGAAGAAATTAAAGACGGTTTGCCTAAGAAAACGCTTGAGGACGGGACCGTCAGTCAAGTCACAGTCGTGCCCTTTTATGACCGCACCGGCCTTATTTATGAAACCCTGGGCACACTCAATGATGCCTTAGAGCAGGAAATTCTTGTCACCATTATTGTCGTGATTGTCTCGGTCATGCATCTTGCCAGTTCGCTTCTAATCTCAGGACTGCTGCCCCTGGCCGTCTTGATGTGTTTTATCGCGATGAGAATTTTCGGCGTGGATGCCAATATTGTGGCGCTTTCGGGGATTGCGATTGCAATCGGCACGATGGTGGATATGGGCATCGTGATTACGGAAAATATTCTCAGGCATCTTGCTCAAGCCAAGCCCGAAGAAGATAGAAAGGAAGTCATTTTCCGGGCGGCCGCAGAAGTCGGAAGTGCCGTGCTTACGGCCGTCGCAACAACCGTTGTAAGCTTTCTGCCGGTCTTTACGATGGAGGCGGCTGAGGGAAAACTGTTTAAACCTTTAGCCTTCACAAAAACATTTGCATTGATAGCCTCGGTAATCGTGGCGCTTACGATTATCCCGCCCGCTGCTCACTGGCTATTTAAACGCCGGGAAACAAGCCTGAAGGTGAGACGGCTTACCGGGTGGGCCGTGATGGCGTTCGGCCTCTTTCTTTTTTTGAAGTTTTCGGTTTGGGTGGGCCTGGCGGTCGCATTATTCGGCCTGCTCCGGGCCTTTGAAGATCACGTCCCTGAGAAATGGAAGCCTAAAATACCTGCGGCCCTCAACGGGTTAGCGGTATTGGCGATTACCTTCACGCTGACGCGCCAATGGCTGCCGCTTGGACCGGACAAAGGAATGCTTCTTAATTTCGTCTTCGTCGGATTGCTCATCGGGGGTCTGCTTTGGTTTTTTCATCTGTTTCAAAGCAACTACACCCCGCTTTTGCGATGGTGCCTTGAACATAAGAAGACGTTTTTAATGATGCCGCTCGTCGTGATCATTTTAGGTCTCACCATTTGGCTTGGGTTTGATAAAGTCTTTGGCGTGATTCCCGGGTTTATAAGAAATAATCCGCCTGTCTCCTGGGTCGGAAGAACCTTTCCGGGTCTCGGTAAAGAATTTATGCCCGCTCTCGATGAAGGCTCATTTCTCTTTATGCCGACAACCATGCCGCATGCCTCCATCGGAGAAGCGCTTGATGTCCTGCAAAAACAGGATAGGGCCATTCGGGGCATTCCTGAAATCGATTCTGTGGTGGGCAAGCTCGGGCGTGCGGACAGCCCCCTGGACCCTGCTCCGGTTTCGATGATTGAAACAACCATTAATTATAAGCCGGAATATATCCTGGACGATAACGGGCATCGCAGGCGTTTTAAATACGATCGCTGGAAAAAGGAATTCCTCAGAACCCCGGGCGGTGATCTCATCGAAAATAAGCGGGGGCGTCCTTACCGGCAATGGCGGGATCACATCAGGAGCTCAGATGATATTTGGCGGGAAATTATAAACGCAACGGAAATTCCGGGAACAACGTCTGCGCCGAAACTTCAGCCGATTGCCGCTCGCATCGTCATGCTTCAAAGCGGGATGCGGGCTCCTATGGGCGTCAAGGTTAAAGGCCCTGATCTTGAAACCATCGAGCAGGTAGGGCTTCAGATTGAAAAGTTTCTCAAAGAGGTTCCCTCCGTCGAAGCATCGGCCGTAATCGCAGACCGCGTGGTCGGCAAGCCCTATCTGGAAATCGATATTGACAGGGAAGCGATCGCCCGCTATGGCATTCGTATTCGTGATGTTCAGGATGTGATTGAAATTGCGATCGGAGGTAAAAAAATCACAACGACGGTAGAAGGCCGTGAGCGATACCCCGTCCGTGTTCGATACTTGCGGGAGCTTCGAGACACGATCGAGTCTTTGGAAGATATCCTTGTGCCCTCACCGAGCGGCGCCCAGATTCCCATGAAGCAGCTTGCCGCAATTAACTATCTTCGCGGTCCTCAGGCGATTAAAAGTGAAGATACCTTTTTAATCAGCTATGTTCTTTTTGATATGAAGGCCGGCAAAGCGGAAGTGGATGTGGTTGAGGAAGCCCAGAGATATCTTAAAGGAAAAATCAAAAGCGGTGAGTTCGACTTGCCTGCGGGGGTGAGTTATACCTTTGCCGGAAGTTATGAGAATCAAGTGCGCAGCACCAAGAGAATGGTGATCGTCCTGCCTCTTGCGCTCTTCGCCATATTCCTCATTTTGTACTTTCAGTTTAAATCGGTGGTGACAACGTGCCTGGTGTTTTCCGGCGTGCTGGTTGCCTGGGCCGGGGGATTCCTCATGCTTTGGCTTTATGGGCAGTCCTGGTTTTTTGATTTCTATGTGTTCGGAGTTTACATGCGGGACCTTTTTCAAATCCATCCCATCAATCTTAGTGTTGCCGTTTGGGTCGGCTTTCTTGCGCTGTTTGGTATTGCGACAGACGACGGCGTCATTATGGCCACCTATCTGGATCAAACTTTCAATCGGAGCGAAATTAAAACGATACAGGAAGCAAGACAGGCGACAGTAGCTGCAGCGAGCAGGCGAATACGTCCCTGTTTAATGACCGTTTCCACAACCATTTTAGCCCTGATCCCGGTCTTAACTTCAACGGGGCGCGGTGCCGATGTGATGGTTCCGATGGCGATTCCTTCCTTTGGCGGTATGACGCTTGTTTTAATCACGGTTTTTATCGTACCCGTACTTTATTGCGCCGTCATGGAATGGAAACTAAAACACGGAGTTCATGATGAGCGATTTGCAGCGCATGATGACGGCGCGGGAACTTAAAAAGGAGGCAGTAAACTATGTCAAGTATGACACTTTTATTGAACGTGCAATGGGGACTCATGGGTCTGGATGAACTTATCAACATTCATCCGCTCTTTGTTCATTTTCCGATAGCGCTTCTGCTGACTTCAACTGCCTTTTATTTTTTGGGCAGTATTTTTAAGAAAGAGGAGCTTTTAGCGGCGGGCCAATGGGCTCTTTATTTTGGAACCTTGTCTGCAGCGGTGACGGTATGGACGGGCCTTCAAGCGGCAAAGACGGCTCCGCATGGGGGCGACGATCATGAAGCCCCTGAGCCAGAGGGGCATGCTCATTAACCGCGAAAGATACGGCGGGTGATTATTGGCAGGCACTCTCCCGGCTGGGGAAATGCCACGCGGCCGAGTGGAGTGACCGAAGATCCGGTTAATTGCAATTTCTTCAGGAACATTGCGATGCCATCGCCGGTGATCATGAACTCGCTAAGATTAAAACTATGAATCGTCTTTTCCCATTATTTGCTTACGTAGGTTTCTTTGCTTGCCTGCTTGTCGCGCCAGCGCTCGCAAAAGAATCGACCGTTACGGAATATCATTTAACCATCGCGGAAGAAGAAGTTAATTTTACGGGCAGCAATGTCAGAGCGATGACCCTTAACTCAGGGATTCCTGGCCCTGTGCTTTATTTTAAGGAAGGGGATATTGCGCGTATTCACGTTAAAAATGAAATGAAAGTTGAGACCTCGATTCACTGGCATGGCATGCTGGTGCCTCCGAATATGGATGGCGTCCCTTTTATTAGTTTCCTGCCTATTCAACCGGATGAAACATTCGACTATGAATTTCCAATAAGACAAAGCGGCACGTACTGGTACCATTCGCATACGATGCTTCAGGAGCAGAGAGGCGTTTATGGGGCTATCGTGATTCACCCGAAGGAAGGTGAGGAAAAATACGACCGGGACCACGTCATTGTCCTGTCGGATTGGGCGGACCAAAATCCTCACAACGTGCTTCATACACTAAAACGCGGTAGTGAATGGTTCTCCATTCAAAAAGGAACAGCGCAAAGCCTTATTGGCGCCTTGCGGCTCGGAATGATAGACGATTATTTCAAACGAGAACTCTTACGTATGCCTGTGATGGATCTTTCAGATGTTGCTTACGACCGCTTTTGGGCCAATGGAAAGCCGGTCTCAACATTAGAGGCAAAAGGCCGCGAAAAAATCAGATTACGTATTATTAATGGCGCTGCATCGACTTTTTTTTATGTGGAATTTGCGGGTGGTGAAATGACGATTATTTCAGCGGATGGTCAGCCGGTGGAACCTCTTTCTAAAAAACGTTTTCTGGTGGGTGTCGCAGAAACGTATGATGTTCTTATCACGCTTCCTGCTGAGGGAGCGTATGAATTGAGAGCGACTGCGCACGACGGGTCAGCGTTCAGCAGTGTTTGGCTGGGTTCGGGAGAAAAGCACGCGGCCCCCAGAATACCTAAACCAAACCTCTACTCATTTATGGGGGATATGTCGTTTTCCCGAATTTTTGCACTCACTCCGGGCGGTACGATGGGAATGTCGAGCCGCGCGGTTCATCGGGGCCTTTTAGATTCTCCCGGCATGCACGGTATGGGTGATATGTCCGAGCATGCAGGTATGGCTTCGATGAAGACGGCGGGTGACAAAATGGGTGGCCTGACAGGGCATGAGGGGCATAAGATGATGGACATGCCGATGAAAAAGCATGCATATGCTGCCGGTAAAACCTATCCCGAGCCTGAAGCAAAAGAGTACGTTGCAAACAGTTATGGTTTTAATTTTATGCCTTTTGCGTCTGATGTCTCTCGTTTTAAAAATCCTGCCATGCCAGGGATGAGTGAAGAACTGCCTGGTGTTCCATACAGGGATTTGCGTGCAACTCATAAAACAAGTTTTGATGAAGATAAACCCCGCCGGGATATACGGCTGACTCTGGACGGGGATATGGAGCGTTTCATTTGGAAGATTAACGGCAAAACACTTTCTTCCGAAGATGTGATCCGCATCAAAGAAGGTGAGATTGTCCGTTTTATTATGATCAACCGCACCATGATGCATCATCCGATGCATTTACACGGTCATTTTTTCAGGGTTCTTAATGAACAGGGTGATTATTCCCCCTTAAAGCACACGGTGGATGTAGAGCCGATGACAACAACGATTATTGAATTTAATGCAAATGAAAAAGGGGAGTGGTTTTTCCATTGTCATCTTCTCTATCACATGGAAGACGGCATGGCTCGGACAGTTGAATATGAGGATTTCACCCCGAGTCCGGAAGTCCAAGCCCTTCGTTCCGAACTATATAAAAGCATGTGGTATTTTTACGGCCATGCGGATGGGATGAGCCATATGAGTGAGGGCGTGGTCAGCTTTGCAAATAGCCGATATATGCTTTCAGTGAACTGGGAATACGGCTGGCAAAACGTCGAGGGTAGTGAGCTTGAGGCGATCCCATTGGGGAGTTACTATGTGAATCGCTTTCTTTCTGTATTCGCGGGCTCCGATATGATTGCAGCGCTCGGGCCGGAGGATGATTTGGAGGAAGCTCGCGGGATCATTGGGTTTGATTACCGGCTTCCGCTTAATATTGAAAGCCGTCTATGGGTTGATCATGAAGGTGGGGGTAGAATTGCTCTGAGCAAAAATCTTGAACTGACGCCGCGTCTTTCGATTTTTGGAGAGACCGAATACGATACACACACGCAATGGGAAGGCGAAGCCGGTGCGACGTATCTTGTGAGTAAGCATATTTCACTGATTGGAAAATGGCACTCGGAGTATGGCTGGGGCGGCGGCATGAGGCTAGAGTTTTAAATGGTTAAATTGTGGGAGCTTTATCTCGTAAAACGCGCCGTGAAACATGTGATGAAAGAGCCAAATCTCCCTGAGCGCGGGGTGGCGTTTTGAGCGTTAACTTTCCATACAGGACTTCCGAGATTCCCGGGTTTGCGTTCTCGGTTAAGACGACGCCGTCTGACTTTGAAGTTGACGAGGTCCTTTCATACGAACCGTGCGGCGAAGGGGAACACGCTTACCTGCTGATCGAAAAGACCGGAATTTCCACCATGAAGGCGGTGCGCTCAATTGCCCGTTCACTTGGGGTGCCTGAACAGGCGATCGGAATGGCCGGGCTTAAAGATGCCCGCGCCAAGACGCGGCAAACGCTCAGCCTTCACATGCCGGGCACGCCGGAATCCCTCGATGTCCGGGGCGTTCGCGTGCTGAACGCGACTCGCCATGCCAATAAACTTAAGATCGGCCATCTCCGGGGTAATCGATTCATCATCAAGCTTCGGGAGTTCAATTCAGAAGATGTCCCCGCCATGCGGCGTGTTTTCCAAAGGCTCTATGAGAAGGGCATGCCCAATTATTTCGGCGTGCAGCGATTTGGTATGCACGGCAATACCTGGGAAATAGGGCAGGCGATTCTCAAAGAGGATAAGGCGCTTGCCCGAAAACTCGCCGGATGGCACAACCTTCAGAACAGAAGGATGGTCGCCTTTTACGTGAGCGCGTTTCAGTCGTGGTTGTTCAACCACTATCTGGCTCGCCGGATTGATGCGATCGAGACTTTGTGGCTCGGGGATTTGGCGTTTCGTCATGACAGCGGCGCCGTTTTCTCAGTAGAGGATCCTCGGGCAGAACAGAAACGCGTGGATGATTTTGAAATATCGCCTTCCGGGCCCGTCTTTGGTCACAAGATGACAAGGGCGACAGGCCGGGCCGGTGAATTAGAACAGGAAATCCTTGATGAATTCAAGGTGAAGCCGGAGGATTTCCGCACGAAACATGCGCGGCGTTTGCCCGGAGCCAGGCGCGCCCTGCGGGTTCGACCGGGAGACTTGAGTTTTGAGGAAGGCGAAGATGAAGCCGGCCCTTATTGTAAGTTATGCTTTATGCTTCCGTCCGGATGTTACGCGACAGAACTCCTCGGCGAAATCGGAAAAGAAAAAATGAATTATGTGGAAAAAGAAGAAGCGAAAGATAGCGGCCAAAGCGGTATAATTGCCTCATGAACTACAAATTATCCCCCTCCGAATTGACCTACCTTTACGAGGGCTGCAAGTTTTGCTTTTGGCTGAAGGTGCGGCACGGCATCAGCCAGCCGTCGATGCCGATGCCGGGCATCTTCAGCACGATTGCAGGCCTCCAAAAGGATTTTTATGGAGGTAAGCTAACGGAAGAGTTTTGCAAGGAGCTGCCGCGCGGTGTCGTTCACTTGGGTGAAGAGTGGGTGCAGTCGCGGCCGATCCCGTTCCCGGGCACCAAAGATGAATGCTTTATCAAAGGCCGCTTTGACGTAGTGGTCAAATTCGATGATGGGTCATTCGGGGTTATTGATTTCAAGACCTCAAGGCCGACGGATTCAAAGGCCGCAATGTACGGCAGGCAGCTTCAGGCTTATGCCTATGCCTTGGAGAATGCGGCGGAGGGGAGTCACAGCCTCTCTCCGATTACGAAATTGGGCCTGCTGTTTTTTACACCCGAGGGTTTTGAACAGCTCGATTTAACCAATCAAGCATTCAAGGGGAAATTATCCTGGGTTGAAATAAAGCGCGATGACGAGCAGTTTTTGCAATTCTTGCGGGAGGTGCTGAAAGTCGCATCCGCCGAAAAGGCGCCCGAGCCTGCGCCGGATTGTAACTGGTGCAGGTACCGGAGCCGGATGGAGAATTTCGATATGGAAAAGGCGGCCCCGCCCAAAGAGGCTGTAGCGGATGCCGGTGCGCCGGAATGCCCAAAATGCAACGGCGGGATGAAACTTCGCACGGGCAAGTTCGGCGAGTTTTGGTCCTGCATGAACTACCCCGGCTGTCGCGGTACGCGTAATGTCGTCAAGACGCCCTAGTGAGGAGACCAAGAGAGACGGCCGAGGTATATGGGAGAAATGAGGATTGAAGTTCTCCCCGATTTGATCGACAATAGTAGCCATGGCGAAATTTAAGTATCAAGACCCTTTTCCTCTGGCCGCCGACGATACCCCCTACCGCCTTCTCACCAAGGATTACATACGCACCGAAAAGATCGGGGGGCGCGAAGTCCTGCACGTCGATCCCCAAGCCCTTACAATACTTGCGCGCGAAGCCTTCAGCGACGTTTCCTTTTATTTGAGGACCGCGCATCTCGCAAAGGTGGCCGCTATTCTCGACGACCCCGAGGCCTCCGACAACGACCGGTTCGTGGCTCTCACACTTCTGCAGAATGCTGTCGTCGCGGCAAAAGGCGAGCTGCCTTCCTGCCAGGATACCGGCACAGCGGTCGTTTATGCGAAGAAGGGTGAGGGTGTCTGGACGAACGCCTGCGATGAGGAGTCTTTGTCGCAAGGTATCTACGAAACTTATCAGCAGAAGAATCTCCGTTACTCCCAGATGATTCCCATGAGTTTTTTTAACGAAATAAATTCGGCGACCAATCTCCCGGCGCAAATTGATATTCACAGTGTGCCCGGAAACGAATACCGGTTTTTGTTTCTCGCGAAGGGCGGCGGGTCGGCCAACAAGACTTTCCTCTACCAGATGTCGAAGTCGCTTTTGAACGAAAAGACACTCGCGGATTTTTTAGCGGATAAGCTTTTTTCCCTGGGCACGGCCGCTTGCCCCCCGTATCACATTGCGGTCGTCATCGGCGGCACAAGCGCCGAGGCCACCCTGAAAGCGGTGAAGCTCGCGAGCGCAGGTTATTATGACGAACTGCCGACGGCCGGCAATGAAGGCGGACAGGCCTTCCGCGATCCCGAATGGGAAAAGAAGGTTATGCAATTATCACGCAACACGGGAATCGGGGCCCAGTTCGGCGGTAAATACCTGGCGCACGATATTCGAGTTGTCAGGCTGCCGCGCCATGCGGCCTCCTGCCCGGTCGGCTTGGGAGTGAGCTGCAGCGCGGACCGCAATATCAAGGCGAAGATTACCGCCGGCGGCATCTACCTGGAGGAGCTCGACAAGAAACCAGAGCGCTTTCTTCCGGCCAAGCAGACCCTGCAGAGCCAGGCGCCGGTGGCAATCGATCTCGACCGGCCTATGAAAGAGATCCTCGGAGAACTCTCTCAATATCCTGTCAAGACGAGGTTGGCGCTGAACGGGACGCTCATCGTAGCCCGGGATGTCGCCCACGCACGAATCAAGAAGATGCTCGATGAAGGCAAACCCATGCCTGAGTACCTGAAGCAGCACCCGATTTATTATGCCGGTCCGGCGAAGACGCCCGCCGGTATGGTGACCGGGAGTTTCGGGCCGACGACGGCGGGCCGGATGGATGTGTACGTCGACGAGTTTATGTCTCATGGCGGTTCCATGATTATGCTGGCAAAGGGGAACCGTTCACCGGCCGTCAGTAAAGCCTGTAAGAAATACGGGGGATTCTACGTCGGTTCCGTCGGCGGGCCGGCCGCGATTCTCGCCAAAGAGAATATCAAGGCCGTCGAGATCGTAGATTTTGAAGAACTGGGCATGGAAGCGGTCCGCAAAATTCAGGTGAAGGACTTTCCCGCCTTTATCGTCTGCGATGACAAAGGGAACGATTTTTTCGCAAGCCTCAGAACGGCGCCCACGGCTTCCGACGAAGAATAGCCGTCTGCACGCAATACGCCATTTGCTTATCCCGGATTCCACAAGTATCCTTATATATAGAGCTTATAGAAGACCGCCATGAGGCGGTTCGCAATGTAACCCGCGTCGCAACCAGTAAAGGGGATGATTTATGAGCGAAGGCGCACCGTTACGATTGCTTTTTGTCGAAGACGAAGAGAACTACATTACGGTCATGCAGATGACCCTCAATCGGGTTTTTAGCAAGAAGGTCACAGTTACCTCCACACATACCGTCCGAGACGCAGTCACCCTCCTCAAACAGCGCGATTATGACGTCATCCTTTTGGATCTCCAGTTACCTGATAGCCGTGGGATCGAAACCGTCGTCCGGATCAACGAACATGCGGAGAGTGCGGCGATAGTTGTGCTTACCGGGTATGTCGATGAATCCCTGGGGCTGGAAGCCGTGCGCAGGGGCGCGCAGGATTATTTGGTGAAGGGCGGGTTCGACGAGAAAGTGCTGTCGCGGGTTCTTCGCTATGCTATCGAGCGCAAGCGCACAGCCCTTGAGAAGGCATTCATTATCAAAAAACTGGAAGAGGCCTTGAGTAAAGTGAAGACCCTGACGGGCCTGCTTCCTATCTGCGCTTATTGCAAAAGCATCCGCAATGATGACGGTTATTGGAAGAAGGTCGAGGACTACTTCGAAGAGATTTCTGAGGCGAGGTTCTCTCACGGAATATGCCCGGACTGTGTGGTTAAGATCAAGAAACACTAGCCTGTAGGGAGCAAAAGCTTCCGTTAGCCTTTGGCGGCGGAATCCGCTAGAATAGATAACATAAGTAACACCCTGGGAACTGGATCAAAGCCTTATAGATAGGAAAGCCGCGTGAAGAAAATCGCCATCGTCGACGGTGTTCGAACACCGTTCGTAAAGGCCTGGACGCATTTTGACCGCCTGCCTGCTCAGAGGCTGGGCGCCATGTGTGTTACCGAACTGCTCCAACGCACTGACTTTAATCCGGAAAATGTTGATGAAGTTATAATGGGCTGTGTCGGCCAGCCGATCGACGCCGCAAATGTCGCGCGCGTCATCAGCCTTTATGCCGGAATCCCAAAGGATAAGAAGGCCTACACGGTTAACCGCAATTGTGCCTCGGGATTTGAGGCCCTGACCAGCGCCGCCGAGAAGATTCGCGCGGGCGTCGATGAAATCGTCATTGCCGGCGGTGCCGAATCCATGTCAAATGCCCCTTTCACCTTTACGAAGGAAATGTCGACGTTACTGCTGAAACTTTCGAGAGCGAAAACCCTGTCTCAAAAACTCGGCATTGTCGCCGGGATGCGCCCGAGACACTTTAAACCTGTTGCCGCTTTACAGTTGGCACTTACGGACCCCGTGTGCGGTCTCAATATGGGAGAAACAGCCGAAGTCGTGGCGAAGAAATTCGGAGTGCTGCGCGCAAGGCAGGACGAGTTCGCCGTACAGAGTCATAAGAAGGCCGTTATGGCCCGGGGGCTATTGCGGGAGGAAATCATGACCGTTCATATTTCTCCGAAGTACGGCAAATATGTTCAGGACGACAACGGTCCGCGTGAGAACCAAAGCATCGAGGCGCTCGCGAAACTAAGAACGATTTTCGACCGCCGCTCCGGAACAGTGACGGCGGGCAATGCCTCGCAGATTACCGACGGGGCATGTGCGCTTCTGGTCATGGATGAGGCCAAGGCCAAAGCGATGGGGTATGAGATCCTCGGTACGCTTCGCGAATATGAGTATGTCGGGCTGGAGCCCAGCGAGATGGGAATGGGTCCTGCCTTTGCCATCGAAAAAGTGCTGAGGAAGTCGGGCCTATCCCTAAAAGAGATCGACCTTTTTGAAATTAACGAGGCCTTTGCCGCGCAGGTCCTGGCATCAGTCGAGGCCCTCGCGTCTAAAAAGTTTGCCGAAGAAAATTTTTCGGGTAGGGCGCCGGTCGGTGAAATCGATCCCGAACGGCTCAATGTCAACGGCGGCGGGATCGCCCTCGGCCACCCGGTGGGTGTGACCGGAGCACGGCTGGTGTTGACCTGTTTAAAGGAATTGAAGCGTCGTTCGCTTAAACGGGGCTTGGTTTCCCTGTGTGTGGGCGGCGGGCAGGGAAGCGCGCTCATTTTGGAGAGGAACTGATGCCAACCGCTGAGACACAGGTAAGTCCGCAGGCTTGGAAGCTGCGGGAAGAAAAGGGAATCGGCATTCTCGAGCTCGACCAGGCCGCGACCGAGGTCAATGTCCTGACCTCCGGGAATATTGCCGAATTCAGGGATCATGTTGCCGCCATCGCGCGGCGCAAAGATCTGAAGGCCCTTATTATTACGAGCGCGAAGAAGCGCATCTTTATTGCGGGTGCCGACATCCGCGAGATAGAAGGCATTTCGACAGAGCAGGAAGCCTTTGACAAGGCCCACCAAGGCAAAGTGGTGCTGCAGATGCTTGAAGACCTCCCCATGCCGACGATTGCGGTCATTAACGGGGCTTGTCTCGGAGGCGGTTATGAATTGGCCCTGGCTGCGGATTACCGGGTGGCGTCGTTTTCGCCCAATGTTAAGATCGGTCTTCCGGAAGTGAATCTGGGAATCCTTCCCGGCTTTGGCGGCAGTATTCGTTTACCCAAGCTCCTCGGTCTCTTGAAGGCACTCCCGCTCATTCTTGCCGGCCGTATTGTCTCCGCTGAGGACGCTCTGCGGTACGGCATGGTCGACAAACTCTTTGCCGAAAAGAGTCTCCTTGAAGACACGATCCATTTCGCCAAGGATCTCATCGCGCAGGTACCGGGCGCGATGCGGAAGAAGGGGAAGACTCATTTCGTCAATTGGTTTCTGGAAAAGACGCCGGCCGGAAGACGGATTGTTTTCGGCAAGGCCCGCAAAGACGTGTTGAAGAAGACAAAGGGATTTTACCCGGCGCCGGTCGAGATTCTCGATCTTCTGCAAAAAACATACGGCAAGAACCCCTCTCGCGCTTACAAGCTTGAGAGTAAGCATTTTGCAAAGCTGGCGGTAACTGAGGTTTCGAAAAACCTGATCAAGCTTTTTTTCTTGAGTGAGAAGTACAAGAAGTACGCGTGGACCGCCGCCAAGGTCCCGAGCGCAAAGGTAAAGAAATGCGGCATTGTCGGGGCGGGTGTCATGGGCGGCGGCATTGCTCAGCTTGTCAGCTCTAAGAATATCCCAGTCCGCATTAAAGATATTAATGAAGAGGCGCTCGGCGGTGCCCTCCGGGAGGCCCGGCGGGTCTTTGACGGCGCACTCAAGCGGCGGAAAATTAAAAAGCACGACTTGGAATATAAGATGGGGTTGATTTCAGTCGGATTGACCAACGCCGGTTTGAAATCCGCAGACATGCTGGTGGAAGCCGTCGTGGAGAATATGGACATCAAGAAGAAGGTCTTCGCCGAACTGAGCGAGATTGCTTCGCCTGATGCGGTCCTGACATCCAACACGTCTTCGCTTTCGATTACCGAGATGGCGTCTGTATGCAAAAATCCGGCGCGGGTTGTCGGGCTTCATTTTTTCAACCCGGTTCACCGCATGCCGCTCGTGGAGGTCATTCGCGCTTCGCAGACATCGGATGAGACCGTAGAAAGGACCGTCCAATTTGCCCGCGGCCTGGGTAAGACGGTGATTGTGGTTAAAGATGCTCCCGGATTCTTGGTGAACCGTCTTCTGCTTCCGTATTTGAACGAGTCGGCTTATATGATGCAGGAAGGCCTGACGCCCGACGTTATCGACAAGATTGCCAGGGATTTCGGCATGCCGATGGGGCCGGTGGAGTTGACCGACCAGGTAGGAATCGACGTCGGTTACAAGGTCGCGCATATTTTGCACGCGGCCTTCGGAGACCGAATGAAAGTCGCCCCCATTTTAGAAACTGTCTACAAAAAGGGTTTTCTCGGAGTCAAGTCGGGAAGTGGATTTTACCGGTATCGTGCCGGTAAGAAAGATCTCAACCCGGGCGTGACGTTCGGCAAGGCAACAGGGGCGACTCCTTCACCTGAAGATATTTTGAAGCGCATGGTCTATATCATGATCAACGAGGCTGCTCGCTGCCTCGATGAAAAGATTATTGACGGACCCGCAACCGTGGATATCGGGATGGTTATGGGAACGGGGTTTCCGCCGTTTCGCGCAGGGCTTCTTGCTTATGCCGACTCCGTCGGAGCCGCAAATATTGTCCGGGACCTTAAGCGTTTTCAGGAGACGATCGACGCGGAACGTTTTGCCCCCGCCCCTTTTCTCGAAAAACTCGCCGAAAACAACAGCGGTTTCTTTACCCAGTAGTCACCGAGGGATTTCCGCATGGGCTTTAAAAACATCCTTGCGAAGCTTTCACTGGCGATCATACCGCTTGCGCTGGTTGCGGTTACGGTATTTTCGGGCAAGCTTCTTTTCGAGATCGTCGACCTGCAGCCTAAAGTTGAATCCCAATTCTTTTTTTCTGAGGACGATCCGGCTTACCGCGAAGACCACAAGATTGCCCAGATCTTCCCCGAGCCGGAACAGATCGCGTTGGCCGTGCGAGGCCGAGTCGGCTCTCCGGAATATGAAGAAAAGATTCGCAACCTCACCATCGACCTTCTAGGGATGCCGTCTTTTTTTGCGGCTCAATCGCTAACGCTAGGGCCCAAGAGCCCGGCACAGGCGGCATCAAGCCCTCTGTGGAAGAGGGTGGTCTTTTCCAAAGACGGGCAGTCGACTCTGATTCTATTGTTTACCTACGAGGAATTGGGCCCTGAGATTTTCACTCAGATCGAGCAGATCGCGGAACATTACGAGGATAAGAATTTCCGCGCGATTATTTCAGGGTCGCCCTACGTCATCGATTTGATACGCCGCTACCTGGTGCGCGACTTCCAGGTTTTCAGCGTTGCCGCGCTTGCCATTTTTACGCTGGTCATGTTGAGCATTTTTCATTCGCTGCGTATTCTTGTGGGCACAATCGTGGCTTGCACCAATGCCAGTATTGCGACGCTCTTTGCGGCCCACTGGCTCCATATCAGCATCGGGCCGCTAACGGCCAACCTGACGACGATCGTCTTCGTGCTGACACTATCCCACATCGCTTACATGACCTTCAACTGGAAGCATATCGTGGAAGACCCCCAAACGTATAGGGGAGATCCGGCGTGGGAGGCCGTGAAGATGACTTTTCGGCCCTCCTTTTGGAGTATGTTCACGACTTTTCTGGGGTTTGTGACCCTGATCTTTGTCGAGGCTGCGCCGTTTCGGAGACTGGGGATTACCGGATCCGTCGGAACCCTGATAGCATTCGCTTCGGCCTATCTATTTTATCCGTGGTTTCTACGTTGGAAGGCGAGGCCGACTCAACTGCTGAAGACCGCGAAACCGATTCTAGCGCCGCTGACGCACTTTTTTTCGCGCCGGCATCCGGTGTTGATGGCCCTTGTTTTTTTTGTCGTGATCGGGACAGGGCTCGGGCTTCGCTCGATCAATAACGATCCGCATCTGTTGTCCTACTTCAAGGAAGGGTCCGCGCTTCGCGAAGGCCTGGATTATATCGACCGCAACTGGGGGAGCAGCGTCCTTAAGATTGTTATTCACGACGAAAAGGGACGCCGGTTCAATCAACAGGAGACTTACGAAAACCTGACGCAGTTACATGAGCGTTTGGAACAGTATCCGGCGATCGGAAGCGTTGTTTCCGTTCCGCTGATCATGGCTGAGGCGCGCGCGCGTGTGCCGCTGCCGAGATTCATGGTGAGTTGGGAGCGCATTCTGAAGCATCTGGAGCGGCCCGAATACGGAGGCATTTCTCAGCAGTTTGTCTCCGGGGACCGAAAGCGGAGTCTGTTGCTCCTTCGCATGAAAGCTCTTTACCGGGAGGAACCGCGCATGGCGGCGATCGAAAGGATCAAGACGACCATTTGGGCCAAGGGTTTCGTGCCTGAGATTGTCGGAGGTCTCTATCTCCTACAGGGGGAACTCGGGAGCCTTGTCCTCTCGAGTCTTTTCATTGGTCTGGGGATTCTGCTCGCGCTTTTCTTTCTTATCGGGCTTGCCCTCTCGCAATCGATCTTTGTTACCGGGGCGCTGTTCGTCAGTCTTGTCGCCATTCCGGTAGGGCTGCTGGGTCTTATCGGGCATCTCAAGATCCCGCTCGACATGATTTCCGCACCCGCCACCAATCTTGCGATTGCGATGGGTGTGGATGCCATGATTCACATGGTTGTCATGGCTCGGCGCCTTCACAAGGAGCATGAGAAGAGTCTCTCGCTTGCCTGGTCGGAGACTTCCGCTCGCCTGTGGAAGCCTGTATTAACTTCGATGAGTATTGTGTGCGCGGGTTTCGCTATTTTTATGCTCTCCTATTTTCCCCCGACACAGCGATTCGGTATTGCCGTCGTATCGGGAAGCATCATGTCGGCCATCGCGGCGCTGGTGGTGCTGCCGACCCTTGCGGGAAGCACAGGCGCAGACGAAGACGGCGAAGGGGAAGGCTCTGCGTCGGACGAACCGAAACCCAGACGAAGCCGGTTTGCCTTTTGGCGTAACTAGGCCCGGGGAGCATTGTTATGGCGTGGGTAGCGCTACTACTAGCGGGTGTTCTTGAAGTTGTTTGGGCCGTAGGGATGAAATACACGCAAGGATTTACCCGCCTCTGGCCTTCAGTCATGACCGGCGTCGCAGCACTCCTCAGTATCTACCTGCTTGCGCAGGCCATCAAAGTGATCCCGGTAGGGACCGCTTATGCGGTGTGGACGGGCATCGGTGTGATCGGTACCGTTGTTTTCGGAATCCTGCTTCTGGGAGAATCCGCGTCGGTCTTTCGTATGCTCTGTCTCGTCCTCATTGTCGCCGGTATTGTCGGCTTAAAAATATTGACCCCCGCATGAAAAAATTCGAAATAGAACAGAAGTACCGAATTCTGAACCCGAAGAAATTCCGCACCCTTCTGGGCCGCATGAATGCCCGCAAGATCGCGTCCGGCCTTGAGAGAAACGAACTCTTTGATGCCGGCAGAATGCTGCTCGGCAAAAAATGCGTTCTCAGACTGCGGCGCCACGGCTCGGGTGCCGCCAGACTTACTTTTAAAGGCCCGCGCTTGAAGGGGAAGTATAAGAAGCGGGTGGAGACGGAACTGTGCGTCGACTATCAAGGCATGAAGGGCGTCTTGAAAAATATCGGATTTGAGGTCACGGCATCCTATAGCAAGATGCGCGAAGAATATGCGCTGAGAGATGCGCATGTGACCATCGACCGCCTCGCCGGAGTGGGGTGGTTCGTCGAAATAGAAGGGCCGACGGCCAAAATCGCAGCCATTGAGAAAAAGCTAGGCCTCAAAGCCGAAGACCGCGAAGAGCGGACCTACCTTGATTTATCGCAGAGTAGGCAAGGCAAGCGATGGGGCGTTGGGATAGATCGGTAGTTCTGCGCATCAAAGTCTTGCTGAGAACCGGGGACTTTGATACTCGCTGATACGGCCGGAGAAATCCTGCGCATGTTTCTGACAGCCTCGTTTTCACCTCGCAGGCCTGGGACGCTTGGGGCAAAAGGAGGGACGGACAGGGAATACCCCGGAAAAACAATTAGCGCTTCTTGCGGAGACGAGGTGATAAATTTTTGGGGCGACAGTCCCAAAAATTAACTCCGAGCGTAGCAGCGCGTTTTGGAGGAGTGTTTCCTGGCCGTCCTGCGCTAGCGTGATAAACTGTGTTATAATTCCCGAGGATTTGACGATAAAGGGACTTAAGAACTCATATTACAAATCGGAACGGGGAAACGGGAGGCAAACATGAATAAAATCGCTTTTTTGTTGATCGTTTTTATGATGCTCGGAGTCGGTTCTGTAATGGCAGATGAAATGGCGCTGCCGGACGATTTTGTAACGACCCGCAATACAGATTCCTATCTCCTCGAGACCAGTTTTAAAAAATCTCACGGCTTCGTTGAGATGATCGTGTCGCCCTACAATTTGATGTTTCGGCCCTTCGACGAATGGGTAAATGCAGGCTACTGCCCCACGGGCCTCGTCAAAGGTGTTTTCCTGGGCGCCAAGGACACGCTCGAACAGTTTTTTAGGGGTGCCTTCAATTTTCTGACCGCGCCCATCCCCGGCATGATGAACTAAGGGATTGGCACATGTGCCAATCCCTAAGCGAAGGTCCTTCGCTTCAACCGCTGAAAGTTCCGTCATGAATACGGTGTTCGCCCACCAGATTCCTTATCCGCCGCAGGAGTACCGGCAAATGATCGGCGGTGTCGACATCAAGTATTTCGATAATCCCAATGGCGGTCAAATCTGGGGTGACCTTGCATTTGAAGGCTTGAAACCGGGCGAGGCTTACGAGAGTATTTTCGATTTTGGCTCGGGCTGCGGTCGCGAAGCCCGCCGGCTCATGCTGATGCACGGTCCGCCGAAGAAATACCTCGGCATCGACATATCGAAGGGAATGATCCGGTGGTGTGAAAAAAACCTGACTCCGCACAATAAGAACTTTCGATTTATTTATCGCGACATCTATCACATCAGCTACGCGCCAAAAAACCGCGGTCGCAAGAGGGCATTGCCCTTTCCCGCCGAAGCCGCGGAATTCAGTTTCGCTAATGTTAATTCTGTGTTCACGCATCTGTATCACGATCAATCCCTGTACTACCTCAATGAGATCAGCCGTGTCTTAAAGCTAAAGGGGGCGGCAAGGACAACCTGGTTCTTCTTTAATAAACGGCTTTTTCCGATGCTTGCTCCGCATCAGCACTGCCTCTATGTCAACGCGGTGGATCCCACGCAAGCGGTCTTCTACGACTGGGAACAGTTTCTCAGAGACCTGAAGGCTTTGGGCCTGGTCGTATTGAACGTCGTATGGCCGATTGCCGATAAATTGCAGACCGAGGTCTTTCTCGGGAAACAGGGGTTTTTCCAGGGGCTTCCGGATGCCGCAATGAAGCCTCCCGCCACCGTTGTCGGTTACGGAACGCCGTGTCCTTAGAAATTGCTGAATTTGCACAGGCAGGTTTTTTAGGCGGCCTTCCGCCGTTTCGGCGAATCGTCCTTGAAGGGGCCGTTCCCCCTAAAATTCTAAAATTTACGGTTACCTCGGAAGGTAATGAAGCCGCGCTCTATTTTTCCTCCGTGATCGGCAGGGACGAATCTCTGACCTGGAAATCTTATTCGGAAATACTTCAGCAGGGCATTAAGCTGGCGGCGGCGTCTTTGCGAGGGCTCTTCGGATTTGAGATGCTTTCGACGGACCTAAATGAAGGTGTCCGGAGTTTTAAGCCCGCGGAATTCAGCCAGTTGCTCGTCAACCACGGGCGGAAGCTCGAGGCCGGAGAAAAGGCGCTCGTCCGTTACGGTCAGATGTTTGCCGTTTTTCACAAGAGGGTGGATGAGGATTGGGCAAAGATTGATTTCCGGCACCACGTCGAGGTGTTCCTGAAAGAGACCGGTCGGTTTGATCTCCACGTCAAAAGTCTCTTACGGCATATGCCGGCCGAAGGGGAAAACATTGCGGTGATTCATGATCTCGGCAAAAAACCGATTTTTCAGTTCGGCAATGAAGAACAAACCGAGCGGCTCCGCAAACTTCTGGAAAAAACGCAGGTGCCGGTCTATGTGGTCACCGACGACCACACCATAGAACTCCATGAGCAATTCCAAACCTGAGAACGGGTACTGGCTGACGCGTTTTTGTTTTCAGCGGGCACTCGGTTTTATCTATACGATCGGGTTCCTCATTATTATCCGCCAGTACGTCCCGCTCCTGGGGGAGAACGGCCTTTATCCGGTCTCGAATTTTTTGGAGGTTGTTTCCTTCTGGCAGGCCCCAAGCCTTTTCTGGATTGACGCCTCCGACCGCACCCTCCTGATTCTCGGCTGGTCCGGATTGACCTTGGCCATTCTTGCCCTGACCGGTCTCTCAGATGCCTATGGGGTGTGGTTTTCAGCGGCCGTGTGGGCCGTGCTCTGGATCTTCTACCAATCGTTTGTGAATGTGGGGCAGACCTTTTACGGCTTCGGTTGGGAATCGATTCTCCTGGAAACGGGTTTTCTGGCCATTTTTATGGGGTCTTCAGACACGCGGCCGCCGCCGCTCGTGATCTGGATGCTGCGATGGGTATTGTTTCGGATCATGTTCGGAGCAGGCATGATTAAACTGCGCGCCGATTCCTGCTGGCGGGATCTCACGTGCATGGATTATCACTATGAGACGCAACCGATTCCTAATCCCCTAAGTTGGTACTTCCACAAAATGCCGGCAGCCTGGCACAAAGGGGGAGTGCTTTACACGCACTTCGTCGAGCTCATTGTGCCGTGGGCCTATTTTATTCCGAGGCATGCCGGATATGCGGCCGGTATCGTGACGATTCTTTTTCAGGGCATTCTGATTCTGAGCGGGAATCTCTCGTGGCTCAACTACATCACGATCGTGATCTCGATGGCGTGTTTTGATGACCGGTTCCTTGCAAGGATGATGCGGCTTCGGATTCCGGAGTTTCGTCCCGACTCCTGGCGGCGCCGCGGCGTGCTCATTGCCCTTTCGGTGTTGATTGTCATCTTGAGTATTCCACCGGCCCTAAATCTCTTTTCGAAGCGGCAGCTCATGAACGCGAGTTTTACGCCATTGCATCTGGTCAACACCTACGGGGCCTTCGGCAGTGTGACGCGTACGCGTAACGAGGTCATTATCGAGGGCACCGACAGCCCCGTGCTGGGGCCGGCTGCGGTGTGGAAGGAATACGAATTCAAGTGCAAGCCGGGCAATGTGGCGCGTGCGCCATGCCTGATGTCGCCTTATCATTGGCGGCTCGACTGGCAGATCTGGTTCGCGGCCATGAATACCTTCACGAACCACCCCTGGTTCCTCAATTTGGTGGCCAAACTGCTTCAGAATGACGGGCCGGTCTTAAGCCTGCTCGATCACAACCCATTTCCGGATACGCCGCCTGAGTTTATTCGGGCCGAGCTCTATGAATACCATTTTACGACGGCCGAAGAGCGCAGGAGTACGGGCCACTGGTGGAAGCGCACGTTCGTGCGCAGCTATCTTCCGCCGCTGTCATTGGATATGCCGAAATTCAAAGAGGTTTTGCGCCGCCAGAAGTGGATAGCCTAAATTTGACCCCGGCGTTATAATGACTGTTCTATGGGACAAGCACCTCCGAAAAAAGTAGACGATTCCGCCTTGCCGGAAGCCACACGCCTCGAGTTGCAGAAATATGCCGAGTGGATCGGCAAGTACCGGGCGGGCGGGATCGGTGAGATCAAGATGCAGAAGATCCGCCTGCAGCTGGGCACTTATCACCAACGCCAGGACGGCGTGCAGATGCAGCGCATCAAGATTCCGGGGGGGACCGTCTCTGCCGATCAGCTCATCCGGCTGGCCGACGTCGCCGACAAGTACGGCAGCGGCTTCCTTCATATTACGACTCGCCAGGATTTCCAGATCTATTACATCAAGCTTGAAGAATGTCCCGACATGATGCGCGAACTCGCGGGCGCCGGCATTACCACGCGCGAGGCCTGCGGTAACACCGTCCGTAATGTTACGTGCTCTTTCCGGGCCGGGATTGCGCCGTCGGAG
The DNA here is from genome assembly GCA_030698625.1 of Candidatus Omnitrophota bacterium. Classification (GTDB taxonomy): domain Bacteria; phylum Omnitrophota; class Omnitrophia; order Omnitrophales; family Aquincolibacteriaceae; genus JAUYMS01. The sequence continues at coordinate 13,053 of JAUYMS010000038.1, read as the reverse complement.
CCCTTTGATGCCACACCGCATTCCCAGGCCCTTTATGAGTTTCTCGTGCGCAACAAATACAACCAGGTCATGGGCCGTAAGTTCAAGATCGCGTTTCAAAGTACCGAGAGAGACGACTCCGGCATGCTTTTTCATGACCTTGGTTTCAAGGCAGTCGTCAAGCAAGAGGGAGGCCGGGAGCGCCGGGGTTTCCGCACTTTTATCGGCGGGGGACTCGGGGGTGTTCCGATCCTGGGCCACCTTTATTCCGAATTCCTGCCCGAAGAGGAACTGCTTGAGTTTGCCGCCGCGACCGTACGGCTGTTTGACCGCTACGGCGAGCGCAAAAACCGTATGGCAGCACGCATGAAGTTCCTGGTCCGCAAGATGGGTATCGACAAATTTAAGGCCGCACTCGACGAAGAAAGGAAGAAGGTGATGCTGCCGGAATCATTCAACGATTACCTCAAAGAGGCCCGAAGCACGAAACCCGTGCCGCCGATGCCTACGGACCTTCCGGAAAATCCCGCAGGGCTCGATGAAGACCCAGGCTACCAGGCGTGGCTCAGAGACAATGTCGAAGAGCATAAACATGCAGGCTACAAAGGCGTGCACGTACGCCTAAAGTTAGGCGATCTCATGTGCGACACGGCGCGTTCGCTGGCTGCGGTCGCAAAGACTTTCTCGCACTCACAGCTCAGGGTATCGATGGAGCAAAATCTCTATCTGCCGTGGGCTCCCGAAAAGGCTTTGCCGGCTTTGTACAAGGCACTCTGCGATATCAAGCTAGGCGAAAGCGGAGCAGAAACGATTGAAGACACGACCACATGCCCGGGCGCTGACACCTGCCGCCTGGGAATTACCTCGGCCAAGGGCCTTGGGCAGAGTGTGACCGAGGCCCTGAATAACGGCCTGAGTAAATACCGGGAACTCGCCAGGAATATCAAGGTGAAGGTTTCGGGGTGCCCGAACGGATGCGCCCAGCACGGCATCGCTGATATCGGGTTTCAGGGCGCAGCGCAGAAACAAGAGGGCAATACCGTTCCCTCGCATGAACTTTTTGTGGGCGGCATCATGGATTATGGCAATACGGCTTTTGGGGAGCGTATGGGAAAATTCCCGGCGCGTAACTGCCCGAAGGTCGTAGGACAACTCCTGGAGTTGTATTCCGCAGAGAAGCAGGGCGAGGAGTCTTTCAGTGTCTGCATGAAGCGGGTGGGTAAGGAACGCATTAAGGAACTGCTTGCGCCGCTTCAGGAAATTCCTTCTATGAAAGATGACCCCGACTTTTACAAGGACTGGGGTCACGAGAATGAGAAGTTTGCGACGCGTACCGGAATCAAGGGGGAGTGCGCGGGGGCGCCGGTGCAGGAAAAGGCGCCGGTGATGGAAGATGCCCGCGAACGATTGCATCAGGCCGAGGCATTTTTTATGCATAAGGAGTATGCCAATGCCCAGATCGAGGCCTATGAAGCGGTTGCCGGCGCGGCAAGGGTGGTTCTTTATGCGTCGTTGATCGATCCGTTTACTTCCGAGCAGGCAATCTGGGAGTTTGAGAATGTCTTTGCCCGTGCCGGACGTGCAGACCAGAAGTGGCTCCATATTTCCGAGAAGTTAGAGGCCGAAAAAGTCGCCGAACCCACCGAAGATCGCGCCAAGAACCTCATCGAACTCGCTAAGGCGATGATCGCAGAGACCCCCAAGATTCAACCTTAGCTGCCCAGTTTTGTTGCCATATCCGAGCCCAAAGCCGCTTGCATGGAAATTCGCATGGCCGGATTCCGCAGGAGAAGCCGATTGAGCGCGTCCTTCGGCCACTGAATAATGCGGGAGTTTGTCGTTGCGGTCACGGTTGCTGAAGCCGGTTTTTCCGTGATGAAGCTCATCTCTCCGATAAAAGCGCCGTCTTTTAAAGTGGCGACTTCCTGTCCCTCCCGGGTAATATTCATGGCCCCGTTATAAACAAGCGTCAGGTGGTCGACTTTGTCACCCTCCCGGAGAACGACGCGCCCCCGCGGCACCCTATCCCAATCTCCGAGGCGTATCAGCTTCATGAACTCGACCGGCGACATATTCCGGAACAGGGTGGTGTAGAGCTCCTTTTCCTCTTCATTCATTTGGGCTCCCCGCCGTTCGTGGACCAGGATGACGATCTGCGCGACATTAATGAGGAGCATGACGGCATTCCAGCGCACCATGACCCATAGTGGGGTTTCCGGCACTAAATAGTTGAAGGTGATCATAGATAAGGAAGCCAGGATGGCCAGGCTCCGCAGCCAAAGCATGTCCTTGACCAGGTAAGAGCATACAATTAAGACATAAGCGAAGTCGCCGAGCCAACCGAGTTGCATAGAATCTCTATCGGCAGCTTTTTTAGTTGATTGACCCTGCCAAGGGGAATAACATACCGTAATGAATACCCCCACAGCCGTCTTCCAAAGTGAAAAAGTAGGTGATTTGGTTCGCGACCTACACAACGATCCCCGCAAAACGGCCTTCCGGCTTCTCGAGCGACAGCCCGCCGAGTATGCTGACTATCCCGACGCAATGGATCCGGCTCTCGTCGCCGCACTGCGCGGTCGCGGCATCGAAAAACTGTACACGCATCAACGAGCCGCTGTCGATGCGGTTTTGTCAGGGAAAAATATCGTCACCGTAACGCCGACGGCATCGGGCAAGACCCTTTGCTACAATCTGCCTGTCATTGACAGCATTCTCAAGCAGTCTTCCACGCGTGCCCTGTATCTTTTTCCGACCAAGGCCCTTGCCCAGGATCAGATGGATGAAATTCATTCGCTTTCGTCGCAGCTGGAAACCGATATCCGCTGCTTCACTTATGACGGAGATACGCCGCAGGATGCGCGGAAGGCCATTCGCGGCCATGCCCACATCGTGGTGTCGAACCCCGATATGCTGCATCAGGGCATTTTGCCCCATCATACAAAGTGGATCGAGTTTTTCGAAAATTTACGGTTTGTCGTGATTGATGAAATGCATTACTACCGGGGCGTTTTCGGCAGCCATTTGGCAAATCTTATCAGGCGCTTGAAGCGCATCGCCTCGTTTTACCGCGCCAAGCCGCTCTTTCTGTTGTCGAGTGCGACGATTGCCAATCCGGAAGAACTCGCACGGGACTTAATTGAACAGGATGTCGAGTTGATCAACGAATCGGGTGCACCGCGGGGCCGGAAGTTTTTCTTTTTTGTGAACCCCCCGATTGTCGATAAAAATCTCGGTATCCGGGCCAACTCATTGCAGGTGGCGCGATCCGTGGCCAAAAAGGCAATCACGCGGGATTTGCAGACCATCTCTTTTACGACCTCGCGCCTGAATGTGGAGGTGCTGTCAAAGTATCTCAAAGACGATTTCGAAAAGAAGATTCAGGACAAAGGCAGGATACGCGGCTATCGCGGCGGCTATCTTCCGAATACGCGGCGTGAAATCGAAAAGGGACTGCGCGATGGCGAGGTCCGCGGTGTGGTCAGCACTAACGCACTCGAGCTTGGAATCGATATCGGCGGGTTGGACGTTTCCGTTTTAGCCGGTTACCCGGGCACGGTGGCCAGCACCTGGCAGCAAGCGGGGCGGGCCGGCCGCAAGACGACCGAGTCGGTCGCTGTCCTTGTTGCACGCAGCAATCCTCTCGACCAATACATCATCAATCACCCGACTTATTTCTTCGGGGCGTCGCCGGAGTACGGACTGATTAATTCCGACAATCTCTCTATTCTTATGAGCCACATCAAGTGTGCTGCCTTCGAGCTGCCTTTTTGCGACGGGGAATCCTTCGGGAAGGAAAATCTCATCGAACTTCTGCAGTATCTGGAAAACGAAAAAGTCCTGCGGCATTCGGGGGACAAGTGGCATTGGATGAATGATGCCTATCCCGCCGATCAGGTGAGCTTGAGGAGCGCGAATCCCGATAATGTCGTTATCTTCGATATGGATCAGGGAAACAAACCCGTGGCCGAGGTTGACCTGCCGAGCGCGCCGTTTATGGTGCATAAAGATGCGATCTATATGCTGGAGCAGACCCCCTACATTGTGGACCGTCTCGACTTTGCCGAGAAGAAGGCCTTTATCCGCAAGGCCGACGGGATTTATTATACCGAGGCGATCGACAGCACCAATGTGCGGATTCTCGATATCTTTGCCTCGCGCGACGATGCTTCATCCCTCACCGAACACGGAGAAGTGCATGTGCTGACGCATATCTCCGGTTTCAAAAAGATCAAGTTCTATACGCTGGAGAATCTCGGTTACGGAAAAATTGACCTGCCCGATCAGGAGATGCACACGACGGCCTACTGGTTCACGATTGCGGGTACGGTTCTCAAGGATTTGAATCTGACGCGGTCCGAGATCGTTGACGGTTTGCTCGGCACGAGTTATGCGTTGCATCATATGGCGACGCTGCTCCTCATGTGCGATTTTCGCGATATCAACCGCTCGGTGGGCGACCGCCAAGCCAAGTGGTTTATGACGCAGTCCTACGGCCATCGAGGCAGCTATACCGAGGCTGTCGCTGAAGACGGTGTGCAAGTGGATCTCGACGGCGTCGAGTTATTCGAACCGACTCTGTTCATCTATGAAAACTACCCCGGAGGCGTGGGATTCAGCCCGGTTCTCTTCGAGCATCACGGCGATCTCCTTAAGGAAGCAAGAAATCTGATCGCCGCTTGTCCGTGTCAGGAGGGATGCCCGTCATGCGTCGGCCCCATCCTGCGCCCGGGCTCGGAAAGCAAGCGTCTTTCGCTCGGAATTCTCCATGCCCTACTCGAACCCCTTTCGTCATAAGAAAAGACTCTCTCTCTCCGACCGCCTAAACCGGCTTCAGAGTTCGGCTGAAGCGGATCCCCTCCCGAGTTTCCGCGCAGAAACGGGTCCCCTTGAAAGTTTGGTTGCGGGCCGGTGGGTTGAAAGCGCCGGCGTTCGCGTCTTTTGTGTCGAGGAAAAAATTCCGGTTTCGGCAAAACACGGTTCCCAGGAATTGGGGCCGTGGCGCTGTGGGAATTATCACGGGTTGTCGGTGGTCACCAAAGATGAGCGGGCGCGGACGCTCACGCCAGAAGAGACCTTCTTTTTCGACACGGAGACCACGGGTTTGGCCGGCGGCAGCGGGACGGTTGCTTTTATGGTCGGGTGCGTGATCTATCGCGACGCGCATTTTATTCTGCATCAGCTTTTTATCGAAGACTATTCCGGAGAGTCGCTGCTTCTGGAAATACTCGGAGAGCTCATTGGAGGCGCGAAACACATGGTCAGTTTCAACGGGAAGTCTTACGATGAAGAATTGTTGCGGGCGCGGTTTCGTATGCACCGCATGCCGAGTCCGTTTCAGAAGATCGTGCACTTGGATCTCCTGCACGCTTCCAGACGCCTCTGGAAAGATATGTTCGCGGATTGCCGCCTGGGCACCTTGGAGCGTTTGCTTTTCGGCATTGAACGCGATCACGATATCCCCAGCGCGGCCATTCCTCAGACTTATTTCGATTTCCTCACGAGCCGGAACGCGGAACTCGTCGCACCGATCTTTAGTCACAACCGCACCGACCTTTTAAGTCTGATCGCCCTGGCCGTAAAATTGAACGACATCGCCGCGTTCTCCGACGGGGAGGTGGCCGAGAAACATTCGATCGGGAAGATCTTTTACCATCTCAAAGATCACGAGAAGGCGCTCGCGTGGGTGGAGGCTTCGCTGGCGACAGCCGGGCCGAAAGGAGGGGACCCGTCCCTGGCGAAATTTTATTCGGTCCTCTTGAAATCCACCGGCCGCTACGAAGATGCCGTCCGGTTGTGGAAAGATCTGATCGAGAAGCGAAGAATGTTCGACCTCTTTCCCTATGAGGAACTCGCGAAGTACTACGAACACCGGAAAAAATCTATTTCTGAGGCGCTGGCTGTTACCGAGGCCGCCCTCAGCCATCTGGGTCGCGAGAGACGTCTCTTTCCGTCAAAAGCCGCCGGAGAGACCCGAGATCTACATTCCCGCCGCGACCGGTTGCTCCGGAAGCAAAAAAACACTTCGTTACACACTTAATCCTTTAGTATCAAAAGAGTTACGGCTTAGTTTTTGCAAACCCGCTGCCGACCCGCAATGTGTGTTATGTTACTTGTATGACCGCGAACCGGAAAACCGTACTTATTGTAGACGACGAATGGGCCATCTGCGAACTGCTTGCCGATCACCTGCGGGACACCAATCTGCGAGTCATTTCGGCGAATAATGCCGACGAGTTTCGCGAAAAAGCATTCAGTGAGAGACCTGACCTGATCCTTTTGGATATCATGTTGGGTAATAGCAACGGTGTCGATGTCTACAATCGTCTGCTCGCGGGCGGATTGGACAAGAATATTCCCGTCATTTTCATGTCGGCACTCGCCGACGGGCACCCGCAGGATCACGCCGTTCAAGGCAGGCATTATGCGCTGTACAGCAAGCCCTTTGACACGGACAATCTCGTGCGCGAAATTCACTCTTTCGTCGGCGCTTAATCGCGTTTATAGTACTCCTTATGTGTCCCCAGCGAACGCAAACCCCGGGCGAAGAAATCGCCAATAGTATCACTCACGGTATCGGCACGGCTTTGAGTGTGGCTGCGCTCGTGATTCTGACTGTCTTTGCAGCCTCCACCGGCGACAGTTGGAGAATCGTCAGCCTCAGCATTTACGGTGCGACCCTGATTTTTCTCTATCTTGCATCCACGCTTTATCACGGTTTAAGCAATGACCGCGCAAAACGTGTGTTTAAAATCCTGGATCATAGTTCCATCTATCTTCTTATCGCGGGCACTTACACGCCGGTCGTCCTAGTTTCGCTGCGCGGACCTTGGGGCTGGACTCTGTTTGGGCTCATTTGGGGGATCGCCGTAATCGGAATCGTTTTGGAGGCGTGCAGAATAGAAAAACTAAAGTTCTTTTCGGTCCTTACCTACATTGCTATGGGCTGGCTTGTCGTGATTGCCCTCAAGCCGTTGACTCGTTCAGCGCCCATGGGTCTTATTGTCTGGCTTCTTGTCGGCGGGTTGGCTTATACCCTGGGCACTTTATTCTACCGTTGGTATAGGCTGCCCTTTCATCACGCCATCTGGCACCTTTTCGTCATGATCGGGAGCGCCGCCCATTTCTTCGGCCTTCTGTTTTACATCAGCTCCGGATAGTCGAATGAAGGCCCTGATCGAACGTATCTTTAAATGTGCAATGCTCGTCTGGATGTTCGGCATTCTTTTCCTGGAGTGCGTCACGTATCGCGATATGTGGACGCGATCTCTGTGGGATGAGGTGGGTCACCTTTATATTCTCGATCAAGTACGGGAATTCCTAATGCCCTTTTTTTCAGGTACTTAAATCTTCAAAAGCAGGATCCGTGAATCGGGAAATGTTAAGAGCATGTTATTAGCCACGACGGCGGGTGCGGTGGGGTTTTATGTGATGGCCTGTCTCGGGTTTGGCTACGTGCTGGCCCGGAGTTTTATGACTGCGGACGCTGACGCGGATCGTGCCATTCCCTTGGGCGTGTGGGGTACTTCCTTTCTTTTAGGGCAGGGGTTGCTGGCCAACGTGTGGCTCTTGCTTGCCTTAGGCGCGCATTTTTCACCGCAGATCATCATGGGAGTTGTGGCCCTGGGCGTGGTGGCGCTCGGAATCGTCTGTCTGCCGCGGCTTGTCCTGATTCCGCGACTCTATCGGTCTTTCCTCTCCAGTCTTGAAATGAGTCCTCCGATATGGATAGTTTTGGCCGGAATGACCGTCCTGCTTTTCATGTATCAGGCCGTTCTGGCCCTGCAACCCTTACGCCCGGGAGAGGATGCCGCTGTATTCTATATGGCCATAGCAAAGTTGATTTCCTCGTCCTACAAGCTTGTGCCGCTGACTGGGCTTGAGAGTTTTACGCAAATAGGCCTGCAGGCCGAATTGCATTATGCGGCCTTAATGAGCCTGAACGGCCCGCAAGCGGCAAGACTTTTTAATTGGGCCGAGGCCCTTGCCGTGGGTGCCATGTCCGTGGCCCTTGCATCCCATTTGGGTCTCGGACGTCGAGGTAAATGGATCGTGCTCATGATCGTGATTACCTCCACAGTCGTAACGCATTCAATTTGGGTAGCGAAGGTGGACCTATTTGCCGCGGCCATGGGCATAGCCGCTTATTATTGGGGGCTTCATGTGGGAGACGGCCGAAAAAGCACAGCGCTGCCTTTGGCTGGCCTGTTTACGGGCCTTGCCGTTGTGGCAAAGATCCCTTATGCGGCAACGCTGCTTCCCAGCGTTTTAATCTTAGTCGTATGGAGACGCCTTCTGGATGCAAACCCCAGGACCGCGAGCCGCATTTTGGTCTTGGTCGTTCGGACGGTTCTAGCTTTTGGATTTTGGGTCGTGCTGCCGCTACTTCCGCATATGTTCAAGAACAGCAGGCTATTCGGAGAGCCCTTGGCGCCCTTTGTGGGGCCATGGTTTTCTGTTTGGGTGAAAGACACTTCTGTGTCTGCGGAGTTACCGGCATCAAGCCTGTGGGCCTTTCCCATTATGCTCACATTCGGGAAATCCCAATTACAGATAGGCAATCTTTCACCCCTCCTGCTGGCATTCGCACCGCTGGTTTTGCTCCTTCCCAAAGCCCAACGATGGTCGCGGAGCCCCATGGTTCAGCTTTCGCTGGCTGCCATAATGGGGATAATGCTGTGGAAATTTGTTCGCCCGTACGCCATTGCTCCGAGATTTCTGCTCGCAACCCTACTCGTCCTCAGCGTTCCTGTGGCGGCGGGCGCAGAATATCTTTTTCAGGCAAAATCCCAATCACGGTGGCTCCGTACCGCGGTTCTCTTCTGCCTTGGCTTCATGCTAACCATGACAATGCATACGCATCTTCGGCAAATCAGGAGCACCGACCCGCTTCGCCATGCGCTCGGCCTATTACCGGAGTGCGATGCTCAGGTATCAATTTGCCGCGCTTTTGACGTTGTGAACCAGAAGGCCTTGCCGGGCGAGCGCGTCTTCCTTACTGCACATTATCCCTATTGGTTGCGGGCGGACCTCGCGCAGTGTTCGTCTTCCGAGACGGAGCATGCGGAGCACCTTCAGGCCGAGAAACGATGGGCTTATTTGCATGACAGGGGGTTTCAATACGTGATCTTCTATGAGGATGCATATGAGGGCGTTCGGGATTCCTTCAATCTTGACAGTGTGCCTGATTGGTTGCATATTGAGACGCTATATCGAGATGGGGGTTATGCTGTATTCCATTTGAAGTATCGAGATCGGTCTCAGAAGCCCCGGGTGGTTTGCCGGCAGCTCAAGGCTCCCGCGTGGGACGTCGTATAAGGAGGACCTTTCATGAGGGAACAAAACATCTTTATTCATCCAACAGCCATTGTCGATGCGCCGGCGGTTATTGGCGCAGGAACAAAAATATGGCATTTTAGTCACGTGATGAAGGATGCGTGCATCGGCGAAGGCTGTACTCTGGGGCAGAATGTTTTTGTCGGCAGCCGGGTCCTTATCGGCAATCATGTGAAGATTCAGAACAACGTCTCGATTTACGAGGGCGTTGAACTCGAGGACGATGTTTTCTGCGGTCCGTCATGCGTGTTTACCAACGATACCTATTTCAGGGCTGGTATTTCTCTAGATCATAATTTTGAACGCACACTCGTACGTCGGGGTGCGTCGCTCGGTGCAAATGCCACGATTATCTGTGGTTTGACCGTGGGCATGTATGCGATGGCAGCGGCGGGTGCGGTGGTGACCCGTGATGTCGCCGATTATGCTTTGGTCATGGGCGTGCCGGCTAGGCGGTGTGGTTGGGTGAGCCGTCACGGACGGCGGTTGGAAAAACCAAATAAGGACGGCATCATGCTCTGTCCGGTAAGCCGGTGGCGCTACCGTGAGGTTGAGCCGGGATTGATGCGCTGTCTGGATTGGTCCGAAGATTCTCCTTTGCCTGAGACGAGCCCGAGCGAGCCCCTTGATTATATGCATGTTCAGTAATCTTTACCCGCCCGTGATAACCGGATCCTCGGTCCATGTCGCAACACTTTCCCGGGAGCTGGCAGAGCGGGGCAACCGCGTGATCGTGATTACGCCCCGTATTGTCGAGGGATCTGCGGAATTCGAAAGTTCGGGCAATATCCAAATTCATCGTATTCCGGCCTTGCGGTTTCCCAAGTTGCCCCTTTGGCTCAATTTTCCGTGGATGACCTATACTTTCACGATCGGAAACCTGAAGCGCATTCGTAAGATCCTTCAAGAAGAACAGCCGGATGTCCTCCATCTTCATAACCACATCTTTGATCTTGCCTTCAGCGCCGCTTTGATGCGGCGTTGGACGGGGGTCCCTCTGATCCTTACGGTGCACACCATGCTCAGGCATGTCGAGGGCTTTTATAATCTTATTCTCGTGCCGATAGACCGGTTTGTTCTTAAGCCCCTTGTGGTGAACCTGGCGGACGCCGTCATTTGTCTCGATAAGAACGTCTCGACGTACGTGTCGCGTGTGTTCGGCAATAAGCGTATTGCGATCGTTCCTCATGCCATTCAATTTCCTCATGCGTGTTCTCAAGAGGAGATTGATGATCTTCGTGGAGAGTATGGACTGCGCGGTGATAAAATTATTTTGTCATTGGGGCATCTTCATGCACTGCGTAATCGAAAGGATCTCGTGAGGGCCCTACCCTGGGTGCTGAAGGAGATTGCGAACGTGAAATTGGTGATCGTGGGACATGTCGGCGATGCTTCGGTCATGGCTCTCGCCCGCAGCCTCGGGGTTGAGCGTCACATTGTTTTAACCGGGGCGGTTCCCTACTCGCGTGTGCCTGCCTTTCTTGCCGCCGCGGATCTTGAAGCGCATTGGCTGAATCAGGACGAGCCGGAAAGGACATCCCTGGGAACGGCATCACTGGAGGCCATGGCAGCAGGAAAAACGGTCGTGGCCGCGGCAAGTGAGAATACGTACGGGCCGGGGATCCTGAAGTCGGGCGAGAACGTCGTCTTGCTCGAATCCCGCGATCCCCGGTATCTGGCCGAAACGCTCGTGGGATTGTTGCGGGATGAGGAAAAGAGCAGGGCTATTGGAGAAAGGGCCCGGCAGACAATCCTGGAACATTTTTCTTTACAAAATATTTGCTCCAAAGTTCTTGACGTCTACCGCAGCGTCCTTGTCCCAAGATGAATCTCGATTGATTACACCTTTTTGAGGGGATTCAATCCGTTTTCAACTGACCGATTATGACAGCCGGCTGGAGAGATTTATTTACAAGGAGCAAGATGTGGACGCCGTCGCCGTTCTCCGCGGACAGAGGGCAGAAGAATAAGGATTCCATGAACAGCATCTGTTGGTTCTTCGTAAGTTATTTTACTGGAGTAACTTACCGATAAATATCCGCCGCACCTGATTCCCGGTTGCCGTTAAAACTATGCGAAAGCAGACTTGCATATAGTAGCACTTTATGATAGGGTTTTGGCGTATGGAAAAGCACATCAAACGGCATTATTGGATCGACCGGATCGAGCGGGCATGGCGGCACCGCCCCGTGCTCTGGCTTTCGGGTGTGCGCCGGGTAGGAAAGACCTTTCTTTGCCAGAGTCTCGACAAGGTGGAATACTTTGACTGCGAGCTTCCCCGCACTCGCCAGTCCATGAAAGACCCGGAGGGATTTCTGGAAAGCCTCTCGGGAAAGCGGATTATTCTGGATGAAATCCACCGACTGAACGCCCCTGCCGAACTGCTCAAAATCGCTGCGGATCATTACCCAACAGTGCGGATTATTGCTACGGGTTCCTCGACCCTCGGCGCTTCCCGCAAGTTTAAAGATACGCTGACCGGAAGAAAGGTTTCCTTATGGCTGACCCCCATGATTTTTCACGACCTTGAGGATTTCGGCACGAAGGATATGGACCGGCGTCTTTTGCGCGGGGGAGTCCCTCCGTTCTTTCTGGCGCAGGAATTTCCTGAACGGGATTTTCAGGAATGGCTGGATGCGTATTGGGCCAAGGACATTCAGGAGCTTTTCCGCCTGGAACGCAGGGACTCCTTTCTGCGTTTCGTGGAACTGGTGATGGCCCGAAGCGGAGGGATCTTCGAGGCCTCCAAGTTTGCCCCGGAATGCGAAGTGAGCAGAACTACGATCGCCAATTATCTGCGTGTGCTGGAGGCGACCCTTGTGGCTCATGTCGTCCGTCCTTTCAGCACGCGAAGGGCGACCGAAATTGTTGCCGCACCCAAAGTTTACGGATTCGATACCGGTTTTGCGGCCTATCTCCGGGGCTGGCACGAACTCCGGCCTTCGGACCGCGGCCAGTTATGGGAGCATTTCGTGCTCAATGAAATTCACGGGCGTTTGCAAGAACGCAATATCCGTTATTGGCGGGACAAGCGGGGACATGAAGTCGATTTTGTCTGGACCGGACGGGGGCAGGATCCCGTGGCCATCGAATGCAAGTGGTCGGCGGATGATTTCGACGCTGCCGCAATGAAAGCCTTCCGGTACGCCTATCCCAAAGGGCAGAATTTTGTGGTGGCCCGCGACGTGGACCGGCCTTTTAAGCGCAAAGCCGGGCCGGTCAACATAGATTTTGTTTCCCTTGAGGAACTGATCCAACACCTCGCGAAGCACGAATCCGATTAGTGGGGCACCAGATTCAGGCTGATAAGCGGCTCATTTTGCTGTAAAATCAAAGAAATTTTCACCTGTCCACCGCGCAGTATGGGGAGCAGCATTAGGGTTGCGTGAACTGAGGATCAGAGCTTTACATTTGACAAACCGGCGAAAAGTAAAAAGTAAAGCCCCAACACCTATCTCTTGAAACTGCGGCGAGGTATTAAGATGGCATGAGTAGGGTCTTACTAGGATTGAGCATATTTTCTTTGTTCGGTTATGTGTGCTTTGCAAATGCGCAAGATCTAGAACATGAAAACCAAATTAATTCTTGCATAAAAAGTTGACCAGCCGGGAGTTTTTGTACCACCTTCCATGCTAATGAAACTCATCCCGCGAGTAAAGTTAATTTAGCTTCGATAGCCTGAGGTGCTGGGGGTTTGCCGCCCAAACTGCTGTGCGGTCTGATCGTGTTGTAATGAAT
>JAUYMS010000001.1 GCA_030698625.1 Candidatus Omnitrophota bacterium | reverse complement strand
AGATCCGCCCAGTTCACGCCCGTCTTGCTCAAGGCCTCAAGATCAGCCCAATTAATACCCGCCTCCGTCAGCACCTCGACGTCGCCCCAGTTGATTCCCTCCTTGGTAAGAGTTTCAAGGTCGGCCCAGTTGATCCCCTCTTCACTCATCACCTGAAGGTCGCTCCAATTGATGCCGGCTTCACTCAACACCTCGAAGTCTTCCCAATTGACGCCCGCCTCGGTGAGTACTTTCAAGTCGCTCCAGTTCACGCCGGCCGCCGACATAGCATTCAGGCCATTCCAATTGATTCCTGCACTCGACATCACATCAATCCCGTTCCAATTAACGCCGCCTATCGAAAGCGCTCTGACGCCTTCCCAGTTGACGCCTTCTTTCGTCAACACCTCGAGGTCACTCCAATTGACACCCGCTTTAGTTAATACTTCCATGTCACTCCAGTTGATGCCGGCCTCGGTCATGATTTCGAGATCATGCCAGTTCACACCTTGCTTCGATAGGACCTCGATATCCGCCCAGTTGACACCCTCTTTACTCATGGCCTCAAGATCCGCCCAGTTGATGCCTTCCTTGCTGAGGACTTCGAGATCCGCCCAGTTGATTCCCTCCTCTGTTAGAGTCTCAAGATTTTCCCAGTTGACTCCCGCCTCAGTCATGACCTCAAGGTCACTCCAGTTGATACCCGCGTCCGCCAGCACTTTGAAGTCGTTCCAGTTCACACCGGTTTTGCTCAAGGCCTCCATGTCTGTCCAGTTGATGCCGACTGACGTCATGTGCCCGACGCTCGTCCAGTTGACACCTTCTTTGGTGAGGACCTCGAGATCTGCCCAGTTGATGCCCTCTTCACTCAGCACTTGAAGATCGGCCCAGTTGATGCCGGCTTCGGTCAACGTTTCCAAACCTTCCCAGTTCACTCCGGCTTTAGTGAGAACTTCAAGATCACTCCAATTCACGCCTTCCTTGGACATCGCTTCGAGGTCCGCCCAGTTGATACCGGCCGCACTCATGGTCTGAATGTTGCTCCAGGTAATTCCCTCTTTGCTCAGAGCTTCGAGATCGGCCCAGTTAATTCCTCCTGCTGTAAGGACATTCACATCTGCCCAGTTGACGCCGGCCTCGCTCATAACCTGAATGTCGGTCCAGTTGATACCTGCTTTGCTAAAAACTTCCAAGTCTGCCCAATTCACGGATTCCTTCGTCAGAGCTTCGAGGTCCGCCCAGTTAATACCCGCTCTGCTCATGGTCTCAAGATCCGCCCAGTTAACGCCTTCCTTGCTGATGACTTCTATCTCGGCCCAGTTGACACCGGCATCGCTCATGATCTGAATATCTTCCCAGTTGACACCGGCCTCACTCAGAACCTCAAAGTCACTCCAGTTTACGCCCGCCTCCGTCAGCACTTCGATGTCGGCCCAGTTCACGCCTTCCTTAGATAGGGTCTCGAGATCGGCCCAGTTGACACCCTGAATACTCAACACCTGAATATCGTTCCAGTTAATTCCTTTTGTACTAAGCGCTAGCAGATCTTCCCAATTGACACCCTTTTTCGTAATCACTTCGAGATCGCTCCAGTTGACACCGGCCTTGGTCAAAACTTCCATGTCGGCCCAATTCACACCCGCCTCAGACAAGACCTGCAGATCGGCCCAGTTCACTCCCTCCTTACTCATCGCTTCGATATCGGCCCAATTGACACCCGCTTCTGAGAGGACTTCAAGGTCGGCCCAATTCACGCCGCCTTCGGACATGGCCTTGATACCTTCCCAGTTAACGCCCTCATCACTCATGGCTCTCAAGTCGGTCCAGTTCACGCCCGCAGTGGTCAATTCCTTCAAGCTGGTCCAATTAATTGTCTCGGCCCAATCAACCTTCGCACCCGACATGATGGCAATGTCGTCCCAGTTCACACCGGCTTCGGTCATGAATTCCAGGTCCACCCAATTGACGCCCGCCTCACTCATAGATTGGATGTCCGCCCAATTGACACCGGCTTCTGCCAAAACTTCTAAATCTGCCCAGTTGATACCCGCTTCCGAAAGCACTTGGAAGTCTGCCCAGTTCACGCCCTCTTTAGTGAGGGTTTCAATGTCGGCCCAGTTAATGCCTTCGCGCGACATGGCCGTGAGGTCGGCCCAATTGACGCCCGCTCGCGACATGGCATCGATACCTGCCCAGTTGACACCCTCTTCGGAGAGCACTTCGATGCCCTCCCAATTGATGCCTTCTCTAGTCAGGGCGACAAGATCGGTCCAGTTGATACCGGCTACGGAAAAGCTCTTGAGCTCAGACCAGTCGATACGCGCATCAGAAAGGTTGGTTAGGTCGGTCCAGTTAGCGGCGGCAAACTTATTGGCACGGCCGAAAAGAGTGTCGACTGTGCTCGCATCGGTGTAGGCACCGATCGCTTGCAGCACCGTGGTCGCGGCGTCGGCCCCTACAGCCGCCTTGATGGCATCGATGGCGGTCCAGTTGATGTCGTCGGTCTTGGCCTTGATGGCGGTAGCGAGTGTCTCGATATTATTGAGCGACGTTTCGTTGGCTGCGCTGAAACCACCACCGCCGGACAGCGCAGGCGGTGAAAAAAGGAAGTTTCCGGAGTAACTAATGCTGTTCTCGGTGATGGTTACCTTGGCCACAAAGGCATCCGTCGTGTCGCTCGGAACCCATTCATTACAGCGGTAAATGCCGCTCGCATCCGGTGTCGAGCCGGCGCAGGTCCCGGCAGTCAACTGGGTGCCGGCGTCGGCGCCGTTCGTGTCTTCTGCGACCCCAGCAAGAGTTTCAACGTCTACCGTAAAGGCATCAATGCCCGAGAATATCGTCCCATTGACTGTGTTTTGCAGCCATACAAGAATGAAGTAGGTCGTGCCCTGGAGTGCGAGGTCGGCTTTAACCGCGTAGGGACTGGCCGCCACATCAAAGCTGTTGGATGTTGCCGTCGTCAAGCCTGCGGCCGTCGCCTTCAGATTGTAGAGCTGTCCTGAAAGATTGATCGCCGGACTGGTCGGCGTAAATCGGCAGGGGTTGCCGCTCGCTGCCCCGCTTACGGTTCCGGAAAGCGCTGCAGAACCGCCGTTCGGGTCGCTGTTAATAGAGATCGTGACGTAATCACTGCACGAGGTCAGCGCATTATTGTTGACGTCCTGCACCTCGATCACGGGCACCGTGGTTAAGACCTGACCGGCCACCGAGTTCGTCGGCTCAGTCACAAACACCAACTTGGAAGCCGTTGTCGCCGCCGCTACCGCGGCCGGCGCCGAATGACCGTCATAACTGCCGCCTTTGAAGGAAGCAGCGAAACCGGTCGGCGCACCGCAGGCCCAAACCATATGGAACGCGACAAGCGCCCACGTTATGGACTTAATCGGCCAACCTAAATTGTGTTTACACCGCTGTTCCATATTTTAGCTGTTTGCCGTCCTTGCAAGGCGTCCGCCGCGATCATCCGTTTCTGCCGAAACTTCATCCGCCGCATTGGTACGATTTGAGATCGTGACCAGCGCATCTGTCGTGTCGGCAAAACTACCGCCGCGCTCCCCGGTGCCTACGGCACCGTTAACTCCCGTTCCGGCCGTAAAACCCGGCCAGTCGTCATTGGTGGCATACCCGGCCGTATTAATTTCGCCGTCACCGTGTGTACCGCTGAAACCGCGGCCTTCAGGCGTTCCGAGCGTTACGACCTGCTCCGAGACATTGCCCGACAATTCCATGTTGCCGTAATATCCCGCCCCCGCCTTTGCCCTCGTGTCCGATGAGCTCGTAGCAAAAAGACCTGCCCGTATGGGCCCATTGGCGGCAGGGGTATCTCCGCCGGTGATGTTGTTACTGCCGAAATTGATGTTTCCGCTGCCGGTATTGCACACCTCTGCCCCCGTTTCGGCGCCCCCAAGGTCCAGACTCGTGCAGGCCGTCTTCGTGGTCGTGCCCCACGCGTATTCATTCAGTGTGGGCGTCAAAGGTCCTCGCGCCGCTTTTTCGAATTCCAATTCCGTAATCGGTCTGAGCGCCGACCAATCAGCCAAAGCGCACAGATAAGGCCACGTCATGAAGTTCATGGCGCGGTCGGGTCGGATGGCGGTGCGGCTGCCTGCGGTTCCCGCCATTTCGTGGCGGCTGTTGCCGTCCTGGCTCGGGAAGAGGAGCGCGTCCTGCGTCGTCGAGAGCGTGTTAAGGAAGTCTTTATACTGTCCTTGAGTGATCTCGTACTTCATGAGGTAGAAGGCCTGAAACCCCTTGGGGAAGGATTCGCTCACATCAAAATTTTGGCCTTTGGCCTCATCGTTGGCGCCGCTGTCGGTGTTGTAATACCATGCGTCGTTACTGGCGCTGGCAAACCGGATCCTGCCCTCGCTATTGACGGTCGGAGCTTGATTCGTTTCTCCACCTGGACCTGCTAATTCAAATTGTCCATTGGCACCATAAGCCGTAGGGGGCGATACCTGGTCCCCGGCCGTAAACCCACCATCGGCGATATAGGTCATCTCAATTCCGGAAACCTGCACCTGCGCTGTACCATTGCTGACTACGTCGTCGGCAATACCGTCGGCGCCATAGTCCCAGACGACCTGCACATCGGTGAAACTCAGCGTGCCCGCGCCCTGATGCGCGGGCTTGATGAAAACCCCCATCTTGTCGGTGGGCACCACGAAGTCGATAGCGTTGAAGACACCGGTACTGAAAGACCCGCCCGAAAAACCCGAGGGATTCGTCCCGGCTGTCTTTAAAGTCGCGTGACTGTAGGGCACAGTCCCGACCGTGCTGTACTTGACGAAGACCCATGCGGCGTCGTGATTGATGGAATCACTCCACGCATTCGACCACGAGATATCGAATTCGATGATCACCGTGTTCGCCGTATTGTCTTCACTCTTGATTTCAACGTTGGAGATGGCGAGGTTGTTTGCGTAGGCCGTACTAGGGAAAAGCGTGAGGAGAGTCGATGCTGCAAGAGAGAGGACAAGCGTAGAACATAATGCAGAAGAAACTACGGAGAGATAGGCGAGGCTCTTTCCCTGAAGATGGCTTACATTGTTTGTCTCAGGCACAAGGAAATTGAATAAGGTATCCAATACCCTGCGCCAGCTTGGCAACCAAACCGTCATATCTCCTCCGGAGACTTAAACTTTTGGCTTTGCGTTACCTGCCTTTCGACAGGCTTGCCTTTTTCAAGCTGAACCGCACTACGTCGTGAGCATGAAGGGCAAACGGCACTCGTGTACCCTATGCACACACTTAGCGCAAAGTTATCGCTTTCTCATTTATATATGAAGAATTATAACATATATTAAGTCGCTGTCTAATTTTATGGAAATTGATAGGAAGGTTATTATAAGACTTAATTAAGTCTAAATACTGTATTTTATTATATATACAGCTATACGGCCTGGGTATTTTGGAGTGCGATAATTTATCGAGTTACTCGAACTGCAGGACTGCTACATGGGGTGTCGACTTAGCTTGAAGATGGTTAAAAACGTAGAAATCTGGAAAATGATCTGCAAGTCACATACATACAATAGGTTATAAAGAACAGGCTAGCGAGGCTTCCTCGCGTCGTTTGCCATCCAGTACTTCTTCAGAGGCTCGCCTGGAATCATGTTTTTCTTCAATTCCATTTCAAGAATCCTCTCCCGTATCTTATTGCCATCATCGGATGAGGGTTTGAACTTGAGATACTCATTGTAGTGATAGAGAGCCTCCGGATCGCGATGAAGATAGAAGTCGTAAATAATACCTAAATTATGGTGGGTCCAGGAGTTATGAGGATTCCACTTAACCGCTTCCAGGTAATGTCTAACGGCTGTCTCGTAATCACCGATATCAAACGCCGAGTTGCCAAGTTTGTAGAAAGCCTCTGCCGACTGACCCCGCAAATGTTCGTTTTGGCCCTGCGTCGACGCTATTTCATGAGCCGCTCTTTCGGCCGCAGCCTCGGCCCTCTGTATGCGAGACACATACTCATCTCGATCGCTTTCCTGAATGGCGCCCTTGGCCGTTGCTCTTAGGCTACGGTTCTCGGTCTCTGCCCCGACATAATCGGCTCTGAGCGTCTCTTGAGTTTTACGCAGTTCTTGATTCTCTGTCTCAAGTCTTTGTACGCTTTCCCTCAGGGCCTTCAATTCGCCCTGCATCTCTTCGCTTGGCTGAGCACCTTTCGCGGCCATCTCATCCTCACGTTGCTTGGACCTTCTCACCTGCGCCCGCAACACGTTGTTTTCACGGCTAAGTTCCTTGTTTTCATCCGTAAGAAGTGTGAGTTGCGTTCTTGTCCGCCGATTTTCCTCCAGCAGTTGATTCATTGTGTCTACGAGTACGTTAGGATCACCCGCTGACGACGCATCCACAGCAGCGTCTTCGGCGTATGCCACGTCGTGACCGAGTGTACCGATGGCCATGAGCATGATGAGCAGGAAAAGAGGGGTTTTCACATTTAGTCGGCTCGATATCACGAAGCGCTATGCCCTCCAATGCCGGATCGTTTTATTTCCAAGGATTGCCCGGCTATCGCCATCGGAACCTTTTCTGTCCCGGGAAGGGCATGGTCAATTTCCTGAGGCGTTTCGGGCTCACGCTTAATGTCAATCGGTTCTCCATAGCGCCTCCCCACCACCGGCCGGCTGTTAATAACCGGCGGAATAAGAGAGGTCGCCTGCTCCCGCTTAATATCCAGCGGATCGTAGGTGTAATTAACACCGCCCGTCACAATCGTCGGTGTCAGGAATATGACAATTTCGGTTTTCTTGAGCGTGTCTTCACGGCTTTGAAAAAATCGCCCGAGCCATGGAACGTTTTGGATGTAGGGTATTCCACGCGTGTTTTCGGTAAAGTCGTCGCGTCTTAATCCTCCAAGAATCACAGTAACACCATCTTTAACGATGACGCTCGTCTCGATGAAAGTAGTATTCACCTGAGGAATCGTCGCGTTCGCAGGGGTCGTTAAGGTGCTGGTCTGCGAAGAGATTTCGGGACGGATGTTCATGGTGATGTAACCCTCATCATTGATGATGGGACGCACGATAAGGAGGAGACCCACATCGATAAACTTAATTTCTTCACTGATCGACACATTCGTGCCCGTCCCTGTCGTTGTGGTAACGACGTAGGGCACCTTATCTCCAATATTAATTCGGGCCTCTTCGCGATTGAGAATCATGAGCTTCGGCGATGCCAAAACTTTCGTATTTTGAACTTGTTCCTGCAACTTAACCTCAGCCTCGAATTCGTCCAGACTTGCGTTTCCGACCGCAATCTGCCCGACGGACCCAAAGCTTGAAGCCGTGGAAACAGTTGTGGCGATATCGAAAGCGTTTCGGAAAACCAAGCTGCGGAGCGCTTCACGATCACTCTTGGCGAAGTTCTTCTGATAATCCAGGCCGAAATCGTACGTTGGATTCAGCGTCAGCTGTAAAATCCTCGCGTCAATCATGACCGCCTTTGTTTTCACATCAAGTGCTTGAACCACCTTTTCTACCTCAGCCATTCGATCAGGATACGCCGTCACAATGACTTGGTTGCTGCGCTCATCCGAATAAACAGACCCGACCGCGTTTCCTTCAATCTTCACTTTGAGCTGGCCCTCAACCTCGAGCGCATCCGCATACTGCAGGGTAAAGGTCTTGGTCAGCACTTTCCCTTCGATGCCGTTAAGGAGCTTGTCCATCTTATCGAGCTCGGTCTCGGTATCCATCATAATGACCGTACCCGTTTCTTCATCTATAATGATTTTGCCGATGGCGCTCTGAACAGCCTCCAGTGCGCTTAAGGCGTAACTCGGCTTCGCATATTGAAGGCTGCGAGTACGTATTCGCCGCTTATCATTGTATTTTTTCCCGTATAGCAGCTGATACTCGTCTTCGGTCATCACGTAGATAATCTCACCTTTAATGTCATAAGCCAGACTGTTCGAGATGACGATAATTTCAAGGGCATCGCCTATGGAAACATCCCGCAGCAGAAGGGTAGAACGCCCCTGCACGTTGCGGCTTGTAACGATGTTGATCGAGCCTTCCATAGCCAGAAATTTCAACACATCGACCACATTGATATCACGAAGGTCGAGAAAGATATGCTTGCGTAGGCCTTCGTTCAATCCCTGTGCGATCATTGCATCGGCCATATCCGCAGATCGTGCCGGGCTCGCCGGAGTCATAAACATTCCAGCCACAAGAAAAGCGAGGGCAATTTTATTCCGCAGTAATCTAAGACGCTTATCGCAGCTCAACGGTTTCACCTTCCAATCCGAGGATCACCACTTCGGGACTGATCTCCACAATCTCGAGACCGCTAATCTTGTCTCCTACGCGTAGGAAACTTGTAATGTTCTTCTTAATGTCTTCGATCATGCAAAATGACTTTTCGGGCATGTCCGGTGATATAGAAATGCCGGCCACCTTAAAGTCTTGCGTCAATTCAACCAGCCTCAGAGAAAAGTCCGGCTTCGCTTCCACCTGCGCCTGGAGACTGCTTCGCTCGCTTATCGGAATAAAGACTTTAACGTTCTCAGCCTCTTCGAGTATGTCAGTGTCAAAAATCTTGCGCTCCGACATGACGATATCGTCAAGCGCCTTGCGCGGTGGGTCTGCAAGTTCAGCCATGTAATTGGCGTTGACCACCTTGATTTCGTAGACAAAACTCAATATGAGATACACTCCGAGCCCGACTGTCACGACCTTCGCCCACCGGTTAATATCGCTAAGGCTTATGTTCTCCTGGCTGTTCTTGACCAACCCCAGGATCTTGTCCCTCAAGTTGGGGATGAGGTCCTGAATATTTTCAGGCGAAAACGCGGCCAGAATGCCGGCAAGAAAGGGCGGCACATTCCCTTCGGATGGCGATCGCGTTTCCTGCGATCCCCCTTCAGGCGTCTCCTCCCCCTCGATTAGTTTTAGAAGCCGCTTTTCTGGAGAGTCAACCACCCTGACCTCACATCCTCTTCAATGATATTTCTCACCATTCGTTCATCAACCCCCGTGGCATCCTTCATGATCACGGCCTTCAGTGCACGGTGGCACAGCATCATGATCTTCCTCGGATAGCCGCGCGCGCTTTCATGAATCAGGCGGACGGCATCCTCAAAAAAGAAATCCCCATCATCCTCATAACCGGCTTGCTTCATGCGAAAATGAATCATGTGACGCGTCTCGTCCAAACTTAGCGGATTGAGCGCATACTTAAAGCTTACCCGATCAAAAAAATTAGAAATTCTCATAATCTTCGAATGGAGTTCAAGTTGGCCCAAAAGCACGAGCTGGAGCAGCTTATTTTCGTTTGTTTCATAGTTCAGCATAACCCGTAACATCTCCATCGATTCCTGGCTTAACTTCTGGGCTTCGTCTACGATCAACACCACCGTCTTATTCTTGATAATACATTGGTCATAAAGGAATTTTTGAAAAATCTCCTTGAGGTCCATCAGACCAATCTGCGGCGCTGTCACCTGCGCCGGGGCACCTGAATTCTGAGTCCCATAATATTGGTCCCAGGGAATTTCGAAGTTCCGCACGAGAGAATTGAGGAGGTGTTGCTCTGTCTCAAAGTAGGGATCCAAGATCACGTGGAGGATAAATTCGCCGCGGTGCCTTAAGCACTGCACCAGCTTCCGGGAGAGAGTCGTTTTCCCCGTTCCTACGTCACCCAGAATTACCGAAAGCCCGCGCCGCAGGTGGAGCTCAATGAGCAAGTTTGTCAGAGCAAGATCATGCTCCTTGCTCAAATAGAAAAAATCAGGATCCGGACTCGTAGAAAATGGCTCCCGGTGAAGCCCTAGGATCTTATAGTAACTCATGCGGTCTCGTCCCTATGTGAAGGATACACGATAACCCCTTTATTTAAAAGGACTTATGAGGTTCGCGGGCAGTCGTTAGACTCTCCATATGGTTATTAGTACGGCTATTCAGTGAGTTTACTTAAGCCCAATCCTCATAAGGACTTTCAGTGATCTACAGGCGGGTAAAATAGTGGCGGGAGCGACGGGACTTGAACCCGCAACCTCCTGATCGACAGTCAGGAGCTCTAACCAATTGAGCTACGCCCCCAAAAAAGCAGATTGAAACATTTTCAACGCGTCATTTTAGCGACGAGTCCGCTATGCAACAAGTAAAAAACAGAACAATAACGTGGGCGATTCAGGATTTGAACCTGAGACCCCCTGCTTGTAAAGCAGATGCTCTAACCAACTGAGCTAATCGCCCATGCCGAACGGCGGTATCCTTGCCGCCGTCGGCAAGCACTTGATCATAGGATCAAGTGCGGGAACCAAATAACGGCTGGCCGAACCGAATCATATCTTGTTAATATCTTCGATCATCCGGGTCAATCGCGCATGGGCGCGCTTATTGAAATGAAACGCTATCCGGCTCAGGTCAAGTGTCTCGGGGCTTTCGCCCTCTTCTGCTTTAAACGGTTGGTCGTACTGACGAATCACACCCTCTTTGACGATATCTGCGTAATCGCCGTTCAGTCTTTCCAATTGGCGCTCTGTTAGCGGCTTTTTAATCCTGAGTATCAAGCGATCTCCGATATACCTCATGGATTGATAGTTCCTGTAAAAATCGGCAATCTTTCTCACCGCATCCTTCGCACTATGCGTAAAAAATATCAGATCAATGTCTTCAGCATCCACCATTTTGCCCTGGACCAGATGAGTCACCACCCAGTCACGCCAATGCTTCCAGTACCGGCTGCGCGGCGGATCCATACAGATGATGGGGCGCGGCTCCGTCTTTCCCGTTTGGACGAGAGTCAGCGTCTCAAATCCTTCATCGTGAGTTCCGAAGCCCCCGGGGCAGAGAACGGTCGCGTCAGATTCCCGCATAAAGATAAGCTTTCGCGTAAAGAAATATTTAAAATTTACGAGCTTGGGATCGTCTATGATAGTGGGGTTCGCATCTTGTTCGAAGGGTAACCGGATATTAACACCGAAGCTGTTCAGCCTCCCGGCCCCTTCATTACCGGCGCTCATAATGCCGTCAGATGCGCCCGTAATAACCATCCACCCCTGATCCTTGACAATCATGCTCGCAAAATCGCGTGCCTGTTTGTATTGGGGTGAGGACTTGGGTGTCCTTGCAGAGCCGAAGATCGCGACTTTTCGCACGTGACGGAAAGGATAAAAAACCTTTAAAGCATAGCGCAATTCCTTGAAAGCCGTGTTCAACATCTTGATATCTCCGCGTTCAATACTCTCTCCGCGGATCTTAAAGACAGTGATCATGAGCTCTTCCAGCAGATCCGCGTGCGGTGATCCTCCGGCCTTCTGGATAAACCAGTGAATTAGCCGGTCCTGTTTCTGGTCACCCGTTCCGTAGCGGCGACGCGGGTACTTTTTTTTCTTATCATTTCCCTTACTCTTCATATCAATCCACCATGATCTTAAGGATCAAATCCCCTTCATGTGAACATGTCGGGCAGGTTTGTCCCTGCCTCACCAAGCGCATCTTTTGATTTGCGTTCGTCTTTGCGGGAATCTTGACCGATAACGATTTGCCCTCCGGTGTCTTAAAAGTGACTTTCCCGCCCTTTTTGGCCATCTCGGAAGAAATCCGTAAATTCACCAGAACATCGGCTGAAGGCTGCGGAGGCGCTGATTCAAATCCTCCGGAAGTAAAACCGTGTGAGCTCCGCGACGTTCGTCCGCCGCCAAACACATCAAAGACATCCTCGAATGCAGAGTATCGGTCGTTTGAACGCCTTCCCTGAGCCCCAAACTGCCTAAGCAGATCTTCAAAATCAAAACCATGCGCTCCGGCAAAATTCCCGGTCGAACCGCCAAAGCTGCGCATCTGGTCATACTCCCGCCGGCGCTTCGGATCGCTCAAGGCAAAGTACGCCTCAGAGATCTCCTTAAACTTGGCTTCTGCAGCCGCATCGCCGGGATTCTTGTCGGGGTGATATTTGACCGCAAGCTTCCGGTATGTCTTTTTAATCTCGTCTGCCGACGATTTTTCAGACACACCTAGAACGCGATAGTAATCTTTCTGTGCCATGAATCTATCTTGAATGTGATGGGTTCAATCTTTGAGGTTTGAATTATTAAATGGTGGAGGTGGACCTGGGATTCCTTCGGGGCAAACTCAGGAAGCCGCCTCCAGTACAAATCCACCCTCACAGGCTTGTCAGTGTACCAACTTACCTCTGCTTTTGGCAAGAAGCCTTCTCTTACCCAAATTTTATTCTCAGAACTCCCGCATCGAACAGCTTCTCCAGCATCCTTAATTTTTTCAAGAAACTCTTCGATTTCTTTATCTATATCAACTGGTCTTTGTGACTCCTCTGAATTTAACAAGATACGTTTTTCAGTTTCCAGTGAATTTTTTTTTGATTTTAACTGTGCAATATCACTTTCGGGTAACGAACGCTCAAACTTAGTGTATGCATATATGATCCGGTCCATCTCCCTGTCCATACTACCAATCTCTTTATTGATTTCCACCAATCGGTTTGTTCCAAAACTATGAGCATTTTCCGTCTCGCTCTTAATTAAACGAGACGTCTCAGCTGGATCAATTAGCCGGTTGACTCGTTCATTTATACCGTCAATAACCACGTCGTCAATAGCGTCTTGTTTTATCATCGGCCGGTTAGATGCAGGATGCGTACCTTTCTTCACATCACCTTGACACCGATAATAATAATAAAATACTCGCTCTCCGCTTTCTTTATTAACTTTGCTATACCGGTGCCCCGTAATACTATTCCCGCAAGACCCGCACCGCAACCCGCCAGACATTAGGTATTTATATTCATCGCGAGACTTCCAAGGTTTAATCTTAAATTGTTTAAACCGTTCTTGAACTCTATCAAACAGTTCAGAAGTAATAATAGGGGGAATAGCATTATCAATAACAACCCATTCCCCAATATTTTTTTTGCGATCAACATAGAACTTCATATTCTCTTGAGTCTCTCCGTGAGAATAATTTTTGCGGAATAAGTTTGATTCAGTGCGCAGTTTACCAATTTCCACGGTTCCCTGCCCTTCAATTCGCCAATCAAAACAATCAACACGAGCCCTTTTATTCCATCGAAATTGCCCCTTGTATATTGGGTTGCGTAGCATATGGCGAATGACATCTCCAGACCATTTACCATCCGCGTTCTTATTTCGGAAACTATTTCTTTGTCGCGCGGCTTCACTGGTGGGGATGCCATTTAGATTGAAACGTCTTGCGATACGTTTGTGTCCCCACCCCTCAAGCGAAAGCTTGAACATATCCCGGATTATTCGAGCTTGCTCCTCAAAAACAACCAAAGAGATTTTTCCATCCAATTCCTTGACCGCCTGATATCCATAAGGATTGACGCCACCTAGCCAGCTTCCCTTTTTTGCTTTACGATACATTCCCTGAATAACTTTTCGGGCAAGCTCTCTCGAATATTCCGCCGCCATCTCCCGCACAACAGATTTATAAATTTGATCTGCCGTGCTCCCATCATTCTTAAGATTTGTGAAGTGAAGATTTACACCTGCATCATCCAACTCCACCTCATACCGCATCGCCTCCTTAACATGGCGCATAAAACGGTCATATTCACCAAATATAATGTGGTCAAATCCTTTGATCGGTAATTTAGCGTCTTTGGCCAATTGTAAGAAAACCTTACGTTTCCGGATCGACTTACCCGAAACTGGTTCTTCATACCATCTTACAATTTCAAGATCATTTCGTTTTGCGTAATCATTGATAGCGGCTCGTTGACGATCATACGATCCTTCCTGACGTTCTAAGCCATTTTCATCAGAACCGTATGTAGACTTGCGTATATAAGCAACCGCTCTTTTCATCGAGTGGACTCCCGCAACCTTTTAAAATTTCTCAATTCGCTTTCATGGATTAAATACATAACTCCAACCTTAACAAATTTTTTTATTCTCTTTCTCTTTGCCGTGAGGGCCTTGCGGATAGCTTGGTCTGTCATACCAGCCTTGTCGGCGAAGTCCCTAACCGTTAAATACCCTTTAAACGTCTGCATTGAGCTTTATTCTATCATTTGGTGAGTTCTCCGCAACCTATTTTTCAAGCTGCTTTCCTAACGGCTTCTTTGGTCACTTCATTACGCTTACGCTCTTCAATCCATAGACTGAAAAGTTTATTTGCCACCATTTTATGTAAATCTTTAACAAACTCCGGATCTATCACTTCGTCCAACTCGTGATGAACTATGTCGATCTTGGATAAATCGCGGCATCGTCGTTTTTTTATCATAAAAAAGGCTGGTTCGGGGCTATCCCGGAACCAGCCATATTCCTCCTTAGAACATCAATCGTTCGTGAGCATTTTCTCAAAACGTCTTTCGCCTGGCTTGATTTTCCAAAAACAGACTTCGCCCTTTTTGTATTTCCCTTTTTAATTCATCCGGTTTTGGAAATTTTAGACGATATTCCGGAACAAGAATTTTATTCTTCATGCCTCCCAATGCATACTCTGCATAGACCTCATTTTTTCCGGAGCAGAGAATAATCCCCATTGGGTCCTTTTCACCCGGAAGCTTCGCCTCCTTTTTAGCCCAGTTAAGATAAAAATTCATCTGCCCCGCATCGCCATGACTGAACTCTCCAATTTTTAAATCTAAAATAACCAGACACCTATGCACACGGTGATATAGCAATAAATCTATGTAATAAGATCGCCCACCCACTTCAAATCTTTTTTGCCGACCTATAAATGAAAAACCGAATCCCAACTCCAAAAGAAAAGTCTCCATATGATGAATGAGAGCATCTTCAAGTTGGCTTTCCGAGTATTCATCCTTCAAATTTAAAAACTCCAAAATATACGGGTCCTTGAATTCATCCACTGGGCGGATCACAACAGAGTGTTCATCATCTTTTGAAAGTACCATCTGCTTGCGTCTTGAAAGAGAAGTCCTTTCATATAGAAGGGATTGAATCTGACGGTCAAGCTGCCTAACTGACCAGTTCCCCTGGCGACTTTCAACCTCATAGAATTGCCTTTTCGCAGGATCTTGAATCCGCATTAGAAATCGATAATGCGACCACGACAAAGAAAGTGTATGCGGAGGAATCACTGCGCTTTGCGTTTTGAGCAACGCAATATTTGACGTTTCCAATTCCCCACACACTGTGTGGGGTTTTTCAAGACTCCGGTAGGTGAGGTAAAACTGGCGGATATCCAATAATTGGTTGTCGCCCCATCCTTTACCATAGCGTTTTGTGAGGTCTTCGGAAATTCGCTCGATAAGCATCTCTCCATATGCTGCGCGATCTTTCCCTCGCTGCTCAAATTCAACGATCCATCGCCCCACAGACCAGTATGTTGCCACAAGAACACTATTAACGTTTCTGGCAGCTAATCGGCGCCCTTCATCAATTGATAGGCCAATCTTGCTTATGAGCTCTTGATAACTGTTAAGCCCCATCAATAGAGGTCTTTCTTTGGACGATTTACGCGGCATTTAGAACGCTCCTTTGCGCCAAATATCCGGCGACCTCGCGCAATGACTCCACATCTCCAATATCAAACCATCGCCCATCAAACGTCACTCCATACATTTCTTCCTTCGTACTCAGCCAACCAATGAAATCACCAATCCGGTCAGGATTCAGCTTTTCGATTTCCAAGTATTGATAAACCCTAATCGCAAGTTTTCTCGGCAAATAGTAAACCCCAAGGCTTGCGAGTGTTGATTTTGGCAAGATGGATTTTTCTTGAAAATCCGAGACCCTCCCGTGACCATCGAGTTCGACCACCCCATAGAGCTTTGCTTTTTCAAGACACTTAATATCGTAGAGGCCCACAAAGCAGGTGTCTTGATGCCCGAGACATGGCAAAAGAAAATGGGAGAGCGGATAATCAAAATAATTGTCAGCGCAAAGGATCAAATAATCATCCGCGAGTCCACGATCTTTTTTTAACGCCAAGTGCAAATCTTTTACTGCGCCCAAACGTTTTTCCGGTACGAAGCAACCATCATCAACGATCTGAACTCGCTTTTTAAAATTGCCGGACTTGCGCCATTTAAAAAACTCGACGTAGAATTTACCGTTTGTTACCAAGATCACTTCCTGAATGGCTTCAATACCGTTAAGCTGCACCATTAAGTGATCCAGCAACGTCCGGCCGCCTACTTCAAGCAGCGCTTTGGGCGTATGTTCCGTTAAAGGATAAAGACGGGTGCCAAAACCCGCCGCGAGAATGATGACTTTCATAAATAGTGATACCTCCATGTTGATTTTGGTTTAAATTTACTTCTTGGGCAGGGCAAAGCCGGATGACTTCCACTACGTCAATCTGCTTCCGACCGCCCTCCCGTTCGCGTTTAAGCATTAAAAGTTCTGTTTCAAGGCTTGAAAGCTCCATCGAAATTGGATTCTCCTTTCGTAAATATTTTATTTCTCCATCCCTGCATCCCACCGGCGACACCCCGAATCATGATCCGTGCCTGCATGCCGTAGCGCAGGCCCGTGGTTTCTTCATTGAGCTTAATTTCACAAACAACCACATGTCTGATTTTAAAAACTTTCTCAACCTCCTGATTCGTTTTGACTCCAATTCCCACCACCACACCGCTGTACTTCTTTAATGACAGAGCATCAAATTGAATGTCTGCCCTGTCCCCCATATGAATTTTTTCGATTTGATTCTCACGAACCGGCATTTCGACATATAAACTGGCTGGGTCTCCAATTTCAAAAACGTCATCTTCCTGTTTGAAATAATTCGTAACCTTTTCCGAAGGGTCGCTTAAAAGAACGCCCGCAAAGGGAGCCTTCAGGTCCAGCTTGGCGGTCTCACTCTCCAGGTAGTTCACCTCTTCCTTAAGAGCCTCCGTTTTCTTAATTTGAAGGGAATTCTTCTTCTGTAGCTCATCAAGCTCCAAAGCGACCTTTTCAAAATCCGATTTTCCAATTACTCCATTTTCAAAAAGTACGGCAGCCCGTTCGTTCTTTTTTTTCAGAAATGCTTCCGTTTGTTGGAATCCGCTGAGTTCCTCCTCAGACATCTCCAAAGACTTTTTCTTTAATGAAAGATTCTTAAGAAGCTCCGGATTTTCAAAACGGGCTAGAATTTCTCCCGTCTGAACAACATCCCCTTTCTTAACCAAAGACATCACAACATCATAAACATC
>JAUYMS010000037.1 GCA_030698625.1 Candidatus Omnitrophota bacterium | reverse complement strand
CCTGCTTCGCCTTGCTTCAAAATTCCAATGATTTGTTCTTCGGTGTGTCGTTTTCTTGGCATCGCTCGCCTCCGGCTTTCTGCTTTTTAACACCGGAAGACTTAACTTTCAAGCGGCACGGTTTTTAGGGGTAACACCAGACCGACCTTCAAAAGATTGAAGAACCGGTGGCTGAGGTATTTCCTCAAAAAACTGTCGCCCAGTTTGCCGAACGTGCATGCATTCATCCTAAACGCGGGCCATTCCTTTTCCGCCTTGTGCGCGAACTTCAACCGATGACGATACTGGAGCTCGGAACCGGATTCGGAATCTCGACCCTTTATATAGCAGCGGCATCAAAACTCAATGGCACCGGGAACATCACAACTCTAGAGGGAGCTTCCCAACCTGTTCGGATAGCGCGAAGCAACTTTGAAAAGGCAGGACTCGGCGGCAACATCACCTCGATTCACGGTTTCTTTCAAGATACTCTAGACGGCATCTTGGCAACCCTAGGG
This sequence comes from Candidatus Omnitrophota bacterium, assembly GCA_030698625.1. GTDB lineage: Bacteria > Omnitrophota > Omnitrophia > Omnitrophales > Aquincolibacteriaceae > JAUYMS01. The sequence continues at coordinate 55,272 of JAUYMS010000037.1, read as the reverse complement.
GAGGTCGACTTTGTCTTTATCGACGGACATCATGAGGAAGAGCCTACCCTCTCGTATGTCCACAAGATCCTTCCCCGTCTTTCCGCTTGCGGTATGATTGTACTCGACGACATTGACTGGTCGGAAGGCATGATGAAGGCGTGGCGGGTATTGTCGGGGCTTCCCTTTATCGAATCGGCCACTGCCTATCAGTGGATAGGCCTGCTGACTCCCATCCCCTGTAAAAATTAATGCCTGCCGCTGAGGCTTACTCCGGATAGTTTAAAGCCGCCAGCACTTCACGAAATTGATTATTTAATAAAGCGATAGTTTCCGGCTTCAATTTACGTTTGTGATCCCCCGCTTGGACTTGCCGCTTGTGGCTATAGACGTCTTCATCCTGTATGCCGAAGTGATCCTCTTGCAATAGCCGGGCGTAGCTATCCGCCGGCACGTCAAGCTCAAGATATTCCGTTAACGAAGCCAACCACCCGCGAAAACCCTGAATCATATTTTCGTATTTCACAAACAGGACATTCGGGCGCAGCAATAGTTTCTTACGATACCACTCGTAAATCTTCAACATGGCGGGGCTTCCTTCCACGACGAACCGGTCGGGGCCCAGCTTGCGGGCCCTGGCGCGTGACTTTTTCCGCGAGCGTACCGCCTTCCAAGGAACACCGTCATCCGATAAGGGTTGCCCGAAGGCCCGAAAGAAGTACCGCGAAGTCAACATATCGCGGGGACCCCGGAGCATTAACAAAATTCTATACGGTGATAAATCCTTCAGCCACGAGGCGGGATGACGGAAAGGACCGAACAAGAATCCCCGGTCCTGAAACACACCTTTAAGGTACTCATGGTTTGCAAATACCTGGGGAGCTTTTCTTCCGCAGTACCGGATGTACTGACCTTACAGTCAGAGGGACAAGTCCGGCCTCGACAGTTAAATCGCGTAAAATTCTCCAAGTTAGGACGGAACCGCTTCGCGGCGCGGTAAAGAATAGAACGCTTTGCCGTGTCCCTCCGGCCGAAAGCTTTCCAGCTAAAAGCATCTTCTCATTGCGAAAGCGGGCCTGGAATTTCCGTTTCCTCCTAATCCATCGAAACTGCGGCATCTGTTCAATTTTTTTGATAAGAGTCTTCATAGTGGTCTTTACCCAGACATGGACGAACGCACTCTTTTATGCGAAAATTACGGGATGTCTTCTCAAACAACGAATCACCTTCGCACGCTTATAGACGCCCGAGAGATTTGCAAAAACTACGGGCAGACAACCGCATTGTATAACCTTTCCTTCCGGTTAAAACAAGGGGAAATCCTCGGCCTTCTCGGTCCGAACGGAGCAGGAAAAACCACGGCAATCGATATCATTCTGGGTTTGCTAACGCCGACCTCAGGCGAGGTGCGCGTTCTCGGCAAGGTTCCGTCAAGACACCGCCACAGCATCGCAAGCCGCATTAATTTCTGTTCGGGTGACAGCGATCTCCCCGCTAATTTAAAGGTTTGCGAAAATCTGCGAATCTTTGCCCGGCTTTATGGCGTAAAACACGTCGAGAAAAAAATCAGCGCGCTCTTAAAAACTTTCGAAATCGACCATCTCGGCAATCGTGTGGCTGGGGCATTGTCTTCCGGAGAGAAAACGCGGCTCAATCTTGCCAAAAGTCTCATCAATGATCCGGTCCTTCTGATTCTCGACGAACCGACTTCGAGTCTGGATCCCGATATGGCCGACAAAGTCAGGAAAATCATCAAGGACGTACAAGTCGAGAAGGAGATGGGGATTCTCTACACTTCGCACAATATGGCAGAGGTCGAACATCTTTGCGATCGCGCCATGTTCATCCACAAGGGAAAGAAGATCGTCGAGGGAACCCCGGAAGAGATTCGCAGGCATTGTTCAACCTCCTCGCTCGAGGAGGCGTTCATCAAAATGGTGCGAACACCATGACAGACTCCTTGCGCCGCATCTCGACCATGTTTCTGCGCTACCTTTATCTTCACAAGCGCAGTTTGCCGAGAACGCTTGAGCTCGTCTTTTGGCCGGTTACCGAACTTCTAGTTTGGGGGTTCCTAACGATCTACGTACAAACAATGGTCGAAGATTCCGTCTCGCAACTCGTCGTCTTTCTTATTAATGCCATGATTTTCTGGGATATTCTCTACCGCAGTCAGCAGGGCGTGACGATCTCCATTATGGAAGAAATCTGGCATCAGAATCTGATGAATCTTCTCGTCTCGCCGCTGCGTCTTTGGGAGTGGCTAATGGCTACTTTCCTCTACGGCATGCTGAAGAGCCTAGTCATCACTTTGATCCTGACCGTTATTGCCATTTTGCTTTATCACTTCAACATGGTTACCAGTCTGGGCTTCGCCTTGATTCCGCTCGCTGCAAACCTGCTGCTCTTCGGGTGGGCGCTGGGCGTCTTTACGTCCGCCATTCTCCTTAGATGGGGCTACGCGGCGGAGGCACTGATTTGGGGCATCCCATTTCTCGTGCAACCGTTGTCCGCCATCTATTACCCTCTTTCGGTCCTTCCCAATTGGATACAGCCTATCTCAAGGTGTCTGCCGAGCACTTATGTCTTCGAGGGCATGCGCGCAGTTTTAAATAAAGGTATCGTTCCTTACGCACATTACTTCGCCGCCTTTGCATTGAATGCCGTGTTCTTTTTGGTCGGCGCGGTATTTTTTAACTGGCTGTTCAAATCGGCGTTATCTTCGGGCAGGCTGGTACGACTGGGGATGGATTAAGGAATAAGTTTTTCGAACTCCGGATCTCCTTGCAGGATCTTCAGGTCCGAGTCCCTTCTAAGATGATCAAAATCTGAATACCCTAAGCGGATTGCCCGTTTCAATACGGTCAAAGCCTCCTTTTTGCGCCCGACCAAACACAAACTACAGGCAAGATTGTAATGGATCACCGGATCTTTCTTGCGTAGTTGCGACAGGCGCAGGTCGACATCAAGACCCTTTTCGTAGAGTCCCTTGCTGGTATAAAGCTCAGCCAGCGGAATCAGAGCGTCGATATAATCCGGATGCTCTCTGAGCAAGCCTTCATAAAAAGACATTTCATAGTCAGGTATCTTCATGTACTGTTCTTAGACTCAGGTCACGCGGTCTGATATGGGCCCAACGATCCTCACTTCGGAGCCGGGGATAAATATGTTCGGTCGTCAGTGAGTTCTGAGCGGCCAATCCGCGACCAAGTTCATAACGATTATATATCTGCCTGCCGGCAATGTGGTAGACCCCAGTTTTAGGCGAGAGGATGAGGGCCTTCGCGCGCCGGGAAAACTCTTCGGCATCAATCGGCGTGCGCCACTCATCAGTAAATAGATGCGTCGGCTTGGCAGCTCGAATGCGGGAAAAGAGGAAGTCCCGCGGCCCGATATTGCCTTGAAAACTTTGCCCAATGACCAGACCGGGCCGAATAATAAGATACGGCAGGCCTGAGTGCTCCACCAAATACTCTGCTTCGCGCTTGCTCTTGCCGTAGGCGTGTTTCGGCCGAGGCCGATCCCCTTCCTCGTAACCGCCTCGCTGGCCGCCGAAGACATGATCCGTCGATAAGTAGATGAATTTTTTCAATACTTTCAGGCGTCCCGCCACTTCAAGCATTCGGCGCGTGCCTTCGACATTGATCCTGTGGGCGAGTTCTGGGCACAACTCGCAAAGGTCTAAGTCGCACATCGACCACGCGTGCACGAAATAGTCCGGCTGTACCGTAAAAGCAAAGCGCGCTACCTGCTCTTCGCTTTCCAGGTCGATACGGTGCATACGCTCCCCCGTCAGGGACGGGTGCCGCTTACGAAAGGTGCCGTCAGCGTCATGGTGTTGGCCGAGGTCTTTAAAAAGGTACCAACCGACGATACCATTCAAGCCGGTCACGAGGGACTTATATCGAGGTACGTTCATTTTCTCCACAGAGCACTCCAAGATGCGCCGCAATAGAGGGGCCAATCACATCAAGATTATATCCGCCCTCAAGGAGCGAGATGACGCGTCCCCCTGCATATTGTGCCGCAACTTCTGCTATTCTTTCACTCATCCAGCGAAAACAATCCGTCGTCAAACAAACTTGGCCCAGCGGATCCTCCTTGTGGGCGTCAAACCCTGCCGAGATCAGAACTACTTCCGGCCGGAAATCCCGAATCTTTGGAATAATGCAATCAAGAAATGCTGCCTGATAATCCCCATCGCTTGCACCGGCTTCCATAGGACAGTTTAGCGTCGCTCCACGCCCCCTCCCTTTTCCGGTTTCGAAGGCCCCGCCCGTGCCGGGGTAGAAGGGATACTGGTGAAGGCTTATGTATAGCACCGAGGGGTCTTCCTCGAAAACATGCTGCGTCCCATTACCGTGGTGCACGTCCCAATCCAAGATAAGAACCTTATCAATGCCATGCTGTTTTTGAAGGTATCGCGCCACGATCGCAATATTGTTGAACAGGCAGAATCCGAGTGCTTGTTCACTCTCGGCGTGATGGCCCGGCGGACGCACAAGCGCAAATCCGTTGCGGAGATTCCCGCGTATAACCCGGTCGGCCAAATTGAGCGCTCCCCCAGCAGCCAGCTTGGCTATCTCAAAGGACTTTGAACAGATTCCCACATCTGTGGAATCCAGATACGGTGCTCCCGCTTCACAGGATTCTTTGGCATGCCGAATGTAAGCTGCTGAATGAATCATTGCGATCCATTTCTCATCAACTTCCTCTGCCCTAATCCGCTCCAGACCGGAAAACCAGGGCTGCTCTTCCAGAAAAGAAAGCGCCTTCGTCAGGCGCTCTTTGCATTCCGGATGGCCTTGGCCGGCATCGTGCTCCAAAAATCGCTCATCATAGAGAAGGCCCGTCTTCATCGTCTCCCCGCATTGGGCAACTTTCGCATCTGCGTACTAAGAAAGCAGCTCATCCTTACTATGTTCATTTTCTAAGCAAACGACCGATACATGAGAAAATATTGGGGGCTGAAATTAAAGCTAAAAATATAGTATATGTCATAGCGGTTCTGCTTTTCAGCCTATTATTTTTAGAGATCTCTTGCCAGATTCTTCATAAAGCGAAAACCGGTCACTGGCTTTGGTTATCAGAGAACCAACCGCGCCTCTTCGAACCCCATTCATGGTTGGCGGGCGTCCCGCGCAAAAGTATTTCTGTGGAAGTTCGAGGCATTAGAATATCTCACGATGAAATCGGCACAAGATTAGTTAAGACCACCTTAAAGGTTGCCTCTGATGCGAAAAGGATAATTGTTTTTGAGGGGTCATCGACATACGGTACCCGCGTTTCAGATGAGCAGACATGGCCCTCCTATTTGCAGGAGACCTTAGGGCCCTCATTTAAAGTGATCAATGCCGGAGTGCCTGGTTATTCCACCGCAGAAAATATTATCCAAACGGCGCTGCAAAGTTACGACCTTCAACCTGATATAGCAATTTACTATATGGGCTGGAATGACGTGAGGAATTTGAACATAAAAAACCTGAAATCTGATTATTCAGACTTTCATGGTCCATCTCAGTTTTTTAGTCTGCAGCTTCTCGTCGACAATGGTTATGGGGCTAAGTCCGCGCTCATCTATTACTTGGTTGGAACCGCCCACAAATTATACCAAAGACCCTTTCCCGTGGAAGAAATCAGCCGCCGGGCGATTGACATCTACAAATACAATATTAAGACTCTTATTAGTATCGCCCGGGCACATAATATCCAAATTATTCTAGTTCCTCAAATTCTGAACTACTCGCGGCTGACCGATGACAAAACCCATGCCTGGATTCCTTTTATCAAAGATTCCGACCTTCGGGAATGGATGGGGATTTACAATGACGCGTTGTTGGAGATGTGTCGAATCGAAAATGTGAGTTGCTTTAAAAAGGTATTAGATGCGACATGGGAAGATGCCGACTTTGTGGATAAGGGACACTTTAGCGGCAGAGGCGGGGCGAAGTTTGCTCAAATTATTTATGATTCGTTAATGGAATATTCAGGCGGCACTACCTCGGGCACCGTTATGGCACTCGCGAAGACCGCACAAGAGGAACCACTGGCTGAGCAGGTTTAAGCGGTATCAGGCGCGGCGCCTTACGGCTTGCGCCTGCGACCGGATTTCCTGTTGAGCCTGGAAACCTCGACCATGAGTTCTCCGAAACCGTCACAAACAGGGCAATGCTTCCGAGGGTTCTGGTTAGTGCATTCGGGGCAAGGAACCAACTCCAATAGAAGGCGGCGGGCCTTGCTCTTAACCTTCTCAAAGCGCACCCTTGCCTTCTGCTCCCTTTTCTGCAAATCGCGGAGCTCCGTCAGAATCACCTTCTGAATTCCCGAAAGATCCGCCACAGGGAGAGGCGGCTGCCTCTTCTCTTTCTTTTGTGCACTCATATAAAATCCCTCTCATTCATGACGCTGAGCCTAAGACCCAACCACCCGATCAGACAGCCCGCTGCGTAATGAGGAAAGTCCCACCATGCAAAGGTCTCGCCGATCAGGGACACGCCGACAAAACTGCTCCGTAACGACTCAAGAAACGGCGTTTCCACCAATTGCGATACTTCCAACACGCACGTCCCCACAAACACTCCTACCGGAACGCGATGAATCGCCAATCTCCCCGGCCACACAATAAAGAACAGGTAAATCCAGAATATCTCATATAAAACTCCGGCACCGGAGTCATGGACCCAACTGCCCGGCGGCGAATACAACTTCAAAAATAAACCTAGCGGCGCTATGACCAACAGCTGAAACAGCGTCCGCCTTCTTGCTATATTGTACCTGATATTTGGAAAAAAGCCCATTCGGCTTTCGTTATTCGTCAGCCGACTGCACCCAATCGAAGGACATTCCGGCCGATCCGCGATAGACAATTGAGGAGACAATCTTGCGTAATACCGTACGTATAATCTTTACCAGCAATGCGTTCTTGCGATAGTCTGCCGGGGCAAAATGGTCGACCTTCTTTTCTTTGACCATCTCCATAACCCGGCGCGGTAGTTTCCTGGACGGATCGAATACGGCAATGGCATGACCGCCGTAGCGCTGCATCACCGTCATGGAAGGGATGTCGGTTATACTGTCACCGATATAAATCATATTCCGAAAAGGAATTCGCCGCTGCTGTTCGGGCATGTGAGAATTAATATCTTCCCGTAGATTTAGTTTCCCTTTATTAATGCGGAACAAAAATTGCGTCTTATTCGTGTCATTGATTACCAACTTGGGGAAAATCGGGCCGGACATTCCATATTCATATTCACAGGCGTAGGCCTTCGTGAAATACTTGAAAATTCGGGTTCCCTCCAGAATCTCAACCATCCCGCTCGATACTAGGTAATGTTCGATGCTTATCCCCCACTCCGTTACGCCGGCCATCTTTTCGAGCTCCCTCTCGATCATGGGAAAAAATGTCGGAACGCCTGGGAAATAGGTAATGTGCCGCGCCAGATGCCGCAAGCGGTCCCGCTTGAGGGGATGCTCCTTGAAGGCCTTATCATGAATCAACAGTTTGAGGTACGCGAGCGTGCGCTCATACCCGCTCGCAACAAGATGATCGGCCTTCTGCCATATTTCGTCCTTACGGACTCCGTAGTCTTTAAAAATCGTTTCCTCCTGCATATTGTGGGGCGAGAGGGTCCCGTCGAAATCGTAGACGATCGCGATGATATTCTGCTTAACCGAACGTTTTTTTAATTTGCCCATTGAAAAGGAATCTTCGTACGCGTTATTATACAACTAGTTTGAAAATAGGAGACAGCATGACCGATACCGACTTTCAGCTCCATTACAAATTTACCTTCGATGACGGCAGAATTAAAGAGTTCGATGTGCGGCTCAATCCCCACACAATGGATCTTCGTCAGGCCGAACATAAGAATCTGCCGGACTGGACGAAATTATCTTATGAAAAATGCTCAAACTGCCCCTTGGATGCGGGCAAACATGAGAGCTGCCCCATAGCCGCTAATCTCACTGATGTTATCGACTTCTTTAAGGATTGTCTTTCCTATGAGCAGGTAGATGTCGAAATCCAGACCGCTGCGAGAACCTTCAAGAAAAGAACCCCCATCCAAAATGCCGTAAGCTCCCTGATCGGTATCTACATGGTAACCACCGGCTGCCCTATCCTTTCAAAGCTGAAGCCGATGGTGGCAACCCACTTGCCTTTTGCGTCGCTCGAGGAAACAATCTACCGCTCCATCACCACGTATCTTCTGGCTCAATATTTTCTGGCGCGAAAAGGGGAAAAGCCGGACTGGGAACTCAGGAACCTTCCAAAGCTGTATGAGGAAATTCAGACGGTCAACCGGGGCTTTTTTCAAAGAATTTCAAAGGTACACGTCCAAGACGCTGGCTTAAACGCCTTGGTGCACCTCGACTGTTTTGCCCGATTCATGAATATGTCCCTGTTGGAAACTGATATGGCAGAGATGGCGAAGCCGTTTAACGCCTATCTATCACCCGAAGGCAAATGATTATCGGCTAACAAAGCGTCCAAGTGGGCCTGTTCGTCCTGAGATGAAAAACGCCCGGCAGCCTCTTTAAGAATTTCTACTGCTTCTTCCGCTTCCCCTTGGTCCTCAAGAGTCTGTGCCAACCCAAGGGCGGCGGCTATATAGCCCGGGTATTCCGCCATAAGACCTCGGTATTCGCGTTCGGCTTGCTCCCACTGGCGTGTCATGCGATAAGCCTCGGCCCTAAGAAAGCGAATGTTCGGATCCCTCGGCTTTGAAAACAGGAGATAATCCACGATCTTCTCGGCCTTAGCCGGATTTCCCCCTCTGAGATAAGCGGCCGCTAAATTTTTCAGGAAGCGGATATCCCGAATTCCTTCGAAGAATAACTCCTCCCACAGGCTAATGGTTTTCTCGGGTCTGCCGGTCGCAAAATAGACCACACCAAGGTGATAACGCACAACCTGACTCGTCGGATGTTTTTCGTACATACCCTCCAGGAGTCGCTCACCCTCAGAGACGTCTCCTCGTTCCTGGTAGAGCAAACTCAAAACCGTCGCCGCTTCCTGGTTGTCGGGATCCAACTCCAAAACCTTTTCGAGACTCATGCTCGCCGTATCCACGTCATTGAGCATAATCAATGTTTTTCCGCGCACAAACCAAGCATACGAATCTGTGGGGTTTGTCCGCACTGCCTGATTTAACTGGGCAAGCGCTCCTTCAGAATCTCCCATTGCCAGTAACATCATCGCCGAGAATCCGTACAAATAGGGACTCTGCGGATCAATAGCCAAAGCCTTTTCATACAGACTGTTTGCTTCCCCGGGTTCCCCCAGTATGCGGTAAATGTGTCCCAGTGAAATCAGTGTATCCGGATTTTCCGGATCTTCGGCAAGTTTGCGGTTCAAATCAATGATCATCGTATTTAAGCCGTAGTGCGGGTCGGAATTACTGCGAAGCGTAATATAAAACAGGTCATCTATATTCTTCCGATAAGCATCGAATTCAATCGCCATCTTATCGGGATTTTGCAGCTTAGCGGTCGGCTCGGTTGACGTACCGGCTGCTTCCTGGGCAGAGGCCGCTTGCACGAATCCCAGCAGGAGCAACGCCGGGCATAGATGAGTATATTTATAGATTTTTCGCAGCAATTTTAGCCTCCGGAAAAAGAAAAATATTATACCGGAGAGAAGGAAGAATTTCCAGCGTTGCGGAATTGTCGCAACCTGTTTGTCTATATGAGATTAGATTTTAAGTGTAGCCGCGAACTGAGGCAGGAAGAATCTTTTTGGGTTTGCTGAAATAATACCCCTGGATGAGGTGAATGCCGAGATGCTTCACATAATCAAGCTCTTCTTTACGCTCCACACCCTCAGCGATCATAATGGAGCCAATTTCATTACCGATCTCGGTCAATTGCTTGATCAGATTCTGCTGAAATTTGTTCTGGGTTACGTTTCGAATCAGCGCCATTCCGACTTTAATGTAATCCGGCCGAAGCGAGAGAATCTTAAGTAACTTGGAACCTATTCCGACGACATCATCGACCGCAAATTGACAATGATGTCGCCGCAAATAGGAAACGCTTTTTTTGACAAGGTTAAAATCCCTGACCTTCATACCCTCAGTCATTTCGATGACCACATTATTGTTGAATGTATCAAAACGGCGCAGCAGGAATTCCGCTTCGCGGCCCGATCCAAAGCAGCGCGCAAGCGTAATGGGCTCCACATTCACAAACAGGCGTTTGCCCTTCGGAAGGCTGGGCAATATCTGAAAGGCCGTGTTGAGGCATTCGAGATTGAGGGCGATGGTCAAACCATCTGCATAAGATTGCCGAAAAAGCTCTTCCGGATTCTTGAACTTTCCCTTCCCGCGTATGAGAGCCTCATAGCCCATAACCTTCTTGCCGCGCACATCCACAATCGGTTGGTAGACGCTAAAATAGGGGCTCTTCTGATACTGCTTAACGGGCTGCTTGCGACTCAATGCCATAAGTAAAGGATACCGTGTTCTTCCGGGCCAATCAACCTTGATTCAAGTCACCTGATCGGCCAGTCGATGGTTTAAGAAGACAAAAGGGACTGTTTTGCTCATACTAATTACGACGACATGCCATTTAAACTGAAATCCGCTCCCGAATTCCATGACAAAGCAATCTAGCGCTCAGGGTGTGCTCTGGGAATCCACAGCTCAGACGGCCAACGTCCTTTCCCTCTATTTTATTCACATCTACATTGCAAGAAAACTGGGCGCGTCGGCCTATGGCGTGTTCGGCGTTCTTCTTTCCGTCCTGTTATGGATGCGCCTCTTCCTGGAGTGGGGACTTCCTAACGCAACGACGAAATACCTGCTTGACGATACCTACTCTTCGCGCAATGCGTTCAAAAAAACTCTTACGCTCCATTTAGGCCTAAGCCTTATTGCCGGCGCTGTCCTTTTCATCTTCGCGCCCGCTCTCGCAGAATATACGAAGGAACCGGAACTGACTCGTTATTTTCGAATCCTGGCAATCGACATGCCGCTTTACGGTACGGCCATTTACCTTTACCGCCTGCTTCAAACATTCCGCTACTTCCGGTCGAGCGCCATTATCATATTCATCGTGGTGGGCCTACGCCTTACCTTTGTGATCGTGGCCATCTCTATGGACCTAGGCCTCTATGGTGTCTCCATGGCCTATGTCGCGACGTCGCTAACAAGCTGTCTGTGTCTGATCCCCTTTCTCAAACCTTTGCCTTTCTGCATTGATTCGCAGAAAGGGCATGATCTGCCCTACGGGGTACTCCTGCGATTCGCCGGGTTTCAAATGGCGTTCGTCGTCCTTTTTCAATTGATTCCCACCATCAACCTGATGCACGCAAAGAGGTTTATCGCTGAGGCGTCGATGGTCGGGCACTATGTAGCCGTGGGAACGCTGAGCAAGGCCCCGCATTCGGTCTTCGTCTTTACGCTTTCATTAATCATGCTAACTGCTCTCACTGAAGCCTTCGCCGCCAATAAACAGGACTTGATCCAGCACTACTTCAAACAGACCGTGAGGCTCCTTATGGTCGTCCTCTTACCTTACGGGGTTCTTCTCGGATTGGAAGGCAGGCCCATCATTGAAAGGCTCTATGCCCAGGACTTTGGTGCCGGCGCCGCTTGGTTTCTGCCTTATTACATCGGGTTTCTGGGGCTTACAGCGATCTTCATCATGTCTATTTTTTATCAGGCAAAAGCACAGCCCGAACGCTCGTTTTATGCCGCATTTGCTCTCGTCATTTCACAAATTGTGTTATCTTGGTGGCTGATTCCCAAATATGGCGCTTACGGCGCAGCGCAGGCCATGATGGCAACGGGGGTCCTCGCGCTGTTGATTTTTGTACTGCAATTCATTCGCGATTTCGGGCTGAGCTTTCCGCCCGGCACACTGGTCAAATTCGCCACGGTCAACATCGCGCTTTTTGGGGTGATGGTCGCAGCGTCTGCCGCAGGTTTGCCGCTGTGGTCGCGCCTGGCCGTGGCAGGGATCACTTACGCGGCCCTATTGTGGAGACTGAAACTCGTTACAACCGAAGATTTACGTAAATTCACCAGGGCAAGCTAGAATGAACATCAAGATCAAACGCTTTATTGAATCGCTATTAGCCGGCTGCTCTGTTTCGATGCCGCGAAAGCTCGAACTCATGCGCGATCCGCTTTTCCAAAGAATCTACACACTCTGCAAGCCGTATACGCTCACCCCCGTCGAGCGCATGTATGCCCTTTACCAGGCGACCGTCCACATTTCAAAACAGGGCATAGCCGGAGATATGGTTGAATGCGGAGTGTGGCGCGGCGGGAGTTCCATGATCATGGCCCGTACGCTTAGGGAACTCGGCGATACAGAACGCACGATTTATCTCTATGATACCTATGCCGGTATGAGCGAGCCTACTGACAAGGATGTCAACTTCGGCCATGCCGCCGCACGCTCCGAATGGAATCGCTCTCAGAAGGCAACCTTTAACCAATGGTGCTACTGCCCCATTGAAGAGGTCAAGGCTCACATGGACCTCACGGGTTACCCTGCGGATAAGATCAAGCTCATCAAGGGAAAGGTCGAAACAACCATTCCCGCAACCGTTCCGGAAAAAATTGCGTTACTGCGCTTGGATACAGATTGGTATGAATCCACCAAACACGAGCTGGAACACCTTTTCCCGAAGCTCTGTGCCCACGGCATTCTCATCATGGATGATGTAGGAGAGTGGCAGGGAGCAAAGGACGCCGTTCGGGAATACTTCGAAAAAAATCAGGTTCGGATGCTCTTGAACCGAACGGATTACTCGGGACGAATCGGGGTCAAGATTTAGCCGTCGCCTTCGGACGGCTGGCGTATAGGACCTGCGCCATCAACCCGTGACGTTTCAGATCCTGCTCCGAAATGAACTTATCCGTAGAAATCATATCCGCAAAAAAACCGGCCGATTCGAGACGCACCCTGAAGTCTTCCCCGTAGAGCCACTCAAAACCGTACCCGAGATAGGACGCTTGAGGACTTCTGCGGGTCTTATCGCTGGAAGGAAATTGATGCACAACAACATAGGCCACACCGTCGGGTTTAAGGATTCTGCGAATTTCTGACATCGCCCCGAGATCATCGGAAATATGCTGAAGCACCTGCACGCAAAATATAATATCGTAGGTCTCATCCGGGATACTCGACATATCGGTGACATCGTCGTGATAAGTCGCCTCGCCGTAGCGGTCCAACGTCTCATAGGTGCAATCCAGATCCCGAAAGAAAAGCCGCGTAGACTTCAAGGGACCGATATCGAGAATCTTGAGCTGGCCATTCGGCAGACGGCTTTTGAGATAAAAGAGAAGCGTCCGCGTACGGCTGTTTGACCCGCAACCGAAACACAGGCTATTGCGGATTAACGTTTGATCAGAGATGGCGGCCACATACCCGAACGCCCCTCGACGCCCGCAGATCAAACACACTTGGTCACCTCCGCGCGCCGAGATCCATAGATTCGCTAATCTCGCATAGACATGAAGAATAAACGGCACGGGATTCTTATAGACCGCTGCCGGCGATTTCGGGTGCAAAAAAAGCCGCGCGGCCAGCCAGAAAGTGGCGCCAAAACCGCCCTTAATCACGAGAGCGCCTCCCCCGTAACGATAAGGGGCCGCAGATTTTCGGCATAGATCCTCGCAAAGTGCTCAACTCCCTCACGGGAGTAGTGAATCATGTCATTGTAGTGCTTCGGATCTTGCCCCATCAAGCGCTGCATATCAATAAACGGAACTGATTCTGCTCGGGCAACGTCCGCCACAATCTTATTATATTGCGAAAAAACTCTCTGGAATTCATCGAGGGTCGGGTACTTGATGCGGCGGTTGAATTCCTTGTGTCCGAACATGAGGGCATACATGGGCTCTGAGAAGACGGCGGGCTGCGACATAAGGACCGGTCTGATCCCGTGGGCCTGGGCAACCGCCACGATGGATTTCAACTGATTCCGGAACACCTCAGCAAAGGGTAATGCAAACCTGCCGGGCAGGACCTGCATGGTCGTCGTCACATAGCTGCCGTTTTCTGTGTAGATTTTTTCGTCAAAAAACCGCCCTTTGATCTGACACCACAACCGGTAAAGGAACACGGCCGCACGCGAATGTCGCAGCGCGCTTTTTTGAAGGTTTGTAAAGCGCGGCGCAAAAAAGTCATCAAAAAATTGATTGCCGTAATTGAAACGCCCGTCCGCCGGAAAGAAATTGACCGTGAGGTCGTTGACGTTATGCATGACGGTGATCATGTTCGGCCGAAACGGCAATAAGTCGGACTCAAGGCGGATCAACGTGTGCAGAGTTGAAAAACCGGATTTTGCCGCGTTAATACAACGGACTCCATTCCCTAGAAGAACTTCGGCTTCCCGGCAATAGTGCCGGTCATGCCCGTTCGCCAGATTTTCCGTACTCGATCCGCCGAGCGCAAATAAACGGTATTCCCCCGCTGGTTTCTCTACCGGAACTTCTTCGGCCTCACGAAAACCCTGAGAGTTATAGACCGCGTCATTTGCATGGTCCTGGGGAAACCGCCGGTCGATATTGGGCCCGAAGATGAGAAAGGGGTTATAGAACGTGTGCTTTACATACGTGTATCGCTCGGTATGAGTCCTCCCGGCACCCTGTATTCTAAGCGTGCCTTCCAGGACCAGAGAGCAGAGAAGGAGTGTAAGAAACAGGGTCAGGAGATTTTGACCTATTTTCTGAATCACCGCAGGACAATGCCTACCGGACAATGATCCGAACCCATGACTTCGGGAAGGATAAACGCCTTTTTGAGGGAACGCCGCAATGATTTTGAAATGAGGAAGTAATCAATTCGCCAACCGACATTACGGGCGCGGGCACGGTTGAGCTGACTCCACCACGTATAATGCCCCCCCTTTTGATTAAATTCCCGAAAGGTATCCAGGAAACCTGCTTTGACGATGTTGTCGAACCCGGCGCGTTCCGCGGCGGTAAAACCATGATTGCGCACATTGGCTTTGGGATTGGTCAGATCGATTTCCTTGTGAGCAACGTTGAGGTCTCCGCAGAAGATGACGGGTTTCTTTTTTTCGAGTTTTTTCATTTTCTTGAGGAATTGGACATCCCATTCCTTGGTACGGTAATTCAAACGGCTCAGGTCCCTCTTTGCGTTCGGCGTATAGACATTGACGAGATAGAACTTGGGATATTCAGCAATGAGAACGCGGCCTTCGCGATCGTGTTTGGCCTGCCCCAAACCTCGTGCAACCGAAATAGGCTCTTTTTTGCTCAAAATCAGGGTGCCGGAATAACCCTTCTTCTCAGCGCTATTCCAATAGGCATGATACTTCAGGTCGAGTTCCACCTGCTCGGGACGCGCTTTGGTCTCCTGCAGGCACAGAATATCTGCTTTCTGCCGGCCGACAAAGCCCTCAAAACCTTTCCTAATTATCGACCGGACCCCGTTAACATTCCACGACAGTATTTTCACACTTTTTTCCCCTTTTTTTCCCTCAATTAATAACGCTTAATAAAACACCGGATTATATCGTAATTACTACATATGGGCTCATCTCAAAATTCCATAGAGGACCTCAGGGCCGAAGGCATTGAAATCAACGGGCACATGGCGCCCGGATACGAAGATATCCTGACGGCGGAGGCCCTTCGCTTCTTGGCGAGCCTATCCCGGAAGTTCGACGCTACCCGAGTTGGCCTCCTCGCAAAGCGGGAGATCCGGCAGCAGGAAATCAACGATGGCAAATTGCCTGATTTCCTGACCGAAACAAAATCCGTTCGTGAAGCGGCGTGGACCGTCGCTCCCATTCCCAAGGATCTGACCGAACGCAAGGTCGAGATCACCGGTCCGGTAGACCGCAAGATGATGATCAATGCCCTGAACTCGGGCGCCCATGTCTTTATGGCGGATTTTGAGGACTCCAATTGCCCCACCTGGGCCAACAACATCGAAGGCCACATTAATCTCCGCGACGCTGTAAACAGAACCATCCAGTTCACCAGTCCGGAAGGAAAATCCTATCAGCTCGCGGACAAGATCGCGACTCTGGTGGTGCGGCCGCGGGGCTGGCACCTAGTGGAAAAGCACCTGTCTGTTGACGGGCATCCGATCTCAGGCTCGCTTTTCGATTTTGGTCTTTATTTCTTCCACAATACAAAAACACTCCTCAGCAAAGGGACGGGGCCCTATTTCTATTTGCCGAAAATGGAGAGCCATCTTGAAGCGCGCTTGTGGAATAACGTCTTCATTGCATCCCAGAAGGACCTGGGGATTCCCAACGGTACGATTCGCGCAACGGTACTCATCGAAACAATTTTGGCCAGTTTTGAAATGGATGAGATTCTCTACGAGCTCAAAGACCATTCTTCCGGATTAAATTGCGGTCGCTGGGACTACATCTTCAGTTTCATCAAACGGTTTAGGCAAAAACCCGAGTTCATGCTCCCCGATCGCGCTCAGGTTACCATGGACAAAGCTTTCTTGAGTGCCTATGTAAAACTCTTGATTAAAACATGCCACCGTCGCGGAATTCACGCCATGGGCGGAATGGCCGCTCAGATTCCGATCAAGTCCGACCCGAAAGCAAACGAAGCGGCGCTCGAAAAGGTACGCCAGGACAAACTCCGCGAAGCCCAAGCGGGGCATGACGGAACCTGGGTCGCTCACCCGGGACTGATCGAAATCGCCATGAGTGCGTTCAATGACCAGATGAAAGGTCCCAATCAGCTCACTGTGACTCGCGAAGACGTAAACGTAACCGCCAAAGACCTGCTCGAGGTACCGGCCGGCGATATTACCGACAAAGGGTTACGCACCAATGTGAATGTGGGAATTCTCTATCTTGAATCCTGGCTGCGCGGAACCGGCTGCGTGCCTATCTATAACCTAATGGAAGACGCCGCCACAGCCGAAATCTCCCGCACCCAGGTATGGCAATGGGTCCGGCACAAGGCAAAGACTACCGACGGCAGGGTGATTACGGCAGATCGTGTCAAGACGGTGGTACGTGAAGAACTCGAAAAAATTCGTGAGTTGATCGGCGCTGAAAAATTCGAAGGAGGCGCCTTCGACCGAGCTTCGTCTTTATTTGAGCGTATCAGCACACAAGAAAAATGCCCGGAATTTCTCACTTTAGAAGCCTACGCATACTTGGACTAAGGGGACACAAATGAATAAAAAACAATTCATAGACCAAACAAATCGGCATTGGAAGTCATCCCGTTGGCAGGGAATCAAACGAACCTACAGCGCCGCCGAGGTCTACCGGCTTAAGGGAACAGTGCACCGGCAATTTTCAATCGCACGGGCCGGTGCTAACCAGTTGTGGAAATTCTTAAAAACGGATCGCTTCGTGCGCGCCCTGAGTGCGGTTACCGGCAATCAGGCTGTGCAGTTGGTCCGTGCCGGACTCAAGGCGATCTATGTCAGCGGCTGGCAGGTTGCAGCGGACATGAACAATTCCCTGAGCATGTACCCGGACCAGAGCCTTTACCCTTCCGACAGCGTCCCCTATCTGATCAAACGCATTAACAACGCCCTCATGAGAGCGGATCAAATTCATCACTTGAAAAACGACCATCGAATCCACTGGCTGGCGCCCCTGATCGCCGACGCCGAGGCGGGCTTCGGAGGATCTCTTCATGCCTTTGAGATTATGAAGCGGATGATTGAGGAGGGTGTGGCCGGTGTCCACTTTGAGGATCAGCTTGCCTCTGTAAAAAAGTGCGGGCATCTGGGCGGAAAAGTACTCGTTCCCACCCAAGAGTTCATCACTAAATTGACTGCGGCCCGGCTTGCCGCTGACGTTTCGGGAGTCGATACCATCCTCATTGCCCGGACCGACGCACTGGGCGCTTCCCTTTTGACAAACGACATTGATCCCTATGATCAACGCTTTATTCGCGGTGCTAGGACCTCAGAAGGCTTCTGGAAGGTCCGCGCGGGTCTTGACCAGGCCATTGCCCGCTCCCTCGCTTACGCGCCTTACGCCGACCTTCTGTGGTTCGAGACGTCGCTGCCTGACCTCAGCCAGGCCAAGGAGTTTGCCAAAGCAATTCACAAGGAATATCCAGGGAAGATGCTTGCCTACAATTGCTCGCCTTCCTTTAACTGGCGGCTTCACTTGGATAAGAAAACGATAGGAAAATTTCAAGAAAAGCTCGGCGCGATGGGTTACAAATTTCAATTCGTTACGCTGTCTGCGTTTCACGCCCTAAACTACGGGATGTTTATGTTGGCTCGTGACTACCGCACTGACGGCATGGCTGCTTACTCTAAATTGCAGGAGGAGGAATTCAAGGCCGAGAAGTTCGGTTATGAGGCTGTGCGGCACCAGGAATTCGTCGGGACAGGCTATTTTGACACCGTAACTCAGGCGGCAACCGGGGGGAAATCCTCAACGCTAAGTATGAAAGGGTCAACGGAATCGGAACAGTTCCACCGCGGCAAGAAAAAGAGAAAGTAGTTAATCCTTTTTCCTAATTTCCCCCAGAAGCCCGGGAAAACCTTGCGGTTTCATGAGTTATCTGCCGGCGGGAGATGAAGTCTGATTCGGGGTATCGGCTTCGGCGGCATCAGATACCGCGCGGGCAACTTTAGGGGCAACACTTCGGTCGAGCGGATCCGGCAGGATGTGATCGGAGTCAGGCTGCTCGACGCAATCGGCCAGTGCATGAGCCGCGGCAAGCTTCATCGCATCGGTGATCGTACGGGAACCTGCATCCAGAGCCCCTCGGAAGATACCCGGAAAGACCAAGACATTGTTGACCTGGTTCGGGAAGTCGCTTCGCCCCGTTCCGACAACGGCGGCACCTGCTTGTCTGGCTTCATCAGGCATAATCTCAGGCTCCGGATTGGCCATCGCAAACACAATGGGGTCAGCCGCCATACGTTTGATGTCCTCGCCGGAAAGAAGGTTTCCCTTGCTGACGCCGATAAAGACATCACATCCTTCGAGGACGTCCCTCAAAGACCCCTCACGGCCGCTGCGATTGGTGAATTTGAGCAGCTTTTCCTTAGCGGGTGAGAGATCTTTTCTACCGGAGTGAATCACGCCTTTGGAATCACAAACGATGACGTCTTTGACGGGAGCGCATACGGCAGGGTCATGGCCGACACACCGTAATAGATTTGCAATGGCGGTGCCAGCTGCGCCCGCACCATTGATGACCACACGGATATCGGTAACCTTGCGCCCCACAACTTTTGCGGCATTCAAGAGTGCGGCCAAGAGTACAATCGCCGTACCGTGCTGATCGTCGTGAAATACGGGAATGCCGAGATCCTGGAGGGCCGCTTCCACTTCAAAGCATCGCGGAGCAGCAATATCTTCTAAATTAATGCCGCCGAATACAGGCGCGATATGCCGTACCGCGGCAATAATTTCTTGAGTGTCTTGAGTATCCAGACAAATCGGCCAGGCGTCAATATCGGCGAATTCTTTGAAAAGCAATGCCTTGCCTTCCATAACAGGAATGGCCCCATAAGGCCCAATATTGCCGAGCCCCAGAACCGCCGAGCCGTCACTGACAACGGCAACGGTATTACGCTTGATCGTTAATTCGCGCGCTTTCGAAGGATCTTTCCCCAAGACTTCACAGGGACGCGCTACACCCGGAGTGTAGGCTATAGAGAGGTCGTCATGGCTGTTAATGGGGATCTTACTATGAACGCCGATCTTTCCGCGCAACTGCTCATGCATGCTAAGACTACGTTCGTAAAAATCGGCCATGGGTCCTCATGCATGGGTTAAACGATGCCGCATGCAATCATGGCATCAGCTACTTTGATGAATCCTGCAATATTCGCGCCTTTGACGTAGTTGACATAATCGCCTTCCTGTCCGTATTCGACGCATTTGCCGTGAATGCTCTTCATGATCTCGAGAAGACGGTGATCGACTTCCTCACGACTCCAGGAAAGCCTCATCGCGTTCTGTGTTTGCTCCAAACCGGAAACAGCCACCCCGCCCGCATTGGCGGCCTTGCTGGGAGCATAGAGCACCTTGGCTTCGAGAAACGCATGCGTTCCCTCGATTACGGTCGGCATGTTGGCGCCCTCGGCAATGGCCTTCACACCATTAGCAATTAATGCTTTGGCGTCTTCAAGGCTGATCTCGTTTTGGGTCGCACACGGAAACGCAATATCACAGGGCACGCGCCACGGCGTTTTGCCTTCATGGTATTCGCAGCCGAATTTCCCCGCATATTCGCTGATGCGGCCTCGCCGGACATTCTTCAACTCCTTCACGAACTCGAGCTTTTCGCGAGTAATGCCGTCGGGGTCATAGATGTAGCCTGCGGAGTCCGAAAGCGTGAGCACTTTACCGCCGAGTTCGATGATCTTTTCCGCAGTAAACTGTGCCACGTTGCCGGAACCCGAAACCAGGCATTTCTTTCCCTTCACGGATTCGCCGACGTAAGCCAGCATCTCATTGAGAAAGTAAACGCACCCATAGCCGGTCGCTTCAGTGCGTATCAAACTTCCTCCAAAAGCGAGCCCCTTGCCCGTCAAAACTCCGCCGTATTCATTATGGATGCGTTTGAATTGACCAAACATATAACTGATTTCACGGGCACCAACGCCGATGTCGCCGGCAGGCACATCAATATCCTTTCCGATGTACTTGGAGAGTTCCGTCATGAAGGACTGGCAGAAACGCATGACTTCACCGTCGGATTTGCCTTTGGGATTAAAATTCGCACCCCCCTTGGCGCCGCCCATGGGAAGTGTCGTCAGGCTGTTCTTGAAAACCTGTTCGAAACCCAGAAATTTAAAAACACTCAGCGTCACGTCAGGGTGAAAACGCAATCCCCCTTTGTACGGTCCGATGGAATTATTGAATTGAACACGGTAACCGCGATTGGCGCGCGGATTACCCTCGTCATCCACCCACGAGACGCGAAAGATGATAACGCGGTCCGGTTCAGTCATCCTTTCCAGGACTTGGGCCTTACGATACTGCGCGTGTTGAAGATAAAATGGCATTAGCGTTTCGGAGACTTCCTGAACGGCTTGGTGGAATTCGGTCTCGCCCGGATTACGCCGGATCAATCCCGTCATAAAGCACGCGAGCTCTTTCTGCACTGCAGGATCTTTAGTCGCAACTTTTGTCATCACTTTCCTCCTCACTTAACCACAAGTGTGTTATTTAGGTGCGGGATCACGCACGACCATGAGCCGTATCTCAGTCATATCTTGCATGGCGAAACGAACCCCTTCGCGGCCGAGGCCGCTGTCTTTGACCCCGCCATAAGGCATGTTATCGACGCGCCACGAAGGGACATCGCCGATGATAACACCGCCAACGTCGAGTCGGTCCCAGGCCCGGTACATTTTATACAGATTTTGCGTAAAGACGCCGGCCTGTAGCCCATAGCGGCTCTCATTAATCGTATTCAGGGCATCATCGAAGTCACGGTACTTGGCCAAGCAGGCAACAGGACCGAAAGCCTCCTGACTGGAAATCGTGACATCGGAAGGCACATCTTCCAAGAGAGTCGCTTCCATCATGGTTCCTTCTCTGGATCCCCCGCAAAGGAGTTTCGCCCCGCGCTCGACCGCTTCATTGATCCATGACTCAAGCCGGTCCGCCTCTTTTTCAGCGATCATCGGACCGATAAATGTTTTTTCATCCTTGGGATCTCCCTTAACAAGCTTGCTGGCCGCGGCAACGAGCCGGTCGCGCAATTCATCATAAATTTTATAGTGAATCAGGATGCGCTGCACACTGATGCAACTTTGACCCGACTGATAAAAAGCGCCGACCATAATACGATTTGTCACGTCATCCAAATCAGAATCGGGTTCGACGATGACGGCAGCGTTGCCTCCCAATTCGAGCACCACTTTTTTCTTGCCCGCCTTCGCCTTGAGATCCCAACCTACGCTCGGAGAACCCGTAAAGCTCAACAATTTAAAACGCTCGTCTGTCGTAAAAAGTTCTGCGCCGTCACGACGGCAGGGAAGAATCGAGAACGCCCCCTCAGGCAAATTTGTTTCAGCGAGAATCTCGCCAATCACAAGCGCGCCAATCGGCGTCAGACTGGCCGGCTTCAAGACAAAGGGGCAGCCGACCGCAACCGCGGGAGCAATTTTGTGCGCCGCCAGATTCAGGGGAAAATTAAACGGTGATATAAAACTGCAAGGGCCGATGGGCACCCGCTTCCACATACCGCGATAATTGCGCGTATTCAGTGAGATATCGAGCGGCATGACCTCCCCATAGAGCCTAACGGCTTCTTCCGAGGCCACGCGAAAGGTATCGATAAGACGGCTTACTTCTCCGCGGGCATCCTTAATGGGTTTTCCGGCTTCGATGCAGAGGCTGAGGGCTAACTCCTCCCGCCTTTCTTCGAAGCGTTTCAGACAATGCCGCAATACTTCCTGCCGATCATAGGCCGACATGGCCTGCAAAGGTTCGACCGCCCGAACAGCCTTGGCGATCGCCTGATCAATAGCCTTTTCATCAGCAAGCGCTACCTCCGTAGCGACTTCCCCGGTAAATTTGTCAATCACCTTGAGGTCTTGGTTGGCGGCAACCGGCTTATTGGCAAGATAATAAGGATAGCTCTGCTTCAACACCGAAGTCTTTAGATCGGACATGCGATCTGCCCCAATCGTTTGCTCAGAAGATAATTTTCGCGATAATCGATGGGTATGCTTATCAGCGTCGGCCCGCTTTGCTTCAGAGCAGCTTCCAGCGCACCTGCCAGATCGCGTGAATTATCAACGCGCATTCCGCCCCAACCAAAAGCATCGGCCAACTTTACAAAATCAGGGTTCTCAAAACTAAGGTCAATGTGCTTTCCGAAATGACCTTGCTGCTTCCATTCAATCAGCCCGTACTTCTTATCTTCCCAAATCATGACCACGATGTCCTGATTCGTGCGCTTGGCCGTCTCCATCTCTTGAACGTTCATCATAAAACCGCCGTCTCCGCATATGGCTAAAATATTCCGATCGGGACAGGCCATTTTTGCCGCTATCGCGCCGGGAAGGGCAAACCCCATCGAACAGAAGCCATTGGGAATGAGGCACGTGTTGGGTTCATTGCATTGGTAATAACGGGCGATCCACATCTTATGGGCACCCACATCGCTAAGCAGAATATCGCGGGGTCCGAGAGCCCGACGGACATCCCACAAAACCTTCTGAGGCCGGATGGTCCCTTCCGTATCGTCGTCCTTGTACTGCTCGAAGTCTTCCAGCATTTGCTGGCGGGCCGAATGCTGATGATTGAGGTCGTAAGAGGGGCTTCCGTCTTTATCAACGCGCTCGTTAAGCATCCATAAGGTGTGCGCCAAATCGCCGACCACCTCCACATCAACCGGGTAATGATCGTCTACTTCGGCAGGAAGAAAATCAATATGCACGATTTTCTTATCTCCCTTGGGATTCCACAAGCTGGGGTGATATTCCACCATGTCATAACCGACAGTAATCACGAGGTCTGCCGCATCAACGACGCAAGTGACAAGATCCTTCGCTTGAAGACCGATGGTGAAGAGGCATTGATCTGAATCGCGATCAACACAGCCTTTGCCCATAAAGGTGCTAGCCACACCGATCCCCGTCTTTTCCGCTAGAAGACGCAATTGTTTACTCGCACGTTTACGGATGGTGCCGTTGCCGGCAAGAATTATGGGGCGCTTTGCAGTCTTGATCGCTTCCCAGGCTTGATCCACAATTTTATCAGCCGGCACGGGTCGCCGCACGCGCTTTGGAACGAGCGGCTGTCCGGTGGTTTTCATTGCTGCAATGTCTTCAGGGAGTTCAATATGGCAGGCCCCAGGTTTTTCGGTCGTGGCCAGTTTAAAGGCCTTCCGAACTACCTCGGGTACATTATTCGGATGATAAATAGTATGCGCCCATTTCGTAATGGGCTTGAACATGCTTACCACATCCATGTTCTGGTGACTCTCTTTGTGCATGCGCTCGCTGTCAGCCTGCCCTGTGATAACAATCACCGGAGAATGGTCCATATTGGCGTCGGCAACTCCGGTCACAAGATTCGCCGCACCCGGACCGAGCGTACCCAAACACACTCCGGCTTCGCCGGTCAAACGCCCATGCACCTCCGCCATAAACGCAGCCCCCTGTTCATGGCGCGTTAGAATCAATTGAATGGGAGATTTGTCGAGGGCCATGACGAAATCGGCATTCTCTTCGCCAGGCACACCAAAGATGGCTTTTACGCCCTCAGCTTCTAGGCACTTAATGAATAGTTCTGCTGCGTTCATAGACTGATATAAAAAGTTATCTTAAAAGATATAATTGTATCTTATTCTTATATAGTTGTTTGTTCTTGCTATAATTATAATATATTTATAATGAAATGCAACCGCTTCTGACAAAATTTCTAATATGCTGCAAATAAGAGAGTTACGGGTGGGTGATGACGGCTACAGAGTGTGATTATGCCGCACGCTCAAAGACGCGCCTGGCAAGAAACTCCTGCACCTCCAGGGTGATCGAGTGAGGAATCATCGAGAGATCAATGACCCGGTTTTCAGAATCCTGAATTCCGCCGTCTGCCAAAAGAATCGCCGCCGGGACGAGACCGGTTTCGTCAAATATATACCGGAACCGGTAGATTTCAACCGTTTTATCAAGACGCGCGGCAGCGGCCACACTCTTGTCGGTGCGTGCAACGTGAAGCCACTTCCCTACTTTCGCTCGATCCACGGTATCGATAAGAAGGTCGGCGGTAATCTCAATCCTGTCGTGGCCGAACTGTGACTGCATCTGTTCAATTACAAATCGTCTTTTCGGATCAAGATTTCCCCGGTCATTATAGAATACGTACCTGATATTCTTGCTGAGGAGGGGCGGAATTTCATAATCAATACGGAATTGCTCGCCGGTAAGCTGCCGGACATCCTCCAGATTAACAAAAATTGTAAATCTGCCTTTTAGCTGCCCAAAGACGTCGGAGACGGTTTTCGACTCGGCCGTGTCGATGTCAGACGAGCTGAGTCGCAGTTCGGAGCGTTTTTTAAAAATGGCGGACGTAGGATTATGCATGCGCTGTCTGAAACTCTCGTAGACACTGTCGTCGGTACCGTCCGCGGTTCTATAGTGCCGCGGCAATCTCTGAAACACATCATCGAGGAGCAGCAAAGTCGTGTCCGGATCCGTTAATCCTGATTCGGTTCTTATGATTGCCGGCCGCTCTGACTCTTCTTGAACGCTTCCCAGCGCACGTGCGCGGCCATAAAGATTCTCCACCGCCTGCCCGCGATAGAGCGGCTTCACTCCCGGACTCCAGGCGATTTCACGCAACGTGCCGGTATCGGCATTGTGATTTTTGGCCACTAGGGCAACTTGCTCGCGGAATCGGGGCAAATGGCCATACGTAAGCATCTCCTGCAATATAACCGGCGGCGAACTCGCATTGCCTGATAGCGCCATAAGCGTAAGCCAGTCGGCCCGTTTCAGATTGCCGTGTCGGCGATTTAGCTCACGGAAAAAGGTTTCAAATAAAAAATCTGCGCTCCGAGTTTGCCACAGGACGAAGTTATCGATGTAAGTGTTCTCATGATGAATATGTGCCGCCTTACGAAATTCTTCCGGAGAACTCCATGGGCGTTCCAGGAGGATATCGAGCGTCTTCTCATCGATTCCCATGCTGGTCTTCAGAAAAAATCTCTCGCCCTTCGCTACCACCTCCATAAATCGGGTATTAAGCTCCTCGTAAGTGAAAATTTTCCCGGAATCCAGGATGATGGCCGCAGACTCTACATATTGAAGCCATTCGTTATTCTGAAGACGAATACCGCCGTGGCTGAGGCGAATGAAAGTCAGCAGGCGCAACGTCTCAATGACGATTTCGGCATCTTCGGCGGTGATGATCCCTTCTCCTCGCAACTGGCTGATAATTCCTTCATCCTGGAGATAACTGAGCGATTCTTCAAAGGTCATGCGGGGGAATCCCGCATGGGCATGAGCGAGGTGATAAAGAAAAGCGATCTCGGTAAATCCTCCCTTCATCAGCTTGAGATCGATCATCCCATCCGGGAAGGCATGGTGGTGAACACGTCTCATGAAATAATTCATTAGTTGGACTTCGTCATACGGCACGCGAGTGCGAATGCCTTCATCGACGGCGGATCGGTATCGGCCGTAGAGCTCCGAGTTGCCGGCAATGTAAGTCGCAGCAACAAGATCCGTATGTGCAAGAATCGCCGTATCCATGGGAGTAAAATCTCCCGCCCCGAAGGCCTTGCCTAGCGTGCTGACTTTACTCACGGCGTGAATATCTCTTTTTTGGTTATTGGGTACGGCACGTTTGATGATGTCCCAGAACTCTTCTTTGATATTCTCCAGGAGTTGAAAGTCTTCGAGGTCCCCCGGCTCGTCAATGTATTCTGGGAAAATAAAGATCCAATCGATGTCCGAAGACCCTCCGTAAAACATCTTTCGACCGATACCGCCGTAACCGATAATGACGAGCCCTTCGATGAGCTTGTGAAATTTTTCGTTGTCTGCGAAGAAATGGCCGCTCTGATCCACGGTTTTTATCCACCGATAGGTGTCATTGGCGGCATCCTGAAATACCTTATAAAATTCCTCCGCGAGCAGATCCGAATCGTCGTCCGGATCAAAGTTTGTGGGCTGCAAGACCGCCGTACGCGCCTTCACCTTTTCTTCCAGTTGTTCCGTAAATTGCCTTTTTGCCTGAGCGTACGCCGAAGATCCGTCCATGGGAACGGCAACCGGCTTGAGGGCTTCAATGACGGGGTTTTCAATTTTGACATGCTTAACCCATGCAACCTGATAAGGCTTCAGGACGACAGTCTGTTTTCCCATTTTGGGCTGGGGAATCACCTCATCGGCTATCAGTTCATATAGATCCGTTTGATCCATCTCCAGATCCACTAAGTCTAAAGTTACGGTCTGCTCCTCGGCAGAGACGTTGACCAAACTGACAATGCTCTCGGATTCGTCCTGTGATCGCAGAAGCAAAGCGGCGACCTGATCATTGGCCACGTCCACGACGACCTCCGGCGGGCCGGAGGGATGCATTGCGGATTCTTTAGCGCGTTTCCCGAGTATTTCCTGAATATGATGATAAACCTGATACGCACGGCTCTCAGAATCCTGCAATTGGTCACGAACCCATGCTTCATCCAAGGGCTGCCGGTTTGATTCACGGTTATCCGCTAAACCATCGGTTGTCATCGATACACCGAAGAGACCATTGTAGTAAATCGTGGGGATTCCGCGCAAACCGACGCCCAGCGCCAGGGAGGCCACATAACGGTCTACTTGCAGACTCTGGGCTTCGTTTGAATCCGGCTTATTGATCGCGTCCCAGGGAGTGGTTACAACTTCGCGCACGACATCGACGCCGTCTACCATGCGTTTATTGGCAAACGCTCTATGCTCTTCACGTAATCGCTTGATCAGCCACCGCCGCTCGTCTTCGGGTATCAGCGGTGAGGTCCCATCAAGCGGGCCCTCCAACGGCCTGACCGTAAACCCGTCATGACTTCCGGCAAGAAGCAGCAGTTGCCGCCCCGCTGCCTTCTCTAACCGAGGAACCCATTCGCGAAAATATCGTGCATCGCCTTTCAAGATCGTATAGACGGACATCGGATAAGACGAAAATTGATAGATGAGGTCCGACTCCTTGCGTGAACCTTCCCCAAGATAAGTCATCTCCGTCGCAGGCTCGTCTTTGATTTCCGCGATAGTCATGATATTGGGATTCATCAGCGTAAGGGCGTCGTTGATTATTTGAAGTAATTTTCGTGTTTCCGGCTCATGCAGTGAAAATTTTCCGGGCTCCTTCCATAGAATTGGCGCGGAATCGATCCGGAAAATAGAGGCACCTTGAGTTGAATAAAAGCGAAGAACTTTCAGCATCTCAATCAGTACCGCCGGATTGGTGTAGTTGAGATCGATTTGCCGCGTTCCCACGCGTCCGTCGGGAGTATCCGGCCGGCTGTAGGTCGTCCAAACCCAGCCTCCATAAACAAGTACCGCCTCATCGTCGGCGGGACGGTCAAAGGTCGCGGTTAAGTCCCCCTCCTTTTCGATGACATAATACCGTGACAGTAACGGCGACGTTCTGAAATGTACGACCTTATCCATTTCATCATCGGACGGCTTGTCTTCATCATGATAGGCCTTCACGAAATCTTTGTATTGCGCGTACGTTTCTCTGCGCAGATCGTTGTCGGCAAGCCCATGATGAATGAGGGCCGCTTGAATCCACGGATTATCAATCGATGCGTGATTGGCGACCAGATCGAAAGCCAAATCGAAATTCTGTTGCAACGCACGAATATCATCCCAGCTACCGAACCTAGGATCGACTTCGCGATAGTTGAGAACCGAGAAGCCCCGGTCGGCATCCCACGCAAAAAATGGCAGAATATGCATGCGGTTAAAAAGCCCTTTGAGATGGTCGGCCGCAAATCGGCTGAGGGCCTGGAAAGGCAACCCTTCTTTGCCATCGGTAATAGAATCCGGATAAGTAATGAAGACCGCATCACTCTGATCATAGGGGTGGGGCTCCGCGCCTGCGGAGTCCATGCGTGTTGTCGGCCTTTGAGCATACGCTTTTCTCAAAAACTGCGACAAGTCCTCGTAAGCGGCTAGTCCGGCTCGCCGTCCGTAAAGCACAATGAGATTGGAGCGGATGCGGTTTCGGATTTCATCCTCAGACGATTCCCTAAGTTCGGAGCGAAGGGCGAGCCCCAGCTGTTGCGGTGATAACGGTAGACCGATAGACTGAAGCCGCTCCGCGATGAGCACGACGCGGTTCATCAGGGATCGAAACTCGGTATCTCTGTCTGCGCTGCGGGACGTCATGGCCGGCCACGTGGGCTGTTGCGTGGCCGTGGTAACCAATCCCGGAAGGCTTATATCGTCATATCCAACTTGCATGAGCTTTTTATAATACTTCTGATGGCGCGGACTCTCTCTTGTAATATTCACGGCGATGACGTAATAGGAGATTCCTTTCTTCCTAAGAATGGCTGTAATCCTGTCTTTATGAAAACCCCCGAAGACAAGAGCGGTCCGTCGATGCTCAAACGTTTCGAGCGCCCGCTCAATCGCATCATCTCTTTGCTGCGCCAATTCGTAAAATCGCACGGCATTTTGAATACCCGCCTCCCACTGCTTGGACAAAAGCAACGACCGCTTCGTCTGCCCGGCGATAAAAGCGGCTAATTTTTTGGTGTTCAAATCAATGAGGGTCTCCTTAACGGCCGCGTATTCTTCTGCGGTAATCTCCAAATCACTCAGGCGTTTCAAGAGCCGCACTTCCTTATAATGCCGGAGGATCTCCCGGTCCCGGGGACTGCCGAGTAGTGTGTTTGCAAAGGAGTTCTCAAATGTTGCGATCTCCTTGAATAACCTAATAGGATCAATGCCCCTTGCCTCGCTGAGTGAGCCCTCGTCATTCTGCTTTACCGCCCGCAGAAGGGTCCGAATACTCTCACCCGGCCTGGAAGTGGGTGATAAGGCCGTCATCTGCTGCAAATAGGAAAGCAGACTTAGTTTGCCTTCCTGCGACTTTTGTTTCAGTTTGATCCAGTGTTTGACTTCTTTCGGAAGATGCGAATCCACAAGCCTCTTGATGCGGGTTTCAATCTCGCCGAGATCCTGTTCAATTTCTCCCCTTTTCTGATACAGAACCCGATAGGATTCCACATTTCGGACATGCAGGTCGATGTTGTCAGCACCGATAAGCTCAAAGTTCTTTTTTCTATTAATGTGTGCGTACTCCGCGCCGCTGATACGTAATTGGTCCATGAGAAAATAGGAGACTCTTTCTTTAATTGCGGGATCCTTGATAAATCCGAAATAGGCGTCACTCGGCACTGAGCCCTCATAACCTTCCTCAAGGACGGTTTTTACGTCGCGATGTTCAACCAGGTGATGAATCAAGGCGGCGATATTTTCCTGCGCTTCCAGAGAATCATGCGCATCCTGGATCACGAACACGGTCTTATCGGAATTGCCGGTATAGGATTCCTGGACGGAGCCGAGAGATTCCGGAACGGAAAGGGGGTCGTTATTATTTAAGGCGAGACTTTCATTAAGCGGAAATGAAACAGATAAGAGGATGGCCAAAACGGATGCTAACGGACTGCGGTAGTTTTTTAGTCTGACCTTGAAGCGCTGCAAGCACGACCTCATCTCCCCCTTGGATTCGAACACCCACCCTCAACCTAATCAGAGGTGGACATGCCCTAAAAGGCTACCTCACGACGTGTTACATTCCAAAAATGAGAGGGGCGGATTTAGCGTTTGCGGGGTAATGCTTGAAAATACTATGTCTGCGGGCGGATAAGTTCGACCTTTTCTCCAACTTTGACACCGATGCCCCGGCTTTCATATTTTCTGTGGGTGGGATCCAAAGGCCTTTCGGTGAATATATTGTAGAGAATAAAACGAGTGCCTTGATCGATACCGGGGAAAATGTCCACCAGAACCGGGGTCATGGCATTGACTTCGTCCTGTAAGGTCTTTTGATCGTCGAGCGAATACGTCGTGATGTAGTTCACCAGGGGCATCAGACTCCCTTCAAGAAAGTGGTATTGAATGGAGTAAAGCTCCGGCGCACTTTCGACTTCCGTTAGTTTTCCCGGGAATTGAAACCTGCCTTCAACTGCTTTCTTTACGCCTTCGGCGAGCTCCAGATACCCCGCTTCTTCTTCGTACTTCATAAAGGGAACGGGACGAATACAGGTGCTCGCAATCTGAAGCCTGAGTGCAGCAGGCAGACTCTGACCTTTCTCGAGGAATTCCTTGCCTTCCCGAATCCAATCAAAGGCGGTTTTTCCCGCAACCGTATAAGAACCCGTATGAAAACCGTGCAGCTGCCACCGCCCGTCAACCTTCATATGGATAAACCCCAGCATCAAATCCCGCATCGGCCCCTCAACAACATAGAGCGAAATATACATCTCATCACTCATGGCCTCGACCTGCATGATAAAAGGGTGAGGCGTTTCCGCCGCAATCGAGACGATTCCCTTGTCGATAGCCTGAGTCGTCACATGAAATTCGTGCAATAAGTGTATCGGCTTGTCGCCAATATGCTTTCCGAGTTGGGCGTATAGAGTCTCCAGCCCCTTCTCCGTCTTATTGCGGTCGCGTATCTCCTGCATAAAGACGTCCAGCATTACGGACGGATCGTTATCCCGAATGCTTTCAATCAGCCGCTCATTAACATCGGCCATCTCACCGCGAAGGGTTGCGTCAATGTCGTCATTGTGACGTGAAAGCGCGACGGGTACCCCAGCCGGTGCCTGCTCAGCGACTCCCAAAATCAGTATGAGATAGATAAAAATCCGAAGAAATGTCATCTAGTTACCCCAAGGTTCTATTTTTTGACTAGCCTCACAGGCCTTCCGGTTCGATAATAAGCGCTAAGCATTCATTCGTCAAAAGGCAATAATTCCAAACCAGGAGGTTCGCCATGAGAATCGGCCGCATATTCATATCAGTCTTCGTTTTAGGTGCCTCAGCCCTCGCACCCCTTGCGTTTGCCGGCGGAGAACACGGCGGATCTCAGATGTCGCACGGTTATGTCAGTGATAGCATCGGTAAACTCGGACGCGGTGTCGTCAATATCGTTACCACTCCTGCCGAACTATCCTGCGCAATCTACTATGACTTTAACGACAATGCCTGGACGGCTCCGATTACCGGAACAGTCAAAGGTGCGGTGTTGATGGTTCGAAGAGCACTGGTCGGTGTGGCTGAAGTGGCATCTTTCCCGATACCCAGTCATGAGTGGATCCCGAAGGTCTGTAACGGAAAATCTTAGTAAGCCTTAGCCGTTCCGCGCGGGACCTTGAGACAATCACCCGGTTCCAGAACGACCTCACCTTCCTTCGCCGTCATCCGGAAAAGCCCGGCCACCACACCGTCAATTTTATCGACGCTATGCGTGTGGTTGGGGAAAAAAGTGCCCGGCGGATAAGCGTAGCGCAAAACGGAGTAGCCGAGTTTCTCGATTTTCTTCTGTAGCGCCCGCTCAGAAAAGGGCCCGTCCTTTTCTGCATTCCAGCGTTCGACATCCATACAGCTTATTCCTTTTTGCCTTCGTCTCCCCAGACCTTTTTCAAGTATTGTCCGCGGCCGGAAGCAAAATGATAATATTTATACCGCAATGGGTTCTTCTTGTAGTAGTCCTGATGATAATTCTCGGCGGGATAAAACTTTGACGCTGCTGTAATTTCGGTCACGATGGGTTTGTCATAGTGCCCCGATTTACCCAGAGCATCGCGGGAAGCCTCCGCCAGTTTTCGCTGCTCCTCATTGTGATAAAAAATACCGGTGCGGTACTGCGAACCGTGGTCGGCAAATTGTGCGTCCTTTGTGGTGGGATCGATGTTTTTCCAGAAGGCATCAAGCAATGTCTCGTAGCGGACTTCGTCGGGATTATACGCCACTTCCAGAGCTTCGCAGTGGCCCGTCGAGCCCGAAGAGACCTCCTCATACGTGGGGTTCTCTTTCATCCCGCCGATATAACCGGAAGTCGTTGATTTCACCCCGGGGATTTTATCAAAAGGGGGTTCCATACACCAAAAACATCCCCCTGCAAATGTTGCTTTTTCGAGCTTTACCTCTGCCATTGTACCCTCCGCATTAATAAGTCTTGTCGCCGCTCCCAGGAGAAGGGCCATCAAGAGAAATGATACCTTCCGTTTCATTTTAACCTCCCTTAAAGAAAGACGCCAACATTGCACTCGACGAAGATTTTGATACCCCCGGGCGGTAAAGGCAAGTATTTCCTGACACCGCGAGCAACAAAAAAATAGGCAGCCGATGCCCAGGTTTGATAGAATGTCGCGATTTCAACAGCAATACTCGCAGAAGGAGATTCGGAATGCATAAGCTCGTCCTATTAAGACACGGCGAAAGTCTCTGGAATAAAGAAAATTTATTTACCGGATGGACCGACGTTGACCTTTCTGAGAAAGGCGTGGCGGAAGCCAAGGAAGCCGGGCAAGTCCTCCGCAAAGAGGGGTATGTCTTCGATATTGCTTATACCTCGGTGCTGAAACGCGCTATTCGCACCCTCTGGCTCATGTTGACTGAAATGGACCTGATGTGGATCCCCGTAATCCGCGATTGGCGCTTAAACGAACGCCACTACGGCGCGCTGCAGGGTTTCAATAAGGCAGAGACGGCCGAGAAGTACGGCGAGGAGCAAGTTAAGGTCTGGCGGCGAAGTTACGATATCCCTCCCCCGATTCTTGAAGGCGACGACAAACGCAATCCCAAGAACGACCCCCGCTATAAGAATCTTTCCGAAGAGCAGCTTCCACTTACGGAATGCCTTAAAGACACGGTTGAGCGCTTCATGCCGGCCTGGCATGATGAGATTGCTCCGGCGATCAAGGCCGGAAAGCGTGTGATCATTGCTGCCCACGGGAACAGCCTGCGAGCGCTTGTGAAGTATCTCGATAATGTGCCCGAAGATGAAATTGTGGAATTGAACATTCCCACAGGCATGCCTCTCGTCTACGAGTTAGACGACGCGCTGAAACCCATCAAGCATTATTACCTTGGCGACCCCGAGAAGGTCAAAAAAGCCATGGATGCCGTGGCCAATCAAGGCAAAGCCAATAAGTAGATTCGGGTCTCCCTACGGTCGAGGCTTCCGCTTAATTACGCAGTCTTCCCGAAAAGGACTTTGCGCTCATACAGAAGTTCAAATATTTTTTCCACGTTTTTGGCGGGATTTGTTTTTTCCGGTAGGTTTAAATCGACGACGCTGTGACGGAATTCGTTTTTCCCCACGTTCACAATGAGTACGTCATCCATGTTCGTCGCCTGCTTGATGCCGCGCAACTCTTCATCGTTGAGATTGCTGGCTGTCGCAACCACAATAAGGCCTGCGTCCATGAAGAGATGCGCAACCTCTCCTAACCGCCGCGCATGCTCGTGACGGGCAATTTTATCGGTCTCAATGTCCGAATTAAGTCCGCGCAGAAGGTTTCCGATACCGAGGAAATAGGACCTCGCCCCCATGTCGAATAGCGCCTTGTCAAAATCTTTGGCGATCGTCTTTTTGTCTACTCCGACCTTTCCGGTCAGAAGTACGAGCTGCGGTTTGTGCCCGTATCGGGTTGCTCTTTCGAGCGGGTCCACAACACTAAAATCCCACTTTTCCTCGCGCACCTTCACCTGCTCCCGTATCGCCTCCTGTTCGTCTTTAAGGGCCTCGACAACAATGCCGCCGCCGGCGACGTCGTATTTATCCACAATCACAAACCGGCCGGTCGCCTCCAGAACTTCGGTCAGATCAAAGGCGATCGGATGAGCACAGTCCAGGATGCATTGCGCAACATCATGCCGTTCGATTTTCTTCTTGTTTTGCTTTTTAAGATCCGAGGCGTCGATAACGCGCACTATTTTCTTTAAGTGCACCGGAGTGCTGGCCGTAGCAAGCTTGAGCTTGTATTCGCGCCCGAACTCTAACGGGCTCTTCCCCATCCAGAAAAGCTCCACTCGCAGAAGGGTGCTCACTTCGGGAAGCGCGTCGCCGTCCTTACACATCACCTCACCGCGGTTGACATACACCTGTTCTTGCAACGTAAAGGACGTCGAAACGCCGGCATAAGCCGTCTTTCGCTTGGGCGCGTGAAACGCCTCGATCGATTGAATCGTCGAACGTTTTTGCGAAGGGAGAAACACAACCGGGTCCCCTACAGATACCTTTCCGGACTCAACCCGGCCCACGACTAGTCTACGATCGTCTCCTTCTTCCGTAAACCGGTAGACCCCTTGTACGGGAAAGCGGAAGGCCTTGTCTTCAATTCCCGGGGCCTTCTTAAACTCGTCGAGCACACTCAATATCGAAGGGCCTTTGAACCACTTTAAGTTCATCGACGGTTTCATAATGTTGTCACCTTCACGGCCGGATACCGGAACAAAGGTGTGGGCCGAAATCCCGACTTCTTTCAGGAATCTTGCGTAATCTTTCTTGATCTTCTGAAAAACCGCCGCCTTATAGCCCACGAGGTCCATCTTATTGACGACAACCGCCAACTGCCGGATCCCCAGCATGGAGAGGAGATAACCGTGGCGCTTGGAATTCTCTCTAATGCCTTCTGCTGCATCAATGACCAGGAGAGCGGCCTCCGCACGTGCGGCACCCGAAATCATGTTCTTCAGAAACTCGATATGCCCCGGGGCATCAATAATAATGTATTCGCGTTTCTTACTTTTGAAGAAGCACCGAGCCGTGTCGATAGTAATTCCCTGTTCTTGTTCGTCCTTAAGCGCATCGAGGAGAAAGGCGTACTCAAAGGGTTTTGCCGTCCTCTTACATTCCGCCCGCACCTGCGCCAGTTTCCCGTCGGGCAAGGAACCGGTATCCGCGAGCAACCTTCCGATTATCGTCGACTTCCCGTGGTCGACGTGACCGACAATCACGATATTCATTTTGGGGGTTTCAGCCGACTTCATTACATGTACCCGCCGCGTCGCAAGGTCTCGAGGCCGCCGCCGTCTTCGGCATCCTGAGCGCGTCCGCTTCTCTCTGCAATATTCTTAAACTTTCCCGTCTTAAGCTCCGCAATAATATCTTTGATGCTTTTCGCCGGGGACTCGACCGGAAAAGTGCAGGGATAGCAGCCCAGAGAGCGATAGCGCTCGCCTTTTCCTTGATCGAAATAAAGGGGCACAACGGGGATTCCCTCTTTTTGGATATACTCCCAAATATCGAGTTCTGTCCAATCCAGCAAAGGATGAACCCGGATATGAGTTCCGGGAGCAAAATCTGTCTTAAATTGATTCCAGAGTTCTGGAGGTTGGTCGCCGACATCCCAGTCGCTCCGCTTATCGCGGGGTGAAAAATAGCGTTCCTTCGACCGGCTCCCTTCTTCGTCGGCCCGGACACCGACGATCACACCCGTGTAGGGTTCTTTGTTTTCGTCGACCACATACGTTTTCTTCTCGTGGTCCATGCGATAGCGTGTCCACGTCCCGGCAAGTGTATTTCTCAAGGCATCCGTCTTAAGGGCCTTACAGCACTCCACACGGCTCAGTGCACCATCCGGATAAGTCCTTTTTTCCTTAAGCGCTTGTTCGTTCTGGCCATAGACCATGTTCAACTTCCACTCTAGGGCTAGCTTGTCGCGGTATTCAATCATCTCCGGAATTTTAAAGGCGGTATCGATATGCACCAGCGGAAACGGCACGTGGCCTAAAAAGGCCTTGCGGGCAAGCCAGAGGAGCACTGTGCTGTCTTTGCCGACGGACCACAGCATGGCCATACTCTTAAAATGGGCGTAGGCCTCTCTTAAAATATAGACCGATTGGCTTTCTAAACGCTCTAAATGGGTCATAAGAGGGCGTATTATAGCATAAATCCCACCCTCTCACTACCCCGAGCCCTCTCTCTAAGAACAATTCCCTTGGCTCATTTGCTCGAGGAATTCCTTGGGGAACTTCGCCGAATCATAGATGAGTTCTTCCCTGAAAACCTTGCCGTCCTTTATGGTGACCACACTGCACATGCGAAAAGTCTCCTGAAAAGGCTCACTGACTACCCAGTCAAAGACCTGCACGACTTTATCGTCCGCGCTGGTATAGAGCGCGTTCTGATAGGTTGCCACCATAGGGCATTTGCTGAGATACTCTGCCGCCTCGTCGGGGCTGCTCATTTGCATCACCGGGCCCTGAAACGTGTATCTGTCATGCAGAAGGCTGCGGAACCCCTCTTTATCCTTTGACTGAAATGCTTTAGCAATTTGCTTTACGATTTCGATATTTGCTGACATGCGATTCTCCCTTTGGTTAGGTTTGTTACTTGCACTATGCAAGTGATAGAATACGGCCAATACTTGTCTTTTGCAAGTGATATTTCCTTCAACTTCCTGTAGAATAGCCCTATGAATGACATGAAGTCGCACGACTGCCGCTCGATCTGCCCAATCGCCAATATCCTCGATGTTGTAGGCGATCGCTGGACTCTGCTTGTGATACGCGACTTGCTCTTCTTCGAAAAGCATGAATATCACGAATTTCTCAACGCCGGTGAAGGGGTTTCAACGAATATCCTCGCTGAGCGCCTAAAACGTCTACTAAATGAGGGCATTGTTAAAGCGCAGCCTCATGCAACCAATAAGAAGCGTAAGCTGTATTACCTCACTTCAAAGGGAAAGGATCTGCTTCCCATCATGACCCAGATGGCCTTCTGGGGAGGAAAGTACTTGGAAGGATCCAAAGAAGCACGGCCGAAAATCGCTCAGGTGCAGAAAAACCCGGCACTCTTTTCCAAAAAAGTACTAGCCACTCTGAGTAAGTGGGAAAAAAAGCATCTCGAACCGTAACGGTTTTGTACTTATAGCTCCCTCAGCCGAGAAGGTTGCTTCTTCCAGCGACGATGCACCCAAAGCCATTGCTTGGGATATTTTTTGATTTGCTCTTCAAGCAGCTGATTCAGCTTGTCGGTCGTCACTCGTTCCCAGTTTTCATCCTTTGGATCAAACGGCACCGGTGCGTGAATTTCAATTTCGTATTTCCCCGAAGACTTGCGTAAACAGTATGCCGGAATAAGCGCACACCCTGTCTTCTTCGCCAGCCGCGCCGGTATTGAAGTTGTAGAAGTTTTCTCATCAAAGAAATCCAGCCAAAGACCGTCGGAGCCGGCCCATTGGTCAATCAAAATAGCGACTCCGTGATTCGCCTTCAGTTCTTTTAGGATGGGGCGCATTGAATTCGTCTTCCCAATCGGCTGCACTGTAGTTATGATTCGCAACTTCCGAATATAGTCATTCAGGCAAGGATTCCTGATGTCCTTGACAACAACACTCCAATTTTTTCCGGTAAGGTAGGGAAGAAACGACAAATACTCCCATGAACCAAGGTGTGAAATAACCAGAACGGCACCCCTCCCCTTAGCAAAGGCTTGTTCAAGATGCTCGTTTCCAACAAGCGTAAAGCTTTCGTCTGCATGACTTTTGATTCTCTCTACCGTAAAAAGCTCAATAACAGAGATGACCATACTCTGAAAAGCCGTGCGCACAATATTCCATTTATCTTTTCCAGCTAATGAATCTCCGAACGCTTTGTTGATGTTATCAAGCGCTATTCTCCGCCTTTTCCGCATGCAGAAAAAGATAAAGTCCCCCGCTCTTCGAGCGCACCAGATGGCAAATGAAGGCGGCAGAAGACTTAGGAAAAAGGCAATTGCTCTAATGAATTGGTATTGAAGATATTGACTCACACGATCCTCTCAAAAAAAGAAGGCGTTGCGGCTATGAAACCGCAACGCCTGTATTATATTACAAACGTGTTCTCTAGCTGGTTGCAGTCTCTTCTGACAAAGAAGACCAAGGCCAGTCACCGCTCATAGGATAGCCGTGATTATCCGGAGGATTCGGCACCAGACACGTGTAGATGTTGCCGAAACCATAGACCATTCGGCTAAACCAAAACCAAACGCCTTTTCCTAATCCTTTAACCACATTCCCGTCATGTGCGCCTTTAATTGTCTGGGCCGGCACTTCAAGGATACCCAGAAATCCGTCTGCAATGCCGTGCAACAATTTTACTGGAATCGGCTTGAGTCCTTGGGCTAAGGATGGATCAAAGATATCGTATTGCTCACCCATTTGCCACGCATACTCCGCATCAAAAGGAATTCCGACACCTTCATTACTCGGCCTGTTGGCCGTCCAGAAGCCAAACAACTCGAGTCCGCCCCATCCGATCCGGCCTGCAGCATGCCCAAAGCCGCGAAAAAAGCCTAAGATTGTTCCGAGCGTCTTCGAGCCCACCTCATTTTTGATAGGCCCAAATCCCTTTTGATACCCTTTATAGATCTGCATGGGCACTTCAACAATACCGGTGACCAGATTAACACCGCCACGAATAGCCTTCTGACCCATCCCTTGAGCAACATTTTCCGTCGAGGCATAAGCTGTGGAAGTCATCAACAACATACTTGCCAGGATTAACAATTTTTTCATCTAGTTCCCCCCTTTATTCTTCGAATTTGGTTAAGAATTTATTATAACCCTATATTGTCGCCGGAAAGCAAAATAATTCCCCTTGTCCCTTTTCCGTTTAAAATCAACGCTTGTCTGCATATATTTTCTTGCCTTTCCACCGCTTGTGTGTCCAAATCCATTGCTCCGGATTCTCACGAATCTGCTTTTCAAGCAAATGATTCAAGCCCTTCGTGACCGAAATAAGATCCTCAGTCTTTGCGCTAACCGGAAGTTCCGGGAAAATTGTAATCTCATATTTTCCAGACGCTTTTCTTATACATGCACCTGGGACGAGTGCACAGCCTGTTTTGAGCGCTAAACGTGCCGGTATGGCGGTTGTCGAGGCCGCCTCTCCAAAGAAATCCACCCAAGGCGCGTCATTTCCGGCCCACTGATCAATCAGCACTGCCACAATGCGGTTATTCGATAGTTCGCATAATATCGCCTTAATGGCACTCCTGGTATTTTCCTTGTGGATAACATTCAAAGTCGCGCGGCGGCGCATTGAGTTAAGCCACTTAAATATATAAGCATTTCTCACTTCCTTCACTACTACAGCGCATGGATAACCTGTCAGGTAAAAAAGAAACGCCAAGTATTCCCAGGACCCAATATGTGAAACAACAAAAATTATTCCCTTCTTTCTTGCCAGCGCATTATCAAAGTGCTCTAATCCCTTTATCGTAAAAGTCTCCTTAACATCACCTTCAAGCAATCTTGAAATGCGGAAAACCTCCATAAAGTTCACGGCAATATGTTCAAACGCCCGTTTAGTAAGCTCTTTTTTCTCTACGACAGACACGCGATCTCCAAAAGCGATGGTCAGATTGGCCATGGCGACGCATCGGCGGCCGGGTAAAAGATAATATATTGCCCGGCCAATCGTCCGAGCAACAGCTTCGGCAGTTTCGGCGGGCAATAGGTTGATTAGCCCTGACAGCACCCGCAGGAACAAATAGCTGGTGTACCATAAAATCTGCTGTAAGCCGGTCGCTGAATTTCTTCGTGTGGTCATTAATAAATCCCGACGCTACATTTGCGTGTTCGGCGATTGGGCGTAAACAAAGCTCTGCCCTTTACTGCTGAATTTTGTCGCAAACATGAAGGAAGGAAAAGAGGAGGGTTCGCCTTAAGTCTCATCAACCGCTATATTTCGAGGTTCAATATCGGCAAAAATTATTGAGTTCAAATTGCCGGGTTCTAATCCCAAAAAAAGGCAGCTTAATCCCGCTTCTGCTTAGGATGAAAAGGACGTTTCTTCGGGTGTCTAAATCCATTGCTTTGTCCGCCACGGGATTTGTCGAAAGAGCCGTTCCCGACGAAAGGTCTTTCGTTGGAACGTTTGCCACCTTCTGTGGTAGCGTGTCCATGTGAAGGCCCTCCGGTACGAAACGGTTTAGAAAAACGCTTTTCCCTACCAAAGGATGGCTTTTGCGCCGACCTGCCGATAAGAATCTCAATTTTCTTTTCCAGAAAACCCATCTGCTGCTGCAACCTTTTAATTAACACAATTAGCTCGCGGTCGTCTGGCGACGTTTTTGACTGTGCTGCTGCCAGTGGAATATTTTCCAACGCAGTATCTGTATTCATAATATCCTTTTCTCCTAATCTTTCTCGATATTTGTAAGCGCTGTAAGAACCAGTGGGTTAATGTCCGATATACGGCCTAGGTTTTTCTGAATTTTCCCACCGATCTCTTCCAAGGTCAGCTTAAGAACATAAGCCAGTTCCCCCGCAAGCCCCTTCACCGCCCGATCCACCCGCTGACGCCTTCTTGAGTCTTTCACGGGTTCCTTGCTACGGGACTCAGACCATATCAATTCAGCCTGTTTCCAAGCCTGGCTACATCCCGATTTTTCTTCTTTGCCCGTCTTAAAATAATCTAAAATTGCATTGGCTGCCCTAACAGAAATGAGTAAACCAAAGCCGGATTCTTCCAAGGAGCTCTCCGGAATGAGAAATCGAACTTTGGCACGATTCGTCGAAACAGGAAGAAGGAGATAGTTGGTTTCGTCTGCTGGGACTTTCTGCGTAACCTGCGCCACACGGCATAATCCATGTACAGAATGGAATAGCAAATCATCTTTTGCGATTTCTTCTCTGGCCATTGTTTATCCTTAACATTCAGAATTTATATTAAAATTGCAAAAAACCCGGTATTTCTACCGGGTTTTTTTATTCACTTACAGCTTTACAACGTTTGTTGCCTGGTCGCCCTTCGGGCCTTGAGTCACTTCAAACTGAACTGACTGACCTTCTTCCAAAGACTTATAGCCATCGCCCGCGATCGCAGAATGATGCACGAATACATCACTGCCGCCTTCACGAGAGATAAAACCAAAGCCTTTAGAATTGTCAAACCATTTAACACTTCCTGTTGGCATTGTTTTGTTTCTCCTTTCTTAGAGATTTGAGTAGATAGCAGTAGGGGAATCACTTCAAAGGCATGTAATACAGCTTCTGGAGGATCAAGGTGGTGGGGTCCAATTTGCTAAGTCAGATTAAACCATCTTGTATTCATAAGAAGCAAGGCACGCGTTACTACCTCGCTTTTCAAGTTTTTCCTGTTTCTTACTACCACGTAAGTATAGCATATTGCCAAATATGCTGTTATTTGTCAACGAGTATTCACTTTTATTTACAAACAACCGCCCTATTGAACCTAAGCCAATCATGCCTAAGTCCCTTCAGAGACTGAGGTAATGGCGTGCCCCCTCAACCCCAACCCCCCCCCAATCGGATATCCCGTCCTGGGTAAATGAAATCCTGTCAGGGGCGTCTGGCTGCTGCTCAGGGCGCAGTATCTTTTTAACGTCCGCTATCTTTACGCTTTGAAAAGCACCCCTTACAGTAGACGGGTCGGTCTCCGCTGGGCTTAAATGGAACTTCGCATTCTTGTTTACAATCAGCGCAAGTCGCCTTGTGCATTTCCCTAGGACGTCCGCCAAACTTATCACCATGATCAAATCCCATATTTCCTCCTTGTTGTTTTTAGTAAAACCCTGATGATCCCCTATCCCTCGGCAGCGCGGCCGAGCGCGGCCAAAACCAACGAATCGACCTTGGATATTTTTGTGAGGCTTTTTTCAATGCGTGACGCCGTCTCCATTAAGGAGAGCCTGAACGCGCACGCAAGTTCTCCTACCAAACCTTTGATGGAATGTTCCAACAACTGGCGCTTCCTTTGATCCCTCGTCTTCAATTTGTCTGCGGAAAAGGAAAGGATATTCTGGGCCAGGACCCACGCTGGTTCTGTTTGAACGGCGCTTCCGTCCCCAGCCTTCAAGTAATTCAAAAGCTTACCCGCTTCTTTGGCCGATATGACCTTGTGGAAACCCGATGATTCTGCGTGTTTGACCTCAACAAGAAACCGAACTTTCATCCTATTGGTTGTCTTGGGAACCAGTGAATAGCAAAGAACTTTCTCTCCAGACTGCTCCTGCTCCGTCATCCTGTCCACGCGGCACAGGCCGTGAGCGGGGTGAAATAAAAGGCCATCTCCGGCAATCTTTTTAGATGTCACAAATACCTCTCTTTATTAATCTTGCGGCGTGGGAGATACAGAGTTTTCCTCAGGAAGTACGGAGTTTGATGAATCCAGCGACGGGGGTTGTGCGTTTTTATTCAAGCGCTTGTTTCTCTTATCGTCCTGTTTCTTCTTCCTTTGTTCTTCTTTGCGCCTTTTGTTGCCCCGGTAATTTTCTCTCACGAAACTCCTTTGTTTGGATGAAAGCGAATCAGTGCTGGCTGCTTACGATAAAATGAGCAATCTGGGTGGGGCTGGTCATGGGGGTTATTCTAACACGCTAAG
This sequence comes from Candidatus Omnitrophota bacterium, assembly GCA_030698625.1. Classification (GTDB taxonomy): domain Bacteria; phylum Omnitrophota; class Omnitrophia; order Omnitrophales; family Aquincolibacteriaceae; genus JAUYMS01. The sequence goes on along the minus strand of JAUYMS010000037.1, from coordinate 12,540 downwards.
AGCTTCGGCCCTAAGCTTTAATTCAGGCGGGAGAACTAAGCGGGTGTTCTTCGTCGTGCTTTTCGGAGCGCTCTCCTTTCACGCTCCTAAAATCTTGAGCATTTTTTAATTTTGCCTCTTCCTCCTGGGGAGTACTTTTAGAAGCAAACTTTGATGTTGAAACCACAGTCTCAACGACGATTGATAGAGGGCCCGCATAAAATCCCGCGCTTTTATCCTCCGGGAAACCGCTCCGGGGAAACCAAGTGAACGCAGCGATTAAAACCGCGAGAAAAACACTGCCACTTATTATTTTGGAGCCGCTCACACAGGCTCCCCTATGGAAAACAACATTACACCGCGAATGTCAGTATCGTTAAACTTACTTTTTAAGCCTCTTACGCTTTTCAATTGTAGAGCAATACCGTCTAGAAAAAAGATGAGTACCTCCAAGTGAGCGGTGAACCGCTTACGGGATACATTCATCTTTTTCCTCATATTTGTCATTGAGATGTGCCTCTAAAAGCGCTAGTGATGCGTGAAAATACTTTAATAAGTTCTAAATTTGCGCACTTAGATTTGCCCGCTGAACGAGCAGAGCTGACACTATTAGCTTAGCAGAAAGGACGTCTAATAGATATACGTTAACCGACGGGTCCCCAGGCCGTCACGGCAACCTGTACTTTCTCTCAAGAACGCCTCATAATGCGCGTTTAGCATTAATGCTGGCCACCATTCATGATTCGTTATCACACAGGGAGAATTTATGGGACAACGCGACAAGGGAAGAGAAAAGGGTTCGCAAAAGAAAGCCCCGAAACTTACGCTTATGGAAAAACGTAAAGCGAAGCAGGAAAAACGTAGGGACAAGTAGTTTTAAAAAATCCGAAGCTACTTTTTCTTTCTTTTCTCTTCATACATCCTCTGATCACTTTGACTGAGGAGCTCGTTCAGATTTACCGTGTCGTTTGGTTTGCATGATGCAACACCGATACTGATCTCGACAGAGTAAGGCTCTTTGGTAGTTCGGTTTTGCTCCGCTATATTTTCCCTTAAGCGGCTTTTAGCCACATCCAGATATTCCTTCCCGCAATCCACCATCGCTACCGCAAATTCATCCCCGCCTATTCTCGCGATAATATCCGAATCGCGAAAACTCCTCTTCAAAATGCGCGCGACGTTCACGAGCGCTTCATCTCCCTTTGCGTGGCCAAAGGTATCGTTAATTCGCTTTAAATGATCCACATCTGAAAAAATTAAGAAGGTCTCCTTCTTCTGCCGCTTACTGATTTTCAATTGCTGTTCCACCAGCATAATAAATCCGCGTTGATTGTAAAGTCCTGTGAGGTTATCTTCCATTGCAGCTGTTTCAAACAAATCCGAGGTTACTCTATACGAGTCCCTGGATACCTCCATCACCCGCTCGCCTTCCTTGTATTTTTCGACATCCTTTTCCAGTTCATCGATATGCAATTGTAACGACGCAATTTTGCCCATTGGATAAGTGCTCGGCTCCCGAACAATGACTTTCCTCATTTCTCTTGCATTGAACTGGACGATCACGTAATCATCACTTAGAACAATTTCCCCAACCCGGCCGGAAATAACGCCCCTAAGGCGTTCGATGATCCGCTCTGCGTGATAAGCGTTAACCATCTTTGTCCACCTTGCCTTAACACGATCGAACACCGTGCCCGAAGAGACGGTTTCACAAAGGCCGTCGATTTTAAAACTCATGAGGCGCTTTTCATCCATGAACGCCAGGGAGGCTCTCTTCGTTTGGCAGATATTTTCGTGGCTTTGCGATCTCTTGAAATCAATGTAAAATATTTTATTGGGCTCCTCAATATCTATGATCAATCTGGGCGCGCAATTGGGGTGGCCGTTTTCGTTACAAGTGGCCACATAGATCACTTTTAATTGCCCCCGACGTGCGATGAATGGTCCGAGTTTCTCTTTAATGTTCATCTCAGTCTCCGCTAGAAACGTTGGCTCTGAGGCAGCCGTCGTCCGCCTCAAGCCCCATACAAGTCCGACTAATGACGGGGGACGTGCTCATGATCATGCGGCTGGGTTAAGAATGTGTCAATTTTGGTTCCTTCATGCTTAGCATAAAGAACCTTCGTGTTGTAGCCGTTGCCCACCAAGATGTTTCCGTAGCAATCCAAAGAAATCAGCCCAATCCGTAATTTTTTCTGTCGAGCAATGCCTACTAACCGCTGAACCGCGGAGGCCAAAGAGACACCATCTTCGACGCGGGCAACAATCTTAGCTGCGACGGCTTGGTTTACAATACTTTCGCCTTGCCCCGTACATGAAACTCCGCAAACCCGTGAGGCGTAAGTCCCGGCCACCGTTGCGCTATCTGAGACTCTCCCCGGAGTTTCGTATCCGACACCACCGGTTGAAGTACCAGCACAGATACACCCTTTATGATCAACAGCCACAATACCAACCGTGCCTGATTCTCCCTTAACTTTTTCCGCGTGTTCTTTTAGTCGGTGCGGTGCGAGCGGACTACAATACTCCATCTTTCTTCGCCTGGCATATTCGGTCGCCCCTCGGCCTGCAAGAACGGCATGCCTTCTTTTTGATAGCGTGTCAGCGACATCGATAGGATGGCGGACATTACAAATGTTAATCACGCCTGAAAATTTCTGTGAGACGGAATCCATAATTGCTGCAGACATGCGGACTCTACCGTCCTTTTGAAGGCGCGAGCCATACCCGGCATTAAACAAAGGGTCATCCTCCAGCAGACGAATACCATAGAGCACGGCTTGGCGGGATCCCTTTTGAAGTAAAACAGAATAGGTTTCCTTTATAGCTTTGCGAAGGGCCTTCTCGTATTGCCTTTCGGTAAAATCAGGGCTTTCTATCAGTCCTGCACCACCGTGAATAATCAGCCTTGGAACCATTATAATTAGCTTCCTTTTTATTTAGTCTTGCCTATATAATCCCTTACTTTTCTCAACCCTCGGAGCTGAGAAGTCGTGCAAAGAATAAAAGCTGGCATCACCTTTCCAAGTGCAGCCTACGGACTTAGTCGCAAACAGGTGCGCTATTATCAACCCATTGAAAGAATTCCGCAAGTGGGTGATGTGGTCTATGGTGAAATAGCCCAAATAGGTGAACACTCTAGCCTAGAAAACAAATCTGCTCGAATTCATATGATCCACACCGGGTCAAAAGGGATTTTTGTTTTTGGAAATAGATATGCGCCGGATTATTACGAAGCTCGTATCCCCACCGAATCGGTCACTGAAGTCGATCTTGTCGCAAGGTCGGGAATCGTCGGATTCGTGCATTCCAAAAACACGCAAAAAAAGGATCCTACTCGCGTGAAGATCATGGGATACGTTCACGACGAGGAAGGCGATCTTGTAAACACAAAGAAGCACCCCGTCTTTCAGCCGAAAAAAGATGTGAAAAACTTTCCCCGAGCGAAAATGATTCTTATTTGCGGAACTGCTATGAATTCGGGAAAAAGCGCTGCTGCGGCTTCTTGTTGTTGGGTTCTCTCGAGTTTAGGTTATGGTGTTCGCGGCGCCAAGGTTACCGGAACCGCAAGTCTTAAAGATATCTTGCATATGAATGATGCTGGGGCAGATCACTACGCTGATTTTACGTATTTGGGTTATCCTTCCACTTATCTGCTCGAGGCCGATGAGCTGATGAGTGTTTTTAATAAACTTGATTTGAAATATGCAAATAATCCAAAAAATTACTGGGTTGTGGAGCTGGCTGACGGCATCAACCAAAGAGAGACTGCAATGCTATTAAATCACAAGGAGGTGAGAAAACGGATTCATAAGATTATTTTTTGTTCTTATGATTCTGTTGGGGCAATCGGCGGGCTTAGGATTTTGAAGGAAAAATTCAATTTGATGCCTGATGCTATTTCAGGAGTTTGCTCAAGCTCACCGTTGCACATAAAGGAACTCAACGAGTTCACGAACATCCCTATATTCAATAGCTTTGATGCTAGCGTCAATCAATTGAAAAAAATACTGCTGTAAAAGAGGCTCTACGCATCAGACGAGTGCCGCGACCGGCTCATGTACTATTGCGGCGTCGGTTTTTCTAATTCTTCCCAGCGGTGATAAGCCTTTTCAAGGGCAATTTTGACCCGTTCCGCTTCGGCCTGAATCTCAGTGATTTCCTTCCGCGGCGTCTTGAAATAAAACGAAGGTTCTCCCATTTTCCTAAATAGCCCTTCCTGTGACGCCTCTAATTTTTCAATCTGACTCGTGAGCTTGGAGAGTTCCTTTCTCTCTTCAGCCGATAATTTGGGACCTTCGTGCTCTTTCTGGGCCTTTTTCTTCACAGCGGGTGCGCTTCGTTCGGCTTTCGGATATGCCCCGCGTTGCCTGACCCAATCATCATAGCCCCCGATATACTCACGGACCTTTCCACCGCCCTCCAGCACAATCGTAGAGGTAACCACATCATTTAGAAATGCGCGGTCGTGACTCACTAAAAGCAGCGTTCCGGAGTAATCCGCCAGCAACTCTTCCAAGAGTTCCAACGTTTCCACATCCAGGTCATTGGTGGGCTCATCCATGACCAGAAGATTCGCTGGGCTTGTAAATAGTTTCGCAAGCAGCAGGCGGTTGCGCTCCCCTCCGGATAGCACCTTAATCGGAGTCCTCGCCCTGACGGGTGCAAAGAGAAAATCCTGCAGGTAACCCATAACATTTCGCGGTTTTCCGTTTAGGATAATGGTATCTCCGTCGCATATATTCTCAGCCACCGTCTTGTTTTCATCCAGCTGCGCGCGCATTTGGTCATAATAGGCGGTCTGAAGATTCGTGCCCAATTTTACGGTTCCTTGTTGCGCCTCAAGCTGACCCAGCAAAAGCCTGAGCAGCGTTGTTTTGCCGGACCCGTTCGATCCGATCACTCCGATTTTGTCGCCACGCATAATTTGTGTGGAAAAATCGCGAATCAGACAAAGGTCCCCGTAAGCATATGAGAGATGCTCCACCTTGGTCACTAATTGCCCGGATCGGTCTGACTCCTGAAGCCGGATTTTTGCAAGCCCCACGGCCTTTTGTTGTTGGCCCTTTTCTTGTCGCAGTTTTTCGAGCGCCCTCACCCGCCCTTCGTTACGCGTACGGCGCGCCTTAATTCCCTGCCGAATCCAAATTTCCTCTTGCGCCAGCTTCTTTTCAAATCGCGACCGTTCCGCGGCTTCAGCATCAAGCGCCATTTGTTTGCGCTCCAAAAACGTTGGGTAATCGCAAGCCCAGCTGAAAATGCGGCCACGCTCCAATTCGATTATACGTGTCGCTAGATGTTCCATAAACACCCGGTCGTGCGTGACAAAAACAAGCGAACCCTGATAATCCTTTAAGGTCTCCTCAAGCCATTCGATTGCTTCGATGTCAAGGTGGTTCGTGGGTTCATCAAGCAGCAGAACATCGGGATTTGTCACGAGGGCCTTGGCAAAAAGTGCCCGGCGTTTCTGACCACCCGACAAGCGGTCAAACTCGGCTTCGGGATCAAGCTTGACACGCTCTATCATTGCTTCGACCTGACCGTGCGTCTCCCAACCGTTCGTATGATCCATCTCAGCCTGCAGCCGTCCGAGCTGGCGCATGAGTTGTTCCGAGTACTCCGTCTGCAACCTATGATTTAGATGATGATAATCGCTCAATAGCTTAACGTGTTCGCCGAATCCAGCCAGAACCACGTCAAAAACCGAACCCGTCAACCCCGCAGGCACTTCCTGGGGTAGGTGGGTCACAGTAATCCCTTTTTGATACACCACCTGGCCGCTTCCCACATTGGTCTGTCCGGCCATGACCTTCATTAGGGTCGTCTTGCCGGCACCGTTACGGCCGAGCAGCGCCGTGCGTTCGCCCGCATTAAGCTGCATGCTGAGCTGATCAAAAAGCGCCGGTCCTCCGAACGCCAGTGAAATTTCTTGTAAGCTGATGAGAGCCATAAATCAATTAACGCCTTATTTGATATTGGGGAGTCTTAATAAGCAAAAGCCCCAACAAATTCCATCGAAGTGGCTTGTGCCCTTGAGGGGCTTCACATGATTTCTATGGAAGAATGCTTCTTGATTCGCTGGCACATAATGTAACAAGATCATCTAGAGAAGCCGTCCCAACGCACATTACGCTGTCGGCACCACCCCAATAAATTTTAACGGTTCCGTCAGGTTCAGGGACCGCCCCGCAAGAAAAGACAACATTCGGAACATAGCCTGTGACTTCCCAGGGATCTTCGGGCTGCAAGATCCATGAATCGCCAATCCCAAGGACCTTCGAGGGATCTTGAAGGTCATGGAGTGCAACTCCAAGTCGATACACACATCCGGCCATCGTAGGAAAAACCCCATGGTAAATAGAGAGCCACCCCTTCTCTGTTTTAATAGGTGGGGCACCAGGGCCGATTTTCATTTCGTCCCAATGATACTTTTCGGGTTGCATAACTGCTTGAGATTCACCCCAATATTTTAAATCCTGAGAATAAGATATCCAAATGGACCAGGGGTTTATTTCCGAATGCGGTCGATCGAGACGAACGTAGCGACCCTTGATCTTTTCAGGAAAGAGTACCACATTGCGGTGATCGACCTGAGTGATGAAAGCAATCCGTTCTACGCTTTTAAAATCTTCGCTCGCGGCCAGTCCGATACGGACGCCGTGGCGCGAATAGGCGCTATAGGTAATGAAATATTTTCCTTCGAGGAAAGTAATGCGCGGATCTTCAACGCCGTATTCCTCGTACTCCCGAAATATCCCTTTTGGGGCCGGCACCATAAAAGGCTCTGGCTGTACGTTAAACTTAAAACCATCCTCACTTTCAGCAAGCCCGATAATCGATCGCCCCGTCCTTAAATGAGATCTGAAAAGCATTACATATGTTTCACCAACTTTGACCACACCCGCGTTATGCACTGTTTCAACGCGATAAGGAATGTCCTTTTTCGTCAATATAGGATTGCCGTCATAACGGGTTATAAGATTTTTATTCACGCGCTCACTCTTTCCCTACCTGTATGTTTTTCCCGTTCAAGTTCAAAGAGACGCGCGTAAGCTTCTTCATATTTTGCAACCATGCAAGCTACGGAAAACTTATGGGCAACATGCTCCCGGCATCTTGCGCGCAATATTGACGGCACTTTCTCAAGCGCCTCAAGCGCTTCTTTAACATTGCGGACCAAAAAACCTGTCTCGCCGTCACGAATAACTTCGCGGCAAGATCCCTGATCCATTGCAATTACGGGAACTCCGCTGGCACCGGCCTCTGCCAAAACAAGCCCGAAACGTTCTTTGAGTGTATTTAAATGCAAAAGCGCATAAGCCTTTTTGAAGAGTTCATTTTTCTCTTTCGGGCCTACCGCTCCAATAAAGCAAATCTTTTTGCCGTCGATCCAGGGCTCGACTCTTTCTTTAAAATACTTTTCATCTTGAATGATGCCGGCAATAATCAAGTTCCTTTCTTGCTCTCTTGCAACTTCGATGGCCAGATGGACACCTTTGTCGGGATGGATTCTCCCCAAAAAAACGAGCTCTTCTCCGGGCTGATCAAAATACTCATGTGCGGCAAGATCAATCCCATTATAAACCGTTGCAAGGTAATTGAGGCCCGGGGCGCGATCGGATTCCGAGATTGAGACGAAATAGCCGTCACGATATTTTTCATAGAGCGGCATAATTTGGGGGGATGAAAATCCGTGAATCGTGGTCAAAACAGGTGTTTGAACAAGCCTTGAATACGTAAGCGGCATAAAATCAAGGTGGCTGTGGATGAGGTCAAACTCACTTGCATGTTCGAACACCTCTGCGATATGGGCATACTCGGCCACTTTGGGATCAACGCTTTTATCTTCCTCGTAACCCTTTGGAACCACCGAGCGTAACCGGGCCTTTGTGATAGAATCCCCGGTGGCATAGAGCGTTACGTCCCATCCCCGAGCTACAAGCCCCTCCGTTAAATTACTCGCCACCGTCTCCCATGCCCCATATTCCCTTGGGGGTGTTCTCCAAGCGACCGGCGAGAGAACGGCGATACGCTTATTTTTCATATTTAGGTTCGATTGTAATCGTCTTGGAGTCTTGTAATATCGTCTTCTCCGAGATAATCGCCCAATTGAACTTCCACAAAAATAAGGGGTTCATCACCATTATTGGTCATCCTATGTTGGGCTTCTTTAGGAAGATTTACCACCGAGCCGGTTTTGACCGGAACTTCTTCTTCGCCGACAGTCACAATACCTTCTCCCTTGACAACGATCCAGATCTCACCTCTTCTGGCATGTTTTTGCAAACTCAACCTGGATTTCGGCTTTACCTCAATCCGCTTGACCTTAAAACCCGTCCCGGTTTCATCAAGCAAGACTTCATAACTGCCCCACGGTCTTTCATCATATTCGTGCTCAGCTGATTTGCTGATCATACATTAAACCTCGGGCATCTTTCGGACATAATCCATAACCCGGTCAAAAGGAGCGGTGGCCAAACAGATAACCGTATCCGCACCGCCATAATACATGTGAAGTCTATTCTTCTTTTCATCTAAAAGCCATCCGCACGAAAAGGTCACGTTCCCAACATCTCCTTTAATCTCAATATTCTCTTCTGGTCCAAAAATCCAAGCGTCGGAACGCCGCAAGACTTTTCTTGGATTCTCTAAATCTAAAAGCAGAAGACCCTGGCGATAGATGGCTCCGCTGGTTGTTCCCCGCACACCGTGATACAAGACAAGCCACCCGTGCTCTGTTCTTAAGGGCTGCGCAGAAAGACCAATGCGAACGCAATCCCAATAGCCGCCGGAACTCGTCTTCAGCAATACCTCATGGTGTCCCCAGTGAAGTTTGTCAGGAGAGGAAGAAATCCACATGTTCGAAGCCCCCGAGGTCATCGATACGGGGCGATGGATCATAAACCACTGTCCATTGAAACGACATGGGAAAAGAGCCGCGTCTTTATTATCCGGCAGGAGAATAGCCCCATGTTTTTTGAAATCTTTAAAATTTTCCGTTTCTGCCAAAGAAACCAAAGGGCCTTCCGATGAAAAAGAGGTGTACGCGACATACCACTTATTCTCTTCCTCCACATAGGTGATGCGCGGATCTTCAATCCCCCATCGTTCCTCTTTGAATCTTTTGGGTTCCCCCAAAATCGTCGGGGAGGGATCGATCCGCCACCCATCAACACCATTTCGGCTTCTCGCGACCGTCAAATGAGAAATACCCCGATAATCTTCACATCGTGCCAGCAGTATCGTTTCATCTTTGCAGATTGCCGCACCCGCATTAAAAACTGAATGGACTTCATACGGCCAATCTTTTGCCGACAAGATTGGGTTTTTGGGATTTCTTAAAAATAATTTTTCCCTCAAAGGCTCACCTCATAAGATAGTTTTTGGCTTGGACATATCCACATAGGAAACATCCGTCACCGTTAAAAGAGATATTAGATAGCACAGTGTGCTTTCCGCTCCTTGGTTCATATTTACATTTTTTTCCATAAGGCCGTCCCGGCATCCATTAGACTTAAAATCATAGAGGGGTTTCTCAAGCCTGTTTTTCCCCACAAACCAATCGAAAGACATTCTCATAAGATCCAGATAGCGCTTATCGTTGAACGTTAAATAAGCCTCTTGAAAAAGAAGGACCGATGCCATGGCATCCACGGGTTGCTCATCAAAAAGACACGCTTTACTGGATTTCGTCATCCACCGATTATTTCCCACAAGCTGCAAGTATTCACTCTTAAAATAAATTGCTTCCAAAAAGGAAAGCGTCTTCTTCGCAATCGATAAATACGTCTTATCTCGAGTTAAACGGTAGGCCTTTAAAAGGGCCAGGGGTAAAAAAGCATTATCATAAGTCAATTTCTCTTCAAACCATGCCCAGTCTGAGCAGGCATTATTCTTGTAAACCTTTACCAACTTGTCACTTGCGTCACGTAAAAGTTCAAACACCTCACGATCTTTCGGGTACTTTTCAAGGTACTCACATAAGGCCAAAATGCCTAGGGCCGTTGCCCGGGTGCCCATCTGGGTCACGAGATGTTTCGATGCGTGAAAAAGCTCCTTTGCCACCGAGCCTAACGGATTCTCGGCACAAACCTGAACGGCATATCCAAGGGCCCAAAGGGCCCTCCCCTGACTATCTTCAGAGCCATCGTCTTCTATAAACTCGCGACGATAATTCATAAAATTACGGAAGGAGCCGTTCTCTTTTTGTGCGTATTGAATGTAAGCCAAATAAATTGCGGCAAGCTCAAAGCTTTCCTGACTCTCTGTTTGTTTATAATGCTGAAGCGTCATGATTAAAGCGCGCGCATTGTCATCAAGGCAATAGCCTTCCTTGCGGTTGGCGACAATCCCTTTTGCATGCTGTAATATACCTGTGTCATCCGTCAAGCGCTGCACATGCCGCAAAGAAATTTCAGGCAATTCAGTCGGTACAAGGCGTTTTTTAAGAATGACTTTTTTTCGAATCTGCTTGGAAATCACCTCATGGAAAAGGTCAATGTAGGATCGTGCCACAGCAGGCCAAATCATTTGGCGCCCCTGCGCAAAAGCCTTTTTTCGCATTAATTTAAGTTTTTGGGGCGCCCCCAACAAATCCAAGAGCAAGGTTCCCAGCCGTTTGGAATCCCGAAACGGAAAGAGAACACCTTTTCCTCCCGCAAGTAATTCCTCCGCGTACCAATAGGGGGTCGAAAGCACAGGGATCCCGGATCCTGAGGCATAAGCCAGGGTCCCGCTGACAATTTGGTTTTTGGATAAATAAGGCGTTACATAAATGTCCGTGGCCTGCAAATACTCGGTCAACTGTTTGAGTGCAACAAATTGATCGTGAAAAAAAACGTGCTTTTGAAGGCCTAATTCTCGGACCATTCTTCTGAGGGAAATACGGTAGCTTTCACCCTCGTGCTTTTTTACATTGGGGTGGGTGACGCCTAAGATGACATAAGCAAGCTTTGGGAAGCGCTTAACCACTTTGGGCAAAGCCTCCAAAACAGTTTCCACACCTTTGTTTTGAGACAAAAGACCAAAACTAAGTAGGACCGTTCTGCCCGCAAGATTAATCACAGACTTAAAGTGAGCAGGATCACCGGGGAGAAATTGCGGAATCCCGTGTTCAATGATCGCGATTTTATCATTAGAGATATCATACTTTGCATGTAAGAATTTCTTGGCTTTCCGACTCATCACAACGAACTTCGCCGTCATGGAGTCCATTCCTACAATAATTTCCTTTTGACCCCGCGAGGGCTTCTCTAAAACGGTATGGAGCGTCGTCACAACCGGCAACCTGATTTGGGACAGAAAATCTAAGATATAATTCCCATCATCTCCCCCAAATATGCCGTATTCATGTTGCAAACAAACCAACTTACTGTTGCTGCGATTGACAAATTCTGCTGCTGTTTCATAATCCTGACGGGCCGATTGTAAAATCGTCCCTTCCACCGCATCCGGATAATCATAGCCTTCTTGGCGGTCATTCAGAGCAATGACAGGCATCCTAACCGTACCGCCATAATGGCGCTGGGTGGCTTCCCTCAGATCTGTTGTGAAAGTTGCAATGCCGCACTTCCTGGGAAGATAATTTCCAACAAAAGTGATTTCCTCAGAATAGTGATCGCCATCCTTCAACAGCTGATCCTTGTGTTTTACAATCTTTGCCATCATTTACAGGCACTTCTCTTTGAAAGACAATCGCAAACAGCCGAATAGGTCATTTTAGCATCTTTCAGACTTTGTATGAAAATCCATTCGTTGGTGGGTTTGACCTTCCCCAAAACAGTGGACGTTTTGTTAAGATAGTAAAACCGTAGCCGCAGCCGTTTCTCTTTCTTTTTTTGCTTCTTTTTTTCTTTCTCTTTGTGAATTGTGTGGATATGTGGATAACCCGCTCATGCTACGGCCCGCCTTTCGTACTCAAAAGGACTCAGAAAGCCGAGCGTTGAATGAGCCCGTTTGCGATTGTAATACATCTCCACATATTCAAAAATCTTTCTTTTCGCTTCATCTCGCGTTCTGAACCGGTTCCGGTGAATCAATTCCACCTTGAGCGTGTGAAAGAAGCTCTCAGCGACAGCGTTATCCCAGCAATCGCCTTTCCGGCTCATGCTGCCGACAAACTCGTTGTGGCTCAAGATCGCCTTGAAGTTATGGCCGGCATACTGACTGCCTCGGTCCGAATGGCAGATAAGACCCTTGCTGGGATTACGCCGCAAAATTGCCTGCCTCATCGCCTGCGTGACCAAGGTATCGGCAATCGTTTTATCCATAGCCAATCCCACCACTCCCCGTGAAAACAAATCCAACACGGCCGCCAGGTATAACCAGCCTTCCCATGTCCAAATGTACGGGTGAGTAGGCCGTGGCATTTCAGCCACAGTCCCTCTCAGAACCGGACGTGAACCTCTCGGCTCATCCGGCTTGACCTGCCCGGGTAAAACTGGTCCAGAGGATATGCTAATCTGGAGCCATAACCGAAAGGGGCAGGGATATGCCAAGGAAGAAACATACCTCAGAAGAAATCATCCAGCATTTGCGCACGGTGGAGCTTGAGCAAAGCAA
>JAUYMS010000036.1 GCA_030698625.1 Candidatus Omnitrophota bacterium | reverse complement strand
AGTCCCAAAAATTAACTCCGAGCGCAGCAGCGCGTTTTGAAGGAGTGTTCCCTGCCCGTCCTGCGCTAGCGTTTCGGGCAGACTTGCTTTCAGCTCGTGCGTCTCGGACGGCCAGAAATCCGTAAGTGTGTCCCTGGGGGAGGGACTGTCCCTACGTTACGCTACGTTACGCGGCGGCGGCGAGGTAGGCGGCGATGTCGGCTTCGGCGGACATCATGGCAGCCAGCATGTCGGCGCTGACGATGCTGTCCTCATAGGTATAGTGACGCTCGCCGCGGAAAATGCGGTGCATGACCCCTTCGAGTGTTTGCTGGGAAATATCTGCCGCACCTTTTAAAAGGAAGAAGTGCTTTCCAAACGCGTCTCTATCGCCATTCGCTAAGCGATGAGATACCGACTTCGCATCGCGGATATATTCTCCGAACGCGCTGTATTCTTCCACGCTGAGCAATTCCTCGTGGTGAATGTAAACCAGGCGGTCCTGAACGGCTTCGGCAGAGGAGGTTTCACTATCGCGGCCGCGCAGGCCATAGAGAGTCCGCTTGGCGTATTGAATAGTGCTTCTTGCGCGCGCCCGAGTTTTAGGCACCTCAATATGAACCCGCTTTCCATCAAGCCCGGCATTCAACTCCGCTTCTAACGCGTCCGCTTGATCGACCGTCGCCTGAAGAGTGAGGGGCGAGGCCTCGTTATAACCTTTCGGCGGAACAACGATAACCAGTAAGTTTGTAGACGGCATGGTCTTCAAAACAGAAAGAAGGAGGCCCTTTTGCGGGAGCTCGGAAGTCACGTAGACGACATCGGCCGCACCGCTCTGCTGAAACCCGATTTGCTCAAGCGGCAGGCGTTCGAGATCGTTTCGGAGTTTCTCATAGCGCTCATCCAAACCGTGGCGGCTGCGTGCCCCAATACCTGCTCCGAAAAGAATCTGTGCCGCGAGAATCTCGGGCAGATCGACAAGCACGCGAAACGCGCCTTCGACACTGCGCCATGGGGCATCTCGAACCACGCGGATAAGAGAACGCAGCTCGGCGGGCGGCGGCGTGCGCTCCAGATAAAGAAAGCCGGCCGAAGATCTTGCCGTCTCGGAAAGCTCCGCTTCGGATACAACCGCATCACTCACAACTTCTGTTCTGAGTTCGCTGCGCGCGAAAGCCGCATCGTAAATTTCGCGATTCTTGCCCTCATCCAAAATACGGTCGAAAAAGGTGCGCCCGTCATCTGTTTCCAAAAGTTTCTCCGTTGTCGCCCGGGCGGACTCGGTGCTCGCCGCGTCAGTCGACGCCGCCGAAGCCGTAAACCAGCGAATCGCTTTAGCATAATCCAGCCGGGATTTCTCGGGCCTCGCCATCTGCAATTCTTCGGTGAAAAGACGTTTTAATTCGTCTGTGACGATGGTTTGATGCTCGGGCAAATAGTGACCGGCCTGATCGACATGAACATGATAGGTCTCAATATCAAAACCGTGTTTCCGAATCAATCCGCGAATTATAGCTTCAAGCAATGAGGAAACCTGCTCCAGTTGTGCCGGTTCAAACGGCACGGCCATCCCTTCCGGGAGAGGCCCCTCCTTTGCCAGCCGCTCGGCATCGACCAGATGGTAATACTGATCCGAAAGCATCCTGATGACCGTCAGGGCAACCTGCGGATCGTCATCCAGCGCGCTTTCCAGCAATGTGGCGCGAATATTGTTGAACAAGAGCGGCGACTTCGCGGATGCCTTGGCCACCTCTCCGTGAAAAAGATTCCATGGCGTCCACCAGTTGGCGCGCACAAAATTCATGAAGCGTCCGCGATTTCTCTCTTCCGCCAAAAATTCGTCTATCGCTTCAAGCGTCGCCGCTTTGAGGTCGCCCCCTGTATTCGGCGGCAGGAGGTCAGGATCTCCCATAAAGCGTGTCAGGGCCGGATTCTTCATGCCCTCCGTCATGCGTTCTTTAGCTGGAATGCCTTCGGCACGAAAATCACCCAGCAACTCCTTCCATAGCTGGATATTCAGAACCGTGAAGACCTGTCTTTCATAGGGGCTTGTTTCTCCGGCCCGAATGGCTTCCTGCAAACGCTGCATGAACTGGAAAAGCAAATGGGGCGCCTGCCCGGGGAACAGCTCCTTCGGCGCATTTTTCAGCTTACGGTCAAGCCGCACCACATTCTCAAGCGGATAGTCCTTCGTAAAAACGGCTTCCTGAAAAGCCGCAAAGGCCTGGAAATAATAATTCATGCCGGCGTCGCCGCTTAAGATCAGATACTCTTCAAATCCCTCATAGTCTTTATCGAAGTCTTCCGAAGTAAGAAGGTTTTGGACAGTTCCGGCAATATATTCTCTTTTCTCATCGTCCATTTCCCACAAACGGATCTGGGAATAGGCATTGGCCATTTCGATTCCCCAAAGCGCCATCCTCAAGGGTTGCCCTGCCGCACCCACGGCCCCCGGCGCGTACATCTGCCGGGTACTTTGTTCGAGAATCTTGTGCCGATCGGCTATGGGGAAATCACGGTTCGCGTCCCCTACGAGATTGGTAAAATTCTGCTGCGCAATGACACCGCGCCGTCCGGCAAGCCGCGCGCTCTTTGCATAGTCGCGGGCACCAGCGGTCATGGCAGGCAAGACGGTCTCTTCCAGCGCTTGGTCCAGGATCTTCACGAATGGCGCCGTGTTCCCCTGCTGTTTGTTGACCTGCATTGCCATGCGCGCCTTCATGAAGGCCGCTTCAACAAGTTCTAATTCCAGTGTTCTCTTTTCCAGATCCCCGGCGTCGTTCAAGTTTCTCTCTGAGAGATCATCTTGTAAAAACCGGTAGGACGCCCTCAGTTTATTATAAGTGTCTTCGCCGTGCTCCTGGGTCTTCGGGATCTGAGGCCTTACGAAAGTCTCCAGGAAATTCCCCAGGTCCATATAGTCTCTGGCTCGTTTGGCGGTCGGCCCTGTTCCGAGCACCTTGGTTTCCGCCAGATAATTAACGGCCGGCACCAGATCCACCTGGGTCGTCAGACCCGCCGCACGCTGAATCGGGATGCGATCGACCATAGCACCGGGTTCGAGTCTGAGGCGGCTTCCTAAGGCAATGGTCCCCATTACGGTGTCCACGTACTCCTTTTGCGGACTCGCTTTAAAGGGCACATCTTCCAACCCCGATGTAAAAATATTGAAGGATTTGAGGTTGTTGTTTTCGCGAACGGCAATATCAATCCGGTGATGCTGAACGGCACCGCTCCCGGAGGGCTCGTAAAGTTTTAGATCGTAATCAAAAATCAAATCCAATGCGGGGTTCGCAACAAAAAAAGTCACTTGGGCCATGCGCCTAAATGTCTTCTCGCGTTGGCGCAAGTAGGCATACCGCACATATTGCAGCCGGAGTTGCTCGTAGTAGAAACTCCCCTGCGTCAGGCCCGCTCCGCGAAAAGTACCGTGAGCACCGATGTTGCCGATGATTTCGTCAAAATCCGGGAATCGAAAGTGCTCAGCCTCAAAATGCTCGATTTCACGCGTGATAAATCTGTAGAAGTTTCGTTGTAATCGTTCAACAAAAACGTTATAGGTGTCGCGATAGGTGACGGCCTTATCAAGAATCGCTTCATCAAGAACACGGTCGAATACAGTTTTCTTGGCGGGATCCTCGGAATCGATACCAAGGAGTTTGTCGGGATTCTTACGGCCCGGACCCACAAGCATGCGGACCAATCGCTCGGCCTTGCGATAATCAATATATTTGACATCCATGGTTTGTAAACCCTCGCGGAAGGTTTGGGCCATGGCTTCAACCATGATCGGATAGGCGCTGCTATAGTTGACGAGCGCCGCATGAAAGAGATGAACATAATGCTCGCTATCAAAACCATAGCGCCCGAAAATCTTGAGAAAAGCGACACGCAAGAGTGCTTCGCCTTTTTTCCCCTGCCGGTCGCTATATTGCAAAACAATCTGCAGTGCCTCAAAAGCCAGAGTGGGATCCTCACTGGCGACGAGTTCGGTAATCGTCTGTGTGATATTTGGATATTCAGCCGTGATTCCCTGATTCGATCCCTGCAGCAAACGCGCCCATAAGATATTCCTCCAGAAATTTACACGAAGATGCTTGTCAAACTGCCGTCTTTGCACGGGATCCGCAAGCCTCTCTTCAACCGCGGCCAGAAGCGGTTCTGATATATAGCGGTGATGCTTATCCGAAACATTTCCGTAACCTATGAGGTCCAAATACATGGAAATTTCGTCGAAGTCGGCTGCATTACGGGCAAGCAGCCCGATCGCCCGGCCGATGATTCTGAGTTGGTTTGCTTTGATCCCGGGCTCATCCATCGCCGATTCCAAAGGCCCGAGAGCAGTCATGCGCAGCACCCGCGATGTTTTGGACTTCTCCTCGAACTGCCGCAGTTTTTTGTCCTCGTTGTCCTGAGTTGCCTTGATCACTGCCGACGTTAAAGCAGCCATGTCTTTGGTATCCTGCACCGAAATGTCGTTTCGCTCCGCGGCGTACTCGCTTAAGTCATCTCCGAGATTGGATGTCAGCCATGCAATCTTCGGATTCGCTCTAAGACCCTGAAATACCTGCCGGACGTCTTTGTCCATGATGGCTAACTGCTCAACATCGCTCGCCAAGACTCCCATCATGATGGTTTTGCCGGCGGCCGAGGTACTCGGGTCCTGGATGTATTCCTCCAGCGCGATGATCTCCTGTATCGATTCAAACGATGATTTTACGAACATATAAAAGAGCGGGCTCACGATCCCGTCGATTTCCGCAACCTGGGCCACTTCGTAATCACCCTCATAGGGAACCAACTGCAGCGCGACAATCGCCTCAAGGCGCCGGCTCATGTAGTTACGTGCTTTTACGTAGTCATAAAGCTGACGGGCTAAGATCTCTCTTTCTTGTTTGTCGGCGGCAGCATAGAGCGCTCGCACACGTGAGTGGATTTCATGGTACTCATCATCGCTCAAATTCCATACGGGTACATCGCTGTAGGCGTTGCCCGTTTCCATGCCCCAAAGCGTATTCGCCCAAGGTAAATCTCCCTTCGGAATAAGGCCCGGCCGCATTGTCTTTGTATCCACCGGAATATTACGAAAGCGAACCGCTACTTGTTGCGGGATGCGGTCGCGATTCTCGAAATTGAAACTGCGTTCGTTGGTTAAGCGATATTCACCGGCTTCGGTGTCATAATAAAAGTCTGTAGCCACTCCTTGCTGCGCGGCAGCGGTACTGCCGCCGGCCTGATCGACGACCGCAGCGAGCTTTTCGGAAAGCATTTGGCGCTCGACATCCGACCGCCGCACAACCATCACATCTTTCGGCTCCAATGTAAGTTGAAAACCGGGGTCCCTGTTATAGGGTACCGTCAGTATCTGCCATCCGGATTCGAGATTCTTCAAGATATCATCGGTCCCGCTGAATGTGCGGGAAGTATCAGGATCGGCAACGCTCACATAAGTGCCCGGAAGATGTTGGGATGCACGGTAATGAGCCCCGTCAGGATCAACAAGTCCGATAATCGTCCGGGTTTCTTCTCCCGGGCGGTCAGAAGGCAGCCCGAAAAGCGGCGGAAACAACCCCTCGACAAACGGTTTGCCGTCAAAACCCGGTTTCGTCTGCATCGTGTTCATAATATCCGCTGCTCTTTGGTATCTGCCCGCATCCTTTGGATCGATTTTTAAGTCATCAAAAGCGCGTTCGAACGGATCCCAAATCTCTTGCTTAGCTTTTCCTAATATTAACGCTTGCCTGTAAGTAATCGTGTCCCCTTCGGCGGGCAGGCCGTCCAGCACTTCCAACAAAGCGGCGAGTCCGGCCCGCAGATCCCGATGCCTGCTGACATCCTTCGAAAAAAGCAGGTCGATCAACTGCCCCATGGTTTCTGCACTGTCGATGCGAAACTGTTTTCTCAACGATGCCGGCAGCGTTACGGGAATGTCACCGTGGGCATCAAGCGCCTTGACGGCCGCATCGATCCCGGCAGCCATAAATTTCGAAGTGCCGACCCCGATCCTTTTTCCGTCTCGAAGGCGCAGTGTCTGTAAATACAGGTTAATCGAACGCCATTTGCGGATGCTTTCCTGGCGTTCGGCCGGCGACTTATCCTCCATGAGAGTTCCGATCTCTCGGATCAGAACCTCCAGCGTCTCGGCAAATTCCGCGGGCTCATCGGCACGGAGATTATCGCGAATCTCCGCGATGATTTTGTCGATGGTATCGTACCTTTCCAAAGAATCAACCCGCACACTGAATTCGTTTTGCATACCGCGCACCCAGCCACGGTAGCGCTCGAGGAGGTTCAGAGCCGAACCGAGGTGGGTCACGTAGATTTGAGTATTTTTAGTGAGGGGAAATTCGCCGGTGACATAACCGCTTGCGCGCTGGGCCATGGTGAGCTGCTGCAGAATCCCCAGTGTGGAATCGATATACTCCTGGTCCGTCTTGCCGAGGCGGCCGTTGCTGAATAGGTGGACTCGCGCGATTTCTCCGCCCTTGACCTGAACTGCATCCAGGCGGACCTTGCGGCCGCCTTCAAGAGGAAGCGCATAATCAAAATACCACTCCCCTTCGTCAGACCCCAGAGCAATCGCCGTCTGCCCCAAAGCGCGAAACGTGTTTTCCATCTCCCGCATCTGAATGTGCTGATAATAAAAATCCTCAAACTCGAGAGCGAGGTCACTTTCTGGGCTGAGATCATAGTCACGCAGAGTATGATGGAATTCGAGATAACCCCTTTCGGAAATCATGGCGAAGAATTCTTTGAAGTTTTTCGGAGCACGCAGAAAAATAGCTTCAAACCGATCTAAGGCATCGGCCGTGATCGTCCGCAGATCCGCCTGGATCGCATCTGTCTGCAATTTCTCTTTAGCCTCGCGCATGATGCGCTCATAGAGTTCGCGGTTGCTTGATAAGGCGGCCGGGTCATTCAAAATCTTATCTAAGGTAGGGATTTTCGCGAGCGCCGCGTCCCCTTGTATGATGCCGCGAAAGCGGTCATATTGGGCATTCTTGAAATTGCCTTCGCGCAAGGCCTTCCGGAAGACATGCTCGGCAGCTTTGCCGAGCCAGAGATAGATGTCGCTAAATTCCTGAGAATGGTGCGTCGCGTATTCATCAAGCTGCGACATAAATCCGCTCGGCGCGAAACCGAATTTTTCGAAAAGGTTCACAAACAGGTCTGTAACGAGGGCTTCCATCTGCGGTGCGACTTTCGGGTCAACCGCCAACGCTAATACCGCATAGTCCATTATCAAGGCCACATGGTGCGCTGCGATTACCGGATTACTGCTTGTTGCCTGCGCCAAGAGCGCCTTTCGGATATTGGGATGATCCATGAGTGTTGTCTTCAGATCCACGTTGAGCTTTTGGTCGGAGGCAAACAGTCCCGGCCATAAGCTGCGAGACCAGAAATTTTCCCGCGTAATCTCGGCAAAACGTGCCCGGTGTTCAGGCTTCTCCAACAGTGCGTCAAGGCTCGCGACAAAGAAGCCCGCGGTTTCGCGCACCAAGTCTTTATCCAGATAATCCAACACCTTGGCGAAGACGTGAATTTCATCAACGCTCTCGGCCGTCTTGGCAATTCTCTCGAGAAGCCATATCGCCTTCTCGCGGTTTTTTGCGGGTATATTAAAATCGATAAAGCTCTCCATCATGACGATCCTGGCGCCCGAATTACCGATCTTTGCCATAACCGCCGCTTGCTCCGCGGCGTCTTTATTTTTCGATTCCTCAATGCCCGTATAAACGCCCAGCACGATATTGCGCGTCGCGGGAGTCAGGGTATCGCGAAGGCCTTGATCCATCCGTGAGACATAGGGTTTCTCATAGCCGTACCACTTAAAACGATCGTCCTGAACTTCTTCATGAAGCAGATTTTCGAAAGTTACGCCCGGCTGCGAGTACCCGGCCCGCAAATCCCGGAAGAGCGTCGTCGCGCTCCGATAATGGGTTGCCTGTTCCACCGGGCTTGAAGCCGATTGCATGGCCTCTTCCAACCGGCGCCACGTCGTAAAAACATCCATGAGCGACTGAGTTTTTCTATCGGCCGCGACGGCAACAAGACTCTCAATATCCTCAAAAAATTTCTCGGGGTATTTTCTGACCACCATTTCGTGAATGACCGGTATCAGATACTGCGCCCGGTCTTCGTTATCACCGACAAAGGCTTTGAGTTCGCGAACCATCGAGGCTCGGGTCTTGTCGTCATTTTCCTGGAGAATATTCTGAAACATATACCGGATCGTGATGCGATCACGTTCGGGCAGTTGCCAGACCTTCTTTTTAGCCCGCTTGGCTTCATTAATGGCCTTGATTCCGTCACGAAATTCGGCCGGCGCGCCGGCGCTGATTTTCTTTTTGGGCTTCTCTTCAGCAGGTGCCGTTCGAAACCCCTTAATGCGCTCGTCGAATTCCGTCTCGGATACCCCGCTAAGCGGTTGCAGGTTCGCCTGGACCAAGGCAGCCGCATCTTCATCGAGCATCTTATGTGCGCGATGCGCCAGAAGCATGGCCGCGATAGGTACTTTTGTTTCGTATTTGGCCCGAGTGGCGGGGTCGCTAAGCAGGGCTTCGAGGATCTCTGCATAGTCGGTGCCCAGAATGTCACGAATGTCTGCGTCTGAAAAAGGTGAGGCTCTGAGCTCGGAGCGCACACTGCTGAGGCCTTCACGAAGCTGAAGGTATCTGGGCTCCTGTTCCATGACTACGCGGTAGGTATCCAGGTAACGGTTCTTTCCGGCGAGGGTTTTTTCGAAAAAGGTCAGCCGCTCGATATCATCGGAATCGATCTCTAACATCTCGTCGAGAAATTCATCGCTCGCTCCGAGTTGCATCGCAGCAAAGCGTAACGCCGTTTCCGCAGCCTCGTAATTAAGCAGTTCTTGATGCTCTTCGTCACCGTGTTCGAGGCCCTCATGAAACGTTGCCTTTGCGGCCCGGAGCAACGGGGCCATGGCCAGGCGATTGACATCCGCCTGATTCTTCGCCGGATCCTTTCCCCTATTCATGAGCGTGAGGCCATGAACTTCCCGGAGGTCGGCACTGCGTGAAGCCAGATCGGAAAGCAGCGCAGGGTTGGTAAAACCATCGTGCGTCATCAGATCCGTGATTATCTGATCGATGAAGTCATCGACATCCTGGGCCTTGCGCTTTGTGGTCAGCTCGCGGACAACCCGGTAGGCAAGGACAAAAGACCAAACGGCTGTAACCACATTCGGAGACCCCTCACGGCTCATTCGTGTCAGCGCGTTGCGAATCTCTTCATGGTTAAAGACCGAATCACCCGGAAACATGAGTACGCCGTCGCTCAAACCGCGGAGAACACCGCGGTCTTCTTCCATCATCCGGATGAGTTCGTCATAATAAGTCTCGTCGCGAAGTTTTTTTGCCAACTGAGCGGGCTCTCTGGGAATCCGATCCGTCTTCGTCCCTTCTTTAATGTGTCTCTCGACTACGGGGTTCTTGAGGCCCTTTTGAAACGCCTCCCTGAAGTCGCCGGGCAGGGAGTCTTTTCCCACAAATCTCTGCTCCAGAGCGACTTGATAGGAATAGGCCATATTCGCAGCGAGCCTTCTTTCCTCCTCGGGACGTTCCTCATCATGACTCCACTCTTCCAACATCTGCAGTTCCCACAGAATCCCGGGAATCCCTATAGCATTGTAATCCTGACGCCGCATGGCCGGTAGATAGAGCCTCTCATAAAGATCGCGAATAGCTCCCGTCTCGGTGGTGTACCCGCTCATATTGCGAAGCAATTCGAAACTGAGCAGCCGCGCCCTGGCGGGCGTATTATGGAGATTGATATACCGGTCCAGCATCTCGACTTCCTCGATAACCGCGCCCGGAAAACCGAGCTTCGGCGACCCGAGGACAAGCGTTACGAGAAACCGTATGGTCATCGTCTCCAACCTGGAGAGTTCGGCAAGCCTAAGGTTCCCCAAGACATTGGCAACGCTCACAGCCGCGCCGACCCCGTCAAAAGTCTTTTCTGTCGAAGTCAGTTTTTTGCCCAACCTTTTCTTCTCCGCGATTGCATTACCGATATTGACAAATTCATTTCCCAGCATATCTTCATCGCGACGAATGACGAAGTCGCGGCTGCTTCTGCGAACGTATTTTCCTGCCTCAGGGTCGTAGTAAGCGTTGACGTCGTGGTCGAAAGACTCAAAATTCGCCATCTCTTCGCCCGTCGCTTCCTTCCCGTCAAAATCTATGCCGGCAATCGTTTTCTTTCCGCGTGCAATGTCCTGAATGGTCCGACGCATTTCACGAACGCCGTTCTCGACAGTATCCCATTTTCCCTGCTGAGCAACCTGCAAGATGGTGCTGACTAAACCGATGTCCCTTTCGATGCCTTCTCTCTTCATGTAGATGCCTAGGTCCTGGCCTTCTAACTGACGCGAATATTTTTCGGTGTGGAGTTTGACCCTGACCTCAAACTCTTCGCGATTGATATCCATCATGCCCTGCGCAAATTCAAGCGCGTCGACAACGCTTGCCAGGACATCGGGGTTTTTCTCTTCGCCGAACGCTAGGAATTTCCGCAACTCGCCGTGCAGTTCCACATACTTCTTACGGATTTCTTCATTAACGTCTTGGACGTCCTGACCGAAACTTGAAACAAAGGACTCCCAATCCGTGGTCCCGCGAATGACTTCGCCGGCCTCCGGCACCGCCACGGCGCCGAACGGTGCGCCGGCCGATTCGAAAAACTGCTCACCCGAATTTAAGTCAAAGGTGAGGGCGGATTGTTCTTTACCGTTGTTCCCGAAGAGAGCCGTATCCCGGGCCACATGATCGGTCCGCAGCAAATTGGCCGTTCGTCCCAGGTGGCGGCGGACGTAAGCAACCTCCGGTTCGGGAACATAGCTAAACGGCAAAAAACCATTGCGAAAATTGAATTTCATCGTGATGTTTTCGTCTTCGTCCAGCAGGACGACGTCGTAGACCTGCTTTTGCACACCGCCGTACACCTCTCCGCCCGAGGGGCTATCGATAGAGGCAACGTCATGAGTGGTCTGGATATAATTCCATCGAATCGTATTGCCGCTCGAGGTCATGGATCGCAGATGATATTGGCCGATGGCGCGAAAGGTATCTTCCATCTGCGCGAGGAAGCGGTGGCGCCAATACTGCAGCCTTAGTTGTTCGTATAGGGGCCCGCCCTCTTTGAGGCCTAGTCTCTTTACAAAAATAAGCACCTTGTGAAGCCCCTGATCCCGGATCCTCCCGAAGACCTCATCCCATGTCGGTGTTTTGAATTCCTCGTCTTCGAATTCCCGAATCACGGATCCCACGAGGCTGAACATCTCCTGCTGCATCGATGTCGTTTCTAGATTAAGAGTGCGGGCAGCAAGTTCATTAAACCTTTTTTGATTTCGTCCCTCGGCCAGCACGCGCTCAAAGCGGTTCGTCCCTTTCTCAACTCCCAGAACGCGGTTCGCCGCCGCAGCATCCATGCCTTCCAGCGCAATCATCCTCTTGAGATACTTTTCGATCTTGTGGTAATCAAAAACCATGGGGTCACGCTTCGCGATTCCGTCACGAAACTTCTTCTCGGCGATTTTGGCAAAGGCCTGCAGCCGCTTGTCTGCATGCTCCCCTCGAGAGACCGAGATAAAATACTTATAGAGAAGCACGTAATAGTCTTCCGTATTGAAGCCATATTTATTGAAAACTGCCCGGAACATGTCATCGGCAAAACGGTCGAACTGCGCAGCCATCTCTGGGCTCTCTGCGGTAAAAATCGATGCGGCAGCTACTAAGACATTGTGACTATAAAAGGCGTCCCGCGGCCTTTCGCTGACAAGCGCTTCCAGCATGATCTGCCGCAGGTGGGGATAATCCAGAAATGTCTTAACCGTCTTGACGGCGGGATAACCCGCACGCAATTGATGGCGATCGCCGAGCAGCAGGTTATACCAAACCACCGAAAGGTTGGAGCCGGCGGTGAGTGAATCGAGAAACGCCTTTTTTGCGCTCTTATCCTTGTCATCGGCGAGCATCTGTTCCAGGCGCTCTAAGAGAGGCTCTGAGAGAGATGACAGAAACGCCGAGTCACGCTCCATCATAAGCAGTCCGGCATTATAAACTTCGTCGACGGATGTCATGGCGGCGATCACGCGGCCGGCAATCTTGCGGCCGAAGTCGCCGGGAGCCTTCTCGCCGGCCGTACCTGACATATTCCTCAGAACGGCCCAGCGGCCCGCCTCAGTCGCAATCACCTTTCCGAACTTCGCTTCGAAACCGTCCTTCGAGGCAGCATCCCTCATTTTAATGTAAGCCAGGACGTGACCGGTGTCACTGAACGCGTCATGATCCACCGTGTATGCAATATCCTCGACTGCCGGCTTGCGAAAATCCGCGAAATTCTCGGCCGTCACGCGGCGCGTGAACTCGCGCTCGAAAGCGTCTTTGTATTCTCTGAGATGCTGCGGGACCAAACCCGCGAATTGGCCGTTTCGGTATGACAGGAAATTTCGATAAGTCTGATGGCCAAGTGAAAAATCCTCGAGTGCTTGTGAGGTCAAGTGGATATAGACGACCTGTTCAAAGGGATCATCGGTATTCGCCAGACTTGTGCGGATAAGTGAAAGGATTCTCCCCAACTGCCTGCCCGTTGCCGGAAGTTCAAAGTCGCCGATCTGCAGGAGCCGGCGCATGGTATCTTCGGCGATGAGACGGCGGTTTCGCGTATTCCCCGATAAGACATACCTCTCGAGACTCGCGGCACGGGCCTTGCGCTCCTTTTCCGAAGAGGCCGTGAAAATACTCGTCATCACCGCTTTGATCTCGTCCGTTTCTTCGAGACTCATCCGCCACTGAATTTCATCTGAGGCGCTAATCGTCTGCGCATACCAGAGGACTTCCTCCAACTCCTGAGGAAGCTCGCCTTCCTTTAATTCCCTTTTCTGTCTCCGAACCGCTGCCCCGGACTTTTTCCTGAGATAGCGCGGTTCCTTGCCCATGACTTCTCTGTAGGCCTGCAAGTATTCCCGATTGTTCGCAAGGATCCGCTCAAAAAAGGTCTTCCGCTCCGGGTCGGTCGGATCAATGTCAAGGAGATCATCGAGATACTCTTCGGATGCCCGGAACTGCAGGGCGAGCGCACGAAGGAGATTTTCGGCGGCCTCGTAGTCCACTTTGCGCGGGTCCCTATCCTGGAGCCCCTCTTCAAAGACTTTTACCGCGGACAAAATGAAGGGCCTAAAATCACCCTCTTGAAACTCTGTCATCGGTTCTATGTCCCTCGGATGCGGAAGCCCGCCCTTCTCACGCCCGTGCAGCGAAAGCGCATAATTCATGGCTAGACCGAAGTATTTCCCAACTTCGAAACCGTGCAGCCTGAAAAGTTGCAGGATGATACTATCGATGAAAATCCGAAGCGCGTCGGCTTTCTTCGGGGAGATTTTCTGAAAATCTTGCTGATGCACTAGGAGAAAGGGAAATACCGTTATCGCAAGGCCAGGATCCTCGTCGTCCATGATGCGCTGCAAGGCCCGGGCGAGATGGGGATAATCAAGCAGCGACTTGGCGGGATCTTTCTTCTTGAGGCCGGTAAAGATGACGTAGAGGGTCCAGTCATAATCCCGCACGAAGACCCGGAAACCGGAATAGGTGCTTTCACTAGCGAGCGCCGTGTTGAGTGCATCGGGATCCCCGTAAACGGCAGGAAGATTTTCACGGTGACCGCTGTATCGCGCCAGATACGGATTGGTGAGCCTCTTCGACAGGATCGCGTCGATGTCCTCATATCCCTTGTTAATGTAATGTTGCCACACAGCCTTGTGATAATTGCTCGCCCGCACGCGCATGACGGCAAGCTCCTGGGGATCACGGCGTTCGTCGCGGGCCCATTCTTCCAACACTTGCAATTCCTGAAATAACTCCAGCGGACGACCGTCTGTCAGGGAATTATCGTTGGCAATACCGTTGATCGCATCATTGGCAAGGCGCACCTGCTCGGCGGCGTAGCGGCCCATTGCGACGGCCCGGCCGAATTCATAGATGACGAGGTTTTTTCTCACGAGCCGGTTCCGCAGAAGAACGTATTCCCGAAGTTTGTTTACTTCCTGGATGTCACCTTTCTGATCAATGAGGTCGGGCGACGCAAGAATCCCTGCGACAAGTTCGCGGACGGTCTTCTCTTCGGCCGGGTCCAGCACAAATAGCCTTGTACGGCCCATGACGTTGGCAAGATCAATCATCATCTCCGGTTTCGCCAGATAATTGCCTTCCCGTTTCATCGGCCGGCGTGAAATCGTGCCGTGTTCGATGAGTGCGGCGATCTCAGTCAGTTCCCGCCTGAGCAATCCTTCCTCACCGTAGCGAGTAAAATCGCGCTCCTTCTCGGGTACGTAACCGCCCTTCTCGTAGTCGTAATAAGCATTGATGTCGCCGTGAAAGGCTTCGTATCTTTGACCCTTCCCGCCCTTCTTACGAATGTCGTCGATGGTTGCCCGAAATTCCCGTTTAAGTTCCGCGAGCCGCTTCGACTCGCCGCTTTTTGCGGCCTCGAGCGCCTCCTGCATATATCCGAGATCGCGCCGGATGGATTCGGCTTGTGAAAAGATCGACTGTCCCGGATTTGCCGCCTGATATTCCCGTATGTGCACATCCGCCTGCACGCGCGAGATATAAATCGCGTCGCGGGCGGCCTCCACGGCATCAAGCGCGTGCGCAAGTTTTTCGGAGTCGGTCTCTTCCGCGACTGCGGTCAATTCCTGCAGAGTTTCAAAAGCTCGAATAAATTCCGGTTCGGCGCCGGTAGCCGAGTCCGTTCCGGCAACCATTTCTATATAGTTTTTCCAAACGGAGACATCCGGTGCGCCGGGCGGAGGCATATTATAGAAAAAATCCGAGGTGCCCCGGAACAGCTCCGGATTCGGATGCAGGTCCGCAGAAAGCGCGCCCGGAGCGATCGTAGCGCCCGCATGCACCGACGACCGGGGCGCCGCATCTGAGATGCGTATATTATTTAGCGTGTTGCCCGCTTCATGACTGATGTAATCCATATCCGGTTGGTCCATGAAGGAAAGCGGTGTGCGGCCTAAACCGAACGTGGTCCGGTTATCAATCGATCCATCCTTTCCGATGATTACGGTGTCAAAAACCTGAGTGTCGACGGTACCCTCTTCGCCCGCCCAGTCCGAGCGAACGACATAATTGAATTTCACGTCCTCCGGAGCATGCACGACACGAATCTGATATTGCCCCAATCCCCGGAACGAGTCTTTTAGGGCGCGTAAATAGCGGTGGCGAAGATATTGCAGGCGAATCTGTTCGTAAAGCGGGGTTCCCTTTTCGATCGACAAACCGGTCAGGACAGGCTGCAACGAGGCGCCCATCATCTGCGCCAAGGGGCCGCTTGCGGCACGTTGAAAATTGCCGATCACAGCTTCGAGTTCCGGAAACGCGCGGGATTTCAGCTCATATCCGAGAATCGACTGGCCGACGAGCGCGAAGAGATCCTGCTGCATATGGCGTTCCCGCAGGAACGCAAATTTCGCTCCGCCGAGGCGTATGAGACTGTCGTATTTTTTCTGATTCCCTTTCTTCGCCAGGACCCGGCTGAAGCGATTCTTGCCGGACTTCACCCCGAGAATGGCGTCACTCTCCGTCTTGTCCAAGCGCAAAAGCGCAACGGCCCTCAAGAGAAATTGCTCAACAGCGAGGTAATCGGCCTTGGTAATATCTCCTTCTGCCAGGCCCTCCTCTAAGGTTGCCTGCGCTATTGCGGCAAGCGTCTTCAAGCGATCAAGCCGCAATTCTTCGCCTAAACTGAACACGTATGAAAAAGCAAACTCGTGATATCTTTCCATATTTAGACCGTGCGTCTTCATCAACTCTTCAATAATCTCTTCCTGAAAACTCACAGCCTGCGAAAGCTCGGCTGACTTCTCTTGGCTTAGTTTGTTGTAGGCGGTCTGCACCAACCGAAGCGCCATATAGGAGCGGCGCGGATCACCGCCCGCCACCGCTTCGCGCAGGGTCCTGCGAATATTCGGCTTGGCGAAGAATCCCTTATCGGGATCTGCCATTAGGAGTTCCATCCAAAAACCGGCCCTCCAGGTGTTGTGCTGTATGGAATCAATGAAATCGTCGCGGTGTTTTTGATCCTGACCGAGCAGTTCTTCGAGCCTGTCGAGTATCGGGCCGGATTCGGTAAAGAAAAATGAGTCCTCCAAGAGGGCCGCACGATACGTCATATGAAAAATTTCATCGACCGAATCGATGTGAGTGATATCTTTCAAATCGGGGAGCCTCGCCGCCCATTCATTCGGGTCGTCCGTCCAAAGGATAGAAAAGCGCGAGTCGCCGGTCTCTTCCTTCAGAGCTCTGACGAAAGGCTCAGCCAGGGCTTGTTTACCCCCCAGGATCGTAAAAAAGTCGCCGACCATATAGGAGAGGAGATGTACCTTATTCTGATGAGAAAGCCGGGTGTCTTCGAGGGCTTCAGGGATGGTCTGATATTGGAGCATTAACACTTCCGGGTCCTGCCTGTACGGATGCTCGACCGAAAGAAGCTCTCTTGATTTCCTCAGCCGGTCTTGCCAGCCGCCGTCTTGAGAAAAATCTGCGATATGGGCAAGATGGGCGAACTTAATGAAGTACAGCAGTTCGCGATTGGCCGTATTGTCTGCGCTCATATATGTTTTCAATGCCTTCACTGCAGCCCGGCGCACGCTGTCACTCTTTGCTTCGACGATGGCCAACAACTTATCTTCCGTTTCGTGCAGTTCCTCATCACTAACTCGCCAGAGCGGCCGGCCGGACTTGGCGCGGCTCTTGGCCTGCGTTACCACGGCCTTGAGCGGGTCCGGCAGCTCATCGAACGCGGATCTTAATTCGGAGCGAAGCAGGTTTCGAGTGCGTTTCATATCTTCAAAAGCAAAATCCCTCTCAGCGAGTTTCTTATAACCCTGTTCGCCGGCGTCGTCTGAGAATTGGTAATAATTCGCCATGATGTCCTTGTACCGCTCCTCGAATCTGCCGCCCGTCAAGTCATTCGCGATGACACTTCGGAGCCCCTCACCTCTCTTTTCGGAATCGAACTGCTTTAATGAACTCCTGGGCTCTAAGTCTGTACTCGGATCACCGATCAGGGGAAAAACGATCGAATCGAGAATGTCGACAGTTTCCTGCTGGCTGTCAGCCACCATCTGCGAAAGCGATCTTTTTTCGACTTGAGGCTCCAACTGGCGCAGATCAAAGTCGATGCCGATTTTTGTATAGGTCAGGGCCTGTTTCAGGAGCACTGCTTGAACAGTCGCATCTTCGAGTTCCTTAGGACTCAGTTGACTCGTCACGCCCGCAAGGTCACGGAGGTACTGCAAAAGCTTCTTGAGCTTTTCTTTGCGCACTCCGTTGGCCGCATCATCTCCCGGTAGTCGATCGATCAGCGCTTCAAGTCCGTTTAAGCTCGCGGAATTCTCCGACGACAATCCGGGATAAGTACTAACATCAATATCATTGCTCTGCGGATCAAGGAAGCCGACGTTCAACCCCGCGTCTTCACGAAAGCGGATGTCCGGGCTTGCATCCGGTTCCTGCACGAGTGAAACAAAGGTCTGTAATAGGCCGAAAACATTGTCTTCGTGTCTTCCGTCGACCTGCGACGGATCGACCTTGCCCGATTGAAAGAGCCAGATGTCTTGAATCCCGTCTTTTACATTGACCGCGTCGAGCAGCAGATTGCGCGTTTTACCCTGGGCGTCTTTAACACGAATCCGTGCATCGTAAATAATTTCTGACTCCGGATGCGCTAACCGGACCACATATTGACCCAAAGCACGATACGTCTCTTCGATCCCCTGATTCAGCCTGTGCCTGAGATAAGGCAGCCGCAAATGCTTATTCAAATCATGAGTGAAAGCCCGGCCTAAGATCGGGTGCTCTCCGATAAGATCGCCTCCGAGGGCGGCCTTGGCAACATCATCAAAGAAGGGGTACTCATAAGGCGGCATCTGCAAAAAATTCCGTACGATTTCGTCGACTATATTGTAGAGCTCGCGCTGCACTTCGGGCCGATACCAATACTCGCGCGGCACACCGCCGTATGCCGCACGTTCCACTGTTTCATCCTCAATGCGGTCGAAGGCATTTCTTTCGTCGCTTTCGACTTCGAGCAGTTTTTTAAAATCACTTTCGGGCAGTCCGTGATTGGCATAAAAGTATCGCGTTCCGCCGAAGAAGTTATCGCGGGCGAGATGCGACGTGCGCCTGTCCTCTTCTTTTTTGGAAAGCTCATTCCGGTAAGCCTGTAAGGCTATACCCATGATGATAGGAAATTTTTCTTTTATCTGATCCGCGTAAATGGCCTGGAGAATGCTCTGGTATTTTTCGAATTCGAGCCCGTACTTTTCGATAATCGCTACGGTGGCTCTCGCCAGAACCGTACTCGTCGCCTCCCGCATTTCCTGCCCGAGGCCTTTGGCCAATTTATCTACTTCCACGAGAACATGTGCGGCCAGCACGGACCGCACCGGATCGTCGCCGGTCACCTCCCGGGAGAGGGCCTGAAGCACCGGCGACTCCGCGCTATAGGTGATAGTCGTTAAACTTGGTGCACTTTTTGCGACCGTAAGGAGAAGGTGCGTGAAATAGGCCTTGTTGGTAATCTTCTCCGCCAACCAAGTCATGAGACGGTCTATGTGCCCTTCCTTGGTAATGAGTCCGTTCATGGCCTTAAAGATGAGATTCAGAGCGGCTCCGTAGAATGGGAATTCATTATCATCTTTAATGGCTGTATCGTAGACAAGCGTGATAAAGCTGATGTGTTCCTTGATGTCCTGCACACGGGTGAGTATCTCATCCATGAACTGTGCCACCCGGTCGGTATCTCCAAAGGACCGTTGCTTCGCTCTGAAAACCAGGTCCGCAAGCGCAGCGGTTCGTACTGCGGCATTTTCGGTGAGATACCTCATGAATTCGCTTTCCTCATCCGAAGGAAAATCACCGGTCGCGTCCAATATTTTTGAGACTTCACCGTGAATTTTGGCGAGCGCCTTTTGTGGATTAGAATCATAGGGCAAAGCACTGTAATCAACTACGCGGTGATGGTCGCCGTAAGCAGCCAATTTCGGATTTGTGATGCGGCTTCTATAGAGGTCCTCGTCGTCACTCCTTGCATAGGGGGCCTGGCTGCCGTAAGGGGTTTTTCTAAAAGCGGTATTCTGCTCCACCATAGCGACTACCCTTTCCTGATGTGACAGTGTGGCTTTTTCAAGAATTTCGGCATCACGTTGCGCGAATGTGAGAATTTCGGCATTCGTGGATTTTTTGCTCCGCGTCAGGTCGGAGACGTGCTTCATGATCGCGTCAAAAGCCAGACGTATCTGGTCATAAGGAATGTCGGCAAAGGTGTAACTCCCGCCGCGCAAGGCCAGGTACACCTGCTGTTGGCGTGCTACGGTATTTCTCAAACGCACATAACGCTCGAGAAATCCGGCGCGCTCTTCGCGCTCCGCCGTATTCGCGGCTTCCATCACACGCCGCACCCCGCGCATGAGGACCTCTTTCTCGGCGGGGTCCATCTGCCACATATCCACCTCGCTATAAGTATTGATAATACGGTAAGAAGTTTCCAAGCGCACAAAGTCCGAATCGGCGGCAGAAAGTTCTCCGTGGACGGATTTAAGTTTAACCTCCTCGGAAGTGTCCCTCAGGACTTCGCTTCGAGGCTGTATGGGGAGCACCAATTCGTCGCGCGGAACGTATTTTCCCTGCGTAAAATCAAAATAGGTTTCCGTGCTTCTACCGAAGAAGTCGCCGGCACGCTCGGCGGCTGACCGAAAATTCATTTCCTGGGCCTGAATTATTTGATCGTACTGCGCACCACCGCGCTGCCCGGCGATAATGAGGGCCAAGGCCGCCTTCAACTCGACATCAATAGCTCTAGACTGCGGTTCGAGCCTCTGGCCTTCCGCCCTCTGTTTCTTCTGCTCGGCATCCAGATTAAGCCTCGCCATATTGAGCTGCGAATGAATTGCATTAAAAACCTTCGAGGCATGCTCCAGGATTTCCGGCCGATTAAGGTCGGTCATGATAAAGGCATCCCGAACTGTTTTAAGAACAGCCTCAATGCCCTCTTTTTTCTTTGCGTCACCGGGGAAAGCCTTTTCGAGCAGTGCTCTCATCAGCCCGTCGAAGTCTGATTTTTCGGCAGCCTCGCTTCCGGGCTCTCCAAACCAGTTCGACTGCATAATCACGCCGGGATAAGGGGAAAACTGGGAAAGGAAATAGCGACTGTCTTCTGCGAATCGGACGGCATCACTCGTCAGTGAGGGGTCCGCCTTGATGCGATCCCAATTCAGCTTGAGGCCCATAATCGTATCCGCTGCGGCGCGTTTTGGATTGTCATGGAGATTCGTATCGAGAAAACCCTGTTCAATCTGATAGGCCTCTTCGATTTCACCTTTAGCATTGAGCACCACGGAGTCCAGAAATTGATTTTCATCGCCCACCGGTAGATAAACGTCATGCCTGACTTCGGCATTGGGGTTGGCAACGGTAACCATAAACTGCGCCAATGAGCGCACGGCGTTTTGATGCGCATGAAAAAACTTTTGGCGCAGGTAATTCGCCTGTAGTGCCTTGTAGAGAGGCGCGCCTTCTTTGAGCTCGTCGGTCCCGATATCCGCCTTGGCTGTCGACATTTCGAATCGGTCTTGGTCGACACCCTTCAGGGTCTCCTGCATGCGGGGATCTGAAAATAATTCCTTCCCCTGGAGAGTCGTTACGGCCCCGCGAAGATCGGGATGAGCCGCCAATTCGCGTGAGCTAATGACCGCAATATGAAAATCATAGAAACTCGGAAATTCATGCGGCTTATGGTCCACCAAAAGCTGAGCCCCGAGATAGCCTTGATCTCTGGCTTTCAACCGCTCTATGACTTTTCCCGATATGGCAAAAATATCCCGCTTGATATGTTCCTGCTGAAGAAGTTCGGCGGTGATGGGTGCGGGTTTGTCTTCGAGCGCTTTTTTAGGGGCCTGCTCCGCTTTCTTTTTGGCCGGGCGCCGCGGCAGATCCCGCTCACGCGCGTTATCGACAAATCGAAAAAGCTTCTCGCGTTTTTTGGTTTCCGGATCGTCCAGAATTTTCTCGATCCAAATTAAGCGTTCCAGCGTAAAGACTTGGGCGGTTGCCCCGTCAGCCCGATGCAACATCTCGAATAGTTTGCGGTCTTCCTCAGAGAGAATCACCGCATGATTTTCATGCAGGGCATGAAACTCCGTCAGCTTTTCTTGGAGGCGGGCCGCCACGGCCTCCGTTTCAGCGCCAAGCCGGTGATTCTCCTCAAAGCTTTTCTCATACTTTCCACTCCGCAGGTCCTCAGCGCGCTCGGCCATGCGATCGAGCAGCCATTTCTGCGTGAAGCGGCTGAAGTTGTCTGAGCCTGTCGGGATCCCATCGCGATAGAGTCTTTGCAGAGTCTCGATGTCCCTGCGTTTGTATTTTTCGGTCCCGCCTTTCCAGAGAAAATAGTTATTCCATATAAGCTTATGGAAAGCAGAAAAGGTCCCTTTGCCGGAATAGACAGCGCGAAAAGTATAGAGATGCCTGATTGCAGCGCGGAAACCGGGAAACAGATCTTCGACTTCATCGTGGTCTATGAGGTCGTCTTCTTCGTAAGTGACCTCAATGTTATTGTGCCGCCACCGCTCACTGAGCCACTTGATGGTCTCAATTTCCATCTTGATCGCGGTTTGGTCGTATTCGAGCGGGTTGATACCTTTTGGCGCTGTTTGGACGGGTAGGTCGTCCCCTTCAATTTTAAAGAGATCGGGCGGAACACTCTGTACTTGCCGGACCACGTCCTCGTCTTCCAGATTAAGGTGCCTGGTTTTTTTGATCACTAAAACTCTAAAATCCCCTTCGATTGCGTTCGTCACACGCTCGGCAATGGCCTCGGCCGCAGATTGCCGCTGCCCCGCCATAAAGATATCGCGGCCCTGCCCGACCGTGTAATAGTCGATGAGGGCCCGCCTGAACTCGCCCGTGACTTTCCGAGTCGCGTTCTGCGAAGGAAATGAAAGCACAAAACCCAAGCGCCTGAGGCCCGTGATGAGATCCTCTGAAACCTGCCAGTCTTTCGGCAGGGTCAGATAGACTTCGCCGAGTAATGCCGTCACTTGATTGGCGCCGACAAAGAGTCTCTTTGCGGAAGCCGGATTCAGCAGTTCGCGTGAATGGAGTACGGAAAGCCAGTTGAAGGGCTCATCTTGATGCTGCTTACCAAGAGCAGCCGCGGGACGCGTCGGGTCTCCGACTATCTGCGTTACCGGGCCTCCGTTCTTGGTACTCTCATAGCCCCTCGGCCGAGTTAATGCAAGATTCCCTTCCGACTTATCGAGTTCGAAATGTTGATCGGTGGTACCGTTCGGAGGCGTTATGCCGTTTACGGACATTCCCCACAGGAGACCTCCGCCGCCGGCATCCAGATCGAGCGACTTGAAGCGCTCGCCTTCTCCCGAAATTTCATTCTTCTTTTCCTCGCGCCGCTCGGCCGCAAGCACTCCGGCAAGAAATGCCGGGATGCCGCCTTCGAATCCGCCATGTTTTTCCGTCTCGGCTGCTGCATGTCCTTCGAGGCGCCGGGCACTCGTATCCCGGCCTACTTGATATTCCGGAAACGCCCTTCGGAAGTCTTTAACGCGTTCTCTTAGCGCCAAGAGCTGCTGCGTCTCCTGCGGATTGTTTTCATCACCGTGCGTAATGATGCGTGACGCCGTACGCCAAGCCAGGAAGACATCCTCGATAAATTCGCGCTGTTCCGCATAAGGGAAAAGCCTTTCGTCGTTGCGGTTCTCATACATGATTGTCGCTACATCGTCGGTGAACAAGCTTTCGAAATCCTCGCCGAAATGCCGGATGGCCGGATACACTTCCTGACCCGCCCGGCCCTGCAGCAGGGCAAACACGTGATCGATGCGTTCATAGACTTGGTTTCGCGCCATGAGATCGATGCGGCGCGAATAAAGCGCGCCGTCCTCCCGGCGGCCTTCTTTATTTTGCCAGAACGTAACGGTATGGGCCTCCTCACTCAGAGGATCGAACATATCGTGATCCTGCTCTTTAACATCGCGGTGCATCTGCCGCGGCTCAGAATAGAAGATTTTGCCTTCCTTATCGGTGTGGTGATAAAAGACGCGGACGGCCCGGAACCGGTTGTCACTGACACGAACATAAGAAACCGATAGCGCCGGCTTTCCGTCCGAATCATTGACCGTAAAGATGCCGTCTTCTTTAAGGGTCAGCTGCCACAGGTCTTTGCCGTCCGTCCAGAACGAGTTGAGGTATTCCTGCAGAAGTTCCCGCTTCTTGGCTTCGCCTTCCCTGTTATTCTGGACCCGCCCCCGCTGGGTCTGGATCCGCTTGGACACCTTGTCGTGCTCCCGGAGGGAAGTCTCACCCCGGAACGTCCGGTTCAAGAGATCCTCAACCTCTTCGCGTTCGGTGGTGTTGCGCACCTTACCTTCCGGGCCGATGAGAAAGGCGATATACCGGCGAATCATCGCGAGTTTATTTTGGTATTCCTTAAGACGCCATTGGTCGGCTTCTCTTCTGCCGAAGCCGCCGTAAAGCATGGGCTCCAGATCGTCTGCGTCGGCGAGGTCAGAAGGACCGAGCGGCGCCCCGCGCAGGTGAATCGGCAGCGTGTCGCGGAGCAGTTCTTCACGGTCGGCGTTCGAGTAGACGTTGACCTTGTCCTGATCTTCGAGGGTTCCGCCGTCGATGTCGGGGGCTTCACCGGGAGTCCTAACGGCCGCCACCACAATGTCGTCATGCGGGATGATGGCGGGATCTGCCGGAAGCTCCTGAACCTTTCTCAAAATAAGCACGTAAAATTGACGCCGAGTGACCTGATTTCTGAGGAAAATCGCGTTGCGCTCGCGGGTCCCCTGTTGAATCAGCTGACTGTAGTACTGGCCTCTCAAATCATTGAAACCCACGCCCTGCACTTCAACTTCATAGCCATGCGCCTCTATCTGCTCGATGGCCCTCGGCGGAAAGCCTTTAGAGCCGGCCATGGTAATGGCCCAGAGACCGCCGGGCTTAAGCACGCGATTGGTGTCGCGAACTTTCTGCACCACTTCCGCGTGGCCGCGGGCATTCACGAGATCATTCATCGTAAAAATCGAGGTCACAAGATCGTACTTACCCTGATGTTCTTCTTCTCCGGCCATCTGCGTGAGGTTACGGTCGCGAATGACGTTGGCATTCCAACGCTCCGGATCTTTATCATCGCGCATAGTCGCCGCAAGAATCTTATGGCTCTGCTGATCGGTCAGATGACCCGGCATGGATTCCTTATCGAAATCCTTTCTGCGAAGCGCGGCAAACACCATCGACATCGTGTCTTCATCCAAGACTTCGGGAAAAACGCCGTAATTTTCACGCAGATACTCCACGAGCCATATCGCCGACTGCCAAGCCGACGAGGTGTTCGAATGCACGACGTCTCCGAGAGAGCCCTGATAATCAACGGCACGCGCCGCATACTTTGAGATTCGCTTGAGATGTGCGGTAAGAATCGGGCTCAGCATTTCTTCGATTTGTTTTAGACGCCGCATCTTCCGGCCCAGGTTGTTAGGAGTAGACGTTACCAGCTCACGCGCACGGTCGAGACCCGTGGCATGTTCTTTGGCATGAATGCCTTCGATGAAGATTTCGGCGTCACCGTCGGTGACGGCGGCTTCCGGAACAGCCACGGCATTGCCCGTGTCGCGAACGTCATCGCCGTGAATGGCTCGCGCCTGGAAGGTGTCGTCGGCGTGAAAAATATCCGTCAGCAATTCATCCATCGCCGTCTTGTTTAAACCGAGAAGCGGCAGCACTTCGTCGGCCATCGCAAGCCGGATCGTAAGGAGCAGCCGTGCCCGAACCTCGTCGGAACGCATCTCCTCTTCACCCATGAGTCCCAGCAGGCCCGGCTCCAAAATGTCTTCGATGATTCTGCGCTCGATACGCCGCGCAAAACTCGGCTCCGCTTCCACATCTTGACCCCTGAGGCGCTGCTCGTAAAATTGTGCGGCTTGCCTGACATCGGCCGCAAGTTTTTTGAATTTCTCATCCACCGATGCCAAGCGGCGATTCAGTGCGGTTTCGTCGGCTTCCTCCGAGTAGTAAGGTTCGTATAGCGCGCGCCAATCGGCATAAGTCATTTCCAGCGGATTGAATTTTCCGAGGCCCTCTAAGGTGCTCTCGGGATACTCATAAAGCGTCCTGCGTTCATGGCCGGTTCTAATATAGCGGGCCGAAGCAGATTGTCCCGACGCGTCGGGAAAATTCAGCACAACGGTTTCCTGCTCGCGTTCGTTGTAAAGGACATGCCTCTGTATGGGCTTTTCGGTAAGGATCTGCTGCCAATCGGCCGCCGTATGGGTCTCATCAAAAGTAACTTCTGCCGCCGCTGCCAGCCATGTCGTACTCGTTAGCCGCCCTCGATCACCCGAAATATCGATGTGCGTTACCCTCTGCGTCTCACTGTCGTAATGGACGGCGAGGAGCGGCTTCTTCGTCTGTTTCGAGTAATAGGTTCGGTGAGACGGGGTCGCTTTGAAAACATCGGCTGCGGCCAGTTCTTCCCAGTAGGCGATCCCCTGCGCCTCTTTTTCCTGTTGGAGGTTCACCGTTATGCTCGCCCAGTCCGATGTCACATCATAAAAATCACCGTAATACTCCTCAGGCCGGGCGGCATGCTCCCCGTTCATTTCCATGCCCGTGACGGTGAGATTGTCGCCTTCCGGCTCAGGCACCTCGTAATGAAAGACTCTGGGTGTGTCGGTCTTCTCGAAGGACTGCACCTTAACTTCCACGCCCGCACGCTCCGTTTTTTGCTTACCGAGCGGATGGTTTTCATCGATGTATTGACCCAGTTCCCCGGCAGTCGCTTCCGGATTGAGCATGAGCCCCGAGGGAACGACAATTTGCTTCCTCGCGGCCGTTACCCGCTCCATGCGAGTGACCGTCGTAGCGTGTTCCGTAAAATACTTTGTCCATTCACCCGGTCCCCACTCCGCGCTGAACTTCAGCTCTTCGGGGATCACGGTTCGCTTGATGCCGTCGACATACCAATCAACCTGCTTCACGATTTCCGTTTCCGGATCAATCGTGCTCACAATAAAAGGCATTCTTTCATCGCCGTCGACCCGGTAAATCGAACTCCTCGACGGATTCTCCCGAAATACACCATCGTCATCGAGCGCTTTCCAAAAACCCGCCGCCGAAGCCTTTTTATCTTTTGGGTCAAACCTGTGTTCCCTGGCCGCTTCATGGTAGTCGCCGTACATGAGATCGGCGCGGTTCTCGTCGCCGAAGAAGTATTCCGCGCCGGTCACGGTGGCCGTGTCGTCTTTTGAGGCGCCCCGCTTGGGCTTCGCCACGTCATAGTGATAGATTCGAGGTTCCCTCTTTCCTCCGACAGACTTTTCCTTTTTGGCCGCCGTTTCTACTTCGCCGGCGGGTTTCCACTCATAAGCCATCTCAAGATAATCGTGCCAATCCTTGACGCTAAACCCGGGTTCGAAAACGAGCTCCGCGGGAGCGGGCTGTATCACCGTGGTTCCGGAGCCCTCAGGCAGTTCAATACGAACGACATGCCCCTCGTCGTTCATATGGAGTGAAAGCAGCAGCGTCCGGCCTCTTTTGCTCGTGTCGTAAAAGGTTCGTTGCCGCGGGCGGTCCTTAAAAACGCCTTCCTGCATGATCTCATCCCAGAATTCTGGGGAGTTTGTCTGTTTGTCGCGCGCGTCAAACTCGCGGGTTTGGTTCGCTTCTATGAGATCCACATAGGTTGTCTTTTTGTCTTTCGCGTGCTGACCGAATACCTCCACGGCCGTAACCGTTCCGGTTTCGACGACGTCTTTGGGAATTTCGGATTCGGGAATTTCAAGATGGTAGGTACGCGGTTCGGCAATGTCGGCGAACTCAAGTGTTCTCTTTACTTTCTTCGGAGGCGCCGTGTACTCCTCTTCGCGGGTCTCGCTGATAAGGTGCGTCGACCAATCCTCCAATGTCCATCCCGGATCAAAGGTCAGATCCCTTTTGGCGAGCCCCCTCGGATAAATGCCGGACAGCAGGACATCCGGCGGCGCGACACCGTCTTTATGATGGGCCGGATCTGCTTCAATAACGCTGACGCCCGTAACCGTACCGGTGCTCGCCCGGACCTGAACCCTGAGCACAGGGTTCTCGTCACGATAATAGGTGCGTTCGGAAATACGGTCGTCTATGTCAAGACGCCGGCGCAAAAATACCTCCGGGTCGGCCTGCCACACATAGAGATCATTTTCAGACTCATACGTTTTACTTTTGCCGAGAAAGGGATGTTTATCCTCATAAAGAATGCTCCCGGCATCGTCTCGCACATAGGTGAGAAGATGGGTAATGATTCCGCCCTTACCGCGGAGTACGGCCGGAGCCGCATAATCACGCTCGGTCAGACGCCTTGCCATCTCCCCTGCGGCCGTCTTCTCCTGCTCTGCGGACTCCATCTTTGCCAATACTTTCAAGAGCAGGGATTTCCAGTAAAAAATTTCCCGCAGATGCCCGAGAAAGATCTTTGGGAAAACGCGGCTTCGGAGATCGTCTTTAACAATAAGGCCACGCTGTTCGCGAAACTTCGGGTCGTCGACCCGTTCGTCACGGTCAAGGATTTGATGCGCGATATCGATTCGGGCGGCCAGCGGCAGTTTGCGTACGTCGCCAAGCGGTTGGCCTTGAAGGGCCGGCTGAATAAACGCCGCATAGTATTCCGGGTATTTCTGCAGGGAACGTAAAGCGCTTGCCACTTCGACGATGGCAAAGACTTCTTCGTTGGTTTTCGACAAAATACCGCTCGTGGTAAAGCCCAGCGCGGAGAAGACCCCGAATTGGTTGTAGTTCCCGTTTTTACCTTGTGAGGCCAGCCATTTGCTCCTCAGGATATTGCTTTCAAGGAGTTCGACAACGGTGCGTGCAGGGACACTCTTCAGGGTGACTGCGCGCTCATCCCAATCATGCCCCATTTTTCCCTGGGCGGCGTCTCCGGCAAGATACTCGATAAGGTCCGCGATCTTCTCGATCTCTTTGAGCTCGCGCTCAGGCATGTCATTTCTCCACACATGAATGCGCTCGGGATCGTGGAAGTCCGATATCGGAGCGGGCCTGTCCATACCAAGGCGGCTCAGCACATAATGGCCCAAGTCACCGGCCGCAAAATCACCCTGCGTTTCACGCACGAGATTCCACTCGGTTTGATAAAAATCCAGAAGCGTTCTGAGCGTGAAACTATAGACTTCCCCGCTTTGGGGATCGGCATGACTGTAGGTCCGTTCAAAGTTAGTGCGCAGCAACTGATGGGCCTTGATCTCAAACTCAACATCCCGTTCAAGCGACGTTTGTGTCTCGGCCGCGGCGCCGCCCGTCTCTTCGCGCAGCTGCTTCCGGAATTCGTCGAGGACATCCTGGCGCCTTACCTCCTCGACGATTTCGCGCAGGAGATTGACAAGCCCGCGCTGGAACGCGAGGGTCGTCTTCTGCCAGAAATCCGCTGCTGTCGCGCCGGTAAATATTCCGCCGCGTTTATAGGCTTCAACCTGTTTTGCCGCATGAAATAGTTCCGTGCTTTCCTCCGCGCCGGCGGCCGCCTGAGTTGAAACCCGGTCCGTAATCTCGCGAACAGCAGCCGCCCGTTCCGTTTGAGTCATGCCGGGGGCTGCTTTTAGACGCCCATCGAGAGAGGCATGGGCCTCGGCGTAAATCTTGCGCAGGTTGCCGGAATCATACTGCTTCTGCGCATTGAGATACTCGATCTCGCTGCTCCGCGTTTCATGGTCTTGTTCGAGAAAGCGCTGTAGGTTTCGTCTCGTATCGGCTTCTCTGAGCGTCTCGTCCTCACGCACGTCCGCCGGAGCGCTCCACAAATACAGACCCCGTCTCAGCAGTACTTCCAATTCGCGCAGTAAGATCGCATGCATAGCCGTTTGATCAATCGCCTGTCCCAACACCTCTTTGCTGACAACGACCCGGGCCTTGCCGCCCTCGATCACCAGCCGTGCGGTCTCTTTCATGTGGGTTGCCGTCGTCACCAGCCCCAGAAAGGTTGAAATCTCCTCCGGGGTGTAGAGGTGCCTGACATGCAAATCGAGAAGCAACCGCGTGTACTCATCCTGCAGCGAGTCTTCGAAATGAGCATCTTCTGTAATTGCCGCCGAAACTGTAATAGCGCTTTGCCCGGCATCCGTCTTCGCAAGCACAAATTCAACTTCGCTGCTCGCACTCTCTTCGGCTTCGTCTGCCGCCTGCAGCGAAAAGAGACCTTTAAATACGGCGTTATCGATGTCGAGCGGCTCGCCGGTTCTTAACTCAGAACGGGCGCGGTGAGGCTCGCCGACCGGAGGGGTGCGGCTTGATAGCATTAACTGGTAAAGCGCCCCGCTCAGGACGGCTGTCCGGAAAAGGGGTTTGTCGGTTACCGGAGACGCGCCCGAAACTGAGAACAATTGCGCGACCTTGGATTCCGTAAGCTGACCGCCATCGACAAGGTGCTTTAGACCGGTAA
The DNA here is from genome assembly GCA_030698625.1 of Candidatus Omnitrophota bacterium. Classification (GTDB taxonomy): domain Bacteria; phylum Omnitrophota; class Omnitrophia; order Omnitrophales; family Aquincolibacteriaceae; genus JAUYMS01. The sequence continues at coordinate 8,060 of JAUYMS010000036.1, read as the reverse complement.
GAAAAGTCCCGATCTTGGCACTCCACTCGGACCGGACCTTTTCAAAGTCGCCGCGGCTAATGGTGCGTGCTGCCGCGTGATCAATAAACCGGGTGTATTCCGAGGCTTCGCTTAACCTGCCCTCTTTGGCAAGAACGGTGATGACATTGTCGCGCCACGTTTTGAGCAGGCCGCGGCCGCCGTCTTCCATGAGGGTCATCACCGACGCCTCCGTAAAGGCATCGTAAAGGTTCACCGAACCATTCTTGATACGGAAATAGTCCCTCCACGAAACATTGCCGCGCATAATTTTGCCATAGCGACCTTCTTCGGAAAGCCGGGTGATGGCCGGCGTCAGAACTGCATATGAAATACCCGCCTCTCGGAGGCGGCTTTTCAAACCCTGAGTGTGAAAACCTCCGGCCAGGACCGCAAGGGGTTTGCCGGGACGGCCTTCGAGAATCCGCACGATATTTTCGAGAAACGAATCGTTCCGCTGCTCGGCGAGCCGGTAGAAGCGCCGGTGGTCTTCAAGCGCTAACCCGCGGTGTGAATCCGCCGGTAACACGCCCAACTCCTTCCAGTCGTGACTGGAGAGCTCCAAACGAATAAGCTTTTCGGCTAGGCGAAGCCGCTTTGCCTCACGTACCGTTTCCTTCGCCTCATCTGAAGCCGCCAAAGAATCGAGGGTTTGACTGATCATCGCATTGAGCTCCAGGACAAACTCGGAGCTTTTAATCTTTCGAAAGAGACTGCGGTTTTCGACCGTCGATTGAATTCCTTCGGAGAGCGCTAATCCCAGAGCGTGGTCCCGGTTGGCTTCGGCGAGAAAACGCGCAAACTCCTGGGGTTCAAGGTTCTGAGTATCGTAAGCCTGCTTCTTTGAGTGAAATTCAGCCAGGGCCGTAATATCGCGAAGCCGTTCGCCGACCGTTGCCGCAAGACCTTCGAGTTCGCGCTTGAGTTCTAAGCCGCCTGCAAGATGCCCCTGCTCGATCTCGTTTTTGATGACGTTCAGGCTGGTATAAGCCGTGGCGGAATATTTCGAGAAGAGATATTCGAGAAACTCGACGCCGTCGGAATCTTTGTTTTCAAACTCATTCCAGCGGGCATCCAATTCGTGCAATTCCTTGGAGTAATATTGTCGCTTCTTGTGTTCAACATCGGCACGCCAAGGAGAGATCCGTCCGTTAAGCACCTCAGTTTGGTCGCCGGCGCGCAGATAAGCCTCGATCTCCGCGTTGAAGAGCGCCGGATCTTCCATACCTTGAAAATCAAGCGGCTGACCACTGACGACCGCGGCGGTTACGGCACCGGAGATTTCACCGCGCTGCATGTAGTTTTCAAAGAGTTCGCGCACGACGTGCTGGTCGGGGAACCAGCGAAAGAGGGTCGCATCCATCCTGCCATGCGCGCCTTCGAGAGCAAACTGAGAGATGCCGTATGCCTCGGCAAGATGCCGAATCATTCCTTGAATGGATTTCTGCGCTTCATAGTGAGTGTGCGCGTCTTCTATGAGCAGGACAAGCTGTTCCGAATCCGCGGCGTGAGTCTCTTCCACAATGCCGATCCCTTCCGGCAGACTCAGAGCGGATAAGGTATGGGTATTCAGAGAGACGGCCGCCGATACTTCCGGCGCTATATCGGCCGCGCGGGCGGCCAGGGGAAAGGCGAATGTATTCACGCAAAAAAAGAACAGCGTGAGTAGAGAACACAGGCGTTCGTGACATGTGATAAAGCGTTTGGTTATCATAATTTGGACCCAGCTCCAAAGGGCAAAAAAGGAATGGTAAAGTGTACCCGGCGAAAGTCACTTTTACAAATTTGGGGAGGGGGTTTTGTGAGACATAAGTCTATTTACTATATAGACTTAAGGATGCGAAGGTCAGAAAACCGCCATTCTCGGGCAGGTATCCTTCAATTATATAGCCGGGAATAGCCTTCTACAGGAGGGGTGAAACGTGGCCTTCGGAAGGGCGTTTACTCGACTTTTCGCGCCAAAAACCGGGGATTTTAGTCCTGCATTTCGGGCAGCAACCACCCGCGGGTGTTACCCTGTCTTCGCGCACCTCGAAACCGAAGCGTTCGATGAGAAGCTCGCCGCAATCCGGGCAGAAGGTGTTCTCACCATCGCCGACCTGCCCCGGAAGATTGCCGGGATAAATGTATTTTAACCCCGAGCGTTTTGCGACGTCCACAGCGCGGAGTAAATGTTCCGGCCGGGTATTTTCGGGGGCGGTCATCTTGTAATCCTTGTGAAAAGCAGTGACATGCCAGGGAATCTCGGGAGAAATAGAGGCCACAAACTCCGTCAATTGTTTGAGCTCATCGGGGCTGTCATTAAAACCCGGAATAAGGAGTGTCAACACCTCGAGCCATATTCCCCTAGCATAAAGATCACGAATCGTGCGCATCACATTATCGAGCTCACCGCCGAGCTCCCGGTAATGCCTGTCATTAAAACTCTTGAGATCGACCTTATAGAGATCAACCCACGGCTGAATGTAATCCAACACCTCGGGTGTGCCGTTTCCGTTTGAGACATAAGACGTAACGAGGCCCGCCTTCTTGGCTTCCCTGAAAATTTCCACCGCCCACTCGCTCGTGATGAGCGGCTCATTATAAGTGCTGGTCACGACCTGACAGTCGCGCTCGCGGGCGATTTCAACAATCTTCTGCGGCGTCACCTTTACGATGGATGAGCCGGCCACCGGATCCCGCAGCGCCTGACTCGTCACCCAATTCTGGCAATTGTGAACAGCCACCCCGTTGGCAAGGTACGTATGATCTTCTTCCACTTCCAGGTTATAAACCGGCCCTTCATACGCCTCTTCTTCAATCTTATGAATAAGGACATAACGATAATCTTTATCCTCCCACACGTGCCTCTGTTTCTTGGGGCTGTCGTACCATCGAACCAGATAAATTTTCGGCGACTGCCGGACGCTGCGGCCCAAGAGCATTCTCTCTTGAACGGAGTCATATTCGTAGCATTGTGGCAAGTATCCCAATTTTTGGACAAGCCACGCCACTCCCCAGGCCAATTCCCGCGAGATCGTGCTGATCCGGACATGCCCGCCTGCTGTAATGTGGCCATCACCCGCCACATAGGCATTCAAGAAACTCCGAACAACGTCCCGCTTGCAACGAAAAATAGCCTCGGGAACGCGCTTCCTGCTCCCACGGCCTCCGCAAAGCGCCCTAAAAAACAAGGCCAACGACGTCTTGCCGCTGCATACACCGAGCGTTGTCGTTCGCTTTATGAGAGATGCCTGAACACCGAATATCTCACTTAAGAGTAGTTGTACCCGCTCCGCCTTGTCTTGCTCTTTTCGCGAAAAAGCGAATGTGATCGTCGCCGAATGTACGCGTCCCTTGGATTCCGTTACACAGCCTTCGGCGCAGTAATATCCGAATAACTCAGCGAGTTTTTCGCTTAGTTCGATTTTGGCGGGAATACCGGGAGCATGTTCTTTAGAGAGTCTTATTCTGCCGGCCTCTTCGACGATTTTCGCTTGATAAATGCCCAGATTTTTGAGGTTCCATACACCTCGTTTGACTTTACTTTTCAAATGGCGTATATGCGACGCCGATTTACCGATTAGCTTTCCGATCTCCCTGGAGCTTCGACCGAGATCAGACAGTCGCACGACCTTCCGCAGCTGCTCGACGTCTATTTTACGCCCGGCGCGGTATTGCTTCGCCGCGCTTTCAAGGCTGTCTCCCGGCTCTAGGACAATCCGTTCGGAGAATTCATAAGCCTTGGGGATTGTCAGGCAGTGATTTTTTGTCAATTCCGTGGCCGCACGGTATGTGGGCACATCTTCCGGAAAGCGGTCCGGGCGCAGGCGTGAAAGTATTTGGTGTTCAGCGGTACATTCAATTGCGGGGAGAAACGCCGGCTTTATTTTCAACAGGCGTCCCTTGTAGTTCCGCCTGAAATAATGCAAGATTCTCCGGCGACGGCCGGCATGGGTGTATACCGCTACGGACATCTTGTCTTCGACGATTTGCTCGATCGGCAAAGGCCCCCGGGACGTCGCAATACGCGTACCGGGCGGAAAGCAATAACTGCAGTGATAATCGCAGCCGAGCATGCCGAAGCTGAGCGCGCGGGCGCCGGGCAGAGCGTGGAAAAACGGTTTTTTTTCGATGGGGTCGTCTTGTATGCCGGCGACATAACCGGCGGGGACATAGAGTTTTCCGCCCTGATTGAAGCGGATCTTGCAGACGCCGGCCTTGCCCTCGGGAATGGGGCAGCGGTGGCCGCAGGCATAACAGCGAATCCTCCCGTCATCGAGCTTCTCGTAGAGCTCGCCTTCGCGCGTATTCCCGGCAAGCGTTTGCGCTAATGTGTCGGCCATGTCCCGCCTCTTTGTATTAGTATACACCTGCACGCTTGCAATTCGAATCGCCTATTATTAAGATACGTCGATGCTCTCACGCTCCCAGTCGAAATTCCAGCAGGACCTCCTCAAATGGTACGGCAAAAATGCCCGGGACCTGCCCTGGCGGCGCACGAAGGACCCCTACAAGATCTGGGTTTCCGAGATCATGCTGCAGCAGACTCAGGTTGATACCGTGATCCCCTATTACCTAAAATGGCTGGAGCGATTTCCTACTTTGAAATCCTTGACGACGGCCCCGCTCGATGACGCCATGAAACTCTGGGCCGGGCTCGGCTATTACCGGCGGGTGCGCATGCTGCATGAAGGGGCTCAGTATGTGTTGGAGGAATTGGGCGGAAAAATCCCGGCCGATCCCGAAGAGCTCGGGAAACTTCCGGGAGTGGGCCGCTACACGGCAGGCGCCATTGCCAGTATCGCCTTCGACAAGAGAGCGCCCATTTTGGACGGCAATGTGATTCGCGTCTTGACGCGCCTGTGCGCCGTCAAAAGTGATGTCAGCTCCACCCGGACCGTCGCGAAGCTCTGGCAGCTCGCCGAAGAGTTGTTACCAAAAAAACAGACCGGCGATTTCAATCAAGCCTTGATGGAACTCGGCGCCATGGTTTGTGCACCCGATAATCCAAGCTGTCTTTTTTGTCCGGTCTCCCGTTACTGTGCAGCTTACAAGGCCGGTCAGCAAAGCAGATATCCCGTCAAAGCGCAAAAAGAGCAAATCGAAAAGAAGCAAACCTTTGCGCTCATATTGCGAAAGGAAGGTAAGGTCCTCATTCAGCAACAGCCTGAGAAGGCCCGGTGGGGCGGACTCTGGATGTTCCCATACTACGAAAGGCGCAGTAGCATGCTCAAAGCACACGGCCTCCAAGCAAACGCATTGAAGCGCCGCATGCAGGTGACCCACGCTTTTACGAAATACCGCGTCACGCTTGATGTCTATGAGGCCGAAGCGCCCGCCCGCGAAGCGCAAGAGATCTGCGAAAAGTCACACAAATGGGTTCCGCTCGGGAACTTAAAAAAACACGCCTTCCCCTCCCCGCATCAGAAAATCGTCAAAGACCTCGAAAAGCATCATGGCTAGAGAGCTCCCTTTAAAATCCTTCTGGGCCGACCTCGGCGCCGAATTCACCGAACAGAATGGCTGGAATATTCCTGCCGTTTTCACCGATGTGGAAGCCGAGTACTATGCCGTGCACCAATTGGCCGGATTGCTCGACCGCTCTTCTCGCGGCAAAGTGCATGTGAGCGGGGCTGATTGCAAAGATTTCCTGAACCACATGCTCACCAATGAAATTAATGCCCTCAAACCCGGCGAGGGTTGCTACGCCGCTCTGCTTACGGCAACCGGCCGGGTCCTCTGTGATATGCGGGTTTTTGTCTTCGACAATTTCGTTATCCTCGACACCGAGCCCGGCTTGGAGTCGAAACTCATCGAACTCTTAAAGAAATACATTATTACCGAAGATGTCGAAGTCGAAGATATCACGGACAGATACACCCTGCTTTCTCTGACCGGCCCTAAGGCCCCGCGCATCATTCATGCCCTTCTCGGCGATGATTTCGCTCTGCCGAACCGGTTTCACTTTAAAGGAGTTGTCATTGAGGGCGAGGATGTCCTTGCGATTTCCGACAGCTGCACGGGCCAGAACGGATGCGAATTTCTAATTCGCAAAGACGCCGCAGGAAAGGTTGCTCACGCAATCTGCGAGAAGGGAAAACATTCGGGATTAAAGCCGGTGGGCTATCAAGCGAGTGAGGTACTGAGGATTGAGGCGGGAATACTGCGCTACGGAATCGATATGGATGAGGCCGTCACACTGCCGGAGACAGGGCTGGAAGTAATCGCAGCCAGCGAAACCAAGGGCTGCTACCCGGGCCAGGAAGTCGTAGCCAAAACCGCTACCTACGGCGGCCCGAATAAGAAGATTGAGGCACTAACTTTTGAGAGGGAACAACTGCCCGGCGCGGGAGAGAAAATTTGTGACGGATCCACCGGCAAAGAGATCGGCTGGGTTACAAGTTCTGCGGCCGTGGTCACGCAGGAAAGGGGGTTTGCCCTGGGGTATATCTACAAGAAAAAGCTGGGGGGGTAAACTATAGCGGCATCAATCGGAGAATGAAGTCGAATACTTAAAATTGTCGAAATCCTTCCTGTAACGCGCGATCACCTTATCTGCGATGCTCTCTGTGTAGTGCTCTTTGAACTCCACATCATCAGTAGAGTTCAAATACTTCAGTTCTGTCTTCGTTATATTCAGCCGATCGCACAGGCGCGCGAAGTCACTTTCCAGATTCTCAAATCTGCCGATGAAATCCATTTCTACACGCCCCCCGCTATTCATCACAAAGTCTGATTGCGTCCTAAAATGCGGGTCTGAATGCTTGTCGGGAATATCACAGACTCTCTCAACAAACCCTTCGAACGGCATTCTGTGAGAGAAGCCACCGTACTTGTTAAGATCACGAAAGACCCCGCCACGATAATACTCATCATCCTTATCCCGGCACACCATACTTTTATAAGCCGAAACTAAGCGAGTAAATGGATTCCGCACAAAACAAAAGCGGAAGAGATTGCTCACCCGATCTTCATCTATGTCAACAAGTGATAGCCTTGGAAAACGGGCGCTATGGAGCCGCTCGGTATTCGGCATGGGCAATTCGAGCAAATTAAGAAAAAACAGCTTGAGCGAGCTGCACGCAACCTTCGGAATGAAGAAATAAACAGCCCTCTGTTTCTCCAGGAGGAAATTGTGATCCGCTTGCAGCTCACCGGGTGTCGACCCACATCGAAGCACAATGCGCCTGATCTTGTTGAGAGTTCTATTTCTAAACATCCTGTGCACCTTGTGATTACTTTTTCTTCACGACTTACTGCCTTATGTCGGTCAATTCAAAGCGTGCTTTTGCTACGCTTTCAATGCAACTATCATATTTGCGCCCCGCTTCAAAATAGCAGGGAGTGGTTTCCTTTTTTTCAGAAAGTCGCTCAATCGCCACAAGCGATACCCGTGGCTTTTGAGTATCTCCTGAGCGCGTCCGACCTTATATCTCTCACTATTCGACTCAGCCCAATCAGCAAATTCGAAAACAATCAACGGGGCGTCTTCGCGACTCAAAAGCTTTTCAGCTCCTAAAAATACGGCTGCTTCCCAACCCTCAACGTCGACCTTCATAAGAGTAATACGCTTAATTCCCACGCCGGCAATCCACGAATCAATCGATAGTGTTTTCACAGGGGAATGTTGAACAAAACAGCCACTTAATGATCCCATTCCAAACTTATTGCTGTCCGGCTCGTAAAATTCCACCGTATCCCCGTCTCGCTCGAAAGCGGCAATGTTCTTCGGGATACAGTTTTTCGATCTGTTCAGTTCGAGATTATACTTCAGATATTCGTATATAGAAGGCGACGCTTCTATTGACAGAACTTTCCCCGAACGACCGACTAATCGTGACGCAAACAAAGAAAATATTCCGATATTAGCCCCAACATCCAAAAATACACTCCCCTCCGAGAGTGTTTTCTGCAGAAGCTCTGGTGTTACCCCTAAAAACCGTGCCGCTTGAAAGTTAAGTCTTCCGGTGTTAAAAAGCAGAAAGCCGGAGGCGAGCGATGCCAAGAAAACGACACACCGAAGAACAAATCATTGGAATTTTGAAGCAAGGCGAAGCAGG
>JAUYMS010000032.1 GCA_030698625.1 Candidatus Omnitrophota bacterium | reverse complement strand
CTTGGGGCAGTGCGCTCGGGGGATGAGCAGAATTTCATCACTCAGGTCAATAACCCTCGGCTGAGCGACGCAAAAAAGGGCGATATCCTCTCGATTGAAGGCAACTTCTACGTTGTTTTTGAAGACTCGGAGCCGGACCCGGGGGGAATGGCGAATATTTGGGTGAAACGGATTCACCTGGACGGATCCATCGAAGCCGGAAAACCCTTTTTCGCTGGCAGCGGGATGAGTCGCTTGCGCGTTCTTGATTGGGACAAGATTCAGGGATATGACGATCGAATCGCGCGGGAAGCGGGTGATCGGTACGCAGAGCTTACAAGCTCCCCGCTTGGAGCCTTGATCGCGGAGGTAGTGCCGCTCTTACGCGCACGCTCGAATGGCGACGACTTGGGTCACCGCGAGCAAGAGTTGTTTGGTGAAATCGATGCGCACTTCGATGGTATCGATTCGGAGACGGACGTCTCACTATTCACTGATCAGATCCCGGAGAGCGAGGTCTCCCGACTCAAAATGGGTGATATCGTCTGGATGCACAATAAACCCGAGTTGGTCCACATGGGAGTGTTTAACGGTATCTTTGTTCCGGCGGCCAACGTACGTGATAGCCGCGCGACCGGAAAGCTAAAGGCCGTTTCACATATCGGCGGACCGTACGACGTTGTAAACCTGGACAAACTGCGCGAGTTTCACCTCAGAAGATTAGATGACGGATCAGCGCCGGCTCCAACTCCGCGCCAAACACCGCCGCAGACTCCGCCGGTCGGCACGAGCGGACTCGTGACGGGTGATTTGCGGTGGAGTCTCAAAGGCGTGGATCTGCCCGGTAAGGGGATTGTTACCGATTGGGTGCGTACCAACCTCTTGGAGAAAATCGATAGTATCGGAACGCAGTTCGGACCGACTTGGGCCGGGTGGGCTAAATTTTTTGTCACGGTCGCGATCACCGGTGATGATGAACTCTATCGTGCCATGCTGGGTCATCTTCGCGATGCGTATCGCATTGAGGAAAACAGGGAGGGGTGGATGCCCGAGGTGCTACTAGGCATCGCCATTCACGAAGGCGCGAGCGACACCTACAGAGAGGTATTGCGAGACGCCGCGGAGGAGGCCGAGAACACGGGCGTTATTCATCGCCGCTCTACCGAGTGGGTTACCGGGGTTGAATTATACAGCCACATCGCGCTCGCCGCGGCTATTGCGCGTGACCGCCCGACTTATGAGAAATATCGGGACGACGTGCTCCGCATTGTCCGCTCCGGTTTCGATACCGACGATACCGCGGAGAATACGACACCGATTATAGGCAACATGGCTGCCATCGGCCGCACGGCCATTGCGATATCCATGATGGAAGGAAGCACCGAGGCCTACCGGGGAATCCTGAACCGTGCCAAAGAGATTAACGAGGCGACGCGCTTTAATGATCAGCTCCACCGGGTGGAGACGGTAAGAAACTCATTCGAGATGCAGTTTGGATTTCTCGCAGTAGCCGCTGCTAACGTGGGCGGCACCGATACAAACTACGACAGCTTCCTGTTTCATGCTACCAATAGCACGGGGGGCTCGGAACGCAAAGCCATGGCACTCTGGGCCCTCGCGCTCTCAGGCGACACGGAACGGCTCGAATACGAAAAACATTTGCGGGACATCGGGAATTTTTTCCGTGCGCCCCGCATTCAAGGAAACGAAGCCTACGCCGCCGCTTTTGTCCTGCTCGCGGAAGCAACGCGGCAGGCCAAGCTTGTATCCGGAGCACTCCGCGAATCGAAGCGGCCGGGGGCGAAGACTCCCTGGATCGCCCTCAGTGATCATCCCGGATTTGACGAGGACAAGGCTGAGTTCCTTTTCGGGGATGAGGAAATGAGTGTGATGCGTGATTCCGATGCGGGCGGAACGACCCACTCATGGGGCCTGAGCTACGTTCATCGAGATAGCGACTGGACCCAGCGAGCAGAGCATCTCGGAGTTCTAGTGAGTGTTAATAAAGACCACTATCAGGGTTCTTTAAACAAGACTCATAAAAATATCCGCAAACCCCGCTTTGACGAGAAGGCGGGGACGTCAGTGGTATTCCGGCCGGCCCTGACCATCCTACCGCGCGACGTCAACGAGACTTACATGCGGGAAGACGGATCAGAGACTCTGATTCGAATGAAACCGGAACGGTTTCCGGTTTACGCTGAGTTTTTCGCCGAACTGAAGACGGGTTTGGAAGCCGAAGGCCTGCCGGTTGATATCGGCGAGAATAGTGTCGCTATTCATAGCCGTTATTTTACGATTACATTCGATTTCCGAGGTGAACAAGGTCCGCCTCGAGAAGCACCGGCCGTTCCGGCGCCTCAATCTCCCGCCCCGCCGTCGCTTGTATCTGATTTTGAGGTTCGGAGGGATCGCGTCATGGCGGCCATCAACGCCCTCTTGCCCGAACTGCCCGCTAAACTTGGAGACGAAGCGTTGGAACAGCTTCACGCAGTACAAGCCGATCTGCGGGTGCTCGTGGGCGGATTCGACGCGTCGGAGTATACCGATGAAATCCCGGCAGATGACACAGGCAATTTTTCTCCCGGAGACATTGTCATTGGCGAGAAACGGGCCTGGTTTTTGACGGCCCACTCAAGCACGCAGAGAGTCCAGGTCGATATCGACCGGTCGGTTGAGACAGAGAGGTTGAACAACATCAGCATTTCGCATGTAACAAGTGCCGGGCCCGGGGTTATAAAGAAATTGAACTGGGAGAAGCTGAAGGCCCTGCAGCTTGAGCGCACGAGCGCATCGGCTGAGGATGGGTTTCAAGCGGCGCCCGCCCCGCAGGCCGCAGCTTTGACGGATGACAGCATAGCCGGGCGCATCAATGCACTCGCTCGGGAGTTGGCTGAAGTGGTCCCGCGTTTACCTGAGATGGGCAATCGCGAGCCGCTTCTTGAAGCGGATCGTGACGCGCTGATTCGGCTCAAGGAAGAGCTCGAGGATCTCACCGATGGGTTCGGACCTGCAGACTATGTTGAATCCGTGCCGAGCAACAGCACCGATCTTAAACGCGGCGATGTATTACCGAATGACTTCCGCGATTTCGGGGGGATCACGTTCGATCTCTTCAACAATAACCAAGGGGGAACATCCTCGCGGCTTATTTGGGATGACACCATCCGGTATAACGAGAGCTACGGCAGTGCGGGTGCCATGGACGTTCGTGATGTAGGAGCTACGGAGAGGATCGATTGGGAGCGGCTCAAATACCTGCATGCGTGGCGTGATGCTTTGATGCGCGGCGCGCTTGACGGTGAAGACTATTTCAATCCTGTGCCGCCGGTCAGAGACGTTCGCAGGCTTCGTGACATGCTCGAAAACTCTATACTCGATGTGGTCCGGCCGGATGGCGAGGGTGGGGAGCTCAAAGAGAAGACCCACGCTCGCGGAGCCTATGGCCGCGGGTCTCGCTACTCATCGAACATAGATGGTGTTCCTGTCGGAGTTGAGTCACTCGAAGTGAAGGGCGACGATGGCGCTTCGCAATCTGTCTTGGAATTTATCACGAGGCGCAGAGAAGAGACCCCGTTTACTTTAAGAACAACTCATGATTATTTCACTGTCGATTGGGCCACCGGCGGGGTCTGGACAAACCTGCCGAAGTTAGCGGAATCCGTGGGCGGCCGTTACGGGCGCGGCCGCGATCTGGCGGCGCCTTTCGTTTCATTCGAAGGTTATCAGGGTGTCACAACCAACGTCGAGCCTCGAGAAAACGGGACGGTCCATATTACACTTCATTATTCTTCGAGTAACCGCATTACGGACGAACTGAAATCGTTTGCGCCTGATCAAGGCTATGCCGACCAAGCACTTAGGACCTTCCTCGCAAACGGCTACGACTTCACCGGTAGAGGCGGGCGCAAATACGAGGTTCGGTTCCTGTTTTATGACGGCGGTGCCGAATCCGCGCCGCCCGCTCGGGAACCGACTCTGGGACCCTCCGAGCTTGATGAAAGGAAATCAGCTATCGATCAGGCCATGCCCAAGGTGATCGAGGACGCCCCGCGGCAGGGGCAGGGCGTTCCCCTCAAAGCAGACTTTCAAGCGGCTCTTGCGATCGTGCATGAAAATCTCATCGCTCTGACGCGCGGTTTGGATTTTAACGACTATACCGATGAGGTCGACATGAGCCGGACGGATTCCTACCGATACGGCGACATTTTTGTATCGGGTGCAGAAGAATTTGATATTCACACCGAGGCATGGCCTGACAGTCAACGGTCTCAAATGACGCGAAATATCATCGTGGGCAAAAGCTTGGAGATGGAGACGGCTCATATCATGACCTACTCGCAGCGGGCCGGGGCTTTCAAGGCCCGCAGGATAAATTGGGAGAAACTGAGCGCCCTTCAAGGGCAACGTGCGCCGGAGCCGGAACCGCCTGTCTATAGATCACGGGTTGCTGAGCAGATCGGCGGAGTCGATCCCGGGCATGAAATATTGGGCGATCTTTCCAAGCATGACGCGCGCGAGTTTCTGGCAGGCGCTCTCGACTTGGCTCAAGCGGGCAAATTCTCGCAGCTTCGCGGGTATGTTTACCGCTTCTTTGCACCCGAAGGGCCTGACGACACCTACGAAACGGCCGATCAGTTTTTGGACCTCGTCGGCTATGAGATCACTCCCGCAGTCAGGTCGAAGCGTGCGCTCGCCGCGATCCGTGATGATCTGAATGCCAATGAGAAGGTGAATACGGAGGACGATCGGAAGTTTGCCGTACGGGTCGGCGCTTTTGAGAACATGCTGCGGAGGCTGGGGGCACCGGCGATGGTCATGGACGACCGGAATCGGGGGCGTTCCTACCGGCCCAATCTTTATCAACTCGGGCTTCACGAGGATGGTGAACTCGCGGAAATCGACGGAACGCCGAGTATTCCGCTCGAAGAGTTCCCGCTGCTTGACGGGCGCCTCACACTTGACGGGCTCCTCACAGAGGACAATTTGACCATCCGGCTACCGAGCGGGCCGCCGATCACTTTCAGTTTAGTCGACGGTCCGACATGGCGGCTCGGTATGCATGACGGGACTACGCACTACGGCATCGAGTTCGAAGAGACAGACCGCGAGCGGGATGCGGGTCCTATGCTTAGGATTTCACTCGTGCATCTCGTTGATTTTAAAGAAGAAGACGGCGTGTTTCGCCTTTACGTCAGCGAAGAACTCTATAGCCGGTTACCGGCAGATTTTCCGAAAGCGGGGTACTTTGAGGCCGAGGGCGACGAAGTAACCTTCGAAATCCTTCCGGCACGCGTACCCGAGGCGCGTCAGGGACCTGCGCTTGGGGATGCTCGTGGACAGGAAAGTCTGGAAAGTCTGGCGGGGAGCATCGCAACAGCCGCCGCCGAAGGACGTGACTTGACTGGTGTCGAGCTTGCTCAAATGTATGAAGATTTAATGCGCCTCACTCGCGATCTTGATCCCGTCGATTTCGTAAATTTTACTGCACCTGCGGATATTTCGAAGGGGAACTTAGTATGGGACATGGGCCTGCACAAACCGCAACTGTTTATCACGGCTTATTCGAATGTAAGCAGTAACTACACGGGCATCATGTTTGAAGGAAGCCATGGGGGCGCAACTCGATTGTTCACTCAGGAAAGCCAATTTCATGGCAGAAGACAACCAGTGGTCAATTGGCTCGCTTTGCGCGATCTGCTCAGCGTGCCGGCCGCTCCCGCACCGGCGATTATCGGCGGAGACAGGGACGTCTCCATTGAGGTGCACCCTCCGCCACAACGCCGTCGCCATATTGATGAGTACTTCCGCGGTCTTGTTCGAGCGGTGAGCCGAGTCCTTAAGGACCCGATTGCTGATACTGTGATCGAAGACAGGAACACGGTGGAGCCTTTCTCTCAGGTCCCATTTCAGGCAACGGCATGGATCCTTCCGGTCCTGGACATGATCGGGTTTGATTATAGTTCGGATCATGACAACTTCACGTGGAACGTTTCGCGTGCCCCCTTCGATAACCGCCGAGACGTGCGGACTTTCCTCAGAAACCTTGCCGCAGCGGTTGAGGACGTCGATGAACAAATCGTCGGCGATCGTAACCGTACTATCACGAATACTGCCCAGATCGCGCCTCTTCGTGAATTTCTTGAGCCTTACCGCACTCGCCTGCCGTGGGATAGGGTCGTTGAACTCTTTCAGAATGTCTTTGGAGTCGAGAGCCGCGAAGATGCTGTTCTTCTCCTCGGTTGGGGCGGCGGGGCCGAGGGCGGCGGTGGAGCCGACTCGGGGGATGAGCGCCCGTCCTTTAACTCTCTGAGCGATAACTTCTGGGCTTTTCTCGCGGGCAGGGGAGAAATTCCGCGTCTCTTTAATGATTTTCGTGCTATTGCCAATGAGATGATTGCATTTGAAGCGGACGCTCAGAGCGAACTGAGCTATGAAGAAATTGAAGAGATTGTGCTCCAGATGTCCCCGCCGAACGATGGCCCCTACCGGTATACGGTGGCTTTGCCGTCGCGCGATGACTATATCGCGCAGGCGCGAATTATATTCACCGAAGTCCTTGGTGCGCGGGGTCCAAGATCTGCCCAACGCTCGGAACTGCGCCCCGGAGCGGCCCGTTCGGAATTGAGGGTGGCGGAGCTTCCGCCGGAGTCCGAAGTGTCGGATCAATTCCCGGCCCGTGTGAAAGAGCCCGGTTTTGCTTTCGAAATACATCTCCTGGATAATAAACCGCATGCCTACTACAACCTCCAGTTTAAAGCGGGATTGCAATATATTCAGCTGCGGGTATTACAGCCGTTCAAAGCTGCGGCTTCGGACGTGCGTTATTTCGGGTTACATGAGAGCGCCGAACCTATCGACTACGCTCCCAGGGGGGACATAACGCCGTCAGATGAGAACATCTTCAGCTCCTTTGAGAGGATCGAGGCAAGCGATTTAGGCCGGGGCGTGCGTTTTACGGTGGAGCGGAGTTTCGCCGGAGTCGAGCGACTTATAAATATTCTTACGGGGATGGGGCTGGCTCCCGATGAGTCAGGCACTTACCGCGGGCGATTCTATGATCACGAGACTGATAGTGCGGAGGGGATTCCTTTCGAAATCACGGTCCCGGTAGATCAGGGAGCCGAAGCTTCGGCTGAGCCCGGCGCTCCGCTAACCGGACCTGCCGCGAGTTCGATAGAGGATGTGATGCAACTGCTTACGACACGCGGCCGCTTTGTGGAAGCGCCCGATAGCAAACCGGCCGTGCGGCGCCTGCGAAACGATCTCGGATCGGAATTGGTTTTTTTTGGTTTTGGCGGGCGGAATAACTTGAGTTTGACGAAGGAATGGGGCCCCGAGGACGAGGAATTTAAATTTACTGTCACCCTACAATCAGCGCTGGGAGCCGGTGAGGTCGTGAATGCCGATGTCTCCGCCGCGAAGACGGTGCGGGTTGGGGACGATGACCAGCCCATTTCAACCCCGAAGCTCAAATTGAAAGGATTTCAGGGGATAGAGGTCGATCCAAGAGACGGCATTACCTATGAATACCATTTTGACGAAGTCGAGATAGGCGATGAGGCCCGGTTCCGTCAGCGATTTCTTGCGCAGGGATTACAGACCGTTCACCCCGAGGCATTCCTGCAGATGAAAGAGATGCTGCTGGGTTGGGAAGCGCCGAGCGGCGAGCGGTTCCGGCTCGTGATTGGCAACATGGAAAAAGTCCGTGAGCTGATGGGCCTTCCGGCGCTACCCGCAGAAGATACCGCCGCGCCGGATTCTTCCGCCGAATTAACAGGCGACGTCCGCGTCATCGTGCATCGCGCGGACGGAGAAGATATTACCCCGCTCGTGGGTCGACTGTTTGATGCCGTTCCCGCGCTGAGGGAAGAGGCCGGTTATAAATTCAGCCCTGGGAGTGCACAGAATTTCATGCTCGATCTTCCGGGCATAAAGCTGGTGACGGGCTCCAACCCGGGGGTTGACGATTTTACCCTGGATGACGGTGTTCCTCTAAATCTGGACACCTTGAAGTGGAAGATCTCGCAGGCTGAAGTGAATGCTGTATCGCTTGAGACTAAAGACGGAAAGCAACGATATACATTTTACTTAAATATCGGCACCTCACAGGATTATACGCGGGCCATCAACGTATTGGGCCCTGCCATGGAAACAATGGTGGCAGATCGTTGGGATAACACTCCCGGTTTGAGAGAGCGCCATAATGATATTGTCGATCAGGCAAAAAAACGATTTGATTTGGAGGACAACCATTTCGTCCTCAAAGGAACGGAACCGGGCACTGAGATCCGTTTTATATTCAATGAAGCTCCGGCCGAACTCTCCCTTGCGCCTGAAATCGAGCGCAATGTCCTTGACTCCAGAGAGCTTATAGAAGTCGTGTTCGGAGATATCCTTCAGGGCTTTGATGACATCGAGACGTTTGGCGACATGTATGCCTCGAGATGGGGGGAGTTCTCCACTCAAGCGTATGACGTTTTTCAGGACTGGCTAATTAAGGGGCAAAATATATCGGGGATGCTGTCAGCGGCAGAAACCGAAGCCGAACAAGCGGAATATGCGTACACGCTGCTCCTTCACCTTGCAGGGTTTGGAGAGGGTCCGAGCTTCGCCTACTTAAACCGCGGCAATTTGAACGACCAGCTTGATCGGGCCGGGATTACACAGGATGTGCAGCGAAGAGCATTCCGCATGTTGGTTGACTATTACGAAGAGTCGAAGGGAAAGATCGCCTCAAGCGGCCTGCTCGACCGCTTGAACCCCGACGAAGCCGAGGCGGCACCGGCCGTGGTAACCGACCCATCACTGGCTGCAGATCGACATGTCGTCGTGAAGCGCGATAGAGACGACGACCTCAGAGTCGTCACAAGGGAAGTTCTTGATCAATTTCCGGACTTATGGAGCCCGATCAGTGTTCATCGCTTCTCGAACGTCGCTGGCTCCGATGGTTCGGGTGGGTTCCTTTACACGCCCGGGCCGGACGATGATAACCTCAACCTTATTATCCCCGGCATTCAACTTAAGATATGGGAAGGTGATGATGGAGTATCCCGCCAGCAAGACGCCAGCCTTCTGACGGATAATAATGAGGGTGTTAAGACAGTGACATGGCAAATTCAACAGTCGTCTATCACGGGTGTAGGACTGCGGGTCAAGGAAGGCAGGCAAATTGTGGAGTTGTATGTTGATCCTACCGCAGTTGATTCTACCGCATATGCTTTTTTTGCCATTAATTATGGTGACGCTCAGACACGCGTTCGCCCGCGGGAAGCAGTTGCGGCAGCTTTGTTCGCAAGGGGCGGAGGGGATCTGGCCAATTTTGATCGGATCAACAGAATGATAGAACAGATCGCGGGTCGCGTAGAACACAGCGACGATAGAATCATTATTAAAGGGGATGAGTTGGGGCATGAAGTCCATCTGATCGGCACGCCGCCTCCGGAGACGGCTACGGGGCGGGGCGCGCCGGGTCTTGCGAATGACGCCGAAAAGGCGGAGCGCATCTTGGCGCAATTGGCCGTCATTCGTGCGAATGACCCGGTATTCGAGGGGTTGAGTACAGGAATATCCGGTTTTATTACCGATCTCCGCACCAAGGTTGCCGCTTACAAATGGTTCGAGGCAATACTCGCGACGCATGAGTTCTTCAGTGTTGCGAACTACCCGGCACGCCAGTCGACTCAATTCATGGTGAAAGTCGGTCTCATTGCCGGCGGTGGTAAGTTGGCTGATAGTAATGTAGCCGCCGTGCGGTCGCTTCTCGCCGAAGCTCTGCCCGCGGACGCGATAGTGACGGGGGTTGAGCTTGAGGATATCTCTAGGGAAAACGCGGATGATGATGAGAAAACGGTCATCGTGAAAATAAGGACCACCGACCCCTCGCATCCGGCGTGGCATGTGCGCGAATCGGAAGAGTCGCCGAGTATCAAGATCCTAGTCGGCTTAGCTGAAATCTTCGGACACAGGCCTGATGATACGGATGCGCTGTGGCTGCAGCTTGAAGGCCCCGAAATCACCGAATCGGGTGACCTGAATGAAAATCACCCGCATTACGCGCGGGCTCGGGCAATCTTGAATGCCGAATCATTGGCTTTCTTCAAAAAGCATTACTGGGAGCTTCGCAGGGCTATGGGGATTGTTATCTTCAACGACGACCGCGGTTGGGTGGAATTTAAGCAGGGCGGCATCCTGATAGGCAATAGCCTAAATATCGGCGGTGCTGCCGACTGGGAACGGCAAATCATATTCGAACTTGC
The DNA here is from genome assembly GCA_030698625.1 of Candidatus Omnitrophota bacterium. Classification (GTDB taxonomy): domain Bacteria; phylum Omnitrophota; class Omnitrophia; order Omnitrophales; family Aquincolibacteriaceae; genus JAUYMS01. Next base: position 9,913 of record JAUYMS010000032.1, on the reverse strand, counting down.
AAGTGCCACGGATTTTGGTATTCACCGGGACGATGTGCAAGATATCTATTATGAAGCGGGCGCGCGCATCCTTCATGTGGCCATAGATGATGCGCTCTACGCGCGGATGCAGAGCTATGAACAGGAAGATCAGTTTGATCTCGACCAGGTCCCTCCGGAGACCGATCTAATTTTCGGAACACATTTTCAGGTCAAACCCGAAGAGGCCTATCAAGTACGCTTCGAACGCGCCAGTGAGTGGCAAAGGCCTGGCGTGCTTCGGGAACCCTTAGATCCGGACCTGCGCGACCGCACACTGTCAAAACAGGGTGAGATCGAAGAATTGGTCGCTGAATTGCGGGAAATCACCGCCGATTTGCAGGACAACGTTCCGCGGTACAACCGCCGGTGGCCGCAGTTCACAAACGAAGCTTACGAGAAATTCATGGAGTGGGTGGCGAGCCTCGTGGCTCGTGTCAAACGGTTTGAAGAACAATCGAGTGACGACGATAGAGCGAGCCTAGTCCTCAGAGCCATCGATTATCTCGGTGATATCGTGCGTGACGATGCATGGCATTTTGTGTTTCTTGCCGAAGGCAATTGGGATGAACGATTAGATGCGGCGGGAGTCACTAAGGCTGTCGATAGAGCCGCCGTTATGGAAACCGTCGAGGCTTACGCCGCCGCAAAAAAAGCCGTCACCGAGAGCGGCCTGCTGGAGCTCCCGGAGGCCGGACAAACACAGCCGGAACCGCTGGCTGAAGAGCCTTCACCGACGCTTAGTGGCGATCGCGACCAGGAGGTTCTGGATCGGCTTGAAACCTATCGAGAGCTCGTCAAATCCATTAGCGAGGGTTTCAGCGAGCATGTCGAAGTTAGGCGCAGCACATTCTCGGAAAAATGGGCCGACTTTGACAGTGCACAAGGCCACTTTGCAAACTGGCTGGTCTCCGTCCAGACTTCGGGCGAATTTGCGGCAAGCGCGGCTTACACCAAGCCGGAGCAGGCCGAGCATCTGCGTTGGGGCATCAAGTCCTTAGCGCGCGTTCTTGATCCCCATTATTCGCGATTTGCCATTCTTCACGGCACCCAATGGGGACGTGATTTGCGCCGGCAGGGGATAACAGGGGCGGATCGGACCGCCTTTCTGAAAGCCGTAGAGTATTTTAACAGCGTCATCTTGGCCATCGAAGATAGCGGCCTGGTTGATCAGCTCGAGACCGGCCGGTCCGAAACAGAACCCTCGGTAACCCCGGACAGATCGGCAGCAGCCGTCGCGCTCGGCACGTCCGGCCCTGCTGCGATCGTTCACCGCCGCCCGCAGGATGACATAGCGTCGATGTTCGCATTATTGCTCGCGCAATTTCCCGATACATGGGTGCGGGACGAGTCTGCCGGGGTTCCGACGTACTTTGTGCGCGACCATCCAGACGAGTACCGCGTGGTCCTTGAAGCGGACAATAAGTTCAGCTTTGAGATGCCCGGCCTGACATTGACCTCGGGCACGGAGTTTAATTATACCGGCTATCAACTCAGCGGCGACGGCCTGCACCTGGACAGACTCCTCTGGGGAATCCCGGAGAATCATATTAAAGCCATCCAAATGACCCTCGTCGACGGGCTTCCCCGCCTGAGGATCTATTCTGTCGTCACGCACATGAGCGACTATACCGTCACGGCAGGCATGTTCTCTCAGAGCATCGAATCCGACTTGATAACAGATGACTATGCACCACCTCGTGACGAATGGGGACCGCTCGTGGATGAGTTTCGTGCGCGCGGAATCCGCTCAGTTGATGGTAATTTCGGCGGCACGCTGGAACGGTGGGGCTTTGAACTCAAGGGCAGTAATCCGGATGAGTCAATCGAGTTTGCCTTTTCGCTTCCGCCCTCGCTCGCGTCATTGCCGGCGACGCAGATGCGGCAGATCCTTGAGCGCGAGGAGGAAATTAAGGCGTTGTACAAACGGATCTATCCCGGCGACGCGGAGTTCCTGAATCTGGAAATGTTCTACCGCCAGAAATGGCCTGAGTTTACCGACTCCGCGTGGCAGGGATTGAATGACTGGGTCACCGCGCTCTATAGAAGACTCGATAGAGGCCCCGAAGACATGACGGATATGGACCGGGCGCTCAATCTCCACCGTGTCCTTCAGATTATGGGCCTCATCCTGCAGGACTCTGAGAGCCCCACGCCGGAAGACCGAGAAATCACGGACAATCTTGCGAGCCTCCGCCGCAGCCGCGATGCCTGGGGGCCTGCTTTTGAGGCTGCCGGTATTACAAGTGAAGTGGATCAAGCCGTCTTCATGAAGACCGTCGACTTTGCCGAGAACGCCCGGAATGAAGTTCGAGCCAGCGGCCTGCTTGATCTTATCCAACCTCGCCCTCCAACAGGCGGCGGCGCGCGGACTCTCGGCCCGGCCCATAAGGTCCTCGAGCGGAACACCGGTGAGAATTTGGTCGAGGTGATGGCCCGTTTGCTTCGCAGCTTCCCGCAACTTTGGCGTCAAAATCCGGGCACCCCGACTCCGGATAGCGGTCATCTTCTCTATCAATATTCGGATGCACTCGGTCGTAATGGATTCAGCTTTGAGCCGAATACCATGGACCGGTTCATTCATCATGTTCCCGGTATCGCGCTACACGCAAGTACCGGTGTCGGTTTTCCGGGGGACGCATCGTCGGTGACAATTCGCTCCGACGAACCGAAGATCGACGCAATCGCCTGGTATGTTCGCGAGGCGGATGTCCGGGGGGTTGGGCTTCGAACCGAGGAAGACAGCCAGATTCTGGAGCTCTACATCGACCCGCAATGGGCGTCTGAATATATAGAAGCCTACAGTGCCGTGACGCTCCGTGAAAAGGCCGAACGGGCCATGCGGGTGCTTGCAAAGTCGCACAACATCCCCGGCCTTATCCCCGACCTTATCGCCGAATTCCTCTACCGGATCAAACGCGACGGGTCCACCATCATCCTCCGAGGCCGGGAAGAGGGAACGGAAGTCCACTTGATCATCAGCTCCCCGCATGCGGCAACTCCTGAGGCGTCCGCGCAAGAGCCGCCACCGGCTCCGGCGCCTGAACCGCCGGCCATGGGATCGGCATTGGGGAAATCCCTCGGCTTTGACCTTGATAGGGAGGAAGAGGTTCATTTTACTCACCCTGACGGCAGTGCCGTTACGCTCGGGGGGTTTGGAAACACATTCTTCGAGCCGATCGCAGGAACCAACCGGGCCGTTGTGGGCCGCAGGGAAGCCCAGGAACTATTTCTCGTGGATTTGGAAACCGGGCGTGAGCTGATGCGTGTTGATCTGGCAGCTGCGATAGCCGCCTTGAGCGCGGCGAGTGATGATCGCGGAATATTCCTCGACATATTCCAGGGTACGGACAACTCAGGTCGGCCCTATATCGGGGTAGATACGGGCAAAACGGGGAAGGCGCTGATCTTCGCTGTAGGGGAGAATACTCTTCTACCCGCTGCTCAATTCGGGCCTTCCGGCGTACTGGATTTGAGCGCGGCTAACGATGAATGGCGAGTTCATGGGATGTACGTCGACCCGGAATCGGGTGAGTGGCGATTTATTGCAGGTGAGAGTGTCGGCTTTGATTTTGACCACGGAGATTATTGGAAAGTCGGTGCAGTAGATTCTGACGGCAATATGATGCGGGAGTTCAAATCCGGACTTCTCCGAGCGTTTCTTGATCTTCCGGACGTGAAGCATTACGACGGGCATCTCTATCTGGCAGATCAGTATCTGCAGGTCCACAGCGATGCCGACGAAACCGATGCCGGTTTGATCTCTAAGGCTGACGGGCTATTTGTGGGGCATCATCTTGCCATCGACGCTGCCGGGCGGGTCCTGGGCGATCCAGGTTGGTCGGGAACTTCGGAAATTTATCCGCCGCTTGCCCGGTTACAGGCGCTCAAGCGGGATGGTGAAACCGGAAAGACCCGCTTCATTGACAGCAATCTCCACGAAGGTAGGCTAGCCATCGCAAAACTCGACCGTATGCGCTATCACCGGGGCTTCATGTGGTTCACCGGGGATGACGGTAAAATCTACCGCATTCCTTACAACTCAGGTGTGGCTCGCGCCGCCGACCACACCGAGCCGCAGGCGTTAGGGACGGTAACCTCCCTTCAAGATGCATTTCGTCAGGCCTTTTCAAAGCAAGAAGGGTGGAGCAAACAACCGGCTGAAGAAAGCTATCGCCGCATTCGAACTTATGGAGTCCCTGATGGTACCGGGGAAACCAATTATCGTTTGAGGGTGCGCGAGAACGGGAGCCTATTCCTTGAACTGCCGCTCATTGAGCTCGACTTTAGTGATGAGGGTGAAGTGCAGATCGCTCCGAACGATCTCGAAGGTGTTCTGCGCACATACGGCACGGGCTTTTCTTTTGTGTTTTCCATCACGAACCGGGATATTCGTGCCTTGAAACTGGACCGGCAAGACGGCAACGAAATCCTTACTCTCTATATGGATCCTGAGGAGAAGTTTCTTACGTACGCCGCGGCGTTTTCGGCCAAGAGCGACTGGGACTTTGACTCCAAGAACAATCGGCATCCGAAGCATGTGGTCGTAGGCGACGGCGAAATCGTCATCCGCAACGCCTCGCGGGTAGATGAGCGGACGGGTATCTCCGATGAAGTCCGCCTCGTCTTCACGAATCCCGAGCCGGGTACTGACGTAACTTACATCCGTCGTAAAGAGTCCGATGATGCTGCACCGGACCTTGGTGGGTTACGCGAACAAATCGTAGACCCGAAGAGTGACTCGATGCGCATTTTTAATGCGATCAAGGCGTCGGGCGGATGGGAGGAGGAGTTGCCCGGACGAATTCGCTTTATCACCGACGACGAGCGGGCGGGGCGCGGAGTCGGGGTCATGGTTGCGGAGCATGAACCGGACGACAACGGGCTGTTCGACTTCGGGGGTGCCCTCCGAGGGGACACGCGCTACTCTTTTCACATCAGTAAAATCTCAGGCGGCAATTGGAACTTTGAAGTTGATAGCGGTGTCATCGACTCTCAAGTTGTCTTACGGGGCTATTTTCAAGGCTATGCGGGTTTTGATATTGAGGGCAATGTCCCCGGCGGGCGCACCTATGTTTTCTATTTTGATGCCCTCAATATGCGCGGCATTGGGGGAGACGGTGTTCACCCTGTTGCCAGAACCGAGAATGCGTGGGTCCGCAATGCTGTCTTGGAAGGCCGCTTTGAAATCGGTGAGAAGTACCGGATTGTGGTACGCAATGACACGGAAGTTCGCCGTAACCTGAATCTTCCGCCGCGCGAGCCGCCCGCATTCAATCCGCCGACAGCTTCCGACCTCATGAGGAGACTGGGCGCTGTGCCGGCCCTAGGCTCCCCGTCAGCGCGGGGTAGGCGCCGTACCAAGGTTTCCGCCGGAGTGCTCGGCTGGATTAGGACTAAAATCGGCGGGCCCGCCCGGGCCGTGGGCCGGCTCTTTGCGAGGGCCTATGGCGGTGACCCTCGGGAGCAGTTCCGAAACCAGGAGATCGTGTTGAATGTCGCCAATTTACGGGCAGAACTTCAACGGATTGGCATTGATGAGCCTGAAACGCAAGCGGTAGCGGTTTTGGATGCTTATCTGCGCATGTTGTTCTTTGAAGCGGAAACGACTTCTGACGCGACGGGAGGCCGCGTCATAAAGTATCGGCCGAGCGACAGTACGATGTTTGACCGCCTCTCATTACCCCGATTTGCATCACACACTGACTTCCTCAATAGGACGAATGAAATTATCTCGTTGCTCGCGGATGTCAGCCAGCGATTTGAAGGGCGAGATTTCACCCCGGACGGAGTTTTTCTCGCGTTTAATGACGGCGATATCAACCTGAGAAACGCGGATGTGACTTATCTCGTGAAGCTGATGAGTCTTGTCCTTGGCTACGACACCGAAGACCCCATGCTTTGGGAAAACCTGCAACGTTATGACACGATCCTTTCGCTGGCCAGGGATTGGGAGTTTAGGCCTCAATATTATGAAAGTAGGGAACTGGAGGAGCTTCTGACTGCTGAGGCCGGGTTGACGACTGACGATGCGGTTCGAGTCATACGAAAGGTGCAGTTGTCCGCGACGGCCCCCGGCGACCCTCTCGGTAGGGATCCATTCTCCGCCCTGGAAATTGCGGCATTCGTTCGATTTTTAGCAAAGAGCAGCGGGAATACGCCTCGCCTTGCGGTGCGGCCGGCGAGTGAGGCAGCGTTAAATGCACTTATTTCGGAAGTGGTGGGTGAAGTAGTGGGTCCTCCGGGAGCTAGCCGGGATAGTCGCTCTCGCTCGGAATTGAGGGACGGGGAATTCCCGATAAATCTGATGGACGTCGCTGCGCGCTTTGCTTCACGGGCGCGGTCCGAGTTGCGTGCAGGACAGCTCCCGCCGGAGTCGGCGGATGTGCCGGGCCGCTTTCCGGCGCGTTTTAGAGTGGCTGGTTTTGCTTATGAACTGCATCTCATTAATAATAGACCGCATGAGTACTTTAATCTGCAGTTTAAAGCAGGTGAGACTTATACGCAGTTCCGGGTTTCACAACCGTTTCGAGCGTCTGCTTCAGACACGAGCGAATTCAGATTTCAAGCCGGAGACGAACCTCTATCGTTGGAGCCGATTGCAGATTCAGAGGATGCTGCTGTTCCGGTCTTCACTAAGTTTGAGCGCAAGAATCCAACTGACTTGAGCCGAGGAATTCGCTTAGAGGCGAACGCGGCATTCCCGCGCGTCGGGGAGCTGATACAGATATTGCGGGACATGGGAATAGAACCCGACGCAGAGGGGGTCTATGCCGGACGTTTTTATGACCATGAATCGGACACCGCCGAAGGAATACCGTTTGAAATATTGATTCCGCTCGAAGCCGATCCGGCGGCAGATTTAGACTCCACGGGTCTAGCGCCCGATCCGGCCCATCCCGAACTAGATGAAGTCATCGAGGCATTCAATGTGTGGGTACGTTCTACAGTCGACCGAAGCCTTGGAATGGGGTTTGCCGCGCTGCGCGAGGGTGAGGAAGAAGTCGAATTTGCCGGCAGTCCTATGTACCGCATTTATGCCGATCCTCGCAGGCATACACCGGATAGCCTCCTCCGATACCTGGTCGAAAAACAACTCGGTCTTATGGATGCCGCTCAGCGCGGCGCCCGGACGATCGAATCATCGACGGCCGAGATTCGTGACGTCCTGATGGCAATGCGCTCGGATGGTGCCGTTCTGGCAGCGTCGGCGGTGACCGATGCCGTCAAGGATGCGGTCAAGTCCTGGCTCGATGCGAACGGGGACCTCTTCCTTTCGCTCCGGCATCTCGGTGATCTGCCGCCCGGTGATCCGGTGGATCCTGAATTTCCGGATGCCGATCGGCCGGTGCTTCATACGGATCATGCCACGATCGATTTTCAAGTGGTTGCCGACAATATGCAGCCGGATAATGTTATTCCCAGCGCGTCTATGTGGACAGCCGCCTCGGCGGTCATTGGCGGGACTCGCAAGACGACCGGAGCTTATTACGGCATTACGGTCAATTATAAGGCGGGAACCAGCATTGACGAATTTCTCGACCGCGTCAGCAATTTTCTTGACCACCTCGAAATGCATTCTGTATTGCCCGCGGAGCGTCAAAAAGATGCGGCGCAGATCCGCCGTGAGATCGAGGCGCTCATCGCCGGCGCAGGCGGAGAATCGGCCGGTCTAAGCCTGTCAGTCCCCTCAGAAGCGGTTCTCGAGGCCAGAGAGAAGCTCGAAAACCTGCCGATCCTGGCTTTTTTCGAAAGGTATCATGAAGAATTCGAGAAAGGGCTTGGCAAATACAATATAAGCGAACGGGAAGTCACGGCGTCTTCTGCCGGTGTCGGTTTCTGGACGTTCTACTATGGCGCGGCACTAGTCCGCCGCTATTTTCATGCGGCTCTGAGCATCAACGGACGAACATTCCGGAACGAATCTTTTTCGATCCTTCCCGATAATATTCTGAACATCCAATATGAAGACGACCCGCTCGTGGAAGAAGAGCCGTTCACGTTTCATATTACGCTCAACGATGCGGAGTTCGACGTACTGACCCAACAGCTTGCCAGGAAAGGCATAGATTCACGTATTCGCCACGAACTCTCGGGGGCGGCGGATTTGACGCGCTTCGTTCATTTCTGGGCTGAGTCCGACGCTGCCCGGCCTATGCGCGAGGAAGTGCTGCCGGAGGTGCTGACGGATGCCTATATATTGAACCGCGTGCGAGAGCGAATCGAGGGTGCGGAAATACGGGCTTTTCTCGAACGGAATCTGGCCGAGCTTCGCAAGGCATGGGAAGTCCAGAGCATCCGCATCGCTGATAAAGTGATCGGATTTCAAAATCGCGCAACCACTTCTGCCATCACCACAGTTGCGATAGCGAGTCGACCGGATGGTGCGAAATTTGTCGCCAGACTTCGACTGTCTGAAATTAGCACTCAGGAGATCAGCCTGAATCTTTCAAATATTCAGGGAGTCAGCTACGACCGGGAAACCATGACGGTTGCGCTCGACGCCGCGGGTTATAGCGAACTGCTCTCGAGAAGTTACGGAAGTCTAAACCTCAAAGAACCGGTTCGGCTAAGGGTTGAAGACGTCCCTGATGAAGTCCAATACATCCACTTTGTGGAAGAGGGCCGGTCTCAAGCCGAGCCCGCGGCCCCGGATCCCGGGACTTTACCGCTGTTGTTGGCCGGCAAGACATGGGTACCAATGGATAAGATTCGAGAACCGGGCGTTATGAAGTCTGATGACGTGGACGAAGTGGCACCGAATGATACGGCCCTGTGGTACAGCATTTATTCAGATGCGGGTAAACTGGAGGACGGCACTAAGGTTTCAAGAACCGACCAGATTCGGTTTGGTCAGCCCCGCCTGGATCAGCATTTCTTCTATTCCTTGTGGTTCGCGAACCCGCTGATCTCACTAAGCGGTGAATTCGTCATTGATTCTGACAAGGACCATAAGGCGTCAAACTCGACACGGCTGAACCGTACGAACAGCTGGTATATAGCAATTAATGAGGACCATATTAAAGGGGCTTACGCCTCAAACGACGGTTTGGAAGGCCTTCTGGTCATGCAGCCTGATTCGTTTACCGAAGTCAGTGCGCTCTTTCAGAAAGCCAAGGACGATACAGAGGCGCTGACGGGATTCGCCATCAATATCGATGACGCCGGCGGCACAATCAGTGTCGGCACCCTGGCCTTTAAGATTACGCTTGTCTTCGGGGAAGGCGCCGGTAAGGCACAGACTGTCGTTGAACAGCCATTCCGATGGATACCGTACGCCGCGGTACGCGAAAGCACGCTCGACGACTTTGCTCAAGCCGCGTCGCAAGAGGTCAAAGGCGACCATTATGTGATCCGGGAATACAGCAGGCATTCCGACAAGATAACCTTTTTAGGGCACAAATACGGCGGGCCGGAGCGGAACATGCCGGCCGGCACCGACACACTTGATGTCCGCTATAGTGAAGCTGGACGGATCGGCGACTTCGGCATCATGCGAAAAGAAGTCTCGGGCACGAGTGCCGGCGCTCTCTCTGTTGTGGGGTGGAACCGGTATAGAAGGCCTGCACTGGTGAAAAATCGGTTCCATGATAACACCTACAATGTTCAACTGCCGGCAGAGATCATCCAGGAGGCGCATGTCGCAAGTAACGGGTTAAGCGTGCGGCTCCATTTGAAGGCGAAATCGTTCGGCACAGTGGCAACGGTTTTCCGTAAAGCCAAACAGAAACTGCCGTTCCTTGACATCGAAATCGATACGGAATCAAAACGTATTCGATTCGCTAATCACACGCAGGAGGTGTGGCTCTATTTCAAGAACGTAGATAAGGCGATTGTGCCTGCACCCAAACCTAAGCCCACGACCGGAATAATCATAGGGAAACTGTACACGACT
>JAUYMS010000021.1 GCA_030698625.1 Candidatus Omnitrophota bacterium | reverse complement strand
GATTCCGTCTTCGCCGCGACGGCTTCCCACTCTGCCGCGCGATCGGCAAAAGCCTTTTCTGCAGCCTCAAACTCTTTCTCGCGCGCCGCTCGCTCCCCCTCAAACTTTGTTTTTGCTGCCTCGAAGGCCGATTGATCGGCTCCCTGTTTTGCAATCAATGAATCTACTCGTATCCGCTCCTTAGTGAGAGATTCCCTATCGACGGCCAAATCCTTCGCGGCCTTCGCAAGTTTGGATTGCTCCGCGTTGTGATTTTTCTCACTCTGAGCAAGCTTCTCACTGCCGCTCGCCAACGTAGCGGTCTGCTTTTTAAAATCCTCCGACTGTTTAGCAAGACTGGATTCCGTCTTCGCCGCGACGGCTTCCCACTCTGCCGCGCGATCGGCAAAAGCCTTTTCTGCAGCCTCAAACTCTTTCTCGCGCGCCGCTCGCTCCCCCTCAAACTTTGTTTTTGCTGCTGCTAGCGACTTCTGTTCCACCGCCTGCACGGAGGCCAAAGCCTCCAGCCTTGTTTTCTCTTCGGACATCTCTTTGACACGGTTTTTCAGAGAGGACTCCGCGTCAGCAAACTCCGCATGGTTCGCTTCGAACAGTTTCACCTTCTCATCCAAGGCCGCCTCGCGGCTTCGCATCTCCTCGGAACGTGACTGCAGATCTTTCTCGCGTTTGGCAAAGTCCGCTGTAAGTCTCTTGGACTCAAGCTCCCATTTTGAGGCTCGATCGGCGAAGGCTTTTTCTGCCGCGGCAAATTCACGGGTCTGCTGAGCAGACTTTTTCTCATAAGCGGCTTGGTCATCTTGCAAGGACTGGCGCATCCCGGCGTGCGTATCGACGAGCTGTTCCAACTTGATACGTTCCTTATCGATGAGCTCGGCGCGATCCGCCAAGGTCTTTGTCTCTTGACTTAAAGCCACCGCCAACGCATCAACGCCTTTTTCATCTTCTGCTATTGCTTTGCCACGGCCTTCAAGATCCGCCGACCAATCTTGGAGCTTCTTCACCTGCCCCTCGAGAAAGGACTGCACGCCTTTTCGCTCTTCTTCCCACTTTGCTTTACGCGCCTTGAAAGACATCTCGGCGGCTGCAAATTGCCGCTCGTGCTCGGCGCGTTCCGCCTCAAAGCCCCCGCGGGCCGCATCGAGGGCCGACACCTTTTCGTTATAAGTTTCCTGATAGGTCCTGAATTTCTGCTGCTCGAGATCGAGAGCCTCCGCGCGCTTAGTCATGGATATCACTTCATCTGCGAGCTCAGACTGCCGGGCCAAAGACCGTTTGTCACTTAACACCAACAGCTCTTTTTGTTTCTGCAGCGAAGCGGCAGCTTCTTCGAGCTCACGCTCACGCGCCTGAATCTGATCCGCCACCTGCTTGCGTTGAATCTCCCAAGCTGACTGCTGATCCTTAAAGGCTTGAGCGCTCTCTATGAGCGTCTGTTCGCGACGCAGCTGCTCCGCTTCCACTTTCTCCCGAGCCTTGTCAAAAACCTCGCGGTCCGTATTATTTTTTTCTCGAAGTCTATCAAGATGCTTCCACTCCGCCGCGATTTCCTCTTTCTGACCGGCCGTCACGCGTGAAGTCAACTCAACCGCCTCACGCAACCCCTCGATACGCTGCTCATTTCCAGTAAGCTGGGCAGCACGCTTTTCCGCTTCTCGCTCGCGGACCTCCAGATCCTTCAACCTGTCGGTAACGTCAACGGCCCTAGTTTTCAGCTGTTGCATTTCGGCCGCAAACGATTCCTGCGCCCTCTTTCGGTCGGCTTCCCATGCCGTTGAACGTTTCTGGAAATCCTCGCGCTCCGCCGTCAACGCGGCTTCGCTAGCCTTGCGCTCGCTCTCTAAACTCCTTGCGCTCTCGGCAACTTTAGCTTCCAATTGTTTTTGCTCCGCAACCTTTCTTTCGATCTCCGCTCGCTCACCGCTAAGAGCCTCTTTTTCCTGATTCCAGATCTTCCTATCTTCGGCAAGTTGGACGCGGCCGGACTTGATCTGCCCTTCGCGAGCCTCAAGCGCGACGACCTCAGCTTCCAGTTTTTTCTGCCGAGCATCCAGACGGTTTGATTCATAGGCAAGCTTCTTCTGCGCCTCGTTTCGCTCCTTATCCCAGGTGAGTTGCCGAGACTCAAGGGTCTTCTGCACCTGCTGAAAGCTGCGCTCCCGTTCCGCTTGTTCCGCTTCAAAAGTCTGCTTCCGGCTTTCAAAAACTTGTTTTAGTTTTTCCTGGTCGGCCACTTTAGCCGCCAGCCGGCTCTTCTCCTCAGCTAATGCCTTCTGGTTCGCGGCAAGAGCTTCGCTCTCGCTATTCAATTCTGAGCGAGACGCCTGTAAGGCGCTCTCGCCGTTCTGAAGCCCCTGTTCCTTAGCAACGATGTGTTTCTCTCGCCCCTCAAGCTTTTCTTGGTCATCCTGCAGCGTCTGCAGGGCAGCACCCAGACGATCTGCGGATTCCTGTTGCTGCGCAATCAAGTTTTCTACTCTCTTCTTTTCCTCCTCAAGTCTCTTTTCGCCCGCCTTCAGACCCGCGTCTCTTTCAACAAGTTGCATTGATAACGTCTGCAGTTCCTGATCGCGCTTTTCAAGATGCTGCATCCGCCGTGCTACGTCGGAAGCCTGTCCTTGAAGTTGACTCGTTTTCTGTGTCCACTCCGATTGAGCCCGGTCTCTGTCACTTTCCCAAGCCTTACGTTCTTCCGCAAAGGCTGATCTTTCTTGTTCCCAAGCCTCTTTGGCGCTCTGCTGTTTTACAAGCTCAGCCTGCAGCGCCGCGGCTTTGCTCTCGACCGCCTCCGTCTCCAGCTTCATTTGGCCCTTCTGTCTTTCTATTTCCGTGAGACGGCGATTCAAATCATTTTGCTGTTCACCGATTTTTTCAGCAGTCTGATTCACACGGGCACTTCTTTCATCCAATTGCTGATTGCGTAGAGCCAGCTCCTGCTGAACCTGGCCTCGTTCAGCTTCCCAACGCGCGCGCGCGCTTTCCCATTCCTTACGCTCACGCATTGTCTCCTTCCGCACATCCGCCTGTTCTGCACGCTCCGCTTCCAATTTCGTTTGCCTCTCGGTCAAAGACCCCTCGCGGCTTTCAAAGGCCTCGAGCTTTCTGCCAAGCGCCGCCGACTGCGCGGTGATTTGCTTCTCCCGCCCGCTCAGTTCCCGGCCGTTTTCATCCAGCCGCTTGCGTTCAGCTTCCAAGGATTGCACCTGTTTGCCCAGACCCTCTTTCTCAGCGTTGCGGGACTGCTCCCAGCGGGCGCGCTCCTGCACGAGTGACGCCGCATCCGTCTTCAATCGAACTTGAATCTCCTCCTGCTTGGTCAAACGTTCCGTTAGAGCAGACCGCTGTCTTTCCCAAACCGCCCAATCCTCTTGGAGTTTTGACTCCCGCTGAGCCAGCTCACTTTCTTGTGACTGTAACGCCTGCTCCTTTTTGGCGAGAACGTCAGCGTGCTTATCCAGCCGCTGTGTTGTCTGTTCCAAATGCTGGAGCCGGCCACCAAGATCGATTTCGGCTTTTTCGAGAGCTGCTTGCCTCTGAGCTCTTTCACTCTCATAGGTCTCTCGTTCTGTTAAAAATGCCTGGATTGTTTCCTCCGCATCCGAGATGCGCCCCATGAACTCTATTTTTTCGCGCGCTAAAGTCTTTTGATCCTCCTCGGCTTCGGCAGCTTTCCCTTTCAGCTCATCGCTTAGCTTTTTAATCTCACGTTCGCGTTCCGCTGTTGCCCGAGCAGATGCATCTAAGAGCTTTCGCTCGTTTACAACATTCTCTTTGTCAGGCAAGAGTTGCTTTCGGTCCGACTCCAATTGAGAAAGGCCCGCCTGGTACTCATTCTGCATGACCTCAAATTTCATTTGGGCTTCTTTGAGCGCCACTTCACGGGCTTCAAGCCGGGTTTGTTCCATCTCGAGAGCCCGTTTGGAAGCCTCAGCCTCACGCAGATTCGCGTCAAATCCCTCCGAGCGCTGTCGGAGCACACGAGCTTCCTTTTCCAGACGCTGCTGCTTCGCTTCCAGCATCTGGCCCCGTTTCATAAAATTCCCTTCGACTTGATCCCGACGAAGTTCCCACTGAGCGCGTTTGCCATCTTGCGCCTTACTTTCCGTAAGGATTCTCCGCTCTAGTTCTCGCAACTTGGCCCGTTCCTCTTCCAAGGATTTTTTTGTCTCGCCAACGCTTTGGAGTTCTTCGTTTATAATCGCTGCCTCGCGCTGCTGCTTAACTTCCCATTGAATCTGTTGTTCACGCAAGCCTTCCATCCGCAACTCGAGATCCTTCGCAGCCGCTTGTCTTTCTGCTTCCCAGCTGCTTTTCTGCTGTTCAAATGTGCCTTTTTGTTCTTCGAACGCAGCCCGCAAATTAACAACTTCATCCATCTTTTGTTTCAGCATCGCTTCCTGAGTTTGAAGCTGCTCCTTCCGCTGAGCCAGAGAAGCAATCTCCCCGCTGAAGCGCTCCCGCAATTCACTCAAACGGCTATTTTCTTTGGTCAAGTCCTGACGGTGTCTGTCGAGAGTTTGTATCTCCGCCCCTAGTTGAGCGCGCTCACTTTCAAACGAAGCCGCTTGCTCCTTCAAACTCGCATCCAGGAGGGCCTTCTCCTTATCAAGCTCGCGTTGCTCGGCAACGAGTATCTGTTTCTCACCGACAAGCTCCCCTGCCTTCTGCCGCATCGTCGCTTCACGACGGTCCAGAGTCTTTTGATGACGCCCAATTTCAGCTTCCCTGGCACCCAGCCGCGCCCTTTCTTCCCGGATCTTACTTTCCCGAGACACCAGCTGCTGTGATTTCAGCTCTAAGGCGCGAATCTTGCCTTCCACGCCTTGCTCTTCCATTGCCAATGCCACACGGAGCTTGTCGTTATCCTGTTTCAGTTTTTCTAATTCCTCGGACGAACGGTCACGATCTTGTTTCTGCTGAACTTCCCAAGTGCTCCGTTTCTGCTCCAAATCCTGCAAACTCCGATTCAACTTATCCTGCACCCCAGCAATACGCGTCTGCTGTTCCCTGAGGGCACTTTCACGCATGCTTATATCGATTTGTTGCTTCTTGTAGTCCGCCTGCACCTTGGCCAGTTTACTTTCAGACGCCTTGAGTTCTTGTTCCTTTTGGCGGAGTTGCTCAGCTTCTCTTTCCACACTGGCCAGGCGACCCTCCAGTTTCACGATTTTCTGTTCAAAGCCGGACTCGCGCATCGCAATGTCCTTCTCCAATTGCTCCACGCTGCGTTCTCGAGTAGCAAGACTAGTCTGTTGCTTCTTGCTTTGCTCGGCCTGTTGCGTCCGATTTATCTCAATCGCCATCTCACGATCGCGTAAGGCGCTCTCTCGGCGACTGAACACGGCCTCTTTTTCCTTGAGTTCATCTTCCCGCGCGCGCATCGCGCTAAGCCTCTCGCGTTCGACGACCAGTTCCTGCTTCTCGCGACTTAACCGCCCACGTTCGCTAGACAGCTGTTCCTCTCGGGCATTGATGCCCTGTTCACGTTGCGTCAGTATCGCGTCCTGCTCCCGAGCCTGCTGTCCGGCCTGGGCATTTTTTTCGGTGAGTGACGCCTGCAGCAGGCGTTGCTGCTGGCGGAGCCCCTCCAAACTCTGATCTTTGCTCATGAGTTCCGCCGTTAACTCCTGGATTCTTTGCCTCAGGCTCTGCTCTCGCTCCACATACCGCGTTTCGATTTTGCTCTTCTCTTCAACAAGACCTTCCTTAAGCGCAGACCTCTCCTGGTCAATAGACTTTTGGAGCTGGTCAATTCGCTGCCTTTCCTGTTCCAGGGAACGGCGCTCTTCTTGGATCTGACGAAGCAGATTCGCGGGAATTTCACCCGGAGGAGCGGGGCGAGCTTCTGGGAGAACTTCCCTGACGGATTCCATCTTCCGTTTGTCCGCCTTGACTTCCTGAATCTTCTTAAGAAGCGCCTGTTTGATCTCGTCGAGACGCGCTTGCTTATCTCTCAAAGATTTTAATTCTTCGTTTCTATGGCGCTCCCAATCGCGCCGAGATGCCTCAAACTCCGATATCTCCTGAACGAAGTCCACAGGCGCTATGTTTTGGGCATAAACAAGACCGGGAATGGGCAGATCGAGAACCAACGAGATGATAAGAAGGAGGGAAACCAGCGTTCTTTTTGTCATTATTTATTTTAGGGAAGACAAACGCACAAGAAAGTAAATTTCTATGAGTGCTACATTAATTGGGATCTCAATACAAGATTTCTTGTGAGCAAGTTAATGTAAATTAACATAGTGCGCAACAGGAGTCAAGTAAATGCCCTGCCGTGATTTACGAACGCGTGCCAGGTATCGCCAACTGCCTCTCCCGAAAAAGCAAAACGAACATTCTTAACAGCTCATGAAACCTTTGGCACAGGGGCCTCTGCTTGCTATAATAAATCTTTTAGATCCTTGGGACCTGTTTAAGCCCCTATAGCTCAATTGGATAGAGCATCTGCTTCCTAAGCAGAGGGTTGCATGTTCGATTCATGCTGGGGGCACTTTTATTGGCAAGGTTGAAATGCGTAACGTGCTTGAGTCCCGCGAAGGGGGCTGGATTTAATACTGGACGAGGGAGAATACGTCATAATCGGAGAGTTTCTCGCGGCCCTTCAGGAAGGACAGCTCCACCAGGAAGGCAAAAATCGCCACTTCCCCTCCCACCTTTTCAGTCAGTTCGGCACAGGCCTTCCCCGTTCCGCCCGTTGCCAACAAATCATCAACAATCGCAACTCTGGCGCCCTTGGGAATAGAGTCTTGGTGAATTTCTAAGACGGCCTCGCCGTATTCAAGCGAGTACGCGACTTGGTGAGTCAGCCACGGAAGCTTTCCAGCCTTCCTCACGGGAATAAAACCGGCGTTAAGCTGGTAGGCTAGTATTGGGCTGAATATAAATCCGCGCGACTCGATTCCGAGAATAAAGTCGACTTGCTTCTCTGCCAGCTTCTTAACCATGATATCCACCGCGCTGCGAAAGATAGCAGGCTCTTTCAAAAGAGGCGTAATATCTTTGAATACGATGCCCTCTTTGGGAAAATTCGGCACATCCCGAATAGCACTCCGAAAATCGATGGAAGTCATAGGTTTAGTTTCTCTCACTGGCATGGTTAACTCCGAAATAGGCTCAACTCAGATAATTCTCAAAACCATCTTTCTCTTGGATCATCTGAACCCGGATCTTCTTCAGGGCCGCCGATTCAATCTGACGCACACGTTCGCGTGTTACGCCGAATTCTTGCGCAACTTCCTCAAGCGTGTGCCCTTGGCCGTCGGCCAAACCAAAGCGAAGAGCCAGGATTCGCTTTTCGCGCGCATCCAAACCGTCGAGCAATTTCCGGATACGTTCGTTTCTTAACATCTCTCCGATTTGCGCATCCGGAGAATGGGACGAATCGTCTTCGATAAGGTCGATCAATTCGGCCGTACCGTCCAGACTGATCGGCGCATTTAAGGAACTGGGACGCCCGGCAATATTTTCGATCTCTTTAATCTTATGCACGGGGACTTCCATGATGTTAGCAATTTCTTTGCGTGTGGGTACGCGATTAAGCTTCTGCGTAAGACCGTCGCGGACGCGTCTCCACTTGGAAATGATGTCGTACATATAAACAGGGATGCGGATCGTTTTCCCCTGGTTCGAAAGGGCTCTCATAATCGCCTGTTTGATCCACCAGGAGCCATATGTAGAAAAACGGTATCCGCGCTCGGGATTAAATTTTTCAACGGCTCGCATCAGCCCGATATTACCTTCTTCAACCAGATCTGAAAACGCGAGTCCCATATTGCTGTAGCGCTTGGCAATTGAAATCACAAGGCGTAGGTTACAGCGGATCATGTTTTCGCGGGCCTGCGCAGATCCGCGTGTGTGGGATTGAATTTTTTGAGCCAGGGATACTTCTTCTGCTGCGCTTAGAAGCGGAATGTCCTCAATCTGATCGAGGTAAATCTTCATCGCCGTGCGGTCTAGCGTATATTCGGCTTCTCCGGCGCGGGTGCCGTCCACCGTACCGTCTTCGGCTTCGCGCTTTCGCCTGCGCCTTTCCTCCGGCGCCTCAAGCATGGCCTCGTGACGAAGGATCTCTTCTTTTTCCTTCCTTCGCCGAGGATCGTCTCCACGACCTCTGCGCTCCTTCGGACGGGCCTGAGGGGTGCCTTCTTGGGTGATAGCAGGAACAGTCGGCTTGCGAACTAAGCGTGGCAATCTTCGTCTCCGGGCTGGGACATTGGCCTTGGCCTTCTTCGCAACCGAGGGGCGTCCGACTTTGCGCGTGCCATTCTTCTTGGATTCGCGCTTCGTCATTTTGATTTTCTTTTTCGCCTGAGGGCTAGCAGACCGCCCTCGGCGTACTTTGCGTTTTTTCAGCTTCATACCGATCGGTAAAGGGTGATTACTTTTTCCGTCTTTCGCGAACGACCGCTTGAGCCGCGGCCAGACGGGCAATCGGAACACGAAAAGGCGAACAACTGACATAGTTCATGCCTACACGGTGACAGAATTCCACCGAGGCAGGATCTCCGCCATGCTCACCACAAATGCCTACCTTCAAACCCGATCTTACTTTACGGCCTTTCTCAACGCCGAGTTGAACCAAAAGACCGACGCCCTCCTGATCTAAGCTCTGAAAGGGATCAGTCTCATAGATCCCCTTCTCCAAATAGTCTCCGAGAAAGGTCCCCGCATCATCGCGGGAAAACCCCAGAGCCATCTGCGTGAGGTCATTCGTGCCGAACGAGAAAAATTCGGCGGTTTCGGCGATACGACCTGCCGTCAGCGCTGCACGCGGGATCTCGATCATGGTTCCGATCAAATAGGGAACCTTAATCCCCTTCTCTTCGAAAACGTCCTCGACCGTCTTCACGATATCATCCTTCAGAATACGGAATTCCTTATCAATTCCCACCAGAGGAACCATAATCTCCGGCAGCACTTTGATGCCCTTCTTCTTCATATTACAGGCTGCTTCCATGATGGCCCGCGCCTGCATCTTATAGATCTCCGGATAAGTGATCCCGAGGCGGCAACCGCGATGCCCCAACATGGGATTGAACTCGTGAAGAGCCGCAACCTTTCTCCGGATCACTTCAACTGAGACTTTCATCACGCCTGCCATCGCCCGCTGATTTTCTTCTTCATGCGGCAAGAATTCATGCAGCGGAGGATCCAGCAATCTCACCGTCACGGGCAATCCCTTCATCACCTTAAAGATTCCCTCGAAGTCGCTCCGCTGAATCGGCAACAACTTCTGAAGAGCCGCTTCACGGCCTGCCACGTCATCGGCAAGAATCATCTCGCGAACTGCGATGATGCGATCTCCCTCGAAGAACATGTGCTCGGTGCGGCAAAGGCCGATGCCTTCTGCGCCAAACTTAATGGCGACCTCAGAATCGTGCGGAGAATCGGCATTGGTACGCACATTCATCTTCCGGGCTTTGTCAGCCCACTTCATAAGCTTATGGAAATCGCTGGAAAGCTCCGGCTCAATGGTGTCAAGTTTGCCGACATGGACGTGTCCCAAACTGCCGTCGAGAGAAATCCAATCGCCCTCACGAACGGTGACAGAGCCCACCGCAAACTGCCGGGTTCCATAGTCGATGGAAATATCGCCGGCACCGGCCACGCAACACTTACCCATACCGCGCGCAACAACAGCCGCATGAGAAGTCATACCGCCGCGCGCAGTCAGAATACCCTTGGCTGCGTGCATGCCGCCGATATCCTCCGGAGAAGTTTCGATGCGAACCAGAATCACAGACTCGCCCTTAGCGGCCCACGCTTCGGCATCTTCGGCATTAAAAACCACTTTACCGGTGGCTGCGCCGGGAGAAGCCGGAAGTCCCTTAACGAGCACGTCCTTTTTCTGACTGGGGTCAAACATCGGGTGAAGAAGCTGATCCAGCTGCCTGGGATCCACGCGCATGATCGCCTCGTCTTGATTGATAAGCCCTTCTTTGACAAGCTCCACGGCCGTACGTACCGCGGCTTCTGCTGTGCGTTTCCCATTTCGGGTCTGCAGGAGAAAAAGCTTCCCTTCCTGAATGGTAAACTCAATATCCTGCATGTCTCGGTAATGCCTTTCGAGACGGTTACGGATTCCGACGAGCTGCTTATACATTTCCGGCCACTGCTTCGACATTTCCGAGAGGGGCTCCGGAGTACGGATGCCGGCGACGACGTCTTCGCCCTGAGCATTCACAAGGAATTCCCCGTAGAATTTATTCTCTCCGGTCGAGGGATTACGCGTAAAACAAACACCCGTACCGGAAGTATCTCCCATATTGCCGTATACCATGGACTGCACATTGACCGCAGTGCCTAAGAGCCCCCGGATTTCATTCAGCTGCCGGTACTTAAGAGCGCGCGGATTGTTCCAGGAAGTGAAAACGGCATCGATCGACTTCGTCAATTGCTCGTAAGGATCACTCGGGAATTCTTGGCTCGTCTCTTCCTCGTACATACGTTTAAACTGGCGAACGACATCCTTAAGATCATTGGCATTCAGCTGAGTATCGTCAGTAACCCCAAGCTGTTCCTTCTTCTTTTCAAGAATGTGCTCGAAATTATGATGCTCCACATTCATCACAACGTTGCCAAACATCTGAATGAAGCGCCGATAGGCATCCCAAGCAAACCGTTCATTTTCGGTCTTGATAATCAGGCCCTGAACGACCTCGGAGTTCAAACCGAGATTCAATACCGTATCCATCATGCCAGGCATGGATGCCGCAGCACCGCTCCGCACTGAGACGAGCAGCGGGTTATCCCGGTCGCCGAACTTGGCGCCCATCGCCTTTTCTAACTTTACAAGATTGGCCTTGATCTGATCTTCTAAGCCGCGCGGCCATTTTTTGCCCGCCTGGTAAAAAAGGTCGCAGGCTTCAGTCGTAATCGTAAAGCCTGGAGGAACCGGAATGCCCAGATTGGTCATTTCGGCCAAATTGGCCCCTTTGCCGCCCAGGAGACTCTTCATTTTCTGATTCCCCTGCGCCTTGCCATTTCCGAAGAAATAGACGAATCTGGCATCTTTGGTCTTCTTGGTTTGAGCTTTATTTGCCACTTTGGATCTCCTCACAGCAGTTTTCATTCTTTTTGACTCCTTTTGAATTCAGATTAGCGATCACTTACACCATGTAATGTATATGTATGATCACGAATGAATGGGAGGGTTTAGTGATCGATACCTGCACCATGAATGCTGGGGCAAAAACGGCTAATTGTATCACGACTAGTCAATCTTGGACAGTACGGAAAGGTCCGCGAGACTTCCGGCATAGAGGTTATTGATGCGCTTCATCAGAGCCTGACGATTTGACCTAACCGCCGTATCTTCAACATTTACCATAACTTGGTCAAAAAAATCGTGAATTGGGTTGTAGAAAACATTGCCGAAAAGGACGGTCGCCAGCGCATAATCGCGCCGCTTCAGAGACTCCTCGATTTCGCCGGACTTCGCCTCCAAGAGCCGGAAAAGCTCACCTTCCAAGGGGTTCTGAAATAACTCCGGATTGATAGGCTCCAGTTTCGCGCCTATCCCCTTCAATATGTTGCTTGTCCGCTCGACGACCTTCGCCGTACGGATAAACGCATCAACGTCCTCCTCATAAACGCGGCTCAGGTGCTGAAAACGATCAAAGACATCTGCCATATCATCAAAGGACGACCGCAACACGGCCTCAAAGATTTCATAACGGCGTGTCCCGGGTTTGGCTTGAACCTCAAAGATGGCCCTCTCCTTTAAAAACTGAATCAATTTCGTTTTGACTTTGACGGTGTCGTTCTCTATCGAGTTGCCGTACTGAGCGGCCGCGGCATCCACGAGTTCACCCAGCGAGAAGTGAAATCCGAAAGCCCGCACAAGCTTAACGACACTGCCTGCCGCCCGGCGAAGTGCAAACGGATCCTGACTGCCGCTCGGTTCCAGCCCGATCCCGAATGCCCCTACCAGCAAATCCACGCGGTCAAGGATGCCGAACATGGCCCCCAGAGGAGAAATTTCCCGGGAAAGCTCCGAGTAATCCTGTCCGAGATTTTTCGGAAGATACTGCGTTCCCAAAGCGCCCGCAACGGATTCCTTGTCACCGCCTTCGACAGCATATTCGCGGCCCATGACGCCCTGCAAATCCGGAAATTCGTAAACCATCTGTGTCATAAGATCAATCTTCGAAAGACGCGCTGCGCGGACGAGATCATCGCGAATGTCGTTGCGCCCAAGAAATGCCGCAAACAATCCCGCAAGCTGCTCAAGGCGTTTTGTTTTATCCAGCATCGTGCCCAGCTTACCGAGATAAGTGATCTGTTCCAAACTCTGAAGTTTGCTCTCGAGCGGCGCTTGAGTGTCGGCATCGTAGAAGTAGCGGGCATCACGCAATCGTGCCTCCAAGACATTCTCGTATTCGGAGATAATACGCGGCAAGCCCTTGCGCCGGCCGTTCATGACGGCCACAAATTTATTACTTAATCGGCTGCCGCGCTCCCTGCAAGCAAAGATCTTCTGGTTTTTCTTCATACAACTGGCCAAGACCTCCGCGGGTAACTCCAGATAGGTCTTTAGAAAACCGCCCTGAATGAGAAACGGCTCTTCCACAAGCTGCGCCGTCATATGCACGAGCTCATCGTCAGGATTCCGTTGACCGAATCTGCCGCTCAAATCCTTGCGTATCAAAGATTCACGGCCGTTTAGTTTAAGCACTACATGGGCCTTTTTGAGTGCCGCCCGGTATTCCTTCCAATCTGCCTGACGAATCTTGATCGCCTTCGGCGCGAGAAAACGGTGCCCATAGGTTACGGCTCCGGCCTTGAGGCTTCCGAATTGAAACGGAACGGGCTGCTTATCCAACAGGCAGAGAAGCCAGCGCACCGGTCGGGGGAAACGCACACCTGAAGAGTCCCAACGCATCCATTTAGGGAAAGAAAGGGAGCTGAGAATTTCAGGGATGAGCCCGCGCAGTACACTCGCGGCCGGTTTTCCGGTTTCTTTTTTTCGGACCATGACAAATTTGCCTTTGGGTTTCTCCACAATCCGGACATCTTTTAAAACAGCCTTCTTGCTCTTAAGAAAACCCTCCAGTGCCTGCGTCGGCCGACCATCCGCGCCGTAGGCCTTGTCGTGGGAAGGCCCCGCAATCTCAAGCATCCGGCTCTCCTGCTTTGCCGTGAGAGCCTCCACAAAAAAGGCAATGCGCCGAGGTGTCGCTTCCAGCAGAATCTCGCCGTGCGACAGACGGTTTTCGGCCAGCTTGTTGCGAAGCAGCGGGACTAAGTCCGCGTAGACGACGTCCAGACTCGCGAGCGGCAGTTCTTCGGTTCCGATTTCAACTAAGAGGTTCGGCATATTATTTCTTTTTCGTCCCTTTCAACAAAGGAAACCCCTGCTCTTCCCGACTCTTCAAATATCCTTCGGCACAAGCCCTTGCCAATGCGCGCACCCTTCCTATGTAACGGGGTCTTTCGTTCACGCTGACGGCCCCGCGCGCATCCAATAGGTTGAAAGCATGTGACGTCTTCAGACAGCAATCATAAGCGGGTAAGACGAGCCCCTCTACCAACAGGCGCTTGGCCTGCTTTTCATAATCTTCAAAGTGGCGCTGATACATCTCGGGGTCAGAGGACTCGAAGTTAAACTTGGAGAATTCCTTTTCAGTCTGCAAGTGAACATCCCCATATTTGATTTTGTCCGTCCACTGAATATCGAAAAGGGAATCTTTCTTCTGCAGAAACATGGCGATACGTTCCAACCCATAAGTAATCTCACAGCTAACGACGTCCAAATCAACCGAACCGCATTGTTGGAAATAAGTGAACTGCGTAATCTCCTGGCTGTCCAGCCACACTTCCCAACCGAGTCCCCAGGCACCCAGGGTCGGCGATTCCCAATCGTCTTCGACAAAGCGAATGTCATGTTCCAAAGGGTCGACGCCAAGGGCCCTCAAGCTGTCCAGGTAGAGGTCCTGCGATTTTTCGGGAGCAGGCTTCAATATAACTTGATATTGATAGTAGTGCTGAGTGCGATGCGGATTCTCACCATAGCGCCCGTCCGTCGGGCGGCGAGAGGGCTCTACATAAGCGACATTCCAGGGCTCGGGGCCGAGTGCCCGCAAAAAGGTGTGCGGCGAAAACGTACCGGCTCCGACTTCAAGGTCATAAGGTTGCGCGATCAGGCAGCCCTTCTGGCCCCAGTAGACATTCAATTTTTGTATTAACTCTTGAAACGTCAGAGACTTAGGCATAAGGGAGGTATTCTAGCAGAGAAGGGTCTTATGAATCAAGAAGTCGAGTAGGCGAGGTTAAACCCTCGCCGAAGGACGGCCAGGAAACACTCCTCCGGCATGCGCTACGAGGCGAAAACCAGTCTGTCCGAAACGCTACGGATTTCTTGGCCTATCCTGCCCATCAAAGTCTTGCGAAAACCGGTGACTTTGATATTCGCTGATACAGCCACAGAAATCCTCCGCATGTTTCTGACAGCCTCGTTTCCACCTCGCAGGCCTGGGACGCGTGGGGGCAAAAGGAAGGACGGACAGGGAATACTCCGGAAAAACAATTAGCGCTGTTTGCGGAGACGAGGAGATCCACCATGCACTTTCGTTGAAAGTGCATGGTTAGCTCCGAGCGCAGCAGCGCGTTTTGGAGGAGTGTTTCCTGGCCGTCCTTCGCTAGCGTTTCGGACAGACTCGTTTTCACCTCGTGCGTCTTCGGCGAAGGAAGAATGAGAAATATCTTCGCAGATCGAAAAAGAAGCAGGCTTTATGCGGCAGTCGCGGTGGCTTCGTAGGTTTCTAGGTAATTAGAAATAGCGTCGGAGAGCAGGCTCTCGGTAGACGGCTTTAGGAATTGAGGCTGATTGCTGTCCACCTCATATTGTATGCCGACTTTCTGGAGGAATTCCCCAAGCAGCTCGCCGGTTCGCGCGGGCGTAGCACCCTTGAGGCGGTCCTTCAGTTCATGAGCGGCCAGAAGCTGAAGTTGGGTCAAACGGTGCAGACGCAGAAAACGGTCTGTTTCCGAAAGGTCGCCGTCGCGCTCTACGGCCGACAGGAGCATCGCAGGAATCTGACCGGCCAGCGGATTCGACTCCGAAGGCAATGTATCTAATGATACGGAAACGGGCTTTGCGCTCACCGTGTTCGCAACAAGACTCTCCTCCAGAGGACTGACACTGAATATTTGATGAGCGAGAGGATTACGAAATGCGGGTGAGGCGGATAACTCTTCTTTCAACGTGGCATCACCGGCAAAATGAATCACGGGTAAAGCGTGCCGATCAGCGTCTTCAGCACCCGCCAAAATCGCATCGACATACTCAACTCGGCCGGCCGGCGATAGCTCGCGAAGCAAACCGGCCGACAATACGGCTTCGGCACCCTGAGTGATTTCAAAGACCCGGCTGTAATCAACCGTGATTTGATCCTGAGTTGTCGTCGAAATCACCAGCTTCGGGACTTCCGCATAAGCAGTCGCAATGATCTGACCCAGAACCGAGTCGCCTAGCCGCACAATTCGTGCCGTCAATCCAATTGATGTCTTAAACCGGGCCGCAACAGGAGCCACGAGCGCCACTCTCAACTCTGACCGATTGGTGCCGATTTTCGCGGCGTCAGTCAGTTTCGTAACATCACCGATGCTTTCTTGATCGATCTTCCTCGCAAGCGTCACAGCCTCACCTTTGCGATTATTTGCGATGAGCGCGGAGACTAACAGGTCGTTGGCGAGCCACTCGTTCGGTTGTTCATTATAATAAGCCTGAGCCATTGCGAGCGCTTCGGCATTTTCTCCGAGCGCAAGATGGGTCCAAGCCAACAAGTGCTGGCCGCCTCTGTCGGTGGGCGCTCGACGAACGAGTTCCAGCGCATGCTTTTTGGCCTCTTCGAAATGCTTCCTTCGGCCGGCCGTTACATTACGGCCCCAGTGATACTCAATCCACCCGAGTTCGGTCAGAAGAAAATGGCTCCACGGTTCCTCTTCATAGGCAGCCTTCACCACCTCAAGGGCCCTGGGAAAGCGGCTTTCCTGAAATTTACTGTTGTGACGGAGCGCCGCAGACTTCCCGACCACGGCCCGCACGATGGTAGACCGCCTCACAAATTCCGGCACACGATCATCGGCTTCTTCGTTTGTGATACGTATGATTTCATTATAAAAGCGAACGGCCCCGTCATTATCATTCTGCTTCCGTGCCCTGCCTGCGTTGGCAAATAATTTACCGGCACTAATCATCGCCATCGTCGCGTTCTGCCACTGATTATTGATGTACTTAACCGCCATCGCGTTCATTCCCTTCCAGAGAAAGTGCGCCATCTGAACCAGGTGATCGTCAAACTCGGCAAGGATTTCTTCTCTGGCGATATCATCGCCGGAAAGGACGCGGTTGACCTTTTCTTGAAACTCGACAACGCTGCGGTCTGAAAAAACGTCCTCGGGATATAACACCTTACGGTCCTGACCCTCGCGCCCGCGACGGCGACGCGATGACTCGCGTACGCCGTCCCACAACACGGGCACAAGATCTTTTAGCTCCGCCTTGAGCGGTGCGACCTTCAACTCTTCAATCATGTCAGCAATCGCCTGTAACCGGTTTTTCCGTTCCTCTGCCGGAATACCGGTCTCGGCGTCAAGCCCGGCGGCAATTAGCATATTCCGGTAGCGCTCAATCTGATCGAAATGCGGTTGCTCTTCATCGGTGAGTTCGTAACCGTTTTCAACAATGGCCCGCAGGTTCCTGAAGGCAGCGCCCGCCAAGTCAGATTCCAAAGACAGAAGCTTTGCTTCCTTCTCATCCGGAGGCAGCGTGCTGTTAAAAAGGGCGTCCCGATAAGCCGTAATTTCCCGATGGGCGTACATCTCGGCCGCCTTCAACGACCCGGCAGCTGTCCGACTGCGGAGCATTTCATAAATGCTGTCCAGTCGTGAATCAAAATCGACAATTTCTTCGGAGTCGTTCGCCGTTTCGTCCGCGGCCGCCAAATCCTGAGGTGTCTCGGGCACCCCATCCTCGTATTCTTCCAAAGCCAGGCCTGCGCGATGATAAAGACTCAATAGCTCACGATTGCTTTCCCAGTTCGGTAGGCGTGCAACGCGGGCCTGTGTTTGGCGATAACCCTCTCGCGCTGCCGCTTGATCGCCGCGCGCTCTAAAAAGTTCGGCGGATTGAAGCGTGCTATTCGCCAACGTTGCTTCCAGGCTTGCCGCCACGGCTCGCAGCCGACTCTGACTGCCGACACTTATGCCTTCCTTACGCAGCCACGGGTTGACCAGATAAAGCCAATCGAGTTGCTCTTCGAGCAATGCATGAGCTTCGCCACTGCGTCCCCGGCGTTCATAAAGAATGGCAAGCTGGCGGGCCGCCTCCGTGCTGCGTAGTTGCAGCGTCACATCGTTCTCTGAAGTCGTACCTGCTGCACGCGACCGAAATAATGCCGGGAAGTCGCGCCCCGCGATTGACAGCAGGACCTTTTCCGCGAAATCGAAATCGCCGTCGTAGGCTGCCTGCACACCAAAGGCGACGGGGTTTTCTAGGTTACTCAGAACCTCGCTGAATGTTACCGGATCACCGATGATTTTCGCGGACTCAGCTACAAGCTGGCTGGCCATGCGGTCGACTTCCGCGGTCAGTTGGTCATAAGCGGTTTTACTCTCACCTTCCGTGTCGTGAGGCAGATTGCGATTGAGCCATTCACGCGCCGCTTGCACGGCCGGGTGGTCAAGAATGGCATCGCCGCGAAGCGAAAGATCGGCCACGTTGCGCTGTAAATCGCGAATGCCTGCGATGACTCGAGCGGATGAAATAACGACTCCGCCCACCCAGCGGTTTGCCGGATCACGGCTCAAATTTTCCTGCAACATCGTTGTTTGGCTCTCTTCAAGATCTCTAATCGCCCGAATCACGAGCACCCTGGCGAGCGTATCGGAAGCGTGCACGTCACCGGCAGCCGACAAATCCGGATTTGCTGCTTTGAGATATGCGGCCTGAGTCGAGACTAGCTGATACGCGTCACCGAAACGGCCCCGTTTATCGTAGAGTCCCGATAGGGCAAGTGCCGCATTTGCGCTCACCGCCTGCTCCTCTCTGGACTTGGATACATCGTCTAGAATAAGTGATGTTAAAACTTTTTCGGCAAATTCAAAATCGCCCTGATTGGCCGCCAAGACACCGAAGGCAATCGGATCGTCGTGCACGGCTAAGGCGGCACGAAACCGCTCCGGGTCCGCCAGAATGGCGTCTGACTCTCCTCGCAATCGGCGAACGACGTCTCCGACCTCACGCAACCGGTTGTGGTAATCGGCCTGATCCTTTCTACCGCGTTCATGCGGGATATTCACAGACAACCACGTGCGAATCGCGCGCACCCGTTCATGCCGGTTGATCGCATCACCGTGCAAAGAAAGATTGACGACTTGCGGCCGTAATTCCCTCTCAAGGTTCGCGATAATGCCCGGCGCCGTCTTCCACACACCCGTCGCCAAGCGATCTTCCAAGACAACCTTTAACTGCTCCGCGATATCGGCCGCGCGCGGCTTCCACTCTGCTTTTTCAGCTTCCGGCAGAGGCTGTTCATCCACCAATGCCCGAAAACCGGTGACTCCGGGATGCTGGAAAATATCGTCGAACCTTACGGCATCGGCAGGGACAGTTCCGTCGTCGGCCATGCGTATGTGCCTGATGCGGCGGCGAATATCATGGTCAATGGTTGAAAGAGCCTCTCTCAACAAGTCGCGCGCATTATCGGCATCCACAAAGGTTTGCACATGATCCTG
Organism: Candidatus Omnitrophota bacterium; assembly: GCA_030698625.1. GTDB lineage: Bacteria > Omnitrophota > Omnitrophia > Omnitrophales > Aquincolibacteriaceae > JAUYMS01. The sequence continues at coordinate 66,353 of JAUYMS010000021.1, read as the reverse complement.
AATCGTTGCGCGCGCGCTCAGAATAAAATCAGTAGTAGCGGCAATGACACGGAAGCGAGCCGCCTCTTCTTCATCCAGCAGAGCCGCAAATCGTTCTATCGCAGACTGCACGGCTTGATCAAACTGAGCCAGTAATTCATCGGCCCGCTCACGGGTCGAACTCGTCGTGACAGCCACTCTGGCCATGCCGCTGTATATCCCCGCGTTTTGGGCGCGAAACTCTTCCAAGGTAGACTCTGCTGTCGGCTTCGCCGGCGTATGGACAACCGATTCGGCAACTGCTACCGATGGCTCCGGGTGCGGCTCGGGCTGAGCTTCGACCCCCTGGACGGCAGGCAGTTCCGCCGGTTCAGTAACCACAGCGGCAGGCTCGTCGACGACCGGCTGCAATTCTGCCGGTGCACCCCGACGGCGCAGCGCTTTCTCATAACTCGTCTCCAACCAGGCTTTCAGTTGCCGACGGCGCTTGTCTTTCGGATCTTCACCGAACTTATCGATGTATTTTTGGTACTGTCCTTCCTTGAATTCAAACCGTGCCGCCTGCTCTGTATCGTCCTTCTGCTTTTCAACAAACTCTCTATATAGAAGCAGGGCCGTGCCGCGCTTGCGGAACCACTTGCGCCATTTGTCCACTCGCGGCCGTTTCACCTTGTCCGGCCAGTCCGCTTCGATCGTGGTTTCTGCAACACCTCGGTCGCGCATAATCTCCTCGAAGGCAAGTGCCAGATCTAATCTCAAACGCTTATGGGTGCTATCCTCACCGAACCTTTGCTTGTAACGACTGGCCGCCGCATCGCGGGCATCTCTCAATTGCCCCTGCGAGCTGTACCGCTGATCGGTGGCCTGGGCCTTAAATTTCCCGAGCTGCTCGGCGGCATAATTGAGCCTATCCTGCCGCGCTGACTTCACCGGGCGCTTCCGCGACGCCTTGACCTCTTTCTTCTTTTGCTCTTCCTCCACCCATTTCCGCAAGCGCGGCCGCACGACCATGAAGTAATATACAAGAAACACTGTGACGGCAATCACGCCCATCATGATCATTACCGGCCCGTCAATGAGCGGGATCGGCTCCTGATTTATTTGCGCAAGCAGGGCAGAAATACCGTCGCGCAATTCCGACCGGCCGCGGCTCCGTCTCATGAGCGCCTCAACGTATTCGTCGTAAGCATCTGTTTCGAACAGGACGATGACCACTTTCTTCAGAGATGTGCCGGAACTTGCCAGATGTTCTTCGATGACATCGAGCATGACGTCTGCCGATTCGTTATAGGGAATGCCGAGCGTACCCGTTCCGAAAGCAGAAAACGCAAGTGAGGTAACATCTTCCAGCCGGTCCGCTTCAATGAGACTGCTTTGGGTAGCATCGCGAATCACATTGAGATCGGTCCTCAGGAACTCATCAGAAACAGCCGCGTGAATCACGTGTTTCGCGGCCATCTCGCCCGCAGTAGTCGATGTCGCTTCACCCGGCGCAAGGCGCGGCTTCATAGCAGCTTCCGCTAATACGGCGTCACCCCCTCTTCGCGCGATGGCGCCGCTTGCGCCGATACCGAACTGAATATCCGGATTCGAGCCATAGGCCAGCGCATCCACAGCCTCGAGTGTCAGGTCGCCTTGTTTGATCTCGATCACGGCGTCACCCACCGTCATGCGCGTCATGTATTCCTGCGGCTCGCCGAATTCCTTAAGTTCCCGAGCAAGTCTTTCGTACTTGCTCTTCACCGCATTCGGCTTGGAGAAGAAGATAACGCTGTAAAGGCCCGTAAAGAGCCAGGCATAGGCATCGGCGGCTTCCTCATCCATCCCCTTCGACAGGCCCGCGGCATACGCTATGTCATAGGCGATAATAACTGCCCGCTCTTCGGGACTAAACAAATCGCGGCCGTCCTTTTCCTTAATCGGAATTTGAATCGTGTAGAAGTTCTGATCATCAGACTGGATCAAAGAAGTCCGGAATTTTCCGTTCAATCTAAAAAGACCGGTCGGCGTCTCGATGAACTGAATGCGGATTCGGTAGATGAGGCTGTGTAGAAACACATCGACGGCATCGATAGCACTCGGATCGAGAAATTGCAATATATGGGCTTTATCTTCGAGGCCCATCTGGACCAGGATCCTGGGGGCATCGACATCGCGATAGGGCATCGCATGGCCGGCCGCGTATGAGACCAGCTCTTTCAAACTCTCACGGAGCGCAGCGTAATTAACCGGGGCCTCCGGAGTTTGACGCGACAGAAAATCATTACGGTCATAGCGCAAGGTGCGAAACCTCGAGTCCGAAACAATCTCATCCACTGTCGCGGTGCCATAACCGTGCTGGCGCAGCTCGGAGCGCTGGCTTTGGACGCGTCTCGCCTTCACAAATCGTCCGTTCTGAAACAGTACGAATTCCTTTCTGATCGTCCGGTTGCCGATGCGCCTGGTATAGGCGACCCCGCGGGCATCCGGACCAAGTTCTGGAAAAAGGACCCAGGAACGCCGCGCACGCTTCCCGTTGAATTCATCTCCTAACGGAATCTCGATCGTTTGGCCACCCTGCGCAAGAAGCAACTCCTCGACACCATTGTATATAGTCAGCGGTTGAACTTTGGGGATCTTGCCTCCCCCGCTGACAAGCCACAGCCTCTGCTGATAGGCTTGCTTGATTTCCTTCAGCGTCGCCGAACGAGACCGCTGTGCCTCGGTTCCCCTAACGCGAAATTTTGTCTTGATAGCCGGTATCGGACCGCGTACAGGCGCGAAGCCTGCGCGCCCGTCCGCGAGGGGACCCTTTTCGATAAGTTGCCCCTTGCTAAAGATGACGACCGAGTCGATGGGCACCGAGGGACGCTTGTACCACAGAGAGGCCGTCCACGCGTCAGACGCAATGTGCGGCGCCGGATCAATATGAAGTTCGATTTCCGAGGGTTTGGCATGTGGCGGAATATTGAGGCGTACATATCCCCACAAAGTGATGCGCTTATGATTCTCGGAAAGCAGGTACATGCCCTCAAACTCCCTGCCGTCAATAACGCGCAGACCCTTTTCAAGTTTTCCCTTCCGCACTCCCGATCGAATATGGCGCGAAACCCGGCTGCGGCCGACGATTTCTCCTCGCAATGTATTGGCCATCTCCAGCAACTGATTCCACGTCTTGGCGTTCAACTCGGCCAGGATGTTTTCGGTATAACCGGGATAATGAACCTTGAAGTTCTTCTTCACTTCCGCCCAGCGAATAGGTTTGCCGCGATACCCGTACCCTTCGTTGAGAATCCAATCCAGAGCTTTAATCGCGGTTCCGCGGCCACGGATATAGGTGCCGGCATGGGTTGCCTCTCCCGATTGGATCACGAGCTGTTCCATGAGCACATCTCCCAGGTCGCCATAGATGCCTGCCTCGCGCGCAAATTCCTTAAACTTTTTAATCTCCTCTTTGAGGTGGAAGGCGCTGGCGCGGAGACGCTTTAATTTGCCCATTTGATTCTCAAACCGGTCGTTGTAAATACTCCCTTTCTTGTCGGCCCTCGCATAAAGGCGGATCTTGACGGGAATATGCCGACCCCGGTACAGACCGAGGTATTCAATCTTTTTTCCTTCGGTGCGCTTAGTATCCTTCTTTTTTAAACTGAGCTGCATGCCTGCACGCTCAAAGATCCGGCGCACTTCTTCAAGCGCCGTCATGTCGCCCTTCTTGAGGAACCTGTTGAGATGGGCGCGACTCTGGAATTGGACGCCGAAGGTGATGCCATAGTCATCGTCATTAGCCCCTAAGATGCCCGTGCCCCGGCTATCAGGGCCCAGGTTGACGATCTTGGCGGCATTTGCCTGCCTTTTACTGAGCGCCGCACTGACATTCTCGTCAAGAGCACGCTGCACGGTATCTTCGAGCATCCATGCGGCGGTCCACGTCTTGTCCACTAAGGCTTGCAGCGTCCGTGCATGCAGTTCACCGTGTTCGGCCCGCGTCGCGCTCCGAGTCGGCTTAATCCCGTCTTTCAAGCGAATGATTCCCAAGCCGATCTGGCTCATGTCATAGATATTATGAATTTCAGTGCCCTTGCGAAACCAATCGACCCGCATCAGTGCCCCATCAACGACCACACCGGCGACCACTTCTCCCATCTTACCGGGAACGCGGAATCGGTTTCCTGCTGTCGTTACGGAAACGCGCGCCTTTTTCTCGAGTCCGTAATTACCGAAGACAAAACTTTCACCCAGGCCGTCGACACGCCGCGTGCCGAATCCGATCAGTTTGCCGTCAAGATCCCAGGCATGCTTCAAATGGAGAGTCGGGACATTGTGGTCAAAAAAGTAATGCGTCAGCGGCAGGTTATCTTCAAAGGCCGTCCAGGATGTTACGTCTTCCAGGTCGTAGTTGTCGTAGGCCAGATGATAACGCCGGTGATTGTGCGTGTATTCATTATGCCGGGTAATCCGGATCCTCAGCAGAGACGAGTACCGGTTGTTACCGACATGGACAAGGCGCCTCGCAGGCGTCAAGCGCGGCGACTGCAGCTTCTTGAAGACACTTTCCAGATACTCGATTGAATAATTTTCACCTCCGAAATTTTTCCACACCTCTTCCAAAGTATGCGGCTTATCGAGTGTCGCGAGACGAATCAGATGCTCAGTCTCGGCCGGTGTAAAGATATCCCCCGGGCGCTCGGCATAACGCAAACTCCAGGCATGCAGTTGGATATCATAGCGCTCGTGGCCGACCAGACGCCGCCGCTCAAAATCGTCAAAGACGATCATCGCATCCTCATCCTCGTCGTAATATCCGCTCCAGATATGTTCAACAGGACGGCCTTCCTCATCCCATTTCTTGTTTCTCCCATAAACATCAATCACCTTTTGGAGTTTTCCGTCGACGCGTTGGAGGTGGAAGGTCACAAATACCTGGCGATCCCAATCCTTCTTGACCTTGGGCAGTCTCACCGTCAAGCCCTGTTGATCGACGCTCTCTTTGCGAAAGTTCAGAAGGCCCGCCTTAGTCCGGTCCAACGCAATTGCGCGCGGCATTTCCTTTGTCCAATCGGAAGCTAACCTCTTCACCAACTCGTCTTCGGGAGTAAGCAGCCTCACTTCGTCATCATGAGCGTAGCGTACGATCTTTTGCTCCCGCCTCCCCGGTTTTGCGGCCAGATGCAGGATAAAACGGCTCTCACCGGCAATGGCAACAGTCTCAACCTTGACGGATTCCTTCGTCTTGAAATTCACGTTATAGACATTGCTGTAATCTTTGCCCTCAAACGACGGCAGCAGGGTGATGCGCCGCTGCTCACGAATCGTGCCGCGAACCTTCATCCGGCGCGGCTTCATCGGTGTGACGTTGTACGGATCATAGACATAGGACTCGAAGTGACGCCGAGCGGGATTGGCATATTGAGTGTGGAGCATCGGTCCTTCATATCCACGAAATTTCTGGTCGTATTCATCCCATAAGGCATAACCCAGGACCTCGCCGTCGGGGCGAAGGTGAAGCGTGATCATCTTTTCGCGGGTCACGGGGTGCTCCGCCGCACGCAGCCAAATCGTGCGGGGCTCACCGTTCTCATCCTTGCGAAACCTGGGTGCGATCGAGAGTGTCGCGCGGGATTCATGGCGCACGACGTCAAAGGGAACAACAAAGGAGCTCCGGTCATCCGTAAAAACATTTTGTGGCATGGCTTCCTCCGGCAATATCGGCGACAGGCCCAGGAACCATTCGCGGAATTGCTGCACCAGCAGGTTCCGGTGCAAACGTTCGCGGTTGGATTCGGCCCGGGTCTCGCTTTCCAGGCGAATCTCGTTTTCTACGGCTTCCCACATCTCGCGGCCATAGAGGTCATCACGCTGCTTGAAGAATTCCCCATCACTTGCGAGACCCTCTTTCGCCAATTCTTCCCGGAGCTGCTTTTCAAATTCCTCGAGTGTCTCGGGGAACGCGAGTACCGTATTTCGCACACTTGTAAGCCTTAAACGCAAGAGTGCCGGACTTAAAATGGGGTCAAAAATGACATGGGGAGACGGCTGCAAGGATTTGAAATATTTCATGAGCATCGCGCGCCTCGCCCGGAGGCGGTCGCCGTCAATACCCATAAGCTTCGAGGCATCAGCTGGTGCGAGCGCCCATTCTCCGTAGAGCACGTCTTCCGTCGCCCGGCGGCGCATTTCGAGATCGGCGTATCGCACCTTCAGTTTAAAACCGTTCAAGCGCAGGACATCGTCCTCACTCTCCACGGCCTTCTCCTCTTGAACCGCCGGAGCCTTGAATTCAAATATCGCCGCTTGAATAGCACTCGTTATGTGATCCTGCGGAGCATAAATAGCCGCGAAATCACGAAGGGCTTCAAGGATGGTGACGTCTCCGTACGTGACATAGGCGGCCAGAATGTCGTCTTGGTGACGGCGATACCAACTCGCGATCGCGCCCATGTAAGTCAACTGCATGGCGAGGCCCTGCCCCTGCTTCAGCACGCGCTCGGCGGCATCATAATGAAGGAGCAGGGATGAAAGTATCGCAGGAGGAACGCTCAGATTGTTTTTGCTCGAACCGGGAATTTTATTGATTTCCGTGAGCTTATCCATAATGCGGTATAGATTTTCAACACTCGGGCTTTCGGAAAGAATGCGCTCGACCTCGGCAACCGTCAGCTTAGCATCCTCCTCATCATCGTCGTCCTGCATTCTGAGCTCGGAGCGTCGAATACCCCTGGGACGGCTTATCGTGACATCCGCATCCATTGCAAGAATTGTAATTTTGACGCTTTCCGGGTTCTCCCCGCGGCCCTGGATTTCAATACCGAATCTTACCGACTCTTCGAATGTCAATTCCCCCACCAGCAGGTGATCATGGTGGGTATTGAAACGCTCCTCACCGATGTCAGCGAGAGCATCGCCGACTTTCTTCTTGACGTCTCCCAGTAGCTTCAAACGAAAGACTAAGTTGTCGTAATTTGACGGGAGGTCGTCCGAGGTAACGACTGATTGCGGCATCTTCTCGGTTACGGAATAGCGGGTTACGCTTTTCTGTTCTGTCGGATGTACCGGGCTTGATTGCACGCGAATCTCTTTGGTTTCTGCCGTCAGAGTAAGCCAATCTGCCTTTCGATAAAGTAGCTTTTTGAAGAGATCCGTCACGCGACGCCTCACGTCTTCTTGAGCGGCATCCAGACGTTTGCCTTCGGTATTGACCATTTCAACTAATTGGGCGCGTTTTTCGAGCCGGGCAAGGAGGCTGGTCACAGTCGGCATGATGGCCGCCGCAATCCGGGCGTTTTCCGTCGACAAGTCGCCGGCCTCGAAGTGCCGTATAAAGTCTCTGAGCCCGATAGCATAGAGCGCCATGCCCTCGTCGCTGGCCGGAAGGTGTTGAGCGTTTAAACGCTTTGTGGGATCCCGGTCCTGCTCAAACCACTGGATATAATACTCTACACCGCCGGTGAAATCCGCACGCGGCGCATCGAAAAAGAGGCGGCCGGCGACATCGCTCTGACCCGTTATCTGCAACTCATGAATTACGCCCATTGCATTTGTCGCATTGATGACGAATCCCGGAAGAGTGCTCTCACTCTGAGGAATGCTGATCTCACCGCTCAGTCTGCCATCGTGAGCCTGTCGCGCCTCGTCGAGTAACGCATCGATACGGTCTGCGTGTTTCTCCATTAACGCATAAATACCGGCAAAGCCGGCTGCCTTCTCCAGTTCATCCCTTAGCGCCTTCTCGTCTCGAAGCAGTTTCAGATAAGCGACATAGCGCATATACTCCGAAAAATTTTCATCGTGGAGCGGCGCATTTTCTCCCGCGGCGTCTTTCTTTCGCTCCAGGATCCAGACACGCCGTGCCGACATGGCGGCATGACGCAATGTCAAATCCGCCTCAAATGCCTTTCTGTAACCCATCATTTCGCGGATAGCGCTTTCGTTGACACTGAGACCCGCGGCGCGGTATGAGGCCACAAGGGCACCGAGCATATCGTAAGTGGTGAAATTGTTTTCCCGATCCGCTTTCGCATCACCCTGGAGAAGCTGTGTATAGAAGGTAAAGGTCATACTGAGCAAATTCGCCACGTCAACAAGGGCGCGTGTCAATTGACCGCGCAGTTCATCGGTATCCGTCGGCAGGTCGTCGATCAAAGACTCGATGCGCGCGGCCGCCTCACCGTGCGCTCTTCCAAATGAAGGCCCGCCAATGGGTAACCTCTTTTCGATTCCGGGAATTCCGCCTTCGTCGCGGTCATAGTCATGGGCCTCTTCATCACGAAGGTCCGAGGCGAGGCGCCTCAAAACACGGATAAGCACGTCCCGGTTAACCTCTGAGCGGACCGGCTCCGCGTTCCAGACAGCCAGCTCAACAGGGTCAGACTCATCGAAATCCAGAAGGCCGATGTTCACGGCGTCTCCAGTAAGGTCCTGTGTCATCTCATTAAAATGAGCGACGGCAACGATCAGTTGCATGATTGTGCCGTTTTTTCTGGCATAGGCCTCGCGCTCCTCATTCACTTTTCCTATCACTTTCGTTATCATCCGTCTTGACGAACCGCCGGATCTACCCCGCATGGTGGATAGTGCCCGCGCGGTCTGCTTCTCGACTGCCCGGCTCATCACGTCGAGAACCCTGGGCAATTGGTCGGCTGAAGCCTGAATGGCATCCTTCATGGCGTGAAGTTCGAGACGCAAGGCGCGCGACAGGGCATGTGACTCTTTTATAAGCTCGCTAATGGCCGCACGGCCCGATTCATCGTCGGCATAGGCTGGGGCCGCCGCGATCGCCGCGGCATGATCGCGCATCTCGCCCAGCATTTTCGCCGCCATTCTGTCGCGGTCCGGCTGCTTTGCCGCTTCAACCATGGACCAGTGATGCATCAGTTGTGCGGCCCGTTCCTGATGCTTCCGCAGCACGATATTCGAGGCTAGGCCTTCGTCTGCCGCGGGTTCAATAACCGCAGGGATTTCTTTCTCAACTTCCGGCAGGGTGATCGCCCGGATTTTTCGGCCAATCGCCGCTGCGCGGGTTTCCAACTCGCCGGCTATTCTCTTTAGCTCTTCCTGATGTGTGGCAATATTTCCCCACCCGCCGAAAGTGCCGGCCAACGATGCGATCTCAGAGGTAAGCTGACGCGAGGCTTGATCCAAAGCTTCAGCCCGAACTTGCTGCAAGCCCTCTCCTGTAAGACCGCTCACACGTGACGCAAGTTCTTCGCTTAAGAGCTCCTGAAACCCCGCCAGTTCGATGGTCAGCTTCGCGCGTGCGCCATGCCGCGCTTGAATTTGTTCGATCGTCATCGCTATGGCAACGACGGCAGCGTCTGCCGCGGCATAAACCGGCTCAATATCTGTCCGCTGCAGAGGAAGCGGCCTCACAGAAGCCGCGTGATTCACCAGACGGTTAATTTCCCCGCGGATCTCGGTTTCCTCGCTCTGAAGAGCTGCTTCGAGGAGCGGATTCATAGCTCCCTTGTGAATGGGCTCGGCGATCTGCTCGAGTGCATGCCGTAATCGCGTCTGATCTACACCGATTGTGTCGAGCAAGACGGACTTCTCATAATCCCGGTATCCCTCTTCGGAAAGAAGGAGTTCAGCCGCCTCGGCATCGGTTCCGTAGGTTTCCAGAAACTTTGCCTGCTGACTATCACTCCGGTAACCCCAACCGCTTTCCAATACATGGAAGAGCTCCTGCCGAATGCGCGTGTAAACCGTATCGTAATCTTCCTCACTTAAGGCGGCATAACCATCCCGCGCAATAGCCGTGCGGTAAGCCTCTTTGTTTCTCAGTTTTTCGAAGAGCTGGGCATCGCCGATGACGGTCACGGTGTCGGCCGGCCGGCCAAAAACATCGCCGGACGGGGTAAATGCTATCTCGACCAAATCTTCTTTATTGAGATAGATCTCTGTGATGTCCTGCGAGGCAAGAATCGCCGCGACCTCCGGACCTGTGTAAAGCGGCGCAACACCGGTTAACTGTTGATATTCATCCAGTGCATTCCACTGCTCAAGGTTCCTCGGAACCACGCGAAGGACAAACGGCGAGTCGCCTCCCTCCAGCAGCTTATCTTCAAGAAAGCCGCTTAGCCGGTCTAGGCCTGATTGCATGCCGTCTTTAAATAACTGATTATAATCCGTCTGTCCCGGCTGCAGCACGGCCGCCTCTTCTGCCCTGAGCTCTGAGCGCACGGGCTTTTTGAGAGTCATAAGGACTTCCTCGGGTTCTTCGCCGCGCCCCTGAATGCGAACGTCAAAGTAGCCGGTGCGTCCGTCGATGTCTCTAGCCATCTCCCCGACGAGCGTGTGATCATGGCGGGTCCTGAAAATTTCTGCATCTTCGAGCTCCGCGGGTTCCCCTTCGCCGGCAAGCTTCACATGGCCGAGCAACTTAATAAGAAATACGAGGTTGTCATACTCGCTCTCGTCCCATTCGCCGATCGAGGAACCATGTTCATGAGCAATCTTCACCCGGTATTGCGGCGCCATTTTACCGTCAGTCGATTCGATTTTCTCGGCCGTCAGCGCAGCAGTCTTACCGACCTTATCCGCAATTAAGGTCAGCACGCGTTCCAGGTGCCGGCGGGCCATAAAGCCCATTGAGTCCAGTTCCTTGCCTTCGGCGTTGACCATTGTCACGATCTGAGCCTGATCGTCGATCCATCGCGTGAGCCCTTCAAGGGCCGGCCATACAGACGCCAATGACGCCTCTTCGCGCAATTTATTAAGCGTAAGGGCGAAGCTCAGCATTTCCGGCTCCTCTGCAAAGTTGTAAAAGAACGCCGTCACCGGCTGCGGTTCTGCGTAGTCGAAGGGATATTCCACATAGAAAACGGGCTTCTTCCCCTTGCTTCCGATCACCGGATAGCCGCTCAAGGAATGCTGTTCATTGGGAGTCCTTGCCGGACCGGCTAATACGTGCAGATACCCCAACGGCGCGGAGAACGCTAATTCTGCCAAAGGAAGGTCGGGATGATCGGCAGGAAATCGAATATAAAAAATTCCGTCGGGGCCATGGGCCTCCCGCGAGCGCCGGAGGAGTGCCTCGATTCGGTCCGCGTTCTCGGCGATAAGCGCTTCGGTTGCCGGGAAGCTCTTCGTTTTAGTCAATCTGTCGTAAAGGTCATCGTCATCTTGAACTATTTTGGAAAACGCGATCAGCTTCAACACCTCGGCAAGATTCTCACGATGTGTCGCTGTATCCTTTCCTTCCACGTCCGAGTGAAGCGCTATTCGCCAATTCGCCTTGGCCTCGTGAATTAACTGCGCAAGGACATCCGTCCCATCCAGATTATCCGGAAGGCCGAACTTCGTACGCAAGTCGGATTCCTCATAGGAAATAGCTGCGGCTGAAAGCAGATGGGTCACATAGTGAATCATCTCATCCGTCAGGAATGACTGCACCTTGTATGCGCCGCCCACATTGTCTAGGAGTTCGGGAAAAAGCACATCATGGTTTGAGACAAGGGTCATTAATCTCAAGACGAGATTGATCACGTCTGTTTGTAAGTCGGCGGCATTTTCCACATTCGCGATCAAGGATCCCACCTCTTCGGCGAGGTCAGTCGCATGCCTGCCGATGCCCATACGCAGCGGCGGATGTTTGTATGTCCCCCCCGCCCGCTCATGTAGGTTATGCGTTATGTATTTCAGCGCCTCCTTGACCTTCTCCCGGTTCGGTTCGGCTTCGATTCTAACCGGATGAAGGAAGGCATTTTCATAGGCCACCCTCTGCATTAGCATCCTGAAATTAGCTTCAACAATGCTGAGCGCCACCGTCAGGTAGGAGAGGGTATAGTCCATATGCTTCCGCTTTTGACGAGCACGTTGAGTCTTATCTCTGGCCCTGTCTTTAGCGCGCCGGGCAGCCGTATTAGAAGCGGGGCCGTGAATACCGGTATCTTGCCGCTGCATGAACCGCTGGCGGGCGGCCTCCTCCTGTTTTCTCAACTTTCTTTCAGCATCCTCACGTGTACCCGCGATACCGACGTACCGGAGGGCACGCTGGCCGATGGTTCGATAGATTGAAGAAAACGATTCGGCGAGCTCACGAATGCCTTCCCTACCGCTTTCTTCATCCGCAAACGGCTTGATGGCTTGAACTTCCCGAACAAATTTCTGAATGTCCCGCACCGCACCGGCAACCTGGGACCCCTGGTCCGGTAAGGTTATCTTCGCAGTCGGATCCCAGCGCGGATCATGCCTCGCTTCGAGTACCTGCACCGCCCAATGATCGCCCAACTCCCCGACAGCAGCCTGGAATTCCCTGAGTAAGACATTTGCGGGCAAGGAGTCTGTCGCCTCATCGATGAGGGGAGGTTTTTCAATTACTTCGCTTTCTTTAAGCGCGGCAATTTTCTTGCTGATTGTCTCCATCGCGACCTCGAGCGCTTCGGTTATCCGCTTGATCTCGGCGGCATAGTCCACAACAGTACCCCACCCTTCGAACAAGGTCGCGAGATCGGCAATCTCGGATTCAATGTCTCCGGATTCTTGCTTGGCTCGGACAGCTTCGGTGAGAAGTTTCTGAGCAGATTCGAGCTCACCGACAAGCGCCTCCCGTGCCGCATGCCGTTCCTGAATCGATTTAATCCGGGCGGATATTTCAGGGGCTTTTCGCTTGGCGGTTTGATAGACAGTCTCCGGCGTTCCCGACAGCAGCGGAGCCTCATGCTCATCCAATGAGACTTGACTTTGCAGGGCATCAATCTTTTCATGGATTGCCGTTTCGTCTCGCGCCAAGGCCCTGCTCGCAAGCTTCGAGATTTTCCCTTTGCCGGTGGCTTCGATCGCCTGCCCCAGGTCTTCGCGCAATTGCTGCTGATCCGCCTCAACTCGTGCACTCAGGCGGTTCCTTTCAAGCTCCAAATACTCGCCCTCGGAAAGCAAGAGATCCGCAGCTTGTGCATCGACGCCAAAGGCATCTCGAAATGCCAAGCGGTGCTCTGCGGCGTTAAATCCCCAACCACTTTCCAGCACATGGAAGTCTTCTTGCCGCACACGGGTAAAAATCGTGTCATAGTCATCGCGTTCTACCGGCGTATAGCCGTCTCTTTTAATGGTTGCTGCGTAGCTGCTTCTGTTGCGAAGCTTTGCGAAAAAGTCGGCATCTCCGACAATGGAAATCGTATCTGTGGATCTGCCGAATAACGGAATCGCTTCGGAAAGAGAAATCTCAATCAAGTCTGCCTGGTTCAGATAAATCTGCGAGATCCGCAGCCGGCTCAAAATGTCGGCCGCCTCAGGCCCCGAATAAAGAGGTGATACCCCGCTGATTTCCGAATCCGCCTCCAATGCCGCTCTCTCCTCGGTCGAGGTCGGCACAATCCTTACCACATAGGGCGTTTCCGATCCCTCTAAGAAACGTTCCTCCAGAAAATCGCGCAATGCCTCGAGCCCTCCCGCGACCCCGTTTTTAAACATAGCATCGTAGGCGCTCTCACCGGGCTGAAGAATGGCTACTTCTTCGGCAACTCGAAGCTCGGATCTTTTCTTCTTATCGAAACCACTTGCGGCGCGATCGAGTTCGGCTCGCAGCTCATCTGCGGTAGTGTGAGCGGGTCTGCCGAAACGGCGAACGAGCCGATCAATGATCCCCGCGATTTCTGTGCGCGCACGCTGAAAATGACCGGCTTGATTCTTGACGCCCGGCTTGCGGCTTTCATTGGCACTTCGGGCAATCCGGGCTCGAATCCTACGGCCCTCAAAGATAATTTCAACTGCATCTAGATTTGCGGCCAGTGTTCCCTGCATGCGTGCATGATCATACTGCGCGAGGCCTTCGATATCGGAACGGACTTGAGCAATCTCCTTGGCAAAAGCTTCATAGCTTGTGGGGCTTACGTGCCGCACACGCTCCGGCATCTTTTTGAGGATTTCATCGATACGACGCTCCTCGCGCCGGCGTAAAAGGACGTCGTTTGCTTCATCCAGTTTTTCGATTTGTTCTTCGAGTGCAATTTCCACCGTGTAATCCCGTTTCTCCATATTCTCCCGGACTATCAGAGCATTGCCCGCCGCAAGCGTTGCAAGATCGTTTGCCCCGTAAGCCCTAAAGACCCGCGTTTCCAACAAATGGTATGAGAACCGGTCAGCCACGCTAAAATCGGCCAATTCTTTTGTTTCCTGTGCAACGATAAGCAATTCAATCATATGCTCGACAAGCACTATATCCGGATCGGCATCGTTCAGATGCTTGGCATACGCTTGCGCTTTGAGGTAAGCTGCCTTCCCATCCGTTTGCAATGTCGCGAGTTCGACTGCAAACTGTTTTTTCCGCTTGAGTGCCGTCACATTTTTCTCCGTTGCCGCAATGAGCCCCTCAAACTTTGTCTTCTCGTCGCCTTCCTCGAATTTGACCTCCCGGATAATCGCCTGTGCCTTATCCCACTCGGGCTCGGCTTCCTCAAGTTTGTCGGCCACTGCGGCAAGTTCCAGATGCCCTTCCAAGAGGCTAAGATCTGCGCCGCGAGTAGCCGCGGTCCGCTGCTCCGCTTCCCTCTTACGTTCCAAACCGGTCTGCGCGAATGCAAGCGCCGTTTCATAAGGCCCGGTCTCTCCGGCAACGAGAGGTCTCAATAAATCGTGAAGTTTTACCGCGTCAGCCGTCGCGGCTTCGATATCGCCGGAAGATTTGTGAACATCCGTGACCATACCCGCCACAGAATCCAGATGCGACTGCATGTTAGCTACGAGTGCCGCACGGACGCGGCCGCGGAATAATTCGACGCGCTCCTTATCCTCACCGTCGTTGAGCGTCGCAAGCAAAGCAGCGGCGTTTGTAAATGCCCGCGACTGATCCCCCGCTTCGGCGAGTTTGCGAAGCGAAACCAGGGCTTCTAAATAGGCGCGGCGCGCTTCGACAGCCTGCGATCTTCCCGTCTTTAAGCGATGCGCCAAATCCAGGGCTGACGCCGTCAATGTTTCCGGCGATGAAAAATCCAGAAGGACAAGCCCTTCGGCGTTCTTCCGGTAGTCGCTTAAGGCTTCTGCCATGGCTGCGGTGCGCTCCTCTGTAGTATCTTCACGATCAAATCCGGCGATGACGAGGCTTTCCTTTGCCGCAATTTCACGAAGGGTCTGGTCCCTCTCGGAACCAGGCGGTGTTACGACAGCCTTAAACTTGCTGAGATCCGCATCCCAAGCCCGACCGGTTTCCGTTACTAATCGTATGCGGATATCATTGATGTCGGGCTGTTGATATATCCTTCTCGGGACTTGGGTGAGGGCGGCCAGATTGAGTTCGGCGGCGAAACGGGCAAGCGCCGCTTGATCCTGGATCTCGGGCGCCTGTTTGGCGATATCATCGATCGCAGGCAGAATCACGTCACCGGCCAATCGATCAAGTTGTGCGGCCACCTTTCCGGCGCTTCGCACACTGACGACCCACTCGCCCTTGGCGTCACGGGCCGTCATGAGCCGCATCAACGGTTCAAAAATCGGGTGCGCTAAGAGCGCAATCAAATTCTTTTTGCTTTCTAAAATAGTAATACGCGCGCGGGCGCCGTCACTGAAGGCCAGAGCTGCGTCACCAATAGTCTGAGCACCTTCTATTAATGGCTGAGACCTTTCCGGATCGGGAAACCTCTCAATGCGCCGCGGTGTATTGCCGCTCGGGTCACTGAAGCCCAGCGCAAAGTACGTTTCCGCGGCCCACCGCTCTGCTGCCGTACGTCCCATCGCTTCCGCAATACGCTTTACAGCCCCCTCATGCAGCGGCAATAAGTACGGAACACGCAAGACGACTTTCTGATCCAATGCGGCTTGTCTCAACTGACGGATTTTTTGGGTGCGCTCAACTTGGGCATCCCCAGGTCGGAATGCATAGCCCCTTACGGTTTCGGTATCAAACTCAACGTCCTCCAAGCTGTCGCTTGATCGCGCGAAGTCGGCCCAAGGGTTTCTAACCACGAAAAGCGCAACATCCGTAAAAGACTGCCCGGTACGCGGATCCTCCAAGGCTTTATTAAACTCCACTCTCACGGCCGGCGGATTTCCTTCGGTCGCTTCGATATAAGCAATATTCTTTATTTCCCCTGCCTGGCTTACAAAGTCGGGAATCACGCGGAACGTAGGCTGTAACCCGAACTGGCGGAAGGCCCATATGGGGGCCAAAGCGAGCGGCGCGCCCTGGCCCTTCTGCTTGATGTCGGCCGTTACCTTATAACCGACTAAGGCACCCGGGACATGCGACAAGAAGTCCTGAAGGCGATTTCCATTAATGAGAATATTCTGCCGATAGGATTCAGCATATTCAGCGGGACTCATATTCGCGGCAGGCGGCGCAAGATCTGTTGTTGCCGGCTGTGTCTCGGCTTCCTCGGCAATCAATCCCGTCAGAACGCGCGCCATAGATGAAGACATCAGCAGCAGTGTCTTGGTCGGCTGCACCATGATATCCGCTTGGGACTCCGGTCTGTCGGTCGCTTTACCGTAGTCCTGAGCCATATCGAAGAAATCGCCCATCCGCATCTCGGGCACCATTCGGCCATCCGCCAGTTTCTTGGCCAAACCACGGTTAAAAGCGGCCAACACTATATCCCAGGCACGCTTTTCTAATTCATTGGGTTGACTGCCGTCATCTGAGAAGAAAAACTTGAAGAACGCATTGTGAAGCGCTATCCATCGCTTGTTGCTTCTGGATGCGATCGCGGAGGGCTCCAGTATTTCGCCGATGAGATTCCGAAGTCCCGGACTGATCTGTTCGAGAGCCATAAATTCTTGTTTCGGCGTAAGCTCGCGCTTTTCTTTCGGAGCGGGAACTGCTTTTGGCTCAACGACTGCGACATCAGCCGGTTCTGCGACGACCGCAGAGGATTCATCGGCTTGAGGAGCTGCCGTCGAGGCCGTTGCCATCGCCTCGCGCAAACGCGCCTGCATCTCGCGCAACGATTCTTCGGCTGCAGGCACCAGCAGTCCGGCCGGGGCCTCCGGCAATTCAACTTCCTTTCCCTTCCTTAAAGCTCTCCTCTGTTTCTTCGAAAGCTTGGGCGCATCTTCGCCATGACCCAGCAAGCCATTCGTAAGGCGAAGCGCCTGTTCAAAGCGACCGGTCTCATAAAGTTCTCGGATACGGATGAGGTCATCATAAAAGGCCTGACGGCGACTCAGAGCCTCTCGTTTCGCAAGCGAAAGCGCCGGCAGGTCGAAGCGGTCTAGACCTTTGAGAAAAGTGCTCAAAATACCGGGCAACCTATCTGCCGTTGTGGCTGCACTCGTCAGATGAACGGTCTGTGAACCGAGAATCTTTTCTGTCGCGCCGCGAAGAAGATCGGGCAGTTCCGCAGGCAACAACTTGCGGTCCTGATTGGCGATCATGGTGGCAGCCGCATTGACCTCTGCGCCTGCGGACATATCCTGAGGCTTTAGGAAATACTCCTGCAGGTGGTTCCAGGCATCGCCAAGATCGCTGCGAATACTGTCTTCAAAATGGGAGCGCGCGAGCGCCCAGAGACGGCTTGAAGTCACATCGCTGTTTCGGTAAAACTCGTGATAATGGTTCAGATTGAGCCAAAATTTCGACCGGCTCTCGCGATCAAAAAATGAGGCTGTTCGAAGATGCTCATAGAGAAGACGGTAGAGGACTTCCAGCTCAAGGATATCCCCGATTTCATCGGCAATCAGTCCGTCGGTCCGTGTTTCACCGGCCGGTTTGATTCCGGCTTTGGCCTCTTTCAATGCTTCGGCAAATTTCTTTTGCAGACCTTGTTTGCTGAGGTCCTCAAGCCATGCGAGATAGGCATCAGCCGCGTTATCGGGAATGAGAAAATTCCCATCACCGTCGGCAGCCAAATACAGGGCCACGAGCGGCGAGTAAACCGTTAGGCGCTCTCTATCCGCGGTGAGTGCCGCGACCTCCTCCTCGAATTTCTTTTCCGCGCCGTCACCCTCAGGCAATTCCAACTTCCCTTGCCTGACCCGATCGGAGATATCACGACGTGCCGACTCCTCCTCTTCCCCGGCATAGAGTATGGCGTCCTTCAAGCGGCTCAGATTGCGCTGTTCCCAAAACACCCGCAAGCGGCGAAAGCGGCGTGTCTGAACGTCGTCATTGGCACCAAGCCCCGGGGATGCGATACCCGTCTTGTTGGCAAAGTGAGTACGCTCGCGCCCGAGCTTCTGTTCGTGCACAATATGCGGATAACCCAACGCCATGGCATGCCTTTCCTGCTCCGAGCGGCCGACAAATTTCGCGAATCTTTCAATGGTCTCCTGAGTCACCTCCGGCATGTACCGGTCCTGGATCAGGAGCAGTTCCTGCTCGGCGAGTGCCTTCAAGCGGGCGATCTTCGCCGCGCGTTCTTCGGGAGCTGTGTCGTAATCAAAGGCAAAGGAATTTAACCCCGACTCGCCCCCAAGCTCATGCACGAAACCACTACGCACGAACTCGCTCGTAACCTCTTGGGCAACCGGTTGGTCGGGCAATGCAGCCTTCAATAAATGAATACGTTGAAACCGGCTGATCTGTTCACCGGATGCACGGCTGAATTCCACCACGAGATACGGAGGATACCCGCCATCAGCGGATTTGACCGTGATGTGGCGAATAGGATTAAAGCGGGATATAATCAAAACATCTTCGGGATCCACGAGTACAGGTTCCGCCTCCGGACGAAAGGTTCGGGCCATGTCACTGGCAAAATGGGCGGCATGGAACCCAGCCTGCCTCAGGATCAGGGCCGCGGCCGGCGTGTACTCTGCGCCGGGATTATTGATCTCATCGGGATCGAGACCCGCGACAAGCAGCGTAAAGTTAATGCTGTATCCGCGTTGTCTTTCTGTCAAACGCAGGACATG
The DNA here is from genome assembly GCA_030698625.1 of Candidatus Omnitrophota bacterium. Lineage (GTDB taxonomy): Bacteria > Omnitrophota > Omnitrophia > Omnitrophales > Aquincolibacteriaceae > JAUYMS01. Next base: position 47,615 of record JAUYMS010000021.1, on the reverse strand, counting down.
GCGAAAAAGCTCATGCTGCTCTTCAATGGGCGCGGTAATGTCGATTTCCGTCGGCACTTCGACTTCTCCGAGAGATTCATCTTCCTGCACGCCCTTGAGGATGCGGTTGAGATGCGCGGCATAAGAGGTAAATAACATCTTGAAAAGGTCAAACTCGATAGCGCCGCCGCTGCCGAAAAAACCGCCCGGCGGCGGCAGATTGCTGACGAGCGTCGTCATAACACCGCTTTGATCGGCCTCACGAATCTCGACAGCTCTCGCTTCGAGCGCCGTCCGTTCCGGCACGGGGGCTCCCGCCTCCTTGACGAGGTCGGGGTGAACGTATTTCAGAACGATTTCAAATTCATCCTGCCAACGCTCGCGTGTCCACTTTTCTGTTTGTGTGTCATCAATGATGGAATCGAGCACTTCACCGAGCGTGCGGTCCGCCCGGAGTTCCGAGCGCTGGGGACCTTGTCCCACAATTTCGGTAGCATCCCTCAAAAAGAGCGCGATAAACAGCGAATCTCGGGAACTCGGGTCGCGAAGAGAGCCGTGCTTTTGACGGGATGCCTCGAAGCTGCTCTTGAGCAGTCTGAGAAGTTCATCTCCGGTCGTCGCAGCGGGATCCCCGAGCAGGTCGACATAGGCGTCTTCAAGAGCGGCATAGTGAGCTGTCTTTCCGTAGGCAAGCGTTTCTTTAACCATAAACACATAAGCGAGCAGCCGCTTCCGCGCCGTTTCAAACGAAACGCCCTTAAATTCCGCAAGCGCATTATCGGAGGCCAATAGCGGCTCGATCTGACGCTCGCGCAGGAGACGGAACTTCACGGGAAGCATACGCTCTGCGATGTAGTTGATGGCAGCGCGGGCGATTTCCCAGTCTATCGTGCGCGAGACACGGTGTTTCTCGGGATTCCTGCCGAAAATACGCCTCTCAAACCGTTTCTTACTCGGCAGCAACCGGTCGAGCAGCTTGCGATAGGTGGCTTGAAAACGCGGCGGAACAACGGACTTCCCTCCGGACGTATCATCGAGAACCCGGTAATAGCCCGCCGGATCGTAATCTTCCATGCGGACACTCAAACTGCTGAGTGACGCATGAAACGGCATGGCCGTTCCGTGCCGCGTAAAGACGTCCTTTTGATGGAAGTTGCGGTGCGGCCGGGTGTTGACAAGGCCTTGCCGCCCCAGCGCGATATCGTCTCGAATCGATTGCTCGAGCAAAGACTCGGCCAAGCGCATGTAGTCCCGTTCGCGGTCCCCGTCGGCGAAGGCGCGCGCCTGCTCGATCCCCTCGTCGAGACGCCAAAGAAATTCGCGCAGGCTCATGGCCCGCGGCTGCACGAGCACAGTCCCCAGCCGAATGGTCTGCTCCTGCCCGTCTTCATCCCGGAGCCTGATGGGCCCAAGCCCCGACAGATCAACAAGCGAGCCTGCGATGAACTCCATTCCAGCCCCCGGCTTGATACGCTCCTCATAGAATCGCTGCAAGGCCGGACTCAATTCATAAACGCCTTCTTCTTTGGGAACGCGCATAAATTTGATCAGGAGATCGCCGACCTCTGCCGCCTGAACGCCGTTGACGGAATGAATGGTCGCATTTAGCTCAAGCCCGGCTTTTCGGATCTTTTCTTCGATGGTCCGGCGGAGCACATCGTTGAGCTCAGAATCCAGGGCGCGCGAATCCATCGCAAATTCCTCCTCAATAGTGTCTGCCGCTTCGACTTCGTTCAGGTAATCGTAAAGCCACAAGCGGAAAAGCTCTTCGATGCGGCTGTGGGTGCTCAAGACGACTCGCGATTCGCCGGCTCGCTCTTGGAGACGGCCGTCCTCGAGCACAAAGTGGCGTTCCGTGCGCATGTTTTTGACATCTTCCAGCGGGCCCTTCCGGCCCGGTTCCGCTGCCTCAGCGCGGTGCATCACACGCAGCAGCCGTACCCAGAAATTACCGCTGTTGAACACCAGATCGTCGTAGACACCGGGATAACGAATTTCGGGGTACTCGTCACTGAGCAACGGGAGCAGGAGAGACTCGACAAAATACAGCTTGGTGGGCGTCGGCTTGTGGCGGATCAACACTTTGGCCGGAAAGTCATAATGTTTGAGGGCCACGGGCTCGAGACCGGTCGGCGTACTACGCACAAGATTGATCCACCCCCGGGTCCAGTGCCGCAGCGCAACCGCAGCCCCCACCACGAAACGGTTCCGAATGCGCCATTTCGTTAAAGGAATAGAGACGTAAAGAGCGGGCTCCCCTTGTTCGTATTCAATCGTTAGCTTTGTGCCGTCCGCCGAAAGGATAAGATCGATATGCGAGTCTTCTTCATAGCGCATCTCCCGGCCGAAATGCAGGCGGTAGCGGCGGCTACCGTCAGCGCGAACGTCTACTTCGGGGTCGAGCGCCACGTCACGTTCGAAGAACTCCGTCTTGTCGTCGATTTCATTAAGCGAGACTTCTTCAATTTTGCCGCTTTCTGTCTGGCGGCGAAATTCTAATACGGCCGCCCCTCCGCCGTTTTCGACGATTTCCGCATAAATCGGATGCGCCAGGCCCAGGAGATAGCGCGGCCGGCCGTTCTCACCCAGCGCGATACGGTGAAGCTTGCGGGTCCGCGAATCGGCGATCGGGCGGTAATGCGCTTCACGGTATTCCGCTTCGGTCATGAGGCCGCGGTCATAGGTGCTGTGAATTTTGCCCTTGAGTGCAAGCATGAGGTGGGCAAGGCGGCGGAAATCGAAGACCTGTTCCAATTCCAGCCCGACCTTACCTTCATGCAGATCGTAAATGCGCAGTCCGAGGTCGTAGAGGCGTCTTGAGAATTCGCGGTAGGACTGCCTGATTCCCTGGGCAATGGCATCTCCCTCGGGGTTGTCGGCGTCTTCCAACTTCAAGCGCTCCGCCAAAATCATCGCATGCTGAAGGGTTTCAAACTGCTCGCGGATGTCGGAAGGCGCTTCACTCAACGGTATCTTGTCCATGCGGTAATCATCACCGTGAATAAGAACGGGCTCCATGCCCGAGGCTTGCAGCTCTTCGTCGTTGTCGAGCCAAAAAATATACCGGTCGGCCGCAGTCGATTTGATCGCTCCCCAGTAGCCCGTCAACCCTAACACAGATGCAACGCCCCTGGCCAGGTTGCGCCGAAAATACCGCCTCGCCGCTGTCAGGACGGATTCTCTTTTCTTGCCGTTAACAACCTTGTCATGAAAAAAACCGGTGATCCACGTGGGAATCTGGTTTCGGCTCAATGACTCGATGACACGCCCCGTATACAAATGGGCAATCATGGCCTCGGTCCTGAGAAAGTTTTCCTCTTTGGCAAACTCGTCGGAAGTCGAGCCAGTCGAGCGCAGCTCCGAGCGCTGCGGGAGGTCGAGCCCCGCATCAACCTTTTCGCCCGCCTCTCCGAACAAAATCCGGAATGCGTCAGGATCGGGCAAATCGGCTTCGGTCAATTTGTGGCCCGCAAAAACCAATTTATTCCCGTTGCGCAGCTCGGACCGTACCGCGGCGCGTTTCTTCAGAAAACGCAGGGCATTACCCAGCGCTGCCTTATGCAGTTGCGTGACGTCTTTTTTCTCGCCGATAGCGGCCAGCAGAGATATCGTGAGTTTGCCGCCTAGATGCCTGCGAAAACTTTCCACGCCCGGCCAAAGGGCGTTGACCGTAGCACGGGAGTCATAGGTAGGAATCGCACCGACCGCAGTGTTGTTATAACCAATGGCATCTATGAGGTTGAGGACGCGATCGCGCTGTGCGGCGGTAATATAACCCCGCTGCCAGGAAATCACCGTGTCTATCGCCATGCCGAACCATACGCCCTCGCCGTGGGTCGCGACGTGCGCCTCGCCGAATTTCCCGAATTTCTCGAGCGTTACCCTTTCCCAGCGATGCCCGTATTCGTGGCCGTAGTCGAGCGGCCGGGTGAGTTTAGTTTCAAAGGGGTCGGTCTTGATTTGCTCGAGATGCAGGATGATGGAGCGCCACATGATATCGAGCGCCGCACTATCACCGCTGAAATTCTTACCCAAAACGTCCTCATAACCTCGCTCGAGCAAGTCAAAATAGCGGGAATCTTTCATGAGCGCGACTTTCACGGCTTCGGCCAGGCCCGAGCGCATTTGCCGTTCGTCGAGGGAAGCTAAGAGTTGCGGGTCCACCAATACCGACTGAGGCGGATAAAAGGTCCCATAAAAATTCTTCTGATCAAAGTAATTGATACCGGTCTTAACGCCAATTCCGGCATCGATTTGGGCCAGCAATGTAGTCGGAATGCGAATATAGGGAACGCCGCGATGAAGTTGGCTTGCCGCAAGCCCCGCCACGTCCAGCACGGCACCGCCTCCGACTATCACAATGACCGCTTTACGGTCCAACTCGAATGCCTCCGCTTTACGCGCTATTAAGTCTATGTTCTTTCTCCCTTCTTCTCCGTCTTTGACGGCCTCTCCACCTTCGAGTTCGACAAAGGCAGCCCTGATTTTGGATTCCCTGAAGTAATCTTTAACCTTTGCTATTTGCCTTTCGCCTATGCCGCGATCCAGTACGACCAAGGTCTTTCTATTGCTGATTTCCTCCTTAAGGATTTGATTCTTTGGATCCAAGAGGTCTTCGACCATTTCCACGGAATAGGTCAGATCGGGTTTCACGGAAACGCGATGGGTCCTTCTACGCCCCGAAGACGTCCTGAGCTCGGACCGTGCCGACCGTTTTAAGCTGGCCAGATAAGATCCCAAGGCACCGAGATTGTCGACGGCCCGCGTAGCGGGAAACTCCTCAAGAGCAATGTCAAGAAGTCGCATGGCGACGATTGACATCGCCGGCACATTTCCGTCACGAACGGTTGCGAGCATGGCACGCGTCGCGACGAAGTCAGCACTAACAAGATCGTACATTTGCCGGGCGGCTTCCATTGCTGCGGGAGTCGGTTCGGAAGCACGCAGTTCCGACCTTTTGGGCCCACTCAAAAGTGTCGCCCCGCGTGCAAGTACGCTGGCAATAACGGCTTTAACAACCGCGGCGCGGCGATCACGAACATCCTGAGGAAGACGGCCGTTCCATACGCCGTCGGCGACGATAAAGTTGATTCCGCGCAAGTGATACTGCTCCAGATCCAGGACAGGCGCTTCGCCCATGAGTGAGGCGCGGTATTTGTCGTGATCTTCTATTTCCCGGATATGAGGGCTAACAACGGCATGAGGGACTCTGGATTTTCTCAGAAGCGACGTGAGCCCCTGGGTATGAAACCCGCCGGCGACAAGTGCGATGTTTTTGAGACTGCTGTCATCCTGCAGTTGTTTAAAAATCTGTTCGACCATGGCGTCTTCGCGTCGGCGAGCCAGTTGGTAAAATCTAAGAGCGTCCGCATAGACTTCCTCAACTTCACTAGAAGCCATGACGGTGCCGGAGGCCGAATCTTTAAGCAGATCAAACTCTTCACGGCTGAGTTCGAGTTTGAAGAGTTTTCTTAGGAGCAGGTGGGTACGAAACCGGTTCACGAGCTCATGTTCGGCCGCATCGGTGGCCAACGCCACGAGCGTACGGTCACGAAGAAGATCGATCTCGCGAAAGAGTCTTTTGGAATCGATTTCACTCCGCAGAATATGGAACCCTTCCGAGAGAGCCAAGTCACGGTACTCACCGAACTCAAACCCCTTCGGATTGGCTTCGGCATAAAAAAGCTCCCAGAAAGAGCGCCTGTCCTGAATTTCCTTCCTCATCTCCGCTTCGAGGAATCCACTAAGAGAGTTATCGATCTGATTATCCCGACTCCACTCAAGCAAACGCAGCCGGTCTTGATTCGCTTTTTCGTAATCGAGCCCCTTCTCTCTGGCTCTCACTTCAGCCAGACGCACGAGCATCGGCCATTCGATCTGTTCGCGAGGATCTCTGAGGTCCACGCCGAGACTCTCTTGAGCCTGCTTAGTCATCACATCCAAATAATGGTTAAAATCGACTTCTTCCCGTTCGTAGAGAAGCCAATTCTTGAAAAACTTCTGCAGCTCAGGCCTGAAGATCCGGGAGCAGTCGGAGACAAGTGTAGAAATTTCGTTTTCGAGGAATCGATCGGTGGTTTCCTTGCGAGCCATGACGGCACGGTAAGCTTCGAGGTTGTCGAGGTAAAGATCCGGAACTTCAGCGCCAAAAGCCGGAACGGGTTTTCGTCTTGCGATCGAGTCAAGTAGGAGAAAGATCTCAGGGCCGCCGATCTCGGATTCGCGAGTCAAAAGATCGGCAGCTTCGCGGTTGAACTCGTCTTCTTGAAAAAATCTTAAGCGTTCCGGTTCGAGGCGCCCTGCACCTCCCTCGATGAAAATCGCAGAGAGCTTGTATTTTTCGCGAAGAAACTCGAGAACTCCTTCGATATTCTTCTGGGCACCGTACTGCCCGTGGGCATCCTGAATCAGAACGACAGAACGGAATTGTTCAGGGGACTCCGCGGGAATCCAGACTTCCTCAACAAACCCTAGCTCGGACGGAAGCGTCGCCTGAATTGATGCAGGGATATCGAATTCTGTTTTGCTAGCATTCGCAAAGCGGTGAACGCTCGCTGCCATATCGGCATACAAGGTTTGCTCACAGAGAAAACAAAGTGATGTGACAATGGCTATGAGTTTTAGTAGACGTCTCGATTTCATTTTTTCTTGAAGGTGTGGTCTTCTCCTAAAAATGAATGCAAGTCTTGCATTCGCTTGACGTTATCCTGGTCTTTCAGGTAACTTTCAAAAAATCTAGTGTGTCGTAAAGGTTAGCTTGTAAGTACTTGATTTACAAACGACTTACGGAAAGTTGCGCGGCCTTAGGCGTGAATACAAACAGATGCGGAATTAAACTTGTATGCTCTAGCTCATGCTATACATTGCAAATACAAAACCCCCGCCGGTGAGGCGGGGGTTTTGTCCTGTCAAACCTCGATTTTGCTTCCTCGGTTGTTGTTATAACCTGATTTGTGGTTTGATCTGAAGAAACTTGACCGTTCCTATTCCGCGGACCAGGGTCAAATCTCCAAGGAGCCTAAATGGCCCGTTTGCTTCACGGTACTCAATAATCCGGCGTGCAACGGCCGGCCCAACGCCTTGTATGGCCTGGAGTTCCTCAAAATTCGCCTCATTCACGCTGATTTGACCTGCGTTCTGAGACGTATTCACGGGAGCCCCGTAGGCCCAAGGGGTCGGGAGTAGCGAAGTACCGCCAAGAAGAAGGGTCAGTACCAGGAAAGCCTGGAACCACCTTGATCTGGTTAATACGTTTTGCATTGGCTTCACCTCCTTATTTAGAATTAGGTGGAGAATACCCATAATATAATTATTTGTCAATTAATATTTTGCTATTACGCATACATAAATTGCAACTTTATCATAATGCCCTTGAATAATCCCGATTCCCTGATTATCATGATTCATGCTGAAAAACCTCGGAAAACGCCTTCGAACCCTGCGCAAAGACAAGGGAATTACCCTCGTGGAGCTCTCCAAAAGGACCAAGATTGCGCAGGCTACGCTATCCCGGATTGAGACTGGCGTGATGACGGGCACCATCGAAAGTCATGAACTCATCTCGGAAGTCCTCGGAATAGGCTTGGCGGACCTCTACACAGGCATTGACTCCCGTTATGAACAAACAGCCCACCTCCAAAAGGACGCAGAGCGAAGGGCGCATCATCAGGAAAAAGGGGTTCAGATTGAGCTGCTCACGGCAGAAAGCTCAAAGAAAAAGATCACTCCGCTTTTAATCACTCTTTCCAGGAATGCCGAGACCTCATTGGAAAGTCAGGAACGCGGTGTGGAAAAATTTCTCTATCAGTTGGAAGGGGAAGTTAAAGTCCGGGTTGATCAGCAGGAATTCACATTGAAGACGGGTGAAACGCTTTACTTTGATGCGTCTTTTCCGCACAAGCTCAGCAATCCGCAAGATAAACCCGCACGAACCCTCGTTACGGTTTCACCCTCGAAGATCTAGCATCGCCCTCATAGAGGTATTTCTCCTTCACTCACCGAAGGACGAACCGAAAACACTCCTCTGACGCGCGCTACGCGGTAAAAAAGAGTCCGTCCGAAACGCTAGCGCGGGACGGCCAGGAAACACTCCTCCAAAACGCGCTGCTGCGCTCGGAGTTAATTTTTGGGACTGTCGCCCCAAAAATTTATCACCTCGTCTCCGCAAACAGCGCTAATTGTTTTTCCGGAGTATCCCCTGGCCGTCCTTCCTTTCGCCGCAAACATCCCAGGCCTGCGAGGTGAAAACAAGGCTGTCAGAAACATGCGGAGGAGCTCGCTGGCCGTATCGGCGTGTATCAAAGTCACCGGTTTTCGGCAGGACTTTGATGGGCAGGATAGGCCAAGAAATCCGTAGCGTTTCGGACAGACTTGTTTTTGCCTCGCGAAGCGTCTCCCGGTGGGCGCAACCCGAGAGGTGAGAACAACGCTGTCGGAACCTGCGGAGGAGTGTTTCCTGGCCGTCCTTGCAGAATAGACTTAGAATCTAAGACTTAGTCTCACTTCTGAGCCATTTTAGATAGGCAGGATTCCCATTTGAAATCGGGAATGCAATGATCTCTGGAGTACCATAGGAGTGCACTTTTAAAATCACTTTTTCCAGTTGCTTGTAAAGGGACTTGCGTGTCTTGATAAGCAGCGCCACCTCTCCCGCCTTTTCCTTCTTGCCCTGCCACCAGTAATGCGACTCGATCCCAGAAAGGATATTGACGCAGGCGGCAACGCGGGCGGACAGCACCCGATCGGCAATTTTACGTGCCTCTTTGCGATTGGGAACGGTTGTCAGAACTAGAATGGCTGACAAAATGAGGAAGGGTTAGGAACTATAGTTGAGGTTGACGTTTTGCGAGTTTAGCGGGAAAACCAGCTTCAGGGTTACCGATTGTGACATGGCCTTCACGGGCCAGCCATCCGAGACTCATCAGGATGAGCTCACGCTTCTTGGCAATCTTTTTTTCCAACTGATCTAGAGTGGCTTCACCGTTTTCGTCCAGATAGTGCCATATATCCCCTGCGGCGATGCCAATTTCCGTGATACTGATCATGCCTTCTCCTTAAAAAACGTTTGCTTAAGTCTCGGAAGTTACTATTGTTAGAGCTCAGACCGGGCACGAATATAACAGATCAAAGCAGCCCTTTCAACTTATTTCAAAACGTCGCTAAGATAAGCCCCGGTGGCAGATCCCTTGGTGGACGCCACTTCTTCGGGCGTCCCGCAGGCAATGAGCTTCCCGCCTCCGGCGCCCCCCTCCGGCCCCAGATCGATGACATAGTCAGCCGTCTTGATGACATCCAAATTATGCTCTATGACGATGACGGTATTGCCCTGATCCCGTAGTTGGAAAAGGGCCGTCAGGAGATTTTCAATATCCGCAAAATGAAGCCCCGTCGTAGGCTCGTCGAGCAGAATCATCGTCTTCCCCGTCGTCTTCTTGCTGAGTTCCGTACCGATCTTAATGCGCTGCGCCTCACCGCCTGACAACGTAGTGGACGGTTGTCCTAACTTGACATAGCCGAGGCCGATTGTCTTTAAAAGGACTAAACGGGTCTGTATCGTTGAAATATGCGAAAAAAAGTCCACGGCCTCTTCAACGGTCATATCCAGGATTTCAGCAATGTTTTTACCCCGGTATCGGACTTCAAGCGTCTGTTCGTTATAGCGCTTTCCCCGGCAAGTCTCACATAAGACATAGATGTCAGGCATGAAACTCATTTGCAGTTTTTCGTAACCTTCGCCTCTACAAATTTCGCAACGGCCGCCTTTGAGATTAAAGCTAAAGCGTGAAAGCGAGTAGCGGCGCAATTTTGATTCGGCCAACTCACTAAATAATTTGCGGATTAAACCGAACAAGTCCGTGTATGTCGCGGGGTTCGACCTCGGCGTCCGTCCGATCGGTGACTGATCTATGGCGATTATCTTGTCGACCGCCTCTGCGCCCAGCATTTTTTTAAAGCGGCCGACCCGGTATCCGGTTTTCCATAAACGATTGTGTAACTCTTTATACAGGGTGTCGTAGATAAGGGTGCTTTTACCGGAACCCGAGACTCCCGTCACGCATATAAACAACCCCAGCGGAATGCTGACAGTCACATTCTTCAGGTTGTGTTCGCTGCAACCTTTCAATTGAATGACGGGTCGGCCGCGCCAATCACTTCGCGAGGCCGGCACGGGGATACTCGCTCTACCCGATAGGTATTTAGCCGTTAAAGATTTCTCATCCTTCTCGAGAACCTCAGGTGCCCCTTCGGCCACAAGTGTGCCGCCCGCACGTCCCGCTCCGGGCCCTAGATCGATGACGTAGTCGGCCCGGCGCATGGTCTCCGCGTCGTGTTCCACGACCAGCACGGTATTGCGCAAATCACGAAGCCGGGTAAGCGTGTCGAGTAATTTGCTGTGGTCTCGCGGATGTAAGCCGATACTTGGTTCATCAAGCACATACAAAACGCCGGTCAGGCCGACGCCGATCTGCGCCGCAAGGCGGATACGCTGTATTTCACCGCCGGCCAGAGTCGTCACCGACCGGTCCAAAGTGAGATAACCAAGCCCCACATTCTTCAGAAACCGCAACCGTTCGCGCACCTCTTTCAAAATAGGTTCCGTGATAGGTTTTCGTTTGTCACTAAATTTGAGTTTGTCGAAGTAATCGACCGCTTCGTCTACGGATTGTTCGGTGGCCTCAACAATATTCTTCCCCTGAACGCGTACACCGATACTCTGCTTGGCCAGTCGTTTTCCCAGGCAATCCGGGCACTGATCCTCACGGAGGAATTTTCGTACTTTGCGCCGCACTTCGTCCGAACTGGTTTCATGAAAAAGCCGCTCCAGTTCTCCCATGAATCCGGAGAGCTCCTCATCGCCCCAAAAGAAGGCTTCCCGGGCTTCTGCGGGCCAATCGGCAAGCGGACGACTCCATTCAAAATGATACTTCTGCGTAAGGTCATAAAGAAGGTCTTCAATGAAATACTTATTAAACGAAAAGAACACCTCTTCGTTGAGCGCACCTTTCATGAGCGGCTTTGAATCGTCGGAGACCACACCCTTGATAAGTATCTGAGAATATTTACCCAAGCCTTTGCAGCGCTGACATGCACCATAGGGACTGTTGAAGGAAAACATATTCGGGGTCAACTCAGGGTAACTGATCTGGCAGTCTGGACAACTGCGCCGCGTCGAAAAAAGCCGTTCCTTACTCTGCTTCTTCGTCGCTGCCGGCAGAATCATGACGCTTCCCTCTGCCAGTTCCGTGGCCGCGGTAATCGAAGCATGGAGGCGCTTATGGGAATCCCGCACAGCGCACAGGTGATCGACAAGCACTTCAACGTCGTGACGGTGCATCTTGCGAAGCTTCAGTTCAGGCTTAAGGGCAGTCATCACGCCGTCAATTCTCGCCCGCGAATAACCTTTCTTCAAAACGCTCTGGAACAACTTTTGAAATTCGCCCTTTCGACCCCGCACAACCGGCGCCAAAATCCGGATTTCAGTGCCGGAAAAATCATCAAGGACGTCTGAGGTAATCTCTCCGATCGTCTGGCTTGCGAGCGCACGGCCGCACTCATGGCAGAAAATGTCGCCCGCCTTGGCATAGAGCAGCCTCATGTAGTCGTATATCTCGGTCACCGTCGCAACGGTGGATCGCGGGTTGTGCGCAGCGGAACGCTGCTCTATCGCAATGCTTGGCGATAGCCCTGAGATATAGTCCACATCCGGTTTCTTGATTTTTTCCAGGAACTGCCTGGCATAAGAGGAAAGGCTCTCCAGATAGCGGCGCTGTCCTTCCGCATAAATGGTATCAAAGGCGAGGGAGGATTTTCCGGATCCCGAAAGCCCGGTAATCACAACGAATTTGTTTCGCGGAATCTTGACCCGGAGGTTTTTAAGATTATGCTCGCGCGCGCCGTAGACTTCGATGTAGGCAGACGAGAGCGCCGGTTCGGCGGTTGCCTTCATGTGCCGACGCGGACATTAGCCAGCATTTTTCGAATGGTGGCAACAGCCGAGAGAACCGCAAGATAACTGGTCTTGGGATTGTTCCGAGACGGACGGTTCTGAGTGATGGTTTGAACGGTGCCGAAATCTCCTTCGGCATAAACTTCATGCTGATTCCGCCGGAAGCTGCGCGAGGTCCAGATTTCGACCTGCGTTTTCCGGTCACCGATACCCGCCAGACTCAGGATCGCAGCGACATTAACGTTCTGTGGGAAAGCACGCACTGCAGACCGGGCAGTTCCTTTAAATACACGAACAGGGCGTGAACCACGCAGTGTAGGGAACTTGTGCTTTTGAAAATATGGGGCCTCCCGCAAACCTGCCGGCGGCTTTTTGGTAACGAGACGGACACTGCGCAGCCGGCCCTCCTTAGCCGCAAGAAGAGCGTCAATGCCGCTGAGTGCCCCTGATGGAATCCAGAGTTTCCCCTTCATACCATTCACGTGACGACTGAGACTCTTGTCCTGCAAGAGGCCTCCTACGCTCATGATGAGCACATGCTTTTTTTGGCGGAGAACCTGATGCGCAATAGCGGCAGAACATGTAGCAGACGCTGCTTCGATAATAATATCGCACTGACGGATCAAAGTTGCATTCGATGTCACTTTGGCGCGCGGACTATAAAGTCGTCTGGCGGCTTGCGCCTTGGCGGCGTGATGATCCGCCAGACAGGCTACGCTCAGGCTGCGTTGAAACTCCCGGCGTAGAATGCGTGCGAGCTCGGTGCCAATCGTTCCGCAACCGATAATACCGACTTTCATTTTTTTCATGAGATACCGGAAAGGAGTCGCCAGCGAATATTAGAACTTGGAGGAGACGGCTTTGGCTGCAGAGATCATTCTGTTTTGGGAGTCGACGCGCACAACCCGCGGCACATGAGTCTTTAACTCCTCATCATTAAGCACTGCGAAGGCCATGATAATAATCAAATCGCCTTTTTTGCCGTGCTTTGCCGCACCCCCGTTGAGGCATACGACACCGCTTTCCGGCTCGCCCGGAATACAGTAACTCTCAATCCGTGCGCCGTTGGTGAGATTGGCGATGAGTACCTTCTCATGAGACAGGATATCGGCCGCTTCAAGCAGAACAGGATCTATAGTAATACTGCCTTCGTAATCTAACTGGGCGTCGGTGACGGTCGCCCGGTGAATCTTGCCGTGTAGCATTTGACGTTTCATGGGAGCATTAACCTCGTTTGGGCTATAAATTTAACCCGGGATTATAACATTATCAATGAGTCTTGTCTGCCCTACGTAACAGGCTGCCAGGGCCACACATTTTCGCCCTCTCCGGCTAACCGGCCGTAGTGTCTCGGCATCTACGATTTCGAGGTACTGCAATCGGTCGACACGGCGCCGCAAAGTGCTTATGGCGTCTTGTCTTAAGACGGCTATACCCCGCCGCCCCGCACGGATTTCCCGCCTCAAGACAAATAGAACCCGGGACAGACTTAGCGCACGGGCTCGCTCCGCAGGGCTCAGATAGGCGTTCCGCGAGCTCATGGCGAGGCCGTCCCCCTCGCGAACCGTCGGTACGAGCCGAAACGCAATATCCAAGTCGAGATCAGAAATCAATCGCCGCACGATGGCGGTTTGCTGGTAGTCTTTTGCCCCGAAATAGACCCGGTGAGGTTGAGCCAAATAAAAGAGTTTGGCAACGATCGCGGCAACACCCCGGAAATGACCGGGGCGGTACTTTCCGCACAGCACCCCTGCGAGCCGATGGAATTCTCGGCTTGTTTCCCATCGCACAGGATGCGAAGATTTTTTCGGAACCATGGCGGATGCGGTCGGCTCGAATACATAATCGACCTTTTCCCGGCGCAGCTTCTTCAGGTCATCACGCATGCGGCGCGGATATTTCTTATAATCTTCGCCCGGTCCGAACTGCGTAGGATTGACAAAGATACTCACGACAACAGTATCATTTTCGGCACAGGCCCGCCTCACAAGACGCAGATGCCCTTCATGCAAGGCCCCCATGGTGGGAACAAAACCTATGCTGCTGCCGCGGCGCCGCAAGAGGCGCATGCGATGCTGAAATTCTTTGGGAGACCGGATGACCTTCACGACGGCAATTCCTCGAGCATGGCCTGCACCGTCTTCCCGATGATAGGATGGACCCAGTCGGGGGCCAGGTCGTGCAAGGGCTCAAGAACAAACCGCCGTTCGTGAAGTCGCGGATGCGGCACCGTAAGCAACGGTCCTTGCAAGCATTCCTTTTCGTAGAAGAGCACGTCCAGATCAATCGTCCTAGGACAATTTTTTTCCTGCCTCGAACGCCCAAGCTGAGATTCGATGCTTTGGGTGAGCTCGAATAAAACCGGTGGTTCGAGTGAGGTCTCAAACTCCCAGACGGCATTAAGAAATTTACCCTGGGGCGGACCCCCTACGGGCTCAGTCTCATAAACGGGAGAACTACGAAGGTCTTTGATTTGTGGAGTGAGTTCTAGTTCACGACGAGCCGCGTCCAAATTCTCGCGTCGATCGCCGAGATTGGAACCCACTCCCAGGAAGACGTGGGCCACAACAATCGGTTCCTATTTGGAGTGCAGGTGTTTGTGACTCTGTTCGATGCGTTTGATCGCCTCTTTGAGGCGTGCATCCGGGACCGTCAGCGAAATACGAAAATAGCCCTCGCCATTGGCACCGAATCCGTTTCCAGGCGTCACAACGATGTTCATTTGCTCGAGAAACATCACAGCCAGCTCGGTTGAGGTATATCCGGGCGGGACGGGAATCCAACAATAGAAGGTGGCTTTCGGGGCATTGAAGTGCCAGCCGAGCCGCTCGAAAGCTGAAACAACCAAATCGCGGCGTTTCTCATAGACCTTTATGTTTCTCTCTATCTCAACATCTCCCTCATCAAGGGCCGCCTTGCCTGCAAGTTGGACGGCCTGAAAGATACCGGAATCCATATTAGCCTTCACCTTACCGAGTAGTTTCAGGGCTTCCCGATTACCGGCAGCAAAAGCAACGCGCCATCCAGTCATATTATAGGTCTTCGACAAAGAATGAAATTCAACGGCGACATCCTTAGCCCCGTCAACCTGTAGGATGCTGGGCGCTCTGTATCCGTCGAAACCCATTTCCGAATACGCGGCGTCCTGCGCAATCAATAGGCCGTGTTTGCGGGCAAACGCAACGGCCTCTTCAAAAAACTCCAGCGGCGCTACGGCCGATGTCGGATTATTGGGGTAATTCAAGTAGAGGATCTTGGCCTTGTCGAGAACCTGAGGCTCGATGGATTCCAAATCGGGCAGATAATCATTCGATTCCATGAGCGGCAGGATATGTGCTTCTCCGCCGGCAAAGAGCGTTGAGGACTTATAGACGGGATAGCAAGGATCCGGGATGAGACTTATATCTCCGGGATTAAGTATCGCCAGAGGGAGGTGACCGAGCCCCTCTTTGGATCCCAGTAACGGAAGAATTTCCGCATCCGGGTCGAGCTCAATATCATAACGGCGCTGGATCCAGCTCTGCATCGAGCGGCGTAGTGCCGGCATTCCGGCATCCAATGCATACCGGTGGTTCGCGGGGTCCTTCGCGGCTTCCGCCAAAACATCAATAATAAATTTCGGCGTGGGGAGATCCGGATCACCGACGCCCAGGTCCACGACGTCTTTGCCTTTAGCTATCTGCTCGCGCTTCATGCGGTCTACTACTGCGAATAGATAAGGCGGTAGCTTCTTGAGTCTGTCAGGCGGTTCTATGGGCACGGTCTTATTCAATATTCCTCTCTGTACAAGAATGCATCTGAATTTAAGTGGG
This sequence comes from Candidatus Omnitrophota bacterium, assembly GCA_030698625.1. Classification (GTDB taxonomy): domain Bacteria; phylum Omnitrophota; class Omnitrophia; order Omnitrophales; family Aquincolibacteriaceae; genus JAUYMS01. Next base: position 31,877 of record JAUYMS010000021.1, on the reverse strand, counting down.
GAGTATAGCAGAGACTAGTCTGCTTGAAAAGAGAAGGATGGGTCCAGCAAATGAAGCTCATAGGCCTTGAGCTTCACCTCATCGCGAATCCAGGAGACACGGGATCTTAAATAGAGGGAATACACGTCCAGAAACTCGTCTTGTTTTTTTTGGATTTCATACTTGAGGTCTGCTTCATCTTCAATTCGAAGGACGAGGTAGGGTGTCTTCACCGATCAGAATGCCTCTTGAAATTCCTGCCGCAGGTTAAATGTCGGTTGGATAACTAGGATTTCGCTCAGAAGCCCCAAGCACTTTTGCTGAAGGTCATCCTGACGCGTTTCTTGCCAACGCGAGTAGAGCTGGAGAAGCCTTCTCGCCTTGGCACGAAATCTACGCACATTTCTTTTCATGGTCGAAACCCCCGTCGCCAAGCTGTTCCAAATCAAAACGAAAGCGCTTATCGAGCGCCTTCAGGTCGTAGACCAACTTCTGAATTTCCTTACGCAAGACCGGATCCTTGGTATCCAGCCACCGCCCGTACAGATCCAGGAAATGGTCCAATTTGACTTTTTTCTGGAAATCGTTTTCGTAGTTGCTGACTTGATCCATAAAGTGATCGAAGGCCTCGTCGCGGAACCTATTCACAAAATGGAAATATTCTCGGCGAACCTGCTTTAGGATCTCCTGATACCACTGATAGTAATGCGAAAGTTTCCCCAAGACCTCGCCCACCCCGGTCCTCTTCCGGTAAATCTTGCGGTGATAAGCAGTAGCCTGATCGTAGTAAAGCTTCGCAAGCTCCCGGTAATGTTTGTGGTTCTTGCGAAAGAACTTGTGGGGTTTGCGTTTCTCTAGGTCGTTAAACACGGCACTGTGGACCAACAGGTGGTCGGCGTTGACCTTGAAAATAAAGTAACGAACCGTGCGATCCTCAGTAGCCCTGACCCAGCGCAGAATGTCGCTCGATTCAGTGGAAAGATACGGCTCAGCCATTTCGTGATACTCCGGCAGGGAGACTGCAAAAAGAAGATGGGCCAGGTAGATATTGACGTCCTCATCGAAGATGTAGTAGTTGGAAGGAAAGTCCCCTTCATCCCGGACTTTGATGATAGCCCCTAGCAGATAGCGAATAGCGGAATCTCTCTCCTGCTTGGTAATATCGAAATAAAGACAGTTGTCATCCAGCTGTTTGCGTTTCATCGAATCGCTTACCTGCCCTTAAAAGTAATAACTTTTTAAATATATTTAGTGGAGATCCACCGCCACTGTTTTCTTACTAAAAAATAACACGTACTATCATAAGTGTCAAATGTAGATCAAATAAATCCAACAACAAATTCCTGCACTCAAGCAGTGAATTGACATGACTTAACTTGTTTAATATGAACAGATTACAGGAATTGCTATAAATCTGACACCGGGGATTATGGACCCTAAGGACCACAAAAGTTATCAAAATCAGGCCCGCAAATGGCCCTAGTGGCAATTGGCAGTTCGATTGAAACCTAGGGTGCTAAAAAAGACTATGCTGGGGTCATTGAAATAGTCAGGAATGTCGATCTTAGGCGAGGTCGGACAAGACGGGTCGGACGGCCTCAATGAACTGGGTCGTCTTTAGAGGGATGGGCAAGCGAAAATCGAGAAACTCCGACAGCCATACAGTCAGTTCACCCTCGACTGATGGGGTCAAGCGACGGCGAATACAGTCCTCCGGCTGATGATTGCCATAATACCGCAGAGCCCCAAGCGCTTCACCCGAGATGGAACGCGCATCGGTATAGTTTCTCCCGCAGGCCGGACAAAGAAGAGCTCCCTGCGAGACGGAAAAAAAGCCTTCTTCAAACTGCACTTTGCGACAGTGAAAGCACCCGGCCAAATAAGGCAGCCAGCCCACTTCATTGAGCAGCTTCAGTTTGAAAACGAGGGTCAATTGAGATCCGGGGATAGAACGCAGATAGCGAAAAACAAAATCTAAAAGATCAAAAACGGGCTCGTGCCGATCATGCACCACCGTGAGAACGTCTACCATTTCGCAGAAGTAGCTCGCATAAGTTATCGTATCGAAGCGGCGGCGAAGACCGTCATTGCTGTCAACGATTGCGGCATCTGAAATCAGGTGTAAATCGGAACGCGTCTTTTCGTAGAAAACAATCTCCAAGCGCGTAAAAAGCTCGTAAAGCGCTCCCCGTAATTCCTTTTCGCGGCGCACGCCCTTGGCCACCCCCTTCATCTTTCCGAAACCGGGCGTAAAGAACGTTACGATCAGGGAACTCGAGCGCAGAGGCTGCGTCTTTAGAACAAATGCTTCAGTACGATGAATGGCCATTAATACAGGACTCCTTGAAGGAGTATTCTAACACGTCCGAGCTGAATCACTTCGATCACTGAGGCCGAATTTTCTTCAGGCCGGACCTGATTTTAGCAGCGTTCGGGTGGTTCGGATAGATGCGAAGAAATTTTTCCCAATACGCAATAGTCTTCTCAGGTCTTCCGACCCTCAAATAGTAGTACCCAAGATTGTACAAGGTATCCGGAAAATCAGGATCAAGCTCTAGCGTCTGTTCATATTCTCGAATAGCCTCCTCCACAGCCCCCATCTTCGCCAACACAGTTCCCAGATTATTCCTGAATGTGGCCTGTTTCGGCGCCAGTTCAATAGTCCGTCTCAGGACCTTTACCGCAGACTCGTAATCTTCCTGCGCCTCATATACAAGGGCTAGGTGACTATGAAAAGCCGGTTCCTGAGCATCCTTTTCTATAGCCTTCTCAAAAAAACGAATCGCCTCCGGAAAATCCTTTTTAACATAGTAGGCTAACCCCAAGCCGTCATAGGCCTCCGGTTTGTCATAATTTTCTAAAACCTTCCGGAATTCTGATATCGCAAGATCTGCCTTACCCTGCTCTATGTAATGAAGCCCGAGATTAATACCGGGTGAGGTGGCGCGTTCCGCAACCATCCCTTGTGTCTCAACCCACAGCGCTTCAGAACTGGCCCAAACTTTCTGACGTTCGAGGTTAAGATACCCCCAAGCGAACACGCATAACAAAATCAACACACCCACAAGCCACTTCCTCAGCCAGTGGCGAAGTCCTAGAAACAATGCGGCAAAGAATCCTATCAAAGGCAAGTAAAGGTACCTGTCATTCATCAGACTCGGGAACGGCACAATGTTCAGAACCGGAATTAACAACACAATATACCAGCCGGCCCAGAAGAAGAGTTGCCGGGAAACGCGCCACAGCCACACCAAAACACAGGCACCCGCCGCCAGAGAAAGCGTCGAAAAGGCAACATGCGGATGAAGTATTGTCTCGTATGCCGGAAACCTGTAAAGCAGGCTCTGACGCAAAGGCAAAACCAGAAGCTCAAGATATTTCATCATAACGACGGTCATGGTCCTCATCGTCGTAATAAAGCTACCGCCATGGTAAATCAACTTATCTGAATCCCGTGTGATTCCAAACGTAATGAATGCAAAAATCAGAGCGCCTCCGAAATAGGGAAGGTATCTCCATGCCGGCTTTTTCTCGCTTCCGCCATGTGTTGCGTCGAACAAAATCAGGAGCAGGGGTAACATCACGACGTTGGGCTTCGAAAAGCATGCGGCAAAGAAAATTCCTAACGAGGCCGCATAGAATCCCCAGCGATTATCTTCTCGAGCCCTCCACTGGGAATAACTAAGAAAAGAAAGGAGAAAGAAAAACGTTGAGAGGACATTCTTGCGCTCTGCGATCCAGACAACGGACTCTACTTGAACCGGGTGTAATGCAAATGCCAGTGAAACACCTATAGCCACCAACCAATCACGCGTAAGCGTCGTGATTAGAATAAACACAAACGCTGCATTAGCCACATGGAAAATAAGGTTTGTCAGGTGATAACCATAGGCCTCGAAATGGTAGATCTGATAATCAACCGCGTAACTGACCAGGGTAAGAGGGATAAACAGGCTGAAATGTGGCTTCGTAAACATCTCCGTAAGATTTTCGATGGAGAAGGAACGGATGAGGCGATTTTCGAGCACATATTGAGGATCATCCCAGTTCACAAAAGGGAATGAGAGTGTCCCGGCATACACTGCCAAAACACCTGCCAGAATGGCGAAAAGTAGGACGCCGTATCCCCACAAAGGAATCTGGTTTGCCCCCGAATCAGCAACTGAAAGCTGTTCTTTTTCACTCCTATCCAAGTCGCGGATAGCTTTCCGCACGTCATCCCGCGACAAGCCGAGTTCCTTGGCAAGTTTCCGCATTGAAAGTCTGCGGTGATTCTTTTTCAGATACTCAATATGGTCGGAATTCATCTCGAAGGCGTGTTCTTTATCCCTATTTTCTTCAGCAGTGTCTTTTGTTTACCCTCCATCGCCGAGGCCCCTTTAACGGTCTTATCCCGATACCCGCGCAGGTGGAGAATGCCGTGACAGAGGTAGAACATTAGCTCATAGGAAAATGAGTTTCCGTATGATCGCGCCTGCCGCCGCGCGGTATCCACAGAGATTACGATGTCACCGAGATAAGGCCTACCCTGCGTCGCTTCAAGGCGGCCGGAATCAAGCAGTCCGCCGAAAGCAATGACGTCCGTCGGACGGTCATGCTGCAGATAGCGGCGGTTAAGGCTCTGCATCTTGCGGTCACCGACAAGCAGGACACTCAAGACCCCCGAACGCAGGCCAAGGGCGCGCAATGTCTGCGAAGCGATACGGCGAATTTTCTCGCAGGACATGCTTCGTGATCGGGTTTCGTTCCGGACTTGGATGTCGAAGGCGGCGCTCGGCAAGGTCTAAGGACTTAGGCGAAATTTCTGGAATTGACCTTCTTCAAAAATATCCGGATTATCATCCTCGGCAGGCTTTTTGGGGTATTCGACGCGCGTATGAAAAATGGCCATGAGATTGTGCACGAAACTCTCTTGGATTCTAAAAAGATCGCGAAGCGTAAGATCGCATTCATCCAACTGCCCATCAATGAACTTGTCGTTGATGATTTTACGCACAAGTTGGCGAATACTCTCCGCGTTTGGATCCCTGAGCGACCGAGAGGCAGCCTCAGTGGAATCTGCCAAAAGCGCCACGGCCGTTTCGCGGCTTTGGGGGTTCGGTCCCGGATAACGAAAATCGTTCGGATCGACCCTTTCTCCCGGCTGGGCCTGGTCTATGGCCTTGCGGTAAAAATAATAAATGATCCCCGTGCCCTGGTGCTCGGGAATAAAGCGAAGGATCGTGTCCCTGAGTTTATATTTGCGTCCTAACTCGATACCGTCTTTGACGTGATTCAAGATAATCAGAGCACTCATGGTCGGGGCCAATTTCTCGTGTTTGCCACTGAACTTATCGGCCTGATTCTCGGTAAAAAACTCCGCTCGCGCAATTTTCCCGATATCGTGGAAATAACAACCGACACGCGCGAGCAGTTCATTAGCGCCGATCGCCTCGCAGGCCGACTCGGCAAGACGGCTTACGACAAGACTGTGATGGTAAGTTCCCGGCGCTTCGATGATCATCCGCTTGAGTAACGGATGATTAAGGTCGGAGAGTTCAAGCAGCGTGATATCAGTGGTAACACCGAACACCGGTTCCAACAGGGGCAGGAGCAAGAAAAGCAGGGCCGTAATGATCAGCCCGTTAGCCAACCCCACACCGCTGGCTTGCAAAGAGGCCGCAAAGGTGAAACCCTCAAAGAGTTGAAAAGCAAATAAGACGGCCATCGTGACGAAACCGATAGCAAGGCCGACTTGCAAAAACTGCACGCGTCTACGAATCCGCAAAGCTGAAAAAGTACCGACCATTCCCGCCAAAAGGATCGCGCTCATGATATCAGGATGAAAATCCGCGAGCGGCGCCGTCATGATGGCCATAACCACGGCGGACACCGTGCCCAGACGCGAGCGCGTCAGGAGCACCAGCAGCAGGGAGGCTAAAGCTCCCGGCATGAGATAAGGCGAAGAACCCGGCCAGACCGTGATAATTTTACACAATGCGATCGCAAGCAGAAACACCGATAGTGTCAGATAGACCATACGCAAATTCAGCAGCATCTTGCGCTCGAAAAAGAAGAGATACGCAAAAAAGAGCATGAAGGTAAGGGAAGCCAAGATGCTATCGGCAGTAATCCGCCCAAGAATTTTGCGCGCAGCCAATTTCTGCTGGATTTGTTCGACTTTCAGCCGGATATCCGGCGTGACCAGAATTCCCCGTCCGACAATCAGTTCGTTCTTCTTGATCGTTTCCTGAACGTCCTTGACTGCCGCTCGCGTTGCCTGACGCCGCACAGCCGTCAGAGATCTGTCAAAACTCAGATTCGGTTCGATAACGGCCTCAAATATATCGAGGATAGCGGTCCGCAGCTTTCTCCTTCGCGTAACGTCGGCGGGCAGCATCCTCACGGCCGCCTCGCGCAATTCCCTCATACTCAAAACATCCCGAACCGAAACTTGCCTTTCCGTCGCAGCGTCCCCGTTCGATATCACAACAACGGCCGTGTCCTGTTCGAGGAGTTCGAGTTTCGTCTGGTAGCTCAAGAGTCCGCCGCCGAGTGCCGCACGCAGGAGCTGCTCCACGTTCTCGCGAGCTGCGTTCAGCCTCTCCGGGTCGGACAATGCCCTGATATCGGCATCGGAAACATCAAAGGGTAATTCCAGGGAAGCCAACTCAATCGCTTCGCTTGCTCCGGAAGAGTTCATTTCTATCGCCGCAAAGAAGGCGCCAAGCTTCTGACCTATTTGATCAGCAACAGCAGAATCAACCAAGAGAATCGGCGCCACGTCTTCCGCCGCATCTTCCTGCCGCAACCGCATCTTTTCCTCGTTCACGTAGGTTAGCGTCAACGGCGAGAACAAGGTCCGGGGCGCAGGTTCTCCCAAAGCAAATTCGCCGCCAATGAGCGTAGGCTCCCTCTCTATGGCAAGCATCATCGTCGCAAGGACAGCGGCCAGCAAATACAGCCCCACGCGCCCCGTCCAAAACAACCACTGGCGGCGGGGAGAAAGTTTGGTTTTCGGTTTAATGCTGGTGTCTGTCATAAGCGGCAATAATTTCCCGTACCAGCGGATGTCGCACGACGTCTGTCTCGGTCAGTTGGCAGATTGAAATCCCCTTAATCGATGCCAGAATCTCTCGGGCTTCTATCAATCCTGATTGCTTTGCGCTAGGCAGATCAATCTGGGTAACGTCACCCGTCAGCACTGTCTTCGAGGCTTCGCCAAGGCGCGTCAGAAACATCTTCACCTGAGTGCTGGTGCAATTCTGTCCTTCGTCGAGTATCACAAAGGAATCATTCAATGTTCGTCCACGCATATAAGCCAGCGGAGCTACCTCGATAACCCCCCGCTCGAGATTGCGATTGGCTTCTTCGTAATCCATCATGTCGTAGAGGGCGTCATAGAGCGGTCTCAGATACGGATTCACTTTAGCATAAAGATCTCCCGGAAGAAATCCGAGGTTTTCACCGGCCTCCACGGCGGGACGGGTCAGGACGATACGGCTGACAACTTTACGCTTGAGATGATCGAGAGCGGCAGCCATAGCAAGGTAGGTCTTCCCTGTTCCTGCCGGTCCGATGCAAATAACCACATCATGATCACGAATTGCGGCCAGATAATGCTCCTGATTCACACTGTGCGGCCGAATACTTTTGCCGCGGTGATAAAACCTGACGGCTTCGGACGCAGGCTCATAGGTGCTTTCACGCCGGGCGGGTTTCTTCTTCAAGCCTGCTTCCTTGTGCTTCGCCGGGCCGGGCCCGCCTCGAATGGCCTCAAGAGTGTTTAGAAAAAACCGGTAGGCTCCCTCCACGCCGGCTTTTGAACCGATAATGCGCAACTTATCGTTCCTCGCAGCCAACCGGACTTTAAACTTCTCTTCGGCATGACGCAAATTCTCATCGAGGCTTCCGTAAAGTCGTATTGCTTCTTGATTGGAATTAAGCGTGAGTGTCTTTTCCAATGAGACCTCCTGAAGGGTTACACGCGGTCGAGTGACTTGACGTGCAGCCCAAGCTCCTTGAGTTGATCGGGATGAACTTCTGAGGGGGCTTCAGTCATGAGACATGTTCCCTTTTGAGTTTTGGGAAAAGCAATGACTTCACGAATACTGTCCAAGCCGAGCAACAGAGCCACGAATCGATCCAAGCCCATAGCCAAACCCCCGTGCGGAGGGGCCCCGTAGCTGAGCGCATCAAGAAGAAACCCGAATTTATCGCGTGCCTCATCGGCACCGATGCCCAGCGCGCGAAAAACCTTGTCCTGGACGTCGCGGCGATGGATACGAATACTGCCTCCGCCGATTTCGACTCCGTTTAATACAAGGTCATAGGCGCGGGCTCGCACGGCGGCCGGATCCTTCTCCAGCAGAGGGATATCCTTCTCCATGGGAGACGTAAAGGGATGATGCAGCGCGTGATAACGCCCGCCATCCTCATCCCACTCGAAAAGCGGGAAATCTGTGATCCACAGCACCTCGAATCGATCGAGATCCATGAGACCGTGGCGATGGGCCAACTTCACCCGCAAGGCGCCAAGGGCTACCGCGGAAATCTGGGGCGTACTGGCGACCATGAATAGAATATCGCCGGCCTGCGCCTGCAGGGATCCGATCACCTTCGCCATGCGATCAGGCACGAAGAATTTCTGAATGGGCGATTCCACGCTGTCTGGCCCCTTAACTTTGAACCAGGCAAGCCCCTTGGCCCCGTAATCCTGAATCCACGCCGTCAAGTCATCAAAATCTTTACGCGAGTATTCCACGCCCTGAGGAGGACGCAAACAGATGCCGCGCACTTTCCCGCCGCTTTTGATCACCGAATCAAAAACTTTGAATCCGCTCTCTGCGAATATCTCGGTGAGATCCACTAGCTCCATATCAAAACGTAGATCCGGCTTATCCGATCCGAATCGCGACAATGCCTCTTCATAACTTAAATGCTTGAAGGGCCGCGCGAATTTAAGCCCCTTAGCTTTCTCGACGCAATCGGCCACCATGCCCTCGACCAAATTCATCACATCTTCCTCTTCCACGAACGACATCTCAATATCGATCTGTGTATGTTCGGGCTGTCGGTCTGATCGTAAATCTTCGTCGCGAAAGCAACGGGCCAGTTGAAAATAACGGTCATAGCCGCCCACCATGAGGAGCTGCTTGAAAAGCTGTGGGGATTGCGGCAGGGCATAGAAACTGCCTGTATGAACTCGCGAGGGAACCAAGTAATCGCGCGCGCCCTCCGGCGTACTGCGTGTCAAATAGGGCGTTTCGATCTCGATGAACGCCTGTTTATCCAAATAATCCCTGGCGATCTTCGAAACACGATAACGAAAAGAGAGGTTCTCCAGCATCACCCGCCGTCTAAGGTCCAGATACCGGTATTTTAGGCGAATGTCTTCACCAACATTCATTTCACCGATTTCAAAGGGCGGTGTCGGCGAAGCGTTCAAGATAACGAGCGAATCGGCCAGAACCTCAACCTCTCCGGTCGGAATCTTTTTATTGACTGTGCCCTGAGGACGATTAGAAACACGGCCCTTAACCTGCAACACAAATTCCGACCGAACGGTTTCGGCCAGACGATGCAGGTCGGCGTTTTTTTCCGGGTTGAAGACGACCTGAGTGATCCCCCATCGGTCGCGCAGATCAATAAAAATGAGATTGCCGTGATCGCGCCGGGTATCCACCCACCCGGCTAAAGTCACTTCCTTGTCGACGTTCTTACTGCTTAAATCTCCACAAGTTGCCGTCCGCATCATAAGCTCGCTACTCCTTCCAGATAGGAATACAGCTTCGAAGTCTCGACCTCTGACTGCTTCCGATGGTCCAAATCTTTTACCAGATAAACGCCCTTCTTCAATTCTTCGGCCCCCAATATTACAACCCAGCGAAGACCGAGCTGATTCGCCCTCTTCAGATGATGACTTAAAGACGATTGGCCCGGCGTCGTCTCGACGCGAAAACCGCGGCTGCGAAGTTCGAGCGCCTGGGCCTGACACTTCCCCAAGACATCAGGACGTGTTTCCAACGGTGCCAGATAGACTCTGTGGTCACGAAGCTGTGTGCTAAGGCCGTTATCACCGGCCTCGGCCGCGAGCAACAGACGCTCCACACCGATACTGAAGCCGGTGCACGGAGTCGGTTTCCCGCCGAGTTCCGCATAAAGGTCGTCATACCGTCCGCCGCCGGCGACGGCATCTTGCGAGCCCAGTCCCTCCGCAGCCACTTCAAAAACAATGCCCGTGTAGTAGTCCAAACCGCGAACCAATCTTCGCTCCACTCGGTACGGAATTTCATGCTCCTCAAGCCGCGCGCAAAGCTCGCTAAAGCTCTCACCCAACGGAGAAATTTCTTCCCAGGGGGCGGCTTCTATAACGGGTTGGCAGGATTTGACCTTACAATCAAAGATCCGCAGCACGTTTTTTTCGAGACGATAATGGCAGTCTTTGCAAAGCTTCTCTTTCTGCCGGGTGAAGTATTCTGAAAGTCGCGCTGTAATTTTGGAGCGATCGCTCGTCTGTCCCAGGTCATTGATTTTTAAGGTAACGTTATTAAGCCCCGCGTAACCCAAAAAGCGGTAGAGAACCTGCACGATCTCAAAATCCGCCGCCGCTCCCGCTTCGCCGACAATTTCGGCGCCGATCTGATGAAATTGCCTTTTCCTCCCAGCCTGCGGTCTTTCAGCACGAAACATGGGCCCTATATAGTAATACCGGAGGGATTTGGCGCGTGAGAGGAGTCCTTTTTCAATAACGGCGCGTGCCACGGATGCGGTCATTTCCGGTCTCAGGGTCATGCTGCGGCCTCCCCGGTCCTCAAAGGTGTACATTTCCTTATGCACGATATCGCTCGCTTCGCCTATGGACCGGGTAAACAGCTCGGTGGGCTCCAGCAGCGGTGTCCGAATTTCCTTGTACCCGCAGGCCTCCATAAAGATACGTGCGCGCTCCTCGATCCATTGCCATTTTTCGATATCCCCCGGCAAGAGGTCGTCCATGCCGGGAAAAGCTGCATACTTCTTTGCCACAATCCCTCCTAACTAAAGAACTTAAGATGATAACACAGCCAAAATGGGGCCGCAATCTCTCCTTCCGGCGCTAGGAAGGCTCAGAAAATTTGAGAACCTCATAGAGGTAGACGTCCGCTCTGCCGCATTCCGACGGGCTGAGGCCCGCCTTCTCACGGGCGCAAAAGGTAATAAATTCGGCAGCATTCCATTTCTGCTCGACCGCCACTTCCGGCAAAAAGGTTCCGCGCCTGTCGCCATATTGGACAAGCACGCCATGCTTACCGATCTCGATTTCATCGACGGAGTTCATCTTGAAGGGCTCACCCAACACGGAGATATCGATATGAATCCCCGGCAGCTCTTCCTTACTGACCGGTGAAAAGCGCACATCCTGAAAGGCCGCCGAGCATGCCATGCGCAAGACATTTTCATAAAGGGGTTTGGTGGGCTCGAAGGTCCCGACGCAACCGCGAAGGGAGTCTCGCTGACGCAGCGTCACAAAGCAGCCCGCTTTTATGGTCAGTTCGGGATCCGAGGTCTCGAAGGTGAGAGAATCTCCGGTGCTGATGTGTTGACGAATGGACTCCCGGGCCAGTTCCAGGAGTTTGGAGCGGCTATTCGAAGATAAATCCAGCATATCCAACGACCCGGCTTTTATCGCCGCTCGCATCCGCGCTTGTACTGTAGTCAATCAATGTCGCCTTGTGAATCCCCAGAATCTTCTTCATCGCCAGCAACATATAGACGGGAACAAATCCACACATCGTAATCCTGTGCTCCTTTACAGCTTTGGCAAGCGCTCCTTCGTCCAAATTGAGAATCGCATCAATGGCGTATGCATCTTTTTTCCTCGTGGTCTGATCATCTTCATAATGATTCATATCTGAAGAAATAACCACGAGCAAGGGATCCTCGGACTCTTTCGATAGACATTCCCCACATGCCAGGGCCACAGCTCTGGCAGAAAGCAAGTCCAGGGTTCCGACGACGAGCGGTACAATCTTAATATTTGGGTTCTTGGTTTGAAGGAACGGGACTTCGACTTCCAGACAGTGCTCCAGATGATGAGCCGACTCATCCGCAGACAAGTCGTCCGATGCCGCCAAAAGGGTATGGGCGAATTCTTCATCGATGGGCACGTTTCCTAGCGGACTCCCCCATTGGCCGCTGCTCATAACGGAGAATTTTGTCCCGACGCCGGAATGGTTAGGCCCTATCAGTAAAATGCGGTTCGGAATCCGGACGGAATCAAAGACGCGGCACGCCGTCTTTCCCGAATAGACATAGCCTGCGTGCGGAACAATGAGTGCTTTGGGAATTAGGGGGCCTCTAGGAGTTGCTAACTGGCTTCGACAGTACTCCCGGAGTTCTTCGGGATCAGCCGGGTAGAAGGTTCCCGCCACATAGGGTGTACGGACCGGCATGGAGTGGGTCCTAGGTCAGAATTTTTTCTTCTTGGACATGCGCTGCTTACGGCGCCTTTTTTCACTCGGTTTTTCGAAGTGCTTACGCGCCTTGAGAATCTTCAGAGTTCCCTCGCGCTCTATCTTCTTCTTTAAACGCTTCAGAGCCTTTTCTAGCGGCTCATTATCGGTGATATCAACTTTGGGCACTACAGATCGCCTCTTTCCTGTGGAATAATTGTATCTCGTTTTGAGATAAGATGTTTCAAAAAACATCCCATTATACGGCTTTCGTTCCCTAGGTCAAGAATAAGGATATTTGCCTTGCCCCAGGGGGTGAAAGGATTAGAATAGCGTGCCATGAGACCCTACGCGGAAGCCTTAATGCGGTTGATCTACCCTGCCCAATGCGGCATCTGTAAGCTAGCGTTGGGTTTACATGACAGAGAGCTGTGTCCGGCCTGCCGCAAGAAGCTGGTTCAACTGAGACGCGATCCTGTGCAGGCAATCATGTCACAGCGATTTGCTGCCGTAGCGAATGCCTGGTCGATTTATCCGTATGAAGGCCCGGTCAGAGATTTGCTAACGGCCGTCAAATTTTCGGGGAAGCAATGGCTTATCAGTGCTTTCCGCAGTGAACTCCGAGAGCTGAGTCAGGCCTTAGCCGCTGATAATAGCTATGATGCCGTAATTCCGGTTCCCATGGACAGGCGGCATTACGTGGAGCGAGAGTTTAATCAAGCCGAACTCTTGGCAGCCATCGTCAGCCAGGCTTCAGGCATCCCCCTGGAACGCCGCATCTTGAGCAAGCGATTCTCGCTTACGCGCCAGAGCAGCCTGGGCCGAGAGGCACGACGGCATAATCTAAGGGACGCTTTCCGGGCTCGATCAAAACGCGTTCGTGGTCAACGCTTGCTTTTAGTTGACGACATCCTCACAACCGGCGCTACATCTCAAGAAGCAGCCACGACGTTGAGACTCGCAGGGGCAAGGCAGGTCGATCTATTGGTTCTTGCCCGCACCGAAGCTTCTGACTCCCCAAGGGCGGCATCGCTATGAAAGTAATCGATCGTTATCTCGTACGGGAGCTTTTGATGCCCATCGTGTGTAGCTCGGCAACGCTCGTCTTCATGATCCTGATTGCCGACCTCTTCGATAATCTCGACGAAATTTTAAGAAACAGAATCTCCATCGGAATCATATTGAAGTATTACTTCTCGCTGATCCCTTACGCCTATTGCGAAACGATCCCCTGGGCCACATGGCTCGGAACACTCTTCCTCCTGGTTAATTTCGGGCTCCACAATGAAATCATCGCCATGAAGGTTGCCGGCCTGCGGATCACCACTATCATTAAACCGATCGTTTTCGTGGGATTTTTGATCGGAATCTTTACATTCTTGATCGGTGACCGGCTCGTGCCCGTGAGCTATCGAATGGCGACCGATCTGCGCGAAGTTTACATTGAACAGAAGAAGGAGCGGAAAGAGGAGAAAAGTTTCCAGAACGTGACCTATTACTCCGGCGGAAATCAGCTTTTCTATTTTCGGACTTTCTATGCGACACGAAAAGTAGTCGAGGATGCCATCATCCTGTGGATGGATAAACCGGACCAGACCACTTTTCAGAAAACAATTGCCGAGCGCGGAAAATGGTCGGGGACTGCATGGGAATTTGAGGGGGTCACGGAATACAAAGTGGATTCGCAGGGCCGAATTCTTGGCGAACCGCGCTACATGACTAAGAAGGTGTATCCGCAAATAACCATGACACCCCGCGAGTTACTCAACGCCTCGAGTGACAGCGCATTCCTGTCATACCGCGAACTCAAACATTCCATCGCGAAATTGAAAGAAAACGGCGTTCTCGTCTACTCGGAGAAGGTGGACCTGCAGTACAAACTTGCGTCCCCATGGCAGGGTCTAGTAATGATGCTAATCGCCGTGCCTCTCCTTGCACCAACACGAAATCGAAAAGCGATTGCGGGCACGGTCTTACTCTGCGTCGGATTGGTCTTTTCCTATCACGTGATGGGCGCCGTCGGACTGGCGCTGGGAAAGGCAGGCAAGCTGATACCTTTTGCGGGTGCCTGGCTGGGAAATATCGTCTTTTCGGTGGGGGCTCTGCTCAATCTCGACCGCGGTAACCGTTAAGTATCTCTAAAGACAGCCGGAAAACACTCCTCCAAAACGCGCTGCTGCGCTCGGAGTTAACTTTTGGGACTTCCGTCCCAAAAGTGGATCTCCTCGTCTCCGCAAGAAGCGCTGATTGTTTTTCCGGAGTATTTCCCGGCCGTCCTTCCTTCTTCTTTTGCCCAAGCGGCCCAGGCCTGCGAGGTCAAAACGAGGCTGTCAGAAACATGCGGAGGAGTGTTTTCCGGGCGTTCTTCCTTGGCGTTTCTGGCGGACTCGCTTTCACCTTGCGGGATTTGGAGGGGTATTTCCTGGCCGTTTAGATTCGCGTGCCGCTCGCAATGACGGCACCCTTAGGGACAATCACAATTCCGTCCCGAATATAATAATTGTTCCCGTCTTTTTCCTGCACACGCTTCTGATTCGTGATCCGAACGCGGTCACCGATACGGACGTTCTTATCCAGGATACAATTTTCAATCACGCATTTCTTGCCGATGCCGAGCTGCGGCTTCCCGCGTGACTTGCCCGTTTCATAAAAGTCATTTCCCATCAAAACGCTCTTGCGGATACTTGTTCCTTCATCGATTACGGAGCGCACTCCTACGAGCGACTGCGAAATATCCGCACCTTTAATGACACATCCTTCTCCCATAAGGACACTCGAAAAATTGCTCTCTGTCATTGTCGAAGGCGGAAGAAACCGCGCACGCGTAAAAATTCTCCCCTCAGGAGCCATAAAGTTAAACGGGGGATCCGTACACGTCAGCTCAATGCTCGTTTCATAAAAACTGCGAATCGTTCCGATATCGCGCCAGTAACCGTTGAAGACGTAGCCATATGCTTGACATTGTTTAATCGACTTGGGGATGATTTCCCGACCAAAATCCGTCTCCTTGCCTGCCAAGAGAGACGCCAAGACACCCGCTTTAAACACATAAACACCCATAGACGCAAGGTAGAGCTCCTTGGCGCCTCGCACATGGTATGCCTTGCGAATGTTGCCTGGGATTACATAATCGCCGATCTCGACATTCTTTGCCGGTTTCTCCAAGAAGGCTGACACGCGACCATTCGACCGCAGCTGCAGGATACCGAAGCCACTCACGTCCCTCTTCGTAACAGGCACTGTCGAAATCGTGACGTCCGCATTTTTTTTATAATGGAAGTCGAGAATCTTCCTGTAATCCATGCGATACAGATGGTCGCCTGACAGAATGACCACGGTATCAGCAGACTTGAGATGGTAGTGATCCAAGTGCTTGCGAACCGCATCCGCAGTTCCCTGGAACCAATCCGTTGTCACCGGCGTCTGCTCGGCCGCCAGAAGCTCGATCGAGGTTTGGTTGAACGGCCCATAAGCATAGGCTCGGTGAATGTGCCGGTGCAACGATACGGAATTAAATTGAGTCAGGACAAAAATTTGCCGGAGACCGGAATTAATCGAATTGGAGATGGGGATATCGACAAGCCGGTACTTTGCTCCGATCGGAACCGCCGGTTTGGAGCGATAACTCGTCAATGGAAACAGGCGCTTCCCCTGTCCCCCTCCCAAAATTAAGGTCGTAATCTGCTCGCTCATGGATGAAGGCTTATCCTTGAGAGTTCTTCACGTTGTAAGTGGGCCCAGAGGACTTTGCGGAAGGTATTATTTTCGTCCATTAAAAGCTCGAGACGGCGCCGTATCTTCTTGATGAATACGGCGTGCTGCGGGTATCGTTCCTTATTGAGGAGAAGATCCAACCGGCCCACATATTCGTCCACAAGGACGCTATTCTTTCGGATCTGAGTCTTGATGATATCGCCTTCAGTCTTAGTAAGCTCGATCCTTTCATGATCAAGCGTCGCTTCAGACCTTTCAGGAATTTCAGTGCCAAGATGAAAAATCATGTCACATACCTCATAAATATATCGTCCAAATTTCGAATAAATTCAGATTTTGGATACACTCTATGGCACCCTGCCCGCTGAGCTTCCTCTCGCAAGCTGCCCTTTGATTGCGAACTGAAGCCTACGGTTGGCACCTTATCGAGACCCGCCGACCGAAGGGCCTGCAACAACCGAAATGCCTGCGCCTCTCGTTCATCCCAATCCAAAATGATGAACATGGGCGGTTTTTCCCGGGCAAAGGCAAGCAGGCGTTCCACATCGTCAAAATTATTTAACTGCGCATGACAATGCTTTGCTGCCTTCACAAGCCGGGTCGCTATCTCTACGCTGGCCACCAGCGCAAAAACCGCTCCCGACGGGCTCAATCCTGGAGAAACCTCTCGCCAATTCGACATTTTGAAATGTAGAAAAAGTTTAATTTTCTAATTCAAAGCTTAACGCTAATTCACACCCGAAGCAAGCTTTTGCTTGTCCATTTTTTTCGCAACTTCAATCTTCGCGCGAAGATCATTCGCATAGACTTGCGGAAGATTTACGTTTCGCAACATGCCTTCTACTTCCCGCCATCGGCCGGCCTCAATCTCACGCGCCATGTTTTGATAACTTGCCGTCGTCTGTTTCAATGTCTCGGGAATGAAACTGTCAACGAGAGACATTTTTCTGCGAACGTCCCCGAGCATTTCTGTCAAATCCGCAACAGCGGGCATCGGCGGCTCTCGAAGATTTAAAAGCGTTCCGCGAATATCGGCATCCATTTGAGTCAGAGCCTCCGAATAGGGCGGCGCCGTTCCTGTCGTGCCCTGAGAAGCTTCCAGTGCGAGGATTTGTCCTTCCAAGCTACGCAGTAGGCTCGAGGCCTCCTGCCACGAACGCTTTTGAATCAAGTCGTGCAGTTTCGCGTAGTCGATGCTAATCGCTTGTTCCGTTTCTCGGATAACCCGTTCCACGAGCGAAGTATTAATGGCCCCGATCTTGGAAAGCGTATCGTTAATAAACGGCCGGATCATGGTCAGCACCACGCCCCGATGCTTTTGTATATCGTCCCCGTAAATCGGAAAAACCAGCGACCGCACCCATAGGTCACGTGCTTTAAGCAAGTCGCCGTCATTAAAAGCAGTTTCGCCGGAGAGATAGTAATCTTTAAAGAGGTTCTCAAGCTTCTTTTTATAGCTGCGGGAAAGCGGTACGTGGTAAAAGGCTTCCCGTTCGGCGATGAGTCCCGTATAAGCCTCTAAAGTCCAGATGCGTGACGGCAACTGCTCTACCAGCCCCGTCTTAAAAGACACGCGGACATCTAAGGCCTCTCTTTCATCGGCTTCCACAGTGCGGTCTGGGGCCAGCAAGACACGATTCTGCAAGCTGTATCGCTCTGCATCGGAGAGGCTGGAGCTCTGAGCCCCGGCTTTGCTTTCGGGCACGGCCGGAATATCTATGTGCTCTACGCTATCCCGAGTCTCGCTCCCGGAAGAAAAAGGCCAATAAGCCATAAAACAATAAATTGCCAGGGCAATGACGGCGATTCCAAGTGCGGCATAACCCGCGGGCCTTACCCATGCCGGAGTTTTGAAGGGTTCCCGAGGCTTCTTCTTTACATGGGTCTCGTTGGCGGGAGCGAGGGCCCCTGGTTTGCGGTCATCAACGTCGTCTTCCCTCTTTACCGACGAACTCCAGAAACAGTGGGGACACTCAAGAGTCTCCCTGTCCTCAGCCTCAAACCGCCGTCCGCAGTGCGTACACCGATATCGTACTTTTCCCATAGATCTAGTTCCGGCCTTTCTTATGCGCGGCTATTGTGACCCTCACCTAAGGGGTAGTCAAATATTGTTTCTATATGTTAAAATCGACCTCATGTTTCTGTTCCTGAAATTATGCCTCGCTCATATGATCGGCGATTTTATACTGCAGTTTGACGAGCTTTATAAACTCAAGGTCAAACGGGTCCTCGGTCATTTTCTGCATGTAGCCATTCACTACATCGTCACCATGCTGCTCGTATTCCCCTATCTACAGTTTACTTCAATGTGGTTCTATGTCTTCTTCCTATGTATGCTTCATTATCTTCAAGACCGCCTCAAATACCGGTTACAGCAAAATCAGCGGATTATGTTCCCATGCTTTGTCACCGATCAGTTCTTTCACTTTTTGTGGATTACAGGAGCATTCCTGCTGCCGGCAAGCCGGCTCCGGTTGGGTGTGCCCGAGTACCCCTTACTGGATACGCTTTACTCGCATGACGCAGTAACATTGATCCTGTTGCTTTTCATTGGGGTTACCTTCGGGTACAGTTACCTCGCGTTCACTTTTCGCCGCAGTTTTATTCCGTCGTCACGCCCCGATCACGGCATCTCCAGCTTCGAGATGTCCCACGGGCTTGTGGAGCGCGGTTTGGTGGCGGGTGTTTTCGTTTTTGCGACAAATCCGCTTTGGATGATCGCGGCCCCCATGGTCGGGCTCCTACGGCTCACATCGCCAAAGCTCAGGGACAAGTCCGACTTTTTGTCCAGTTTTTCGGTGGCCGCCCTCATGGGCCTTTTATTCCGACTTTGGATTTGAAAAATTCAACAGCTCAAACCATCCAAGATCTCCGCAAAGTCCTTTCGGTAACAAGCAAACTCAACTCCACGCTCGATCTCGACGAACTCCTGACCGTTATTATGAATACGGCGGCCGAAGTCATGCGCACCGGCGCCGCCTCCCTCATGCTCGTCGACGAACAGACAGACGAGTTGATTTTCCGAGTGGCCTTGGGTGAGAAAGGAACTCAGTTGGTGGAGCAGTTCCGGCTCAAGATGGGCGAGGGAATTGCCGGTCATGTTGCCCAATCGGGAGAATCCGTAATCGTCAATGAGCCCGAAAAGGACAAGCGATTCGCCCGCCGCTTCGATAAAGCTACCGGGTTTAAGTCGAAGGCCATTATATGCGTCCCCATGAAAGCGAAAGACAAAATCATCGGCGTGTTGCAGGCTTTGAACCCGACGGGCCGCACAGAATTTGAACAGCGGGACCTGGACCTATTTGAAGTCTTCGCAGATCAGGCGGCCATTGCCGTCGAAGCGGCCAGGCTGCACAGTGAGATCCTTAAGCAGGAGCGTTCACGACAAGAACTCAAAATAGCTCACGACATTCAACAGAACTTTCTCCCTGAGCTCGAGGCTGTCTGCGCGGGAGTCGATATCGCGGCAACGAGCATTCCGGCACGCGGTGTCGGCGGCGATTTCTATGATGTCCTTAAACTGACGGAAGATAAAATCGGAGTCCTCGTTGCGGATGTCTCGGGTAAGGGCGTGCCCGCAGCGCTCTATATGGTGCGAGCTATTTGCGATTACCGCTCCATGGCATTAAGGTATCCGGCCCCGTCCGAACTTCTCATGACGCTCAACAACTCTCTGGTAAAGGCGACGCAATTCGGCATGTTCATCACACTGCTTTACATGGTCCTTGACGTGAAAAACAGAGAATTATCTTACGCTTCGGCCGGACACCACCCAATTATCAGAAGTCGCCCCGACGCGCACCTGTCGGAACCGCTGGATCACAATGCAGGAGTTCCTCTCGGCCTCGTAAAGGACACCCCCTACACGGAGTCCTGTATTTCGCTTTCAGCGGGAGATAGGCTGTACCTTTATACTGACGGCATTGTCGAGGCGCGGAACAAGAAGGGTGAGGAATACGGTATGAATCGGCTCACTCAGGCGACGATGACGAAACACGCAAACGCAAAAGACCAGTGCGAAGGCCTTATCCGTTCCGTGCAGGATTTTGTGGGCGGCGCCCCGCAACACGACGACATGACCAATCTCGTCGTCATGCTCAGCAGTTAAACCGGGGGCGTTGTCGGGAGAGTCAAAGTGATCCGGGTGCCTTCTCCCAATTCACTCTTCACCTCAATTGTCCCGTGATGGGCGCGTATTGTGCGGTCTATAATCATAAGTCCGAGCCCGGTACCGCGAGCGCCTTTGGTTGAGAAAAAAGCCTCAAAAATTCGTGCTTTCACTTCCTGAGTCATTCCGTCACCGTTATCTTCCACGCCTATCTGATAAGATACTTCGTCACAAGAGCGAAGGGACAGCGTCACCGTGGACTCTTCCTTGTGGCATGCCTCCATGGAGTTCTTCACCAGATTGAGTATCGCACGGTAAAGGCCCCGTCCGTCAGCCTGCACGGCCGGGAAATTCTCTTCCAAATCCAATTTGAGAGTCACTCTGAAACTCTGCGCCTTGTCTCTAAGATCATCGGTAAGTTCTTTGAGTAACTTCGGCATGTCGACCGAAACGGGTTCGATCGCGCATTCCTTTGACAAGCTGAGCATCTCCCAGATAAATCCGTTCATTTCTTTGAGCGCCTTGGACATCATCGCCAATCCCTTTTCGATGAAGTTCTCCTTCTTGAGTTCTACACCCTTCTGGGTGTATTCGTAGGAAAGCTGAGCGAGCTGCATAATGTTCTTTATTTCATGCATGACCATGCCGACGGTGTTTCCGATTGCGGCAAGCCGCTCCATTTTAAGGTTTTCTTCGAGTAAGAGAATGTTCTTAAACGCCCCCGCCATCTGAGCCGCCAAAGCAGCAGCGAGGTCCAGATCACCCTGTTCAAACGGTCCCTTCGATTCTTCGCGCACGAGACAGACGATCCCCACCGGATTATTCCGAACAACGAGCGGAACCATCAGATGGAGGAACTCCATGAGGGGTTTTCCTTGAGCGAGACCTTTCTTGGCGCGTTCTTCGATCTCGGAAGGGGCGGTTTTACGAGAATCGGTAGAAGCTTCCAGCCAGAAAGTATCCTCACGCCCCAGCAGAAAGAAATAGCCGCGCGAGGCCTGGACATACTTTGAGACGCTTTCCACGAAAAAATCACAGAGCGGCTTTTTCTCCAGAATAGACTGGTAGATCTTCCCTATCTCTTGTGCGGCTTGAAAGTTAGTATCCTGAGAGGCCATCTGCAAAATAGTAGTTCAACTGCCGCAAGAATGCAAGCAGGCTAAATTTAGGATTTGTGCTCCTCTGCCGGACGGCCTATAATTTCGCCTATGAAGATCCGGTTCGATAAAAAGGGCGACGGTTGCGATCACGTGATGCTGAGTGAAGACCTCGACTATCAAGGTTCTTCCGAGATGCGAGCTCAATTGACCCGGTTAGTCGATGACAAGGCCCAAAAAATTCTCCTGGATTTCCAAGGAGTGCCTTACATCGACAGTTCCGGCATTGCGGTCTTTGTCGAATTTTATCAGAAGATCAAAAGCCATGGCGGCAAGCTTGTTTTTTACAATCTTTCCGACGCCGTTCGCAACATCTTTGAACTCGCCAAACTACAGCTCTTCTTTTCGATAGTCGGATCGGAAGAGGAGGCGCTCACCGAGCTAGCCTCGCATTGATGAAACGCATTGGGTCGGCTCTTATTCCCTATATCCTTCTGATCGGACTTTTGGGCCTAAGAATTGCGACCCCCACTGCTGTCGACGATCTCCAACTGAACGTCTTTGACACGTATCAGCGCATTAAACCCCGCCAATATGAGCCCGCTCCGGTACGGGTTATCGATATCGACGAAGAAAGCTTGTCGCGCCTCGGGCAATGGCCGTGGCCGCGGACACTCGTTGCGGGTCTCGTGAAGCGTGCGACCGACTTCGGTGTTGCCGTCATCGCTTTTGATGTTTTATTTGCGGAGCCCGATCGCAGCTCTCCGGAGAACATTCTCCCGTTTTGGCCGCAGACACCCGGCGTTAAAACTCTCCTGTCTCAGATCGATGCGTTGCCGAAACATGATGAATACTTCGCCGAGACGCTCGCGAGTTCCCGCGTCGTCACGGGTTTCAATCTGACCATGAACGACAACGGCATAACACCTCAACGTAAAGCGGGCTTTGCGCACGGGGGGGATGACCCAAAGAAAAGCCTAGTCCCCTTTAACGGCGCAATCCTCAACCTGCCCGAAATCGAGAAAGCATCAATGGGCAACGGAAGCTTTAATTTTTTCGCGGACCATGACGCCATCATCAGACGTGTCCCATTTTTGTTTCGTCTCAAACAAGAGCTTTATCCCTCACTTACCGGCGAAGCGCTGCGCGTAGCCCAAGACGCTTCCACCTATATCATAAAATCATCCGGTGCAAGCGGCGAGATGAGCTTTGGTGAGTACACAGGCATCGTCAGCGTAAAGATCGGGCAGTTTGCTATACCGACGGACGCCGAAGGAAGAATGTGGCTCTATGACACGGGCTTTATAAAAGAGCGGCGCATTCCCGCATGGAAACTTCTGGATGAAAGCTATGACGGTGAGGAAATCAACGGCGCCATACTGTTCGTGGGCACGAGCGCTGCAGGTCTCAAAGATCTGAGAACCACGCCTCTCGATCCGCTCGCCGCAGGCGTCGACATTCATGCCCAGCTTGCCGAGCAAATCATTCATCAGGAGTTTCTCTACCGGCCCGATTGGGCGCCGGGAGCCGAGTTTCTATTCGTCCTCATCCTCGGACTGATCTTAATCATCCTCATGCCCAGGCTCGGGGCTGCCTGGTGCGCAATTATCGGATTGGTCGGCGCAGGTACGGCCGTGGGACTCTCCTGGTATTTCTTCACAAATAGGAGCTGGCTCGTCGACCCCATTGTACCGTCGCTCATGTGCTTGATTCTTTATATCGTCGTATCGTTGATCAGTTTCCTGCGAACTGAAACGGAGAAGGCACAGGTACGTGCTGCCTTCAGCCGTTACATGAACCCGGCCTTGGTCGAGCGATTGGCGCAACATCCCGAACAGTTAAAGCTCGGCGGCGAAACTAGGAACATGACGCTTCTTTTTGCCGATATCCGCGGTTTTACCACCATCTCGGAAAACCTTGATGCACAAGAACTTACGAACTTTATTAACCGCTTCCTGACGCCGATGACCGACTTCATCATGAAGGAAAGCGGGACGATCGACAAGTACATGGGCGACTGTATTATGGCTTTCTGGAATGCCCCGCTCGATGACCCAAATCATGCCTCTAACGCCTGCCAAGCCGCGCTGAACATGCGCAACCATATGCTCGATTGGAATACGGACATTAAGGCCGAATTCGAAGCCAAGGGCAAACCCTATTATCCCGTACACATCGGCATCGGACTCAACACCGGTGATTGCTGCGTCGGAAATATGGGTTCGGAGCAACGGTTCGACTATTCGGCCTTGGGTGACAACGTCAACTTGGCCTCTCGCCTGGAGGGCCAGTCAAAAAACTATAACGCGGACATCATCATCGGAAAAAACACATACGATGAAGCTAGCGGGTTTGCCGCCGTCGAAGTGGACCTCATCAGGGTGAAGGGCAAGAAAGTACCGGTGCACATCTTCGCACTTCTGGGCGATTCAACCATGAAAGAGGCCGATTGGTTTCAAACGTTAATTCGTAATCATGGAGAGATGCTGACGGCCTATCGCGGTCAGCGATGGAATGATGCGCTCAAACTGATTGATGAATGTTGGAAGTGGGATACGCCGCGAACGCGCTTGCAGATTCTTTACAACCTTTATCAGGAGCGCATTCGCTTCTATCAGGCCCACCCCCCCGGCACTGACTGGGATGGTGTCTACATCGCCCTCAGCAAATAGAGATTAGGACAGGCCGCTCTGGCGCTGCGTCTGGCCTGCGCCTGTGGAACGATCGTTCGGAGCCCCTTGGTTGGGATTGATGATGATCACGTCGTGATCGAGACTTCTGCCGGCAACACCCCCACCGTTGATAAAGTCCACCCCTAAGTTAACGGTGCAATCACTTCCGCTACAATTGGCGTCCTCGCTGCCAACCGTGAAATTAAAATCAGCAGCCGCATTGCCGGTTAAATTATTAAAAGAAAAACCGGGCAAAGTGAAAGTCCTTGTCGGCGCCCCGAACAGCGCACTATTATTGATCACCAACCTGGAATTCCCCCCCGCTATCCGACGTGCCCCAAAGTCAATATCGAGTTGGATATTATAGTTAGCGGCTCCGTCCGGACTCCCATTGGACAGAAAAAGAGGCACCCCGGTTTGTTTGAAGTTAAATTGCCCGGTGCTCACTGTACGCAATTGCGCAAAGGTCGCTTCACCGTCAAGAATCTGGAGGACGTCAGCCTCGGCCCCATCGCTAATGGCGGCATTGACACTGCGGCCGGCATCTTGAGCCAGATCTCCGACGCTTGTGGTATCTCTGAGGCTTCCTCCGGCCGCCGCGGTATCTTGGCCGGCATCGGAAGAGGCGGATCCGCCATCACCGTCCCCGCCATCGTCATTACCGCCGGCATTGCCTCCGCCTCCGCCGGCACCCTTGCCGCCGGATTTTTTCTTTGCCTTGCCGGCGTCCTCTTTGGGAGTCAACTGCAACTGAAGTCCCATGACCTGATCGCGGGCATCAAAGGCCGGCGTAGGACCCTTTCCGGCATATAACTCCGACCCGAATCCGGGCCGATTGACATTAACACTTTTTTTCTTACCTTCAGCCTCGCCGGTCAGCTTCAAACTTCCGAAGCGGTCTCCGGTATTATTATTTTCGCCCGGTCCCATAAGAATCACCAGGGACTTCTCCGGGGCCGCGCTCCCAAGCACGATCGTGCCGCGCACGCCGATCGTTCCCGTCGGCACCTTCACTTCCATATTGCTGGGCTTCTTGCGGGCAATCTGGCCGGTCACAAAACGAAAAACACCCTTGGTCACACTTGCCCTAACGACACCTGAACGGTCCGTGGGATCATAGACAAACTCGTCGATCACCATGCTGCTTTCCGGCCCGATCGTAAAGACCGTCTCGTCGAGCAAGATGATCTGCAATTGGCTCTCCGCATCCGTCTCAATCACATCACCGATGTGCACGGCTTCGCCGCTACCCGCCAAATGCCCGGCTTGGCCGGGACGCAGCAGCTGCACGGTTCCCTGAACGGCAGCGGTGATTCCGACGCGTGCCCCTACCTGGGAGCTCACCGCAGGGATGAAGGACCCGGGCCCCTCGGCATACGCCGGCACGGCGCCAAGAAACATCAGGAATGTGAGAAATAGCGATAAAAATGTCATAAGTCTTTTAATTTTACGCTTTGGCAACACGCTCCATCAAGGTTTGCACTCGAGCCGTCAGACGGGCCGAGGGATATACTTTAGTTAAACGGCTCCAATACTCCTGCGCTTTACCCTGCTCTCCCCTCGCATGGTAGAGCATTCCCAAGTTGTAAAGGGCATCACGATGGTCCGGATAGAGCTTCAATGCCCTCAGGTATTCCTCCTCGGCCTTCTCCGGAACTTGCATTCTAACAAACAACGAGCCGAGGTTACTGTGAAGGGACGGATTGCGCGGATCCAGGGCAACCGCTTGCGACATCTCATAAAGCGCCAGATCGTAGGTCTCCTCCATTTGATAGACAAGTGCCAGATTGCTATGAGGCACCGCAGATTTCGGATCCTCGGCTATGGCACTCTGAAAGGCGTGCACGGCCTCATCACGTTCTCCCCGGCGCAGATGCGCCAGCCCCAACCCCTCATAAGTCCAGGCCCTGGGCCGAATACTCAGGGCCTTCTCAAAATGCGCAACAGCCGTTTCATACTGCTTCTTTCGTAGGTAAACGAGTCCCAAATTATAATAGGGCGCCTGCGAGTAATCCCGGCTCGTACGGAGGGTGTCGAGCCACAAGCGCTCCGGATCGGCCCAAATCTCCTGCCTTTTGAGATTCATGTAAACAAAGCCGCAGCTCAAAAAAAAGATGAACACACCGGTTACGACGGCTCCGGCAAATCGCTTGAACCCGGCGAAGAGGATCACAAAAAATCCTATGAGCGGCAGATAGAGATAGCGGTCATTCATCAGGCTCGGAAACGGAACGATATTCAGGACCGGCAGCAATAGGATTACGTACCAGGCCGCCCAAAAGAAATAAGCCTTCTCTTTCTTCCAAAGATAAAAAAGCCCGGCGGCGAGGACTGCGAGAAGCGCAAGCGCGCGCACGACCGGAGGCGAGAAAAAAGAATAGGCCGGAAAAAAATAGAGCAGGCTTTGGTTCAGCGGAAACAGTAATAACTCCAGGTAGCGGATTAAGACCACGGGCATCACGGCTGCCGTTGTAAGAGCACTCCCGCCGTAATAGCGCAGTGTTCCATTCGCGACATTGACGCGAATGGTGACAATCGCAATGCACAGGGACACCGTGATAAGCGCGGCTAAAACAACCCTGCTGCGTTTCGGCACTTCTCCGTCAAAGCAAAGATGCCATACTAAAAAAAGGAGCGGTGCCACCACCACATTCGGTTTAGAAAGACAGGCGGCCGTGAAAAGCAGACCGCAGACGGCAAACCCCACAGGCCGCAGATTTTCTTTGATCCGCGCGTATGAGAAACACGTGAGAAGAAAAAAGAAGCTCGAAAGGACATTTTTCCTTTCGGCCACCCAAACCACGGACTCGATTTGAACCGGATGGATGCAAAACACAATCGACGTGCCCAAGGCGACCAATCCGTTACGTGTCAGGTTTCTGACGAAGTAATAGACCAAACCGGCATTGATCACATGGAGCAGGCAATTGATGATGCGGTAGCCGGTAGGGTCCAGTTGAAAAACGGCATAATCCATCGCGTAGCTCACGAGTGTGATCGGAGTATAAAGCGACAAAAGATGCCTCGTAAATATTCCGTAGAGATTTTCGAACGAGATCCTGTGGATGAGATGATTATTCAGGATGTAAAAAGGATCGTCCCATTCGAGAAAGGGCCAGGCAAAACTGCCTCGATAGACAAGAAAGCCGAGTGCCGCGAGAAAGGAAAACGGGAGAATAGAACGAATCAGCTTGATAGGCCGCTATTGCGGCCGGCATTGCCGCTGCCGGTCACGGTATCGCCGGAATCCGATATGGACACACTGTGATCGGCGTTGAGGGCCACGTTACCGCCGCTGTTGTTGAACGAGACTGTGACATCGGCTGTAGATTGGTTGGTCGTGCTGCCGCCATTGTCTATAAGTCCGGAAAAGACGAATAGGGCGTTGCCGTTGCCGCTGGCGAATGAAGCTGCCGGAATATCGAAATCGAAGCTGTCACCGCTGTCAATGAGACTGTGACTCCCCGCAACCTCCGACTCGCCCCCGCCCACGGTGCGTGCGCCGAAATCGATGTCAATCTGGAAAGTATAACTGCCGCTTGACGGATTTAGCGGAACCCCGGTCTGTTTGAAAAAGAATTGGCCGGTCTGAACCGTGCGCAACTGTTCCTTTGTCGCGATGCCGTCGTTAATGACAAGGGCGTCATCCTCGGCGGAATCCTGCGCCGCATCGGCTGCGTTCTTACCGGCATCACCGGCAATGTCCGCTACCGTCGATGTATCCTTCAAACTCCCGCCGGCCGCAGCGGTGTCCTGGCCTGCCTGCTCGGAGGCTGATTTAGAACCGCCGTCATCGTCGCCGTCGCTGTCATCATCACTCTTGCCGCCGCCCCCGCTGCCGGCCTTCTTACCCGATTTTTTCTTATCCTGCTGAGAATCCCCTTTCGGCGCCAATTGCTGCTGAAGCCCGGCGATCTGATCGCGCGCATCGAAGGCCGGTGTCGGGCCCGACCCCGCAGCCATTTCCGAACCGTAACCCGGCCGGGTCACATAAACGCTTTTTTTCTTTCCCCCGGCATCGCCGGTCAATATCAGACTTCCGACCCGGTCTCCGCTATTATTTTTCTCACCCGGTCCCATGAGAATGACCAGGGCATTGAGCGCAGAAGCGCTTCCGAGGGTCATGGTACCGCGCACGCCGATCGTTCCCGTCGGCACCTTCACTTCCATATTGCTCGGTTTCTTGTGGGCAATTTTCCCTGTCACAAAACGGAACACACCCTTGGTGATGCTCGCCTTTACGGTGCCGTTTTCATTGGTCGGGTCATAGATGAATTCGTCGATCGTCATGCTGCTGCTCGGACCGATGGTAAATACCGTTTCATCAAGCAAAATGATCTGGAGTTGGCCGGCGTCGTCAGTCGCAATAACATCACCGATGTGGATTGCTTCTCCGCTGTGGGCCAAGCGACCGGCTTGACCGGTTCGGGCAAGTTGCACGGAACCGCGCACCGCAGCGGCAATTCCGATCTGCGTTCCGGCCTGAGCGGCAGCCGGAGCAGGCATCGCCCCCCCCGGACCTTCGGCATAGAGTGTCGGAGAGGAGAGCAGGAGGACGGAGATGAGGATGCTCAATCCCCTACGCATGGCTAGAACTCCCATTTCTTCAGCAGAAGCAACTGAAATTTGTTATTCCGATATGTGAAGTTTGTGATATTGGAAAGCGAGCGATAGTATTCGTAAGTCACCGTCACTGTAATGTCCTTGAGAGGCCTCGGCAAGAGCTTGCCGACCAAAAGAAATGTGACGGGAGCCCCGTAGGTCATGCGGTAGCGAAGCGTCTTATCCCTACGGCGCCGACCGGCAATCGCCGTATCAATTTCATCGTAATTATCAAACCCAACATCCAAGGAATTAATAAGAAATTGCCCTTTCCCCACGAGCCAGGTATGCGCGGTTCGCATGGAGAGCCGCTCATAGGCATTGATATCCTCCTTAGCGTGCTTGTTGGCGTATCCGATGCCGCCGGAGATCCTCGTCGTAGGAGTAAGGCTGTAGGCGGCATCCAGCGTCCACTGCTTTTCATCACCATTACGCTGCGTTACCGTAATCGCCTCGGTCACCGGCAGATAATCCTGCCTTTCTATCTTGAAGGCCGACACGACGTCAAGCTTCCCCTTAAAATTCCGGTGCGCACTCAGGTTAAAGGCTTGGGATCGCAAAAAAGACTCCCGGGAAAGAAACATATGAGACCCCGTAAATGATGGGGACAAATTCAGTAATGGGTGTTTCAGATTAAAGCCAACCGTGTACGAATGGGCCGACAGATCCAGATCATCGGCCATGGTTTGTTCCTGAAGGAAATAAGTCAGGTTCGTGAACAATTCATGGCCGGCCTGAAAACCCAGATCGCGCACCATATCAACGCTCGTCACATTGATAAAACTGGTGTCACGACGTTTTTTATTCGTACCGGTAAGATCCAACGGGGCATTGCCGAAAAGCCGTTTCTTGGAAGATGGCGCTGCGTTGCGGTTATCGTCAATCTGATACCCGACCGTTTCGCGGATAGCGATGCGTACTTTCTTCTGCCGAAGTTGAATCTTCTCACGAAACGCCTTCACCTCTTCGCGCAGAGAATCCGGCATCTCAACGTTGTCGAGCAAATTAAGTTCGCGCTCGGCTTCGTTCATGTTATCCAGACGGAATAAGACGATCGCGTAAAAAAGACGGGCCTTCGGGAGATCTTTGTTGACGATGAGAATGCGCTCAAGCGTAGAAGCGGCGCCCAGAAGATTATTGTCAACGATCTGCTGTTGTGCATAACGAAAGTTGAGGTCGATATTGTCAGGGTCTTTGAGAACGTCTTCGAAGGTAATTTTCTCGAACTTTTCGAGGGACTGGCTTTTCTTGGCCGTGGCTGCAACTTGCTGAACCTGCCTCTCCGAGGCAAGCTGCTGGGTCACAACCCCCACATCCTTTTCCTCTTGCGCAAAAAGCATGGGGTTCCCGCCTACGCAAGAGGCGACGAAGGCCGCAAAAAAAATCCCGCTTATCTTTATTCTATTCTTGATGAGCACGCCCACATCCCGGGTTTAAGCGCTGACATTATGCCAGATTATCGGCTGAAAGACCCAAGATATTTACGATGACGCTAAGGCAAGGCTCAGGCGGCCGAGCGAGTTGATTGCGGGTTTTTGAGAACCTCTTCCATCTGCTTCAGCAGGTCAGAGCTCTCGGAGAAAATAATCAGCTGAGACGCGGGTAATATCTTTACGGTGTCTAGAGACAGCGCTTCGGGACAAAAGAAAAACAGGGGGACATTCTGTGTGCTTTCCTGATCCTTGAACTTCTTGGCTATCTTTTCGGCATCCAGCTTATCGCTATCTTCGTAGACCTGGCAGAAGACAAAATCGGGCGGGGCTTCGACGGCCTTCTTGCAGGCAACCTCCTCGTCCATAGCCAAAAACACGGATATGCCGGCGGTCGCCATGTAATCGCGGATCTTATTGTTCAAGAACTCGGAGAGACAGATAACCATGAGGTTCTTCACAGAGCCGGTCTTACGCAACGAACGCGTTCTACCATCATCTTCACTCGAGACGCCGATAACCTCTTCCACTTTTTTGAGCAACGTGGCCGGCTCAAAGGGTTTGATCATGACCCCCTTGATCTCACTGCTATCGAAATAGGTCTCCATGCTCTTCCTCGAGGTGATGACAATAATGGACGTCATGAGAGAACCCTCTGTTCCCTTGAGTCGCTGCACGAAGTCGTAACCCGTCACCTCAGGCATAAGGACATCTAAAATCACGAGGTGGGGTTTAATCGACTGGGCTTTGTCGAGCCCTTCCTGACCGTTGGCTGCCGTGTGGATCAGATAATTCTTCTCGCCCAGTTTCTTTGACATCATCGCAAGGAAGGTGCGATCATCGTCAATCAGCAGAATGCTCTTCTTCGGCATTATTAGGCGGCCCGTTTTCCCAAAGGTGAATTGGCGAGAAAATCCATGAGCCGTTTGTAGGAGTCTTCGAATGCCTTGTGGTGGGAAAGTCCCGTTTCAAGGTCCCCGTTGGCAGCAGCCATCTCTATCTTGAGAGCTTCCTTCTTGAGCTCCTCCGCTCCGATGTTCGCGGTCGACCCCTTAATAAGATGCGCCAACCGTTCCACTTGCTCCACATTGGATGCCTCAAAACTTTCCTTCAGCTGCTTGACATGCTTGGGCGAGTCTTCGACAAAAATATCAATGATCTGTTGATAGAGCTCCTCGTCATCCCCGGCATATCGAAGCCCAATATCCTTCCTGAGGACGTCGGAAAGCACCGGATTCGAAGCCTCTTCCTTCGGGGCCTCGTCTTTCGGAATCTCTACCGGCGGCGCTTCAGCTCCTGGTTTGGCATAGCGCGACTGTACGGCCGGAGTAGCTGGCTTGCTGCGGTCGATATCCCCGCGAACGGTTGCCTTACACCATTTATCAATGGCCTCGAATAACAGCTGAGGCCTAAGGGGCTTACTCAGGTAGTCATCCATACCTGCCGCTAAACACTTTTCCATATCTCCCTTAAGTGTGTGCGCCGTTACTGCAATGATAGGTGTGCGGATATCATTTTCCTTCTCATAGGCGCGGATACCCGCCACGGCTTGATAGCCGTCCATTACCGGCATTTGCACATCCATAAGCACAAGATCAAAACGCTCTTTACCGTAAGCCTCGATCGCTTTTTGCCCGTTGCCGGCCACGACGACAGTGTGGCCGCGCTTTTCGAGCGTGCGCGTAGCCGCCAGCTGATTGACGGCATTATCCTCGGCAAGAAGTATGTGAAATCTCCTCTTCGTTTCTTTATCGACGCGGCGTTTGTCCAAACGGTCCTTTTCCGCATTCTCATCTGATTTGCTGAAGACGGTAAACATGGTGTCCAGGAGATCCGACTGTTTGATAGGCTTCTTGAGGTAAGCC
>JAUYMS010000019.1 GCA_030698625.1 Candidatus Omnitrophota bacterium | reverse complement strand
TTCAGTGTCGGGTCCGGGTTCTCGGTTTCTGTGAAATCCCAGTTCCACCTATCCACTTTTAGGGTATTTGTACCGGATCCTTCAAAAAGGAAACTCATAGTCGAGATCTTCGTCATATCCACGTTAAAGAAGACACCGGAGAGGATCTTGTACCGCTGTCCGAATGTGGCAATACTTACGAGTTCAACCGTGTCTGTCGCGCCCGTGTTATCGGTTACTTCCACGAATACGCTTGTCGCGTTCGCACCACCGGTAACCGACTCCACCCCGATCACAAGCCCCGTCGGGAATTCGGCCGTGAAATCAATTGTCTCAACCGTTGTCGTCGTCGTTGCATCATCATAGGTGATGAATGCCCCGCCGAAGGAGTCCGCCGCTCCGCCGTTATAGTCGATCTGTGCAAATGATTGCGTCGCTTTGGTCACCACACTTGTGGAGCCGTCTCCTTCTTTGGCAAATCCAACAATATCAGGACGTTCCCCGCTGCCGAGTAGCGGCAGTTTCGTAATGTCTCCGACCGTTAACGCCGGGTCCGGGTTCACGGGTTCTGTGAAATCCCAGTTCCCCCAATCCACTTTAAGGGTCTTGGTACCGGCTCCTTCCAAAAGGAAACTCATCGTCGCGATCTTCGTCATATCCACTCCAAAGAATTTATCTGCCGTCATCTTGTAGCGTTGTCCGAAGGTCTGAAGAGAAATAAGTTCAACCGAAGCTCGGGCTCCAGTATTGTCGGTAACTTCCGCGATAACCGAACCGGTGTTCGCTCCACCAGTAACAGTCTCTACTCCAATTACAAGTCCTGTCGGGAACTCACTGGTAAAATTGATCGTTTCTACCGTTGTGGTCGTCGTCGCATCATCATAGGTGATGAATGCCCCGCCGAAAGAGTCCCCCACCGCACCGTTATAGTCGATCTGGGCGAAGGTTTCGCTCGCCAGGCTTACAACACTCGTAGTTCCGTCGAGCTTAGCAAATCCGGTAATTTCAGGACGCTCGCCACTTCCTAAGAGCGGCAGCTTTGTAATATCTCCTACATTCAATGTCGGATCCGGCGGAACCTGAGCGCGAAATGCGTAATCACCCCAGTTAATATCAAGATTTTTGTTATCAATCTCACCTAGTACAACAATTGAGATAACGGTTATCTTCGATCTATCCACTTCGTCAAACAACGTCGGCAGGACCTTCCAGAACTGATCACCGGCCGTTATGCCGGACACACGCACTTGATCCGTCTTTCCGGTAGCATCGGTAACCTCAAGAAGGATCTCCGTGATCCCCGCTCCAGGGCTCGTAAGGCCAAAAACAATGCCGCCGG
Organism: Candidatus Omnitrophota bacterium; assembly: GCA_030698625.1. Taxonomy (GTDB): domain Bacteria; phylum Omnitrophota; class Omnitrophia; order Omnitrophales; family Aquincolibacteriaceae; genus JAUYMS01. Next base: position 118,543 of record JAUYMS010000019.1, on the reverse strand, counting down.
GAAATGCCGCATTCAGGTCGGTAAATTCAACGGCCGGAGTTGTGTCCAAGTTGTCGTAGTTGACAAACGTTCCACCGAAAGATGCACTTCCTGTACCGTCATAGGTCAATGTGGCTTCGCTCGGATTTGCAAGCACAGCATTCGCAGAGGAACCGTCGTTACTGGCAAAACCGAGCAGCGTCGGCTTACCACCAAGACTGTTGAGCGGCAGTTTAGTAATATCGCCTGCATTCAAAGCACCATCGGGATTCACGCTCGGAGTGAAGGCAAAGTCACCCCAGTTAATCGAAAGCTGCCCCGACGCAGCAGCACCCTTCACAACAAGTGAGATCACAGACACCTTTGTCACGTCAATCTCATCCCACTGCGATGGCAAAATCTTCCATCTCTGACCAAAACTATCCAAACCAGTAAGCCTCACGGAGTCGGTCTTTCCCGTCGCATCCGTAATTTCCAAGAGGATCTCTGTAAACGCACTGTTCGGGCTATCGAGCTCCAACACAACGCCGGTTGGAAAGAGCGTGTTGAAATCGATGCCTTCAACACCTCCGGTATCCGGATTGTCGTAATTAATGAAAACCCCGCCGAAGGATGCCCCGCTCACTCCGGTGTAATTCAACTGGCTGAAAGTCTCAGAGAAATTGGTCAACGACGCCGTACTTCCGTCTCCGCTTGCAAAACCAAGAATCGGCGGCCTTCTACCCAAACTATTGGCCGGCAGCTTCGTAATATCACCGGTGTTAAGTGACGGATCCGGCGGAAGCGGCGGAGTAAATGCAAAGTCGCCCCAATTGATGGAAAGCGTAGCGCCCGGGGGACTGCCCTCAATGACAAATGAAATCACGACAATCTTCGTCGTATCGACTTCATCAAACTGGGTCGTCAAAATCTTCCAGCGCTGCCCGAATGACTCAAGGTTAACGAGTTCCACCTGATCGATCCTGCCTAAAGAGTCCGTGACTTCAAGCAAAACAGTGCTCAATGTACTGCCTGGGCTATCCATTTCGAGAACAAGGCCCGAAGGGAAAAGCGTGTCAAAATTAATTGATTCAGTCGTACCGCCGGTCGCGGGATCATCATAGTTAAGAAAAGCGCCGCCGTATGAGGTGCCGTTGTTACCACTATAGGTGAGTCTTCCAAATGTCTGAGAGAACATCTGGACGCCGGCCGTACTTCCGTCGGCCTTCGCGAAACCCGTAAGGACCGGGCGAAAACCCAAGCTGTTCGCCGGCAATTTAGTGATATCGCCGGTGTTCTGTGATGGATCCGGCGGAATAGGCGGTGTAAATGCAAAATTACCCCAGTTGATAGCCAACTGACCATTGGAAACATTGCCTTCGATCACCAGTGAAATAACCGTGATTTTGGTAATATCAACTTCGTCGAATTGTGCCGGCAGAATCTTCCACCGCTGACCGAAGCTTTCGATGTCCTTAAGGCGAACCTGATCTGTCTTTCCTGTTTTGTCGGTAACTTCCAGCAATATGTTGTCTACGGTCTCATTCCCGCTGTCAAGCTGCAGGACGAGACCGCCGGAGAAAGCTGTGGAAAGATTGATGGTTTCGATAGCACCTGTTCCCAGATCATCATAATTCAAAAATACACCGCCAAAAGAGCCCCCCGCCGTACCGTTATAGGTAACTTGCGCGAAAGTCTCAGAAAACTGGTTGATCGTTGTCGAAGAGCCGTCACCACTGGCAAAAGCATTGAGCGCCGGTCGAGACCCAAAACTGTTGAGCGGCACCGGCGTGATATCACCAGTACCCTGTGACGGGTCCGGCGGAAGCGGCGGAATAAAAGCAAAGTTTCCCCAATTAATGGAAAGCTTTTGATTGGTAGCCGCACCCGTAACAACCAATGAAATGACGGTGATCTTTGTTGCGTCAACTAAATCAAAATCTGAAGGATTAATCTTCCAACGCTGTCCGCCAGCCGCAATGCCATCGAGAAAAACAACGTCCCTTTTACCGGTCGCGTCCGTCACTTCAAACTGGGCCCGCGTGATACTGCCGCCGGCATTGTCCAAGTCGAGAACTAAGCCCGTCGGAAATAGGGTGTTGAAGTTGATGGCTTCAACTGTGCCGCCGGTCGCAGGATTATCATAATCCATAAAAATGCCGCCGAACGAATTCCCGTTGGCTCCGTTGTAAGTAACCTGCGCAAATGTTTCGGAGAACTTCTGAATTGTCGCGGAACTGCCGTCACCGCTTGCGAACGTAATAGGGTCAGGGCGAACGCCCGTACTTGTCGCCGGAAGCTTTGTAATATCACCGGTGTTGAGCGCCGGATCCGGATCAATTATGGGGTCATAGTGCAGTCCGCCGCTCTTAATCTCCATGGCATTATTGGTGTTCGGAAAGGCCATGGCATTATCGATAACAAAGTTGATCTGTTTGACATTGTTTAAGTCGAATGCCGGATTAATGCCTGTAATTGTGGCTGTATTAAAATCTTTTTGCTGAAAACCCGCCGTAAGGCCTGTCACATTGATAGCGACAACGCGATTGGCCGAGTCAACGAATTCAACCTTGAGACAGTTCACCGCCACGCACGGGTTAATGACACGAATTTCAAAGGAGATGGTACTGAAGCCGCTCAGGTTGGCCGGAGAGGAGCCCCAATTGATGATCGAACCCACAAAGCTACCTGCATTGGTGACGTTGTAGTCCATGCGGAAAAGGGATGTAGAAGACTGCGTGACATTTAATGTAGCTGAGGGCGAGCTCGACGCGAAAGATCCCAGTGTCGGGTGACCGGGAAGAATCGTCGGCCCCGCGTGCAAGAACGGGTCAGCGAGATAGGGCTCGTCATTATATAAGTCCACCGCCTCAATGAACTCGCTAAGCATGTCGCGAGTTGCTTTAGTGCTTTCTATGGGATTATGATCCGCCTGCATTGCAACGGACAAGTAGCTCCAATCATAAGGCTGACTCTCATTTAAGATTCCGCTCCCATTAAACTCATAGACCTCAATATCACCGCTATTTCCTATTCCATATGAGAAATACCGAATCGAGTCCCCTAATTCCGCAGCTGCCTCGATATCCGCCAAACTCGGTAACGCGCTCTGCCCCACGGGATGGTTATGAGCGATGAGCGTAATTTTGTCCTTATTCGCCTGCAGCCAAGCACCCGCAACGGGATGCAGCAGAATTTCCTGGTAAGCACCACTTGTCAAATGAACAAGTTCAGAATAATCAATGCCAATAATTGCGTTTTCTACGCTGCGTGCTAAGTTTTCGAATTGAGTGCGTGTATCCGGAGCGTCCGCCAGAATGCCGGCGTACGCAAAGTCGGGTGAGAGGTGGTCGATGCTTTCTTCGACGGAGTAGCGCTCCGTGCCCCTGTTTTCGTTATCGTCTTGATCACCAACTTCTTCGGCGTCTTGTTCTGTGGATGCAGAGGGTGCAGATAACGAGAGCTCGTCATCGAGGAAAAATTGAGATTCGCGGTTACTGAGAGGATCTTTGGAGGTCGCTTCTTTTACCGATTCTGCTTCGGCGTCTTTGATGGAAACTGGCGGCGGAGTATACGTTTGTTCGTAGTAGCTAGCGGCGAACGCAGGATCGATTACCTGGGACCAGAGAACCAAAAAAGCCAGGATGCCTGCGAAGCAGCGTTTCGCCAAGCTATGCCGAATTGGATACTCGGAATGAACTCGTCTCAATACTTACTCCCTCACCATTTATTTCCCCCCTTCCAGACGCGAATGGAAGTATAACACCGGTTTTGGGGGCTGTCAAGATTTATAAGTCATTAATATCAAACGACTTAAGACTTATTTTACCAGTAAACAAAGTATATTCAGACATATTATTATAAAAGTTTTTGCAAGGTAACAAACCAATTTGCATGAAGTAGCGATCCTTATTAGGAGGGAGCAAAAATGAGCTGTTGAATAAAAGTGCCCGGGGCCAGACTTGAACTGGCATGGGGCTTTAACGCCCCGACGGATTTTAAGTCCGTTGCGTCTGCCGATTCCGCCACCCGGGCCTATAAGTCATCTGCGGCAATGGAGGCGCGGGGCGGAATCGAACCGCCGAATACAGGCTTTGCAGGCCCGTGCATTACCACTTTGCTACCGCGCCACAGGTGATAGATGACTTCTAACTGGTAGGTGATAATGAAAATCAGACTCTACCGCAGGTATTGCAATTCTTCACCCGTATTCGGGTCGTATTTAAACCTTTCGGGAAATGTCTGACCGGTTCGCGGATTATATTTCGTATGGATCTCCTGACCGGGCTGCGGTTGAGGCGGTGCATATTGGGGCTGTTGCTGCGGCACCCCCCCATATGGCTGCGGTGCATATTGCCCCTGGTACTGCTGCTGCATCAATTCCTCTCGAATTTCCTTCTTCGTATTTTCCTTCTGCCTTCGGCTAGCTTCGCCCGCAAGGGCACCTGCCAGTAAACCGGCACCAGCTCCGATGGCCGTACCAGCTCCTGCATGCCCCGTCTGATTACCGATAATCGCCCCTAAACCGGCACCCATCCCGCTTCCGAGAAGCGCGCCTGTCTCGCGTTCGCCTAAGCCCATGCCGCCTGCACCCGAAGCACATCCCGTAAATGTGATAATCAAAATAAAGGCCCATAATCTAGATTTTTTAAAATGATCCATGACTTCCCCCTTATATTGTTTTGACTGAGTAGACGAATAATGGGCATATTATATTCACTTTCACTCGTTTCCAAATTGCTTTTTCAAGTCATTTTATAGCGCCTCAATCCAGTCTAAAAGGGCCCTCGCTACCTGGCGTTTAGGCTTGTTTTTCACCTTGTAAACGCCGCCCTTGGGATCCACAAAAGCGGCGGTCATGCGCCCCGCACCAAAGGGCACGGCCCCCTTGCCGTAGTAGCTCGCCACAATACCGTCGAGATTCTTCTGGGCCAGTTTCTTCCTCGCATTGCCAAGCCAATCGCGAGTTTCCAGGCAAAAGCCAATAACACGTCTCTTACCCTTTCGTTTAGCAAGCTCGGCTATGATATCCGGCGTCCGTTGCAGTCGGATCTGTTTTGTTTTAATGCGCCGAATCTTATGTTTCTGCATCTTGGCCGCAGTAAAATCGCAGACTGCCGCTACCATGATGAGTACATCGTGTCGGGCAAAAGCCCGTCCGCATGCCTTTTTTAACTCACTCGCCGTAACGATCGGAACAAACTTAATTCCGGGCGGGCGCTGTAAAGCTGTGGGGCCGCTTATCAACGTAACCGGATGTCGACGCGCATGCGCAACTTTCGCAATGGCGTACCCCATTTCACCCGTCGATAAATTTGAGATGAAGCGCACGGGATCTAACATTTCACGAGTCGGTCCCGCCGTAATGAGAATCCTTTTTCTGGAAGGCATTACATTAAATATTACTTTTGCACGAAGTTCTGGAGGGTATCAATAATCACTTCGGGATCCCCGATATGTCCGACCGCTTCTTTTCCGCAAACTAGCGACCCCCGGATGGGATCCACAAAGTGGTAGCCTATCTTTTTCAAAACAGCAATATTGCGTTGAGTTGTAGGGTGAGTGTACATCTGGTCGTTCATAGCCGGTGCCAGAATTACAGGGCATCGCGTTGCAAGCAGAATGGACGCGCCAAGGTCGTCGGCGAGACCTATGGATGCACGCGCGATAAAATTCGCGGACGCGGGTGATACAAGTATCACATCGGCCGCTTCGGCTAAAGAGGTGTGCAGCACATCATAGGGCGTCTTGGATGTGAAAAAGTCGTCATACACGTCTTCACCACTGATGGCCCTGATGGTAAGCGGCGTTATAAACTTCTTCGCTCCTTCAGTGAGCACGCATATCACGCGAGCGCCATGCTCTCTCATGAGCTTAATCAGATCGCCAGCCTTGTACGCTGCGATGCTGCCGGTAAGGATATGCAGGACAGTTTTCCCCTGCATTTTTTTCCCTTTAGCCGGTGACGATGCTACGCTTTGGCCCTGTGTCATAACTCCTCCTTAACGGAGAGATAGATCGCTTACAGCTTCTTTGTTTTGGTTTTAGGCAGCTGATACGAAATCTTACCGGCGGCAATCTCTTCCAGGGCAATAACTGCCGCCTTCTTCGATTCAGACTTCACCAGCGGTTGAGCTCCCTGAGCGAGTTCGTTAGCCCGTGCAGCTGCCGTCAAGCAAAGTTTGTAAATACTATCCTGCTTATCGGTAACAAGTTTTTCAAGTGGTATGTATGGCATGAGATGATTTTCTCCTTTCGCGTTGAAATTTTTCCAAAAAGTTTTCTACCTCTATAACGGTGTGCTCTAAGGTCTGATTCATTACAGTGCAATCGTATATTCTAGCCAGCTTAATTTCTTCTTGCGCCATCGAAATCCTACGATCTATATCCTCCGGCGTATCCGTCTTGCGACCCTCTAGTCTTTCACGCAACACCTTTAGCGACGGAGGTAAAACAAAGATGCTTGCAATCGACAGCTTTTGTCCCAAGCTCTTCAATATGTTTCGAGTACCCTGTACGTCAATGGCCAGCATCAGAACCTTACCTTCTTTAATCCTTTGCAGCACAAAGCTTTTGGGAGTACCGTAATAATGGTCAAAAACTTTTGCGCTCTCAAGTAAATCCCCCTTCGCTTCCATGTCGCGAAAAGCCTTCGCCGTCACGAAAAAATAGTCTTGCCCCTCTTTCTCGCTACCGCGGGAGCTACGCGTTGTCACCGAAACGGATCTCTCCCAGTCCGGGTGCCGCTTCAGAAGTCGGTCCACGATGGTTGTCTTACCACACCCTGACGGGGCAGACAAAATCACCAACATGCCCTCGGTATCGGCTGCCGTATTACTCGACGTTTTGGATTTGCTCGCGGATTTTCTCAAGTTCCTTCTTCACAAAGACGACTTGGCTTGACACCTCAAGAACCTGTGACTTCACTCCTAAGGTATTGATTTCCCTATGCATCTCTTGGCAAATAAAATCCAACTCACGGCCCACTTCCTGAGTATCCTTTAGCCGCTTCTTGAAGTAATCGAGATGCCCTTTTAGCCGCACAATCTCCTCGGTCACATCGCTGCGTTCCGCCAAAAGTGCTGCTTCTCGGTAAACCCTCTCAGAATCAATATTACTGTCCTTGAGAATTTTCCCTAAGCGCTCGCGTAACTTCTTAAAATAAAACTCTGTATTCCCGGAAACACGTTTCTCGACCTTATTGACTGTCGCACTAATGAAACCAAGCCGCTTGCTCACGTCAACAGCCAATTTTCGGCCTTCCGTTTCCTTAAGCTTCAAGGCATTCGCCAGCGTTTGGTTCAAAACTTTCTTTAGATCTACCCAGATCTTTTCGGGATCTGCTTGCGGCTTATCGATCTTGAAAATCTTCGGCAAAGCCATCAGATCCCGAACCGAAACATCGGCCTCTAGCCCGAATTCCTGTCGCAGCTTTTTCATAGCCGATCGGTAGTAGCGAACGGCTTTCTCATCTAAGACAAACTCCTTATCGGCTTCCTCAGCACCCTCCTGACTAATTGATAAAGTTACTTTGCCCCGCCTCATCTTCGATTGCACTAAATCCTTGATGCGACGTTCCACAGGATAAAGAAACTGCGGCAGCTTGGCTGAAAACTCAAAGTAACGATGATTAAGGGAACGAATCTCGACTGACCAGTTCCCCTTGCCCAAGGCCGTTGACCGAGCAAAGGCTGTCATGCTACGAATCATAGGTAAGTACGCTACACGCTAAAGGACAGATAGCAGCTCGCATGTAAGTTGGGAGATTATAAGGACTTACAGCCTGTCTGTCAAGCGGGGATCGAAGCACAGAGCAGAAAACAATTTGTAAGGTGCTGTATCGAAACAAGTTAGATTCCATGGGAGATTCTGTGAGGATGGCTTGTTTTCCGGGCAGCTATACCGTCTGACCGATAATCTCGGCGAGTTCAGGATCCAAATCGCTGAATTTCATCCCGAACCGTGAAGGGGAACCCGGAGAACAATGGGCGACAGATCCTTCTAGCGCGTATTCAGCAGTATCAGAAGATGGCAGATAAAGTTTCACGTTTACGGGAGCGCCGACATGAAGATCGGGAGAAGTGCCCATGTAGGGATCGCTGACCTCAAAAAGAATGCCTGCCTTGCTAAAATTGAGCACATTTCCGTTTGCTTCCCAACTCTTCACGGGAGATGAAGATATGACGGCAAACCCCTGAATCATGCACGCAATACGCTCATAAAAACGTCGCTCATCACCGCCGTACGCAGCTTTCTCCAACAAAAACTCATACCCACTCTCCAGATAAGCATCAATATCTGCCTTATCGTATTGCCACTGCTTCCCCACCTTGACTGACTTAATTTTCCCTGCTCTGGTCAGGTGATGAACCGTTGACAACGATATCCGCAGATACTTACTGACTTCCTGCGCGGTCATGATCTTTTTATTGGAAACGCTCATGGCTGATCCCTCTATCGACAGTCACAAATCCTGTCTTTAATGTATTATCGTAATCCTCAAAATGACTGAAACGATTCAAACGTCGCATCTTCGCCAATTAAAACCAGCGAAAATTTGGTAGCAGAACTATAACATGTGTTTTCAATTTTTACAAACGCACCGAACCCTTAATGCCGCTTTTACTTGTCGGATATCGATAGAAGAATTTAATACTATAAAATAGAATACACTGATCGTAACTTTTATCTTTTGTATTTAATTACTAGTTTTACGCTAGCGAGGATAGAATCCTTAAGACTTCCTTTTTGGGGCTATCGGCCGAGGTGATGGGACGCCCAATGACAAGATAACTAGCCCCCGCCTGAATGGCTTCGGCAGGTGCAAAGACCCTCTTTTGATCACCGACAGAGCTACCTTGCGGACGTATCCCCGGTGTAACAATCAAGAAGTTCTGAGGAAATTTTTGCCGTAACATAGCGGTCTCGTGAGGGGAACTAACCACCCCGTCCAGGCCGGCTCGTTTTGCCACTGCAGCCAGGTAGCAAACTTCCTCTTCGAGTCCACGCGTAATGCCAAGGTCCTCCTCCAACTCCGCCTCCCGATGGCTTGTCAATATCGTGACGCCGAGGATGATGGGGCCCTTTTTTCCAGCTTGAATACGCTGATCCACTATGCCACGGGTTGCCTTCATCATTTCGTAGCCACCAAGAGTGTGGACTGTCACCATATCCACATCGTGCTCACACAATACCGCCATGGTCTTGCTGACGGTGTTCGGAATGTCATGCAACTTCAAGTCGAGAAAGACACGGCCACCCGCCGCCCGAACAAGTTCCACCGCTTTCCATCCATGAGCAGCAAAAAGTTCGAAACCCACTTTGTAAAAGGAGACCAGTCCTTCTAAATCTTTCAGAAGCTGACGGGCAACGTCAAGACTCGGGGTATCCAGTGCGACAATGATGCGCGGATCCACATCGGACTCAGCCACTGATTTGGTTCTCATGATGAAAGGACCCCCGCAACTCATCAATATGCGTAATGTCATGATCTCGGCAATATTGACTAATGCCGTCCAAAATTTCCATTGTCGCCCTGGGGTTAATAAAATTTGCCGTACCGACAGCCAGAAGATCCGCACCCACAATCAAAAATTCGATCGCGTCCTGCGCAGTCATGATACCTCCCGATGCAATTACCGGCACACCCAGCGCCTGTTTTACTTCGTAGACATAACGCACAGCAACTGGCTTTATTGCGGGGCCGCTTAATCCTCCCGTAATATTTGCAATACGCGAACACCGCCGCTCAGTGTCCACCGCCATTCCTTTAAGCGTATTAATGAGAGTTAATCCGTCGGCACCCACATCAATAACGTCGCGGGCTATCTCTACGACGTCTCCCAACTCGGGTGATAGTTTAGCGAAAATCGGCAGGTCTGTCGCATCTCGAACCACCTTCACGGCCTCAAGAATACGCTCCCGCTTGCGCATAAAGCCTGCGCCACCTTCTTCGACATTGGGACAAGACAGGTTCAGTTCCAAGGCCTTAACGACATCTTTTTCTTTGTGCAGCGCTTCGGCCAAGTGTTGAAAATCTCCGGCGGCCTCACCCGCAATGTTGACAATCAAGGGCGTCTTAATTTTTGCAAAGAGAGGGATTTTATTCTTAAGAAACTCTTCTAATCCCCTATTTTGCAAACCAATGGCATTCAGCATTCCGGCGCTGGTTTCGCAAATGCGCGGCATGGGATTTCCGGTACGGGGATGCCGCGTGATGGTCTTTGTGGTCATGGCGCCCAAGCGTTCGTAATCGACGTAATCAAGAAAATCCTGTTTAGTTCCAAATGTTCCCGAGCCGACAGTTATGGGATTGCGAAAGGTCAGCCCTTTTATCTTAGTCGTAAGATTTACGTCTGACATATGAGAGATCCTTGAAGTTGCGAAAAATCAAAGACGGGCCCTTCCGTGCAAGAAGGCAACCATCCGGCATGAGTTTTGACCATACACCCCAAGCACACACCCAAACCACAGGCCATTGTTTCATCCACCGAAGCTTCGCCTTTGATGTACCTTGCTTCAGCAAGATCACGAACCGCCTGCATCATGACCATGGGACCGCAGGTCTGGATAAAAACATCCTCCGGCCTTTCTTCCTTGAGAATCTGTTCAAGCAGTACGGTGACATATCCCTTTACGCCATAGCTGCCGTCATTGGTCGAATACATGACCGTTCCTTTTATATGCTCCAGTTCGGAATCCGGCATCACTTCGCTTCGCGACTTTGCCCCTATGAGGAAGAAGTCCACATCTTCACACTCTGCGAGATAAAGAAGCGGCGGCAATCCTACACCCCCGGCAACACAGATTCGTTTCTTCGGCTTGACCGCTTTTCTGAAAGGCTTACCGAGAGGCCCCATGACTTTGAGAACTTCCCCTGCCTGTTTCTGCGCCAGCATAGCCGTGCCATGGCCCAAAATCTCGTAAAGGATTTCGATTTCGTCACCGTCAACACGGTAAAAACTAAAGGGTCTTCGCCAGAAGGGATCAAGCGTCGGATTGATCTGTATATGAAGAAACTGCCCCGGTTGCGCACCACGCGCGATTTCATGTGAGCAAAATGACAGCTTATAGTATTTTTCGTTGACCTTGCGGTTATCGAGAATTTTGACGACTTCGTCGGCCACAGTTTGGCTCCCTACCTCTAGTGGGTCGTCGGATTGACACAATTATTGGCAAGGAGAGCGTGATAATCTTGAATCGCGGCTACATTAAGCCCTTTGCCGCGTACCGCCTCAAGGCCCAATGTGGCAGCTCGCGCCGCACTCAATGTCGTAATGCATGGGATATTGAAAGAAACTGCCAGAGAGCGGATCTTCGCCTCGTCAAGCACCGATCCCTTGCCGCTCGGCGTATTGACAACGAGTTTGATTTCACGATTGCGGATGAGGTCTCCGACATTCGGTCTTCCTTCGGCAATCTTTAAAACAAGTTCGGCCTCAATACCGTTCTTACGCAAAACCTCTGCGGTTCCACGCGTAGCCACTATCGGGTAACCCATTTCGGCCAATTTCTTTGCCACAGGCACCACATTATCTTTATCACCGTTCTTAACGCTGATAAAAACCTTCCCATCATTCGGGATATGCGCGGAAGCAGCGTCCTGCGATTTATAAAAGGCCCGCGGAAAATCCTGATCAATCCCCATCACTTCGCCTGTTGATCGCATCTCGGGCGACAGAATAATATCTACACCGGGGAACTTCACAAAGGGAAAAACAGATTCCTTGACCGCGACATAAGGCACATAAACTTCTTTATCGAAGCCAAGTTCGGGCAGCTTCTTTCCAACCATAACCTTGGCGGCTAGTTTTGCTAAGGGAACACCGATCGTCTTGCTTACAAACGGGACCGTACGGGAACCGCGGGGATTGACTTCCAAACAGTAAAGCTCTCCCCGGTGAATGGCGTATTGAACATTCATCAACCCAATAACTCCCAGCGCCCTGGCAATGTCTTTTGTACGCGTCACAATTTCCTCAGTCATGTCTTTGGAAATGGAGTATGGCGGAATGACGGAAGCGCTATCGCCGGAATGAATGCCGGCCTCCTCAATATGCTCCATGACGGCCCCGACCACAGACGTTTCACCGTCTGAAATCAGATCCACGTCAATTTCGATCGCATTCTCGAGAAACTTATCAATTAACACAGGATGCTCGTCACTCGCATCGACAGCATGAGTCATGTATTTCAGCAACTGCTCTTCGTCGTATACAATCTCCATGGCGCGTCCTCCCAAGACATAGGACGGACGAATAACAACCGGATAGGTAATTTTCTTCGCAATTTCACAGGCCTCTTCGATGTTCGTCGAAATACCGTTATTGGGTTGTCGAAGATTGATTTTCTGCAGCAGCTTCTTAAACTTGTCGCGGTCTTCGGCCACATCCACAGCTTTCACCGGTGTCCCAAGAATTTTCACACCGTTAGCTTCGAGTGCCGCCGCCAAATTCAAGGGAGTTTGGCCTCCGAGTTGGATGATAACGCCGATCGGCTTCTGTTTGCGGTAGATACTCAGAACGTCTTCAAGTGTAAGCGGCTCAAAGAAAAGTTTATCCGATGTGTCATAATCGGTACTTACCGTCTCCGGATTGGAATTCACCATGATCGTCTCAAAACCTAGTTCCTTGAGAGCAAAGGCCGCATGAACACAGCAATAGTCAAACTCTATACCCTGGCCGATGCGGTTAGGACCGCCGCCCAAGATCATTACCTTCTCACGATCCCCCGGTATGGCTTCGTCCTCTTCCTCATACGTTGAGTAATAATACGGCGTATACGCTTTGAACTCTCCGGCACAAGTGTCGACGAGTTTAAAAACAGCTTCCACCCCCTGCTTTTCTCTCAGCGCACGAACGGCACCTTCCTTCTCACCCCAGAAGAAAGCAAGTTGGACGTCTGAAAACCCATATTCTTTTGCCTGCCGCAGCAATTCCGGTGAGACCTTTTGAATCGAAGTCTTTAGAAGCTCATTTTCCAAATCGACAATCTGGCGGATCTGTTCTAAAAACCACGGGTCCACGTAACTCATTCTGTGAATTTCTTCTGTCGTCATGCCCACTTGGTACGCATACTTGAGGTGAAATATTCTGTCTTCCCGAGGCGTCGCTATGGCCGTCCCGATTCGGCGTATCCATTCCTTGTCTTTCGAAGCCTCTTCAAAAAAACGCCGATACTCCTCTCGCGTCTTTAAAATATGCCCGCAAACTTTGTCCCGCCCGTCACCGCCCAGCCCGAACCGCCTGATCTCTAGAGATCGCAATCCCTTCTGCAGTGCCTCTTTGAATGTTCGGCCGATGGACATGGCTTCACCTACTGATTTCATCTGAGTCGACAGTTTGCTATCTACGCCTTCGAATTTCTCGAAAGCAAAGCGCGGTATTTTCACAACACAATAATCAATGCTAGGTTCAAATGAAGCCGGTGTATATTTTGTGATGTCGTTGGATATTTCATCCAGGGTATAACCGACGGCCAACTTTGCCGCAAACTTCGCAATCGGAAAACCGGTAGCCTTCGAAGCCAAAGCCGAAGATCTGGAAACCCGCGGGTTCATCTCAATAACAACCATTCGGCCCGTTTTAGGATTGACGGCGAACTGGATATTGGAACCTCCGGTTTCGACACCAATCTCTGAAATCACCTTTCGCGCCGCATCGCGCATCATCTGGTACTCTTTGTCAGTCAACGTCTGTGCCGGCGCTACGGTAATAGAATCGCCTGTATGGACACCCATCGCATCCAGGTTCTCAATCGAACAAATGACAACGAAGTTATCTTTAACATCCCTCATTACCTCTAGCTCGTATTCTTTCCACCCCAGAATACTTTCCTCAATGAGCACTTCATGAACTATGCTGTACTCTAACCCCATCAAAGCGGTTTTTTCCAACTCCTCCCGGTTGTAACAGATGCCACTGCCCGAGCCGCCAAGTGTAAAACTCGGCCTCACGACGACGGGATAGCTCAACCTTTCGGCGATCTGAGTCGCTTCCTCGACCGAGTAAGCGAATTCGCCCCTCGGTAAGTCGAGCCCGATCTTTGTCATGGCCGCATGAAACTTCCCGCGGTCTTCTGCTTTCTTAATTGCCTCGTACTTGGCGCCAATGAGTTCGACGCCGTATTTCTCGAAAATGCCCTTTTCGTAAGCTTCAACCGTGAGATTCAGTCCCGTTTGCCCTCCCATGGTCGGCAGACAAGCATCGGGTTTTTCCTTAGCAATCACATGCTCAAGATAGGGCAGCAAAAGGGGCTCTATATACGTTCGGGAAGCCGTATCGGGATCCGTCATGATTGTAGCCGGATTGGAATTTATCAATACGACTTCATAGCCCTCTTCGCGCAAGGCCTTACACGCCTGCGTCCCCGAATAGTCGAATTCGCATCCCTGACCGATAATGATCGGACCCGATCCTATGATGAGGATTTTTTTTATGTCGGTTCGTTTCGGCATCTGAGTCCTATACCCTTTCCGGCTCCTCGATTAGTCGGTAAAACCGTTCGAACAGATAATCGCTGTCGTGAGGTCCGGGAGAATTCTCTGGGTGATACTGCACGGAAAACAGAGGGTGCTTCTTGTGCCGCAACCCCTCGAGAGTCTTGTCATTCAAGTTGATATGCGTCAGTTCCACTTCCCCGCCCTGCAGAGAATCGATATCAACGACAAATCCATGGTTTTGCGATGTGATTTCAATCTTTTCTGTCCTTAGATCCATGACAGGGTGATTGCCTCCGCGATGACCAAACTTGAGCTTGGATGTCACCCCGCCCAGGGCCTGGCCAAGAATCTGGTGCCCAAAACATATTCCAAAGATTGGAACCTTTCCGATCAGTTCACGAACGGTCTCCACCATGTAAGGAACTGAGGCAGGATCACCGGGACCGTTGGATAAGAATACGCCGGAAGGGTTTCCCTTAAGGATCTCTGCGGCACTCGTCGACGCCGGGTAGACAGTCGTGTCCAATCCGTGCTGCTTCAGTTTACGCAGGATATTGAATTTGATTCCCGAATCGATCGCCGCGATCTTGTACCGGGTCCTTATCTGAGGCAATCCCCATGAGTAGCCTTCCGATAAATCCTGCCCTAATTCATAGGGTTCGCGACAAGTCACTTCCTTTACCAGGTCCATACCCACGAGCCCGGGCGATTCTTTTGCCTTGCTGACGAGGCGCTTCCGATCGCCATCTACCGTTGATAAAACTCCCTTTTGGGCTCCCTGATCGCGCAATACTCTCACCAGTTTGCGCGTATCGATACCCTGGATCCCGATCTTATTGTGTTTCTTCATATAGGCGTCCAGAGACATCTCGGACCGGAAGTTACTCACCACGGGACTCAACTCTTTAATCACAAACCCTTCTACCCACGGCTGCCTTGACTCTTCATCCTGAGCATTGATTCCGCAATTACCGATATGCGGGTAGGTCATGGTAACAATCTGCCCTTTGTAGGAAGGATCTGTGAGGATTTCCTGGTACCCGGTCAGCGACGTATTAAATACAACCTCACCGGTCACTTCGCCTTCGGCTCCGAAACCACGCCCTTCAAAAAATGCCCCGTCTTCTAATGCCAACCACGCTTTCATATTATTCTCGCACCTTTAGTATTTCCAAAGTTTCCCGGAACATACAGTCGCTTTGATTCTTCCCTTAAGTTTTCGTTTTAGAAAACAAGAATTACGGGATTTAGATTGCAAGTCCGCGAGGGTCACATTCCACTCCTCATTCAAATCCACGAGTGTCAGATTGGCCGTCTCGCCTTCCTTCAGCTGACCGAACGAAGCATCTAGTTTCAGGATTTCAGCCGGGCGGCAAGACATGACACGGATAATTTTTTCGAGCGGCCACTGTTCGCCGTGAAAAAATTCCGTGAGGATGACCGGCAGCGCGGTTTCCAGACCGATGACGCCGAAAGGCGCAACGTCGAACTCGCGCATTTTTTCTTCCGGCGTGTGCGGCGCATGGTCCGTCGCAACGCAGTCGATAATACCGCTCTTCAGCCCTGCGCGAACGGCTAGAACATCTTTGTCCGTTCGCAGGGGCGGATTCATTTTCAGGTTTGTGTTGTAGCCTTCCACCGCGGCGTCAGTTAGCACAAGATGATGCGGTGTCACCTCCGCGGTTACAGAAAGCCCCTCTGCTTTCGCGGCGGCAACCAATGCCACGGCTCGCGCTGTGGAGACATGGCACACATGAAGTCGCGCCCCGGTCAGACGCGCTAACTCAATATCTCTCGCCACAGCAACGTCTTCGCTTGCTGCTGGGATTCCCTTCAAACCCAACGCCGTTGAGTGATAGCCTTCGTTCATAACACCATGAGTCGCCAAGCGGCGGTCTTCACAGTGACTCATGACAATCAGATCGAACATTGAAGCATACTCCATGGCGCGGCGCATCACGAGCGAATCGGCCACCCAGTCGCCGTCATCGGTCACCGCGACAATGCCTGCATGCAGCAGGTCCGCCATTTCAGAGAGTTCTTTACCTAAGCGACCTTTTGTAATGGTCCCGGATGGGAAGATCGTGTACGGCACTTCCCGCGCACGCCGCACGATATTATCGATCACGCTTTGATGATCACAGGGCGGATCGGTGTTCGGCATAGAGACAGAGGCAACATAACCTCCTCTAATGGCGGCCCTTGCTCCTGACTGAATGGTCTCCTTAGCCTCAAATCCGGGCTCACGCAAATGGGTATGCAGATCGATCAATCCCGGAATCAGCGTCAAACCCTTCCCTTGAATGATCTCATCCACAGAGTCCCTGTCCGCTTTTCCGATCTTCCTAATCTTACCTTCGTCGATCAAGACATCCGACTCACCGTCTCTGTTGTTGACCGGATCTACGACCCGCGCATTTTGGATCAGTACCTTCACGTGACCTCCTCAGTTGTGCTTACCTGTGGAATCCCAGAAATCAAATAAAGAACTGCCATGCGTACCGCTAGCCCATTAGTGACTTGGTTTAAGATCACCGAATACGGCCCATCTACGACGTCGCTGGTAATCTCAATCCCACGATTGACGGGACCCGGGTGCATGATTATGACGTCCTCTTTTGCCTTCTTTAGAATGTCACGGTTAATTTGATACGCGGTTGCATATTCGCGAACGCTGGGGAAAAACGGTTCTTCCTGGCGCTCCATTTGAATGCGCAAGAGATTGATCACGTCGGCATCCTTCACAGCATCTGCAAGACGGGTCGTCACACGCACCCCCATATCACTTAACCCGGGCGGTAAGAGGGTCTTTGGACCACAGACCGTCACATTCGCGCCCATCTTAGTCAACCCCCAGATATTTGATCGAGCCACGCGACTGTGCAAAATATCACCGACAAAGCTTACATTCAGCCCCTTCAAGGCCCCCTTCTTCTCTCGAATCGTGAACATGTCCAGCAATGCCTGCGTCGGGTGTTCATTGATACCGTCCCCCGCATTGATAATGCTGGCTTTGATATTATGAGCCAAGCGATGCGGAGCGCCCGAAGAACTATGTCTCATCACAACGATATTTAGCTGGAGCGCTTCGATGTTTCTAACCGCATCCTTCAGCGTCTCACCCTTCACAAAACTTGCCGTCGCGTGCGCAACATGGATCGTGTCAGCGCTCAACCGTTTCTCGGCCAATTCAAAGGAAATCCTGGTTCGGGTACTCGGCTCAAAGAAAAGGTTTGCCACCGTACGCCCCCTCAGCGCAGGAACCTTCTTCACAGCGCGCAGAGAAACTTCGTGAAAGGATTTCGCGGTATCAAGAACCAGCTTAATCTCTTCTGCCGAAAGGTCCCGAAGGCCCAGCAAATCTTTCCGAGTCCACTTCACTTCCTTATCCACCATTACCTTTTCACCACAACGACTTCATCTTTGCCGTCCTTTTCCTTGAGTCTCAGAATAACCTCTTCATCGCGATGAGTCGGAACATTTTTGCCCACATAGTCTGCTTTAATTGGCAGTTCACGATGCCCGCGGTCGATCAATACGGC
Organism: Candidatus Omnitrophota bacterium; assembly: GCA_030698625.1. Classification (GTDB taxonomy): domain Bacteria; phylum Omnitrophota; class Omnitrophia; order Omnitrophales; family Aquincolibacteriaceae; genus JAUYMS01. The sequence continues at coordinate 100,603 of JAUYMS010000019.1, read as the reverse complement.
GAGTTGTATGGCTAGAGGCCTCCCGAAATCGATGAGCGCATCCAGTGCGGCACGTATCGTTCTACCGGTAAACAAAACGTCATCGACCAGGACAAGAATTTTACCGTTAAGGTCAAAAGAGATTTCAGTCTGTCCAACCGCAGGTTTCGGACCTATTTCCTGCAGGTCATCACGATAGAGAGTAATATCCAGCATCCCCAAGGGCACTTGGACTCCTTCTATGGCTTGAATTTCCTGACGAAGTCGCTCAGCAAGGTGCACACCACGTGTGCGAATGCCCACGAGGGCTAATTTCTCGGTACCCCCGTTGCGCTCGAGGACCTCGTGGGCCACTCTCACCACCGCCCGGTGAATTCCCTGTTCATCCAGAATGAGTTTCTCTGCTATTCCCATGGTATCAGTAGGCAAAAAAAAGCCCCGTCTGTATACGGGGCACATACGACTTTCTAGATTTTATATGATTCATTTGTCTGCCTTTATCGATGTCACAGCACCGATTTAAAAGGTAATCTTGACGGCTTAATTGACTCAATGGTAGATGCTTTTGCGCTTGCTGTCAAGTGGCGTCTAGGCTACCGTCTTTGAAAGAATCCCTTCTGTAAGCCGAGTTCTGTTCATCAGGGCGAAGCCAGCAATGCGGTTACCGCCTTTTCCGACTTCCCGTGATGATGATGATCATCTGTCTAGATTCCCAATCACTTGAGAATTCAATCGGCCAACCCGACGAATCTGTCTTTATGTGTCACAAGAAGCGGGTCGCTCCCTCCCTTAAACGGGATTTCGTCCTATTCGGCCTTTCTTCACGTAGAGATTGCCGCGTTTCACCCTTCACCACAAACGTGGCGAAGACTCGTCTCTGTGGCTCTAATCCGCCTCATGCCCCCTTTCGAGGACCTAAGGGATGGGCATTACCCACTACGCTACCCTATGAAGCTCGGACTTTCCTCCAACCACATGCGTGGCTGGCGATCATCCGAAGGGATTCTTTCAAAGAGCGATTAACCTCAAATTGCTCGCCTAGCTAACAGGCTGATCCAGCTCTTGCAGCTGAGTCTTTGAGAAGTCAGCCCACACCAGCGAGGGATGGTTCTCCGCGATACGGCGAAAATAGTCCTTAGCCTTCTCAGTTTCCCCAATGGCCCTATAACTCTTTGCGGTATAAAAACTGGCTATCACGGCGAGATTTCCGGCCGGATTATTGTCTATATATTCCTCATACTTCTTAATCGCTTTCGCGTACTCGCCCTTGCGGTAATGGTCCTCTGCATCCGAGTACGTCCCAAAGTAAAAAGACTGGGATTGGCGAGCACAAGAGACTGCCAGAAGCGTTATGACCAGAGTTAGTATAAGTTGAGGACGTATCATGGTTTATCTCGAAGAGAGATCAGTCTACTTTTAAGGAAGGTCTACGTCAAGATAAAATAGGCCCCGGTCTCTAGGAACCCTTTAAGGTTCGCTTTGTCACCAAGGGAGGCAACAGAGACCGGGGCCGTAATGCTACTAAGTACTCCTAATTTATTACCTTAGATAACGTAGATTACCTGGCCGCCGATAATCGACTGATGGCTATCTCCGTTAAAGGTATCATCCGACTCAGACTTGTCGCGACGGTACTCGAGGCGGGCAAGCATGTTGTCAGTGAGCCTATATTCTGCCGTAAGCGTGGCTTCCCAAAGAGCATCCGTCGGCTCAGGGAATCCGGCTGTCCGGTTTCTCTCACCGCCGTTACGGAAAGTTTCGGCGCGAGCTGCAACCGCAAACTTATCCGTGAACTGGTAGCGAGTATATCCGGCATAAGCCTGCCACGACGCATTTTCAGCATCGGCGCCCACAGATCCGATAAAACGCCGCTCATAACCGAAGTCAATGTCAGCCATGAAAGAAAGCTTGTCATTGACATCCCAAGTCAGCACGTTAGAAACGACCGTTCTCTTGTGGCCGTTGGTTGCGGCCGTTTCAGGACCGTAGTACAGAGCGTGAAACAAGGATACGTTTTCCATCGGACTCCAACCCACTGCTGCTTCCAGAGTCTTGTACGTATTGGAATCCACAGGCACATCCCACCCGTTGTTCCACCCTAAGTACACGTCAAAATAATCATTAAACAGCCCGAAGTTAGCGCGCACACCGGTGTGCACAAACGGAATGGCCAGACCAAAAGCAAGCGACCTGGAGATGTTCCAGTTATCCGGGCCTTCGATGACTTCCGCACCGGCTAAGGTGACAAAGCGACCGGCAGTCAATTTGACTGTATCCGGCAAGACATCACTGTCAGCCCAGAAACTGAGAGGCTGAACATATTCGACGTATGCCTGTTGGAGATCGACGCTGTCACCGGCTAATCCGTCAGCAATTACGACGCCGGTATCTTCACCAAAAGCGAGATCGAAGCGGAAACCAGCACCACCATCGGGGTCGGCTTCTTTCGTGAAGTTCAATTCGACGGCATTCACGGTAAAAGAATCGGTGTCGTTGTCAAAGGTACGGGCAGTGTTACCACCCGCCGGGGCACTGCGTGAACCCGTAAGGTTGTTGTTGTATTGAACTTCCACGTATCCGCCGACTTCAGTATCGCGAAGCCAAGCACCTGTTCCTTCCGGTGCTGCGTGCCCCGGGTGCGCAATCGCTGGCTTTGATACACGGCTCTCCACGGAGACTAACTGACCCTCCAGAGCTGCGAGTCTTTTGTTAAGGGCCTTAATTTCATTCTGCATACCAGCAACGGCGCTCTCATCGGCATAAGCGCTGCTTGCAACCAATAAAACAGCAGCCACTAAGAGACCGATGAATTTCAACGATCCGATCTTCATAATTCCTCCCTTGGGGTGGTTTGTTTAATCAATGTGAAAATATAATCCGTAATTTCCTAAGCTTTCAGGCGACATTATAATTTGTTCGTGGTACCTGTCTACAACAAACTTTGTGCTAGATAGTGTGTGCTTTCTCGACGCATCCTGCATGAAAACCATTCTCTTACTCACTTACAAATTGCGTGCCAACTCTTGAATTCTATTCTTATGGCTGCAATTGTGCAACAGTGTACGATTCTGCGGCTCAGTCCGCAACAAAAATGTAAGGAATTACAATTTTGAAAGGAGCGGGTTGATGAGTGGGCCCGCCTGGACTCGAACCAGGGACCAATCGATTATGAGTCGACTGCTCTAACCGACTGAGCTACGGGCCCTCTGAAGATAATAACCGGACGACTTGCTCGCTAAGGTCCCGAGAATCAAAGGGCATCGTCACATAACCGCTGATCCCCTCCGCTTCAAAGACGGGTTTCATCCGCTCATCGCCGGCTGTAATCACCAAGACGGGAATCTTATGAACGCCCAAACCGGAACCTTCGGCCTCATCTCGATGCCTTCGAAGTCTCCGCAGGAAGGTGATCCCATCGTCGCCCTCCCTCATACGAATGTCTAAGAGGATACCGTCAGGGCGGCGACTCAGCAAAGAGGCAAAACCCTCCCTGCCATCATGGGCAACCGAAACATCGATACCTATTTTTTGGAATTTTGTCCTGAAGATTTCACAGAGGTCGTGCTCATCCTGAATGATGAGCAACCGTTTCTTCACTGAGGTCCCCAAGGCTGTGCTGGCTCTTCTTTGGCTGGCTTAAGACTAGTCGCTAAGTTTAACTTCCAGGAAGTTTTTAAGCTTTCGGGCTCGCGTCGGATGACGAAGCTTGCGGAGGGCCTTGGCTTCAATCTGACGCACGCGCTCTCGTGTCACGTTAAAAATTTGCCCGACCTCTTCCAGCGTGCGGGGATATCCGTCTCCAATGCCGAACCGCAGCCGAAGGACCTTCTCTTCACGCTCCGTTAAGGTCAGAAGGACGCCATCCATCTGCTCTTTCAACATACTGTAGGCAGTTGCATTCGCAGGCGAAACCGCGGATTTATCTTCAATAAAGTCTCCGAAGCTTGTGTCACCGTCGTCACCGATCGGAGTCTGTAGACTAATGGGCTCCTGTGCAATCTTTAAGATACCCTTAACCTTATCAACGGGCATCTTCATAACATGCGCAACTTCTTCGGGGGTCGGTTCTCGCCCGGTCTCTTGCACCAAATGCCGGGATGCGCGAAAGAATTTATTGATCGTCTCGATCATATGCACCGGAATACGAATCGTTCTTGCCTGATCGGCGATCGACCGCGTAATCGCCTGACGAATCCACCAGGTCGCGTAAGTTGAGAACTTGTATCCGCGCTTATATTCGAATTTGTCCACAGCCTTCATCAGACCGATATTCCCCTCTTGGATAAGATCCAAAAAAGAAAGGCCGCGATTCGTATATTTTTTAGCAATACTGACGACCAACCGAAGATTTGCCGCCACCAGGGCCTTTTTAGCCTTGGTCAGTTCTTTTTCCCTCTTGGCAATTTGCTTAAAGTGATCTTGAACTTTTTTCTCGGTCTCTCCAAGCTCTTTAAGAAGCTCGCGGTTGCGTTCTTCAAGTTCCCCGATCTTCCCGCGAACACTCTTACGCCGTAACCGTTCAATCGCTTCGCGATTCTTTTTCAACTCCTGAATCTTGCCTCGCAGATTAGCGAGGAGCTTCTCGACAATCGCTACGTTCAGGTTGAATTCCATGAGGAGTTCCACAAGCTTCGCATTTTTACGCGAGGCCTGCAAACGGCGCACGAGATTCTTAAGCTTGCGCTTGGTAAGATTAATCTTGGATTCCTGGTCCTCATCAATGATGGATTCCAGATTGACTTCGCCGGAAAGCATCTTCTTGGAGAGTTCGAGAACCTCGTAGCGAGCCGCCTTCGTTTGGTAAACGGCTATTTTGAGGTCAGCTTCTCGCTGCTCAATACGCTTCGCCAGATCAATTTCCTCCTGGCGGGTTAAAAGGGGAATCTGCCCCATCTGGCGCAGGTACATGCGAACAGGATCATCCATGCGAACGCGGTCGTAGCCGTCTTCGACAGTGCGCTTAATGCCTTTAACACCCTTTGCCGCTGTGGCACTTTTCTTTGTTTCTGCAGGCTTCGGTTGGGCGCTCTTCTCCTGTCCCGCGGGTCTGGACTTCGAAACATCAATCTTCTTCTTAGCTAGAAGTTCAATAAGTTCGTCTACGCGCTTCTGAGATGAAAGCTTTGGCGGCAACGCCTTCTGAATCTCGTCCTTAGTAACCATCCCCTTCTTCTTACCCACCGTTACGAGCTTGCTCAGGACCTTCTGCAGGCCCCCGTTATCATTCGCTGTGCCGGAGATTGGGGGGCTTTTGACCTTGTTGACCTTGGTTTTTCCTAATGTAACTTTTCTCTTGGGGGCGCTGGTAGCGACTTGGCTCATAGATCGATGTGCCTTCTTCTTCGAAGGTCCCTTTCTGGACTTGGACTTACGGATTTTCATGAACCGATTATTATAGGGATTTCATGCGAAGAAGCTAGAGAAAACATTTATACTTAGATAAGATTTCCCTATCTCCTTTGCTGTAAAAGACTTTGGTACTCTTGGACATAGGCGCTTACGAGTTCGACTTTGCCCGCCTTCTCAGCCTTGGCAATCTCCTGCCGCAGCGCATCCAGTCTCTTGGCGACTTGTTTCTTTTTTACCTTTTTGACGCAATCACTGAAGGCTTTATTCATTTCACGGTCGTCCAATGAAACCGTCGACGACGCGATAATTCTTTCCTTAAGACCGCCGTCGGAAATTCGGTTCAAAACCCGATTCCAACTCAGATCCTCACCTTTTTCATGCATGCTGCAAAGCATCTGAAAAACTCCAGCTGCGGCCTTGTCCTCGAACTCATTTACCTCGATCTGCCCCATCGCCATTTCGCAGAAGCGGTTTTCTAGAAGCATGAGAGATACGAGCAAGATTTCATCTTCGGCTCGAACACTTTGCTTCTGAGGCGATGCGGTGTTCGTGCCCAAAGTCTGACCCCGGCTTTGCGTGCGTTTACGCAATTTTGCAAGCTCGGTACGCAAAGAATTCTCATCGACTCCAAGCGTCCCGGACAGGATCCTAAGATACCGGTCGAGCAGAATCGGCTGTTTTACCTTGGCAAGTGTTTCCAGGAACTCATTGGTTATCTTCATCAATCCAAGGGCGTCCTTAATATCATATCGTTCGCGTAAGACTTCCAATTTGTAATCAAAAAAATCCTGGGCGGATGCCAGAAGACCGCGAAACGCCTCTGTGCCCTTTTTCTTTAGAAAATCATCCGGGTCGAATCCTTCCGGCATGCGGATCAGCTTCACGCTCATCCCCTGCTCAAGGAACACTTCCAGACCTCGAAGCGATGCCGCCTCTCCCGCACGGTCTCCGTCATAAATCACAACGGCTTCATCGGCAAACCGTTTTAGGATCCTCACATGATCTTCCGTCAGCGCAGTTCCGAGCGTGGCAACCGCTGCTTTAAAACCTTCTGCATAAAGCCGGAGAAAATCCAGGTACCCCTCAACAATAAGAACCTGCGGCAATTCACGATCGATATGACGCCTCGCCACATAAAGTCCGAAGAGTTCACGGCGCTTCAGGAATATAGGGTTCTCTGGGGAATTCAGGTACTTCGGACCGTCACCATCACCTATGAGGCGTCCGCCGAAAGCAACTACCTTGCCCTGAAGATTATGAATAGGAAAGAGTAAGCGGCTTCGAAAAGTATCGTAGAAATTCCCCTTAGGAGAACGGTTGATTAAGCGTGACTTCAGCAGCAGCTCCTGTGGAAAGCCTTTTTTTACCAGAAATTCAAACAGATTTTTCCAGCCATCCGGCGCCCAACCCACCTCAAACTCCGAGGCGACATTTTCATCAAATCCCCTATTTTTAAAATACTCGCGTGCCTGCCGGCCTTCGTCAGTTTTCATGAAGCATTCCCTATAAAACTTAGCGGCCAAACGGTAAATCTCATAGAGCTTTTCACTCTCGCTGGGACCTTCTTCGGATTTCCGCGATACTTCCGGTAGGCTGATTCCCGCTTGATCGGCCAAGCGCCTCAAGGCCTCCGGAAAGGTCATGTTTTCATACCTCATAAGGAATCCAAAAACATCCCCGCCGACGCCGCAGCCAAAACAATGATAGATCTGCTTTTCCGGGCTCACCATGAACGAAGCGGTTTTTTCCTGGTGGAACGGACAGCAGGCCTTCAGATTGCGTCCGCTCCGTTTGAGCGGCGCATACTGATTAATCACCTCAACAATGTCGTTGGCTGCCTGCACTTCATCAACAATTCGATCGTCGTAACGCACGTGGGTTAAACAGCTCCTTTCTTATTTTGCCCGGTAGGATCGGTAATTGCACGGTGGATATTCGGCGCAAGCTTTGCAATGTAGTAGCCTGTGTAAGAACGCCCCTTCTGGTAAACCGCCGTAATAGTGGGCATTGGCATCAGAATCACAGCCTGTGAGATGAGGCTATAGATCATTATCAAGTGAATGCCCCCCAGCACGGCGCCGCCGGTGACTTTGAGCGGTACCGCCGTTTTCGTGTGCACAAGGCTTTTTAGAAGTCGAAAAATCAAGCCGATGGCCACCCAAATAGCGACGGCGGTAACGATAAACCCCAAAGCTTTGACCGATTCATTCGGGACAAACCTCAGATATTTTTGGATCACGTAAATAGGCCCCTCATAGAGACTCAACACCAGGACGATCACGATCGTCATTTGGACGATATCGGCCATTTCACTCATGAGACCATTTTGTATGCCGTAAAGAATCCCGACAATGACAAAGACGAGCAGGGCCCAGTCAACCCACTGGGTCTGTGCCAGAATAGAATCCAACACCAAGATCTGAAAGAATCCCTCGAATTTCTCAAACAGCCATGACATGTCTTTGTCCTCGCGCCAAAAATGTATCTCCCTGCAGCGATAATAGTTCGACCCTCAAGAAGCGACCGACCAAGTCAGCGTCTCCCTTGAAGCATACCTTGAGATAGTTAGACGTAAGCCCTTGCACCATGCCACCGCCATGCAGTTCCTTTTCGACCAGCACATCTACGGACTGGCCTATGTACCGCGAGCGTTCGGCTTCACCCAACTCATCGGCCAGGCCGATGAGGCGATTTACCCTGCTCCGAACTACTGACGGATCCAGGCTGTCCATCTTTGAGGCCTTGGTTCCATCTCGAAGACTGTACGGAAACACATGACATTTCAACGGCCTGACCGATTTCAGGAGCGCGCAGGTGTTTTCAAACTGCTCTTCGCTTTCCGAAGGAAATCCTGCCATCACATCGAGGGAAAGGGAAAAATCAGGTAGCTTAGAACGTAGCTCCTCTACTAAGTCCGCGTAAAACTCATGTCGGTAGCGGCGGTTCATTGCCGCGAGAACAGCATCATCGCCACTCTGTAATGGGATATGAAGGTGCGGACAACATTTCGGCAATTCACTCAATGCTGCGATAAGATTCGGACGCACATCCGTAGGCTCAATAGAACTCAGGCGGAGTCTCTCGATGCCCTCAATCTCCGAACAGGCACGAAGTACGTCGACAAGATCAAGCGGTTGTTCGGAATCAGCGCCGTAAGCACCCAGCTGAATTCCCGTAAAAACCGCTTCTCTATAACCCGCATCACGCAATCGATTGACTTCGGTGACAATGTCCTGGAGAGGACGGCTGCGTGAGCGGCCCCTCACGAGCACGACCTTACAGAAAGAACAAGCGTGGTTGCATCCATCTTGAATTTTCACAAAGGCACGGCCATGTCCCTGAAACCTGGATATCGACAACGGCGCATATTCACGGCGCCCTTTGCGTTCGGACATCTCGTCCTGAAGATCCGGATCACCGCATCCCCTCTCAAGATAATCCGCAATCCTCGCCTTATCATGATTTGCTATGACCAAATCAACTCCGGGCAGACTTTCGATAGCTTCTCTGTTTCGCTCGGCGTAGCAGCCTGTTATCACGATCTTGGCTTCCGGATGTTGCCGCCGCATGCGCCGTATCCAGTAGCGGTTTTCCTTGTCGGCCGCGTCTGTAACGGTGCAGGTATTTATGACGACAAAATCACAACCGTCTCCAGCGGATGTATTTTCCGTCACCCCAGCACGCGCAAGAGATTCGCGCATCCCCTGCGTTTCGTACTGATTGACTTTACACCCCAATGTAATAAACCTGACTGATTTCATAGGATCATTAACCTTATTGCCGAGATTGCTGCGAGAAAAGCTGTATCCGATTTAAGAATAGCCTGGCCTAAACCGACACGGTTGTAGGCGATCTTCCGCTCCTTGAAATTTGCTTCGGCCCAGGCTACCTCATTTTCCGAAAATCCTCCTTCAGGCCCCAAGAAGAGTATGACGCTCAGGTGAGGCTGAGGTTCTCCGGGCTGCTCTAGATTCCGAGCCCAGGCATTAAAAGCGAGTGACTCTTCACCTGGATGAAACAAAGCGACGCGATGATGAGCTTCCACGACATTGACTGCATCGCGAAAGGAGCAGGGCAAATCTATCCTCAGTGCTCGCAAAGACCCGGATTGCTTTACAGCCTCTACAACAATTTTCTGCCAGCGTATGAGTTTCTTTTCGCGGTCCGCGCCCTTTACTTTCACTACCGATCTTTCGGTTTCAATCGGACACACCTCATCGACGCCAAGCTCCTGAGCTTTTTCGATGAGAAAGTCCATCTTGCTATGCCGGGGTATAGCCTGACAAACTCGCAACTGCACCCTCTCTCCCACCTCAGGGACACTGATGCGCTCTTCAAGCACGAGTCGTGCGCAGGAACCGCCATGAATATCTGCGATCCGAGCTTGACATTGAGTTCCGTGTCCGTCTGTCACAAGACACTGATCCCCCACTTTTAGTCTTAAGATATGGAGCAGGTGGTGAGTTTCCGATGGTGAGAGGCAGAGTATACTTTTATCTTTAGGTAGCGGCTTTGACGAATAAAAACGGCGTAACCGCCTTTTGTTTGTCATCAAAGGGATCACGCAAGAGAGGCGTAGGCTATTCTTTGTTCGGTTCGTCTGTCGGATCGTCGGACTTTTCCTCCGGCTTATCCTCAGCGACAGACTCAGCAGGCTTCGCAGATTCCTTAGGTGCGCTGGGCGGCTTCTTGGCGCGTATAACATTCGTCGCCTGCGGTCCCCGGTCACCTTCTACTATGTCAAAGGTGACATCTTCGCCTTCGTCCAGAGTTCTGTACCCATCGCTCTGAATCGAGGAGTAGTGGACAAATATATCTTTGTTGCCACCCTCCTTCTCGAGGAAGCCAAAACCCTTTACGTTAGAGAACCACTTAACCTTACCTTTCTCCGGCATTCCATCCTCCCTGTGAGTGTCTTAATGTGGCGTCTCCACTGAAGCCCCGTAAGGAGGCATTCGGGAATAGCATTCCCCGAAGGGTCAGCGCGCCTCTGAGCTTTCAACTTACTCCTAGCGAACGCCCTACTTTACTTTGTGTTTAAGAACCAGTCCCGGCTTGAAGACAACAACCTTTTTCTCAGGAACTGTGACTTCCTCACCCGTGCGGGGATTACGACCTAATCGACCGCGCCGAGTCTTCACCTTAAACACACCAAAGTTTCTAAGCTCAACCGTCTCACCACGTTCCAGGCTTTCGACAACAACGTCTAGCGCACGCTGGATGATTTTCTTAACATCAATCTGTGTAAGATTGGTCTCATTAGAAACTTTCATCACGATGTCTTTTTTGGTTACGCTCACGCCTCTTCCACCTCACCTTTCTCGCCGCGTTCGTTAACTCCTGATAGTAACTGAAGATACGCGAAAGATGCTATCAGATTGGTTTATTCTTGTCAAGCGGTTTTCCGCTATAACTTATGATACGGCAGGAAGTTATAAAAATTGAGAGGAATTAGCGGATTTTAACAGAATTCTCTCCCACGAGCTTTTCAAGCTCGCCGAAGAGTTCTTGGGAGGTTTCGACCCGGTGATCCTCCCCCGAATGCAACACCGATGTCTTACCCTGAGCATCACGGAAGGTCAAATAGACCGGGATTTTACCTTTGTGGCGACTTAATGTCTGCCGGATTTGCTTTAAGAGGTTCGGCTCCAGTCCCGTGGTAACGAGATCAATCGAGATACAACGCGTGAATCGCTTCTGAACTTCATCCAGGGGGACTATTTCCTCGGCGATGACCTTTGGGACATCATCGCGGGAGTTGATCTTACCGCGCACGAACAGCGTAGCATCTTTCTTCAGGAGTGCCTCCGATGCCTTGAAGAGTTCGGGAAAGACAATGACTTCAGTGGACCCGCTCAGATCTTGCAAAGTCAGAAAGGCCATCTTATCCCCTTTCTTCGTAAGAATCTCCTTCGAAGAATCGATAATACCCCCCATGGTCACCTCCTGCTGGTCCCGGAAATCGCTTAATGTGTCTGATGACGCCGTCGCATAGTCTTTTAACTGTCGCTGATATCTCGCCAGAGGATGCGAGGTTACATAAAATCCGAGAAGCTCTCTTTCGTAAGCGAGCATCTGCGACTCCGCCCACTCCGGAATATCCGGGACCTGTTGACTAACGTGGTCGAAGACACCGGCTGCATCCGAAGCCTGAAAAAAAGAAAGTTGCCCGCGACTACGATCACGCTGAAGGTTGGACCCCATCTCCAGGGCCCTGTCGATCATGGCCATGAGTTGCGACCGCTTAAGTCCAAACCCGTCGAGTGAACCCGACTTGATTAAGCTCTCCAAAACTTTGCGGTTACATACCCGCAAGTCGACACGTTCCGTAAAATCGTAAAACGATTTGAACGGACCGTCTTTTTTCCGTGAGAGCAGGACGGAGTCAATAGCCGTAGACCCCACGTTCTTCACAGCAGCTAGCCCAAACCTTATGTGATCCTCAACGCAGGTAAACTCCGAGTAGCTTTCATTGACCGCCGGCGGTAAAACCTGGATGCCCATTTTCTTACACTCTTCGATGTACCGAACGACCTTGTCGGCATTGCGCATTTCCGAAGTCAACAGTGCCGTCATGAACTCAATAGGATAATGGCTCTTGAGATAAGCTGTCTGATAAGAGATAAGGGCATATGCTGTTGAATGTGATTTATTGAAACCATAACCCGAAAAGTAATCGATCAGGTTCCATATGCGTTCGGCAACGGCATCACGAGCACCTTTCTTTGTAGCTCCCGTCAGGAAGGCTTTTTTCTCACGATCCATGATCTCAGGAATCTTTTTCCCGATCGCTCGCCTCAGAGAATCCGCTTGTGCCAGCGTAAAACCTGCCATGTCGCTGACGATCTTCATGACCTGTTCCTGGTACAGAATGACGCCATAGGTTTCCTTAAGGATGGGCTCCAGGGCCGGGTGGTCGTACTTGATTTTCGAGGCGTCGTGCATGCGATGGATGAAATCGTCGACCATACCGCTGCCCAAGGGGCCCGGTCGATAAAGGGCCAAAAGGGCCACTAAATGGTCGAAACAACTCGGCCGCATTTTCTTGAGAAGATCCCGCATGCCCGAACTTTCCAGCTGAAACACGCCGGCGGATTTGCTCTCGGAAAGCATATCGTAGGCAAGCTTGTCATCAAGCGGAAGGCCACCGATATCGACTTCTTCTTTACGCGTGCGCTTCACGATCTTCACGGCATGCGCAATCATGGTCAACGTCCTTAGCCCTAAAAAGTCCATCTTGAGCAAACCGATCTTCTCCAGATCCTTCATGGTAAATTGAGTCGAGACCTGCTCGTTAGTCTGAAAAAGACCGACGTAGTCCGTTAAGGGCCGGTCTGAGATCACCACGCCCGCAGCATGAGTCGATGCATGGCGAGCCAGACCCTCCAGTGCTCGTGAGGTCTCCACCCACTGATTGATCCGATCGTCGGTCGCGATCAACTCCTTCAGTTGGGGCTCCCGCGCTAGGGCCTGGGTCAACGTAATATTAAGTTCATTAGGAATCAATTTTGCCAAGCGGTCGACTTCCGGATAGGAAAAGGCCATGACTCGACCAACGTCACGAACGACTGCACGGGCTGCCATGGTTCCGAAGGTGATGATCTGCGCGACATTGTCAGTACCATAACGCCGTTTTACATAATCAATAACTTCATCGCGACGCTCATAGCAGAAATCAATATCGATATCCGGCATGCTAACGCGGTCAGGATTGAGAAAGCGTTCGAATATAAGACCGTGCTTAATGGGATCGACGCATGTTATCCCCAAGACAAACGCGACCAAACTACCGGCTGCCGAACCCCGGCCGGGCCCCACAGGAATGCCGCTTTCTTTTGCGAAACGGATAAAATCCCAAACGATAAGGAAATAGCCCGTATATCCCATCTTGTTGATGATTTCGAGTTCATACTTAAGGCGCTGCTTATACTCGACAGGGACTCCCTCCGTCATAGCACTCTTCAAGTAGGTATAACAAAGTTCCTCGAGATACCCGTCCAAAGTCTTGCCTGCAGGCACTTCAAAGTTAGGCAGATGTGTCTTATTGAAATCCAACTTTAGATTGCACCGGTTTGCGATTTCAATCGTATTCTTCAGAGCCTCCGGGACTTCCTTAAACAGAGCCGCCATCTCCTCGCGCGACTTCAAGTAGTAGTGATCTCCGCTATAACGCAGGCGGTTCGGCTCATCAAGATTAGAACCCGTTCCGATGCAAATCAGGGCATCGTGAGCCGCCGCTTCGTGGCGGTAGATATAATGAACGTCATTAGTCGCAACCAGTGGCAGATCATGGGTATTCGCAAGCTGGATATAGTCTCTAATAAGCCGCTTCTGCGGCTCGATGCCGTGATCCATGACCTCTAAGTAAAAATTCTCCTTGCCAAAAATATCCGTGTACTCATCAATGGCCCGCTTCGCCTCATGCGGTTGATCATGCAGCAAATAGTGCGGGATTTCGCCCCGCAGCCCTCCGCTCAATGCGATGATGCCTTCGGAATACTTTTTTAGCGTCTCTTTGTCCACGCGCGGGCGATAATAGAAACCTTCAAGGTACCCAATACTCGTAAGCTTCATAAGGTTTCTGTAGCCGACCTCATCACGAGCAAGCAAGGTTAGATGAAAACTGGCTTCCTTAATTCCGTGTGTCTGTTTATCGAACCGGGAACTCGGCGCGACATAGGTGCGCATACCGATGATGGGTTTAACGCCCTGCTTCATAGCCTCGCCGTAAAAGGAGACTGCCCCGAACAGATTGCCGTTGTCAGTCATGGCAATCGCCGGAAACTTCAGCTGCACGGCCCGCTTAATCAAATTCGGAATCTTACATGTGGAATCTAAGAGGCTGTATTGCGTATGGACTTGGAGATGGGCAAAGTCAGTGTGTCTCACTATTCCCACTCAATGGTCGCGGGAGGTTTACTGGAAATATCAAGACAGACGCGGTTAATCCCGCGGACTTCGTTTATGATTCTGTTTGAAAGATGTCCCAGAAAGTCATGCGGCAGCTGAGCCCAGTCGGCTGTCATTCCATCCTGGGAAGTGACAGCTCGAATTGCCAATGCATTTTCGTAGGTACGTTCGTCTCCCATCACCCCGACACTCTTAATAGGGAGCAAGACGCCAAAGGCCTGCCACAGGTCCTTGTAGAAACCGCCCTTCTTGATCTCCTCAATCACAATCGCATCGGCTGCTTTCAAAAGATCAAGCCTTTCCTCAGTAATATCTCCAAGGATCCTTACCGCAAGGCCCGGCCCGGGGAACGGATGGCGATCCACGAACTCACTCGGAATTCCTAAAGTGCGCCCGACCTGCCGCACTTCGTCCTTAAAGAGCATCCTCAAAGGTTCGAGGAGTTTCAGTTTCATCTTCGCCGGCAATCCGCCGACATTATGATGGCTTTTAATCATACTCGTCGGACCGCCGAACACGGACACCGATTCAATGACATCAGGGTACAGGGTTCCCTGCGCCAAGTATTTAACGGCTCCTATCTTCTTCGCCGCGCGGTCAAACACATCGATAAAGGTGTGGCCGATGATTTTCCGCTTCTTTTCGGGACTGCGAACCCGCCGCAATGCCGTCAGAAATTCTTTACGCGCATCGACGAACTTCATGTTCATTTTAAAGTGACCACGAAACGCTTTCTTGATTCGCCCGGCCTCTTCTAACCTCAATAGACCATTGTCGACAAAAATACAGGTCAATTTTTTGCCGATGGCCTTGTGAATGAGAACTGCAGCAACCGAAGAATCGACTCCCCCGGACAAACCCAAAACCACTTTTGAAGAACCGACCTGTTCCTGGATCGTTTCGACGGACTCCTCAACAAAAGAGCGTGGTGTCCAGGTGCTCTTTGCTCGGCATATGCGGAAAAGAAAATTACTGATGATTTTGGCCCCATCGGGCGTATGAACCACTTCGGGGTGAAACTGCACCCCGTAAATTCTGCGCTCCGGATCACCGACGACGGCCACAGGGGCATTGGCAGTATGCGCAAGTCGCTCGAATCCCTTGGGCAGGCGATCGAGCTTGTCTCCGTGACTCATCCAGCAAGTCGAAGTCTTGGGGTATTTATGGAGAAGGCCGTCGGCTTTACTCACATGCAGCCGAGCAGCTCCGTACTCGCGTCTTGGCGACTTATGGACCTTCCCCTTAAAAAAATGGCTAATTACCTGGAGCCCGTAGCAAATACCCAACACGGGCACTCCCGCGTCAAAAATACGGAAATCCGGCAGCGGCGCTTTCTTATCATAGACGTTCGCCGGAGAACCCGACAGAATGATCCCCTTCGGTTCCTCGCTCATGATCTCTTCCACTGAGGCATGAAAAGGCAGGATCTTCGAAAACACCTTCTGCTCGCGAACGCGGCGCGCAATTAACTGGGTATATTGCGAACCAAAATCCAGAATGACTACGGACTCCGTCACTATTTGCCCATCCCGACCCGCTGCGCTGCCTGAAAAAGTTTGCCCTCAGTTCGAATCGCAGGGGCAATGACAAGTTCCACAAGCTGCATTTCACGAATCGTTTTAGCACCGACATTACCCATGCAAGTGCGTAAGGCACCGACTAGATTCTGAGTGCCGTCATCGAGTTTGGCAGGACCATACATGATCTCTTCCAAACTGCCTGTCGTTCCCACACGGATGCGAGTACCTCGCGGAAGGTTAGCATGAGGTGTTGCCATCCCCCAGTGAAATCCTTTTCCCGGAGCTTCTTTAGTTCGCGCGAACGCAGACCCCACCATGACCCCATCGGCTCCGCAAGCGATTGCTTTGCAAATATCACCGCCGGTCGACATGCCCCCGTCGGCAATAATCGTCACCATGCGGCGGTGTTTCTTGTAATAGTACTCTCGCGCCGCAGCGCAGTCTGCAATGGAAGTCACCTGGGGAACGCCGAGACCGAGCACCCCGCGTGTCGTGCACGCCGAACCCGGACCGATTCCCACGAGAATGCCGGCGCATCCCGTGTCCATGAGATCTAGGGCCACCTTATAAGTAACGCAATTGCCCAAGATTACCGGGACTTTCATGCTCTTGCAAAGTTTGCGAAAATCGACCACCTTGTAGGAGGACGAAATGTGACGCGTCGTCGTCACTGTCGATTGAACGACAAAGATTTCAGCGCCTGCATCAACCGCGAGTTTACCAAATCTCTCTGCATGCTGCGGGATCGTGCTCACGGCACAGGGCACCTTGGCTTTGGAAATTTCTTTGACGCGCTTTATAATCAGTTTTTCCTTGATCGGTTCTTCATAGAGTTTTTGCACCAGCGACGTAGCTTTCTCGGGCGTGGCCTTGGCTATATTTTTTAAGATCGTTTGATAATCATCATAGCGCGTGTAAATTCCTTCCAGATTCAAAACGGCCAACCCGCCCAGTTTACCCATAGCAATGGCGAAACGCGGATCCACCACGCCGTCCATCGCAGACGCCAAAAACGGAATCTCAAACTGCCTATTTCCCAATCGGAGCCCGATATCCACTTCGTCGGGATTAAGAGTTACGTCACCGGGTACTAATGCTATTTCGTCAAAACCATAGGCTCTGCGGGCCTTTCTATCACGCCCGATAAATTCCGCCATGCCTTAATCTCCTTCCGTAAAAAACGTCACTCTTATGTAATTAGAGCTCTCGCCCGAGGCATACGTATACTACTTTGGAATCAGTTTCGTATCCGGATGAGGGCTGAGAGGCTTTCCATTTGCAGTATCATACAGAAACCTCTGGATTGTTGTCAATCATCCCCACGGGTTTCGAATGTCATTGTTGGGCCCGGCATTCTGTGGTAGTTTATTCCCTCCAACGGGATATTTATGCTCAAAGCTTTCCGAAAAAATACTAAACTCATTATCTGGACGGTTGTCGTGTCCTTTGCCCTGTGGGGTGCCTTTTCCGTCGGAATCTCGACGCGCACCAAGGCGGGTCGCTGGGCTGGAGAGGTTTTCGGAAAAGATGTGAGTTTTCAAGAGTTTGATGCCTTTTACCGCTCCGCGCAGATCTTTACCTTCGGCAGCGAAGGCATCCGAGACCCGGAAGTCCTGCAGCAGAAAACGTGGCAAAGCGTTATCTATGCACGCGAAGCAAAAAGGCTCATTATTGAAGTCACAGACGATGAAGTTCGGGCGGGATTAACCAGCATCCTTGCCGCACAGAACCTCAAGACGATCACCCCTGAGCAGTACGAAGCCTGGCTGCAACGGACCCTCAGAGTAGCCCCCCACCAATTCGAAAGTCAACTGCGTGAGGTTATACGCATCCAGAAACTAATCGCGTCGATCATGAGCGGCCCCGTCGAAGATCCGGCAGAAGAGCAGCTAAAAAGGCGGTTCTTGTTGGACCGCAACGCACTGGCATACGAACTCATACCCTTTTCCACTCTTGATGAGGCCCGGATCTTCCGCACCGAGGTCAGCACCGCCGCGGCGTGGCAATCAAAAATTGCTGAATTTCAAGATGCCATTCAGGTGAAAAAGCCTACGAGCCTAAATGACTTTATCAACCAGGAGCGCATTACTGAGCCGGACGTCACGGCCCTCTTTGAGCTTTCCACCGGAGAAATCTCCGAGCCTCTACCCAGGCAGGGACAATATGCCGTTATTCACATTCTCGAGAAGCAGGAGGCTCCCGCGGAATCCTGGGATGATACGACTCGCCAACAGTATCTCGATGAATGGAAAAATGAAAAGGGCTTTAATAAGTTCCTCCTCTGGAATGCGGAATTGCTGCAGCGTGCTGCCCTTAAAAATTATATCCCAAGCTCCATCCCCCCCGAGGAAGATCCCGAAGAGAATTCGGATTAGTGCCCTGAATGATAGGGCATACCACGCAGGATCGTCCAAGCCCGGTAAATCTGTTCGCTTACAATAACAGCTGCCAATTCATGCGGCAGGGTAAGCGGCCCCAAACTCCACAAAAGATCCGGTTTCAGTTCCTTAATGTTAGCGGATGAAAATCCATCGGGCCCGCCGATGAGGACATGCAGCGTCTTGGTTCCGCTCCTGGCCAGTTCGTTGATCTGCTCAGCCAATTTTTCTGACGTCAACATCTTAGCGCCCGGCCCTGGCGTACAGATCCAAACTTTGGCCCCCGCACGTTTTCCTAACGCGGGATAAGCTCCGGACACCGCGCAAGAACTGAATTTTGATATCCGGGCTGAATACTCGTCAATGAGATTCTCGGCACCGTCGAGCTTAAAGGCCTTGCGTGCGCTCTTTCCTGACGGCAGCCAGTGCAGATTGAAAATCGTTTTCATAAAGTGCCGCCGGCGCGGAAAAGGCCGAGAGCATGTCGAAAGGAACCCATAGCCTTACTGTACCAAAAATGGCCCGCAAAAACAAAAACTTAAGCCAGCGGCCTCTAAAGAGTTGCGCTGAAATTCCGAAAATGTATATATGGGAAAATGCACAGTCTTGTTGGCCTTGCTCGTACTGCTCGCCGGTTGCGGTAGCCATCCCGACGGCATCGACGAACGCTATTTTAAAGATGGGAAGGTTCGTGGGACCTATACTTACAAAGGTGGGAAATTAAATGGTGAGGTCAAAACGTATTACCATTCACCCTACAAGAGAATTGGTCGGGTTCGCACCGAAGCCAATTACGTCGACGGTAAGCTTCACGGCACACTTAAGAGATTCTCTCCTGACGGAACTCTAGCCGCTGAAGCGGAGTTTAAGGCCGGGGTAAAGAAGAGCGAGACAATCCATCAGCAAATCGAAAAGGGGGAGAAAACGGCGGCCTAGCTAGACCTGCTGGACTTCGATGATCTCCGGCATTTCCTGCTTCAGCCGGTGTTCAATGCCGGCCTTGAGCGTGAGCAGGGAACTGGGGCAGGCGCTGCAAGACCCCTGCAGATGAACCTTTACGATACCATTTTCGAAACTATAAAACACGATGTCTCCCCCATCTCGAGCAACTGCAGGCCGGATTTCATTATCCAAAATTTCCCGGATTTTTTTTTCCGCCTCGGACATCGACTGAGCCTGATCACTTCCTGTCACGATCACAGCATTTTCCCCTGATTTGGCAAACGCCTGCAACGTTTCCACGACATCCGGCACGATAACCTGCCAGTCTTTATCCGGAAGTTTCGCTACCGTGACAAAGTCCATACCGATCATCACACCCGTAACATTTTCTACCGCAAAGAGCTTGGTGGCCAGCGGAGAAGCGGCCGCAGACTCTGAGGTCGGAAAATCATAGGAGCCGGATTCTAATAGATTGCGCCCCAACGAAAACTTGAGCGTGTTGGGATTGGGGGTTACTTGAGCACGAATTTCCACTTCATCTCCTTCGGATGATATATCCTTGGTGATTTGACACTGATGTTCCTGAATTTTAATTCGATGATAATCAGCCAGCGCATCACGGAGAGCGTGCCAGATAAGCGTCGCACATTTAACGCGAACGGGGAACTCCTTAACACCCTCAAAAAGGGCCATCCTCCCGACTGTGGCTTTCGCCTTGCCGTCACTCTCATCGGTGGTCATGAATTTTATAAAATTCTCTTGCAGCACCTTGACTGCTTGTTCATTTTTCCCCTTGATCAGGGTTGTCATAATTGACGCGCTGGACTTGGAGATTGCACAGCCGGCTCCGTGGAAACCCACGTCTTCGATCGTGCCATCTTCGTCAATCTTCAGATACAGGTGATAATCATCGCCGCATAGAGGGTTGACACCATGCGAATACTGCGTCGCATCCGCAAGCTCTCTAAAATTCCGCGGATTGCGATTGTGGTCAAGGATGACTTCCTGATAAAGATGGTCGAGTTTTGGTTCCGGAATCATCCGAACACCTCCTGCACTTTGCGAATCCCTTCAACGAGGCGGTCGATCTCTTCCTTCGTATTATAAAAAGCAAAGGAAGCCCGTGCCGTCGCGGGAAGATGAAAGTGTTTCATGACTGGTTGTGCGCAATGATGTCCGGTGCGAATCGCGATGCCCTCCGAATCAATAATCGTTCCGATATCGTGAGGATGAATCCCGTCCAGTACAAAGGAAACCACGGCGGCCTTCTCAGGCGCTGTCCCGATAATTTTCAAACCGTCAATTCCTGACAGCTTTTCGGTAGCCTCTGTCAGAAGCTCCCTTTCGTAAGCAGCTATACGGTCAAACCCAATCTTATCAAGATAGTCTAGCGCTGGTCCCAAGCCGATGATTTCCGCTATCGCCGGCGTACCCGCCTCAAATTTGGCGGGAGGTTCAGCGTACGTCGTCTCTTCGAATGTGACGGACCGTATCATTTCACCGCCGGACTGATAAGGGTCCATTTCCTCTAACAATTTCTGTTTACCGTAAAGAACTCCGATACCGGTGGGACCGTATATCTTATGGCCCGAAAAACAGTAGAAGTCGCAATCTAGCTGCTGGACATCAACCTTGGCATGGGGGGCGCCCTGCGCACCGTCCACCAGGACGACGGCACCGGCTGAGTGTGCTAACCGAATGATGTCCCTGATTGGATTGATCGTGCCCAGCGCGTTCGAAACATGAGTAATGGCTACGAGCTTTGTCCGCGCGCTGAGCATCTTCTGATATTCGTCTAATCTAAGTTCGCCCTTGTCCGTCATGGGAAGAACACGAAGCTTAGCTTCTCGCTCAGCACAAACGCGCTGCCAGGGGACAATATTGGCGTGATGTTCCATCTCGGAAATCACGACTTCATCGCCTCTTTTTAAGAATTTTCTTCCGAATCCCGCAGCCACCAGATTAATGGCTTCGGTGGCACCTCTTACGAAGATAATTTCTGAGCTCTTCTTGGCGTTTAAGAAAACGCGGCACTTTTGGCGCACGTCATCGCATGCCTGAGTGGCCTCTTGACTAAGACCATAGACCCCCCGGTGAATTGTTGCATAGCGCTCGCGATAAAAACTGGCCATCGTTTCAATAACACCAATGGGCTTCTGCGTTGTCGCCGCATTATCCAGATAGACCAGCGAGTGGCCATTTGATTCACGCCCGAGTACCGGGAAATCCTTTCGGATCTGCTTTACATCAAACGGCTTCATAGTCAACATACGTCCTTAAGCTCCTAGTTTACGGCTTTCTCCACGAACCCCTGCAAGATTCTATCTACAGAATCCAGCAAATTTACCTTTAGAGAGGCGGGCTCGACATTCTCGACAACTTCACCGGCAAAACCACGCATGAGCGCCAACCGCGCGGCATGCTCGCTCAATCCACGGCTTCTGAGATAAAAAATTTCGCCCGGTTCCAATTGCCCTGTCGCCGAACCGTGCGTGGCCTGCACCTCGTCGGCATCGATCTTCAGCTGGGGCCGCGAATAGGCCCTCGCATCGGCCGACATAAGTAGATTGCGATTCAATTGATTCGAATTCGATCCCCGGACCCCTTCAACCACGTGGACAAGGCTGTTGAATTCGCTGCGCGCACTCCCTGCCAGAATGTTCTTCGTTAACTGACGGCTGCGACAATCCCGCGCACGATGCCGGACAGTTGCGTGGCCGAATATCTGGGACGCGCCGTCAAGCACCGAAAGGTCCCGCATAGAACACGCCGAGCGATCGCCGTCGAGATCGAGGTGCGTCTCAGAGCGAGTCAACGCCCCCCCTGAAGCAAAGGAAACAGCATCAAACGTACTGTCCTCAGCAAGACGACAGCGGGTCATCAAGAGCTCAAAATCGTACGGCTGCTTCCGCTGAACCTGGACCCAGCGCAATTTCGCTTTTTTACCTATGACAATATCCGCAACGGCATTCATGAGGCTCGCAGCCTTCCGGATACTCACCGAGTCAAACACGATGCTAACTTCTGCACCTTCTTCGAGCACCAGCAGCAATCGCGGATAAAATACGGGAGCGCTCGGACCGGGAGTAGAAGCGAATAGCAATTGAACCGGCATCTCCATGACCGTGCCTCGCGGCACATAGAAAAAGACTCCATCCGAAAACGAATACGTATTTACGGCAGCAAAACCGTTCGCGTCCTCCGGGGTAGCATCTGCCCAAAATTTTTTCAGAAGGTCTTCGTGCTCGCGAATCGCCTTCGGCAAATTCTCAAGGATAACCCCTTTGGGAAGGTCACGCTTCTCGGAATGCCCTTCTGAAGGCTTGCCGTTAATAAAGACAAGCCTTGCGGATGTCTCTTTGCTTAACAGGAAAGGCGTGAGATCATCTTCGGCACCCCCGGAGTCCTCTCCGGCAATGGGTTCGAACTCCTTTTTTAGCACGAATTCCAGCGGGATGTATTTCCAGCCCTCCCACTTGCGAGTCGGAAATCCAACCGCGCGAAACCGCTCGCAGGACCGCTCGCGCATACCCGACAACCATTCAGGATCGGAGTTGCGCGGTGAAAACACTAAGGACTCAAATTGTTCGGCGTAGGATTTCATTTTTCGGGTTTCAACCAATCGTAACCCTTCTTCTCCAGTTCCAGCGGCAGTTCTTTCCCGCCAGAATGGACAATCCGCCCCTCGGAGAGAACGTGAACGAAATCAGGAATGACATAATCGAGTAGCCGTTGGTAATGCGTCACCAAGATGATCGCATTTTTCGGACCCCTCAAACGGTTAATCCCATCAGCGACGATACGCAATGCGTCGATATCCAAACCGGAATCCGTCTCATCAAGCACCGCAAGCAACGGCTCAAGCACGGCCATCTGCAAAATTTCATTCCGCTTCTTCTCACCGCCGGAAAACCCGTGGTTGACCGCCCGATCCAGAAACGATTCGGGGATCTGAGCGAGCTTTGCTTTTTCCTGCAGGACTTCTTCGAACTCCATGGGGTCCATCTCATCCTGACCGTTCGACTTCCTCTTCGCGTTATAAGCCATACGTAGGAACGAAGCGTTATTGACGCCGGGAATCTCCACGGGGTACTGAAATGCCATGAATACACCTGCCAAGGCGCGGTCCTCCGGTTCCTTGTCCAGGAGATTCTCACCCCGATAAAGGACCTCGCCCCCCAAAACTTTGAAATTCGCATCTCCGGCAAGGACCTTCGCAAGCGTGCTCTTTCCCGATCCGTTCGGGCCCATGATAGCGTGAACTTCCCCAGCGTTCACTTCAAGATTAATACCCTGGAGGATTTTCTTCCCCGCAACACTTACCGATAAATTCTTGATCTTTAACATCTTCTTCTCCTTTACCCCGTAGTACCCTCTAGCTTCAGACCCAGAAGTTGGGTCGCCTCCACGGCAAATTCACCGGGCAACTCCCGGAAAACATCTTTGCAGAATCCGCTGACAATCGAAGTCATGGCGTCTTCAGAGGAAATTCCGCGTTGACGAAAATAGAAAAGCTGGTCATCACTCACCTTGGAAGTGGAAGCCTCATGCTCCAGATGAGCCGACGCGTTGTCGACGTCGACATACGGAAACGTATTGGCCCTGCACCGCGATCCGATAAGGAGCGAATCACACTGCGTATAATTCTTCGCGCCGTCCGCATTCTTCGATACGCGGACCAGACCGCGGTAGCTGTTACTCGATTGGGCCGCTGATATTCCTTTTGCAATAATCGTGCTTTTCGTATTTTTCCCGAGATGAATCATCTTGGTTCCGGTGTCGGCTTGCTGGTGCCCCGTCGTCAGGGCTACGGAATAAAACTCGCCGACGGAATCGTCACCCGCCAAGATACAACTCGGATACTTCCAGGTAATCGCAGAGCCGGTTTCGACCTGCGTCCAGGATATCTTAGAGCGATCCCCCTGGCACTTCCCTCGCTTGGTCACAAAATTGAAGATACCCCCTTTACCTGTCTTGGGGTCACCCGCATACCAATTCTGCACCGTCGAATACTTAATCTCGGCATCTTCTAGTGCCACTAGTTCCACAACAGCCGCATGCAATTGATTTGTATCGAATTTTGGCGCCGTACACCCTTCGAGATAACTCACATAGCCCTTGTCTTCACAAATAATCAAGGTCCGCTCGAACTGACCAGAGCCTTCCGTGTTTATACGGAAATAACTGGAGAGTTCCATAGGAGAACGTGTGTTTTTGGGAATAAAAACAAAGGATCCGTCAGTGAAAACGGCCGAGTTTAGGGCCGCGAAGAAATTGTCGGCAATGGGAACGACGGTGCCCAGATACTTCTTAATGAGGTCTGGATATTCCTGAACGGCTTCCGAAAACGAGCAGAAAATAACGCCGGCCTCTTTGAGTTTTTCTTTAAAGGTTGTCGCGACGGAGACGCTGTCAAAAATGGCGTCGACAGCCACCCCAGAAAGGCGCTTCTGTTCGTTGAGAGAAATCCCAAGCTTTTCGAATGTCCTGAGCAATTCAGGATCGATTTCATCGAGGCTCTTCGGCTTTTCTTTGGCCTGCTTGGGTTCGGAATAATAAATAACGTCTTGATAGTCAATAGGCTTGTAGTTGACATCGGCCCAATGCGGTTCCTTCATCTTCTGCCACTGCTTAAAAGCCTTGAGTCGGAAATCGAGCATGAATTCCGGCTCTTTCTTATGGGCCGAAATCGCACGGATGGTCCCCTCCGACAAACCTTTGATGACCTTGCCGAGTTTAACATCAGTCGTAAATCCGTACTGATATTGCCTATTAACAAATTCTTCGATGGGTTTTGAGCTCATATTTTCCTCATATCAGACTAATTTAGTCCACGTTTACGGCAAAAAAAAGCCCGGACCTTATTGCGCCAGTTTGTCCAGGTCTGCGGATTGTATCTTATGACTGGCCAACATTTCAAGAGTAATTGAGCCATAATACTTGTCGAGAAGATCCTTGGTTTTCTCCCAGATACCCTTGACGTCACATGCGGGAAAATGGGTGCAAACTATAGCATCCCTGACATCGGGTTCACAGAAGACCTCAAAAGTTGAGCCCTCCAAGGCTTCAATAATCTCACGCAAAGTGATTTCTGAGGCCGCTCGCGCGAGAGCATAACCTCCCTGATTGCCCTTCTGAGAAGTCAGGATGTGCGCAGCCCGGAGTTTCTGAACAATCTTCTCGATAAACGTCTGAGAATACTGCTCCCCTTTAACGATCTGCTTGATGGACACGGGGTTGATCTCTGCGTGCCTGGCAACATAGATCAGACATATAATCCCATACTCCGTTTTTGTCGTAAATCGCATGCGCTCTCCTCTGTCTAATGAAAGTATACTAAATCAGACTAAATTAGTCCAGTTTAAGTATTAGAACCGACAAGCGGCTCATGTCTAGATCATAACTCATTTATTGAAAAAGAGTTATAGCGATTCTACTTGCGGGGACCGGCTTCTTGGACTTCCAGGGGAGCATTTGGCGCGTTTTCGCGAAAGTTTTCGTGAAACATGCCGGCAAGACGTAGAACCGTCCGGTCATTCGCCGCTTTGTCCTTCCATGTCGCGCGTATAAGGAATCTGCACTCGTTCGCCAACTCCGTAAGGCCCGCCGTTCCACCCAGTGTTCAGCAACCAGACACTGGCATTATATTTCTTAACACGGTCCACGCAACAGTTCTGCATACCGCATCAGCGGCAAGGGCATAACGGGGGCTCCAAAACAGGGGCTGAAGGTGGCTTGTGGTTCCGTAATTCCCGCCTCGGTACCAGCGACCTTCGCAGTGTAACCGGCAAGAAAGTGATACATGGCCTGAGCTGGGCTAAGCTTCGACACTGGAGGCAGAACGCCAAAGGCGTCAGCTGCCATATTGGGAATATGCGAAATCGCATAGGCTGCGCGCGTATTCTCAGTCACAGTCTCATCATCGTACAGAGGGATATTTTTTTCATCAAGAACGACATTCTCGAGGAGAGCGCCGGAACGGCCTATGGCGTTACAGATCTCGGGCTCCTTTTCCTCAGAAAGACGGATGACTTTGGCATAACATCCGCCCTCAAAATTAAAAACTCCATTCTCACTCCAACCGTGTTCGTCGTCGCCGATGAGAGTGCGGTCAGCGACAGCCGACAGCGTAGTCTTTCCCGTTCCGGACAGTCCGAAGAAGACGGCGCAATCAGTTTTATCTTTTCCGTAATTCGCCGAACAATGCCTGGGCAAAACGCCCTGTTCGGGCATGAGGTAATTCATAATCGCAAATAACGACTTTTTGATCTCACCCTCATAGGAAGTACCGCCGATGATGATCTTTTTCTCGGCCAGATTAGCGATGACAAAAGCGTCAATCTGAGTTCCGTCTTTTTCGGGATCCGCAATGACACTCGGGCGTGAATTACGGGTATAGGGCTCTTGCTTCACTCCCTCTATTCCACCGTCACGGATAAACATGGTATGGGCAACGAGCGCATGAAAAGGGCTCTCCGTAATAACACGCAGCGGAACGCGATACTGGGGGTCCGCTCCGACATGCGTGGTCTGCACAAATAAGGCTTTACCTTCAAAGTGGTTTAGACCCTTAGCTTTTAATGCCTGGTATACGGCGTAATCGATGGGGACGATTCACCTTTCCCCACCCGATCTTGCCCTGGCTAGAGGGGCTTCACGCACAAAATACTTGGCCTTCGGGGCTCGCCCCGCATAATTGCCGGTTTTGGCTACCAAAGCACCCGCTGGCGTCTTGACAATCTCCTTGCTCTGTAGGACGACTTCACTAAGCTGCTCGGGAGTCAGATTCCAATGGACTTTACCCGTAGTTTTTATTCCAGCTTCGGCCAATATACTGTTTTTATCTTGGTCAAGGGTCATGGCATTTCCTTATAGGATAATCGTTCAAAGTGAATCTATTGCGAGTAGTCGTTTAAGCACATCCTGAAGGCAAGCGATAAAAAAAAGAAGGTTACTTGGATTTTTGGGGGCGCGATTCGTTAATCATGTCGCGGATCTGCTGGCGGCTTTTATCGTCAATGTTGAGGAAGTTGACGCCGGCCACGAACACCCCGCGCATCCCCTTCTTCTTCCGAATCCAGACTAACCTAGCCTCAATCGGGACCTGGATATTCTTCTCCCGCAAATGGATCACCATCTTCAAAATGGAGTTCGCAGGAAGTGGCTCATAGCATGTAAACCGGAGACCGGTCTCCGAGATATTCAGAATATTGGATATAGTTTCATACTTGGTTCCGTCAGAGAAGGTGAATTTGATAAGATTAAAACACCGAAGACGGGGATTTTTGCGGCGGCACTCGGTGATCTCACGAGCCCTTTTTTTTCGACCGGAAAGGAAATCTAATATGCGTCTTGTTACCATAGGGCTCCTATGCGGTCACCTTTTCCTCGGGATCTCCGGCAATGACGAGGTGGAATTCATCCGTAACATAATAACGGCGAATGGCCGCTCGAACTTGATCCAATTTCACATCTGCGATTTGTCCGGGGAATGCATCCAGATACTCCAGCCCCAACCCTAATTCCTCCGCATGCAACAGCTCTTTGGCAAGTCCCGACGTCGTCGCTAATTCTACTTGATATCGACCGATCGTTGCCATCTTTTCTCGCGCCAATTCCTGCTCGGAAATGCCGTCTTTGGCAAAGGCTTCGAGCTCCTCCCGCGTCTTAGCGAGAGCCTTCTCCAACAAAGGAACATTCACAATAAGGTGCAACAGCCATGCCCCCGGCCGAGCGGCATCCATGCCCGTCAATCCGGATCGAATTGAATAGGTCAAGCCGTAGGTATCACGCACCGAACGCGACAGCCGCGCCGAGAAGGCACCCCCCAGCACCTGATTGACCAAAAAGGCTGCGTTGTAGTCTTCGCTGCTTCGCGTTAGCGGAACAGGTCGGCCAAAATAAACATCGATATTTTTCTTCTGGTCGATTCGGATAACCTCTCGTGACGATTCGCGTTCAAGTAAGGCCAATGTCATTTCCGTCTCTCCCGGTGTGCTCTGAACGATTCCCCAATCCTTAAAAGCCCTCTCCACAGCACCCGTAAAGGTATCGTGATCAATATCCCCGACAGCCACGATAACCATGTTTTTGGGTTTAAATAAATCCCGGTAATAAATACTAATATCGTCAAGCGTCACGTCTTCTGTCCGCTTCATTTCCTCTTCGTGACTTAACGGATAACTAGGATGTCCCTGCGCATAAACACGCCGGGCGATACCCCGGCGCGCACGCTGCGAAGTGCTTGTCTTCTCATGATGGAGCGAAACAATCGCTTGGCGCTTCACGTTTTCAAAATCCTCTTCCGCCAGCAACGGCGCCCTCATTTTCTCAGCCAGCAGGGGCAATACATCGGAGACGTCCTTGGTAAGCATCCGGCCGTCAAAGCGGATATACAGATTATCCGATCCGATAGAAATCCTTGCGCCCCTATTTTCCAGCAGCCGGTCAATTTCCAGTTTTTCGCGGCCCTGAGTCTGCTTCTGAAGCAGGTTCGCAAGGATGCGAACCTTCACCGGAGACTTTGTGAACGGCTCAACGGCACCTTCAAAAGATCCCGTAAGCGTTACGACATCACGAATGCCTGTCTTCAGGGTGATGACTTTAACTGGCCCGATCTGCTGCACGCGGGCCCTCTGGGAAAAGTTCGTCTTCAGAATAGGCGGCCCAACCTTTGCGCTTCCTGCCGGCAACTGAGTCTCTGTCGGACGTGGCAGATCTTCACGCTCAGGCAATAGTACGGGCCTAGCGCCAGTCTCCTCGTCGGTCTTTTCCTGTGGGTCGTCGGACTCGATGAGGTTTCCGACAGTCATGGCCGACGGCACCAGATATTGCCGTGCAACCCGCTGAACATCTTCAACCTTTAGCGCATCTACGCGCTTTGCATACTGCGCGTAAAGGGTCCAATCCCCCACCCCTATGGAATTACCAAGGGCACTTGCAATCGCGTAGGACCCGTCGCGGGCGTATGCCATTTCAGCACGTAATTGGTGTTTCACCTTAACAAACTCGTAGTCGCTTATCTCACCCTCGCGAATCTCTTCATACGCTTCCAGAATTGCCTTTTCTACCGCCTCGTGTTTGACCGCGGGTCCCAGGATAGCTTGCGTCGTAAAAATACCGGGATCATAAACACCGGCTGTATGCGAACTGACCTGAACTGCAAGCCCGCTCTCTACCAAACTCCGATGCAGGCGGCTAGTTCTGCCTTGCGCTAATAAAAAGCCCAAAGCGTCTAAAGCCACTTCGTCGGGAAGCCGGCTAGGCGGAATTTTATGCGCGATAGTAACGGCCTCCGCCCCGTCCTTGATTATGACCTCAACGCGCCGAATGTCCTCCTGCGGAGGCTCAACCGCCGTTGTCGGCACAATGTCCTTTTCCGACCGCGGAATCGAGCCGAACTTATCCTTTAGCTTGCGCAAAACATCTGGGATCGAAAAATCACCGACGACACTGACAACGGCGTTGTTTGGCCAATAATAGGTATCGTAAAAATCCTTCAATTGAGCGCGGGTCATCTTCTGAACATCGTCCCGCAAACCGATTACAGGATTGCCATAGGGATGACTACGAAACGCCTCTTTCCAGACGCCCACACTCAACTTCATCAGTGATGAATCCAAAAAGCGCTCCATCTCATTTTGAACAACTCTCTTTTCCTGCTCAAACTCATCCTCATTAATCAGGGCACCGCGCATACGGTCTGACTCGATATCCAACGCTAATTCAAGATAGTTGCTCGGTAACATTTCATAGTAGTGCGTCCAGTCCGGCCACGTCGATGCGTTCAAAACGGCACCCGTTCGCTCCAGGACAGACGGGATCGCAGTTCCCCTTTTCTTATGGTACCGCTCTGTCCCCTTAAACATCATGTGTTCCAGAAAGTGCGCCTTCCCCGTATGCCCCGGGATTTCGTGCCTGGCACCCACCAAATAGGTCACCATAAACGTGACAACCGGCGCAGTGTCATTCTCGAAAAGGAGGATGCGAAGGCCGTTGGAATCGATGCGGTATTCGCGGATGCCTCCTACTTCTTGTACGAACGAGAAACCTTCAGGAATCGGATCGGGAGACTTGGCTAACATATGTCCTATTGTGGGGTAAATAAGAAGTGTCGTTGCTAAAAAAACGCCAGCGATGCTCCTTTTCATGGATCTCCATAAATTGCGATTTTCGGATTTATTATGGCCTCTTTTGAAAGAGAGAGCAAGACAGGATGTTAAAATGTCGGCATGGCTGACATGCCGGTTTGAGGATTCGGCGCAATGCGCCCATTCAAGAAGTCGTGGTACCGATTAGATAGATCAAGAAAAGCATCATGATAATCTGCCATTTCGTTTAGAAATTCGAGTACTTGCCATTGGCGGTCTGAGTGTTTGATGACGCTATCCAAATCAGAGAATCGCGCTTCAACAAGAAATTTTAAAGCCTCGGTAATATCAAAGGGATAAAAGACCTCCGCTGTTTCAAGCGTGGCGTCGGGCACAAGATTTGTGTCGTCAGCAATAATAGTCTCCCCCTTCAGAAGCCGATCGCCAACGCTCTTAACCAGAGACATTTGCTCTGCACTGGGAGGTTTGGCTTGAAAGGCGATGTGCATCAGGCGGTGAACATCGAACTCTGAGATACTGGCGACAGCCCCCATCACCTCGCGTGGCCGGGAGAGCGGACTGCCGGCAATGGCCGCCACCAAGCTCTCCTTGACCCGGCGCAGATCCCCCGGCGAGGTATTGCCCCTTGTCTCATTAAGCGTTTGAACCGCGGACTGCTTGCTCGGCACATCTTGAGTTGCCGCACCCGATCTCGATATAGGACTCGACCCCATAAACTCAAAGTGGGGATCGATCACCTGTGGCTTTTCAGCTGGCCCTGATGTCCCTTTTTCTGTCTCACTGGCCCGTGTCGCGGTGACCTCGAACTGGTCGAACTCGGCAGCTTCCAGAGTTGTTCCCGAAACCAGAAAGACTACACCGCAGAGGAGTAAAAATCTGGCAATCCAGCAGGTCGCAAGTCCGCTTGTTTTTTTGGTTTTTCTCATAGCCCCATAGTTAAATTAAAATCATGTTATTTAATTCTAATAATAAGTATAGCATAGAGAGTCATACTGTCAAATTAAGAGCAATTACAATACATTTAGACCTAATTTAGTTCATTAAATTAATTACTTTATGAACTTATATCTCATTTACTTAGAATGACTTATGGAGTATATTACAGAAATCAATTAGGAAGAACTTTATTTAATTAAAAGTGATAACTCTGGCGTTTTCACGTATTATCCTGATAGAAACCCGATGGCTAGACAGAGGCAGGACTTTTTCCGCCTTCTCCGCCCATTCTATGCAGATAATAGCACTGCGGTCATAGAGAAAGTCCTCGAAGCCAATAGCTAACAGGTCCTCCTCGGATTTGAGGCGATAGAGATCAAAGTGGTATATGGGTATTCTGGTCTTAAAGTAGATATGCATGATGACAAAAGTGGGACTTTTGACATCATCCTCACTTTTGGCCCCTAAACCCAGGGCCATCCCCTTCACAAAGGTGGTTTTTCCCGCACCAAGGTCTCCCTCCAGGCGAACAATACTGCCCGGCTTAAGCGTGGTTGCGAATTTCTTCCCGGCAGCTATCGTTGCTGCACGAGACCGAGCCTCCAGTTTTTTGGTTGGTGTTTTCATGAGGTGACTTAAAAGTGAGTGAATCCGGCTTTTCGCAGACGAAACCCGGCGGCCCTCTGCCCGCCCCGACGCCATTGAATACCTCGGCTACCCGATTCAATGTTTCCGATCCATGAGAGCCTCACTCGAGGGAATATCTTCTTCCACAAACGTTCCAATTTTTCGGCCTTTCCGGGAGAAACTGTAAACAACAATTCAAAGTCCTCACCATCGCTTAAGGCATGAGTTATTGCCTTTGCACTCCGGCCTCGAGCAATCCGTCGCGCGGCATCAGAAACCGGGATGCTCTCCAGGTCGATAGAAGCACTGACTTTCGAGGCGCGCAACACATGCTCTAAATCCTGGCAAAGCCCATCCGATATATCAATCATGGAAGAAGGACGAAATCGCCTAGCCAAAAGGGCACCTTCCCGCAAACGCGGTTCGAAGGAAAAATGATGACCTCGGATAGAACCGCCGAGTCGACCCGTCACCGCGATGCGGTCTCCCGGCTTCGCGCCGTTTCGGCAAATCGGCTTCATTCCCGAGGAACGTCCGATCAGGGTTACGGAGAGAAAGAATCGTGAAGACCGGCTTATGTCACCGCCCACACAGGAAACACCGTACTTCTTTGCAAGCTTCATCATACCGCGATAGCACCGCCCCAACCATGCGTCCTTAATCCCATCCGGCAGCCCTAGCGTGACAACAAATGCCTGCGGCGCGCCGCCCATTGCGGCAATATCACTCAGATTCACAGCCAGCGCTTTTCGACCAATCAACTCAGGCTTCGCCTTTTGCCTCTTGAAATCGATCCCGTCGACAATCACATCGGTTGTCACGAGCCAATGGTCCTTCCTTGAGCGCCAAAAAACAGCGGCATCGTCTCCGATGCCGGTCTTCCCCTTCAACTGGCGCGGGATTGTCTTTTTCAGATAGTTGATAAGCTGAAATTCCGAGCGCTTCATGACCCCTTGAGTCTTCGAAATGATTTCCGAAAGGGCCTTCGAAGGACGCCCGCTTCCGTAATGAATGCCGTAATCAAACGGTGCGGGGTCACATCAAAAGCCGGATTGGCGATCTTAGCTCCCTTCGGCGTGATCCTCCTGCCCAAACCTTCACTCACTTCCTTCTCACTTCGATTTTCAATCGGAATCTGCTTCCCCGATTTAATCTTGAAGTCGAAAGTAGTGCTCGGCGCCGCGATATAGAAGGGGATACCGTGAGCTGCTGCCAAGACCGCAACATTGTAAGTGCCGATCTTGTTGGCGGTATCACCGTTAGCGGCAATACGATCGGCTCCGACGATAACACGGTCGATTTTCCCCGCACCCATAATGCTTGCTGCGGCATTGTCGCAAAGGACCGTGCACGGAATTTTGCTCTTCATGAGTTCCCAAGCCGTCAAGCGCGCACCCTGCAAGAGCGGCCGCGTTTCATCGACGTAGACTGAAAACTTCTTCTTCCTGCCTTTTAGGGCATACAAAACGCCAAGCGCTGTTCCAAACCCCGAGGTGGCCAGCCCGCCCGCATTGCAGTGCGTCAGAACACGATCTCCGGAGCGAAAGAGCCCGGCTCCGTGACGGCCGATTTCTCGGCACAGCTTGTCGTCTTCGATATGAATCCTTTTCGCTTCTCGAAAGGTGTACCGCTTGAGGTCCTCAACCGTCGTCTTCCCGCTCGTGGCAACGCGTCCGACTATTTCATCAACGACGTTACGCAAATTCACCCCGGTCGGACGCGACCGCTTGAGATACTCGCCCTCGCGTACCAGTTTGCGAAAAAAGCCCGCCGCCGAACCCCGATACCGGGATATGCCCAGATAAAGGCCATAGCCGGCCACAACTCCGATGGCCGGTGCGCCACGTACGACCATGCTACGAATCGCCCAGTGGACTTTCTTGGAATCTTTCATCCGCAGCCATGTTTCTCGCGCCGGGAGCTTTCTTTGATCGAGCAGCATGAGTGCGTTGTTACGAAAATGAAACGGTGGAAATGCCATTTTGGTCTCCTTTGCTAGTAACTGATTCCGAGCTGAGGGATATCCAGTATTCGGCACAACATGTTCATCACCGGAATAATCCAGGAAAAAAGTATCCCGGTCATGTAAAGTGCAAGAATAATCAAGAAACCATACCGCTCAATTTGTGCGTAGGGCCTCATCAACGAAAGAGGCATTAACCCCATCAAGATTCGGGAACCGTCCAGCGGGGGTATGGGAATAAGGTTAAAAAGACCGATGCCCAGATTGAAATAGATTCCATAAAGCCAGACAGGATTCGGGAAAAATTTCCACAGGACGTTCATGAGCAGCGCCAGCACGAAGTTCGCCAAAGGACCGGATGCGGCCACGTAAATCATGTCCCTTTTAGGGTACCTGAGCCGACTGAAATCCACAGGTACGGGCTTGGCCATCCCGATGGCAAAACGCCCCTGCGTCG
The DNA here is from genome assembly GCA_030698625.1 of Candidatus Omnitrophota bacterium. Taxonomy (GTDB): domain Bacteria; phylum Omnitrophota; class Omnitrophia; order Omnitrophales; family Aquincolibacteriaceae; genus JAUYMS01. The sequence goes on along the minus strand of JAUYMS010000019.1, from coordinate 66,431 downwards.
ACAGAAACAAAAGCCCCGGAAAAATGACGGTCCAGAATGGGTCGATATGTTTCAAGGGATTTAACGTCAATCGGCCGGCCTGTTTTGCCGTCGGATCCCCCAAGAGATCGGCTACCAGACCGTGGCAGACTTCATGAATGATCACACTTGCCAGAAAGATGACAACCCACGCGGCAATCTCCAGCACTTAGCCTCCGGCGCCCGCAGCAACCATTCTCTTGGCCAGAAAAAAATAGCTGATAAACACGGTATTGTGAACGACGTGGAGAACGATCGGACCAATAAGGCATTTCCGCTTTTCGTAGAGATAGTTTAGCCCGACGCCCAGGACAAAAATCGGCCAGAAGGCAAAAATGTTCTGGTGGATTGACGCAAAGAACATCGACGTCACCACCATAGAAACCCCGCTCCCCCATCGCTTCTTGAATATCGGATAACAGAACCCCCGGAAAAACATTTCTTCAAAAACCGGCCCCACAAGGGTTCCGACAAGAATTGAGTATATAATAATGCGGGAGGAACGTTCCCCTTCCTCCAGGAAAACCGATACGAGCGGATGCGGCGGCGGTTCAAATGCCAAAAAATTAGAGACGATGATGAGAAACACCAAAACCACGACAAACAACGGATAAACCGTAACATAACCGGCTATACCATAACCGACTTCTCGCAACCAGCCGCTGCGGGGTACGCGAAATCCGACAGCCTGCAGCTTTCCGCCTGCCCTCCACAGGATCATGGCGATGATCCCGAAACAGGAAAGATCCACAATCGTCGTCTGCAACAAAAGAAAGAAATTCACGGATACGTCCGGCAAGAGATATTTGTGGATCGACGCGACTATGAAGCTGAGCGCAAGACTCGACGACATGAATAGCATCAGGAACTTGAACACCATAGACAGCTTCCAATCCGAAAAGGATCCCGGATCAATTTCGCTGTTGAGGTGCCGCCTGAAGGTGGGATTCACGAAAAGCAGCAGGTTAATGACCAACCCCAAGCTGAATACCCCCGACGCAAAGAACGCCAATCCTTGAAAAATCCTGGCTACAACCGGCTGCTGGCTGGCGAATGTCTCCCAGGAACCGGCTCCGCGAAATTGAGTCTGCAATTTCATCTCTGCGGTACGGAATTCCTCGAGCGCGGCCGATGCTGTCAGGGGAGACTCCTCGACCGGCTTGGGCAGGAGGGTGGCATAGGCATAGATCGCAATAAGCGTAATAAATATCAACCCATAGAGCTTCTCTTGCTTAAAGAAATTGATGATGTCACGAATCATAAACTGAATAATTCCTTAGCGTTTTGAGTGATCCTCTCGCCCAGGGCCTCAAGCCGCACACCATGAAGAGCCGCCATGAGCTCAGCCGTTTCCAACATGTAAGCCGACTCATTACGCTTACCGCGTTTGGACTGCGGCGGTAAATAAGGCGCGTCGGTCTCAATCAGAAGGCGGTCGATAGGACAGGCGCGGCACGCCTCACGCAAGGCGTCGTTTTTCTTATAGGTCAAAGGGCCGGCGAATGAAATATAAAAGCCGTAATCCAGGAAGCGCTTCATAACTTCACGGTCTGAGGAGTAACAATGCATCACACCCTCGTAGGGCTTACCTCCCGCGCTTGCCAGAACTTCGTCAAGCTTATCATAGGCGTCTCGGCAATGAATCACCAGAGGCTTCTTAACACGCTGTTGCAATTCGAGAAATCTCTCCAAAAAGGCAATCTGAACTTCCGGGGTTGAGATGTTTCTAAAAAAATCAAGGCCAACTTCGCCAATTGCGACCATCTTGTCATCCTTCAACAGTTCTTCCAGCTGCGCAATATCGGCGGCGCCCGCATCCTTGGCATCGTGGGGATGGATTCCGGCGGAAGCGTAGACATCCTCATAAGCATGGGCTATTTCCAAGGCTTCTCGCGAAGTCGCAAGATTTGTTCCGATATTAATAAAATAAGCAATCCCCTCTGCGCGAGCACGCTCAATCACCTCTTCGCGGTCTTCGCGGTAATCGGGAAAGTGCAGATGGACATGGGTATCAACGAAAACAGCCATGGGGGTTACGCTTCAACTTCCATCCGCGGGAAAAGGGCATCGCCGCGCTCGACTTGCGTGCCCTTCCTAAGAAGCGGGCGGCTAAATTTGTCCGCATTCATGACCCCGTCACTCGAAAGTTTCAGGCCCGCAAGCATGCTCTGCGCTGTTTTGGGGAGAAAAGGCACGAGTAATACCGCCACATGCGCCACACACTCGGTCAGGGTGGCGAGGACGAGGGCCAGTCTCTCTTTTGACTTGGGGTCCTTGGCCAAAACCCAGGGTTTATTTTCTTCTACGTATTGATTCGCGCTCGTGATCACAGCCCATATTGCCTCCAAGGCCGAACGCGGGTCATAAGCCATCATGGGCTCCCGCACCTTCTCCCAGAGCGCGTAAGTCTCGCGTATGAGACCTTCCGACTCGAGGGTATCCGCATGCGGCACGACCGCTCCGAAGTACTTTGCCAGCATCGAAGCAACTCGAAACCAGAGATTACCCAAATCATTGGCAAGGTCACTCGTATAGCGCTGGCGCAGAAGGTCCTCCGAATAAGCCCCGTCATAACCTATCGTGACTTCGCGCAAGAGAAAATAGCGAAAGGCGTCAACTCCATACTTTCGAATCAATTCGATAGGGTCTACGATATTACCGCTCGACTTCGATACCTTGGCGCCCGCCAGCGTCCACCAACCATGCGCCAGTACTTTATGCGGCATCTGGACGCCGCATGCCTTGAGCATGATCGGCCAGTAAACAGCGTGGTGGCGAACAATGTCCTTTCCCACAACATGAACATCGGCAGGCCAGTACCGGCTAAATTGATCCTCGTTGCGCTTATAGCCGACACCGCTGACGTAATTAATAAGGGCATCAAACCAGACGTAGATGACATGCTCGGGAGAAGACGGGTAAGGAATCCCCCACGACAATCTCTCTTTGGGACGCGTAATACAGAGGTCTTGTAAGGGTTGTTTAAGAAAACCCAGGATCTCATTGCGGCGGATTTCGGGCTGAATAAAGTCGGGGTTTTTACGGATGTAATCCATGAGCCAGTCCTGATACTTCGACATACGGAAAAAATAGTTCTCTTCGACTATCTCCTGTACTTCTCCGCCCGTATCAGGGCACTTCCCATCGACAAGCTCGGCCTTGGCATAAAAGGTTTCACTCTTGACCGAATACCATCCCTGATAGTTATCCTTATAGAGCTCGCCTCGAGCCCCAAGATCCTCCAGAACTTTTCGCACCGTTTCCTTGTGGTCCTCATCGGTTGTGCGAATGAAATAATCGTATTGAATCCCCAACTGCTCCCAGAGATCCTTAAAATGCGGAACCATTTCATCAACATACTTTTTCGGCTCCATATTTTGATCACGGGCCGCCTTTTCAATCTTTGTCCCGTGCTCATCGGTCCCTGTCATGAAGAAGACATCCTCTCCCAGATAGCGGCGGAAACGCGCAAAGGTATCGCATAAAATATTCGTGTAGGCATGCCCGATGTGCGGCTTGGCATTCACATAATAAAGCGGCGTCGTGATGTAGTATTTTTTATCAGCCATTTCGAACCATCTCGGGGTTAGGCAGTAACTCTTTGAAAAGCATCGCCAGTCTTGTCAGAGTCAATTTCTGGTTTGCATTTTCATTGAGGGCCTGTTTACTCTCCAAAAGAACTTCGAGGGACCGAATCCACGCCCACGCGAATTCACTCCCCTCACCGGAACTTGCCGACCGGATCAAGCACGCCCGCAAGTAAGCTGTCAGCGAATCAAGCAGCGCCTTGACCTCGATCCTTTCCTCGGTGTTATACGCCTCAAAAAAATCTTCCCATCGCTTTCGCCCGAATTCTGCCGGTACGCGCTCGGCAAGTTCGGCGAGGTCGTCGCTTAATGGCTGCAACCGGAGCTCAAAAGAGCGCGAGCGAATAGTCTCAAGCAAACGTTCCTTATTTTCCACGAGGAGGCAAAAAACAGTGTGCGCGGGCGGCTCTTCCAGGGTTTTTAGAAACGCATTCTGGGCCTCAACCGTAAGCCGTTCCGCATCGCGAACAATGACAATCTTCCACTTCCCTTCATAGCAACGCAAATGACTCCATTCGACGGACTTGCGGACTTCACTGATCTTGATCGAGCGGGCGGTCGCATCTTCCCCGACCCAGAGCATATCGGGGTATTGGTTTGTCGTTATGCGGTTTCCATTCCGTCCGCTCAGATCACCAAATTCCAATCCCTCCTCGTCATTCAGCGCGGAGGCAAAAGCGAGGGCAAGATCTTCGCGGCCCGAGTCCTGTTTCCCTGTGAGCAAATAGGTATGAGCAACTCGATCTTTTCGAACATGCGTGTTCAAAACGCGAACGGGAAACGGTTGTTTTTCAACGATACTAGAAGACACGCTCAAGCCTCTTTCGAATTTGCCTCGCAACTTCGGCCCGCTTACGGCTCGCATCCAGCACGAGAAAACGACGACGCTCTTGCCGTGCCAATGTGAGAAAACCCCGCCGGACCTTTTCGTGAAAGGACAAAGATTCAGTCTCGATACGATCACGCCGGCCGCTCCGCTTGAGACCCTCTTTCGGCGGTAGGTCTAAAAGAAAGGTCAAATACGGTTTCAAGGACCCTCGCACCCAGCGCCGGCTCGTCTCTAAGATGCCGTCTCGCGATAGCTTGCGCGCAAACCCCTGATAAGCAATGGTTGAGTCCTCAAAGCGGTCACAAATCACAATAGTCCCTTTTCTAAGCGCCGGTAAGATTTTTTCCTGTACAATCTGCGCCCGCGCTGCCAGATAAAGCAGGAGCTCGGTCTCCGGCGTCATATCCCGAAATCGCTTACTCATAACGACCTTGCGTATCGCTTCGCTGACGCGCGTACCTCCGGGTTCCCGCAAAAGCAATACCCGATGGCCACGCTTCCTGAGGTAGGCCGCGGCCCTCCGAATCTGCGTGCTCTTGCCGCTTCCTTCGCCCCCTTCAAACGTAATCATTCTGCCTTGCTTCATTTAGCAATTCCCGAAATTCCGTCGGCCTCGTCCCACACAATATAGCCCAATTCGGACAGTTTTTGGCGGCATTTATCCGCCGAGCTGAACCGCTTCTCGATACGTGCGCACTTTCGTTCCTCATGCCACTGCCGAATATCCTCCGGGAAATCTCCATAGCGCTCTTCGGGCACCACCCCTAACACTTGATTGCACCGTTTGAGAACGCGGCTAATCTCGCTATGATCCTGCTCGGACAATGCTCCGGATTTTATCCGCGTGTCCGTCTCGCCCACAAACGTAAAAAGAGAAGCCAGCGCCTTCGAGATATTTAGGTCATCGGCCAAGGCGCCAAAAAAATCCTTCTCAAGATCTTGGGCGTTACTCATCAGCTGATCCTCGGCGGAATACCTGCGGCCGAAGACCTCGTGATTAATCACGCTGGAATAAAAGGCCTTGAGATCTTTGAGGGCATTGCGCGCCGCGTCCAATCCCTCCAAAGTAAAATTCAGCGGCATGCGGTAATGCGTCGCGAGCAGCGCATATCGAATCGCCATCGGGTCGTAACCCCTTCCTAACAGATCGCGAAGAGTATAAAAATTCCCTTCGGACTTCGACATCTTCTTACCGTCTACAAGCAAATGCTTGCTGTGCAGCCAGTAGCGAACAAACGGCTTAGTGGTCGCGGCTTCAGACTGAGCAATCTCGTTTTCGTGGTGCGGGAAAACCAGGTCTTCACCTCCGGCATGAATATCAAATGTCGCCCCGAGATACTTCATGCTCATGGCCGAACACTCAATATGCCAACCGGGTCGGCCCTTTCCCCACGGGGATTCCCAGGAAGGTTCTCCCTCCTTGGCGGCCTTCCACAGAACAAAGTCCGAGCCGTCCTCTTTTTCGTACTCATCGCTATCGACTCGCGCACCCGTAATATTTTTCTCCAGTCTCTTCTTCGACAGTTTCCCGTAATTAGGGAACGAGTTCACGCGAAAATAAACGGAACAGTCGCTCTCGTAGGCATGCCCGGTCTCGACGAGCTTCTGTATCAGCTCAATCATCACGGGAATATCCGCCGTCGCTCTCGGCTCACTTTCCGGATGGTTCGGGCGTCGAATATTGAGCGTGTTCAGATCCTCGCAAAAGGCATCCGTAAATCTGCGCGTGTATTCCTCAAGAGCAACTCCCTCACGGGCTGCACCGGCGATGGTCTTATCGTCAACATCCGTAATATTCATCGTATGCAGTACCCGGAATTCCTGTGACTCCAAGTACCGCCGCAGCAGGTCCTCAAAGATAAAAGTTCGGAAATTTCCGATATGGGCATAGTCATAGACCGTTGGCCCGCATGTATACATGCGAACTTCTTTTCCGTTTAACGGTTCAAAGGCCTCGATTCGGCCCGACAGGGTATTAAAGAATTGAGGGGTCATTAGTACTTGCCCAGGGCCCTTTCCAAACGAAGGCGAACCCTCTCGGCGCCAAAAGCCGGGAAGATTTTCTTCAGTTCGGGCCCATGCTCACGGCCCGTCAGGGCAATCCTAAGCGGCAAGAAGAGCTTCTTACCTTTCGCTCTAACCTTTGGCTTAATCCCGTTGACGAAGGCCTCATAGCAAAACTCCTCGGCTCCGGCCTGCCCGGTCTCGACCATAGTCTTCAAAACAGCCAATCCCACTTCAAAGATTTCGCGGGACTCTGCGCTTTTCAGAGCATCACTGTTCTCGTACTTAAAATCGTCGGAAAATATCCCGAAACGATCCTCTAGTTGTTCAAGGCGTTCGATATTTTCCTTGAATGCCGGCAGAGCCGTCTTTAAGAACACTTCATCAAACGGCACGTGTTTATAAGCCTTCAAATAAGCCGCGGCAACACGGCAGAACGCGTCTTCCGACAAAAGCCGCAGATGCTCACCATTAGCCCAATCCAGTTTTTGGGGATCAAAACTGGAGGCGGATCGGCTCGTCTTCGTGATATCGAAGAGATGCTGCAGCTCTTCCCAGTTGAGGATTTCCCTGTCACCGCCGGGGGACCACCCCAGGAGCGCGATATAGTTCGCAAGCGCATGCGGTAGATAGCCCCTTCGCCGAAATTCTTTAATCGATATCGACTCCATGCGTTTGGAAAGGGGCTCGCCTCCGGGCCCCTGAACCAACGACAGATGCCCATACTTGGGCGGCTCATGTCCCATGGCTCGAGTCAGGAGAATGTGCTTGGGTGTGTTCGACAGGTGATCTTCACCGCGAATGACATGAGTCACGCCCATCAACGCGTCATCGACACACACGGCCAGATGGAATGTGGGCTGTCCGTCGGCCCGCTGAATGATAAAATCACCCACCATATCGTCCAGATTAAAGGAAACATCTCCGCGCACGAGATCATTCAGACTCAGTTCGGGCTGATCGATCTTAAACCGCACGGTTGGCTTTATGCCGCGCACCTTTCGCGACTCGATCTCAGCGCGCGTAAAATTCCGGCCTCGATTGTCATGCCGCACCGAGCGGCGCTCTTCCAATGCCAAGCGTTTCATCTCCGTGGTTTCTTCCTCGGTCACATAGCAGTAATAGGCCTTTTTCTCTTTGATAAGACGATCAATGTATTCGCTGTAAATTCCCGATCTTTCCGACTGGCGATACGGCCCGTGCTCTCCCCCAACGTCAGGGCCCTCATCCCAACGAAGCCCCATCCACAGAAGATCTTCTTTGAGCGCCTCCTCGAATTCCAGCCGGGATCTCTCCTGGTCGGTATCCTCAATGCGCAAAATAAATTTTCCGCCGGTCCTTTTGGCAAACAGGTAGTTAAACAGCGCGGTTCGAATATTTCCGAGGTGCAGATATCCTGTCGGCGACGGGGCAAAGCGAACACGAATCATGATCCGGCCTTCCGCATACTGACCACGGCCTCGCAGTGAATGGCAAGCCCTTCGCCGATCGCACCAAGCCCCTCTGAGGACTTCGCCTTGATCGAAACGCGCCCGCGTTCGATACCCAATAATCCCGCAAGCTTTTTCTTGATCACCAGTTTCATTTTTCCCAAGCGCGGCCTTTCCAGGCTGATCACGGTGTCTACGTGCATGACTTTCCAACCCAATTCAGTGGATTTGCGCAATACCGCCTGCAACATCTTGGCGCTCCGAATCCCCTTCCATTTCTTTGTCTTGTCTGAGAACCAATCTCCGATATCGCCCTCACCGGTAACACCCAATATCGCGTCGATAACCGCATGCAGAAGCGCATCACCGTCGGAGTGCCCCAGAGGACCCGCCTCTGCCGAAATCCTGATACCGCCCAGATAAAACTTCCTCCCAGCCACCAAACGATGAGTGTCACGGCCGAATCCGACACGCGTTTCATCCGGATACTGTTTGGCTAAAACGGCTTCAGCCAGTTCGAGATCTTCGACGGTCGTAATCTTTGGATTCCAACCCTCATGAGGCACAACTTTCACCTTCGCCCCGATCGACTCCAAAAGCGAGGCTTCGTCAGTGGCACGCAGTGCATTGGGATTATCACGATAGGCTCGGAGCAAAACTGAGCGGCGCACGAGCTGCGGCGTTTCGGCTTCAAAAAGATGTGAGCGGTCGACGGTCGACTCAATAACGCGTCGTGTCGATGTCACTCTCTTAATCGTTGGCACCACACGCTTACCCAGAATCGCGCCATCTGTGTCTCGAACCGAGGCAAAGAGTTTCCTGATAGCTTGCGGTCGCACAAAAGGCCGCGCTGCATCATGCACGATGATCCAATCATGCCGTCGGTTCGCCTTGTTGAGCGCAGAAAGTACCGACGCAGCACGAGTGGCACCGCCGGCCACAAGTTTGACGCCATGAAAGTCTCCGCGCTGCAAAAGCTTCTTCACATCCTTAACTGAATTCGGCGGCACAGCCAGGATAATCTCGCGAATGAACGGAATCTCGGTAAACGGAGTCAGTGACCGGGCAAGAACAGAGCGGCCCTGCAAGGGAAAGAAGATTTTACTGACAGGCTTTTTACGGAACCGCGCGCCCTTAGACCTAAGGCCCTTGAGAAATCGCAGGCCGCTGCCGCCCGCAGCCACAATCAGGCTTGCTCGCATTCACGCTACCTCGCCTTTTCGTTGGCGTGATTGTGCTTACGGTGATCCTGGCGAGGAGGACGCCGTTCGCGGCGGGGCTCACGCTCCGAGGCATCTCCTCGGTCGACTTCATCGGCGGGTTTTGCAAAAATCATACGGCCGGCTTGCGTTTGAAGCACACTCGTAATCGTGACGCCGAGTGTCTGCCCGATGCGCCGGCGCCCGTTATCGACCACGACCATGGTTCCATCGTCGAGATAGGCAACTCCCTGGTCATGCTCCTTGCCATCCTTGAGCACCTTGACCTGCATCACCTCGCCTGGCATGACAATAGGCTTTAGGGCATTCGACAAGTCGTTGATATTCAGTACGCGCACACCCTGAAGTTCTGCTACCTTATTAAGGTTGTAGTCGTTCGTGAATACCTTGGCATTGGTCACCTGAGCCATCTTGACCAATTTGGCATCCACGGTGGAAAACTCCGGAAAATCCATTTCATTGATCTTAACTTGGACGTTAGGATTCCCTTTAATCCGATTCAGGATATCGAGGCCGCGGCGGCCGCGGTTGCGCTTTAGCGGATCCGACGAATCGGAGATCAGCTGCAACTCCTTAAGAACAAACCGCGGCACAATTAACTTCCCCGATATAAAGTGAGTCTCACAAATGTCTGCAATGCGTCCGTCGATAATAACGCTTGTATCGACGAGGATAAGCTCCTCCCCCGTCCCTTTAGTGTCCAGCTTTATAAATGGGATCATAAGCGCAAATTCGTCTTGACCCCTGAGGATCGTGATGACACCGAGGTAGGTGAAAACAGCAGCCGTAGCAATGCCTAGGTTGCGAACGGAGTCGGGAGGAAGTTGCGTAAGCGCCACCACCGACATGAAGAGGCGGTGGACTAAAAGCCCCAGAGCGGCGCCGACAATAACGGAGAGGATATTCCGAACTGTATACTGTTTAAAGAAGATGTCGATCGATATGACGAGAGTCCCAACGAGAAATCCGCTTATTGAACGAATGAGAGGCGCTGCGGAACCTTTGACAATCGGCAACCACGACATTTCTGAAAAATAACCCAACAAAGCACAAGTACATACGAAGAGAATACGGATAGCAATTATCATTGAATCGACTCCTTATGTTAGTATCAAAAAATGAAGTTTTGAAAAAATGATGGGTCATAAAATATTTAGACGATACCGAGGATTTTCTTCCTCTTATCATCACGTTTAAGTAGCTTCCAAGGATGCTCCTTAATTTCTTTAACAAATTCCCTCATCTCCTGATAAAGCTCATCTTCGGCGAGAAGCTTGCCAATGGTTCCGTCACCGGAATCGATTTTATCCAAGACGCCGCTGAGGGACTCCAAGACAATATTAATGTTTCGCCTGGCTTCCCGAAGATCTTCTTCTGAATCACTCATGAGACGGTTTAACGAATCCGTCAAAGTCGCTAGATTCAGGACTGTTTCTTTGATCGCTCGGGCCATTTCCTCGTCTTCCAGAGCATGTCGCAGATTTCCTATCATTTGCTCCAGATCTTCGGCGATCCGATGACCACGATGTACCAGGGCCTCAATCGGTGTCGGATCCACCCCGTCAACCCGTGTTCCCTCCTGCAAGAGTGGGAAACTGCCCGGTTGGGGCGCAATCTCGACATGCGGCTCACTCAGGATATGAGTGCCCCGTATATAGAACAGGTAATTTTCTCTAATTTCCACCCCCTTTTCAATGAAAAGTTTAACAACCACACGGGTTTGGCCGAGATCTTCATCGAAAACAAGGTCTACCTTGCTCACCTCACCAATCCTAACCCCGGCCATCCTCACAGGGGCCCCTTTGTCTAGAATGCTGACATATTGGTAGACAACCTCCAGGGTATAGCCCTTACGGAAGACGTAAACACCGCTTACGAAGAAGACTACGATGGTTAGCAGCAGAAAACCGACAATTACGAACATGCCGACAACGGTCTCGTCGCGACCCTTCTTCATTGAGCTATTGTGGGATCCACCTGCGCCTTCAACCATGCGATTTGTGCCCTTTTCTTCTAAAAAAGCTAGCTTTCGTCCCGGGTAATGGGGCCGTGCGACGACCCCGTGACAAACTGCCGGATAACCTCGTCGTCCGTTTCCCGGATTTCATCCGGCGTGCCTGTCCCGATAATTCTTCCATGATATAGCATGGCGATACGATCCGCCACCTTATAAGCGCTTTTCATATCATGTGTCACAACAATCGATGTCACACCCAGCCGATCCGCCATCTCGAGAATTAGCTCATTGATTGCATCCGCATTAATCGGGTCCAAACCCGTTGTCGGCTCATCATAGAGGATGATCTTAGGCTCACTACAGATAGCCCGTGCCAAGCCAACTCGCTTGCGCATACCGCCCGACAGTGACGCCGGCATATGATTCTCGATATCCTTCAAACCCACCAGAGCGAGTTTCTCACGCACCTTCTCGTGTATCACCTCTTCGGAAAGATCCGTGTGCTCGTAGAGCGAGAAACCTACGTTTTCCTCCACAGTCAGGGAATCAAACAATGCCGCACCCTGAAACAACATGCCGATCCGACCTCGAAACTCCCCGAGTTCACGCGAGCTCAATGAGGAGATATCCACCTGATCGACCAGGATATGGCCCCCATCCGGTTCCAGGAGCCCCATAATGTGCTTCAATAGAACACTTTTGCCGCAGCCCGACCTTCCGATGATCGCAAGCGTATGGCCTTCTTCTATATCCAGGTCCAGGCCCTGCAATACGTGATGTGATTTAAACCACTTATGGAGTCCGCGGATTTTAATCATCTTAAAAGAAGTAAAATACCGCCGTAAAGAGCGCATCTGAAGCAATGATAAGAACCAATGCGGTCACCACGGCCAACGTTGTTGCGCGGCCGACTCCCTCGGCTCCGCCCGAAGCATGGAAGCCGAAATGACAGCCGACGATCGCGATAATGCCCCCGAAGAAAAAAGCTTTCACCAGTCCCGTTATCACATCCTTGACAGCGAGGGCGTCGATACTGCGGCTCAGATACTGATAGTGACTACTGCCGAGTTTAAAAACGGAAATGACGTAGCCGCCCAGCATTCCGATGACGTCGGCATAGATTGTCAGGACAAATAACATCAGAAAAGCAGCCAAAAATCGCGGCACCACAAGGTATCGAATGGGGTCGACCGCAAGAGCCTTGAGCGCATCAATCTGTTCGGTCACCTTCATAGTGCCCAATTCGGCGGCGATCGAGGCCCCCACACGACCGGCCACAACCATTGCCGTGAGAACAGGTCCAAGCTCTCGAGTTATTGATAGGGCTACAAGGTCGGCAATGAATTGCTCTGCCGCAAAGAGGCGCAGCTGATAAGCGGACTGCAGGGATAATACCATTCCGGTAAAAAGCGCCGTAAGAACAACGAGGGGTAGCGACGTGACTCCGATTTTGTGCATCTGCTGCAAGGTCAATCGCCATTTGACCGGCGCACCGAACAGCACCCTGAGGGTATCTCGCAGGAGAAAGGCAAGCGCTCCGGCATGATACGCCATCTGCAAGCCTATAGTCCCGACGGCACGCAGCGACAGCCGAATCGGAACCAGTTTTCTGAGTGATTTGATTTTTGATGCTTCCATTAAATACGGGAATCAGAACTGTATTTTAGGACCGGCGGCAATGTAGCCTTCATCCTGAAGCTGATCCGGATCACCGGTCGAATCGCGACCCTTACCTTCTAAAACTAGTCTCATTAACGGAAACTTTTCCATAGAGGGGGCAAACTCCACACCCTCCTCGGCAGCACTCGTGCCAATGCTGACGCCTTTCCACAGTACAAGTTTGTCCGCTGTCTCAATACGAACTCCATGGAAAGCATTTTGCAATGAAAAATCCAGGGCCCCTTTAAGATACAACGTGCTGCGTCCGCGTAAAACTTTTGAGTCTTGCAGCGCAAGGTACGGCAGATATCCTCTAACGTGGACAATCGCGCGGTCATAATCGAGTCTTCGCAAGAGGCCGTTTTTGACACGGAAATCCCCGATAAGCTCCGGGTTATCGAGCGCCCCTTCAACTTTAAGCCTGCCCTCTAAAAAGCCGCCAAAGGGCTTCGGTAACGGACGGATTGCGTAGTCCTGAAGTTTGCTCAGATCAAAGTCTGTCACGTGAACAACCAAACTGGCTTCGGGGGCGTTCTCTTCGAGAAGCACGTCGCCCTGCACCCCAAACACGCCTCCCCACGTCGCCAAAAGATTTTCAATTCCGGCAGCAGTCAATTCAAAACTACCCTTAAAGTCATGAAGCGGCATTTGCTCGAGGAGGAAGTAATCGCTTCGGAAATCTGCTTGAAAGCGCCGTGCGCCGTCCCAAGAATCTTTCGGCTTCAAGTGAATTCCGCCGCGGGTTGTGACGTCAAGCCCCGCGAGTTTCGCATGATTGATATCCACCAGGATGCCGACATCCCGCCCTTGCCAATTAGAAAGAATTGACCACCGTTGTCTGCCATGCTCAAAATCAAAGTTATAATCACCCGAGTCAAAATTAAACTGCCCTTTGGCCGTTAATCCCGTATCCCACACCAGCTCTTCAAATTTCAGGCTTGCCCCGCGACGGGAAATACGACCTTGCCAATGATCAACCTCACCGTCGGTTCTTTTGAATGTTCCCACAATGCGTTCCGATGTGAGATCAGCCGTCATGGAAACTTCCCCCTGAAGGACTCCCCTCGTGACGGTACACCGAAGGTTCAGTGTCGGATAAGCACTCAACGGCTGTAAGCTGCCCTCAAAACCAAGCTCCCAGCCCTGAAGATTTAGATTCACTCGATTGAAGGAAATACGGTCCTCCGCCCATGTGATCTTCGCGTTTAATTTTGTCGGAGACTTCCTGGAGTTATCGGTTTTGCTCGCTTCAAAGTCCATAACTAGGTCATGGGGCTGGCCGGCCGCGCTCAGGGTTCCATGAATATGTAGCTGACCGTCCGCGACCCCCTCCATACGTCCTCTCAGATCAACCAGAGTCTTCCCTTTATCGACAGCCCGGAACTGTGCCCAGACATCGCGTATGTGAAGGTTCGTTCCCGTATGCGGAATGACATAATCGATTGTTCCACCCTCCAAAGCAAGATTAGAGAGTGCGGAAAAACCATTTGGATTTGTGCCTAGACCGGTCTGGTTCAGACCGGCCAGAAAACTCGTCCCGGCAAGATTCACATTCGGGGCTTCAAGGACCACGCCCGCAGGCGAGCGAAAACGCTGCCCCAGAACACGCAGAGGATCATACCGAAAAACGATTGAGGGAATGCGCAGGGAGGAGGAGTCACTTCCTTCGGGACGGCGAACATCCAGATCCGTGAAAACGATCTTGTAGAAAAAACGTGTGTGGATTTTACCGATGCTCACTTCACTCGAAAAGAGCTCTCCGAGTTCGGCCTCGGCAAAACGACGGAAGGTGTCGCTAGCGACCGCACCATGAAGAAGAAAATGTGAACCCAGGATAAGCGCCGCCGTCACGACGACGACGCACAATAATAGAGTTTTTAACCGCGGTCTCATGCCGCCAGCCTATCCTCAGGACGTTTTTTCAAACTGAATCGTTTCACCCCGAAGTTCGGCACGGATCTTACATCCGCTTTCAAACTTACCGGAAAGAATTTCCTCGGCCAGAACGTTTTCGATATAGCGCTGAAGCACGCGCTTGAGGGGCCTCGCGCCATAAACGGGGTCATAACCTTTATCAATAAGAAACTTATTAACCTCAGCTGTAAGTTCCAGCTCCATGCCCTTCTCTCTGAGCCGGCTCTTAACCTCTTCAAGTTCTATATTGATGATCTGCTCCAGATCCTGGCGAGCCAGGGGATGAAAAACAACAATGTCGTCAACCCGGTTAAGAAATTCCGGACGGAAAACTTTTTTGGTTTCATCCAGAAGTTTTGTTTTGAGCTTATCGTAATTGACATCGTCTTCCTTCGTGCCAAACCCGATGCCTGCTTTGCGGACTAGATCTGCTCCGACATTGGAAGTCATAATCACAATGGTGTTACGAAAATCCACTTTCCTGCCGAAGGAGTCAGTCAAGCGCCCCTCCTCCATAAGCTGCAGCAATATGTTAAACACGTCAGGATGGGCTTTTTCAATTTCGTCGAAGAGAATCACCGAGTAGGGACGGCGGCGAATCTTTTCGGTGAGCTGTCCACCCTCTTCATACCCCACATAACCCGGAGGCGCTCCGACGAGGCGGGAAACGTTAAACTTTTCTCCATACTCGGAGCAATCGACGACAACTATGGCATCGTCATCGCCAAACATGAAGTTGGCCAAAGCACGTGCGAGCAACGACTTTCCGACGCCCGTCGGTCCGAGAAAGATAAAGGCACCGATAGGACGCCGCGGGTTGCGAAGCCCTGAACGGGCACGCCTAACCGCATGAGAAATAGCACGGATGGCTTCGTCCTGCCCGATGACACGCGCATGGACTTCATCTTCCATGCGAAGCAAGCGAGCCGTTTCTTTCTCCTCCAAGCGCTGCAAGGGAACACCGGTCCATTTTGACACGATAGTCGCAATATCTTCCTCAGTGACCTGTACTTCCACCTCGGACTTAGACTCCTTCCAGGTCTTTTTGACCCGTAACAGTTCCTCTTTGGCCTTGCGCTCATCATCGCGCAGCTTGGCTGCTTTTTCGAAATCCTGAGACTTGATGGCCTCTTCTTTCTCGCGTTTAAACGCGTCGATCTCGCCTTCCAGCTTTTTGAGGTCCTTGGGCATCGTCGTCATAGAAAGACGCGCGCGGCTTCCCGCCTCGTCAATCAGATCAATCGCCTTGTCGGGAAGGAAACGGCCGCTAATATAACGCTCGGAGAGCACGACCGCCGCATCGATGGCTTCATCTAAAATTTTGACACGATGATGCGCCTCATACTTATCGCGCAGGCCTTTGAGGATCTGCTTGGCTTCATCGACCGAAGGCGGGTCTACGATAATGGTCTGAAAGCGGCGGGCCAACGCGGCATCTTTCTCGATGTACTTACGATATTCATCAAGCGTCGTAGCACCGATGCACTGAATCTCGCCGCGAGAAAGCGCTGGTTTCAAAATGTTGGAGGCGTCAATCGCACCCTCGGCGCCACCTGCCCCGACGAGGGTATGAATTTCATCGATAAACACCATCACGTTCTCGGAACGGCGAATCTCGTCCATCACCGCTTTGATGCGCTCCTCGAATTGTCCGCGATACTTGGTGCCGGCAACCATCAGAGCCAGATCGAGCACGACGATCCTCTTATCCATCAAAATCTCCGGCACGTCTCCGGAAATAATTAGCTGCGCCAGACCTTCGACGATTGCCGTTTTCCCGACTCCGGCTTCTCCGAGAAGCACGGGGTTATTCTTCGTGCGCCTCGCCAGAATCTGGATCACACGCGCGATTTCATCCTGACGGTTCACAACCGGGTCAAGTTTTCCTTCGCGCGCCATCGTTGAAAGGTCACGGCCGAAGGCATCCAGAGCCGGTGTTTTTGTTTTTGATTTCCCCGTCCCGGCAGGGGTCCCGATTCCGCCCGCAGACCCGGACGGCGTGGAAGACCCTAACAGCTTGATAACTTCGGCGCGAACCTTGTTGAGATCGAGGCCGACATTCATAAGCACATGACTCGCGACACCCTCACCCTCCTTAATCAATCCCAGGAGCAAGTGCTCGGTCCCGATGTAGTTGTGGCCGAGCCGCCTGGCTTCATCCATAGCAAGCTCGATCACTTTCTTGGCTTTCGGTGTGAAAGGAATATCGCCGGACACAATAGTGCTCGGGCCAAACTGGACAAGCTTTTCCACTTCAAGACGGATCGTATCCAACGACAGGCCGAGATTCTGCAACACGGCCGCAGCAACACTCTCCCCTTCCTTGATGAGTCCTAACAAAATATGCTCGGTCCCGATATAATCGTGATTAAACCTTTTCGCTTCTTCCTTGGCGAGAATAATTACTTTCCTGGCTCTTTCCGTAAATCTATCAAACATGCCTAACCTCCGAAGATTATAGTGTTATTTTTTTAAGCCGTTCCCTTATAAGATCGGCGCGGCAGATGTCCCGCTCTGATGAATTCAATTTTTTCTTATTAATTTTCTGCAAGTGCGCGGGCTGAATCAACAAGAAAAGACCGCTCCACTCTTGTTGCGTCAAGCTCGACTTCACCAAGTCCATATCAATGCCGAGTTCCACGAGAGACAGCAGCTGAGTCGCTTCCGACGAAGAGATAATTCGCGACGACTTCAGTGTTCCTACGGCACGCCAGATCTGATCCTCAAACTTCACTTTCCGCTTTGAACGCAAGAACTGGCGCGCCTCTTTTTCGTGAGCGATCACCTGGCGAATCACTCTTTCGAGATTATCGATCATCTCTTCTTCGCGCTGTCCAAGCGTAATCTGATTGGAGAATTGAAAGAAATTACCCGTAGCCTGAGTGCCCTCTCCATATAGGCCCCGTGCCGCAAAATTTAATTTGGTCAGCGCCTGCAAGACTTTATGCACCTGTTTTGTCAGAACAAGACTCGGAAGGTGCAGCATGCACGAAGCGCGCAGCCCTGTGCCCACATTCGTGGGACACGCGGTCAAATATCCAAGGTTTGGATTAAACGAAAAATCAAGCTCGGCTTCGAGCTCGTTATCGATCACGTCGATAATCTTCCAGGCCTCGCCCAAACTAAATCCCGACTGAAAGGTCTGCAATCGAAGATGATCCTCTTCGAGAATCATCAAGCTCACGACCTCATCGGGAGTAATTGCCACAGCCTTGGATCCGCCCTCGGTCGCATGTTCGCGGCTGATCAGATGCCGTTCCACCAGAAATTGGCGATCCAGTTCGCTCAGGTCGGTAGAACGAAGGTAGTAGGCTTCCTTCAGGCCCACGCATGTCTCGGTAGCTACTTTCACTTTTTCAACGACTTCCTGCTGTTGAGGAACGGACATCTTCTGCAGAAAGGGAAACCCCGAAATATTACGGGCAAGCCTCAACCGGGAACTGACGACGATATCGCTATCGGGTCCGGCTGCACGCAACCACTCGGCTGTCTGATTTATAAAAACGTCTACCTGACTCACTTTTTCTTTCCCTTTTTAAGCCTGTCCTCAATACGTTTGATTTCATCACGCAACATGGCCGCCTTCTCAAACTCCTCCGAGTCCACGCTTTTTCTGAGGCGATCCTGCAAAAGACGGAGGTCATAAGTCGTACGCACAGAACGTGAGATCTTGGTCGGTTTCTTGCCGAGATGATGCGTGGCTCGCTGCACCCGCTGTATGAGCGGCAGCAACATCTTGGCAAATGCCTCATAGCACTCACTACAGCCCAATCGTCCTGACTTACCGAACTCCTCGTAGCTCATGCCGCAATTGGGGCACACCTTGGCCAGCCGCTTCTCTGATGACGCGTTCGCCTGATCCAAACTGGATAACCCCATAAGCAAATCCCCCAGATTGAAATGCGTCTTAAAATCAGTACCCTTTTCCTGAGCACAGGTGTCACAGAGATGTATCTCGACCATCTGATTGTTCACGATTTCCGTAAGATGAATCGTGGCCTCGTTAACCCCGCACACATTACAATTCATAGTGTTTTCATTATATCACGGTTTCCATCCGGCCTCGCCTAAGGCTCAACCATGATTGGGTTAACTCGTTTAAATTAAAAGACTTATAGGATGGGTGTGGCTCAGGGCCTCAAAGGCGATACCGAACCCCGTCCTTCTTTGTCAGGCGGTGGAAGTCTCCGAGCAGAATATTGGTCATCTTACCCGGCTTGCCGGCTCCTATCTTGCGACCGTCAATCTCAACCACGGGAATAACCTCGGCGGCAGTGCCCGTAAGAAACACCTCATCGGCATTAAATAGATCATGGCGCGTAATCACCCTGGCCTCGAAAGCAATCTTTCTGCTCTGCGCCAATTCAATAATGGCTTGACGCGTAATCCCCTTCAAAGCGCCAAGATAATCCGGGGGTGTAATCAGTACCGGTTTCCTCCGAGTTCCACTCTCAGTCTTAACCATAAAAATGTTATCACCCGTGCATTCCGTGACGTACCCCTGATGGTTCATCATCAAGGCCTCCTCACAGCCGGAGTTCTTTGCTTCGATCTTAGCGAGAATATTGTTCAGGTAATTCAAGCTCTTGATAGCCGGATTGATGGCTTCAGGAAGATTTCGAACCGTCGGCACGGTGATGATCTTCAGCCCCTTCTTATAGAGCGATGCCGGGTAAAGTACAATCTTGTCAGTGATCACAAAAATGGTGGGCGTCTTGCATTTGGCCGGATCAAGCCCGAGATCACCGACGCCGCGCGTTACCACAACCCGAATATAGGCATCCTGAAGACGGTTCGTCCTGAGAGTTTCGATAATCACCCGCTCCATCTGCTGCTTGGTGAGCGGAATCGTGATCATAAGCGTATGGGCGGACTCCCAAAGGCGCTGCAAATGCTCCCTGAGTCGGAAGACAAGACTGCCGTAGGCGCGTATCCCTTCAAAGACACCGTCGCCATAGAGCAATCCGTGATCAAAGACAGAAACGCTCGCCAACTCCTTAGGCATCCATTTTCCGTTAATGTAAACTTGCAGTCCCATAGATAAACTCCTTAGACAGAATCTCTCTCAGCTAATCTTTTCGACATTCACAGGTCCCCGGGCCTCCGGAATCAGTATTCCGTCCACCAAACGATAGGTTCGATGAGCGTGCCAGGCCAATGCCTCATCATGAGTCACGATTATAAACGCCTGCCCCTCACGCCGGTTCAAATCCTCGAGGAGGGACATCACAATACCGGCCGTCTCTTCATCAAGATTGCCCGTAGGTTCGTCACACAGCACGACCGACGGGCGGTTTGCAAGTGCGCGGGCAATGGCGGCTCGTTGTTTTTCACCTCCGGATAGTTCCGACGGGTAGTGGTCCGCCCGGCTATAAAGTTTTACACGCTTCAAACATTCTTTAGTCCATTTATCATTTCGCCTCCCGGCAATCATCGTCGGAAGAAGTACATTTTCATAAAGAGTGAGTTCGGGTAAAAGGTAATAAGATTGAAACACAAAACCGATCCGCCTATTGCGCACGCGTGCCAGTTCGCGTTCCTTAAGAAGTGTCATGTCTTCGCCCTCAAAGAGGATCTTACCCGAGGTCGCTTGATCCAGTCCGCCAAGCAGATGCAGGAGCGTCGACTTTCCCGAACCCGATCGCCCGAACACGTAAACTGCTTCCCCGGGCTCTAGAGTTAGGTGTACGCCCTTGAGAATCTCCAACTCCCCGCTTGGCGTAGTGTATTCCTTTTTCAGATCATAGGCCGCGAGTAGGTCCTGCGTCGTATTATTCATAGCGCAAAGCTTCTACAGGGCTCAAACTGGCCGCACGGTGAGCCGGGTAAAAACCGGCAACAATCGACGTAATGAGGGCGAAAGAAACAATCGCAACGACATCTTGCGCGTGAATCTCGGTCGGGATCTTATCAAAGTAATAGATGTCACTCGGGAATAATTCGAGCCCCGTTGTCTCTCGGATGAAAGCTGTAATATTATTTAGGTACCGAGTCACCAAAAGCCCCAAAACGGTTCCCGTAGCCACCCCGAGGATGCCCACCGTAAAGCCTTCCATGAGAAAAATTCGCCGAATGCTCGCGCGGGTCGCGCCGATGGACCGTAAGATTCCGATATCTCGCGTCTTCTCCATCACAATCATGATGAGCGTCGAAACGATATTGAACGCCGCCACCAAAACAATGAGCGCAAGTAAGATGGTCATGACCGATTTCTCGACCTTCAAAGCTTGAAAGAAATTCTGGTTCATGTCATACCACGTCCGTAAATAATAATCGGGAGAAAAATGACCCCGAAGGAAAAACTTCCAGCGCTCGGCCTCATCCACATCAGCAAAGCGCAGGCTGAGTCCGGTCACCCGGTCGTCGAGGTGATAAAGGGCTTGGGCTTTAGAGAGGCTTATAAGGGCAAGCCCGCTGTCGAAGTCACTCATCCCCATGCGAAATATTCCCTTAACGAGGAACGGCCGGCTCTCGGCCCGCAGAGGAATAATGGAATCGTTGTTGTCCTGGAAAGGCGAGATCAAGTGCACGATATCACCGACGCGCACGCGAAGCACGGCCGCGAGTGATTCTCCGATTACGATGCCGCCCAATTCCGTCTCCGTGACTTTGCGGGAAAACAAAAGGCGGCGCTTGCTCTGAACGGTTACGGTGTCCTCAAAATCCAAGGCCCCGAATTTCATCTTCTCGCGATAGAGCGCAAGATCCTCATTCTGGCTATCCACCCCCTTGACCAGAACCCCGGTCGCATTATCCTGCGAACGAACAATGGCCTGCCCTTCGACGTAGGACGCAGCTGTCTCAAGACCCGGGATTCCCAAAGTGCGAATGGATCCGATTTCGGCTGCCGCATCCAAGATGCCCCCGACTTTCTCAATCCGCAAGTGGGGCTGCACGTTGACGATCTTCATTTTGAGCTCGCGGTCGAAACCGCTCATAACCGCCAGCACAACGATGAGCGCCATAACGCCGAGCGAAACGCCGGCCACGGAAATAATGGAAATGAGGGAGATAAAACCCGTCTTCCGGCGATGCGCGAGATGTTTCCAGGCAATAAATCGTTCGAATGCCATGATTAGGGTACGGGCTCTTCCTGAGTAACTTTATGTTTTTCGGGTTTCAGTAGCGGAAACAAAATAACATCTCGAATCGAACTCTGATTTGTAAGTAGCATGACGAGACGATCAATGCCGATGCCAAGCCCGCCGGCCGTGGGCATGGCATACTCAAGCGCCATGAGAAAGTCTTCATCAATTTCCTTATGTTCGCCGATCATGTCTTTCTGCGCTTCCAAACGCTGCCTTTGCACAGCCGCATCATTCAGCTCAGAAAAAGCATTGGCAATTTCCATCCGGGCCGCAAACAACTCAAAGCGGTAAACCAACTCGGGGTCGTCGTCCTTAGCCTTTGCCAGGGGCGTCATCACCGTCGGATAATCGAGAACGAAAGTGGGATCCCAGAGATCCTCTTCCACCTTAATCCCGAAGATATCATTGAGGATGTCCACATCCTCAGACTCGGGGCTGACATCGACGCCAAGCTTCCCCGCGGCTTCTCGGATATCTGTCTTGCGAAAATTAATACCTGTCTTTTCCTCCAAAGCATCATAAAACCGGATGCGCTTCCAGGGCGTTTTAAAATTCAATATCCGGTCCCCGTAAGGAATCTCATCCCGGCCGTGGAGAGACGTCACCAGCCCGGAGATGATCTCTTCGGTGACAGACATCATATCTGTATAATCGGCATACGCCTGATAAAGCTCAAGCATTGTGAATTCCGGGTTGTGCCGCACCGAAATACCCTCATTGCGGAAGTTACGGTTGATCTCATAAACCTTCTCAAATCCCCCTACCAATAAACGCTTTAGGTAAAGTTCAGGGGCGACTCGCAGATAGAGGTCTGTGTGGAGCGTATTGTGATGAGTCACAAACGGCTTGGCGCGCGCACCGCCGGGTATCGGCTGCATCATGGGAGTCTCGACTTCCATAAAGCCCTTATCATCCAGGGTCTTTCTGATCTGGCCGATAATCTTGCTGCGCGTCTTGAAAGTCTTACGCACCTCGTCATTGACAATAAGGTCCACGTATCGCTGACGGTACCGTGTCTCCACGTCCTTGAGACCGTGCCACTTCTCGGGAAGCATTCTCGTAATCTTTGATAAGAGCCAGAATTTCTCTACTTTGATGGTCTTTTCACCGGTCTTGGATAAGAACAGACTCCCTTCAATTCCCAGGATGTCCCCTATCGAAAGCGCTTTAAATACCTTAAATTCCTCTTCGCCAAGATTGTCCTTCTTAACGTAGAGCTGCATTCGGGCACTCTCGTCCTTGAGATCGCCAAAAATGCTCTTGCCCATAACCCGCTTTGCCATAAAACGTCCGGCGGTCCGAATCTTACGGTCTTCCGAAAAATTCTCTAGAATTGCGGTCAAGGACTCTTTGGGTAAAAAACGGGATTCGGTCACTTTAGATTCCTGCTCCATTTTTCATTACACCTTCATTTTTAAAGACTTAGAAAACAAAGAGACATTATATTACAGCCCCGAGGAGGGTGTCAATTAAGGGGATAATCTCCCCCCCCTACCGGTCGAAAACGCGGGGCTCCCCAAAGGGCCGTGTCATGACGACACAGACGGGGAGGATCAGGAGGGTGCAAATGAGGGCAAAAAAGATGGTCAGACCGGTGAGGACCCCAAAGTGAATCGTCGGCCGAAAGGCCGCAAAGACGCTGGAAGCAAACCCAACCACGAGGATGCTCGTGGATACAACCATCGCCTGCCCTACGTTGCGATAGGTGTGGTGCAGGGCCTGAAGGTAATGTTGTCGCTTCTGGAATTCCAATTTGAATCGATGAAGAAAATGAATCGAAGCATCTACGACCAACCCCAGCACAATACTGGAAATCATAGCCGTCGGGGATGAGAGCTCGATATGCATAAACCCCATGATACCGTAAACCCCGATGATCGGCAGTACATTGGGAATTGCGGCCAACAAGCCAATTCGCACAGAGCGAAACAATAGCGCTATGAGAATGAGAATAGAGCCGAAGGCGAAAACAAAACTACGCATCTGGTTCCCGATCAAATCCTTGGCCATGCGCCCCAGGAGAACAACGCTCCCCGTTAAACGCGACTCAAAGACGTCGGAAAGTTTTTCGTCAAGGTAGGCTCTCGCCATCGCTTCGACTCTCGCCCCGTCTTTAGTACCGACGGCCTTCATGCGGCCTTCAATGCGCACCTCTTTCAGATCCGGCGATATCAGCTTCCACAATTCCGGATCTCCCGATTTCACCATGCCACTCATGTATTTCTCGAGAGTATCTTGGTCCTCGGGGATAAAGTAAGCCTCGGGCGAGCCCTCCCTCGCTGCGTGAATTCTCTTGATGAGTGTCGTAATGCTGTTGACGTTCGGGATCTCGGGATTGGATTCCAGGAAGTCCTTGAACGCATCGAGGCGCTTGAGTTTGTCGGCATCAACAAGACTCTTGCCGTCTTTAGCCCGCATGACAAATCCGAGCGAGTACACGCCCGTCAAATTTTCATCGATAAACCGGGTAGAGATCGCTAACTGAGAATCCGGCCTCATCTGCTTGATGAGGTTGGTGTCCACCTCAAGCTTCGTCATTCCATAGATAGACAAACCCAGAAAGGTTGCAGCCAACCCGAGGATGATCCACTTCCAGCGATATTCCAGTTTCTCGAGAAAGCCGATGATGATGCGGTTCAAATAATGGGTCTCATCCAGTAAATGTTCTCCGATCCGATACGGAAGCGCCGGAAGCAAAATAGGCGTTAACAGGAGTTGCGCGATGTAGGAATAAAAGGTTCCGAGTGCGGCAAAAATGCCGAAATCGCGAATCGCAGGCACGGGATTAAACAGCAATGAAATGAATCCGAGAATCGTCGTTAGGTGTGTCAGCAAACACGGCACACCCAGTTGTTCCATTGTCAGCACCACGCAGCGGCGCAGGCTCGGGTGATGCGGTCGGACTTCGAAGAATAGGTTCATCAGATGAATCGAATTGACGACTGTGATAATCATAATGACGGGCGGCAAGAGGCTAGTCACCAAATTCAGTTTCTCACCCAAAAGCGAGATCGTTCCCATTGTCCATATGAGGGTCATAAAGACCAACGACATGGCCAAAAAAGTACATGCAAGGCTGCGATAAATAACAAAGGTCGCGACGACCAGCAACATAGTGATCATAGGGACAAAAGTGAATTGATCTTTGCGGATAAGATCGACAAAATCGTGCTGTTCGATCGGCGCACCCGCGAGATAAAACCGGAAACCCGGTCGGCGCTCTTGTTCCAGAACACGGCGAAGGCGCTTTACAAAATCCTGGCCCCGCGACCGCTTAGTCTGCTCCCCCTTGAGGAATACAAGAACATTGGCAACTCTCCCATCGGTTGAGATCAAATTATGGCGAAAGAGTTCATTGTTGACGATGTCTGCCTTCAGCTCCTGAGGATCCCGCTTGCCGTCAAAAACACCCTCCAGAACCGGTTCGACTTTTACTCCCATAAATTTGTGCCGGATATCGGAGGCATTGGCTAAACTCAAGACCCGCTCCACTTCCTCGAAGGATTCCAACGTTTCCGTAAGGCGCCTGAGTCTGCGGAGATTTCGCAGGCTAAACATATCTTCGGTCTCCACGGCGATGGCGATCAGGTGGTCGCTGCCGTAACGCTCGCGGTACTCGCGGTAGAACTCATATTCGGCGGAGTTTTTTACGAAAAGAGTTTCAATTGTAGGGTCGATCTGAAGCGCAAGCACACTCCAGCCCGCAATTCCAGTAGCGAGAAACAGTGCCAAAATCAGCGGCCATCTTGCCAGCAACACAAATTTTGCAATCAGTCTGAACATATTTGGTTAGTATAACAAAGCTCGCAAGCCGCTGTCAGCTTATGATATGATTCCGCCCCATGGAACGGATCATGAATCCCTTATTCTGGTTCTTTACGGTAACGGCGTTGGTGTGGATGTACCGTAGCCGCCTCGCTCTCAAAACTCTCGATACCGCGCCCGTCGTACGGCCGAGCCCCGCCCTCGAGGAACAGAACGAACTCGTTTCCGTGATTATACCCGCGAAGAATGAGGAGAAAAACATAGAGTTTTGCGTGAATTCGCTGCTCAACCAGGATTATGCGAAGTTCGAGATTATTGTAATCAATGACAACTCGACCGACCGCACAGAAACGATTCTCCGCAACTTGGGCGCCGAGGCTCCCAGCTTGAGGGGACGCATGAAATACATGAATGCCCCGGAAACACCTCCGGGATGGACCGGTAAGAACTTCGCAATCCATACGGGGGTTGCCGAAGCACGCGGGAACTGGCTTCTATTCACGGATGCGGATACGCGGCACGAACCTTCCAGTATCCGAGCGAGTATGCAGCATGTCCTTTCCAGGGACATTGCATTCCTGACACTCCTGCCCCGCTGTCTCGTGAAGAGCTTCTGGGAGTACTTGATTCAGCCCTGCGCCATGGCGCTAATCGGCCTCTGGTTTCCCCTTGAGAGAGTCAATCACCCGAGGTCGTCCGTTTATTTTGCCAACGGACAATACCTGCTCATCCAAAAAAATCTGTATCGCAAGTTGGGCGGCCATGAATCGGTTAAGGAAGCTTATCTGGAAGACTTTGCTCTCATGAAGAAAAGCAAACAAAGCGGCTCGCACACGCAGTGCGCATTTGGCATGGATGTCTATGGCACGAGGATGTACGATTCATTTGCCGGCATCTGGAAGGGTTGGCGGCGTATTTTTCTGCATGCATTTGAAAGAAAGCCGGCGCCCCTCGTCGGAAAAACGATAAGTCTCGTAGCCTTCTCAGTCCTGCCCTACTTATTTCTCATACCGCTGACCCGTCTCGCCCTCACCCTACCGGAGCAATACGGTTTCCTTTGGGGTGCTTCTCTTGTACTACTGATTTTTATTCTGGGTACGGCGTGGAAGGCTTATTCCATTGTAAGGGCTAAGAGGCTATTCGCACTCCTGTACCCTTTGGCAGCATTCATTGTTTCAATCATCCTATTGGATGCAACCTGGATGGCCTTAACAAAGAAGGCTACCACCTGGCGTTAGATGAGAATATAGCCTGCCTCAACGGCGTAACTCGTGAGGATCTTCAGAAATTCGTAGTCAGTCTTCGGGAATTCTATGCCGCTTCCCGCCAAGCCCGCCTCGGTATTCGCGGTATAAAAATGCAGATGGTCGTTAAGATACCCTAGGTAGGGTGACAACATATCGTAAACCATCTGTTCTTCTGCCGACAACCCTTCACGTTTGAAGTCCTCCGGCGCAATAACTTCGATAGGCGGCATCTGGGGATATTCCTCGTTTTTCAACCGCAGCAAACTGCCGATTGAAGGAGGATTCTGCGAGACGAGGTGGTACGTCTTTCCCACGGAATCAGAACGGCCGGCAATATGGGCCGCGGCACGTATCACAAAGTCAATGGGAACAATGTTGAAAGTGTTATCCAGCTTGGTCGGCAGCGTCTTCAGGATCCCGTGCGCGAACATCTTCATAAAAGGATAAATCACATTAAATTCGGCCACTTCACCGGTACGCGAATCTCCCACCACGATGCTCGGTCTAAAAATAGTGACGCCGAGTCCGCCTGCCATGTGTTTACGCACCAAACTCTCGGCCGCGTATTTACTTGCCTCGTAATGATTGGCGTGAGCAGGATGAGGCGGAAGCTCATCCTCCTGAGCGCAGTATGTCTGCAAACTTCCGGCAACGAACGCCGTACTGAAATAAAAGAACCGTTGCAGCTTTCCTTCTTTTCGAAATTCTTCAGCCAAATCTAAAGCATGCTGGGTTCCGTGCACATTGATATGAAAACAATCCTCCCGGCTTCCGTTCAAGGCCGTGAGCGCGGCGATATGATAAAACTCCTCGACTTCACGGCGAAGAATGTCGAGGTCGTAGTCCGCAAGACCAAAATTCGGCGACGTCACATCCCCTTCCATAACCTGAACACGGGTTCCCAAATAGGCTTCGAGTCCCCACGAAGCCAAAATCTTACGTGCACGATCCCAGTGCGAGAATCGTCTTTGCGGCCGGATAAGCAGAAATAACTGGCTATCCGTTGTCGTCAACAACTCCTTCACAAAATCGCGTCCAAGGGCACCTGTAACCCCGGTCAGAAAAACTGATCTTCCTTTAGCTGCCATAACGTTTCACCGCCAAACATATGTTCTGGCCCCCGAAACCAAACGAATTGGACAGTGCCGCATTCACTTCGGTCTTGCGCGACTCATTCGGCACATAATCCAAATCACATGCGGGATCGGGTTCCTCATAGTTAATAGTTGGAGGGATCACACTATCACGCATCGACAGCAGACACGCGATAACTTCCACTGCTCCCGCCGCAGCAATCATATGACCCAGCATTGACTTGATGGAACTCACCGGAACCTCGTACGCCCTTTTACCCATTACCTTTTTGATCACGAGCGTCTCGACGGCATCGTTAACCAACGTCGAAGTTCCATGCGCACTGATATAATCCACATCGCTCACATCCATACCGCCTTTACGCAACGCGATTTCCATCGCGCGGCTAGCACTTTTGCCTTCAGGGTCCATATCGGTCAGCCTGTACGCATCTGCCGTTGAACCGTAACCGACGAGTTCACCGTAAATCGGGGCATTGCGCTTTTCGGCATGAGAAAGCTCTTCCAAAACGAGGACCGCCGCCCCTTCTCCTATAACGAATCCGTCACGCCCCTTATCAAAAGGTCTTGAAGCCCTCTCGGCCTCGGCGTTGCGGGTGGAAAGCGCCGTCAGCAGACTGAACCCGGCCACACCCAACGGGTAGATCATGGCATGAGAACCCCCCGAAAGTGCAATATCGGCATCCCCACGGCGTATCCACTCAAAGGCTTCACCGATAGCCTGACTCGAGGCCGCACAGGCGGTCAGGCAACTGGCCACGGGCCCGCGGATAGTAAAGCGGCGCACCAAATGATTTACCGTCATAAAGGGCTGTGCTTCAAGCTCGCGCATACCGCTCATCTTCTGAACTGAGTTTTCCAGGAAAAGGGACTTGTCGACAACCTCCCCGTTGGATCCGAAAGAGGCCACGACCGTATCCACAAACGGACCGAAGTCTATACCGCTGTCGCCGGCACCGAAATAAATACCAAACCGCTCGGGATCATAATCCGCTTGATGAAGGCGCGCGCTTGCCACGGCCTCTTGCGCTGATTCAAGGGCAAAAAACGTACTGCGCGTAGCAGAGCCGAGGGCTTCGTCACTTGCAACCCACTTCTCAAAATCAAAACCGCGCACTTCCCCGGCAATCTTGGTAGGAAACTGTTCCGCATCAAACAAACTGATCCGGCCGACTCCTGAACGGCCCGCTTGCAAATTTGCCCACGTTTCGTCTACGTTAAGCCCCAAGGGAGAAACCATCCCAATGCCTGTAATGACTACGCGTCTGTCGTTCATCTTAAGAGAATTCCCCTCGGCGCATAACAAGTGAAACGTTTTGGGCTCCGAACCCAAAGGAATTGAACAGGGCAATATCGCCGTCACACGGCTGAAATTCATCCGTGACAAACGGCAGAGAACATTCGGGATGAGGGTTCTTCAGATTGATGAGCGGAGGAATGATACCCTCACGAAGAGCCATAACGGTTCCCGTCATCTCAACACCTCCGGAGGCATAAACAAGATGACCGGTGATGGGCTTCAACGCCGTCACTCTTAAACCGTTTTCAGCGTGCTCGAAAACCTCACGTAGGGCAATCGCCTCTTGAATATCCTGGCATGGAATACCGCTACCATTGGCAACCACAAACGACACATCGCGATTGTGAATACCTGCGTCCTTGAGTGCCGTCTTCATCGCTATGCATTTGCCCATAGTGTCAGTCGTTTGACGAGGATCCGGATTGAAGTCTGAAGACACGCCGTAGCCTATCAATTCGGCGTAAATTTGGGCACCTCGGCGCAGTGCACGCTCGCGCTCCTCGAGGATGATCAATCCGGCACCTTCTCCCACGATGATTCCGTCGTGCTTCTGATCAAAAGGACAATACGCATCTTGCGGCGTGTGATTCCGTCGGGACAAAAGGCCCAACATTTCAAAGCGTCCCATGCCGTAGGCGTTGATCTTTGAATCCGTGCCGCCCGCGATCATGACATCCGCATCACCACGCTCAAGCGTACGATAGGCATCCCCAATCGCCTGAGCCGCCGAAGCGGATGAAGTCGTAATCGTATTACTGGGGCCGCGAAGACCATGGGCAATGGATATGTGACAGGCCGGCATGTTGGGCAGGTATTTCAAAAACCACAGTGGGTAAAGCGATCGGATACCTGCTTGCCCGAATTTCGCCATGTCAAACTTACCTTCATCATCCATGCCGTTGCGAATACCTATACCGACTTCATCGAGATCATTATTAATGATGCCCGTCCCCAGACAAATGCCTATGTGATCCTTGTCCTCTTCGGATATCACCAAGCCGGCATCTTCAACGGCAAGTTGACTGGCGGCTACTGCGAGTTGAATTTCGCGGGACATCACTTTCAGAGATTTGCGCTGTTTGACATAACCCCGGGGATCAAAATCAGGAATCTCACCGGCAAACTTCGAGGGGAACCCATTGAGGGACATACTCTGGATGGTTCTAATATGCGAACGGCCGTGGACAAGTGCCTCCCAGTAGGGCTGCCACCCGGCACCGCAGGGACTGATTACGCCGAGTCCGGTAATAACGACTCTTCTTTTTGCCATCAACCAGAAACCTTTTCGCGAACACTAAAATGATTCATGAAAGCTGCATGAAATGTAATCGGTTCCGCGCTACTCTCTCTCAGATGGGAGACTTCCATTAAGAGGAGTCTGCTCTTCGCCACGGTGCGGTTCCGGCTCTGAATGCGGGCGTCAAGCCATGCCCCTTCGGGATGCAAATTCTCTGAAGTGACTTCGATATCGAGGACATCGTCCGCTTTGTAGTCGCCACTAAAGGAGGCTTTCTCAATCTTGACAAAGACCAGGTCCTGCTGAAAATCGGTCTCGGCTCCCAGGAGCATGCCCCCGGTCTGCGCCATCATTTCGGTCATGAGGACTTCGGGGCTAACTACCCCATTAGGAACACGGCTGCGTGTACGCGCCGCCTTGCCCTTCTCAATCCCTATCACTTCATCTAAGAGCAGCCAACGCATCGAAGGCCTCAGCCGCATTCCGGCGTATTATCCCAGAGGATGACCTGGGCGCCTACATATTTATCATTGCTGAAAAAGCTGCCCCAGCCCCTGCAAACGGGGCCTTTCCCCGAGTTCCGCGCACTTACTTGAAACTCACCCCGAGAACCCGTATTGACCTCGATATCAGAAAACCCCTGTGTGCCCATCCACGCACGATTCTGGGCCTTGAAACAGGCCTCCTTAGCAGCTAGGAGACATGAAAAATGCCGCTCGGAAAAGCTCTTTGCGGCCCAGGTTTTCTTCTCGGAAGCGGTGAGTAGGCGGTTCGCCTTTTCCCTGCCGTGGGTACTGAGGAATTTGCGGGCCTTGGAGTAAGTGATGAGATCAATACCAATGCCGCGAATCGTCATCCTCAGCTTCTAGGCTGCTTGGCAAGTCGGTCTTCGATGTAGTGGACTACCATTTGGACGGTAAAGTGCTCGGCAAGCTTTGAAACCTGCGGGTCCTGAGCAAATGTATCAACGGCAAGGTAAGGTACCTTGATCTTGAGTTCCTGAAGCCCCTCGGGCGTCACGCGCCCTTCGCGCACGTACCTTTCATCGTTAAGCAGATGCCCCGGGAAAAGTTCCCCGCTCGGAATCTTGATGTCGAAGGCTTTTTCTAAGCGAAAAATGATGTCGATAAAGTCGATGGACTCAGCACCGAGATCACGAGTCAGAGAAGCGTCCAGTTCCACCTCTTCGGCATCTACCCCGAGAGCTCCAGCGAGCGTCTCCTGAATTTTCTTAAACATTTCGTCTTCCATGCGAGCGTCATACCTCCTTAAAGAAATCCCTAATTTTTATGCGTGCTTAATTTCAAACGACAAAGACGCCGATACGATCGTCCGCCCTTCGTGTCTAAGGCGCCCCTTCCAACACGCCACCCCGTCCTCTTGCGATACCACATCCATCTGCCCTTCCCAAGATTGACCCGGTCTTAGGTAATTTGAGAATTTAACGGGGCCTACTTCCCTCACGACAACCTTTGCCTGGTAATACCGCTCGGCCATCTGACGAAAAAGCTCAAGCATCAATACACCCGGAAGCACAGGAAACCTGGGGAAATGGTCCTGAAAATATTCAGCATCAGGAGGGACACGGCCCGACGCCGCAATGCCGCTTCCCTGCTTTATCCAAAGGACTTGCTCTATTTCAACCGGGCGGTCCTCATTGACCGTACTTTCTGCTGACATCACGAATTATAATTCCTCTTTCAGACAAACAAATATCCCGTTCAATATGCGCATGCCGCAAAGCCAGGTATAAACCTCGCTCTGATGCTCCAACTGAAAACCATGAGTCCGGAAAAAATTAACCCACTCATCTGCCTTCTTAAAATTACAAGGGTGCCCAAAAAACTCCAGATTGTAGATCCTGTCGCGCCACTCAGTCCAAAACCGCCCCAGTGCATGGTGATAGATATCTTCTACCACGATCAATCTCTTACGCGTAACGCGATGGGCTTCACGGATAACATGCTCAATGTCGGGAATATGATGCAAGACAGTGATAAGAAGACTGACATCAAAACTGTGATCTGGAAACGGAATACGATCACCGTCATACATGACGACAGGCACTTTCTGCAATCCGGGTTTCACCACGTCAAGCACAGTAACATGATGTCCCCTATTCACCAGCGGCCTTGCATAAAAACCCCATCGCCCCCCGATATCGAGCACTGAGCTTTTTTGCGGCAAATAATTTTCAAAGAGCCGTACGAACTCTTCCGCACGAGCATCCAATCCAATGTGCGCGTTTCCCCGCACAATCCCGTCTAAGAGGCAACTCTGCCAGTCGCGTATTTTTTGGATGGCTGAACTCACAACTCCTGATGAGGCTTAAACTTCGGAACAGGGATTATATCACAGGCGCCTCAAACTCCAAAAAAAATCTTTTTTGTTTGATTTTAACCATCCCGACGTCTATCCTAAGTCGCTATGCCACAAGAGTTAAAGGGAAAAATCGCATTAATTACAGGGGCTTCCCGAGGAATCGGGAGGGCCATTGCCCTGCGTCTGGCCAAACTGGGGGCCGATATTGCGGTCAATTATGTAAGGAATACAGCGAGCGCCAACACAGCCGAGGAAGAAATATCTCGAGAGGGAGGCCGCGTAGGCCTCTACCAAGCAAATGTGGGGGATCCCAAAGCGGCCCGCCAATTGGTCGATAGCGTGATCAACGATTTTGGGGGCCTGGATATACTAGTCCACAATGCCGCCATCGGCGCCTTCAAGCCGGCCCATAAACTTAAGTTGAACCAGTGGGATCTGTCGTTCGACGTCAATACTAAGGCGCTGCTAATTTTAACCCAGAGTGCCTTACCTTCGATGGAAAAAAGAGGCGGAGGCACGATTGTCGCACTCTCCAGTCTGGGCGCTCAACAGTACATCCCGAACTATGGCGCCATAGGGATTTCTAAAGCTGCTTTGGAGGCTCTGATCCGTTATCTCGCCGCAGAACTTGCCCCCAAGGGCATTCGTGTCAACGGCGTATCGGGCGGATTAGTGCAGACCGACGCCCTTCAGTTCGTTCAGAATCGAGAACAGATGGTTGCGGAAGTCGTGCAGCGGACACCTGCCGGCAGGATCGGGGAACCCGATGATCTGGCACGCGTCGTGGAGTTTCTCGTACTGCCCTCGTCAGAATGGATTGTCGGTCAGACACTTGTGGCCGACGGCGGGCTTTCTATAACTTAACACTAGGATTGTTGAAACATCAGGATGAGATCTTGTTCCGTCAAAGGCGGGACATGCGCGGCTTGAGCATTCTCGCGAACATGCTCCTCGTTTTTCATTCCCACCAAAGCTGTCGCAATTCCGGGGACAGAACGCGCAAACTGAAGACACCGCTGTGCCGGTTTCTCAAGATTTTTGAAATAGCCTTCGAGCGCATCGGGAAACAGACCGAGCAACCCGGCCTGCAGTAAGGCCGCACTGCCGACAACGGTCAGGCCGAGTCTCTTTGCCATACCCAATACAGGAACCAGGTTGGCTCCATAGGACTGATTTGATAACACCCAAGCCTCCGGCATCGCAAGGTTAAACGGCAGTTGAACCACTTTGAAGTGATGGTCCGGCCCTCCGGCTTCACGTGCCAGAACCACCAATTCTTCAAGCGACACATATTCTTCCGAGTCTCTGCCGACACGGAAAGCGTTCCACGTAGCAACTCCATAGCGGCGAATCTTTCCTTCCGCGACTTTCTTCTCGAGCCAATCGAATGCCGCACTCAGACGCCTCAGAAATTCATCACATTCGATTTCGCCCAGTTGCGTCTCCGGATTATGCAGGTAATAGGTGTCTATCGTCTCCAAGCGCAGATTCGTCAAACTTTGAGTCAGTTGGTTCTCTAGATAAGATGGCGTCATGGCATGACAGCCCTGCGCGATTTCTTCCGGCTTTAAGAGACCGGTGTCCACATAGGTCTGTTTGAAATAGGCCAGCGGATCGTTGGGATAAGACCCGTCAAACGGGAGGAATCCCCCCTTCGTGCTGACGATCAGTTCTTCACGCGCATAGGCCCCCGAAGCAAAGAGAGTCTCCAGCGCGGCTCCGAAGGCCCGCTCGCTGCGTTGCGCGCGGTAATTAATCGCCGAGTCGAACACGTTAATACCCAGGGAAATGGCGGTCGGCAGCGCCTCAGCATAGAGCCTATCAGTAGCTTCGTCCGACTCGCCCAGATAACTTCCCATTCCAATCGAAGACATCCACAGCCCGTCATGAAGACGGAAATGCCCCGGGTCGACGCTGTCGCTGAAACGTGCCTTATACTTTTGCGTTCCCTCTTCGGTAGCACATCCGGTAATCCTCTTTGAAGACATATCAATCAACTTCCAGTACATCTCGCTGCACGATGTCATTCGTATCAAAACCAATCGAATGCGCGTGAGGCGATTGATCTTCGCTGCCCTGATGCCAGGCGGAAGCACCTGCTTGCATGCGAATACATCCGTAAACAGCCATGATCGGCAATGCTAATAATAGTGCCCGCAAGGGATAGCTCCCATTTCCCGGTTTTCGCATCGCCGAAATAATAGCAAGGAGAAGTGCCGCGAGATACGGAAAAAGCCAGCCGCCTTTCCGGAACAAGGTTTCCTGCGCGTCGAGCACAATAGCCACAGTCGCGTGCCCCCCGATAAACGTGTCGTTACCGGCCGCGTCATGCACACTCCCCAAAACTTTTCCCCTTTTTGAGATAAAGGCCGAGACACCGGTATTTGCAGCACGCACAACGGGAACGCCGTTTTCCACCGCTCGAAATATGGAAGCCTGCAAATGCTGGTACGGTGCTGCCGTAGGGCCGAACCAGGCATCATTGGTCATAACAGCAAGAAACTGGGCGCCTTGATCCGCCCGCAAACGAGCAAGGCCGGGAAATAAATCCTCGAAACAGATCAGCGTAGAAAAATGA
Source organism: Candidatus Omnitrophota bacterium (assembly GCA_030698625.1). GTDB lineage: Bacteria > Omnitrophota > Omnitrophia > Omnitrophales > Aquincolibacteriaceae > JAUYMS01. The sequence continues at coordinate 31,182 of JAUYMS010000019.1, read as the reverse complement.
AGTTCATCGTTATGGAGACGGAAGATCGTAGGCTCCGTACCCGCAATAAAATTACTCACTCCCATAGAATAGGCGATCGGTTTCAAAAATCCCAAGAAGGGCTGGAGCGGCACATATTCTCCGAACGGAACCAAATACTGTTTGTCATAGCGCTGCTTGAGCTCGCCGTCTAAGGTCATTAAGTAGGCACTATTGTAGGCCTCGCTAACCCCCTCAAGATGCGGGCTCCCGAATAACAGCGGGACCTGGTGTTCCCGCACAAACTCTACAAGCTGCGAGGCCTGAGCATCCCGGTTAAAGTAACCCGGAAAAGCGGCTTCCGGCCAAATAATAAGATCGGTCCCTGAAAAATTCGCCAGTTTACTCAGAGCCAAGTGGATCTCGATGATTTTATCCCGGGCCATCGTCTCCCACTTCACACTCTGCGGGATATTGCCTTGTATGAGAGAAACACGCAAGATACCGGCCGGCGATGTGGTTTCACGCATCTGGGCATATCCGTATCCCCCCAGCCCCAGAAAGATGGCAAGCGCCAAGAGCAACGACGCCGTGAAACGGCGCGCGATGACCGTTTCGAAAAGACAAGCGTTTACCCAAGCAATCAAAAAACTCAGGCCATAGGCCCCCGCCAAACTTGCAGCCTGACGAATCCAGTCATTACCGGCCTGTGAGTACGCTAAAATGTTGCTTCCGAAACCGAAGACCGGCACCTCAGAGCGGAAAAACTCGATGAGTGACCAGGCAAGCGCAACTATAAATGATCGAAGAACCGGACTCCGAAAGCGCCGTGCGTCATAAACAAGCAGGGCGAAAAATCCCAAAAACACGGACTCCAGCAACGACAAGAATAACCAGCCAACCACCGCCACATAATTCATCCATGTCAATGTCACACCAAAGAATACGAGCCCGGTCACAAAACCCGCCCACCAAGCCTCGCGCCCGGATGACACATTGCGAATGGCAACTAATAGAGGAATCAGGGCAACCCAAGCCAGAAGGCTGACCGAGAATTTAGGGAAACACAAAACGAGGAGCACTCCGGAGAGAAAAGCCGCGGGCAAAACAGGCTTACTCATTCGTACCATGACACTTTTTATATTTCTTTCCGCTCCCGCAGGGACAGGGATCGTTGCGGCCGACTTTGGGCGCCTGACGCCGCACGGGTTCAGTCTCTTCGCGCTGAGGACGGCCCGCAGTCGACATTCGTGAGCCGAGCCCCGCTTGCTGTGCGGCCGACGCCGGTTGCGGAATGCTTCCCATGCCTTGAGACTCCGGATGCAGGAACTGAGTGTGTGAATCGCTGACGGCACTTGCAACCTTTTCTTCCCGCACGACCTGAACGCGGAAAAGCAACTCAATCGCCTCTTCCTTGATGGTGTCGACCATGGCATCAAACATGATAAACGCCTCACGCTTGTATTCGATAAGCGGATCGCGCTGTCCATAGGCACGCAGCCCGATGCCTTCCTTCAGATTATCCAGATTATAGAGGTGGTCTTTCCATTTCGAATCGATCATCTGCAAAAGGATATAAGACTCAAGGTAGCGCATCTGCTCACCGCCGAATTGCTCCTCCCGATAGTCGTAGTGGACTCGGATTTTTTCCATGATGCCGTCACGCAGAGCATCCAGATCCCCTATGTTTTCATCTACGATTGCCTTGAGGTCTATTCCGAATTTTGCCTTCAACGCATCGCACAACCCCTGCGTATTGCGGTCGTCTTCGGCCACGTCGGGATGGACAAAAGTTCCGAGAAGGCTCTCCAGCACATTCTCCGCCATCTCATAAATATGCTCTTTGACATTCTCACCCTTCAACACCAAATCACGCTCGGCATAAATCAGTTCTCTCTGGCGGTTCATGACATCGTCAAATTCGAGCAGATGCTTACGGATCTCAAAATTGCGCCCTTCCACCCTCTTCTGGGCCGTTTCAATGGCCTTCGAAACCATGGGGTGCTGAATCTCTTCGCCTTCCTGCATGCCGAGCTTCTGCATCAACCCGGAAATCCGGTCGGAGCCGAAAATTCTCATGAGGTCGTCTTCAAGAGAGATATAAAACTTGGAGGATCCCGGATCGCCTTGACGTCCGCAACGGCCTCGCAACTGGTTATCGATGCGGCGCGACTCGTGCCGCTCCGTTCCGATCACGGCCAATCCCCCGTTCTTGGCAATGTCCTCACCGAGCACGATATCCGTACCGCGGCCGGCCATGTTCGTCGCAATCGTAATCGATCCCGGCTGCCCGGCCGATGAAACAATCTCGGCCTCTCTCTCGTGATACTTGGCATTCAAGACCGTATGCGCCAGATTGTATCGCTTGAGAATGTTGCTCAACCGCTCCGACTTCTCGATGGAAATTGTTCCCACCAGAACCGGACGGCCCCGCTTATGCTCTTCCACAATCTCCCGGCACACGGCTTCAAACTTTTCGCGCTCCGTACGGTAGATGCAGTCCGCATGGTCCTTACGCACACAAGGACGATTTGTCGGCATGACCACCACATCGAGTTTGTAGATCTTTTTGAATTCGACGGCTTCGGTGGCCGCCGTACCGGTCATACCGGCAATCTTGTCATACATTCTGAAGAAGTTCTGGAAGGTCACGGTAGCGAGCGTCTGATTCTCCCTTTGGATCTTAACGCCTTCTTTTGCTTCAAGCGCCTGATGAAGACCGTCCGAAAAACGACGGCCCGGCATGAGCCGGCCGGTAAATTCATCGACGATTACGACCTGATCGTCTTTGACAACATACTCTTCATCGCGTTTAAAAAGTACGTGAGCCCGTAACCCTTGTGCGATGTGGTGAATAAGATCGATCTGTGTATTCTCATAAAGGTTTTCGACTCCGAGCAATTCTTCACAGCGCCGAATACCTTCTTCCGTCAAAGTGACCGTGTGGGCTTTTTCATCCTTCTTATAGTGGTCTTCTTCCTTGAGACTCGGAATGATCCGATTGATCTTATAATACTTGTCGGTGGATTCCTCCGCGGGTCCGGAAATAATGAGCGGGGTTCGTGCTTCGTCAACCAGAATGGAATCGACTTCGTCGACGATGACATAGTTCAATTTACGCTGAACACGCTGTTTCGAGCTGGCCACCATGTTGTCGCGCAGGTAATCGAAACCAAATTCATTATTAGTGCCGTAGGTAATGTCACAGGCATACGCGGCGCGGCGTTCGTCATTCTTGATGTCGTGATGAATCGCCCCGAAGGTCAGTCCCAAAAATTCATAAATAGGGCCCATCCAGTTACAATCACGGCGTGCCAGGTAATCGTTAACCGTCACGAGATGAACCCCTTTTCCCGTCAAGGCATTCAGATAGATCGGCATCGTGGCCACGAGCGTTTTTCCTTCACCGGTCGACATCTCGGCGATACTTCCTCGATGCAGAACAAGTCCGCCGAGAATCTGCACATCAAAGTGACGCATCTTCGTCGTGCGTTTCGAGGCCTCGCGCACAACCGCAAACGCCTCCGGCAGGAAATCATCGAGGGTTTGGCCGTCGGCGAGGCGCTTCCGGAATTCGTCTGTCTTGGCACGCAGTTCGCCGTCGCTGAGCTTTTCCATCTCGGGCTCAAACGCATTAACCTGCTCAACAACGGGCCAGAGTTTCTTGATGTTGCGATCGTTCTGTGTCCCGAAGAATTTTTGGAGAAGCGTTTGAATCATAGGTTTATTTTACCGTTTTTTTGAGATACCCCTGTATAAATTCATCGAGGTCGCCGTCCATGACGGCCTGGCCGTTGGAGGTTTCGACATCGGTACGATGATCCTTCACCATCGTATACGGATGGAAAACATAGGAGCGAATCTGTGAACCCCACGCGATCTCCATTTTATCCCCGTACTGATTCTTCATCTCCTGATCTTTCTCCTTCATACGTCTCTCATAAAGGCGCGCCTTCAAGAGTTTCATCGCAACCTGCTTATTCTGATGCTGCGACCGTTCATTCTGACACTGCACAACAACCTTCGTGGGGAGATGTGTGATACGGACCGCACTTTCGGTTTTATTGACGTGCTGCCCTCCCGCACCGCCGGCGCGGTAGGTATCGATGCGCAAATCCGCATCCTTCACTTCAATTTCAACGGCATCATCGACTTCGGCGATCACGTCCACAGACGCAAACGAGGTATGGCGGCGTTTATTCGAATCAAAAGGAGAAATGCGGACCAAGCGGTGAACTCCGACTTCCGCTTTTAGATAGCCAAAGGCATAGGGTCCTTGAATCATAACGGTCGCGCTCTTGATTCCCGCTTCTTCGCCGGAGAGGACATCGACAATCTGCATTTTATAATCATGCTTCTCTGCCCACCGAAGATACATCCTGAGCAACATCTCGGCCCAATCACACGACTCCGTGCCTCCCGCCCCTGCATTAAGGCTCAAGATCGCGCTCCGGCTGTCGTTCGGTCCGGACAGGAGCCGCTGAAACTCCAGGTTGTCGACCTCACGGATCAGGCGCTCAATCTCTGCGCGTATGTCCGCTATTTCTTCCCCCTGATTTTCATCGAGCATGCCAAGAAGCTCGGCGACATCGGCGACGTCCCGATGGCCCTTTTTCCACGGGTCGACGACCTTTTTTAGGATCTTCAGTTTTTCAACGACGGACTGGGCTTCTTGGGGTCGGTCCCAGAAATTGGGCTGGGACATCTTTTCGGTGAGGGCAGTTATTTCTTTGTCTCGTGAGTCGACGTCAAAGATACCCCCTTATCTCTTGGAGCTTCTCTTTGAGATAGTCAACTTTTTCGGTTAGTTCGCGGATGATTTCTTCCATAAGGGAGACATCTTATCAGCGAATGAGGCATCTTGCAACCCGTGGGAAGGGTATCTCTGTTTACGCCATGGCGGCGATGAGTTCGGCGGCGGTGGCTTCGAGTACGAGCTCGCGGGCCGATTCAAAGATGACGAGGTGGCCGTTGCGGATGCCCACCTTGTCCTGGACGGGCAGTTGATTCGGAAGGCCTTCGAGCAGCTCTTTGGTCAGTTCATTAATACCCGCGACCTCAAAGATGAGTAGTGTCGCTATCGGAAAGGCCTCGGAAAAGAGGAGGTCTTCGAGTTGTATCACCCGGTACTGCTGCTCCCGGTTCACCTGCCGTGTGAGGGAATCGTAGTGAGCGGCGTCCGATGTAAACAGCAGGGTATTCCCCTGCGGCCCGATAAACTTGTTCAGCGCACGCGTCGTCTCGGCGGTATCCGAGCGGATTTCGCTGACATCGATCAGCTTTTCCAACTGAAGTGCCTTGAGTTGGCCGAGAAACGGCCGGACGGATTCAAACTGCCCTCCGGAACCGAGAAGCCCGATATGGGCTTGAATCTGACCCGATCGATACCGGCCGGAGTTGATGACATCATTCAGTTTGGCGAGGAAAAGGACAAGCCAGCGCTGAACCTCCCGGTTTTCGGGCACCGGAATCACAAACGAGAAATTGAGCTGCGAATTAACCTGCAAATAAGCATGAATCAGACTCTCGAGCAATACCGGGCTTTCATATAGGAATTGAGCGTGACGAAGCACATATTCGGGATGCTCAAGCTGAAAAGTCAGACTGCGCTCATAGACGCCGGGACGCACTGCGGCATCCTTAAAAGCGGTCGGCTCTAAAGCGGCCGCAAGTGCGGCAAGCCGTGTCGTGAGGACGTCGAAAAGTTCCTGAGCAACACCGCCCGAGTCCTCCTCGCCGGTGATTCCCTTCGCACGAATCGCAGTCACGAGTGAACTAACGGCTTCCGGAGTCGCGCGCTGCGCCGCGATGACCGCCAGGAGGACACTCTCATAAGCCTCCGCAAGGTTTTCGGGTTCGACTTGCCTCAACTCTGACCGGTCGTCACCGACTCGGTCGATGATACGAGTCGCAAGCGCCTGCACAAAGAAATGACTTCTCACGATCCTGTCCCGAACCGTCTCTTTATCCGGAAAACCCAAGAGCTCAGCAACTCGCTCACCGATTTGCCCGTGCATATAATGATCTTTGTGCCGCTTGACTTCTTCTTGAAGAACCGGATTACTGCTTTCGCGTGCCGTCGCCATCTCAGCGCCGAGTTTTTCTTCCCAGGCCAAATTGGATGCTGTCCTCAGCCGCAACAGAAACTGTTGTGTCTCGACAACCGTAAGATCCTCGTCCTCTGTCAGCTCTCGCCCGAAATACCGGCTGGCATAGAGCGCACTCTCCTCACGGCTTTCCCGGTCGGCCTCTACTTCGAACCAGTCGAAGCCCTTCTCACGGAGTATGCGAACCAAGTCGCCGAAAACCCGCTGGCCCTCCGTTTCGGAATGCCACTCCCATGTGTCGAGCCCCTTCACGGTTCTTCCTATATAGCCGAGCAAACTCAAAACTTTGAGGCCGGAGGGCCCGTTTTTGATCTTGTAGTCTTCCAAAACGAAGGGAACGACCTTCACCCTCCGATCGAGCCCGTCAAGGAGATAGTGATTGATAAGGTTCAAAATGGCGTATTCCCCTTCTTGACCGAAACCGATCCGGTCGCGCTCATTAAGAACCGTGTCAATGATATGCGAGCGGTCGTGGGGTGCCTGCACTCCAAACTCATTGAAAATGTCGTCTACCTTGCCGCCCACAAACGTAAGCTCTTTATCCGGAAGTTCATTCAGACGCTCGAGCAACTTTCCGACGGTTCGAAACAAACGCATGGGCGCCGGTACGTTCGCGCCGCTTTCATTTCCCGGAGTCTCAATATCCAACGCGAACCACACCTCCTGCTGCCACGCCGCGGCGGGACCTACGTCATACCTAAATTGGTCGTATATCGCTTGATTACCTGAAAGATATCGGTTGTCCAACAGACTCGAAATTCCGACCCCCTCAAATTGATCAATATGCGCCTTGAGTTCCGCCACGGTGGGAATATCGATCGGGCCCTCCGCCGTCTTGATTTTTGCCGGAAAATCAGCGCCGAACGGTACGATGGCGTCCACATCTTCGACGAACTCGCGCAGCTTGCCGGTTAGCTGACGTCGGTTCGCCGCATCCCCGGCCGCTTCCTCACTGAGCAGAATCAAGAGGTCAATATCGGTACCAAAAGGCGTCGCCATGCGCGAAAGACTGCCCAAGGCAATCACCGCAATTTCCTCCGGATCAAATTCATAAGCGAAATAGATTGCCCGTATCGTCTCTTCTAACAAGATAGCGTAGGCCCCATGAAATTCGGCAGGCGGTCTGCGTTTCAGCACTGCGAGATCCTCATTGAATCCCGTCCGAATACCTTCAAGGATGTCGTTCCGATCGATTCCGTACTGCAATCCCATCTGCACATCGGCTATGATAGCGCCGCGCGGCTTGAGCTCCGAGCGCTCGGCCTCACCGGCGGCTTCGTCAGCCGGTTGCTCTGGTTCGTCGAGACTCGCAATATAGTTTGCCGTAGTCTCATCAAAACCCTTTTGGGTTAAAAATTCTTCGCGTATGTCAAACTCCCAACCGCCGTCACGGCCCTCAAGGACTTCGCGAAACCGCTTCGGCCCGAGTGCTTTCAGACTATCGTATTCAGCCTTGAGCGAACCGCGGCCCCGGGCATGTCTCGGATTTCCCGGATCTTCAAACCAGGCCTTGAGCCATCGATCGTACGTTGCGGCAAAATTTCGCGTGCGATACGTCAGGCTCTGATTGACTTCTGAACGGCCATACCGATAAAGGCTGTCAGCCCACGAAGGGAATTCGAAATCAGACGGCTCCAATGTAAAGGCGAGGTAAACAGCCTCAGGAAGCTCGATATCTGCGGCCTTGATCAAGACTCGAAGTGCCGCCAATTGTTTCTTTGCCGCTTCTTCCTTCGGATTATCGATGAAGGGAAGGTCCAAGGTAATCTGCGCAAAAAGTTCGTGAAATTCGCCGCGCTCGGCACGCTGCACTAGGGTCTCCAGACTATCGTAGGTTTCCTCGTCCGTCCTCAACTCGGACCGCTGCGGCGTGAAAAAGGTTTCAAGATATTGAAATAATTTACTCACATCGTCGCGGGGCCCGACTAATTCAAGCTCCACTTTGGCACCCGGAGCAATTTCGGCGCCCACCAACATGAAGGACTCACTCATGTTTACGGCAAAGGCCTGATCGCCCTCGCCTACATGGATATTCGCTGTCGTAATCTTGCCGTATTCACCCCGCGCTTGGACGATTCTATTGGCAATGTCCGGCGGTATCCCATCCGGCCCGGCGCGGTAGGGCTGCACCACGCGAATCACACCTTCATCTAAATCCTCGGCTGTGCCGAAAAACTCGACCGCTGTTCTTGCCTGTTCAGCGGCAGGTGCCTCGACCCGGTTAAAAATCGGGGCAGTTTCGGAATTCGCCGCGGCGCCCGTAATCGCCTCAAGGGCTTGAATCAAAGACACAACCTCTTCCCGGCTTCCTTCCGCTTCAAGCGTCACAACCGTCCCGGGTGATATCTCCGCAGAAAACAAGAGAAAGGGGTCGTCGACAGAGAGGGTTATGGCCTGATCTCCTTCTCCGAAACTCAGGGTGACCGTTTCAATATGTTCATAATCCACTCGCTTCACGGCTATGGCCGTCGCGGCCTCAAGAGGAATACCGGAATCTCCGATGGTATAAGAACCCACCATCCGCACCTTGCCTTCATCACGGGGTTCTAACGCACCATGAAAGTCGAAGGCCCGAGCGGTCTCTTCCCGCGGAGCCCCCACGACCCGGGCTTCTTCCACGGGTTCAAGGCTGTCGCCTGCGGCGGCCTCCAGTTTACCGAGAACGCTCTCGGCATTCTCGCCGCGGAGATAAAACGTTAATAGCGTCCCGGGTTGCAGGTTCAACCCCGCAACCTTAGCCGCATCCCGGAGATCCACCGGCTCAAGATACTGACCGCCATCTGCTTCCGGCACCTCAAGCTTCGCCGTAAAATCCTTATAATCCGGTTGGTCCGCCAAAACGGCAGCAAATGCCTCGGCCGGCAGTTCACCCCGCAGCGTATATTCCCCTCGCACGAATTCCGCGGCAAGAAACAACTCGCCGTCTGCCCTGTGATCCCTCCATCTCAACACGGCATTGACAAATTCATCCACATCACCTGAGTCTCCCGTAACCGCAAGTTCCATAATGTGATAACCGGGCGTTCGGTTGCTTAGAACATCCAGTGCTTTCACCGTTTTAAGATCGAAGGTCGCTTCGCCTATGCCGCGAAAGGAACGCCGATTCAAGACCGCCGTCATGCCCTCTTTAATGAACGGCCTAAATGCTTGCACGGGCAGGAAATGCACGCCTGTGAGACCCACCATGACATCGAGAGTACGCGTCACGTGTTCCCCGGTTTGTCCGGCTGTCGATCTCCGGTCCATTTCTACAGTGTATTCGTCCTCACTTTCCGCGGTATCTTCAAAGTTACCGTCCAAAACCGCCGTGAGCGTCTCATGGAATTCGGTGCTCTCCTGCTGCGCCTGGCGCACCCGTTCGATCACTTCCGCGGCTGCTTTATCCATAGCGAAGTCTTCGTTACCCGCGAGAATAGCTTCGGCGAGTTTCACTGCCGCTTTCTCGAGTTCATCATTGAAAGAGGAATGGTCATATTTCTCGCCGTCCGGGTAAAGCTCCCGGAAGATTTCGGCGTCGGCCTTTTCGAGGCCCCTAATTTCGTGCTTTAACTCGGGGATCAGCCCCAACGACACACTGAGTGCCAGATTATCGAGCCCGATCGCGAAGGGAAGAAACTGTTCAAAACCGCCCAAGGTACCGCAGACACTACAGGAGACGCCGGCGCTCTTTGCCTGGCCGGCAATATAGGCAATGGCGCGCAGGACCACGGGATTCAGATGAGTGCTGACTATCTGGCTCAGATAACGATTGCCGTCACGCGTGATCCCGTACGACCGGAAGAGACTGACCGTTAAATCATTGGTACCGATACTGATAAAATCAAAGAGGTCCACCAATATATTGAGCAATGAGATACCCTCGATCATTTCCAGCATAATACCTTCCTTTGTCCCTTTCACCTTCGTCTGCTTAGCGGCATCGGCAATTGGGGCGGGCTTGCCGCCTTCCGGCTCAAGAAGACGCTTCTTCACATCGTTGAAGACCCTATCCATGAATTCAGCATCCGCACGATAAAGCTTTGACAGCTTATAAATCTGCATCATCGACAGGTCTCTAAGGCCCCCATCCGCAACATATTTGTCTTCTATCTCGAGATACCGTGCGAGGTCTACGGGGTGTCGAAAGAGCGGGAACAGCACTTTGATCGTAGGCTTATCCAAACGGGCATTGGCGCGCAGCGCGGCTTCGTTCTCGATTTCGAGCAGGGCCCGGCCGATTGGGGTTTTATAGTAGGCGGGGCCGTATTTTTTATCCGGGTTGTATTGATTGAGGACTAATTCCGCCGTTTTGCTGTCCGTATCGGGATTGGCGAAGTCGTACATACGAATCGTCACTTCACGGCCCTGAGCGCTGAGTGCCAATTCGCGAAAAGTGCCTTCGAACTCGTCGACAAGCGCTTGCCGTTTAGCTTCAAGATCTTCACTGCCTGCTACATAAGCCCGAAGGAACTCACGGAGGGGGCGGTTATCCATACCAAAGAGATACTCCGTCCGGACCAATCCGATATGCTCTGCGCCGTTCTCGACAGCGTTTTCGACTTCTTCGGGAGTATCGGCATTTGCGGCGACCGAGATGCCCGTCCGTCGTTGGGCCAGCGCGCGTGCTACAACTGCATAGTTTTCCACTTTTTCGATCTTGGGTTTGTATTCTTCTTTAGTGTCCTCCGAAGGATCGAGGATCAGAGTACCGCCTCCGTCGACAATGACTTCGTGACCGAAAATCGTATCGCCGGTGACATCGGTCTCGCCGCTATCCAAAAAGAGGACAGGTACCGCTTTGGCCCGCTGCTCGGCTACGAAGACCCAATGCGACCCTACCGTTCCCTTGTTAGCGACGATCGCGACAATATTATAACGCAGGAAAAGCCGCTTCAGTTTAAAGGGGTTGAGATTACCGTGGGCGAACAACACAACGGGCTGTTTCTCATTGATGGTGCCCAGGGAATCAATCGCATCATAGCCGTTTGAGGCGACAAGCATCGCCGCAGCATCGTCAAATATTGTTCGCAGTTCGTGAGCGCGGGCGCGATCTTCGCGGGCGGCCTTTTTTGCCATGCCGCCCTTCGCCTCGGATAAATTCCGTTCAGCTGCCTCGACATACGGGATCACGGCCTGGATAATTGCGTATTCGGCCTTAGGGTTGATCTGTTGAAGGGCTTGTCCCGGTTCCTGCCCTTCGTTCCACTCAACAATAGGCGCGGCCGACATTCCGCCTCCTTCGTTAATCCCTATGCGGCGTATAACGTCCCTCGCCACATCGGCGATCGCCCCTTTAACACCGGCAATCCCGCTGATTTCGTCATCCAGTCCGCTGCCATCGAGGATAGCCTCCAGATTCTCCAGGGACGCTTCGATGGACTCTCCCCTATCGCCACTGAGCGCACGGGCCAAGGCCTCTTTAAAGCGCCGCACCTGCGCTTCGGCTTCCCTTAACTGCGCTTCCTCGCTGTGATGGCGGGTCATGTCCAAGTAGCTGAAACTTTTCTGCATCTCGTCATAGACCGCCGCCTCGACGAACCGTACCTGCGCGAGCGTTAGGCCGCGCCTTGAGATACTGTCGTCGGAAGTCATCGCTTCATCGACCTCTTTCTGTACGATGTGGAGGAAGATACTGAGTGCATCCTGCCGGTGCTGCTTCACGCTGATGCGGGGAATCAGGGCAAGCTGCAACGTCTCAGTCTGCAAGGCTTCGAGATACTCACGGATGGGTTTCACCTGCTCAGGTTCGACACCGAGCGTCTTCGGCAAAAACTCCAGTTTACGCAGGATGTTTTTGATTGCTTCGTTAAATCTTTTGAGGTCACGATTTAGAATTTCGAGCACCTTTTCCGGGTTATTGATATCGTCGGTACCGCGCAATTCGGCATAGATATCCAGTGCGACATCCTCGATCTTATCGGTGGGCGTTCTGAGCGGCGCTGCCGTCGCCTGCTTAATGGCATGCTTGAGTTTCGAGGAACCCGCTAGGCGAACCTCTTCGTGCCCATGCTTCATGGTGTTGAGTAGAACCCCCTCAATCGCTGTACGCACAGAGTCTCTTTCTGTAGAGCTCAGTTTCCCCTTGCGCTCTTTATGTTCGACTTCGATGGCAAATACACTGACCTCGGCCTGTGTGTTGGGATTAAAAATAGTGTACTGATGCCGCTCGATGACACGTACTCCGAAATCCTCGACGGCTTCTTCGACATCCGAGTGAAGATGTTTTCGGTTTTGGGCCATGACGAGAATGGTCGTGAAATCGGCGTCTCCAGGCAGTTCATGGATCTCGTCCGGATTAAAGGCTTTAACGCTCATGAAATATTCGGGTGCATCACCGGCTATGTATTCGATGAACATCTCGTAAAGCAGTGAGATCTCATGTGCAAGCCGCTCGGCAGTTACGGTATTGGATAGCAAATGCCCCACACTGAAACCCGCAAAGAAGTTTCTAAAAAAATCTTCGAGAACGAGGTCCCCGGGATATTGAGCCCTCAAGATTTCACGAGCCTGTTGTTCCTTCCTCTCCAGGCGGTCGTAAATGGTTTCAGTCCTGTTATCGCTCCGCAGTTCGGAGCGGTCCTTCACTGAGGCGAGAAAGGCAGCACGGACCTCCTCTTCTTCGCCCGGGCCGAAAACCGGTGCGCGATTATCTTCGGCGACGGCGCGGCTGGCAGTTCCTCCGCCCTCACTCGGCCAGAGCACGTCAAAAAAGAAGCCGTCAAGTCCGGGGCCGTACCACTCCCGGGCCAATTCCGAGCCAAACAGCTGAGTCAGCCAATTACGGTTGGCATTATTGGCCAGGTCCGCAGCGCTCGTGGAGCCTTTAAAAAAGCGCATCCAAGTCTGATCAAACGACACGCCGATGTGAAGCACATCCCCTTCTGCGGTGAGGCCCGCGTTCGCGATCGTCGGGTCCGAAAGCAGAATGCCCAGGGCCCAGCCGCGGTAGACCAAACGGCGCCACTCCTGAAAAAGCAGCTGAACGTCGGCTGCAATCTGCGCCCGGCGTTCCTCGTCGGCCGACCCATTCCATTGCTCCTTCAGGTAGTAGAAAAGGGCCTTCAGAGAAAAGGCGACTTTCTGAACCATCCATTCACGCGACCCATCAATCTCTCCCTCGGGCGTAACATCTAAACCGTGGTGCGTAAGGACATCATGACTAACTGTAAAGTAAGGTGCAAAAATGCCCCCGCCGATTTCGGCACCCAGAGCGATGTCTCCAACCATACTCGGAAGTAACGCACCCTTTTTGGGGGCCTTTAACAACCATTCGTTGCCCCGGTGATAAAATCCCTCGTATCGAGAACCGCCGTTCTTATAGCGATCAAGAGCCCCCTCCGATCCATAGCGCGTCGTGAGATATTCGCGGCGCAACTCGACAAGCCGGCGGCGGTCATCCTCACTCGGGCCGGAAAAGGCCCAATCGCGAACGACGTTCGCTTTTGGATAAAATTCCGATAAGACTTGGGACGGTTCTGCGTCAGCGGTGACACTCTCCATTCGTAAACGGACATCCGCGAGCTTTTCTGTGATCTCTTTCCGTATCGCCTCATACCGTACTTCCTTGGAATCCGCAGCCGCTTGCTCAATGGCTTTTAGGCTTTCCTCATCGATGACAAAACCCAGCCGTAGGTATTGCAGTGCCTGATCCAAGAGTTTCGGTAAGCGATCGAATTCGAGAAACTGGTTCCCGACAAGACGCAGGCGCTTATTCCTCAAATCGTCAACCCAGTCCTGTTTCCCTTTGAGAAGGTAGCGCTTTCGATCGGATTCATACTCCAGCCAGAACTTCGAAATGGACCATTCCAGGCTCTCGCGCAAAACAAACCCCATGTTGAATTCAGGCGTCTCGTGGAATTGCAAATGCTCGATCGGATGCCCCATTTTGCGCTCACGTCGAGACACTAACTCTTCATAGTCACGTTCGGCAGCCATCATGTCGTCAAACTGGTCACCCATGATAGCTTGTACGGGCACACCAATATCGAGTTCGGATATAGGCAACGGGTAGTCAAACTGCGTCGCAAAGGCAAGTCCGCGCACCGCTCCACCAAAAGCCCGGATCTCAAGTCCCCTGGCCTTCATGGCTTCAAAAGCCAGGACGAGTTGCGGAACCATGGCAATGACGGCACTACGCGTCAGCTCAAGTGTTTCAATTTCGCCCGCAGGCGGCTCGAAACCAACATCCATAGGATCAACGGCATCCTGATCCGTACGCAGTTCGGAACGCTGGCGATATACTGCCTCGGTCTCACCTTGAAGAAACTTTTTTGCGATCACGATGGTGTCCGGATTTGGCTTCCTGAATTCACGGACACCGGCTTCCAGGATAATGCTCAGAGCGTAGAAAGCCGTTATCTGTTTCGCTGCCCTGAAACGCCTGCGGAACACAGAGCGGGCATCCTGAAAACGGCGATACCCTCCCGTTATGGCAGCTAGCGAAAAACCGACCAGGCGGTTAATCCCGTCACGGACCAGTATGGGCAGCCGGAGTAAGCCATAGGCAACCGGCGGCAAAATCGAATTGTAGGCGTATTGATGGCCGAGGATTCGCAACATAGGGTTAATGCGGCCGAACTGCCTAAGAGTGGCGAACACCAAAGCGCTCGTGCCCAAAGCAACGACAACAGCCGCAATCAAGGCGGCCGTAAAACCATAAGTGAGAAGTGTGAAAGCAAAAGCGCTTATCGTGATTAGCCCGACAGAGCTCGTGGCCCTGTTGGCAACCCAGGTAAGAGACCGTGCAACGACATTGCCCACAAAATCAATGACCGACTCCATGGCATTCATCGAGATGTCTTCGGTCCGCCACAGCAAAGCCTCCAATCGAGATTTCGCCGCGCGATCGGGACGGCTGGCATAATTGTGCTTCAAGATTTCGTAAAAGTTCACGAAGCCCCAGCCGAAGCCGGCCAGAAAGATAAAACTCAGGTCGATAAGGCCCGCACTGAACACCATGCTGATACTTGCGCCCTCTTTGGCTGCAAGGCGCCTTGCGTCGGAACTTGTGAGCGAGGTATCAGGAGCGAGACCGAAGGTGTGCAGGGTTGCCAGAAAAACATGCAGTGCGCTTTTCAAGATCAGGCGTATATGAATCGGGAGACCGGATAGCAGTACACCGGTAACGGCCACGCCGGCCAGGAGCAAATTTCCCGCCAGTTTGGCACTGTTTTGCCTGCCCTCAGCGGTGCGCAGGTCGTAACTCCGCTCCTTGATCTTGCCGATTGCTCGCAGAATATAGGCCCACGCCTGAATGAAAACGGTGATAAAAAAACCATGAACTACCGCGTGTGCAACTTCATGCCCAAAAAGAAATGAAAGAGGAACTCCCAAAGCGAAGAAGCTTGCAAGTGTTACCGGTAGAATCACCAACGTAAACAGGGTCACGCTGATTGTTCTCGCACGCTCGATCTCACGGCCGAGAAGCTCTACAATGCCGAGCACTTTATGTTCCTCATAAGCGTTTCTTAATTCATCGAGATTAGCGCGAAACCAACCCCGCACCTGACTCGGCACGTTGCGAAGCTCGGACCTCGCCGCCGGCCGGTTTAAATTTACCGGCTTTGGCCTAGAAGCCGTTTTTAACTTAACCAGCGCTTCGGCAGCTGTGCTGCGTACAAGCGGATGCCTGTCGTTGGCCGCCACGCGCCGTAATATGAAGCGCGCACCCGCCAAATTCAGTTCACCGACCGCCTCGGCTGCCGCTCGGCGTACGACGGCCTCTTCGTCGAGAAGTGCTTTTATTAAAATGGGGTAGCGGCCGCGATCGCGGTCACGTAGGACCGCTCGGACGTTTTCTGTGCGAGTTTCTGCTCCAAACCCAAGATGGATTCTCAACCACTGCTGCAGATCAAGCCCCGAACGGCTCGGCGCACGAACCTGTCTTGCAATAATCGTCTCGCCCGTCACCAAGTGCGCCAATAAGGCCACACCATAAAGTAGGAGGTTGACAATTCCGGCGCCGGGCACAAGAAAGATGCTCAGGGCCGCCCAGGCTATAAAATCCATCGCTTTCACGACAGGCAGAACAATCTTGAGCGCAAATGCAACCGGACCTCGAAAAAAATTCGGGACACCTTTCCAGACCTTTTCCGACTTGTAAACTTCCCGTTCGGCATGCCTGATCAAGCGGTCAATCATTTTGCGAAGCTGACCGTCCGGATCGGCTTCACGCTCTGCCGCTGCTGCGACTTTTTCAGATACAGCGTCTGCCGTCGAGTAATAAATATTCCGCTGCAGCAGAGCGGCCAACGCATGCGGATTGGCCAACGCCCAATTCCACAAGGCAACGGGAATATAGATGTCATTTTCAGCCTCCGGCGTATAGGTGACTTGATAACTTCCGCGATTGCGGAAATACACAAAGCCCCTCTCGGCGGGCATGCTGGGCTCGATTAATCGAAGCCTGACGCTTCCGAGCAACGACTTGGTTTCCGACGACATAAACGTCTCGGCCTCTACGATTTCGTTTCTGAGTGCCGCTCCCTGAAGATCACGGATCACCCGTCCCGATACGTCGTCCTGGTCAAGGGCTATGTGAAACCCTGCTCTAATGCCGGGGTAAATAACCTCTTTTGCCAATCGCAACTCGGAGCGCAACATGTCAAGTTCGCCCTGGGGATAGGCCTGCCGGAGTTTACGGTCAATCTGATGGCCTACGGATGTGCGCCACTCGCGCAAACGCAGTTCGTGGCCGGGATACTCCAGCCGGCCGACCTGCTTTGCCGAAGCCAGGAAGGAATTCTCTAAAAATGCGATGGCCGGGCTATCGGCATAAGCCTCGTCATAGGCCAGCACCACTCGGCCGCTTTCATTGGCAAAGCGCTGTACTGTCAACTCAACGGCAGTGCTGTTTTCTGGATCGCGCAGTTGATAAATACGGGAACGCTTCCTCAGCATGTCCATAAGCCGTTCATTCCAACTGCCGATCACGATGGTCAACGGCACTGTCCTCGAAACCGTTTCACGTTCAATGACAACATCCGGGGATTCCTCATACGTAACCGTGAGCCGCTGACCGCTCTCGGGATAGTTCTGCAGTTCATTCGATCTTTCTCGGATCGTCGACACCGCCGCCAAGGTAAGGCCGTTGTCTCTATCGCGATCATAAACGATGTCGCGGTCGAGTTTGATCCTTACGATTTCAGGCAGGGTCAGATCGACATGACCGAGAGTTTCCCTGATGATGTTTTCCAGTCCTTTGCCGGCATCCGTCTGATTCAGAGAAAATCCGTAATTCCTCCGCACCGGCTCCGGCGTGCGGATCCTCATCTCGCGAGCCAGAACCACTATTCCCAGTATCACTGCATACGCAAACCCCACTTTAATGCCGAGATTGAGCGCCTGCCCAAGCACTTGCATCGTGATCGCTTCGGCCAATGACGCGGCTATAATAAATGCGGCGGCGGGAACAGCGATCAGGGATGCCGCCAAGAGGGTTCTTGTGACTCGTTGGCGGCGAGTCAGCCCGGGCCGAGCGTCCTTCCAGCGAGCAAGAGACAGAACAGGCGCCAAGCGTACCGGGCTGCCTGGTAAAGTAGCCAGGTACTGAAAAACAGGAGCTGCGCCCTCTAAGCGTGGCTGCTTGGTGACATAGGAATGATCGGGCAGGAGCGGCGCAAAGACCGGATCAGGATTCAGAAAAATGGGTAAGACTTTCACATTCGGATGATTCGGGAAATCCAGACTGAGCGTTGGAATGTCGTTGCCGGCATCGCCCAAGACAACAACGAGTGTTTTCTTGTTACGGTCCAACTGCGGGAACACCTGATTTTCGATCGTCTCTTTGACCCCATTTAGTTTATTTGTGCGGCTGAGATTAATCCAACGGTCTCCGAAAGATGTGTAAACTGCGGTGGCCTTACTGATCGTCTCATGGGCGGCCTTAGCCAAATCCCGGAAAAATTCATTGGAGCGCAGAGTGGAGTGGCTGTCGAGATCCACATTGACCATAGTGCCCTCTTCGTGAATAAAAGGAACCTCAAGAGGCGACAATCCGATGGCGTCCCGGAGAAAATCAGGGACGAGGCTAAAACGAAATTCAGTATCTTCGGGAGCAAGATTCCAGGTCCCCTCCCTTTCGTGCGCATCTAGCCTCGCTAGGGTGTCGCGTCTGGCTGCTTCAACTTGCGCATCTTCAATGTCGCTCAGGAGCTCGTTCCAGATGGAGTGCCGCTTCTTGATCTCTTCGTAGAAAACGTTAATCAGTGCGCGGACATAACTGATGCGTTCTTCCAGGGACCAATCTTCGACGCGTTGCCTCGTTTTCAATTCGCCGCTATCATCGAACTCGGCGGCGATGGCTCCGCCTTGTGCAATAACATGGTACCGCTTGCGCTGTTCGGCTTTATCCGGTGCTTTCAGCTTTGCAATCAAATCGGCATGCGTAATACCTGAAAGATCTTTATAGGGGTCGCCGGTGTTTACCACCAAGTGAACACCCTCTTCTCCCAGCAAGTAAGAGAGTCGGGCGAGGGTAGCGTTATCCATGGGGATCTCCCGCGCTTCCACCAGCGTACCGCTGTTATTTGCCACGATAATAAGCTGGTCAACACCCGCATTTCGTCCCAGGATTTCAGCCAAGGTCACTTGGGTATCGATAAGACTCCAATCTTGCTCTTGTTTCCCAAATACGGCACGCAGTTCCGAACGACCGGCTGCTGCATCGGCTATGACAGGCGCAGCCTGTTGCGGCTGTGTCGCAATAGCCGCTTCGGATACCACCGTGTGAAACGGAAAGAGGCTCGCATCGGGTCGCAGGGACGCATTCGCCCCCGGGGCAACGCTGGTAGGATGATTTAAGAGTTCCGCTACCTTCGCCTCGGTGATCTGGTTTTGCCTCTCGAGTACCTGCAGTTTTTGAATAAACGTTTCCAGTTCGGCATGCCACTTGTCCGATAATTCTCCGAGCGCCTGGGGATTGGCCTGCCTCAAAACGGCTTCATCAAGAAAACGCGTATAACGCGAGGCCTGGCCGACTCGACTTTCTCGCGTCAATGCCCGGATAATCCCGTCTCTCCAGTGCTTTAAAGTCTCGCGTGAGGGATCCTCGCCTAAGAGACGGTCGACTGCCGCGCGGCTGAACGCGTTAAACAAATTCACCCGTCCGTGAGTCACTTCGAAATACTCCGACCACGAAACGCGGCCCCGCATATGATTCTGATATCTCGAGTCTTCGGGTACCTCGGAGATTTTTGGGGCAATGAGAACATACGAGATGCCGCGTTCGCGAAGTGTCTCCATCATGCCTTCGGCATGAAACCCTCCGCCGAGAAAAAGAACCTTATCTTCATCCCCGCGGCTTAACAGGCTCGTGAGCTCGTCACTAAAAACCTTCTCACGCGCTACGGCAATATCGTAGAACTGCACAAAAGGCTGAAAGTCTGCCGCCAGTCGAGTCACAAAAGCGTCAACGCCTGCGCTAAACGACAGGAGGTCGTCATCTTCAGTCAGAAGTTTCACGGGCTGAACCTCATGAACTCCGAGGTTCTCCCAGCCTGCACGCGCGATCTCCAGGGAGCCCAGTTTTTCGACGGCATGAATTCGCGTCTCGATGCGGTCGAGGTCTTGCTCTACCGCAGACGTGTAAACGGCGGCCTTCACCGCATCCGCAAAGGCGTCATACTCCGCGGCGAAGCCCTGCCCCTTTGTGGAGTCGAGCACATCCTGATCGTCGATAAGCCTTTGCAGTTTTGCGGAAAGATCGGGAACTTCGGCCGCTTCCAAGATCGAGCTCAGGTAATGAGCAAAGCCGCCGCGATCCAGCCTTCCCGTTTTCCAGGCTTGAAGCTTGCCGTGAAACATGCGAACGTCCTTCACCGCGCGGACATGCGTCTTCAAGCGAGCGGCCAGTTCCTGGATTTCGCGGTCGAGAGAATAATCGTCGTGAATTTCTTCGGCCGTAATCTTGGCATAAAGCGCTGAAAGGATGGGGTATGTCTCAGGATCGGGTCTCTGCCGCTCGGCAAGAAACTTGATCACACTCAGGAGTTCTCCGGGATGACCCTCCGCACGACGCAATTGACCGGCAAGCTGCAAAGCGTCATGTGAAAATTTTTGAGCCTTGAGCCCTTCGAGCCCTTCGCGCAGGAGCGTTGCTTCGTGCTCATAGGGGCCTCTCAAACGTTGCGCCTCCAAGTAGGAGCGGACGCCCGCTTCATACAGCTTCCAATCCTCGATACCGATATAGGACCCGCTGTCTTTTTGGAGGACACTCGCAACCGCAGCGCCCGATAGTTCCCCTGCTTGCATGTACCCGTTAAACACGGATTCCAACGCTTGGCGATTTGGATAAGCGCGAAAGAGCGTGCTGTCGAGTTCTCCCTCGACGCCCTCGAGAGCCACGGTCTGAATGCCATAGGTTTCACGGAAGTGCGAAATCAAACCGGCGATCGATACCTGAGCTGAGCCGTTGGCGTGAGCATCCTGCATGAAGACAACAAGCTTCTCTCGGGAGCCGGTATAGTGATCCGTCACATAACCCAATTCCTGAGGAACTGAAATTTTATCCGCAGAGATTGCCGCAACCTCCATACGGTCGGCGACGGTCTCGGCAGCCATGGCCTCAGGCGACGGGATAAAGACCTGAGTCAGACATAAAGCGAGCGCCACGAAAGCAGCGATGCTTCGCTTAAACGGTATGAAATTGAAGGTGCTAATTTTTTCCATAAACTCCCATAATTAAAATGTTTAACAAAGATCTTAAGAAGGTAGCATCTATCTTGGTCGAGGTCAAAATGAAGGCTATTTATGGCTATATCCTGACATTGATTGACTCATAGAACTGCGGAAAATCTTTGGCTCCGGAGTCACCTACATATATAGGAGGGAAAAAGCCCGGTATTTATGCAAAATTTAAGCCACGGTCTGGGCTGGGTGGAGGAATTCCCAGACGGCTTTGGCGGCACGGGCATTCATTCCGGGCAGGCCTGCGATTTGATCGAGCCCCGCCCGTTTTAATTCATCCATAGAGTCAAAATGCCGCTGCAAGACGCGCCTGCGTTCGGTGCCAATACCCGGAATATCATCGAGCACAGACCGGGTAATCGACTTTTGCTTTAGCAGGCGGTGGTAGCTAATCGCAAACCGGTGTGCTTCGTCGCGAATTTTCTGAAGCAAATGCTGTCCGGGCGAGCTTTTGCCGAGGCGCAGCTCCCCGCTCGTCTTCGAGTGATAGACAGTCTCAAATCGCTTTGCCAGGGAGATAAGCTCCGTACTTTCAAATCCCTGCTCCCGCAGCACTTCCTGCGCGGCCGCGAGATGACCCTTGCCGCCGTCAATCATGATCACGTCCGGGATAAAAGCTTCCCTACCCTCTTTGAGAGCCGCAAGCATTCGACTCAGTGCTTCCTGGATCATGGCGTAATCGTTAATGCCCTTCACTGTCTTGATCTTGTACCGCCTGTAACCCAGTTTGTCGGGCAACTCCCGGTAGAAGCTCACCTTCGATGCTACCGCGTCGCTGCCCTGAATATTAGACACATCAAAACACACGATTTTTTCCGGGAGTTTATCCATCAGAAGCTGTTTCTTCAGCTCCAGAGTTGCGGACAGTGCAATTCCCGCATCTTCTCCCTTCCTCAGCGAAAACCTCTTCTTCTTCAACTTGCCTAATGCGGCTATTTGCTCCTTGAAATACTGGGCATCTTCGAAGCGCAATTCTGCGGCCGCCTGGTGCATTCTGTCAGCCAAATACTCCACAAAGCTTTTTTTGCCGGCACCGAGAAATCCCCGCACCTCATCAACCAGACGATCGTACTCGCTCTTTATCTCCGGCTTGATGCAGGGCGCCAGGCATTGACCGATATGGTAATACAAGCAGGCCGTCTTGGGCAGACGCCGGCATTTTCTGAGCGGGAACAGAGTGTTGATCAACGTGATGGCTTCGCGCAACAGTTTCGCATCCGTGAAGGGCCCGTAATAAATGGCCTTTTTGTCTTTGCGGTTTCGCGACAAGTGGATGCGGGGAAAGCGGTCTCCCGTGATCTTCAACAGGGGGTAGCTTTTGTCGTCCTTAAGCTCTTGATTGTATCGAGGGCGGTATTTGCGGATGAGGCGGGCTTCGAGAAGTAAGGCATCCACTTCCGTAGACGTCTCGACATAGTCGACTTCCCGCACCTTGCCCATGAGCACCGTGATCTTCGGAAACTGCCCCTTATTGACGAGATACGAACGGACCCTTTGGCGCAGAGACCGCGCCTTTCCGATGTAGAGAATTTTCGCCTCGGCGGACTTCATCAGATACACGCCCGGCTTCATCGGAAGACGGCTGATCTGTTCTCTCACGGGAAGACGTCGACTCATGAGTTCTCTATGATTTGCGCCGGTTGCGCATCCACTCCCAAGCCTGCTGCATTTCGCGAATCTTAAAGATAAGGCAGAATCCGACATACGCGAACGCGGAAAACGTGATAGTGCCCAAAACTCGGAGCAGGATATGGCTGATATGAGCATCGCCCAACACGCGGCCTCCGAGTGAATAGACCGCCAAGCAAAACCCTCCCATGCAGAGACTGGCAAGCAGAATTTTTAGGAGAGCGCGAAAGATTCTGCCAAGATCGATCTTCACAATATTTCGGTTATAAAAAGCTATCAGTAAGAAGAAATGGAGAATTCCCGCCACGGAGGTGGCCATCGCCAAACCCGCTTCGGCGAAAAATCGCATGAGGATCAAGTCAAAAACAAGATTGGCGGTCATGGCGATGACCGCGATCTTGACCGGCGTCTTGGTGTCCTGCGCCGCATGAAAACCGGCCACGACAATGCGTGATCCTGAGTACGCAAAAAGTCCGATCGAATACCCCACGAGCACCCCCGCACTGCGGGTTGTTGATTCGGCATCGAACTGGCCACGCTCGAAGAGCATATGCACGATAGGAGAGCTCAGGAGAATGAAGCCGACCGAGCAAGGCAGGATGATCAGAAAAACACTTCGAAGCGCAAACGATACCGAACGAGCCGTTGCCTCAAGGTCTTTTTTCGCCATCTGTTCGGAAATCGTCGGCAGCAACGCCGTTCCCATAGCAATCGCAAAAACACCTACCGGGAAATGCATAAGACGGGTGCCGTACCAAAGGCTGGAATTGGCACCCGGTCCGAGGCCAAGCGCAAGCGACATATCGACGAGGATATTGACCTGCACCACCGCAAAACCCACGGCCACGGGCATGAGCAATTGCATGGTCTTTCTGAAAGCCGGACACATAAAATCCCAGATCCATTTGAGACGGAACCCCATGCGATGCAGCGAAGGTAACTCTACGGCAACCTGAAAAAACCCCGCAACAAGTAAGGCGTAGGCCAGCCACCGTGTTTGATCGGCCAAGTCCGGGCCCGCATGCGGCACGAGCCAGATGACCCCGGCGATCCATACGATGTTGAGGACCAGCGGCCCGAGCGACGGAGCAAAAAAATGCCGGTGACTATTGAGAATGCCCATGCCGAGGGCAAACAAACAAATAAACAAGAGATACGGAAAGAGGACCCGGAGCAGATCAAAGGTCAGGCGCAGCGTGGGTGAAAGCTCCGGTAGACCCAAGAGCATGTGGAACACCCCCTCCAGAATAAAAAGAAGGACCAGAAACCCCGCGCACATCCCCGTAAACACCACATTGGCAAACCGGAAGGCCTCGTCTTGCCCCTGACTGGAAAGCGTTTGGCTGTAGACGGGAATAAAGGCACTGGAGAGGGCGCCTTCGCCGATAATGCGGCGGAAAAAATTCGGAAACAGAAAGGCATACAGAAACGCGTCCCACTGCCAGCTCGTCCCGAACGTTTTGGCGCACACGATATCGCGCGCGAGACCCAGGAGACGGCTAAACAACGTCATAATCGACATAAGTCCTGCCGACTTAACGAGATGACGCTTTGTTGAACCCGGCTTTGGGTTCTCGTTGCTCACGGTTTTTAGCTCCTATTTGATGCTGATTGACAAGCAGTCTTGGCTATGATAAATTCCCTGGATGCCTAATATTAAATCTGCTATGAAACGCATGAGAAGCGATGCCAAGAAGAGGGCCGTCAATCAGGCTGCCCTCTCTCAGCTGAAGACCCTGAGCCAGCAGTTGGGTGAACTCGAGAGCGATCCCAAAAAGGCTAAAGACTTCGCGCGTCGTGTCATATCGCGTTATGATAAGGCGGTGTCTCGAGGGATCATTCCGAAGGGCCGCGCCGACCGGAAGAAAACCCGCGTAGAAAAGTTTCTCGTAAAAATCAGTAAGCAGTAATTAGCCCGTCCACTCCACAACCCAACTCTCCAATCCTGCCGCCGCATCCACTGCGCCCGTCTTCATCTTCCAATCCACCTGAAAAAGTCCCTCAAGGGCGCGCTTTAGCTTCACTTGAGACATCGGCTTCAACTGCCGCATAAAATAAGGGGCCTGCCTTTTTGAGATACGACACTTAGCCAACACTGCGTCTTGTGATACGCCTTCGTCGAGGAGCACTTTCGCAACCCAGAAGCGCCGAAGCTGCCAATGCAAGAACCCGATGAGCCACGGGTAATCACCTCCGCTCTCCTCACTCGCGTCACGCAGCAGCTTTAATGCCTTCGCCATATTTCCTGTCGCTAAGGCATCTGCAAACTTAAATATGTCAACCTGGCTCCACTTTTCCTCAAATTCGTGGACCATTTCTTCGGTGATCTTCTCCTCGTTGCCGGCATAATTGACCAGCTGATCCAGAATCGTACCCAGAAACATCGGGGCGTCTCCGACCATGGATTCCAGGTAGGCCTGTGCCGGCGGCGTAATCGTCTTACGCGCTGATTTCAGTTTTTCAACCAGAAAACGCGATGCCATCGATCTCTTCTGCGAATCATCCATCACATAGAGCGAACCGGCCGCTTCCATGAGCTTGACCAGGGCGTGCCTTTTATCGATGGCAGAGGCTTCCAAAATCAGATAGGTGTTCGATGTGGGGTTTTCCAAATAAGACTTGAGCGTTTGGGCATCGTCTTTATTTAGGCGGTCGGCTTCGCGCAAATAAAATATCTGCGCAGAAACTAGGAACGGCAGCGTGCGAGCTTCAGCTAAGACTTGAGCAAGCGGGGTGTCTGACAGGTGTGAAGTTTGTTCAGCAATGTTATCGCCGCATTTCTCGCGAATCGATGCAACTAGCGCATTTCGCCTTTGCTCTACGAGAAACGGGTCGCCGATGAGGAGGCAACAATTTTGGCTCACGCGGGGTTACCAGTCTTCAACAATGCGATCAACGACGTTGCGGGCCAGGTTAATCACGGCTTCTTCAGAGGCCTTCTCCCGAGCCAGGGTTCTGACGTCGCTGACAAAGTATTCCGTATCTCCTGAAAACGAGAGCTCTTCCCAGAGGATCTCGCCTGTCCGGCCGTCCAGGAGTTTCAACTCGAGCACGATAAAGAGCCGGTACTCTTCAACGGATTCCAAACTCGTAAATCTTACGCCTTCCTGTTCAAAACCGATAAGGTTGGCTTCGAGCACCGCATCGGCTTCGTTATGCTTTACGACGCGAAGGTTTCCGTCTTCATGCAACCGCTTGATAATGGCGTTGGTGATATCCATCTCCAAGCCCGCTACGTAGGCATAGATCTTATCGAGCGGGACTTTATTTTTCACGGTATCGACGTAAATCGTCTTTATATTTCGGGGCAGTACGGCTTCACGCGTGTAACCGCATCCGGCGATAGACAGACTTAGGATGAGTACGGAAAATGCCGTCAGTCGATAAAACTTCATGAATTCAGAGACTCGGTTTGTGTCAGTTTAAAACGGTCGGTTTCTTTACTGAGGAAATTCTGGCGGGATTCTATCTGAATAAGGCGTTCCTGCATGCGTCCCCTCTCACTGAGGAGATCTTGGGTCAAGGCTTGTGAGGTGACCTTCTCCACAGCGTGGTCGATACGCTCGATTCGCCGCTGAAGAATCGAGGTTTCCGTATCTTCAACATTCTTCTCTTTGCTAATCAACGAGAGGATCTCTTCTTCGATCCCCTGCAATTCTTCGCGCAGTTTATCCTCCTGCTTGCGGGCCTTCTTGCTCTCCTTCACAATCTGCTTTCCGGCCTTGCCGCCGTCCGCTTCTTCGGCAAGCGCACGCAGTTCATCGGCTACGACCTTCTTCTCCTGTTCATAACGCTCTTGCGTCGCCTCGATAGTCTCCGAGAGATTCTCAATTTCGGCTCTGAGAGCCGACTCATCGGCACCTTCTTCGGCAGTGACGGCGTCAACAACAGGTTCAGGCACAGGAACCGTTTCAACCGGAAGTGCGCGCCCCCCGGTCTTTTCAAGAATCACCTCATCCAGACGAGCCGCCTCGGCCTTGTCTCTTTCCAGAGAATTTGTTTCCTTCTCCAGGCGATTGAAAAGAATTTCCGGGCGATCTTTCTGCGGCACAATGCGCTTAGCACCGTCAAGGGCATCGGTTAAAAAAAGGTAGGGTACGCTTACCAGAGACGATCGGAATTTATAACCGCCGGCCAGAGATGCCTGCGCTTGTGCAATTTCCAGTTCCCGTTGCAGCTGGTTGATCTCCCAGTTGCGAGCTTCAATCATAAGACTCTGAAGCTCGATTTCATCCCGGAGCTCCCGAGCCTGCTTTGAAAGGCCTTCTTCGCCTTTCATCGCATTAACGGCTTCGGTCACCTGAACATCATCGGCTTTTCTTCCAAAGATAAAGGCATGGCCCAACCGGGCAAAGGTGGTCGCGGGTAACGCGATAATCTTGCCGGTGCGCGCAACGAGGCCGGCTTGTGACTCTTTCGTCTTAATGAGAACAGCCACCTCCTCAACCAGGTGCTGCTTTTGCCTGTGGCGGTCGTCAATTTCTTCATAGCGGGAGCGAATCTGCTTCTGCAGCTGCTTCACGGTCTTTCGTATCGCGCGAGCATCGACGTTTTCGTCGGTCTCAAGCGATGCCAAGAGTCGCTTCTGTTCTTCTAACGCAAACTCCTGATCAAACGCCCGATTCAGCGTATTAACGACCGAGCGCTGTGCCTGAATTTTCTCCCGCAGATGCATTCTCATCTCGGTCAGCTCCTGAATATCAAGCTCGCGGAAGTCTGAGCTGCTGTGGCTGAAGGGATTCAAATACTCGAAAGATTTTTCGAATGAAGCCCCCACGGCCTGTGCCGATGTCTTGGCAACCTGTCCGGGAAGACCCGCCCAGGAAAACCATGCGGCTTCTCTGAACTGCCTCTCATAAGCTGTGCGCTTCTCGGCCAGCTCCTTTTCAAGGCGCTCAATTTCCGCCCGAACTGCGGCAAGCTCATCCCGGCGTTGCCGTAAGGTGTCCTGGCCCGCTCCTGTCAACGCGATGAGCCGCTCGTCTTCGGCATCGAGCCCAAGCCGCTTTGTCTCCAACTCATCCAAGGATGCCACAATCTCCCCGCGCTGACGATAAAGCAGTTCCTTCTCATCAAGGAGGTCCCTTTTATCATCTGCGGCCTTAAAGAGCTTCTTGGCCTCGAAGTCGCGAACCTTGTCGAGTTCCGTGGAACCCTCCCCGACAAACGGCAGGACATCCCAACGCAATCCCGGAGACTTAAGCCCTAACGCGCTGCCCCAGCCTTTAATTTGCCTTTCCTCCGATAATAGCTCGGCCTGCTCTGCCTCTAAAGAGGTATGCCAACGGTCCATAGCGCGTTTCAGATCCTCAGAAGAATTGTCTTTGAGGAGCTTACGCTTCTTTTCCAGCTTCTTAAACTTCTCCTTAAGCTCGCTTTGGCGCCGCTTCAAATCTTCACGCCGGCTCTGGATACTTTCCTTCTTACTCTTTTCGATGGTCCTCTGTCTGTTTCCAAGCCGCTCAATCTGTCTCTTCAATCTGTCTTTTTCAATTGCGTCATCTTCGGCCACTGCGGCAAGCTCGGCC
This sequence comes from Candidatus Omnitrophota bacterium, assembly GCA_030698625.1. Lineage (GTDB taxonomy): Bacteria > Omnitrophota > Omnitrophia > Omnitrophales > Aquincolibacteriaceae > JAUYMS01. Next base: position 3,296 of record JAUYMS010000019.1, on the reverse strand, counting down.
TCGACGGCTTGAATTTCTCCGGCAACCTGCGTTGTCTGCTCGGTGAGATAAGTGGCGGGAGCTTCAATCGTTTTCAGTTTCACGGCGGCCTTATGTCCCCACTGCGTTTGCGGGAAACGGTTGGCGACCTCCCTGTAGTAAATAAGCGCGCTCTTAAGGTAATTCGTCTTTTCATAGTAGGCCGCAATTCTGTAATTTTTCTCGGCGCTCTTTTCACTGATTTCGCCGCGCAATTTTGCCGCCTTTTCGGTTGCTGCGGAATCGGGGTATCTGGCTAGAAAGCGGTCGACTTCCTGAGAAGCATCCTCGAGCGCACGCTGATCGCGAATGGATGCATTAGACCTCAGATAGGCGGTTTCAGCGAGTTGGAAACGGGCTTCGGCGATGAGTTCACTCTGGGGATAATTATCGAGCAGGGCCTGAAAGGCGTCAACCGCCTCACCAAACTTTGCGGACTTCTTATGCGTAAGACCGAGCCGGAACTGCGCCTGGTCGCCGTACTTGCTGTAAGGGGCATTGTCTATGATGTGCTGAAAAATTTCGGCGGCCTTGGGCAGCGAGGGCAAAATTTCAAGACCCATGAGTTTAGCCTTTCGGCCGGAAAGAAAAAGATTGCCGATACGGAATTCCCGCTCTACAACTTCTGCGATTCTTTCGCTTTGAGGAAAGGACTCGATCAACTTTTTAAAGGCTCCGTAAGCCTTCAAGTACTCGCTCTTTTCTTCATAGACGATGCCCAAACGGTACTGAGCTTCGGGCGCCACTTCAGAAGTCCGGTAATGCTTGACCAACTCTTCGAGTTGTTTGATTGCGCCGTCGTAGTCCTGCTCGCGATACAACTTCATCGCATACTCATACTGTTCTTCGGCGGAATCCTCCACAACACCTTCAGGATTAACAAACTTTCCCGACTCCGGAGACCAGACCCAATAGGCTTGAGTCGTAAGGGAGGGAATTACAAATAGAAAAAAGAAGGCTAGTACCTTCTTATTTTTCATAACTTGATTGAATACCTCTACTTGTGCGGGATTTAAAGCGAGGACAATATAGCAGATGGGCTATCGGCTGTCAATCTAAACTATGCCGGTTATAGGGCTTTCCTTCGGACTTCTGAGCAAAACCTTACCCTTTTGTACATCAAAGGTTATCGCGCCTGTCTGATCCCTGACGAGAAACGGGATTTGCGCGGCTTCGAGTAGGCGGATTATTTGGGCAGCCCGAGCTCCCTCGCCCTCCGTGTGAGTTCCGTTCGGCAACACGGCAACTTCAACCCCCGCCAGGGCGCCCGTGTCTTTGAGGCCCGTCAGGGTGTTTGCATTCATCGACGGTAAAAAGAGAAAATCAAAGCGGTCGTAGGACAGCTTTAGCAGAGGGTGCCGCTCATGCACATCCCACATGCGCACCGACGCCTCCTTCGTCGATCCGCCGGAAACCTGTTCTAAGACCATTTGATTGTCAGTCAGGTACAACGGCGTATACCATCTGCTCACATCAAAATGCCGGCTCAGGCCTTCCGGCCTGCTCCGGGGATTCTTACCTGAGCTCATGAGCATCACGCCGTCGATTTTGCGCAGGCCTTTCGCACGCAGATAGGGCACCGCAAGCCGGTCGGCCTCGCGCGACCCCGTACAGAATATCCAATTCCCGATTCCTTCGCCGCGCACATGCACCAAGGGCCCGCGTTTTGTCGCAAGTACGGTCAACGAAAACGGGCCGGACCGCTCCGGAACGAAAAACGCCGCGGCCGCGATCAAGCAGATCACGGACATCAAACGTGATAGCCGCCGATGCCCCGGAGACTTCTGACGCTTGCCGAAAACCAGCAGGATAAGACTTACATAATAAACAGCCAGAATGCCCGGCCCCGGCGACCTCACATAAATAAATCCCCACGGAATCTGAGATAGCAGTTTAATCCATACCATGCCGCATTTCAGCGCCGCCGTCGTGACCCAAACGGTGATCGGCCCTAAAAACGGCAGCGAACCCAAAAGCAATGAGGCCAAAGCCCCGAGCAGCGTAATGTAGAAAAAGAACACGGCGCCCATATTAGCGATGGGCGAAATCGGTGAAAAAATATTGAAGTAGTAGGCGATGAGCGGAAACGTCCCAATCGTAATGGCGAGCGTCTGCTTCAAAACCCCCGGCAGCCTAGGCAACTCAATGGCGCGAGGCAGAATAAGGACGAGCGATAAAACAGAAATGAAAGAAAGCTGAAATGAGATCTGATAAAGAGTCCGGACATCGATGAGCAGCAAAATGAAATAGATAAGAAACAACGAATTAAGACTGCTCTTCTCGCGGCCGGCGCAGACCGAAGCGAGGACAGCGGCAATCATGAAACCCGCACGGATGACGGGCACGCGAAAGCCTGCCAAGGCCACATAGGCGACCACCACAATTAAGGAGAGCAGAGCGGTCACCCTTTGCGTGCAGCCCAGTGTGAGCATGAGAACAAAAAAGGAGCCCGCAACCAATGACAGGTGCAAACCGCTGATCGCAAGGATATGGGTCCTGCCGACGGCTGCAGGGAAAAAACATGAGAACTATCGGTTGAAAAACGTGGTTCTTTCGAGGGGAAGGTACAAAAAATATCGATTACCCCATTAATGTTGGCAATGACATGGGTGTTCAGAAGATGAACTACTTTTTTCTTTGATTCGTAAGTGAATTTCTCTATTCCTTTTTTCACTTGCTCTAAATAATCAACGGCATCTTGTACGTTAATGCTTTTCCTATCGGCAAGGAAACTCGTAAGCTCATTTCTTCGGTTAGAAAGCTTTTCCAACTCATCTTTAATTTGCGCCATCTGGCTTTTCAATTGTTCCAGGCTAATAATATTTTGCCGATAGGCTTCAAGCATACGCTGCTCTTCCCTATCCATTGTGCCCAACCGCGACTCCAGCCGGTTTAATTCGTCTTGAATATTCTTCCTACCCTGAGGATCGTGGGCTTCTTTATCAAGTAATGCTTTTTCGATTAGCCTGGGATTTTCTAGGATGGCTTCAATTTCATTCCAAACAAGCGATTCAAGAAGCTCTGCCTGGATGTAACGAAGATTGCATTTCGTTAGTTTCTTATAGACGTTTTTAACAAAATACGTGCATCGATAGTAAAGCTTGAAATAAGGACCATAGGTTTTCCCATTCCTCTTCTGGACCTGCCGGTCGGCCGTGCCCGAAACCGAGTTACTACAGTCGCCGCACTTGATGCGCCCCTGGAGCAAGTATTTATACTTCACGTTTCTGACAGTATAATTTCTTCGCGCTACCAACAGCTCCTTAGCCTTCTGAAAG
>JAUYMS010000015.1 GCA_030698625.1 Candidatus Omnitrophota bacterium | reverse complement strand
GGTCTTGAAAATCGATGCCATAAGGGAAGACATCAGAAAGCATGTGGCGAAGGGCTATCCATTACCGAAGATCGCAGAAAAACTCTAACCATCGGCTGCACCTGATCGCGCAAACAGCGCGCTCCAGGTGAGCCGTATGTTAGCGATAAGACTGAAATGAAAGGGGGTTGATGATGATTGTATTCCGTCTTGATGACCGGTATAGGAAGGCATACCCTGACCGAGAAAAGCTATTTTCGGAAGTTAAGGATGATAACCTTGTCGAAGTATTTGCAAACAGGATAACCAGCGTAAGCATACGGATTGGCGACAACATATGGTTGATAGAACCACAAGGCTATCGTTCCACCGTCATAAGTGACCTCGTACATAAATTGGGAGCAGAAGGTTATCGTATAGTAAAAAGGGATAGCGATTTCGCCACACTACAGCGCGAAAGTCAAAGCACCATCTATTTGACGGAATATCCTGTTCTTCCAGATACAATAGCAGGTGAACACATCACTCGGCCATCTACGGGAATGTGTTTCATCGCAACAGCAGCTTTTGGGGGTAGCCTATCTCCACAAGTCATGGAACTCAGACGCTTCCGAGATGATGTTCTGCTCAAGAATCGTCTTGGAAAGAACATCATAGAATACTACCAAACAATCTCACCTCCAGTTGCTCGCGTCATCGATAAATCACCCTTATTCCAGTTTGCTGTTCGTACAGTCGTGATCCGTCCCTTGATTTGTCTGATAAGACTGGGTGAATCTATTAAAAACACGCGCTAACCCGTCGTTCCACCGGATCGCTAGCGCTCCCGGTGAACTAGCCGTTATGCGGCCCCATAAACACCCTTGACGATGTACACAGATAGGTGTACAGTGAGACTATGAAGAAACGGGACCTAGAAAATGCACTCCGCAGGATCGGTTGGACGTTTCTTCGGCATGGTAAGCGCCATGACCTCTGGACTGATGGAGAGCGTGAGGAAGCGATCCCTCGCCACAACGAGATAAACGAAAAGCTTGCAAGAGCAATTCTCAGGCGCGCCGAAAGGAAAATCTGATATGCGTTTTTACGGGAAAGTTTACAGAGACGGGAAATTCTGGCTTGCCGAGGTGCCCCTTCTTGATGCTATGACTCAAGGCCACACACGCAAGGAAGCTTTTGTCATGGTTAAAGATCTATTGGAGACCTTGGTGAACCGTCCTGGTTTTTCAGTTACCGTGCATCAGGGGAAACATGGTGATTTTGAAGTGAGCGCAAACGATCCACGGGGTCTGATCAGCCTCTTTCTTCGAAGACAGCGTGAAAGGAGCGGTCTTTCGCTATCCGAAGCTGCCGAGCGTCTGGGTGCCAAGTCGCGCAATGCATATGCTCGATACGAGCGGGGGACTTCAATGCCCAGCCTTGAGAAATTGGCCGAATTGTATCAAGCCGTGGCTCCCGGTAAAGATATTGTCCTTCACCACAGTGTAATCGCATAACAATGGGATGAACTCGGATTTTAAAATGCTGGCGCATTTTAAAACCGGTTATCCCGGACGTTGTTGCCGGACGCTTCGCGCCCGGCAACAATCGCCGCGGATACCATCCGCTGGCCGTTCGGCGCGAAGCGCCTCACAACCAGCGGATTCAGCAGACAAGCCCGGTGACAAGCAAGCTTGCCCGCGGTCTTGCTCCTGATCCGCGGCGATTGGGTACAAAAATAATATTGACATAGATTATACTATTGGTTATACCAAATATTAATTTGGAGGTATAACTTATGGCAAACGTTAAAACTGCAATATCAATCGATAAACCCCTATTCGAGCAAGTGGACGGTTTGGCTCATGAATTGAACACTTCTCGAAGCCGTATTTTTGCCTTGGCTGCCACAGAGTTCATCCAACGCCACAAGAATCTAAAGCTGCTTGAAGCCATTAACGCTGCATATGATGATTTTCCTGACGAAAAAGAAGCATCTCTAAAGTCTGTGATGCGTTTTCGGCATCTCAAAATGGTGAAGGACCAATGGTGATCAATCAAGGCGATATATTCTGGATCAATCTCAAAGAGCCTTCTGGCTCTGAGCCCGGATATCGACATCCTCATATTGTAATTCAAAACAATCTTTTCAATCGAAGCCGTATCAACACAGTGGTCGTTTGCGCTTTGACGTCCAACCTCAAACGAGCAAAGGCACCAGGGAATTTATTGTTGGATAAAGGCGAAGCTAATTTACCCAAAAAAAGTGTTATTAACATCTCACAAATCTTTACAGTGAACAAAATCGATCTATCAGAAAAGATCGGAACTCTATCGCGTGAGCGGTTTAATCAGGTATGCGAAGGAATTAAACTTCTTACCGAACCACGAGAAGTCGAGGATTAGGTACAAGATTTGAAAAACACCCAACCCATCACTTCACCGGACAGCGGGTAGCACGGCGACTAAAGGGGCTGCATAGGCGCTGCCGGTGAGTTTTCCGTTCTGCCAAACAATAGACAAGGAATTGATTTTTAGGGTGTAATAAATGAAAATTCGTTTTTATCTTGATAAAGAGAGTGGACTTCCTCACATTTACAAACATGAGGTACGGGAAGATGAGGTCGCTGATATACTCCGAAAGTCCGGAGAGGATCGTCCGGGAAAGGAAAACTCTCGAATTGCTATCGGACAAACGAGAGGTGGTCGGTATTTGCGAGTAATTTACGTTCCCGACCCTGAGCCCGATAGTGTGTTTGTCATCACTGCATATGAATTGGCAGGAAAACCTCTTAAAGCATATCGGCGTCGAAGCCAAAGGAGACAAGGACAATGAAACAAAATCGATTCCCAAAAGGATGGGATGAGGATCGTGTCAAGCGCGTTCTTGATCATTATGAAGACCAGACAGAGGATGAATCTGTAGCCGAAGATGAGGCTGCTTGGGAAGATTCATCCCAGACTTTCATCGAAGTACCAAATGAACTGGTTCCCGCAGTACGAGAGTTACTTGCCAGGAAAGTAGCTTGACCCTTATTTATACAGGAAATTATGCCTCTACAGGGCAGAACCTGTCAGTGCACCCGACCACCGGGTAGCGAGGCTTTTGCTTTTTGCCACTGCCTGGATAACGTGCCTTTAACTCGGCCTATTCACCCGGTGGCCGGTGACTTTTGCGTTCGGCTGGGGGTAAATTTGCCTTGTTCGCCTTTTTGAGGTACAATTTCAATTATGAAAAAATGGCCTGAATTCAATGAAAAAGGAGATTTGCCGGCTTGGATTCACGAGGCAACGT
>JAUYMS010000008.1 GCA_030698625.1 Candidatus Omnitrophota bacterium | reverse complement strand
TTCAACCTCGCTTCCGTTCGACATCCGTGGTTATCGCGTGATTTTCTATGTGAACACAAGTAAAGGAAAGCACGAAGTGGAACGGGAACTAGAGGCCCATGTGAAAAATATCATGTCGGGTTTCGAATGATACCGACACCTATGGGGATAGGGACGCCCATCGCTGAGCGCCCCTCCCACAGCACCGGACATACGGGTCACGTATCCGGCGGTTCGGCAGACTAAACAGAAGGGGGTCCGGGGAGAAAGAGACCAAGCGAAATAAAATGAGCCCTTGGCAAGGCATAGGCCACCCATTTTACCTTGCTCATGCGCCAGGGGCCTTTGCGGGAGCAACCGTTTAAGATAGCTTTCAGATGCGGAATGCCGCGTTTCTTTAACTCACGAACACGGGTCCGGTAATTCTTCCACTGTTTCCAAACGATTGATCTTAGACGGCGGATGATCCAGTAATTGATCGACTTAAAGCCGGCAGCGACATCAGCCTTGCCAAAGTAGTTCCACCAGCCTTTCAGATACTGATTAAGCTGGTCGATTACCTGCTCAAGGCTTCTGCCACCGCTTCTTGAAGTCAACTGCCGCACACGCGCTTTCATTCGTTTAATTGAGGTCGAATGAATGCGGATACGGGGATTATCCCTGCGGCTGGTAAAGCTAAAGCCCAGATAGGGGCGCCACCAGGGGTGACTGACGGCGCTTTTATCCAGATTAACTTTCAACCGCAGCTTGCCGGTGATATAATGCGATACACTTTGCATCACCCGCTCGGCGGCCCGTTTGCTGCGAACGTAGATCACACTGTCGTCCGCATAGCGGACGAAGCGCAATCCGCGCTTTTCAAGCTCTTTGTCAAGTTGATCCAGTCCCGCCGATGGCGGGATTGGAAAGCAAAGGCGAAATCAGTCCGACCTTATCGAACATGACACTTGACGGACTGGAGGAGGTCGTCCGTAGTGCAGTCCCTCGTCGAAGTCGTGTCAATTTCATCCGCTACGCCGACGATTTCATTGTCACCGGCAAGTCGAAACGATTGCTGGAAGGAAAAGTCAAACCAGCGGTGGAAAAGTTCCTGGATGAACGCGGCCTTACCCTCTCTGAGGAAAAGACCGTGATCACCTATGTTAAAAACGGATTTACGTTCCTCGGGCAAACCTTTCGAAAGCATGGCAGGAAACTGCACATCACGCCATCAAAAGAGGGAGTCCTCGCCCTCGTCCGAAAGGTGGGAATGCTAATCAGAAAACACGTCAGGGCCCCGATACCGATCATGATCAAAAAGCTCAACCGAACGCTTCGAGGTTGGGCCAATTATCATCGTCATGTGGTGTCATCGGAGGCCTTTAGTCGCATTGATACGTATGTGTTCGAACAACTCTGGCGCATGCTGCGGAAGCGGCACCCGCGAAAATCCAAGAAATGGCTGTTCATGAAATACTGGACGGCCTCTGGAAAGAAGCACATCTTCGCGGTGTTCACCAAGACCAAGAAAAACTCAAAAAGAGTTTACAAGGTCATCCGAACATGTTCCATTGGTATCAAAAGACACATCAAAATCAAAGCGGCAGCTAATCCTTATTCGCCGGACTTTGCAAGATACTTCTGGCAGCGCAGGAATAATAAGGATAGCAAATTCTTGCCGGCATTGTCGGCCCGTGAGTTTCGGGCTATGTTTGCATAGGAAGTAACACAGCGATACACGGTTAACATTGAAATCGAAATAGCCGCAATGAAGGCGGTTGTCCGGACAGGCTGGATCATCAAGCGGAACGAGATACAGCCAAGATTGACGACTTGTTACGTGAAACAGTAATGAGTAGAGAATAAAGAACGATATCAAGATGCTGGACGTTGTAGCCCTGCTTGAGGATATGCGAGATCGAGGGTTGGTGGCCGGCCAAGTAGGCACCGTGGTGGAGATCCTTGATGATGGGGTATTCGAGGTAGAATTTTGTGACAATGATGGGCGGACCTACGAAACCTTAGCGTTGTGTGCCGATCAACTTATGGCCCTCCATTACTCTCCGGTGGCAGCATGATATGAAAAAGTCGAAGACAGAACAATGGCCTGGAGCCGACGCCGAGAAAACCGGGGCGCTTCGCGGTCGAGTTTGGTAGCGGCGCGACTCAGGCCGGCGTTATAGTGCAACCTTCAGGATTAAATTCAGATGTGACTAAAATTCACCTATAGGAGATAATAAATGACTGACTTATTCAATGAAAAAGCCACAGATTGGGATGCTGATGAGACGAGAAAGATGCTTTCATCAGCTATTGGATCATCAATATTAGAACATGTTCCTTTGCATGACCAGATGCGTGTGATGGATTTTGGTGCAGGAACAGGGTTGATTAGTTCTCAAGTCGCACCTCTCGTAAACAAGATAGTTGCCGTAGACATATCCGAAGCGATGTTAAATAAACTTGTCTCCAAACCAGAATTACATGGTAAAGTAGAAATAGTCTGTCAGGATATTACAGATAAACCCATAGATGGAAAGTTTGACTTAATTATGAGTGCTATGGCTATGCATCACATAAAAGACACACATAAGCTCATTCAAAGATTTGCTGAGCATTTAAATTCCGGAGCGTTGATTGCCTTAGCTGATCTCGACAAAGAGGATGGAAGTTTCCATCCAAAAGATACTGAAGGTATATTTCATTTTGGTTTTAAAAGGAATGAATTGCAAATCATATTAGAAAAACATGGATTCGGTAAAATTCATTTTTTGACAGCACATACTGTTATTAAAGAAGAAAAGAGATATCCGGTATTTATAGTAACTGCCACAAAAAATTAGCGCCTACCCTTTATAAATAAAAGTATAACCCATACACTTGACCGGACAGCGGGTAGCGGCTAAAGGAACGGCATAGGCGCTGCCGGTCAGTTCAACTGTTTGGAGAAAATATCCAGTTGATATCGCTTGATAAAAATGGTACTTTGAGCGCATGAACAGGAAGCACACAGCCATATACCGGATGTCGGACCGTCGGAACGAGGACTTCGTTCCCGGCACGTCGGCATACCGCATGGGTCTCGTCTGGCCGTTGACCCGGGAAATCGCGTCCTTGAGCAAAAAACACGATGCTGAACGAAGATTACAGAGACATATTACGCGCCTTTTCCGACGAGAAGGTTAGGTTCCTCATCGTCGGTGCCTATGCGCTGGCAGCCCACGGTTATCCCCGGGCCACCATGGATATCGACATTTGGGTCATGTCATCCCCTCAGAACGCTGACGCCGTCTTGCGGGCATTACGCCGTTTCGGCGCCCCGCTGAACAACTTGACCAAAGAAGATCTTCAGACGGATGGGACCGTCTTTCAGATCGGAGTCGCCCCAAGGCGCATAGACATCATCACTGAGGCATCAGGACTTCAGTTTGAGAAGACATTTGAACGGTCCCTGTCTATGAACATCGAGGGAATCGAAGTGCATATTCCGTCGATCGACGACTTAATTTGCAACAAGAGGGCGTCAGGAAGAACCAGGGACTTAGCCGACGCAGAAGCCTTGGAGTCTCTGAAGAACTCCGAACCACTTACTTGACCGGACAGCCGGTAGCGTAGCGGCTAAAGGAACGGCATAGGCGCTGCCGGTCAGTTCAAGCGTTAGCCATCTAAGGAGACAGAGATGGGAATTTTTGATCTCTTCCGCCCTAAAAATCCTATCCTAAATAGTGCGAGTTTTCCACATATAGTTGAGAAACTGACCGTCGAACTAGAAGCAATCAGGGAACAGTTTGTTTTCGGAGGAATTTCTGGCCTGAAGAGCGAGGGTGCCCCTGTCAAGGACATATCCCCCCTGCTTGAAAAGGGAAGTGAACTCGATTCAGCGTTAAAAGCTTTTCAGCTTACCTGTGTTATCGGGTTTGTGTGGAATTATGTCCATTTCAGTGATCAGCTCAAATTTGACCAAGAAGTGACACAACGCATTGATGATGGTGACGATATTCGTGTGAAGGAATACAGAGAACGCTATCTTGACTGCGAAGGCAACATTGATTCTCTTTGCGCAAATATTGCTGAAGATGTATACAGAATCTGGGGCAGCCCTGAACCATCGCAGAAGTTTAAAAAGGCTTTAATTAACGCCGCGGCACCTCTGGGAATTGTAAGTCAGGCAGCAGCAGCACGGATATGTGGTGACTTAAAGACCGAGAAAAAGCTTAAGAGGAAGTTACGTATTTGACGCCCAAATGAAAAGGCCGTGGCTAACCTTTCACTTCACCAGACGCGAATAAGCGTGGCACTATATCGGATATTTCGTAGCTGCGCGCTATTCTTGCCGCGCGCTGGTGAGCTTATCGTTAGGTTGCCAATGGGGGTTACAGAATGAGTAATTGCTGTGATGACAATTGCGCCATAGATGCCCTTCGCGAGAGGCAGCGAGGGACACTGCTGGTTGTGCTCGGCATAAATGCCGTAATGTTTCTGGTTATCGCCGTGGCTGCGCTTTATGGAAAATCAACAGCACTGCTGGCCGAGAGTCTTGATAACCTGGGGGACGCTTTGACTTACGGCCTTAGCCTGTACGCTGTTTCGAGGGGCGCTACCGTAAAGGCCAAGGTCGCGCTTTTCAAGGGCGGCTTAATTTTCTTGGCTGCCTGTGCCGTTATTGCCCAACTTGTTTACAAGTTTTTCGTTCCAAGCGTCCCTATCTTTGAGGTTATGGGCGCGTTCAGTCTTCTCGGCCTTGTCGCAAACTCATTCTGTCTTTACCTACTTTGGCGCCACCGCCACGAAGATGTAAATATGAGTTCGGTGTGGGAGTGCTCGCGAAACGACATAGCGTCAAATCTTTCTGTTTTTGTGGCGGCTGGTGCTGTCTGGTTCACCGGCTCCGGTTGGCCAGATATTATCGTTGCACTTGGACTCGTGTGGCTTCTAATGCGCTCTGCAATTCGCGTTATCGCTTCAGCGAAGGCAGAACTGAATGCAGCAACCTAACGAATAAGGTTAGATTGTGTGAGCGAAGCGAACCACAATCTGAACCGTTTGTTGGACAAGCCCGGCGGGGGGCTTGAATTAACGATAAAACATAAATGACAAAATTGATTTTGGTCAGGCGGGAAGAATGGCGGAACTTCTTGGCATAGATGTTGCAATTTGAAAATATCTTATTCGCTGATATTTCATCACGTTACGTGAGTTGAA
>JAUYMS010000006.1 GCA_030698625.1 Candidatus Omnitrophota bacterium | reverse complement strand
AGCAGCATTTATGCCACCGCCGCATCAAGTTCTAAGTCTCTGATTTCAAGGGCAATTGGGAGATGATGAAGCTGCGGCGCGGAACTTTTACGTGACAGAAATGGCCATCGAGTGACAAGAACTCGAAGGAGCGATGAAAGTGGAAACGGAGCCTCTTTTCTACGATTTAATCGCTGCTGGGTAGTTCATTGAGTCGGAGGACTGGACAAGATTAAGAGCGGAGGGTCCGCCCGGAGCTGAGGATCGGACGCGAGGGGGAGCGAAACAAAAACCGTCGTTCCCTTGTTCTCCTCGCTGTCAATCCAGATCCTGCCGCCGTGGGTCTCAACGATCATTTTGCAGATCACAAGCCCCAGGCCCGTTCCATTCTGCGACCCATTTTTGGTGTTCGAGGCCTGTTTGTATTTTTCGAACAGGTTGCCGATCTCTTCTTTGGGAATTCCAATGCCGGTATCCCTTACCCAGAAGTTCACGGCTCGACTGTCTTCCGCCCTGGCCCCCACTTCGATCTGCCCGCCCTCGGGCGTAAACTTGACGGCGTTGCTTAACAGGTTGCTCAACACCTGATCGAGCCGGCGCGGGTCGGCATCGGCTGTTGGCAGATCGGGGTCAAGGCTGCTCGTGAAGATGATCTTCTTGTCTCTACCCAGAAGCCGATAGCTCTCAAGGTTGCTCTCTATGAGTTCCCTGAGATCAACCTCCTCTTTATCCAACTCGATATGGCCGGCCTCCAGCTTTGAAAGGTCGAGAAACTCATTTACCAGCTTCACCAGGTTCCGAACGCTAACTCCGAGTTTTCCCAGCCATTTTTTCTGTTCCTCATTGACCGGGCCCAACATGTCATCCTTCATCATCTCCGCTATCCCGATCACGTTCTGCAATGGGGAGCGCAGATCATGCGCGATCATGGCCGTAAAATCCGCCTGTTGCCGGTTGACCTGCTCCAGTGTTTGCGCCTGTTGTCTGATGTGCTCCAGAAGCTTGGCGTTCTCCAGGGCTATGCCCGTCCCATTCGCCAACAGTTGCAAGAGATCTACTTCCTCCGGGCTAGTCTCTCGGGGCTCGTAGGTTAGCGCCCTGAGGATTCCTATGACATCCCCGCCCCGTGAAAAAATCGGCACACCTATGTAGCCGCGTACCCCTACCTTGCGGATGCTCTCTCCACCTGAAAACTGATCTGTTTTGGTGATGTCGTGGATCAAAAGCAAGCGACGATTGTCAAGTATCCATCTCGACCGTCCTCTGGCAGTCGCGGTGCTGTCTGACTGTGTCTTTTTGGGGTCTATACCCGAGACTCCCATCACCTTCCAAACCTCATCATCTCGAACCCTGACGTCACAGATATCCACCTTTAAGACCTCACGAACCCTCTCGGTAAGCTTTTTGAGCAGGCTATCTACGTCCAATCTTGTAATATCTTGGCTGAGTTCCTTGAGAAGCTCTTGGATCTCTTTCTGTCGCTCCAAATTCCTGTTGGCCTGCTCCAGCAACACCGTGCGGCTTTGAATCTCCGCTTCCGCCCGCCTGCGCTCGGTGATGTCCCGGATGAAGCCGGCGTAGCGCACTTTTCTTCCGGTCTTCCAGGCGCTGAGGGAAAGCTCCAGGGGAAACTCGCACCCGTCTCTTCGCAGCCCGTGCAGTTCAATCGTCTTTTCCAACAGTGAGGGCTTGCCCGCCAACTCCGCTCGTTTGAGCCCCTGCTGATGAGCGTCTCGATATCGTTCGGGCATCAATTGGACCATCGGCTTGTCCAAGACCTCTTCGGCTTTAAAACCGAAGATGCGTTGCGCCGCCGGATTGAAGGATTCCACTATGCCGGCCTCGTTGCTGGTGATGATCCCGTCGTTGCTATGCTCGATGATGGTAGCTGCTTGAAGGTGTTCTGCTATTGCTGCGCGGCGAAGCGGGTGGACGATGAAGTACCATAGGAACGGCGCGCTGAGAATAACCAGCATGGCGGCATCGGCGATGGAGGTAAGAACACCATGCTCGTGCCCAAAAAGAGTGGCGAGGAGAAACATTATGACCGCTTCCACTGAGAAGATGACAATCAGTAGGCGGACCACAAGTCGCCAGGGAGAAAGGAGAATAGCCTCTTTGTTGTATTCGTGTTCCATGCTTACCGCTCCATTACCCAGGGATCAGCAATCCTTGATTCCGGTCTTACGGCGGGCAGAATGGATTCGCGGCACAGGCTAGATTCGTACGGGAACGCAACCGTAAACACTGACCCCCTCCCGGGAGCGCTTTTCACCTTAATCTTGCCTCCGAGCAGCTCCGTGTATTTCTTAACGATGTACAGACCCAGTCCCAAGCCGCCGTGCAACCTGGTATTCGAACCATCCACCTGATGAAACATATCGAAGATAATCGGCAGCGACTCCTTGGCAATCCCCGGCCCGGTATCTGCGACCGTAAACCTCAACGTTTTGCTTTTCGGCCGATGGCGCGCCGCTATCGTTACGGACCCCTTCTCGGTAAACTTGATCGCGTTGTGAATCAGATTGACCAGGATATGCTTGAGCTTTTCGCTGTCAGTCTCGACAGTCGGAAGGTCCGAGGGAAAGTCCCAATTGAGGGCCAGTCCATTAGTCGCGGGAAGATCGTAGCGGTTTTTGAGCTCATCGAGGAGTTGACCCAGATCCGTCCTGGCCCTTTCCGCTTTGATTTCCCCGCTGCCGATCTGGGTGGCGCGCAAGAGATTGCTAACTATGCTTAAGAGATCATTAGACTGGAGCGCCACTTTCTTTAGGGCATCGTCTTGCTGCGGGTTCAGCGCGCCAAACATGCCTTCCCGGACCAACCCCGTATAGCCCATTATCACGTTGAGGGGCGTTCGCAGCTCGTGCGAAATCATCGCTAAGAATTCATCCTTGGCCCCGTTGGCCTTCTCGAGTTCGTCCCTGGAGAACTTGAGGT
>JAUYMS010000003.1 GCA_030698625.1 Candidatus Omnitrophota bacterium | reverse complement strand
CGTGAGTCACGGCCTCTCGGCGCCTTGCCGGGCTTAGAAGTTTCCCGAGGCCACATCCTTGAGTATCGAGATGTCAACCGCCTGCTCTGCGACAACTCGCTTAAGCCGTACGTTTTCCTTCTCGAGACCTTTAAGGCGTTTGAGTTGATTGACTTCAAGTCCGTTGTATTCTTTTTTCCAGCGTACGAGCGTCGAAGTACAAACGCCGATTTTCTTTGCGGCTAATTCCAGACTCAACCCCTTGCTTTGTAAACCAACCTTCCCATCACATGTTTTGCCACAGTTAGTACAATTTTTCGTATGCTCCATCACAGAGATTCCTTCTATCATTTAAGATTCAATGTCAATTCTTCAGATAATTCGTAGGATATTTGTTCTCCGTTACTTGTTTCCATGTATGCTTTTTCTTGATGAGAATACTTGGAAAGCTGGGTTGCATTATAACGTTTGAAATGGCTGATCACGCAATCCATAATCTTGATTTCTTCTTTTTCGAAGTTCGAAAGATCGGGTTTCGTTTTTGCAATAAATCTTTCGCCGACAACGTCTTCTTTAAACACAACTTCTTCCTTATCGAGCATCTTTGAAAGCATGAGGTCCAAAATAATGTCGTAGTTATCAGGCACTGGCCCGTAGGGAAGATGAACATAAACGGAACCGCTAATAGAGACGGAATATTCTTTGAAAGAGAGGAAATCCATATACCAAAGATATTTATTGATGGCGGTCTTATAAGCGCCTTTCACATGGTCGAGCAAATAGACAATCATCTGATGCATTTTTTCTAAATCAAATGATTTGTAACCCGAATACTCATTGATGGCCTGCGCTCTCAATAAATAATCGCCAAGATGAAGCTGAAAGCGTTCTTCGGCCGTATTCTGAATAATGTCATCGATTCGTTTTTTCAGACTCGCTCTTAAGGACGGGGAAAGAAGGTGCATGTTTTTTTCAAAAATCTTTTTCATGTTCTCAGGGTTATCAATCAATTCGAGCACTTCATTATGCACCGCGTCTTGAATTTCTCCGGTCTCATAACGGTTGACCGTAATTTCTCCCCATTCAAGCAAGCGGCCCAAAGACCGTTGGCTTAAACCGTATCGTTCCCGGATCTCCCGAATTTTGGAGGGCAGAAGAAGGCTGTGCTGCTTACGGTATTCATTGTAAGCCGCCGCAACGTTAGCGCCATCAAGTTCTTCATCAAAAATATCATTCTTGCATTTGGAGCAGACCAATACCGACGCAGGGACGGAAATCTTTTCACCTTTAACCGTGAAAGTCTCCTCCCTTTGAACAATATCCGCTTTGATCTTTTCTTCACATTCGGGACAATAGATCGTTTTCATTTTCCACCTTCGCTCTCTTTAAAAGGTTTCCTTATCGGGAACTCTGCTTTGTGAAACGATAAGCATTTTGCTTGATCGCCTCTAAAATTATCTGAGAGCTTGATATAAATTCCATCAGCATTCATTTTTGCGCCAAAGACCCAAACATTGATTCCTTGCCGGTCCCGGTCTGCTTCCGGGCCTGAACTGTAATCCGTGACTTTCAAACCCAATATCGCCGCTTTAACTTGCGGGATCGTAATTCCCATCTCCATAATCGACTCCAAATTCTTTCTTCTCGGAACCAGTGTCCAACCGCCCGGACGCACAGCAAAGGATTTGAACGCCTTCAGAAAAGCTGCAATTTGTGTTTTGTCCACCGGAACTCCATGTTGGTTTCATCCCCTTTGCTGGTAGTATTATCGGCACAATAGAATGTTATCATATGATAACAATTTAGGCAAAATGGAATTTTACTGATTTTATTCCATTTTCTAGAAAATAATGTAACTCATTAAACCAATTATAGTTAGATATATTCTACTGTCCGCTTACTGTCAGATTTACTATCCGATTCGTGACGCACTGCGTCGAGAATCTGGGCAATTCGTGACGCAGCGCGTCACGAATCCGCCTGCCCGCTCGGTCTTAGATTCTCGACGATTTGGAGCCTTGGAGGTTCTACCTTGGGTGGTTTAGGCTCGGCAGGGCTGACCTTGGGCTTATTTTCAATCTTTGAACTTATTTGCGAGGATGATAATGCACTGCAAAATCGCCTCTACACTAAAATCGAGAGAGGCCTGGGAAGTGTAGAAAAAACAAGGGCAAGAACACCGGTTAAGGCATCCTTGCCCTTTACTAAATGGCTCCCCCCCCTGGGCTCGAACCAGGGACAAAGTGATTAACAGTCACTTGCTCTACCAACTGAGCTAGGGGGGAATGAATTGTTAAAGACCAATAACCTAGGAATTATAAGGAAAGGGCGTCGTCCGGTCAATCTGCGAATCAGGGGCTAGACTACTCTGCTTGAGCGGGCTCTACTTCGCGATCCCCAAGCCCAACATAGATATCTCGCGGTTTAGCCCCTTGAGCAGGGCCAACGAGCCCTTCAGCTTCCATCTGGTCGATGATTCGCGCTGCACGCGTATAACCGAGTCTCAACCTGCGCTGCAGGTTCGAAGTCGAGGCCTGGCCGGTTTCTAAAATCACGGCGACCGCTTCATCAAACAGATCGTCCTTTTCCATGGCGCTGGCGGCCGCACTTTTTCCCTCTTGAGCTGAGAGGATCTCCGGATGGTATTCCGGCTTTGCCTGTTGCGATACAAATTTCACAACCCTATTAATTTCCTCATCGGTCACAAGCGGTGCTTGACCGCGCGTCGGCTTAGCATCTCCGGGTTGCTGAAAGAGCATATCTCCTCTTCCGATCAGTTTGTCGGCACCGATTGCGTCCAACACGGTACGTGAATCCACTTTCGAGGCCACCTTAAATGAGATACGCGCCGGAAAATTTGCCTTGATGACACCGGTAATAACATCAACAGACGGCCGCTGCGTCGCCAATATTAAGTGAATGCCGACAGCGCGGGATAGCTGCGCCAAACGGGTAATGGAGGCTTCGACCTTGTCCTGCGCACAAAGCATGAGATCCGCAAGCTCATCGATCACGACGATGATGTAAGGTATGCGCGCCGGCATGACATTGTTTGAATCGACTTGCTCAAGTTGGTCCCGGTCTCCGTCCGAAATGGCGCGGGAATTAAAGGACGCGATGTTTCGCACTCCGCATTTCGCAAACAGCTGGTATCGGTTTTCCATTTCGCTGACAACCCAGTTGAGCGTGCGCGGCGCCTTCCTTACGTTCGTCACCACGGGGCTGAGCATATGAGGAATGGTATTGTAAACGGCAAGCTCGACCATTTTGGGATCAATCATCACGAACTTGAGCTGATCCGGGCTGAGCTTATAAAGTAGCGCCGTAATGATTGAATTCACACAAACCGTCTTCCCACTCCCTGTGGTTCCGGCAATCAGCAGGTGGGGCATCTTGGCTAGATCCGTTATCAATGATTTGCCGCTCGTATCTTTACCCAGTACGAGAGGGAGATGGGCTTTGCTCGTGCGAAATTGATTGGATTCAACCAGCTCCCGCAAAGATACGGTACTCGATTCAGAGTTTGGCATTTCAACCCCCACAGCAGCCTTTCCGGGAATCGGGGCGATGATGCGAAGACTGTGAGCCTTCAAGGCCAGGGCAAGGTCATCCTGCAGGGCCGTAATTGAATTCACCTTAACCCCGGGTGCCGGTAACAGTTCATAACGGGTGATCACGGGGCCCTGCTCAACTTCGGTCACCTTAACTTCAATGCCGAATTCGGCCAATGTCTTTTCAAGAATCCTGGAGTTTCCCTGCAGATCGTCGCTTTTGACCGCCCCTGCGACCGGTTTCTCTAATAGATCTATCGGCGGCATCTTATAATCGGCGGCCGCAACGCCCTTGGAACCGATCACGCCTTCGCGGTGAATCTCTTCTCCCCCGCCCTCAGCTTTACCCGTAGGCATCGCAACTTCCTTATTCACCTTCGGCACTTCCTTCCGCTCCGGCCTCACTGCCTTCTTGGCCTCGTTTGCAGGCTCAACCTGCTCAGGGAGATCAGGGCGGTACTTTTTAACTTTAAGCGGCATATCGGGAAGTGTCGGAGATTTGATTTCTTTCCCGGATTTCGTTCTGACTTTCTCAGCCAGATTTTCCATCGTGGGGCGTTGCTTGGGAATCCGGATCCCAGCGAAGAGTTCCTGAAAATTTTCTCTGAAGTCCGAAAACCCGCGCGTCATTTTCTGCAGCCGCTTCATAGCATTCTTAAAGAGCGGGTACAAAAGAAAATCGGTCGCCAGTAACATCGATAAGAGTAAACACGATGCCGCCAGGATAAAACTGCCCAAGTGCCCGAAATAGCGTAGAAGCTGCGTCCCAGCCAGATAGCCGATCGCGCCGCCGCGCTCCAGGCGCAACTCCGGGTTTACGGAAATTGCGATAATCGTCGCTGCGGAAAACATCGCGATACCCAGGCCGAGAAATTTAAAAAACTTTCGTTCCGGAATGCGCTGCATAAAAAAACAGCTCGACCAGAGCAGGAATATAAGCGGAATCAGAAAAGCGCTCGCGCCGAAGGTCAGGAACAGACCGAAGGCCAGGTACGCACCTGTAAGCCCTGTATAATTGAGCACCGGCCGATTGGGATGGGAGCTATAGAAACTAAGATCGCCGGAATGATAGAAGACGAGACTCGCGAGAGTGAACAGCCCTAGCAGCAAAAAAAGCACACCCCATATCTCGTTGATTCGTTCTTTGCGCATGAGTTCTTAGTGATGCAAGCCGGTGTGGCCAAACCCCCCGCTCGCGCGATGAGTTTCGTCTAGATTATCGACCGGAAGTAACCTCGCCTTAACCACAGGCGCAATCACTACTTGTGCGATTCGCATACCCCGGGTTACCGTAAAATCCTCACGCCCGTAGTTGATAAGGATTATCTTAATTTCGCCACGGTAGTCGGAGTCGATCGTTCCCGGGCTATTGGGAAGCCCAACGCCAAATTTAAGGGCAAGTCCGCTACGCGGCCGGAGCTGCGCTTCATAATCTTCGGGGATGGCAACCGACAGGCCAGTCGGTATGAGAGCACGGTCGCCGGGATGGAGAACAATAGGCTCCGTGCAAGCAGCCAATAGATCCATTCCGCTGGAGCCGTGTGTCTTATATTCAGGCAGACTCAGGCCTTCAAAATGAGGATGGACTTTAATTAGAACTTCGAGTTCTGGCATGAAAAAACGAGGGGCACCAGAACGGCGAGACTACCTGCGCGAGCGCGGCCTGCTGCCACGATCGCGTCCTCCGCCGCGGCCGGCTGATTCCTCGACAACCCCCTTCTCTTCACCTTCGGGAATTGGGGACAGACCGCCTTCCTTGGCTTCTTTAATACTCAAACTGACCTTGCCATTATCCTCGACCTTAATGACTTTGACAGGCACGATATCGCCGACACGCATAAAGTCGCCGGGGCTCTTCACAAAGCCGTCTGCGATTTCAGATACGTGGCACATGCCGTCTTTGCCCGGAAGGATTTCGATAAAGGCTCCAAAACCCATCAGCTTACGCACTTTTCCTTCATAGATCCTGCCTATTTCGGCATCCTGCGTGATGAGCTCGATCTGCGCAAGCGCTTCACTAACGGCATCGGCATCCACAGAGGAGACATGCACGCGACCATCGTCTTCAATATTGATCTCTGCACCCGTGTCTTCGCAAATCTTGCGAATGACTTTTCCGCCCGGGCCAATGATCATGCCGATTTTCTCGGGGTTGACGCGGATCGTGGTAATTCGAGGCGCATATTGCGATAGGTCTTCACGTGGCGCCGCAATGGTCTCCTTGATGCAATCGAGTAATTTGAACCGCGCATCCTTGGCCTGCTTGAATGCTTCCAAGAGAATCTCATCGGTAACACCTGCGATCTTGAGATCCATCTGAAGAGCCGTCAATCCCTTGGCGGTTCCGGCAGCTTTAAAATCCATATCGCCGAGATAATCTTCGATGCCTGCGATGTCTGTGAGAACCTTCCAGCGGTCTCCCCCAGTGATCAAACCGATCGCAATTCCGGCTACCGGGGCCTTAATAGGAACGCCGGCATCCATCAAAGAAAGAGTACCGCCGCAGACCGAGGCCATAGAGCTGGAACCGTTGGATTCCAAAATATCGGAAACAAGGCGGATGGTATACGGAAAATCATCCTGATGCGGAATGATGGGCTTCAAGGAACGCTCGGCTAAGGCTCCGTGACCGATTTCACGCCGTCCGGGACCGCCCGTTCTACCGACTTCGCCAACGCTGAAGGGGGGGAAGTTGTAGTGAAGCATAAAACGCTTCGTTATATCGCCTTCCAGAGAATCGATGCGCTGTTCGTCACCGCCTGTTCCGAGCGTGGTCACGGCAAGGGCCTGCGTCTGACCGCGGGTAAAAACAGCTGACCCGTGGGTCCGAGGCAGAACCCCGACTTCACAGGTAATTTTACGCAAGTCGCCAAAGCCACGGCCGTCGGGGCGCTTGCCCTCGCTTAAAATCATCTCGCGGACATGTTCCTTTTCAAGTTTACCGAAGACTGCTTTTACATGGCCGGAATTAAAACCATCTGCGGTTTCGTCGAACTGGCTCAGGACCTTTGCCTTAAGCGCCTCTGTGGCTGCTTCCCGTTCCTCTTTGCTGGGAAGCTTGAAGATCTTGTCGAACTCTCCCTTGATGGCAGACGCCACCTTCTCTTGAATCTCCGTCGAAATTTCAACCTTCGGAATTTCGCGACGCGCTTTACCGACCTTGGCCTGCAACGCCTTCTGGGCCTTCACAAGGCTCTTGATATGTTCATGACCGAACTTCAGCGCTTCCATCATCTTTTCTTCACTAAGCTCGTTAGCGCCCGCTTCAATCATGACGATTCTTTCGTCAGTACCGGCAAGGATTAGATCCAGATCGCCTTCTTCCACCTCCCGGAAGCTTGGATTGATAATGAACTCACCGTCAATTAATCCGACACGTACGGCACCCATCACATTTTCGAAGGGGATGTCAGAAATAAAGAGAGCGGCAGCGGCTCCGTTCATGGCAAGGATATCGGGCGGATTCACACCATCCGAAGAGAGTACCGTAATGATTAACTGGGTGTCGTATTTCCAGTCTTTATTGGAAAGAGAACGTATGGGACGGTCAATCAAACGGCAGGTCAAAATCTCACGTTCGGTCGGCCGGCCTTCGCGCTTGAAATATCCTCCGGGAATCTTACCGGCGGCGTATGTTCTC
This sequence comes from Candidatus Omnitrophota bacterium, assembly GCA_030698625.1. GTDB lineage: Bacteria > Omnitrophota > Omnitrophia > Omnitrophales > Aquincolibacteriaceae > JAUYMS01. The sequence goes on along the minus strand of JAUYMS010000003.1, from coordinate 144,361 downwards.
TCACGGTAATCAACCATAAGAGGGAAAAAGTCTTTGCCTATGTCGAGCTCCATCTTGGCCACGGCCGTCGCCAAAATGACAGTGCCCCCACATTGTAGAGTCACAGAACCGTGAGCCTGCTTAGCTATATGTCCTGCTTCAAAAATAAATTCGGAATTTCCTACTTGAGCGGTTACTTTCTCGATGGCCATGGTCGGATCCTTGTCTGGGGGGTTCTGGAAGGAGTTACTTCCTCAAATTCAGGCGACTAATCAAATCCTGATAGCGGTCCGGGGCAATCTTTCGAAGATAATTAAGAAGACGTTTACGCCGGCTCACCATTTTGATCAACCCATAACGGGAATGGTGATCCTTCTTATTGGCCTCAAAGTGCGGCGAAAGCCCGTTGATTCGTTCCGTCAGAACAGCAACCTGTACTTCGGGTGAACCCGCGTCCGTTTTTGAGCGCCTATAATCTGCGATAACTTTTGTCTTCGTTTCTTTCGCAAGAGCCATAAACCTTACCTAACTCCTTGTCTCGTCTCTATTTAGACTATTTTTAGTTTGTTAGTATACGTTAATCCACGAGGCTTGTAAAGTTGTTATTTTCCCTGTTTTTAAAGAAATTTCGGCATTCCAGGACGTCCGCAGAGATCTGCGTCTTGAGGTCCTCGGCTCCCGAAAAGGCCTTTTCGGGCCTCAGGCGGTCAAAAAGGCACAACTCCAAGGTTTGCCCGTATAGATCACCTTCAAAATCCAGGATAAAGACCTCAGCGATAGCACCGGATTCTCCCTCCTTAAAGGTAGGTCTTCGGCCATAGTTGAGCAATCCTTGATGCCAGGTGGGCTCGCGCTTTGCATGAAGCTTGGAGGCCTCGGCACAAGAGTCTTCGATGGACAATTCTACGGGCCGCGCCAGCACGGGGTAGACCCCTTCCGGGGGCAACACGTCACTTCTTATTTTCAGATTGGCGGTCGGAAAACCGAGTTCTCTGCCCCGGCCGTCGCCGGCAACCACCATTCCGAGAATCGTCATCAGTCTTCCCAAAAAAGCCGAGGCTTTCTCGATCTGCCCCTCACGCACCAACTCACGAATACGCGAGCTTGAAACGACCTCTTCGCCAACCATCACGGGACCGACCTCTTCAAACGCAAAATCCAGTTTTGAAGCGATCTTCTGCATCAATGACGCGTCGCCAACGCGGTTCTTTCCGAACCTTGCGTTGGACCCTAAATAGAGCTCGCACACGCCGAGTTGATCGACCAAAACATTTTTCACAAAGTCAGCCGGCTCCTGCTGTGAGAACGATTCTGTAAAATGAATTAGAAAACATATATCTAAACCCGTCTTTTTCAAAAGCCAGAGCCGTTGCTCAAGAGAATTAAGCATCAGGGGCTTCGATCCCGGATGCAGCACCCGCTGAGGATGCTCGACAAAGGTCAGGACAGCCGCCTTTCCCCGCAGGTAATGTGCCCTCTGGGTAACCCGTTTCAGAATGAGTTGATGACCGAGATGCACACCATCGAAATTACCGATCGCCAGAATAAGCGGGCAATCAGAACTACGCTGGTAAGAATCAATATTGCTTAGAATTTGCATGAGGGATTAAGATTCCAGAGAGAAGGAATACACGGGGGATAGATGAATCGGGATCATACGCCCGCACAGATCATCGAAACTCATTTTCTTCATGGCGTCGACCTTCACGCTATCCTTCACGTGAAAAGTCCCGCTGCGAATGCGCTCAAGAGCGGCAAGCGTCGCAAAACAGCCCAAGGCATCGCCGAGGTCATGCACCAGTGTCCGCACATAAGTTCCCTTCGATACGGTAGCGGAAAAATGGACCCGTGCACCTTCTTTCTTTACAATATTGAATTCGCGGACGGTGACACTGCGGCCATCCCTGTGAACTTCTTTTCCCTGCCGCGCCAGTTTGTAAAGTCTCACACCCTTGTGCTTAAGCGCTGATACCATCGGCGGGACCTGGATAATTTCGCCGGTGAAATCTTTCGCTCGTTCGCGTACATCCTCCAGAGTTACAGACTCCCACGGGGCTTCACCGATGACTTTTCCGGAGCGATCATGCGAATCTGTCTTTATTCCTAGTTCCATAACTCCCTGGTATTCCTTTTCGCAGGAGCTCAGAGGAATCGATTGCTTCGTCGCGCGTCCGAGGAGCAGCACCAACACACCGGTCGCGATCGGGTCGAGCGTACCGGCATGCCCCACTTTCTTAATCTTGAAGTGCTTGCGCACAAAGGCACAGACATCGTGCGATGTCCATTCTTGGGGTTTGTCTGCAATAAGAAAGCCGTCTATTTGGTTCATGTTATTTCTGCGGTGTCTTAAGTTCGAGGCGGACGCGCTGCAAGATCTCACGCTCCACGTCTTTCAGCGATCCCGACACAACGCATCCCGATGCCTTTTTGTGACCGCCCCCGTCAAAACAGGTCGCGATATTGTTAACATCATAGTCACCCTTCGCACGAAACGAAACCCGGACCGTCTTGCTTTTGGGCATCTCAATCATAAAAAAGGCAATCTGCACTTCCTTCATATAGCGAAGATAATCGATAAAACCTTCGGCATCCTCATAGGTTGCCCCGGAGTGCACGAGATCCTGATTCCGCATCTCCACCCACGCCACGGCTCCGTTAGCCGTCGTACGCACGCGTGAAAAAAGACGGCTCAAGAGATTAATTTTATTGAGTGAATAAGTGCTGTAAAGCTGATCGTTAATCTTCGCAATATCGATACCCGTCTTAATGAGCTCCGCTGCGACCTGATGGCTGCGCACCGTCGTGTTGCTGTACTTGAACGAACCGGTGTCTGTCGTAATCCCCACATAAAGGTTCAGCGCATCTTCTTTTGTAGGCTTTTGCTTCAAACCCTTGAATATATCGACAACGACTTCGGCGGTTGCCGAACCCTCGGGGCGAACGTAGTTGTAATGGCCGTAATAGAGATTGCTGATGTGGTGATCGATGTTGAAAATCACGGTCTCGGGGGTAAGCAGCGTCCTTACTTTTCCGATACGTTCGATGGTCGGGCAGTCAGTCACCACCAAAGCCTGATAGTGGCCCAACGGTTTGCGAACCTCTTCGACCTGCTTCCAGCGCTTGTCGGATAAACACGGCAGCCGCTTCGGAAACTCATCTTGGCAAACAACCGTTGTCTGCTTTCCGAGACGGTGCAGCAGCGAATCCATGGCCAGCATGCTTCCGATCGCATCCCCTTCCGGAGTTACGTGACAGGAAAGCAGGAAGCGGTCATAACGCTTCAATGCCTGACAGAATGTTTTTAGGCTCGTATTACTGTTTTTTCTCACTTGATGTACTTCCCTGTCCCTTAGCACTGCGCAAAACCGAATCGATTTCTATGCCCATATCAATGGAATCATCCCTGCGGAAGATCAGCTTCGGCGTGAAACGCAACTTCAAGTTGCTGCCAATCTCCCTTTGGAGAAAGCCCGCCGCACGCTCTAAAACACCCTGCGTTTCCTTTTTGGCCTTGTCGTCACCCATCACGCTATAAAAGACACAGGCCGATCGCACGTCGGGTGTGACATCCACATGCGTCACAGTCACAAATCCAAGGCGCGGATCCTTAACGCGCGTCAGCACAAGCTGGCTTAACTCCATTTGAATCAAATGACCAACACGGTCTAATCTTTTTCCTTGCATCCGCTGACCTCTGTCCCCTCTGCGGAGATAAAAAAACGAGACTGCCCGACAAGACTATTCGAATCCCTGTGGTGTCTCGTTCAAAAAGGCTTTTGCACCCTTTTTTAAAGTTTAGTGGCGGTTTTTTCTATTCGATAGGATTCAACGACATCACCTTCTTTGAGATCGTCGAACTTCGGAAAAGACACACCGCACTCATAACCTTCGGCAACTTCGCGCACATCGTCCTTAAACCGGCGAAGGGCTCCCAGTCTTCCTTCATGCACAACCACATTGTCGCGGAGGACACGTACGGGATGGGTGCGCGTCACCTTTCCTTTAATAACGATGCCGCCACCAATCGTGCCCACTTTGGAGGATGTGAAAATACGACGGATTTCAATCCGGCCTTCGGTCACCTCGCTCAGGGTCGGGTCTAAAAGCCCTTCCATAGCCAAGCGAACGTTTTCAACGGCTTCATAGATAATGTGATAATAGTGAATGTCGACGCCCTCGTTTTGGCCGAGGCGCTCGGCCTGCGAATCGGCCTTTACATGAAACCCAATAATGATTGCATCAGAAGCCGCCGCCAACATAATGTCGGATTCATTAATACCTCCGGTGCCGCCGTGAATAACACGAACGCGGCAACGCTCCGAGCTCACCTTTTCCAGCGATTGCGTCAAGGCCTCTACCGACCCTTGCACATCCGCTTTGATCACGAGCTTTAACTCTTTAAAGTTACCTTCTGTGATCCGGTCGTAGAGTTCAGCTAGCGACAGATGCTTGGCCGCGCCGCTCATCTCACGTTCGCGAATCTCGAGGGCCTTCTTAGTAGTAATTTTGCGCGCTGTCTTTTCGTCCGGAACGGCGTAAACAATATCGCCCGAGCCCGGAACTCCGCTAAGACCGCTCAACTCGACGGCAACGGACGGCCCGGCCTCTTTTAGATTTCGCCCCTGGTCATTTCTCATGTAGCGGACACGGCCCATGTGCTGTCCGCAAACAACCATTTCGCCCTGCCTGAGCGTTCCCCTCTGCACAATCACGGTTGCTACCGGACCGGCACCTTTCGATAGATGCCCTTCGATAACCGTACCAATGGCCTCCCGGTCCGGATTGGCCTTCAGTTCCAGAACTTCGGCTTCGAGCAGCAACATATCAAGAAGTTTATCCAGGCCTGCGCCCGTCTTGGCTGAGACCTTTACAATAATAGTCTTTCCGCCCCATTCCTCAGCAACCAAATCTAGCTTTTGCAATTGCTGAAGCACCTTTTGCGGATTTGCGGTTGGAAGATCGGATTTATTCATGGCAACAACGATGGGGCATTGGGCTTCACGCGCGTGATCGATAGCCTCAATGGTTTGAGGCATGACACCATCGTCGGCGGCCACCACAAGAACCACAACGTCGGTAATATTTGCTCCGCGAGCGCGCATGGCGGTAAAGGCCTCGTGGCCCGGTGTATCAAGAAACGTAACCTGACCTTTTCCCGGGATCTCGACATTATAAGCACCGATATGCTGCGTGATCGCGCCCCTCTCGCCCCCGGCTACATTGGTCTTGCGAATCGCATCCAGAAGCGAGGTCTTACCATGATCGACGTGACCCATCATGGTCACGACCGGCGGTCTCGGCTTGAGATTCTCGTGCAACTCATCCTTATCTTTTCTGCTGAGGATGGCATCGGCTTCGTCCGGAATTCCTTCTATACTAATGGCTAATTTCTCGGCCACCGCGGCACCGATTGCTTCATTTAAGAGCTGATTGATGTTGGCAAAGATACCTATCCCCATTAAAGCCTTGATCAGTTCGGGAACCCTGACCTTGATTTCACTGCTGAAATTCCCGACGGTGATAGGGAATTTGATCCGGATCGCACCGCCTTCGACGGTCGCTTCCTCTTCCTTGATTGCGGCCGCAATCTGTTTTTTGTGCTCTTCGCCCGGGCCTGCTTCGGCGGCGCCCGCTTTAGCTCCGGTACTCTCTACAGCCTCTCCGGCCTGCCCGCCTGTCTGCTGACCGCTTTCAATCTTGCCTTGAATCAGGCTCAAGAGTTCCTCGTCAACCACGGACATATGCGTTTTCACACTGCCGCCCAGCTGCTTAATGCGGGCCATCAGATCCTTGCTTGTCATTCCCAGCACCTTGGCTAATTCGTGAACTCTCATGGTCTTTAGTCCGACTTCTCCAATATGGCTTTATGGGCTGAGATAATAATTTTCTCGGCAGTTTTATCTCCGATGCCGGGAATCTTTTTCAACTCCTCGGCCGTCGTCTTGATGATGTCTTTGAGCGTCTTAATGCCGGCCTCTTTCAGGATAGCTTCGGTCTTCTCACCAATACCATCAAGATCTGCCAACTGAATCTTTTTGTGAACACTGCGCACGTCAAGCCTCCAGCCAAGGAGCTTGGATGCCAGGCGCACGTTCTGCCCCTTCTTACCAATGGCCAGCGACAGTTGGTCATCCTCTACCAGAACCTGGGCGGACCTGGTTTTCTCGTCCATCTTGATCTCGGCGATCTGGGCCGGGGCCAGGGAATTTTTCATGTACGTCTCAAGATCCGAGCTGTACCGTATAATATCGATCTTCTCACCGCCCAGTTCCCGTACAATATTTTTTACCCTCTGACCGCGCACGCCAACGCAAGACCCGACGCAATCGATTTTATCATCGGACGAAATAACAGCGATCTTGGTGCGCGAACCCGCTTCTCGCGCTGATCCTTTGATCTGAACGATACCGTCGTGAATCTCGGGAACCTCAAGCTCGAAGAGTCGCTTCACCAAACCGGCATGCGCACGCGAAAGAATAATCTCGGGGCCCTTTGATGTCTTTTTGACTTCCAGGACATAGGATCGGATGAGATCGCCCTGACGAAAGAAATCCTGCGGAGACTGTTCGCGGGCCGGCAATATACCTTCCGTCTTGCCGAAATCAACGATCAGCGCTTTTCGCTCGACGCGATGAACTGTCCCCGATACGATGTCGCCAATTTTCTTAGCGTAATCGTCGAAAATATGTTCGCGTTCTGCCTCGCGGATCTTCTGAATAATGACCTGCTTGGCTGTTTGCGCCGCAATGCGGCCAAAATCGGCGTCGTGAAGCTCTTCTTCACCATCAAAGAGATGAATGCTGCAGGTATCGGGATCGATACGAACGTCGATCTCCGCGCGCTGAGGAAAGGTCTTACGGCAGGCAGACTGAAGCGCCTGGCGAAGGGCATCGATGAGAACAGCCTTCCCGATTCCCTTTTCCTTCTCAATATATTCGAGTGATGATAGGAGTTCTTCGTTCATAGTATTTTTCGCATAGCCTTCTTAAGAAACAAAAAAGTGGGCTACAAATAGGCCCACTTCATCATCGCGCACACCCGTCGTAAAAAAGTGTCAGCATTATAGGGCAGAATAGGTCGTATGTCAATTGAGGCCCCCTTGACCTATTTGCCGATGGGGGGGCTCCTCTGGCTGATAGAAATTGTTAACTCGCATTACCCTATTGATCATAAATAGTCGCAAAGATGCTAATCCATGTGGACAACCGGCTAAAAATAGCTGGCCACGGAAGCCAGAATCCTCTATTATGTAAGGATTAAAGACTAGCCGATTACACTTAAGTCTATATGGGAGAATAAGTTACGGAAATGTCAGGGCAGGCTCTGGTAAAAAAATCCGCCAAACCGCATTGGGTTCCCCTCTGCTTTATTGCAGCCATCCACATTCTGGCAATCGGGGCAATCTTTAACTTTACCTGGTCAGCACTGTTTCTGTGCGTCGCACTTCACTGGGTGACCGGCGGATTGGGAATTACCCTCTGCTATCACCGCCTCCTAACGCATCGCAGTTTTCAGGCCTCTAAATTCGTGGAATACATCCTTACCTTTTTTGCAACTCTAGCTTGCCAGGGCGGGCCTATATCTTGGGTTGCAGCCCACCGCTTACACCATGCGAACTCCGACGAAGAGCTCGATCCGCATAGCCCGGTTCACGGCTTCTTCTGGGCCCACATGGGTTGGTGCATGAGCCGGAATAAGACGATTGATGATTACAATGAATACAAGCAATACGCCCCGGATTTAGCCAAGGATCCGGTTCATCGTTTCCTCAACAGTTATCACATGCTGAGCACCCTTCTGCTAGCTATTGCGCTCTACGCGTGGGGGGGGTTGCCGTTTCTGACATGGGGAATATTTGCGCGAACGGTGTTCGTTTACCATTCCACATGGTTTGTAAATTCCGCCGCTCACGTCTGGGGATATCAAACCTTCAAGACCGGAGAGCGGTCGAAAAATCTCTGGTGGGTTGCGTTAATGACCTACGGGGAAGGCTGGCATAATAATCATCATGCTTTCCAGACTTCGGCGCGGCACGGGTTGAAGTGGTGGGAAATTGATACGACTTATTGGATGATCAAGGTGTTAGAATTTTTTCGCTTAGCGAAAGCTGTCAAAGTCCCGACTGAACGCGCTATAGCGAACACGTACTCGTAAAACACGGACCGCCATGCGGGCATAGCTTAATGGTAAAGTCCGAGCCTTCCAAGCTCGTTATGAGGGTTCGATTCCCTCTGCCCGCTTACTCTTCTCCAACACCTCTTGAACAGCAGTCGCTTCGTCAGTGATAACGGCTCCCGGTTCACCAATCTGTTTCACCTTCTCCACAAACTTAGTCACGAAGCCTTCCGACGCGCTTGGACGAATCTTTTCAAGCTGCGCCCGGAGGTTGGGGTTGAGGTTGGTCATGTCCTCAATACCCATTGCCTTGAGCGTCTCCCAACCGACAATCTTCACAAGAATCTTGAGGTCTGTCAGGTTACTAAATGCGATTTCCTTCATGTGTAAATTGAAGCTTCTCTGCAGCGGTACGATGCCCGACAAATCGGTATAAGTCGCGTGATTTAGAATAAGGATAAACTCGTCCACCTGCAGGTTGATATCGCGTTTCGGCTGCGCTTCTTCGCCTTCTGCCCCGTCCGCTTCCTTAAAAACGTTCAGTTCCAATATATTAATCAGCGCCTGCTTGTTGCGCAAAATGCGCAGGGTCCCGACTTCCAGTTTTACCGCGAAGAAATGCAGTCTTCCTTCCAACAAGGCCGGAAAATCCCAATCCAGGTAAAGCTCACGAATGGCAGTCAGTGTGCCGCGGCTGAAGATTTCGGGGTTGGAAATTTTAATGTTCTTAAAAGTGGCCTTGGCCGCGAAGAGGTCGAGTTGCGCTTCGGTTAGCGTCACTTCGCATTGAAGCTTGCCGGCAACAAATTTTACGAACAGCTTTTCGATCAGCTGGTTGCGCCAGTAATACAGACCCCCAAGAAGAATAACGACGCCCAGAACAAAAATCAGGGAGATGCGGAGGAGGGACTTCATGGATGTTAATCTATCCCAATTTTCTGGAAAAATCCACGTATACCTTCTATGATGGACTCATGTCCAACATGCCAATCGTTGAAGCGGATACCTCCCTTCTGAAGAAACACCTGGAAAATATTTCGCAACCGCGCGATCTGTTTGAAAACCCTGAAGGTCTAGCGGCAATCGAAACCTACATTCGCGAAGAGTTAATTTCTTGTGGGTACGACACGCGGCCGATCCCTTTCGAGTTTCAAGGCCGAACGTTTCACAACCTTCTAGCCCGGACCCGTACTGCCGATCCCAAATCGGCGCGTTTTATCATCGGCGCGCATTTCGATGCCGTTCCCTCAACCCCCGGCGCGGACGACAATGCCAGCGGTGTCGCAGGTTTGTTAGAAGCCGCTCGACTCCTTGCGACATTCGACGAGGTTGCCGGCATCGATTTTATCGCCTTTAATGCTGAAGAGTACGGGATGGTCGGAAGTTCTCACTATGTCCGTCAATTGCAGGAAAATAAAACCAGCTTGCGCGGCATGCTATCGCTGGAAATGATCGGATACACAAGCCGCGAACCCAATAGTCAGAAACTGCCGATCTTCTTAAAACCCTTCTACCCCAGCACGGGGACCTTTATTGCCCTGGTCGGCGACAACCGTGCTTCTGCGCTCTTAAAACAGACCAAGGCCGCATTTAAAACGGTTGAAGGACTGCATGTCGAGGCCCTGAAGGTGCCCGCCAAAGGCCGGTTGATCCCCGAATGCCGCTTAAGCGATCATTCTCCCTTTTGGGATGCCGGTTATCCGGCACTTTTGGTCACCGACACCTCTTTTTTTCGCAACCCGCATTATCACGGCCCTGGAGACCGAATTGATACCCTCGACCTCGATTTTCTCACCCGGGTCACCGAAGGTGTCGTCCGTACAGTCCTTTCCTTATCTGCTTGACATCTCTTGCATGTTTTTGGATAATAAGGACTTACAAAAATCGCTGTAACTATTTGTCATATTTGGATTTGTGGCCGACCCAAAGAGAAATTCCAATCATCAGCTATGGATGCTGGGAGCAGTCATGATGCTTCCGCTTATTCTCTTTGGCGGGCCCGTCGTTGGGTATCTGATCGGCCAGTACGTTCTTGTCGACAAGTTCGGCTGGGGTGAGTTTTGTCTTCCGGTTTCGGTTGGGCTGGGCTTTGTTGCCGCCGGGATGCAAACCGTTAAACTGATTCAGAGAATCCGGAATTACGAATCCCACAACAAACCATAAACGACTTTCATGGCAGATCCCATTCATCACGAGACAACCCACGCTACCGGGGCCATTCACGAGGCCGTGCATGAAGTTGTGCAACATGCGGCGGAGCATCATGAGGCGCATGAGCTCCCCAACTGGATCACGCTCCTAAACGACCACTTCGACACGGGCTGGACCCATTTTCTGCACCAGTGGGAGAACGTCATCTTCTCGGGAGCCATCGCCTGCCTGATTAGTCTTGTCGCGATTCGCGCCGCGAAGAAAGACACGCTTATTCCCATGGGTATTCGGAATTTCGTGGAAGTGCTCTTTGAAGCGATCGAGGCCTTTGTCACCGGCATCCTCGGCCCCCACGGCACAAAACATGCTCCTTTTTTGGGAACGCTTTTTTTCTATGTCCTTTTGCAGAATTGGTTAGGCCTCGTCCCTTTCATGAAGTCGCCCACTTCAGCCTGGTCGACAACCGTGGCCATTGCCCTTGTCACCATGGTCTATGTCCAGATTACCGGCATACGCGAACAGGGTGTCTGGCATTACCTCAAGCACCTGGCCGGAAATCCGCAGAACATATTCGGTATTATTTTGATCCCGCTCATGCTCGTAATCAATCTCATTCTCGAGCTCGGCGCCGTGCCGTTCAGTCTGTCATTACGTCTTTTTGCCAATATCTCAAGTGAAGACCGACTGCTCTTAAATTTTGCTCAACTCACGCTCGGTTCACCTTTTTATATCGGATTCTTTTTCCAGTTGTTTGGCAACATGCTGGCGATCATCTTTAGCCTGGTTCAGGCCTTCGTCTTCATGCTGCTGTCGACTGTTTACATTTCACTGGTATTACCTCACGAAGACCACGAGCACGAAGCAGAAACTGCTCCGGCTCATTAACACCAAGGAAGGAGTTTCAGGATGGATGTACAAACCGCAATTGCATTGGGAGCACCTTTAGGATTAGCTTTGACGGCCTTCGCTTCGGCCCTTGCTTTGGGCAAAGCCGTCGCCGCGGCGATGGATGCCACGGCGCGTCAACCGGAAGCCGCAACGAAGATTCTTGTCAATATGATGGCCGGTTGCGCCCTAATCGAAGCGCTTACTCTGTACGCGCTTGTCTTCGGGTTTTCCCTTTTAGGCAAACTCTAATTTTGCGAAAGGATCCCGATGGATTTTTTTAAGCAAAACATTATTCCGGGAGAGGTCATTGTTCAACTCTTGGCTTTTTTGATCGTCTTCTGGGCCTTGCGCAAAATGGCCTGGGGACCGATCCTCTCGGCGCTCCAGGAGCGCCGAGACCAAATCAAGAAAGAATTCGACCGGATTGAAACCGCGAAGAAAGAGATCGAGACTCTAAAGGCGGAATATGCGGTTCATCTTCAGAAAATCGATGACGAGGCCCGCTCCAAATTGCAGGAGGCCGTCGATGAAGGACGGCGCATCGCCCGCGAAATTCAGGACGGTGCCCGCAAAGAGTCGGAACAGACCTTTCAAAAAGCAAAAGAGAATCTGGAAGTTGAATTTGCCAAGGCCCGTCTGGAGCTGAGGCGTGAGATCGCGGATCTCGCCATCAACGTGTCCGCGCGGATTCTCAAAGAAGAAATGTCCGACACCAAAAAGCAGGAAGCCAAGGTGCTCGGAATTATAGAGGAGCTTGAGAAGGCCCGATGATCGACCACCGCGCCACAGGCCGTTATTCGCGCGCCCTCTTCGGGTTGGCCGAAAAGGCTGCTGCCTTAAAGCAGACGGATGCGGATCTCGAAGCCGTGTGCCTGCTGGTTGAAAAACATGCTGAAATCACCAATTTGGTTGCGAACTCAACCATCTCGCGGCCGGAAAAGGAAGACTTTATCAGCAAGATCCTTCCTCCGAAGACATCATCGCTCGTCCTTCACTTCATCAAGATCCTGATCAAGAAGAAGCGCTTTCGAGAACTGGTGGCGATTCAACGGCATTTCCGCAAGCTCTATGAAAAACAGCAGGGCTTGCAGGAAGTCGTCGCCGTGACTGTCGAAACCATGAGCGACGCCAATGAAAAGAGATTGGTCGAGATGCTCGCAAAGAAGCTTAAAGCCGAGATTCGTCTGGTTAAAGAAGTGGACCCCCGGATCATCGGGGGCCTTATTGTTCGCTTTAATGGTACTGAAATCGATGCTAGCTATCAGAGCCGTCTTGCGGAAGTGAAACAGAAACTCAAGGCGTCCATTCCACGTTAGGAAGAGGTTGTAATCATGCTAAAACCGGAAGAAGTCGTACAGGCAATACAGACTGAAATTCAAAAGTACGAAACCAAGCTGAAGATGGAGTCGGTCGGTTACGTGCTCCAGGTGGGTGACGGTATTGCCCGCGTTTATGGTCTCGATGAGGTGATGGCCGGCGAGCTTGTCACCTTTCCCAACGGAACCACCGGCCTCGTATTGAACCTGGAACCGGACAATGTCGGTGTCGTCGTTCTCGGTCCCGTTTCGGGTATCAAAGAAGGCCATCAGGTCAAGCGCACAGGCCGCATTGCTGAAGTTCCCGTCGGCAAAGCCCTCGTTGGCCGCGTCATCAGCCCGATCGGCGAACCGCTCGACGGCAAAGGTGCCATCGCCGCCGATAAGAAACGTCCCATGGAAACGGTTCCGCCTTCGGTGATCGAACGTCAACCGGTGAAGGAACCTCTGCAGACAGGCATCAAGGCCATCGACGCGATGATTCCGATTGGCCGCGGACAACGCGAACTGGTTATCGGTGACCGTCAAACGGGAAAAACGGCAATCCTAATCGACACCATCATCAACCAGAAGGACAGTGGTGTTCAGTGTATCTATGTCGCGATCGGGCAGAAGCTCTCAAGTGTCGTAGCCCTGGCACAAACGCTCGAAAAACACGGCGCGATGCAATACACCACGATCGTGTGCGCCTCTTCGGAAGATCCGGCACCGCTGCAATACCTGGCGCCTTATGCCGGTTGCGCGATCGGTGAAGAGATTATGCATTCCGGAAAGCATGCGCTGGTCGTTTACGACGACCTTTCGAAGCACGCCGTTGCCTACCGCGAACTCTCGCTTCTTTTACAGCGCCCGCCGGGCCGCGAGGCTTATCCGGGTGACGTCTTTTACATTCACTCCCGCCTGCTGGAGCGCGCCGCAAAACTTCGCGATGATCTAGGGGCAGGCTCACTGACAGCGTTGCCGGTTATCGAAACCCAGCTCGGTGACGTCTCGGCGTATGTGCCGACCAACGTTATCTCCATTACCGACGGGCAAATTTATCTCGAGACCGATCTCTTTTATGCCGGCGTGCGTCCGGCCATTAACGTCGGCTTGTCGGTTTCTCGTGTCGGTGGTAATGCACAAACCAAGGCCATGAAACAGGTGGCCGGTCAATTACGTTTAGCCCTTGCGCAGTACCGCGAACTCGCCGCCTTTGCGCAGCTCTCTACGGATCTGGACAAGGCAACCAAAGATCAGCTGACGCGCGGTGCGCGCATGGTCGAAGTCCTCAAACAGGACATTCTTGTTCCTATCCCATTTGAAAAACAAGTCGTTGCCGTATTCGCGGGTAACGAAGGCCATCTCGACGATGTCGCCTTAGCAAAGTGCGCAGAATTTGAGCGGCGTCTGCTCGAGTTTGTCGACGCACAGTACCACGACATCCTGCATGAGATTCGTGAAAAAAAGGCTTTGAGCGATGACCTAAAAAAGAAATTAACCTCCGCGGTCACTAAATTTAAAGCCACTTTCGAGTAAACCAGGATGTCCGGTCAATTAAGAGTCCTTAAAAATCGAATTCGCAGCGTAGAGAACACTAAGAAGATCACGCGCGCCATGGAGATGGTTGCCGCCGCCAAACTCAGGCGCTTTCAGACCATGATGCAGGATGCAAAACCCTTCACCGAGGGAATCGAAACACTTTTGAAGCGGCTGAACGGCGCGCAAGGTGACGCCGAGCGGAAGCTGCACCCGTTCTTCGAGAAAAAGACTGAAAATCGTATCGCCTTGGTACTCATCACCTCAGACGCGGGACTTTGCGGGACCTATAACACGGAGCTCATCAACATGGCGAACGCGTTTCTTGCAGGAAAAAAGGAGCGCTGCCTGCTCGTCGGGGTCGGCAAGAGCGGCATTAGTGCCCTTGAGCGCAAAGGCCACCGATTTCATAGAGGTTTTACCGATACTCGTGCGAGCCAGGTCGAACCTGTTTTGCGCGAGTTTCAAGCGACCCTCGAAAAGCTGTATCTTGACCGCGAAGTCGACGCGGTCTATGTTGTTTATTGTCATTTTCTTACTCGCACGGCTTACAAGGCCGTGTTAGAAAAAGTCCTGCCCTTGGAAGAGCCTGAGGCGGCCCAGGAGGACGCGCCGGGAGCAGGCACGGACTATATTTTTGAACCGTCAACGGACGAAATCTTTGACAGGTTGATCCCCCTTTTCTTCGAAGCGAAAACGCGCATGATTTTTTTGGAAGCTTTTGTCTCGGAGCAGATCGCCCGCATGAACGCGATGCATCAGGCGACAAAAAACGCAAAAGAAATGATTGAGTCCTTAGTGCTGTTGCGCAATAAGGCGCGGCAAGCATCTATTACAAAAGAACTCATTGAGGTTGTGTCGGGCTCTCAAGCCCTCAAACTCAGGTAAAGCAGGGACAGTCACCTCAACATGCAGACGCGTGACTGTCCCCTAAAGGAGGCAGTATGGCAGTTGGTAAGATTATCCAGGTGATGGGTCCTAGTGTTGATATTCGATTTGATCCGGAAAATCTCCCGGCAATTCTCAATGCGATTGAGATCGACGTACCGGGAAGGAAATCCAAGCTTGTCTTGGAGACCGCACAGCATACCGGCGATAACGTCGTTCGCTGCATCGCCCTGGCCGCGACCGACGGTTTGGTGCGCGGCATGTCCGCCAAGGATACCGGCGCGCCGATTTCGGTGCCCGTCGGCGAGCAGACACTCGGCAGAATATTCAATCTTCTCGGGGAACCGATTGACGAACAGGGCCCCGTCAAAGACCCGAACAAAAGGAGCCCGATACACCGCCAGCCGCCTTCTTACGAAGATCTGCTTCCCGTGAGTACCATCCTGGAGACCGGCATTAAGGTCGTCGATCTACTGGCGCCCTATCCGAAGGGCGGAAAGGTCGGTCTCTTCGGCGGTGCCGGAGTGGGTAAGACCGTCATCGTGATGGAACTCATTAACAACATCGCAACCCAACACGGCGGCGTCTCATGTTTTTGCGGCGTCGGTGAGAGAACGCGCGAAGGAAACGACCTTTGGCTCGAGCTTAACGAATCGGGCGTCGTCAAAAAGACGGCTCTGGTCTTCGGTCAGATGAACGAGCCCCCGGGCGCACGCCTTCGTGTAGCTTTGTCGGGTTTGACGATGGCTGAACATTTTCGCGATGAAGCCCATCAGGACGTATTGCTCTTCATCGATAATATCTTCCGTTTTACGCAAGCCGGCTCTGAGGTATCGGCCCTTCTCGGCCGCATGCCTTCAGCTGTGGGTTATCAGCCGAATCTTTCGACCGAAATGGCCGCATTGCAAGAGCGCATCGCTTCGACGCGTTCAGGTTCCATCACGTCGGTACAGGCTATTTACGTTCCTGCCGACGATCTCACCGACCCGGCGCCGGCAACGGCGTTCGCG
Source organism: Candidatus Omnitrophota bacterium (assembly GCA_030698625.1). Lineage (GTDB taxonomy): Bacteria > Omnitrophota > Omnitrophia > Omnitrophales > Aquincolibacteriaceae > JAUYMS01. Next base: position 128,496 of record JAUYMS010000003.1, on the reverse strand, counting down.
CATCTTGATGGTGTCACCGTATTGTCGCGTCAAATTGCCGAACTCGGTATCTATCCGGCCGTCGATCCGCTCGACTCAACATCGCGCATGCTCGACCCGAGAATTGTCGGTGAAGATCACTACAAGACGACGCGTGAGGTGCAGAGAATTCTGCAGCGCTACAAGGACCTTAAGGATATTATCGCGATTCTAGGTGTTAACGAATTGTCTCAGGAAGACCGTGAAACCGTAATGCGCGCGCGCAAACTCGAACGATTCCTGTCGCAGCCTTTCTCGGTCGCCGAGGCCTTTACCGGCCGCAAAGGAAAATATGTCCGTCTCAGCGAAACGATTGAGAGCTTCAAGCGTGTTGTTTCGGGCGAATTCGATCATATTCCCGAGCAGTGTTTTTACATGTGCGGCAGCATCGAAGAAGTTGTCGAAAATTATGAAAAAAGTCAGGGTACAGTAACAGCATAAGGCGTTTTTGATGCCGGCGTTCTATCAAGTTAAAGTTATCACTCCTCAGGGAGTCTCGTACACGGGAGAGGCAAGTCATTGTCTCATTCCCGGGGAACGCGGTTTTGTCGGGGTATTGGCGAATCACGCGCCCTACGTGACGTCTTCTCCCGGCGGTCGTTTCGAAGTCAGCGAGAAGGATCAACGAGAAGCGAAAACCTTTGAGGTGGGTCCCGGCTTCTTTGAAGTCGCCCATAATCAGGCTATATTTTTTACGCAGTCCTTTCAGGGCGGCGACAAACCCCTCGAATAACTTTATGGGCGTAGTCCTCTTTTATAGTTTTTCCGGTCTCGCCATTCTTACAGCCCTGTTCGTCATCCTGCTCCCCGAGCCTACGCGCGCCCTTCTGTCACTTGTGCTCACCATGTTTTCACTTTCGGTCCTTTACGTGCTTCTCGGCGCCCATTTCGTTGCCATGGCCAACCTGATCGTCTATGCGGGAGCTGTTTTGGTTTTATTTCTCTTTGTGATCATGCTGCAAGGCATCGGAGCAAAAGACAGCAGCGTGCTTCAACGGTTTCATCCTCTTTTTTTATTCTTTGCCCCCATTGCGGCGATGGTTCTGCTGGCGGGAATGACCTATATTATCTCGGGTCTGATATCCCCTCCCGCCCGCGAGGTTTCCGGAACCGTTGAAGCCGTGGGCAAGCTCCTTTTTACGGATTATATTTTGCCCTTTGAATTGACGTCTTTCTTACTCCTTGTCAGTGTCTTTGCTGCGGTTGCACTCGCAAAAAAAGAAAAGGGTGAGGCATGACAATCCCGCTCAGCCATTATCTCATCGTAAGCGGCATCCTTTTTACGATCGGCCTATTCGGCTTAATGATACGCCGCAATATTCTCCTTATCTTATTGTCTATCGAGCTCATGCTGAATGCCGCAAATTTGAACTTTATTGCGGGCTCGGCCTTACACGGGGAAATCAACGGCCAGTTGACGGCCTTCTTTGTGATGGTTATTGCCGCCGCAGAGGTAACGATCGGACTTGCCATCGCAGTACTGCTTTTCCGAAAAATGGACTCCGTGGATACCAATGACATTCGCCACTTAAAAGGATAAGCAGTGATTTCGCTTGCGTGGATGATTCTCTGGGTTCCGTTTCTTACGACAACGCTCATCGTGTGCTTATTCATGACCCGTCCGCGGATTGCCGCGTGGCTTGCCACGGCCGCCATGTTCCTCGCATTTTTGGCAAGCGTTTCAGTATGCCTGCAATTTTTCGCGGCGGGGAGCGCTCATCCCGCGGTTATCGAGTCGGCACTGACATGGATTCGCCTGGGAGCGGTTCATATCGAGTTCGGGATTTCCTTAAACGGCTTGAGCCTCATCATGCTGTTGATCGTTACGGGAGTCGGAACCCTCATCTTTCTTTACTCCACCGCCTACATGGAAAAAGATGCCTCGCTTGCGCGCTATTTCGCGAGCCTCTCCCTTTTCGTCTTTTCCATGCTGGGCATTGTCCTCTCTAATAATTTCATTCAAATTTTTATATTTTGGGAACTCGTGGGCCTAAGCTCTTACCTCCTCATCGGTTTTTGGTTCGAGAAGCCGGAAGCAAGCACCGCGGGAAAAAAGGCTTTTCTCACGACACGTGTCGGCGACGTGGGCATGATGATCGGCATCCTTTTACTCTATGGCTTTCTTACCGACAAGGGGCTCGGCACTTTCAATTTTGCTAAACTCGAGGAAGTGCTGCCCCAGGCCGGCATCTCGGAAGGTTTCATGTGCGGCATCAGCCTTCTTATTTTTCTCGGGGTCGTCGGCAAATCCGCACAAGTCCCTCTCCATGTCTGGCTTCCCGACGCCATGGAAGGCCCGACACCGGTCAGCGCCCTTATCCACGCAGCCACCATGGTTGTGGCCGGTGTGTTCCTGCTCGCGAGGGTCTTTTTTCTCTTTCACATGAGCGAGACCGCACTCGGCGTTATTGCATGGACGGGCGGCATCACGGCACTTTTAGCTGCAACCGTCGCCATTGTGCAGACGGACATCAAGAAGATCCTGGCTTATTCCACACTGAGTCAGCTCGGATACATGGTGATGGCCCTGGGGCTCGGAAGTGTAAGCGCGGGCATGTTCCACCTTACGACACATGCCTTTTTTAAAGCGCTTCTCTTTTTGGGCGCCGGCAGTCTCATCCACGTACTTCATACTCAGAATATCTGGGAGATGTCCACACTGGCACGCACCCATGAAGATAGCCGAAGAAAGGGATGCCTCTTCTTGAGGAAAATGCCCGTCACGAGTTGGACTTTTCTTTTGGGTACGCTGGCCCTGATGGGGATCCCGCCTTTGAGCGGCTTCTTCAGCAAGGAGGCCATTTTGGCCCAGGCCAGCCACGGCCCGGCGCCTCTTTTTGTGATCGCTCTTGTCACTGTTTTTCTGACTGCCTTTTATATGGGGCGGCTTTTTACCATTGTGTTCCTGACCGGACACGGGCAGGAAACGGGCGGCGCACCGGCTCCGCATATACACGAACCCGATTGGCGAATCCTCGTTCCGCTTGTGACCCTGGCCGTTCTATCGGTGGTGGGCGGATATCTACCGCTGGACGCATTTCTTGCAACTGGTGAGGCTCATAGCGCCGGGCACGGGCCGGCGGCACTTGCCGCTATTTCGCTCGGACTTGCTGCCGCGGGATTTTCGTCGGCGTTCTACTTGTACCGGAATCGCGGCTCAAGTCTTCTCGGCCTCGACTCAGCTTGGCATGGCCCGGTTTCGATTCTGGAAAGAAAGTATTTCTTCGACGACTTCTATGACCTCATCATCCGGTTCGTGCAGGAAAACATTGCGAGATTGTCGGACTTATTCGAGCGTTACGTCGTAGTCGAAATCGGCATGAACGGCCTGGCGCAGCTAACCCGCGGAACCGGGGATCTACTCCGGCGTCTACAGACGGGAATCATTCAGTTCTATGCCTTAATATTCACCCTAGGCGTCACGGTCTGCATCTACATGCTCATTTTGTCGGGGGCATCATGATCCTTTATCTTCCATGGATCCCGATCGCAACCGCCTTTCTCATGCTCTTTGTCCCGGAGTCTCAGGACCGCCTGATTCGCCGTTTGACACTGGGTGCATGTTCGGTCTGTTTTGCGATTACCGTCTCCCTTCTCGTAAATTTTGAAATCGGAAATGCCGGCTATCAATACGTGCAGCGTTTCGATTGGGTTCCGTCTCTGGGCATTTCCTATCAGGTCGGTTTGGACGGCATCAACATGACCCTGTGCCTGCTTCACGCACTGGTCTCGCTCGCCGGTGCGTTTATGTCATGCTCGGTAAGCAAAAGAGCCAAGGAATACCACATTTTTTTCCTTCTGCTTGTAGGCGCGATTTACGGTGTCTTCACCGTGCTGGATCTTTTCTTCCTTTACCTCTTCTATGAAATGACCCTGATTCCGCTTTATCCGATGATCGGAATCTGGGGCAGCAAGAACAAGGAGTACGGCGCGATGCAGCTGACGTTGTTTATCACGGCCGGTGCCGTCATCGCGCTTTTTGGCCTGCTCGTTTTGTACCACCGGATGGGAGCAAACAGTTTTGACCTTATCCGCATGGCCGACACCCTTAAGGCCGCGCCGTTGGATCAGAGCATCCAGAACTGGATTGCACCGTTCTTATTGATCGGCTTTGGGGTGATCGCATCCCTCTGGCCCCTGCACAGCTGGTCGCCCATCGGTTATGCCGCTGCCCCGACCTCGGTCAGCATGCTTCACGCCGGAGTCCTGAAAAAGATGGGCCCGTATATGATCCTGCGTGTGGCGGTCACTTTACTGCCCGATGGCGTTGCGCATTGGGCAACACCCCTTGCCGTTTTGGCCGCAATTGGAATTCTTTATGCGGGCTACGCCGCTATTCGCCAACAGGATCTCAAATTCATCATCGGTTTCTCCAGTGTCAGTCACATGGGCTACGTCCTGCTGGGAATTGCGGCGCTAACGCCGGTCGCGCTCTCGGGCGCCGTCTTCCTCATGTTTTCGCACGGCGTCATGGCCGCCTGCACTTTTGCACTCGTCGGTTTTATCTATGAACAATCGCATATGCGCGGCATCGCAGATTTTGGCGGCCTCGCCAAACAGATCCCTTTTGTGGGCATGTGTCTTGTGATGGCCTGCATGGCGTCGCTCGGTTTGCCCGGATTTTCTAATTTCGCGTCCGAACTCGTAGTCTTTATCGGGACTTGGCCGCGCTATCCGCTGATTGTGTGTTTGGCCGTATTCGGAATTCTGATCACAGCCATTTATCTCCTTCGCACTGTCCAGCAGGTTTGCTACGGCCCCCCGAACCCCCGCTGGAGCCAGATCAAAGATGCCGTAACCCTTTTTGAAAAGTTCCCTTTTCTGCTCTTGCTCGGCGCGCTGCTCTTGTTCGGGTTCTGGCCACAGGGCCTCCTCCGGATTATCGGACCTACCGTAGAGGCGATCCTGTCATGAACATCATGTGGTCCCTCTTAATTCCGGAATGGACGGTATTCGCGTTCCTCATGATTCTGCTTTTCGGCGAGATGTTTTCGCGGGAATTCTCGGGCAAGCTGGCCTCACAGGTCACTTTTCTCGGTTCTTTCGTCACGCTCATCGCCTGCTTCTCCGTTTTGGGTGTGACCGACTCGACTTTCGGGGGAAGCTTCATGGTGGATTCCCTTGCGACATTTTTTAAGATTTTCTTTGCGATCACGCTCATCGGTGTCGTGCCCATGTGTCACGAGTTTTTTGACCGGCGTCTGAAAAACCCGGGGGAATTTTACCTGGTGTTGTGGAGCTCGCTCTTAGGCCTCTTTTTCCTGGTCTCGGCCAATGACCTCCTGCTTCTATTTATAGCGCTCGAAATATTTACCCTTTCTCTCTATATCATGGCGGCCTATCTTAAGCATGAGCTCCTCTCGATCGAAGCGGGCTTGAAATACCTCATTTTGGGGTCTCTGGCCTCGGCCTTCATGATATACGGGATTAGTCTCATCTATGTCTCATGCGGTTCTACCAGCTTTCCGGTGATCCGCGAGGTCTTCGCGCTTCGAACGACCCATTCGCTCATCCTGCTCGGAATTCTCTTTATCCTTTCGGGAGTCTGCTTTAAGGTCGCGGCAGTTCCCTTTCAGTTCTGGGTCCCTGACGTCTACGAAGGCGCGCCGACACCCGTCGTGGCCTACCTCTCGGTCGCTTCGAAGGCGGCCGGATTCGCCATTCTCCTTAAGTTGCTGTTCACGGTCTTTATCCCTTTCGAAGCAGCGCGTACCCTGATGTTTTCGGTGCTCGCGGCCATGACCATCCTCTACGGCAATCTCGGAGCGCTGGTTCAAACCAATATCAAACGGCTTTTCGGGTATTCGAGTATCGGGCATGCGGGTTATCTCTTGATCGGCATTGCCGTGGGAGGTGAAGCGGGAACTTCGGCCCTGCTTTATTATCTCGTGGCTTACGGCCTCACTAATATTGCGGCATTTATCGTGATCACGGAAGTCGGCAGGAGAGTGGGCAGCGATAAGATCGACGCCTACCGGGGCCTGGCCAAGCGATCACCGTTTCTAGCCGGAACTTTTTTTGTCGCGCTTCTGTCACTGGCAGGCGTTCCCCCGCTGGCCGGATTTTTCGGAAAGTTTCTCGTGTTGCTTGCGGCGGTGCGCGGAGGCCTCGGCTGGCTCGCTCTCCTCGGCGCTTTAGCCGTCGCAATATCGCTCTTTTATTATTTGAGCCTTGTCAGAATGATGTATATTGAGGAGTCGTCCAGTGAGCAGGCTATCGGCGTATCCCCGGTCTCGCGCTTTCTCTTGGTGATCTTGACCGCGTCGATCATCCTGGTCGGATTCTGGCAGGAACCGGTCCTTTCTTTTACGCGTACCGCCGTTCATGCCCTATTCTGAGCACAAAAGGTAATTATGGCTATTACGACAAAAATCATTAAACGCCCGAAGATGACATTCTGGCAGCAGATCTACATCCCGGAAATCATCCGCGGGGTGTGTATTACCGGGGGCCATTTCTGGCGCAATCTCTTTTTTCACACCATGCACCGCTTCGGGCTTTTCAAAGCCGTTCGGGCCGCCGTAACGATTATGTACCCCGAACACAAACGCCCGCTCGCTCCCCGCTCGCGTACCCGCCACCGGCTCACAAAACGCGAAGACGGTTCGGCGCGATGTGTCGCCTGTATGATGTGTGAGACCGTTTGTCCGGCAAAGTGTATTTATATTGTGGCAGAAGAGCATCCCGATCCTACGATCGAGAAGCGCCCCAAGAGTTTTGATATTGATCTTGGGCTATGTGTCTTTTGCGGATTCTGTGTGGAGGCCTGTCCTGAAGATGCCATTCGGATGGATACTCACATCCTGAATCTTGCGGCTTACAGCCGCGAAGGCATGAAGCTCAACATGAATGAGCTTCTCGACCCCAACCCCAACTACACCGTCCAGATCGACCCCAAACGCCCGTAACAGATCCGCTTCCGCTGAGGTGAAAACAAGTCTGTCCGAAACGCTCGACAAGGACGGACAGGAAACACACCACCAAAACGCGCTGCTTCGCTCGGAGTTAATTTTTGGGACTGTCGCCCCAAAAATTTATCACCTCGACTCCGCAAACAGCGCTAATTGTTTTTCCGGAGTATTCCCCGTCCGCCCTTCCTTTTGCCTTAGCGCCGCACGACCCAAGAGGTGAAAACAAGGCTGTCAGAAACATGCGGAGGAGTTCTCTGGCCGTATCAGCGATTATCAAAGTCACCGGTTTTCTGCGAGACTTTGATGGGCAAGATAGGCCAAGAAATCTGAAGCGTTTCGGACAGCCTTGTTTTCACCTCGTGGCGCAGATGCCGGAGGAGGAGCGTTTCCTGGCCGTCCTTCGGTAGCGTTGGGCAGGCTTGCTTTTGCCTCGAGGGGGCGCTTATGCGGCTATGGAGACGGCAATGTCTTCGGCGAGGTAGCGTTCGACCAGGTCGCTGATGGTCTCAGCTGTGCCGATGATGTAGCCCTCGTCCTCGACGAGTTCCGGCAGGTTCTCCGCGAAATTGGCGTAAAGCAGGGCAATGCCGAGCAAACCCTGTTCTTCGGTCGTGTAGCGGTAGTAGCGCTTGAGCTTAGAAGCCGCGAATGTACTCCAGCGGCTCTTCGGGTCCTTACCCGGCGCAAATTTGGAGAAATGAATTGCCGTACGCTTTTCGTTGAGCCCGAAACGTTCAAAGGCAGTTGCATCATCGATACGCGGTGTTTCGACATTGTGCAGCGCGAGAAAGGCACCGAGTTTGGCGTCCACATCGCGGTTGTGATAGTTGTAAACCACGAATTTCACGGCCCGCTGATTCATCGCGCCGAGCACAAAGAACTCTTCCAACTGCTCATCCGAGAACTTGATGAGATCATTGAAGTCCACAAACACCGTGGCAGCCTGCTTGAGGTTACGCATCGCCTTCGCTACCTTTTCATACGCCGAGAGGTCCTTGCTCCGCGCCGCCAAATCCTCAATCGTTGTCGCTGTCCGCAGCTCGGAGCGCTCGCTTGCCGTTGCAACACCATAGAGGACAGGGCCGTCGGGGTCATAGGCCTTGCCGTGCTCGGAGTAATACGAGATCTCGGAGAAACCCGCGTCTTTCAAAGCGGAGTCGAGTTCGTCCTTCGTATACATCTGAAACGTATTCTTATCATGATAGTAACGGACATCGTCACGGCCGTTGTCGTCCCACACGAGAGCGCGCTGATGGTGCGTTAGTATGCCGTTTTCATCGATGGCATTGCTCTCCCACACAATCGCATTCATCGTTCCCAGTTTGATATGATCCGGCCCTCTCTCGGGCGGCGTAAAAGTCGCGGGATTGTAATTCGGCGCGTTGAACACGAATTTACCGCCGTTTCTTATCCGCTTGCGTAACGCCTTTAAGCCGCTGACCAATTCTTTTTCACCAACCAGATAATTGATTGCCTGCCTTACACTGACCGTATCAAATTGGTCCTCCCTATCGCCTAATTCATGGAAGCTTGCGACGGCCGTATTTGCCGTAACGCTGCCCTCGCCTGCCTTTTTCTGCAACTGTTCGAGCATTCCGGCATTAAGGTCTGCTGAAAGGACCCGGTAGCCGGCCTGAAGCAGCGGCACCGATACCTCGCCCGTTCCCGCAGCGGCGTCCATGATGGCACCGCCATCCGGAGTATTCTCCTTAACAAGGCCCAGGTAATCCCCTAAACGCCTGGAAAACCTTTGATAGAGCAGATCGTAGACTTCGGGAAAATTCCTGTAAAGGCCGCTCTCTTTCGGGTCTTTCGCCGCAGCCGATAAATCAGCCATCTTGGCATTTGCATAAAGCGCGAATATCGTACGGTGTACATCCTTTACCGGCGCCAAATCCTCTTCGCTATGCGAAGTACGGCTGATGATATCGAGGTCAATGGCGCCGAACGACTCCGAGTGCAGGACCTTGAAGCCCCGCTTGATGAGAAAATTATAGATAGGAACACCGGTCGGGATCACGATCGAGTATTCGCCGTATTTTTGATCGAGCAGCCCGATCACGGCATCGCCGAGATAGTTTCCGCGGTAGGGCTCGAGAACGATCGCATCAATGAGTGTCTTAGTCCTCTCGTTGACGACAATTCTGCCCGCCACGCGCCCTTTAAACAGAACTTTATAGATCTTAACCGCCGCATCACTATTGAAATACTCTTCCATGCTTTCGAACATGGCTTCGCCGGAACCCGTAAAACCTAAAAGCCGCTTATAATGCCCCGACCGGCCGGCACGAAAATCGCGGCGCAGTACGTTGACATAGGCTTCCGGCAATTCGCGGCCCGGCACGGCGAGAATCTCCCGGGCGAATTCTTCGCTCTCGAAGTACGCCGACGTTGTCTCCTCCAGAGCGGTTTCGGCTATCGCGGTATCGATCATTTGCTGCCTGTCCGCGCCCGGCGGAGAACTTAAAAGGACAATGTTACGGATATGCTCGGACTCATCGAGCAGCCGGTTGACACCGCCGGCGATATCCATAAAGAGTTGATAAACTGCGGGATCGTTCCGAAGATCGACTTCACGCAGTGTGTAGAGCCCTTCCTCCCGGGCAAAGGCTTCGAGGGTTTCGAAGTTCGGCAAGATTTCGGCCGTAACGGTTTCTCCGTCACCGACGATACGGGCTTCGCGAATATACGGGCTCTTCAAGTAGTCAGCGGCTCTCGCCTTGGATCCGTCGGTATTGAGAAGCTCGGGAAGCGGGCGGGCCGTGTACGGGTGATCTTCCTTTAGATAATCAAGACTTTGTGCGAAGAGAAGGCTGCCGTGCCCGCGCAGGTTGATCGCGAAATTCGTCCTGCTGTAGTCATGACCGATGAGTTTTAGAACATCTTCGACTTCTTCGAGCGAACCGCACGGGCACAGGGCTTCAGTAAACGGTGCGCCGTCGATATACACATGGGAATGCAGGATAAAATTCACGTTCGGCAGTTTCGAAAAGAACCGCACCTGGGTCGGGGTATCTACGCTCGGTTTCTGCTCTTCGCCCGTGATGGGATCCCGGTCCGCATAGTAGCCGATCTGCCTATTTTTAAACGAGTCTTTCTCGATTGCGATAAAGCCGGTTTCATCGAGATTGCGCTTATCGACGTTCCGTCTTGAGATGTAGACCAGGTCGTCGTAGCCAGCGTCGGGATACATATAGGAAGCGCGGAATGAGGTATTGCCGAGGAACCGTTTGACACCTTCGGCCGGATGAATCAACTCATGCACTTTCTCGCCGTACGCCTGGATGATTCCGAGGTATTCTTCAAATTCTGCATTCCTCGGCGGCACTTTGGCTTCACCCGCCAAAACCGTTCTTTGGCGCGTAAACTTCCTCATGATCTCAAGCCGCTCCCTGATGGCAGCGGCAAATAGCGCCGGGTCTGTAGTATCACCGTATTGGTTGGATAATGGGTCCAAGAGCCGCATGCCCGGCTTCTCGCCGTCGTAAAATTCGACAACCAAATTGCTCCGCACGCCGAGCGCCTTGTCCATTATCACCTGGAACGGGCGGTCGCCGCTTCGGTTGTGGGCCGCCGTGATGAGCTTCTTGAAGGGATAGACCAGCTTAATCTTCGACGTAAGGGTATCTTCTCCCCGCGGAATCTCGGGGAACCACATAATGACCTCATACTCGCTCAACCCGCTGAATAGCGCAGTCAACTCTTCGATAGATCCGCCATTGTGCAGCGTCACGCCCGGCGGGAACGCCCCGTGAAGTTCTTGGATGAGTGCCGACGGCGTCCCGCCCTCGCCGTCAAATCGGCCGCCTACGAGGATAGCGTTCATTTCCGTCCTCTCGCTGATAAAAGTCCGGGAGACATATTTGGTATTGCGCAAATATTCCGGATCGGCGGCAAGCACGACACTGCCATGCCCTTTCAGATTGACGGCAACATTCTTAACGCCCGGCTCCTTTCCGACCACCTTCACGATCTCGTCAAATTCCTGAAGCGCCTCACTGGCATACACTTCATCGGTAAACGGCGCGCCTTCCACGTACTCATGCGAATGCATGATATATTTTACTTCCGGATATTGATTATAGAGTCTTACCTGGACCGGCGTATCCACCGCCGGTTTGTTGGGGCCGTAGAAATTAATTTCGCCCGTCTCGCGGAAACTCGCCAAATCCACGGGAACCATATCTTTGCGCGTAAAATGCCGCTCCGTGTTTGCGGCACCCCGCTTCGAGACGAACGCGAAATCGCCCTCGCGCATACTCGGGAATCCCCTTTCGCAACGGAAGCAAAACTCCTCGTTTTCTTCCGTCTCCGGCCGACGTTCACTCATGATCTCGTGAAATCGCGCGGCTTGATCGCGGATAATATCGAAAAACTCGGGCTCATCCGGTACCTTGACCGGTGAGGCGACCGCGACGCGTTTTGTCCCCTGCCGACGCACCTTCGCGATCACCTTGAGGCGCCTTGTCATCGACTTGGCGAGCGATGACGCGTCCTGAGTATCTTCGTAGACATTTCCCAAGGGATCCAGCAGCCTCATATTAAACGGAATCGTATCCGAAAATTCGATGACGAGATTGCTTTTGAGTTTGAGCGCGTGATCGACGACTTCGAGGTCGCTATAACTGCCTTCGTGGTTGCGCTTCGAGGTCACCAGCAATTTGTCGGGATACCGCGCTTTCAGATTCCGGTATTTCGCCTTGTCATTGGGAATATCGGGAAACCAGATGATCACGTCATAATCGGCGAGGGTCTTTGCGAGGCCCGGAATTGCGTCAAAGCGGCCGCCGTTGACGCGCTTCGTGCCCGCGGGCAGTGCGGCATGAATCTGATTGACTAATGATGACGGCCTGCCGCCTTCGTCGTCGAACCTGCCGCCGACGATGATCATCTTGAGCGATTCGGGATCGGCGGAGGTTTCCCGCTCCTCCTTTCGTTTCCAGCTTTCGCGCTGCCATTGCCGGTAACTGCGTTCAGCCTCCCGCACTTTAGGATTGGCAAACACCTGCTTGCGCACCGCTGCCGGCAACTGACCGGCCAGATCCTTAAACCGCGACATGCGAGCGCGGTAGTCGTCTTCCAAAAGGTTGCTCCAATCGATCTCGGCCTCGCCGCGCGCAATCTCAGGGAGGAGTGAACGATCAAAGTAGTTGTCCATATTCCTTTCGAAGATCAATTCCCGCTGCCGTATTTTTCGGAATCCTTCCGGCGTGAGCTGTTCGGCGATCTCCGCCATTACGGCTTGCGCGGCCCGGAGATCGCGGCCATACCATTCGGCAACGTCTTTGGCGACCCTCGACAGCTCGCTGCGGGGTCCAAGTACGGTGCCCCAGGCGTGCCGTATCAGAGCCGTTCGTGCAGACAGCGCAGCTTTGAAGCTGAACGGTTCGGCCATCAGGCTCCGCAGACGCTCCAAGAGATGCGGGGCCTTTTTCAGGCCCTCGGACTGGGCAATGGATTCCAGCGAATTCAGGGCCGTCTCAAGCCGTGAAGCGGCTTCCTCTTCGGAAAGCGCGGTCACGCCTTCACTTTCTTTGCGTGTGCGCACGCCGTCCAGTACGGCGAGCTTCAGGTTTATCAAGCCCAGCTCATAGTCTTCCTCTTTCTTGTCAGTTCCGTATAGGATAGTGAATGCCTGAAGCCAAGCAACACCCTGTTCGAGTTCCTTCAGGGAATCGGGATTATGGGCAAATCGCCGGGCCAACGCCGCCAGCGACAAGTCTGGTTTCTCGGCGGGGATGGAGACGGCGGCCTCGAGCAATGCCCCGGGCGAAACCCCCGATGCCGCCGCGGCCGCATTGGCGGCTTTCACCATCCAATCCAAAAACGTCCTTCGCGTAATTTGCCCGCGAGGCTTTTCTTTATCGCCGCCTTCGGTCCTGAGCTCGGAACGAGACAGGATATTTCTTTCTTCCAAAACTTCAAGCAGCGCGAGACCCAGGGACAGGCTCTTCCTTTGTACTGTTTCGTTTGCGGCATCAAAGATTTCCCTAAACCAAGCATCGTAGTCTTCAGGTTGTTCCAGGCTTTTAAATTCCCGCTCAAGCCCCTGTGTCAGACTCAGGTGAAAAGCCAGGAATTCCTGGATGCTGCGATGCGAGCTGAGTTTCTCTTCATGAAGTAAATGATCCAGGACCTCATTCATAAAATGTATGAGGAGAAGGTTTTTTTCTGCGCCGTCCATGGCTTGAAAGGTGGTTGTCGAAAAGACAGGCCTCTGGCCCAGCCTGCTGCCGACCAAGACACCTGCGGCCTTTTGCCCGTCACCCGTAAGGAGATCGTGATTTCTCTCATGATTAAAACCGCGAAAGTGATAGATGGCACGCTCAGGATCTTCCCGGATGAGCTCACCTACGAATTGATTCATTATCCTGTCGCGGACTTTGCCCGAGTCCTCAAGCAAATCAATCGACTTTAAATGCAAGTTGGCCGCATCGTCATATCTCCTTTGCGTAAGCGCTTGCCTTATCTCCTTATCCAATTCCCCGAAAAGATACGCCGTCGCGGCCGTTTCAAAGCGGGCGGGCTCCAACGCGGCCTGACCTATCCCCTTTTCGATAAAATAGTCGAGCTCCGCATGCTGTAAAACAGAGGCCGGCCCGATCCTTTGCTTTAGGTCATAGATGCCATAGATTCTCTCGACGCCAATATGTTTGAGAAAGGCCTGATACTGGTTGTCCACTTCAGTCCTGAACGGCTGATCTTGCCGGTACTGCACGAGAAACGATTCCATCTTTTCATAAGGTGTCCATTGTTTGGGAATAGTAAGTTGTTGTCTGAACCAAGCGCCCACGACCGAGTCCGGAAACTGCACCGGATCAACGACTCGGTGCATCGCGTTCATGAACATAGCAGCAAGATTGGAATCCACATGCTCGATAATCATAATGCCGTTCGGGCGGCCGTCTTTGCGAGATGTTTTCTGAATTGCCTCATCAAAAAACGGCTTTGCGAAATCAAAGGTGTCCGCCGCGTTTAAATGCCGCGCATAAGCCATATAAAGAGGAATCTCCTTTACAGGCTCATCATCCCGCAGCTCGGAGCGATAGCGTTCGCGGCGCAGGAGCGAAGGTTTGAAATCCATGACTTTTTCGGCTTCTGCTTCGAAGGTATCGAGGAAAGTCTTCACATCCCCTTCATACACTCCGTCGGCAACGGCCTTTGTGATCAACTTGAACGGCAGCTCTTCGGCTTCAAGCGGCGTGGGGATCGAGGCAGACCGCAGCTTCAGCATCGCCAGATAAGTCGCATAGATTCTCCCCGCCATTTCCACAGGATCCTCCTCCGGCTCCGTCTCTTTTTTCTTCCGGAGCGTTGCAGCAACGACCCGCTGGTATGCCGCATGAATCCTAAAGGCCTGAAGCAGGAATTCCTCAACTTGTTCCGGGTGGTCCGCCATTGCGTTCCAGATACTGCGTCTGTCTTCGACAAAAAACCTCTCAAGCCGTTTCGGAAGCGGTGCAGGATCCATGGCGCGGAAGTAAGGGGCCTGATTCATCTGTTTTTCAATTTCCTTTTCCCGGTCCTCACCTTGAAGGGTATCGGGGATTCCGGCCGCGAGGTTCTCGTAGCGCTCTCGATACGCCTTCAAATGATCCTTGTGGACTTCGCGAACGAGATCGGAGATCAAACCGACCACCATATGCTGCCCAACCTTTAATTTTATGGCGTCGCCCGGATTGCCGCCGCGCATTTCTCTGAGCTCCGCTTCGGTATTGGGCGCGTCAACTGCCGGCTGCGCCCTTCCCTGAATCTGCTTCATGTCCCTGACATCCGTCGCGGCATTATCCGCCAGAAGCCTTCCCGCCGCCACGTGAGCCAAACCGCGGGTAATCACCGATGCGTCTTTGTCCTCCGGTGTTAAACGGACCGCCTCTTGCGATAGCGCTCTGTCGCGGCCACCCATGACGGCACTCTCAAATCGGGCGCCGGCCTCGTAGTAGGCTTTGCGCACGAGGGCCAATCTCTCCTCCGCGGTACCCTGCGTCGCATAGAAAACCGCTTCCGGAAATTTTCCTTCGATCTCGATAACTGATTTGGGATTTCCCGGAAATCCGAGCGCTTCAAATAGTTTCGAGTATTGCACCGACGCTGTCGTATACGCATCAAGCTGGCCGGGCGTAAGCAGGCGTTCCCTGTGAACAAGCAGTCGTGTTCCCAGTTCCGGGGCAAACGTGCCTTCTCTAAGGTACATCTCCTGCGCGCCCCAGAATCCCCAGGGCTTTCCGTCTTTATCCCGGTTAAGGGCATAGTGCAATCGATGCGCGAACGGAGCCTTCGCTAACCCATCCGGCTCATAAGAATGGTCGGTCGCATCATAAAATTCATCAAACAGTTTCGTAAGCCTCTCGATCGCGACTTCGCGAGTGACGTCGTCGGAGTCCGGCGATGCCGTGCCGCGCACGATTCCCCGGAACTTCTCCTTGATCTTCCGCAAGACAGGCAGAAGCTTGAGGACCAGCTCGTAATCGGCAATACGGTCGGCAGGAATCTCGTTGTGATCCTTCATATATTGAAGTCCTCGCTCGACCCCCTGAAGGAGCGGCACAAATAGCTGATCTTGCTCAAAAGAGGTTTCGAGAAAGGCCTCGGGGAGCGGCTCCGTATAGAGGTTGCCAAAGACCTCGCGCAAGTCGGCGGACTGATCGGGCGCAAGCGCCGCGTAAATGAGGGATGTCAGTGATAATTCCGCTTCGAGATCGGCGGCTTCAACAAAATAATGCACGGTCTTACCCGCATCGAGCAGCCGCTTGATGACCGCTTCCACATGCGGTTTTACTGTCTCGAAGTCCTCAACCGTGCCGTGACTCAGGAGAAAGAGTGTCACTTCTCCCTTCTCTTCGTCGGCGGCAAGAACAATATTGGGCGATTCATAAAGAACAACGAGACCGGCAGCAACCGCCAACGCCGCCCGCGGGATAAATTCCCGGCGCGTCATCATTTCCTCAGCGGTCCGTGCCGGGAGCCTTAACTCTGACCGTTGAAAACCGTCACGTTTTGTGACAAGCACGGTCGCATTGACGAGGTCGCGGCCTGTAACAAGCAGCTCCGCTTCGGTTCCGTCCTCATTGTAGCTTTGCCATGACGGGTCCTTGCCGTTGTCGAGGGCAAAGGCGGCAAAGGCCCAGGGCAGCTGTTCCTGAATCCACTCAAAGACATTCCAATAGTTCGCGCCAAGATTTCCGGAAACACCCTGGATGCTGACGAAAGCCGCCTTTTCGCCGTCCTGACTCGTCACAAGAATGTTGACGGGATAAACCGCAGGATGAAAAATAAGACGAATGTTGTTTTCGTCCGCAATAAAATAATCGCCCGGTTTCACGACTTCGTCAGCGGTATCCTTAGCAACATAACCGTATTTATCAAGTTGGCCGAGAAGCTCTGCGACGGGAATGGCGTTACCGGTCATGTCGACAATATCAAAATCCAACGGCCGGAAGTTCATCGCGGCTTTATAGCGCTCGCGGGTCAAAACCGTCTGATTGTAAAATTGCGGACCGCCTCGGAAGAAGGGAAAGGCCAGCAGGTGCCGGATATCGGAACTCATGGCGTAATTTTTCCTCAGTAACTCGTCCGCCGGCGTTTCGCCCCAACCCAGCGTATAGGCAACAATGACCGACCGCGTTTGCATCGCATCGAGCTCGACTCGTTCACGTCCGCCGACAGGCGTGATAAAGACCTGTTTAATGCGGTTGTCCTTAGCTTCGCCGACAAGCTCGACCTCGCCCAACATCCTTTTCCCATTTTCCAATTGGACAAAAGCCTTATATCTCGCTCCCCGCCAAGGCTCGTCATTGGCCCCGAAAAACTCCCAGCCCCGTTCTTTGCGTGAGTGCACGGTAAAATTCCCGGCCAGGTCACCCTGATTACCGGCCGAAACGCGCAGGACCGTCCCCTCTGCGGTCATCTCAGAAATGGGTGGCATGAGAGTTTTCAATTTCTCCATTTCGTTCGTGCCTGCGCCCGAAAACCGGATATAGCGGACCGTTCCCGCTTTGTCCTCGACGGCCGCCCGTATGCCGATAATACCGCTCGTGCGGTCATAGATGCTGTGCGTAACCGAAGCAACGTCGTCGTGCGTGAGGTCGAATTCCGAAAACGGCGTCAGCCCCTCACCCGTTTCGAAGATCTTCCGTTCGGCGGCGGTAAACGTGCGCGCATTCCTTTCGGGCCAGGTCTTACTTTCCAGTAGGAAATCGCCGTCCAGTTCGGCGATCAGCACCTTTGCATCCTGTGACGCCATTCCTTTGAGCCCCGCATTCGGCAATACGGTTTCCGTGATATTGACCGCGGCTGCCCGTAGTTCCGAGCGCTCAGCAGAGCGCACATGAAAATCGCGGCCTTCCCATCGCTCGCCGGCGGCCTTCGGGGAATCGCGCCAATAGAACGTGAATGCGGTCGTGCCGGCCGGGAGCACGGCTTCGTGTCTGCCGGTCGCCGGGTTTTGAACCAACGGAATCAGATAGGTCTTTTCCCAATCGTTGACACCGGCCCAAACGAAACCCGGTGCGCCCCGTCCTTTTTCCCCGACGATCACCTTCACCTGATTTCCGGCAGGCACCTCGAACGGGGTGCTTTCGAATGTCCATTCCATAAAGTCCTGCTGAGCCGGTAGTTCCTTCCTGCCCTTTTCGAGTTCTTCGGGGGCGCGTTCGGCAAGCCGCTCGGTGATTTCTTCGATATCCCATATCGCAACGTATTTGCCGGCATGTGGGGTTTGCGAAAACACGCGATGGGCAGTATCGAAATAGGCACGACGGGGTACGCTGGCAGACTCATAGTCATAGGACATCAAGGGCAGCACCTTGCGGCCTGCCGTGTTCAGATAGCGAACGAGTTTGAGCAGGGGATCCGGTTCCATCGGATCGTCCGGCAACAACCGGTACCCGCCCGCATCGGATTCGTAGACAAAAATGTCTTTAAGATTATTGTCGCTTGCGATGAAGTGGATGCGGCCCAGCAATTCGATTTCGCCGGTCTCCGCAAAATTTCGGTGGATGCCGTCGATCGCGCTCAGGAAGGCCTCTTCTTTGAAGGCTGGAGTCGTCAATACCAGATGCCCTCCCTGCCTTACGTACTTAACCAGGCTTTCGTGCAAACCATCTTTCATCATCTCCCGTGTTGTTACCGATACAAGAGGTGCTGCGTGCTCCGCTTGGGTATGATCAAGCAACGTATGAATAGCGCCGCGACGGGTTATTAGCGGCCGTCGTTTTTGCAGGTAGGCCTGCATAAGTTGGAACAGCTGCTTGACTTTTTCTTCGGAACTCATCCACGAGGGCATGCGAAATTCCGCAAGTTCGGAAGCCGGCCGGACATTGCCCGCATCAATCAAAGATATGTGCCCGGTCCGGGAAAGGAGAACATTCAAATGCCCGTCTACGGGAACCATGGCGTAGCGGGCCATCGTCTCTTCGATTCGCATCACGTTCTGCTGCACGGCCTTGTTGTCGGCGTCACCCGATTGATACAGATAGCGCATGAGGTAAAGCAGGTCGCTTGTCTGGGTCGCGAACGCACCCGGGGCCGCCTGCATGGCGTACCCGACAATCTCCCCGTCCTCGACGAGCACCCCGTAAAATTCAGGCCCGACCCCGCTGAACGCGACTATTTGCGCCATATAAAGTTCAAGTGCCCGATCATAAGCATCCATATCGCTGACGCCTGCCTGGAAGTATTTGATAACAACTGGATGCGGGACTTCTTGGACATAGCCGAGAAAGACCCCGGCGTTTCTCGCACCGCCGTCGAACTTCACCTCCAGCGTGCCGGTCAATGTCAAAGCCTGTTCCTTGAGTTCATCAAGCGATAGCAACGGAGAATCCTTGTCCTCATTCCGGTATTGCGTAAAAACCCAGGGCAGGCCTTCAAGGTCGAATGTCGATACGTAGGGTTCCGGCACGCTGCCGAACTTCACCCCGTCGGCGGTAAGACGCTCGCGAATTCCCGCCGGGGCAGTCAGAGCGTCGACTATGACTTTAAGAAGTCCCGAGCGGCGTAATTCTGCTTTTTTAGGAGGCCGGTTGACGGTCAGCTTCGGCTTAAAGATGTCATCAAGGTTCAAGACAAGGTCATGATTCTCCCTTGAATCAAGGAGCTGTTGATTTAAGCGATTTGAAATCAGCGTACGCGCCAGGAATTGGGCCGGCAGCTTGAGGCGTTTTTTGTCTTTCATGGACCGGTCGACGTACCGCTCCTCATAGACCGATGCGCTGTTCGCTTCTATAAGAAGCGTCTTTGCATTTAAGGCCTGCGCAAAAAGGATGTCTGAGAAGATGCCTTCGATTACGAGCTGCTTGCCTTCGTACTTTCCGGCTTTGACTTCATCGACGAATCGGTCGCGTTTCTCCAAATCGAAGTAATGCCGCTGAATGAAGCCTTCCTTCGTAAGCGCATCAACTTTGATCCAGCCGAGCGTGATCAGCAAGCGAATGAGCAGGGCCATTACCGAGTACCGTAAGAAACCATCACTATGCACGAGGTGGGCCGGCACCTCCACCTCCCCTTCCCGCAGATACTTCTCATAGTTTTCTGCCAAGATCGTTTTTCCCGCGCCCGTAAGCCCCGTAATGATCAGGGGTGCTTCATGCGTCTCTCCGAGGATTGTCGTATAGATTTCCCTGTAACTCATCGGCGGCGGCCGCTTGGCTATCTGCTTGACCGCTTCATACTCCTCCGAATAGATCGCGGTGTACTTTTCGAAGAGGTCGTGAGGGTCTTCGAGAAAATCGTGTTCGTTCTCCTTGAGGTGCAGCGCCAAAAGACTGAAGGTGACTCCGGGGCCCGTCAGGACATCTCTGGCATCAATGACCGTTTTGAGATCCCACATGCGCTGCCCATCAAACGCCGCCCGGTCCTCTACATATTGATGCAGGGAAGCAAGATCGATGATATTGCGGACTGAGATACCCTGCTCGGGGTCTCCGTTTAACGGCGGCGTGAGGAGTTCCCAATTGCCGGTGTGAAGGTCCGTGCCGGATCCCTCTCCCGGGCCTTTTCCTAAATAGTTCAGAGCATGCCACTGGGCCACGCCGCGAAGAATACTTCTGGCAATATCGTCGGCAACGAGGCTGGCATCACCATGGTATTTGGGATAATGGTCTGAGATCCGCTGCAGGTCTTTATGGCGCAGATATTCGACGCGCCACCCGGCTTCGGGCCCTTCCAAGACCAGAACACGCAGATGATCCTTCTCTGTGACTTCGCGCTCTTCGCCATAGAGCATAACGGACTCGAGTCCCGCCGGCTCCACGGTTCCCATCGCTCCGGCAATCTCCATATCGTCGCCAAAGACTTCACGGGCATCGCGGTAGCGGTCGAGATCACCGTTTAGAGCGGGCCGGCGGCCCGGGATCTTTCCGGGAATCTTGATCGGCACCGTCATGACCGGCCGGTTCTTGTCATCCATCGTAAAGAGCAGGTGACGTTTGAACGAGCCGGAAATCGGTGTCAGATAATAGCCATGCCCCAACGGCAGATACATTCCGTATTCAATGGCAAACTGAACCGGGGTCTGCAGTTTGTCGGGGGCCGTGAGTGTATACGGAAAGAAGTCGCGGACAAGCGCAGCCGTCTGCATGAGCGTGAGCAGACTCTCACGGGACGTCAAAACCGCATGAAGGTCGGGGTGCTTTACTGCAAAGTCACCAAAACCTTCGGTATCGGCAACATTCACACCTTTTCGCCTCTTCACAGTACTTGCCCCGGCTGCCTCAAAGTCGATGGGCTTACGGCTGTAACTCACAGCCGCCTGAGCCTCAGCCATCAACTCACGGCCAAGCTCGGGCTGCTTCTGCAGGATGCGAACGAGGATCCGGTCCCTCGCGGAGACCGGATACGACCCTATCGAATCCGCCACAACCTCGCGGAATTTCCCGCGGATCTTGCGGATGTCTTCAAGCGTCATTTCTCTGGAAGGCGGCCGGGTGAGCCCGTTGTCCATCGCCGAGACAAAAATGGCCAGGAGGTCATTGCCTTCCATCAACTGCAGAATTTTGCCCCGCTCCGCCTCGGTCAGCGTAAAATCATACCGGCCCTCGAAAGCCCGCAGGATGGGCCCGACAAGGCGGTCGTTCCTCTCAGCCAGACGGCCGGATAAATTCAGATTCTTAGCCAAACTCTTGATCAAATACACAAAGTCGGAGCCCAGCATTTGCTCCTCACCGTGCAGGGGTTTTTCGTGATACGGGCTTCCAACCTCGGTGTTAATTAGAATCCTGCGGAGAGGGGCCCTATTCTCAAACTCCGCACCAAGCATGTCTGTGATCAGGTGGTCTACCGAGCTTCGGAGTTGCGGATTCATGCGATGTTCCCGTACAGCTGTGAACACCACATATCCCCAAAGGTGAGTAAGCGCCTTCATCTTTTCACTAAATTTACCCGTCCTCCAAGCGGGATTCGTCACAAGGCGCAGGACGAACTTAAAATCCTCGACATCAACCAGGCTCGCTTTCGCGGAAGCCGCGTATTCTCCCAACCGCTCCAGGATGACCGCTACCATTTCATCGCTCGCGGGCTCAAGCTCTCTTAACTCCATGATCAAAGCGCGCTGTTCGAGAATGTCCGTCAGTCTCTTTTTGTATTCCGCATCTCGGGAATCCGATAACTCCGGACTGTCTGCCCGCAGTTCCGAACGCTGCGGTGTTTTTCGTATGTTGATTTTCGTAATATCGCGGTGATGCGCCTCCAGAGCCTTTTGCCACGACCCGTAGAAACCCGACGCCGCATTGACAAGCCCGCCCAGGCCTTGGCGATGCAGGATCGTAGCGCGCAACTTTTCGTCCGCAGACTCGGCGATGAGTTGGTCGACTCGTTCGCGCGTCCATTTGGGCGGCCGCGGCGTCCGTTTCGACATGTCTTTTTTCCGTTTCGTCAGAACCGACTCGTCGGCATAACCCGCGTTGACGGCAAATTCGCGGATCCTCTGCAGTGCGTCCCTGCGCACTGTCCGCACCCGCATGGCATTGATTTCCTCGCTCCATGCATCACGAAAGATATCAACGATTAATTTATCCGGCACGATTCGTTCGGTATCGAGTCCGAAAGTCATCTTGAGAACACGTTTCTGCTCAAGCGCGAGTCCCTGCGAAATGATTCCCGGAAGATACTCTTCGGAAACACCCGTGTCTTCGGCAAGGCGGTTAAGGCCGCTCACGCGTTGTTTTAGATCTGCAAGCGCTAACCGGCGATGGCGTGTGAGTGTTGTCTTTGCCGGATCACTTTTCTCAACCCAGTAAGGACTTTCTTTCAGGCGTTTGGAGATCTCAGGAAGCGATTTTGCGGCCGTAACTCCGAGGCCGAAGTTGATGATCAGGATTTCCCGCCCGAGCGGATGCAACGCATACCATGCATCCCGGACGGGCACCAATGCCTCCGCCAGAGATTGATCGCCTGCGGCGGCGCGCATGACTTGAAGGAGTTCGTCGCCAGTCACGCCCACTTCTTCCGGGATCTCCGAAATGATCGGCGGTTGGTAGGCGGATTTGACGCGGACGCGTTTCTTTTCGCCGCGCAGCACGGCAAGGCCTCGCGCAAGCAGACGGTAAAGGCGATTCCTTCGGATGGTCTCATGAGTCAGATCACTCAGATGCTTGGCCAGGCGTGTTTTGTCTTTGATCCGGTTGACCCCGAGACCGTAATAATGGGTGACGGCCAATGTTTCCAATTGGGTCATTTTTGCCGCATTTTTCTCGAAATCACGTCTCGCTTCTTCTTCCGGCTTCCCGAGATCGGCGGCGAGCAGTTGCCACCCTGTCTGAGCTGTCTTCAGCTTTTGTAAAATGCGGTAGAGTGTTTTTGTCACGTGAACACCGTCGTTGAAGCTGAAGCCCTCCTTCGTCAACTTCTCGGCGATCTCAAGATGAGTCATGAGACGCGATTTACCGATACCAAACTTATACCGGATGAGCGCCTCTTCACGCGAGGTCAAGGCCTGCAGGAGATCGGGCGTAATT
This sequence comes from Candidatus Omnitrophota bacterium, assembly GCA_030698625.1. Taxonomy (GTDB): domain Bacteria; phylum Omnitrophota; class Omnitrophia; order Omnitrophales; family Aquincolibacteriaceae; genus JAUYMS01. The sequence goes on along the minus strand of JAUYMS010000003.1, from coordinate 105,614 downwards.
TCGGTCGGCTTTTTGCCCAACGCATCGGCAAGGCGCGTGCGCCCGGTTTCGCGATTTTGCAAGCGGTTCAAACCCCGGACAACGTAGTCGGAAACTTTCTCGCCCCGTAACGCTTCATTATTCGCATCGCGGTAACCCAGTTCGGTGAGCCTTCGGGCGATCTGTTCGGGATCCTGTATGAGTTCGCCATCGATGCCGAAAAATAAGGAGAGCACGGCCCATTCGGTGTTAGGCACGCTGTGGATCATGGCTGCCGTGATGTCGGCCGCCTGAATTCCGAATGCTTTCGCAAGCCGCACCATTCCCGCGTTCGCGATCTGAACGGGCTTCGGCAGTTGATTCTCCGGCGCCGCCGCACGAACCGGCACCGAAATCGAATCTTCGTAGTTAGCGGCATCCGTTTCTCTCTGCAGGACGAGGTAATCTTCGTTCTTCATATCATTTACGGTCAGACCGAGAAACTCGTCGAGCTCCGGCCGGCGGTTCTCGAGACTCAGAAACCTCAGATATGCCTCAAGCGGCTCCGAAAGCAGATAGGGCCGCTTTGCCGCCGGCACGGATTTTGCGAAAAAATGCAAAATAGCTTCCTGTGCCGTCGCGTAAAAATAATCGAGATAGCTCAGCCGTACTCCGTCATAGGTTCTCACCGCAGCCTGAACGGCTTCGAAGACAACCTCTTCGATACGCTCGCGAAGTTCAAACTCAAGGCCCTTGTACCGCCAGAGGATTGCCTTGTGGACATCGGACCGCATGGTTTTCAGCATCAGCTCCTGCTCTTCGGCCGAATTCCTGCCGCTCGTCAACCGTGATACCGCGTACTCCGCAGCCAACTCAGCTAACAGATCCTCGCTCAAACTCCGCAGCTCCGAACGGCCGCCAAAAGGAAAGAAGACGTCTTCGACGCCTTGTTCGTTGCGTTCGGTCAGCCACTTGTCTTCCAAGACCCAGGTAAGGCCGTCGACATCAAGAATTTGAGGCTCTGCGAGGTTCTGTTCCCACTGCGATTGAAAGGCCTGCGCCCTGTCGCGCACAATTTCCAGAACGCGGTCCTTCTGCCGGGCCGCAATCGCGGCATCGGCGGAATAGGGCAGATGCAAAATGCGGCCTCCGGTCATAGCAATAATGTTCGTTCCCCGCCCCGAAGCGTACATCTGGCTCACCTTGTGGCCTTTGAGGAGAAGGGCGTTGCGCAGTTTCATGAACCGGCCGGCCGGGTCGCTGTAGAGCCGCACAAAGCCGCCGTCGGCTCCGATGCCGTAGCCCAAGAAAGTGAGCGGAATTGTTTCTTCGTCCTGAGTCATTTCACGGACAAGTTCCTGCAGAGGTTCGATATGCCGCGGTTGCAAGCGGGGCTGTTTTCCGCCCAAGAGTACTTCGGGCACCTGAAAGACCGCCGTTCCGATATGGGGGTTGTCCTCGCCGGTTTCCCACACGCGCACTTGATCACGCACATCCGCCGGAAACACCTTAGCAATCGCATCAACAAACTTGCGGAAGGCTTGTTGGGTATCCTGAACGGCGGCGCGGTCCGCAATGCGGACAATCGCAGAGTAGGCCCCATCCTCAAGTTTGACGGTATCAAAACTGCCGTCGGGTTGGACTTCAAATCCTCTCATCATTGCTTCATGGCCGGCCGGGTCCGGGTATTCCGTGATATCCCTAAGTTTTGCATGCACTTTGTCGTCATAAAGTTCCTGAAAATCAATCCAGGTCCCCGCATCTTCGTCAGCCTCAATCTCTTCGGTCACATCTTTGACTCGATACTCGCGGACCGCCCGGTCCCCGTCAGCGGCCGGTGGCGTCCACGAGTACTCATCGCTCGGCTCCTGCATCAATCCCTGCGCCAGAACATAAGCCCAGGCCTCATCGGGATCGGAGGGCAGCGCTTCCGGAAGATCGCGCGGCGCGGGTTGGTCGGAAAAAAGGTCGATCAGAAACGGCCGTTCCTCTTCCCGGCTAGTCGTCATTTCGGGGAAGTGAGTCACCGTAGCCCCGGCCGCGGCCGCTGTTTTTATAAAAGTGCGGAAAGACGGTTTATTGCGGTAATCAATATCCGCGAAGTAATAGCGTATGCCCCTCTGTCGCATGGCTTCGAAACTCTCGCGAATCATACGCGGCGCAATTCCCTTGCCGCGAGTTGCCGCATCCGATGCGATTGCGATCGCTGAATTCACCATCTCCCGGTGCTCACCGAAGGTTTCGTTCGCAATCGTTCTTTTGAGTACCAGCATACCGGCCGCTGCGCCGTCTTCGTCTTCGGCCACCCAGGCGCGAGTGACGGCCTCCGGGTTCGCAAGGAGCCACGTTCCCATAACATTAAATATCGTCTGCCCCGCCTCATCGCCTGCCGCTTCGCTCTTGATTTCAAGATCGTGGACACGCCATCCGAGTTTCCTGTAAACACTACGCCTCAATGCCTTGTTCGCACGTTCTTTTCCGTCGATTTCGGTCATGATCCGGTTGAGGCTTTGCTCGATATGGACCAGAGGCATTTTATCGCTGATCCACTGATCGAAACGGCTGCCGACCCTCATTGTCTTCGCCCACCGGGCGATGCCTTCATCGGAGTCCGCTCCGATGACCACGGGCGCGCGGCCCGTAGCCTCCACGGGAAATTCGATGACATGCGGCAGGATGGAATAAACCTCCTTGATAATGCGGCGGTGGACGTCGTCACGAAAACTCGCGGGCGTCATCGGAAAAGCCGGTAGACTGTATCCGGGAATCAACGTGAAGCGCGCTGTCAGGGGTTCGGCATCGTAGTCGGTCGTGTCGCGGTAAATCTTTTTCAGGAATGTGGGATTTGTGAGGTCTTGCCGTAATTCCTCAAGCAACTCGACGGCCGGATGTTCGACCCCTTCCCGCGCCGGTTTCGCCTCAATGCCTTCTCCTGTCCAAAACGGCTCATAGACCGCCCCTTCGGCGTTGCCGACAATCTCGGGAATGATTTCCTTGAGTTCGTCCAATGTCCCAAGCCCACTATGCACATAAACCGCATTGCCGAGCTCTTCGAGCTCCGGTTCGTCCATTCGCAGATAGGTCGTCTTCATTAAGATATAAGGCACCGGATTCCGCCCGATCAGACGTTCCCGTTCGCGGACGCCGCGCAGGACGTCATCGGTTGCGATCACGAGACCGATTTCATCGAACTCCTCTTCGAATCGCCGCAAGGTTCCACCCGCCCCGTTGGCGTACACAAACTCTGCTTCGACACCGGCCTTGCGCAGGTAATCGACCACGTACCGTTCCCATTCACGCTCTTTGTCAAACGGCATATAAGAATATTCGCCCGTCATGACAAGCACCTTCTTCACCGGCATCACCGGCTCGAGCGCCCTCAGCTCCGACCTCAGGGGTTTTGCCGCGAGGCTGTCGGCCCAGTTCTCCATTTCCTTGGCGGAATGCCAGAGTTTGACGACCAGCCGGGTTTCGCCTCCCTTGGGCGGGTCGCGCTCGGCCAGGATCTGGTGATTGACACCGTAAGCCTTATATCCAAAACCACGGCGCTCAAGGTTCGGGAGAACCTGCATCGCAATATATTCCTCCTTTTCTTCGGGCGGAGAGTCCCGCATCTGGCGGTCGTCCCAGTAAAGGATAAGATCCAGGGGCAGATGGAGCTCCGCGAAACGCCCGGGTTTAGCCTCCAAGTGGTCAAAGATACCCAGCACGGCCTCGGAGCAGCACTTTTGCATGAACGCTCCGTCCACAATCAAACGCATTGTTGCGTCGGGAACCCGGTCTAGTTTGGACGCAATCTCGCGGCCGATCTGAGACTGGGCCTCAGTCTCGACGGTCAGCTGTATCTCATGCAGCAAATCGCGGTCCCGAAGAAAGTCCGTCAACTTTTCCGCGCCTTCAATTGCGGCCGAGTTCCCATAAGACAGATGGTCCTTACGGTGTACGCCGATACCGATGAACGGTGTCAAATCCGGCCGCAGACCTTCCCGCACGACGGGGGTTTCGGATCCGAGCTCGGAGCGTTGAGGCCCGTCTTTGAGCTGTTCGCCGATCTGCATGAGGTCCCAGAGACTCAGGCCTTCGAAGATGTGACCGCCCTGCAGGAAAAGCCGCTGTGTCAGCGCCAGGTCTTCGGGCAATAGCGCCTGCTGGTCAAGCGTGAGGAAAATCTGGGCAATCTTTTCCGGAATTGTTTCGACTCGCGCCGCTTCTGAAATCGCCGACTCAAGAGCGGCCGGATCCGCATTCGCCGTAAGCAGGTCCGCGAGAATGGGCCGTATATCTGCGCCCATGTGCAAGGCGGCGACGAGGCTGATGAGAAATGCGGCACTCTTCGGACTCACCTCGTAGACAGCACCGAGATCAATCATCCAGAGTCGGCCGTCCTTGTCGACCAGGAAATTTCGGGGATGCGGATCACCGTGATATTCCCCTTCGTGAACTTCGACGATCATCTCCTGCGCAATGTCGCGCCGCACATCACCCATCTGCCGCCCTCGGGTATTGATGCCCGCTTCATCTGAAACCGGCACGGCATCTTCGATGAGTTCCATCGCAATCAGATCGTCACCCGGATTTTCCACGACTTCGGGAATACGGAGCGCCGAACCCCGCGCCAGCTGACGCACCCTGAACCGGTCCATGCTTTGTGCCTCCACCGTATAAAAGAGTTCGGGCATCACGAGACGTTCGACGCGCCCGACAAGCAGACCGAGGTAGTTTTCAAGCCACTCCGGAATTGCGATATTCTTCGCATTCAGCCGCTCGATGACATCGGCCGGTATGAGTTTCAGCATCGCGAGATCACCGACAGTACGATTTCGCGCGGTCGGCCGCAGCAGCTTAAGCGCCACGTGCCGCCCGCTGCGGTGCCATGCGTCATAAACGACGCTGGTGGATGCACTCCCGAGCACGCGGCCGATTCGCGGATAATGGTCGTGCAGTTTGCCGTTGTGGATCTGGTCGAGAATCCGCAAGCTCACGGCGCGGTCCATCGGGTCGGCGCGGTCCTGCAGGTTCGCCAATTCCGTCCTCATCGGCACCGGCATATCGGTCACAAGTGCCGAGTTCGCGAGCACCTGTCCGACTTTGATACCGACTAAGCCGTTGGCTTCGAGAATGAGCTTCGCCACTTTGGCTTGCCGGAGTTCCGGGTCGTTTCCGAGTGCACTGAGATCGTCGGGGCCTGCCAACAGGTGCATGAGGATTTCACGTTTTCGCAAACGGTCGGAGAGCCCGATCAAACTCTCGAGAACCGTGCGGATGACGATGTCGAATTCGGTGTTTTCCGGAAGCCAGCGGGCCAGCAGCCGATTAAAAAGTTCGTCAGTCGCATCGTCGTCTGAAAGAATACCCTGGTCGCCGTCCAACACAAACGCGAGAAGCCGTTTTCTGACCTCGCGCGCAACCTCAGGTTCGTTTTTGGCGAGATCGCCGGATTCCTCGATAAAACCCTCAAAGGAAATACGGAAATGAAATTCATAGCGCCGCAGGATGTCCGGCTTGCCGCCCTCAAAGAAAAACCAATCCAAGAGGTCCAGCTTGGAGGCCATCGGAGTGCCGTACCCGAATATGGCCTGAAAAAACTCGAGGCCCATAAGCGCCACGGCCTGGTTTCCGCGCAGGCGCCTCTGTTCGTTCGGCTGCAGTGCGAAGAGCTTTTCTTCCACCGCATTCAGTTCCGGAAGCGTGCCGACCTCTTCCTGAATGACCTCGTGAAGGAGCCCGTCACGTATCGGCGTCGCGCTCGGCAGCCAGTTTTCGATGAGCTTCAGGGAATCGTCAACAGACGTTGTGGATTGCGAAGCACGAATGCTTCTAAGTGCCCGCACTCCGATTTCCTGCTTATACCACGGGCCGTCAAGCAGCGGCATGATGTCTTTGAGGACGCCGCTATCGGCACGCGCGTGGTCGGCAAGTTCGACCAACAAACGGTCGCGCTCAGCCGAGGCACGCGGATAGGCCGTACTGATCTGTTCGAGAATATCTTGAGGATCGCTTGCCGCATCGGCGATTTGCTCTGAAATTCCCGGGGAGAATACGCCCCCCATCATGAGGTCGAGCTGAGTCAACACGGTGCCCGGAACGAAATACCTTACATCCTGAAAACCCGGCAATGCCTTTTCGTAAGCGGCTTCGTCAACCTCATGGAGTTTCTCATGAATAAAATGGTCAAAAACCCTGGCGAGATTCAAGCCTTCCAATCGCGCATCCTGCACCATGAGTGGTGCGATCTTTTCCCGAATAAAATGACGTGCGGATTCACGCTGGTTATCACTCACGCTTGCCCACACCTCCGCCATATAGCTCGTATCCCCCAGCCGTTTCCGGTCTATCTTAACGCCGAGTGTTCGGCCAAGGTAGTGGTGCATGAAAATCAGATAGAGCACCCAGTTACGATAAGCCGTGGCCGGCAGCCAGTGGGCGATACGATCGGCCATGTCTGCGGGAGTCTCGCCGGTTTCCGCGAACACATAACCCAGGATGGCGGTCATCCCCTGCTCACCGTTCTTTTCGATATCGGTTCGGTTAATCCACGGCGAGCGGCCCTTTTCAAGCCGGAACATGTGAAAGAGGTGATCCATCGCCCGCCTGACGCGCGGATTGTCCTCCTTCCTTCCGCGCGGCAAATCAGCCAGCTGATCCGCAAAACCAAAGGCCCCGCTCGGCGCCGACCTTCCGAGTTCCACCGGCGGCAAATACTTCTTTAGAGAAACGCCCTGTTCCTTCAAAAGGCCCAGCACACTCAAGCGCAACAAGAGCTCTTCGCGCGAACGGCGGTAAGGAAGCGGCGGCCGGCGGTCGATCGCCTCGCGGTCAAGCCTCGCATCCGTGTCGAAGACGGGCCGGTTCGTACTCTGTGCAACCACCCTGTGCAGCAACCGGATCTGTTCCGTGCTCCACGACTGTACTTCCCGGTCCCAAGCTTCCCAGTCGGCGGGCAACTGGTAGATATCGTTCAGGTAAGCATAAAAAATGAACCGTCCCGTCACCGGCAGGCTTTCCCAGACGCCGTCACCGAGCCGCGCCCTCAAATCGAGGTCGATGAAGGCGTTCAGCTCGTCGTCGGCCTGTCCGAGAAAAGAGGGTATCCACTGAACGCGACCCGATTCCCAGCCGAGCAGGCTGTGCCACATCATGTCAGCCGAATACCATTCGGTCTTCGCAAGGTGGGCCATGAGGCGCAGGTGTTCGGTCTGCGTCAGTTTCGCGCTCTCCGCAAGACGATCGCTTGCATGAAGCACTTCCGAGTGGTGGAGCACCATACCGCTGATCGACCCGCGCCGCGCGTGCAGCTGCCGGATGAGATCATCCATTCTCTTTTCTGCGTATGCATATCCGGTACCCGGTGCGTTTTCACCGAAGATCCAGGTATCGGGAAACGATTCGATCCCCGTTCTGAAGAAGCCGAAGACATCATAATCATTACCCAGAAGATTTTGGATCACCTCACGCTTGGCGGCATCCAAAGACGCCGCTTCATAAATCATGTTGCGCATCTTGGCTTCCTGTGTCTCGGGATCATCACTGTGGCCGGGCCCCTTGGCCACCGCGATTTTCGTGGCGTCTTTGACAAAACGGCGGAAGGTATCGGTGTCCATGGCCTTTACGAGTTCGGGATGATTGATCGCCGCCTGAAACAACCAGTGGTCGATGCCGACCACATTGGAATGACGCATCGGACCGATATGATACCCGCCCCAGGTACGCCCCGCGCCCGCTTCGTACACGCGCCCGAGGTCTGCCGCCGTCCACCCGGCAAGCGGGTCACGCACCTGAATCCAATCGATACTTACGAACCGGCCGAGAACGAACCGGACGGCCCCTTGAATCCAGCCGACGACGCGGATAAAAGGGCCCCACCGGACCTGCCGGCCGGCTATCGGCACGTACGGTACTTCTTCGAGCAGCGCCCGTCCCAGAAACTGCTCCCACGTATAGACCCATCCCACCGTGTCACCGCCCCGCCGCGGTTCGGCATGCCACCGGTTTTGGTATGCGGCATAGGATTTTTGAGCGTCGCCGGCCGTCTCACGCCCGAGCGCGATGCGCTGCGGCATCGTCACAAAGATCGCCGCCGAGATCAGGTCGAGCACATCTTTCGCGTTCTTTGCCGAGTGAAAAATCTCCGAAAGCTCGTCAAGCAATGCCTTTTCATTCAACAATTCATGGTCGATCAGCACCGTTCTTTCCATAAACTTTCCGTAGACAGTCGCCGCCAGGAATTTACCGAGTAGTTTCGCGGCGAGGTCACGCGTGTCGGCCGAGAGATATTCGGGCCAGATCGGTAATGCAGCAAGCCGGGTCACGAGCGCGGACTCGACGGCATGCGGCACCTTTGCCGACTTCAGGACCCGGCGCTTCTTGAGCCGTCCGAGACCCGACCATAGGATAAACGTAAGGTCATTGAGCGCATCAGCCGTCTCGATCAATTCGGAAAGCTCCTTCACCTGATTAATGCGGTTGGCGCGATGCCATTTCTGCCGCCTGAGCGAGAAACGCATGGCCTCGCGAAGAACCTCCTGAGGCATGGCCTGCGGCGCGGCGCGCGCGCTGTCGGGCCAGCGCCCGTAATCACGGATCTGTTTGATGCGGTCGCTGCGCGTGCGCATCTGCGGGTAGGAGCCGAGAGGCGAGTAATCATTCTTGCCCATTCCCTCGCGTAATTTTTCGAAAGTCGATTCGGCGTCCTGAATGGAAAATCCTGCCTCAGCCATAAGCCTGAGTGCCCGGACATCGGCGTCGTACTCATTCGCATAGTACTCCGCGTAGTATTCAGACCAGCTTGACGGCCCGCTATAGTGCTCGTCCTCTTTATGCTGGCGGAGATGCAGCACTTCATGCGCCAGGAGGTGGGCCAGGGCGTCTTGTGAAAGCCGATGGCGCCCGAAAAAGCGCAGCAGGCCGAGCGAGATAAATACGGCGGGATAGCGCCCCTGAATCCAGGCTTTGGGTTCCGGGTCATCGACCAGGTATAGAGAGTACTCTGCGGGATCAAAACCCGCTGTAAGGATCAGTTTTTTAAGAATACCGTCCACATAACGGTGGCTCTCTGAAAATTCCCCTGCGTTGTCCGGTCCGAATACGGCCTTCTCGTTTTCGAGCTCCTTCAGATAATCCTCAATCGGCTTCCCCTTTCTGAGCTCAGACCGATGCCGTCGTTTTTGTGCGGGCGGGATAATATCGTGCAGCCGGTAATGGCGGCCCGTTTCTAAATCCAGGGCGACATGGCCGTCACCCTCGGCATACGGATAATAGCCGTCCAGCATAACGAGCGGGAAGTCCAGGGCCTGGAAGAAGTAGATCGGCACTTCATGCGTTTCGAGCGCTTCGAGAATCTGAATGGCCTTGAAGTTCGATAGGTCCATCTGACCGCCGGAAATCTCGGCCCTGACTTCGCGCGGATCGATGCCGTACTCCTCATGCATCGTCTTTAGCGCACCGGCGATGCGCTCGGCGGGATTCTTCTTTCGCTCCAGATACAGATGATCAATCATGCCGACCTTGGTACCCGGATGATAAAGGGTCAACACAAGACAGTCACAAGCGCCATAGGAGGTCAGATAGCGCGAGTAGGTTTCGCCTTGCTGCGGCTGGCGCATGCTGGGCGCCTGAAGTATTTGGTAGTCACCCGTCATCGTAGCCTCGACCTGATCGGTGGGGTCCTCCATCTTTTCACGCTCAGGCCCGAACCACATGCCGGTTTTTTCGAGGAGCTCAAGCCAAGCGCCCCAGTCGAGGGGAACCACGTCGGCCCGCTCACCGATCAGTTGGAGCCGCGCACTAAGCGGCATCTTTTCCCAGCGGCCGTCGGTGCGCAGGGCATCGATCTCTTCAAGGATTACCTCAAGACCGGCTTCTTGACGCTTCCTGTAGGCATCGTAGTCAAAAGCGCTCCTTAACTCCGAGCGCCACAATCCGCCGCGATACCACGGATAGGGCTTGCGCAGGATATAAAGTTGGTTGGGAGCTTCTCTGTCTTCGGTCACCATGTAATGCGGCAGTCCCGTATTGAGCACCTCGAAGCCCATTGCAGCGAGCTCCTTCGCATTGACCATCATCGCGCTGTAGCCGCCGAGCACGAGATAACTGCCGGCCGGCAAGGCTGCGTAGATTCTTTTCGCAATGGCCTCGGCGTCGTCCTGCTTGACGACTCCGGAATTCAACCCGCCGAAGGCTGTCACGATGACCGGCTTCTTACCGATAATCGCTTTAACGTCCTGCAGGTGTCGAATATCCGCTTGATGAATTTCGACCGCCGTGCCTGCTAAAGTACGCGGCGCTTGATCGATGAGTTCGCTGAACTTCTCCACCATCGCGTAATCAACATCCGTGTCCGGCTGCACCGTTGCTAAGTGTTTACTTAAATACCGCAAGAAGCTCCCGTCTCCGGCGAAGAAGTCGACAACTCTCCACTTCCTGCCGCTCTCGCGCGCTAGAATCGCCTGCACCGCACCCGCCCCAATGGGGCCCACGAGGGTCCGGTAGTATTGATAGGCATGCCGCTGTCTCCATTCCTTCCAGTAGATATCAGACCCCGCCGGGCTAAAGATTCCGCTGGAGTCTTTCTCAATCTCATTACCGTTCAGGAGTTTCGCGATCTCGATGGGCAGTTGAATGATTTCATCCTCATAGCGGTCATCGCTGAATTCCGGGGCGTGAACGACGATCCCTTGTGAGGGGACGGCGAAATAAGTAGGGACGGATATCGTGAACGAGTCGGTCGGGCTGAGCCAGAGATAAATGACTCCGATCTCCGGCGCGTACTCGCTCACATCAAGACGGAACCCGTTAAACTCCTCAACCATTTCTTCGATCGGCCAATCGGCGTCCGGTTGTGTTCTCAACAAGGCCACCAGCCTAGCCGCTTTTTCACGGATGGCACGGCGGCGCTCCGGTTCATTTTCGCCGACACTGCTTTTGACCGCCAAGTCTTCGGTAAACTCCGGCAAAACAAATTTGGGTAGATCCTCTCCCGCAGCGACGAGTGTCCGGTAGTCTTCGTAACTAAGGAGAGGCAGTTGAACGTAGGCATCGATTTCCTCAGGTCGAAAGAAGTCGGTATCGGCTGCCCTGTCCAGCATCTGCCGCGGGAAGGACGCCATATTTGTAAGGGCGAATCCCTGCTGGCGGTATTTATCGCCTCTCACCAGGGTGTAATCCGAGGTATCCCTGCGGTCCGGCGATTCAAGATAGACCGAATAGTAGCGCACACCCTCTTCGGTTTTGAGATTTTCTCCCAGGGTAAGGCGGCTCCGGCCTTCCTTGCGCGGCCAGCGCAGACCGCGGCGCGTATGCTCGGCTCCGAATAGAACCAGCACTTTCGCATCCTGATCAGATCTGACAATAGACCCGATTGCCAGGGCCGCTTCCATGTCGACCGTCTCCTGGCCCGGATCGTCCGGCCGGCTCGTCTTGCGAGGATCAGGGAAGACCAACTCAACGCCGGCTGTCTGGGCCGCAAGGATCACGTCGACGAAACTCTCGATGTCTTCGTCATTAATGACAAGGATTTCAAAATGACGCCGAATCGCTTCGCGCAATGATTCCCGATTCTTGAGCGCCTTGTTCAGATCCTCACCGTTCAGCTCCATAACCAGATGCGTAATTTCCCCCGACCGTATCAGATCGATCGTCTGCGCCTTGACCGCCAGATTCGTGTGGAGATCCCCCAAACCGACGACGTTAGAACCTCCGGAAAACCGGCTCGTGATAAATCCCGTCGTATCGAAGTCGGCATGATCGGCCACATAACCCAGTACTTCTTCATCGTCTTCGTCCCGTAACTCGGATCGTTGAGGATAGGGGTAACGCAGGTGCAGGACCTGGCCTAGACGCCGGCCGGATTTATCGAGAATCGGAAAATCGTAGCGATCACCCGTCAGGAAAGCGGGATCGATAAAGGGTTTGATGTCCCCCGGATACCCGCCCGAGGCAGGATCCGTACGCGGGCTATAGTAGATCGGCTTGACGCCCCGCGGGGGTTCCGGTTTTTTAGTGAAATCAATCTCTTCCCGGTTCCGGTCAATGACATCGATGACAAGCTCTTCTCCCTCGAACCGCCAGCGTATTGCCGCTAAATTGTCCGGCCGGCTCTTGTTGCCCCACACAACGGCATTTCTCAAGGATTCCCGCAAGAGAACAACTAAGGCGTCGGGATCAGGGGCATCCGGGAAAAACTTGGATTGCAGTGCGTTTGCCAACCCGACGATGTTGAAGAAGTAATCGAAACGTATGTTTCTGAACACAATCGCGTTGACCGAGGCGTCCCACGTGCTCATCCAGTCAATCACAATGTCTGCCAATCCGTTGCTGTATTGACCCGATTTGTGTCCTTCCTCTTCAAAATGAATGAGTCCCATCCGGACCGGGCCCTCGGTCGACGATTGAATCCTTGCCGCAAATTCCGCCCGCTCCATTAGATTCTTGATAAATTCCCGAATAGGTACGCGAAACTTGTTTAGGGCGCGGACTTTATATTGGAGTCTCGCTAGTTCGTAAACCTTAGTTTCGTCTGCCGCACCGCTTAAACCGTCGAGCGTGACCGGAATTTTCAATGCCGCTTCAACCGGCTGAAGAACATCCGCAAGGCTCGGCATATCGACGGCATTAAGACGGGAGCGAGCTTCCTTGACCGCACCCTGATAAGGTTCCGGATACCCCTCCGACTCAACTGTATTGAGGAGGCCTTCGACAAATAGGCGGCTGTAGGTATCGATCAATCGGGGATCAAAATCATCGGTGTTTGACGCCGATCTCAATTCACTCCGCTGTTTCAGCCAAAACGGGCCGGGAATGGAAACTTTTTCCCAGACACTGCCGTCGTACTTAAATTCACGGAAGCCCATCGCGGTGGGCTGGCCATGGTCGTCAAGATCCAGCCTGTAGTAGCGAGTGGATTCGGCCTCGCCGGTGTCGCTGACGCGCACGATTCGATAGACATAAAGAGACTTACTCAGATCATACCGCCGCCCCACCCATGCCTGACCTTCGCCTGCAATACCGGTATGGAAGAAGGCCTTACGTTCGACGTTCCCTTTCTGATACGCTACCCAGATTCTTCCGTGTTCCCCGACCGGTGCCAGTTCCTCAAAATCGGGGTGCCCCAGTGACGTCGCCTGCGCGCTCTTCAGCTGTCTTTGCAAATGCGGGATCGCCGACTCGTGCCAATCTTTAAAGCGGTCGACAGGCTCTTCTATCGCGGCCTCCCGAACGGGCTCTTCGGGAACTTCCGTAGGCTCCGGCCTCTCGCCCTGATCCCGGTCGACCTTCTCGGCCGCCGGCTCAAGTGTACTGTCATGCGCACCGCTATCAACGCGTAGGAAGTAATGCGGCTTTCCGCGAACCGCGATGATGGGTAGTTGCTGTACGGATCCGGTGGGCCGATGAATCACATGCACGTGAAAAACGGCGACCAGATTTTCATTGCCCTTTTCCGGCTTTGTCGGATCCCTGACGACAATCTCGAGCATATAAGGGTAGATTCTCTTTTGCAGTTCGACGTTGTTGTAGCCTGCATCGGCGGAGCGCGGATTGTAACGGTCATAGGCGATGATCTTGAAGGAGAGATATTTGCCCGCATGATCCCCCAATGTGGCAATCCAAATGTGTGAGCCCAGCCAGATCTTAGACTCGTTCTCTTCGATCGGAATCACAACCGGCGGCGGAGCGTCATCAGGCTCCTTAACTCCGAGTTGAAGCATAAAGGTGTCCCAGGACTTCAGGTTATCCGCCTGGGCCAGGTGCACCACTCTCCGGAAAATATCCTTGTCGTGCCTGGCGATAATCTGCCGGATTCGCTCATCGGTAATGAGGGCCCCGCCATGAAAGGCGACGATAGTCGCGATGTCTGTCTGCGTCAGGTCAACACCCGCATACGCCGGCTCGAGTCCGTAATAAAGCCGCATGATGTATTGATCCCGATCCGTATCACTTAAGGCTGATGTCCTCACTTGTGCAAAGTGCTGTTTAATGGCAATGCTGCGGAAGGAGGCAAGCCTCGGGTCATCAACGATAACCGCCTCTTCATCCCGCGATCTCAAAACGGGGATCGCGATGTCCATAAGCTCACCGTCACCGTCGGGAAGCGGCTGATCCAGAGATATGGCCTTCAATTCAAAAAACGCCTGTTTGACCGCCCGGCGTGACTTGTAATGCAAAATACTCGGCCTGAGATAACTCGTGAACAGACTTCGCATAATATTCCGCTCGATCGTCTCACGCTGCTCGGCGAGGTCGAAATACACATTAGCTGCCTTTTCGGCATCCCCTTCCAGATAATGCCGATGCAGCGTCAGCACTGATTCCACATAAGCCTTTGCGCGCTCCGCCTTTTTCAAACCGAACCCCGCTCTTTTTAGCTCCGTCGCATCTTTGTCTTTGTCCTTAACCATGAGTTCGAATTCCTTAAGGGTCGCATCCTTTTCCTGCACCAATGCTTCAACTCCGGTGATCATTGCGTGACGCTCCTCGGGGGAGCCCGGGTCGTCGAGATTGAGCGTGAATTCTTCCGGCGCATTGTAGGTGTAACCCACATAGGCGACTGAATCCCGCGCGAGATCCATGAGGTCCTCCATATCGACCCCGTCGTGACTGCCCATGTCGCGGCGTCCGTTTTCCCACACGACCTCGCGAACCCACCTTCGGTAGTGGGTCCATATGTAGCCCTTCACCTTCTCTTCCGGCCAATACCCCGGCTCGCCTTGGGTGCCCCAAAAGTCATAGGCGAGCCGCTCTGCCTGCCGCAGGCGCCGGCGGTGTTCGTCGGCTTCACTGCGAATTTTTGCGAGATCAAATTTTTGGCTTTCACGGACATGCCGCAACGTCTTGGGTGATCTGTTCCGGACCTTGTGACCGGCGGCATCTTCGTCAGAGATAACGCGGACCGGGGCATAGACCTTTGCAATGACCGCATTGTAGAGCTTCGAGAAGTAAACATTATCGGGGCGCAAGCCAACCGGGACCGCCAAGCTGCCCATGAGACGAAATTCCGCGTCGTCCCGCACCGTCTGCACTTTGAGGTAACGTTTTTTCTCCGCCGCCGATCGCTGATAGGCGTGAACCAGACCCTCGCGCGTAATCGGTCCCTTGGGGCCGGCCGCAAGATAGACAGCCGAACCCTGAATTGTCCGGGCCAACATGTTCGCCGCTTCTCTGTTCGAAACTCGCGCGCTCATGCCATGGGCCGCCACGAGTAAGGTCTCGAAGAATTTTCTTAAAAACGCCTCGTCGTGACGGTGGTTAACAATCGTGCTCATGAGCATGAGATGGACAGGCGTTGAGTCGACTTCCAATTCAGGGTTCTTGAGTACCCCAAGAAGCAAAGTTTGATAGGCATGCTTCAGCTCAAGGGCCTTCGGACCCGTTACCGACTCTGAAATCCTTGTCGCCAAATTAAAGAATGCGACAACCTTCGCCCTTCGCATATGCAGGCCGTTAATAAAACTCAACAGATCCTTATTGTGCCCCCCGCCCGCGAGTATTTGTCCTGTTTCACGTTCGTGTTCCGTAGAACTTTCACGCACCTCTTGAACCGGACTCCCCGGTTTCAGAGCGGCTTCGAGCCTGCGAATGCCGCCCACAATCTTTCGGGGCCGGCGCCCCTGAATCCATCCCCGCAGAGACCCGGCTGAGAGCGTATGCACCGGAAGGCCCGGGTCATCGAGGACTGCGGCGCTATTCTCGGCAATCTGCTGAAAGTGATGGTTTCTAAAGTAGGCGACGGCAAAGGCTTGTTTGTTTTCAGGCGATAGTTTCGGCAAGAGATGCGGCGACGGTACGTTTTCGATGTCGTAAACCATAAGCCGCGTAATGCCATGAATCTCGGCGTCATGGAGATACCCCCCGGTATGAAGCCACTCGAAAAAGCCGCGGTCAAAACGGTCCGTGGAAAGATCCAGATCACCCCGCAAAGCCTCAAATGCTGCGCGGAGCTTTTCGCTGTTCTCAACGGCAGCTTTGACTTTGTGATACACGCCGGTACTCCCAAGAGTCTCCCGGGTCCCAAACAAGATTTCATTGGCGGCGGTAACGGTTCGATGTGTCTGATAACGCAAGCGCGTGCCCGCGGCACGGGCCCGCACAACGGCCCGCAGCAACGTACGCTCCTCCGCATTCAGTTCACTCCCCAACTCCCCGATCACTTCTTCGACCAGCACCCCTGCCCTTGTGCTCGTTCTTTGTGTTGTGAGCATCTGCTCCAAGTGATACGGAAAGAGATGATTATCGAGCAGCGGGGTCATCGTAATCTGACGGCTGCGGGCCGATGGGTTGAGCCGCTCGATCTCGAGTTTGCGATTGGCCGCCGTGACAAAAAAGTCTAGGAGATTCGGGGAACGGTCCATGGATACGGGCTCTTTACCAAGCAGCGACGAGGAGACGGTCGAGAGATCCAGTTCGAGTTCTTCAGCCACCGGCTTGTCGAGTTCACTGAATCCGGATTCTCCCGAGCTTACAGCGCGCAGCAAGGTATAAGCGGCCGTCCTGCCGAGCATCCCCATACCGGTAAGATGCATGATCGTGCTGATCCACTTCCTTCGGCCCTCCGTATCCTCCGGCTTCGGCAGATTGTCAATCAACCACTGGCGGCTTTCGGTCAGCGTATACGGAACGAGGCGCTCCAGGCGGTGAATGTCGAATGCCGCGAGATTCACGCCCATTTTTTCGGTAAGGTGAAGGAAGTTATTTCGGTTCGTGTAACCGACAAGTGCGGCAACGCGGTTCAGATACTCGGCGCGCCTTGCGCGGTTCAGGGTTTGCATGCTTTGACCCGTTATACCGAATTCTTCTTTGGCCGTCGTGACGGCATCGCGAAGCTGCTCTTCGCGTATGCGGCCTCTGTCATCGACCCCCGTTTCTTCGGCACTCTCAACAAATTCACTAATGTCAGCCAGGGTAACGCCGCTTGTGCGTGCACGCTGAATAAGCGCAGTCCAATTTTCAGGATAGCCCATGAGGCGCATGAAGAAATCACGCGAAATCTTGTCGCGTCTCTTATGGCGCTTCACCGCGTCGGCAATCGCCCGGAGCCGCTTCAAGAATTCAATCTTTGACGGGGCCTCGTCTGCCTCCACATAGGGACTGATGGCTTCCCACGCGTAGCCGGCCTTGCGCGCGCGCTGCAGTAAGGCATCCCACTTATTCGTATAACCCGTTAAGCGCATGAAAAGCTTGCGCGAGATCTTTTCTCTTTTCTCCGACTTCCTGACGGATTCAAAAATCTTTTCCAGGCGCGCCGCGAATTCCTGTTTGGTTTCCCTGGCCCTGCCCTTTCCGGCCCCGGTTTCAACGTATTGCTGCAAGGTCGCGGGCGGATAACCCAGACGCTTGGCGCGATTTCTTGCCGTGACCCAGCGCCCCGGATAACCCATGCGCTCTGCGAACTCTTCCGTGCCGAGCTTTTTTCCCGACTGCTTCACGCCGGCAAAGATCTGTTCCATACGCGCGATAAATTCAGCCTTGCCTTCTTCCGCTCTTAACTCAGAGCGTTGCGCGCCGCGCTTCGCGGTCAGGGCCCGGCGCCAACCCATACCGTCTTCATAGACCGTCGTTTCAAAGCCATGGTGCGGAAGCAATTCTTCGAGATACTTAATTTCCTCGTCGTGGGCTTCCGGGAAGATCCACCCGGAGCCATAGTATCCCGCATTGATAATCAACCCCAAGCCGGTCCACCGCATGATTCGCTCCATAACGATCCGGTTCGCGTCGCCGTAGAGGCGCTTATGCGGTCCGATATTCACGAGCGCAATCGTAGATTCCCGGTCGAGATTTTCTTCCAGGATGCGTTTGATAAAGCGGGTATCGGTCAGATCGGCTTCGAGTAATTCAAATTGGTCATAGCCCTGGCCTCGAAGGAGTTTTTCGGCCTTCCTCAGCTGTCCGTACTTCCTGTCGACTAAGACGACCCGCTTGGCCCCCAACCGCAGGGCAATCTGCGAAAGCAACCCGTCTCCGGCGCCCAGATCCGTGACAACGGCACCCGGAAAAGACTCACGGCTTGCCAGCATGGCGGCAACCGCAATCTGCGTAATCATGTGCACGGGGTCTTGGGCTGAAGGCCGTGAGTAGTCGGCGGGCGGCATGAAAATGATGTTGCCTCGGTTCTGTTGATAGAGATCCCCCAGATTTATCATGTGCTTTTTTAGCTGTGCCGTAAGAGAGCGCGCTGATCCGCGCTGCAGCTGAACAAAAACCAGCGCGCCAATGCGCATCACCGCGGTGTCCTTACTAAACCAACCGCCTGTTTTGGCTGTGCCGTATTCGACCGCAATATTCTGTTCGCCCATTTTAAAGACACTGCCCGCCCCTAACTTGGCTTCGTAAGGCGTCTCCGGACTCACGTGCTCCAGGCGGCGCATCACGTCGACGGCCAGCTGATGCGCCGACGCGTCGTCAAGCTCTGCCATCCACCCCGCATCCGCCGCCCTTAATTCCGAGCGGGTGCGGTCGTCACGATCGCCGCTTGCTTCTGTAAGCGCCAAGAAAATACGACGCGCCAGTTCCTCGATATGACCTTCGATCACTTCTCCTCGCCCGTCGCGCTGAAAGAATTCCAACAGATAGGTCTTTAAGCCCGTCGAAACGTGATTCGCCTCGTTGCGGCCCAGCACATACATCTCGGCAATGCCCTTGAGGCTCATGCCGGGGAAAAGCTTCTTCGCAATGGCATTCTCATGGGAGTCTGCGATGGGGCTGTACACCTTGATAGTTTTTTTGCCGGCTTGCTCAAAGCTGCGGTTGACGTGGATCAGATTTCTAAGGAGAAAAAATCCGGCTGAGATGTCGGACTTATTGATCGTGCTTTTCAGAAAGGACTCGATGCCTTCTCTCGAGCGCGGAAGTTTAAAAACGGCCCCGAAGTCATGCAGGAGAATGACCGGGCTGCCATCGGCATCCGTGACGGGCTTTCCATTTTTCAGCTTCACCATGTAGTTATCAATGCGCAGGTCAAGGTCGATGAACCCCTCACCCCAAAGCTTTTGGGTAAACTCTACGAGCGCTGTGATGGCCGTGCCTTTTTTCGCGGTGACAAGCTTGAAATATTCATGCAGGGGCAGGCCCTCTTCCTGAATGGCAATGCGAACAATATCGGCGCTGCGGTGATCCGGCAGCCGGCTGTCCTTGTCCTTCCGGTCCTTACGGAACTGACCTTCGGCATCGTCGTAAATGCCGCGCATGTTTCTGTCGGTGGGTTTGATCTTGATGTCGCGTATCGGCATGAGCCCAAGATAGACGGTCTTCGGAACCAATCCCCGTTTATACAGCGCTTGATAGACAGCCTTTTCCTCGGCATCGCGGTTCTGCGGTCCTTTGACGGATTCCTCAAGGTCTTTGAGCGCTTTTGCGCCGCGTTTCTGCAGGATTACCCAACCGCGTGAGAGTTTTGTGCTTTCAGGCCTAAGGCTGTTGGTGAGGGACTCGTGTCCCATGACATTGGTGTAGGAACCCTTGCCGATGACGGTGACTTCCCCGAGGGCTGCCCGAACTTTGGACGCAAGGGCGATACGGCTGCGGGCGCTGCCCGCAAAGGCGATTGCCGCCCCGAGGCCGATTGCAGCGGCCAAAGCCTTCAGCCCCATCCACGGCAGGAGGAATGCGAGGACCGCACCTGCGGCCGCACTTCCGGCCGCTGCGGTGAATAACAGCGTTGTCCCCCCATACTCCAGACGCCTAAGTTCGGAGCGCTCAGAACCGACAACGCTCTCGATGCCCGGCGCCGGACCAAGCAAATCCGCGTCCGTCTGTGCTTCCGGCTTCACGCCCGCTTGTAAGACCGCCTCGCCGCCCAAATGCTTTTCAATATTGGTATTCAAAATTTCGCGCGGCAAATCCCGCAATTCACTCCGCACATAATCATGAGCACGCGCGATGATTGCGGCGCTGCCATCGAGCTCAAAGTAAGTCACGGCGCGCGACGCCCTACGAACCTTGTCGTTTAATTCAAAGTCATGATAGCCGGCCGACATCAAGCGCTTGTAATATTTCTGATGCCGCTCGCTCATCTCGGTGATCCGCGGTGAAACAACGTGGAAGGATATATCCAGTTCTTTGAGGATCTCACGAATATCTTCGGTGTGGAAACCTCCGAAGACGAGCGCGGCAGTCTCCTCTTCGGGATCGGACTTAAATTCTTCAAGGCGGCGGCGCAGGGCCTTGTGCCGGGCATGGGCCACATCGTAGAAGCGCACCGCATTGCGGATATTACGCTCCCACTGCCGCGAAAGCACGACCGACTTCCCGGTATTCTTGGTGATAAATTCCGCCAACCCTTGGGTATCAAATCGTGCCAGGGCCTTCTGAACAGCACCATACTCGGTCTGAGTCACCGCGATGTCGCTCAAGCGTCCGAGCAGGGTCAGGTCCCGGTAGAAGCGGAAAATATGACGATCGCGGTCCGTCTCCACGTAGATGCCGGCCAGCCGGTCTTCGAGGTCGGCGATTTCACGGTATACCGCTTTGGGATCGAGATCACGGATCTGCTCCAGGAGCTTGTCGTCGCCCGAGGCTTCGGCGGCCACAAGAAGCGTGATAATAGGCCCGACCGTAATGCTTTCGGATTCCTCGACTCCGTCGCTGAGCGCCATCATCCGCTTGAGATAGTCGGTAAGGCCCAACTTCCCCGCTTCAAAGCGCTCCTTGAGTTTCATCCACTCCTTAAGGGGCTGGGGGAAATACCTGTGCGCCAGAGATGTCACCTGCCCGATTAGGGCCCGAAGGTCTTCAACCGTCTCCCGCTTTGTCTTGGACAGATCCTGATACCGTGATACGTTTTCGATGTGCAGGTCAATATTGTCGGCACCGATGAGACGAAAATCTTTTTTACGGTTGATGTGGGCATATTCGGCGCCGCCGATTCTTAGGCGATCCATAAAAAAGTAGGACACCTTTTCCCGGTGATCCTTGTCCTCGATAAAACCAAAAAGCTCATCGCTTGGGACCTCTCCCTCATAACCTTCTTCGTAAACGGTTTTTATTCCCTTTTCTGCCACCAGGTGGTCGACGAGTTCCGCAATATGTTCTTGGGCTTCGAGAGAATCATGTGCGTCCTGGATGAGAATGACTGTCTTTGTACTGAGTCCGCGAAACGACTCTTCTACGTTTCCGAGGGCTGAGGGCAGTTGGAGTGAAAATAAGTTCGGTTGGGCTGCGGAGATGGCGGCGGTCGAGGCATAAGCGGCCGGCACGTATTCGACAACACTCAAGAGGATCATGCAGACCGATACAAAGGCGGCCGTTAGTTTTTGCCAGATGCAAAATCCCCTTTTGAAATTCTTTTTCCGCATCAATTTGATCCTGTCGTATTTGGGTTAACTTATTAAGAGATAATAAGTTAGTAAAGATTACCCGCAGTTTTTTCAGGTCACAAATTTGGGGAGATTTTCACCTTATGGTGCGACGCTATGAGGCGAAATGCTATAACACGCTATATGTGTCATTTTGACAACTGCGACAGGCGGCGGCCGGATGGCCAATGGGGGAAAAACGCTACTCGTCTAGCGCTACAATCTCACTTTTTAGCCAGCTAATCTCCTCCGGCACGAAGCGTTTAGTGTAGTCGGTTCCTACATTTAAGAGCCAGTAAAAGTCCGGCTTCATGGTTCTCACAATGGCATGACCGGGGACACCGGCAAAACCCATCGGCCGGCGTGCCCAATCGGCAAGTCTCTCTTCTGTGTCGAAAAGCATGAGGTACTGAACCCCTTCGGACTCGATAATAACGGGAGAAATGGTCTCATCGTCGCCGGCTAAACGAACCCCTGTGGTTTCCGGCCTGTCTACGGTAGGTATGAGAATCTGGGAATTGAGGAAGACGTTGTAGTACTCGAGCTGATGCTCGGGATCATCCCAAGCCGCCTGAAGCGCTTTATCCAATGCTGTCTGAGGCCCTTCCTCGGCAGCGACAAAAGGAGCTCCCAGCATCAGCGCAATTATAAGAAAACGGGCGGAAACCGCTCCTATTTTGCCATACATGAACCGGTCAACCTTGCTTCTTTTTCTTATTCCGCATCCGCTTAATTCCGCTCGCAATAATCATGGCAAACCCGCCGATCATGAGTAACTTCGCCAAGGCAAGACTCAGGGGGATAAGGCCCTCTGCCTCACTGCCGGACTCATCCATAAACAGGGGCAAATAAACATTCATAGCATAGCCGACAACGAAGGCGGCTATGCCTAATAGCTGAGGATATTTTGACAAAAGCGACGGCTTTCCTTCCATCTTGATTTGTCCTTCCGGCAGTTTCTACTTGCGGCTCGTGACTTCGATGAGGTGGTAGCCGAACTGCGTCTTGACAGGCCCCTGAACTTTTCCGACCTCGGCGCTAAAAACGACTTCGTCAAACTCCTTAACCATCTGTCCCCGTGAGAAAGTCCCTAGATCCCCGCCTTTTTCGCCGGACGGGCACTTCGAATGCTGCTGCGCCAGTTGAGCAAAATCACCGCCGCTCTCGATCTCGGTCTTGAGGTCGTTACAGGATTGTTCGGATTCGACTAGAATATGACGTGCGCTCGCTTGCATGGTCGATCTCCCCGTGTTGTGGTGTTAGGCTATTTCTTACCGAATAGCCGGTAATCTAATGAGAGTGTGCCAGGCCCGGCGGCAACGAGCAGGATCATGATCGCCAAATACACGGCCGCAAGTTCATAGGAGCCGCCTCGACCACTAACAAAGGTGTGGCCCTGCGGTAGGTGCACCACTCCGATAGCGACGACCATGGTGCAGGCCAAGCCAAGAGCCGCAAGCGGCGCCAGTAATCCGAGAATGAGCGCAATGCCCCCGCCGAACTCCGAAAGCGCAGCCAGCCCCTGAAAAATACCCGGTATGGATGAATCCGCCCCCATCCAACCGAAGGGTTGTTGAATTTTTCCCCACCCGTGGTAAATGAAAGCGGCACCCACGACAACGCGCAGAACGAGGACGCCGATTGCATATCGGCCTTGCAGAAATTCTCCATATAAGATCTTTTTCATCTCAGCTTCTCCTTATACAGTCCGTTAACGACGGCCGCGCCCTTTGGTTTTGAAAGACCTTCCCCTACGTCCGGCCGAAAAACTTCGGGAACCCACGCGAAATTCGCGCGCCGGAAAATCGGTGCTCTTTGTTCGCGGTAAAGACTTGCGAATCAAACGTTCAATCCTCCCGACATCCACGCCTTGGCCCGGGGTCGCAAAAGTCACCGCATGCCCCGTCTGACCGGCCCGGCCCGTGCGCCCGATACGGTGCACATAAGTCTCGATGTCTTCGGGTAAATCATAATTGATCACGAGCTCAATACCGGTGACATCAAGACCTCGAGCGGCCACGTCGGTAGCCACTAAAATGCGGTACCGGCCGGACTTAAACCCTTCGATCGCTTCCTTGCGCTGGCCCATGGACCGGTCTGAATGAATCTCCGCCACCTTATGCTCGTCGCCCATCTGCTTGATCGCATTTCTTACACGCGTTGCGCCCAATTTAGTTCTCGTAAACAGCAGAATAGGTCCGCGATATTGAGACGCAAGCATTTTCACGACGTCCCGTTTTGCTTCCTCAGTCACGATAAAGAGCTCCTGCGTCACCTCCTCGGCCGCTGTCCCTGACGGTGCCATCTCGATGTGAATCGGAAGTTTCATGTGCCGAGTCGCGAGCTTTACGATATCGGCCGGCATTGTCGCTGAAAAGAGCATGGTCTGTCTGTCGCGCGGCATTTGACGAAGAACCTGTTCGACCTGTGGGGCGAATCCCATATCGAGCATTCGGTCGGCCTCATCCAAGACCAGGATGTTGAAATGTTTGAGAGTGCAGGTTTTCTGTTGGAGGTGATCGATGAGCCGGCCCGGCGTTGCAATGATGACATGGGGCTTGTTCTTCAGCGCGGTTATCTGACGAAGCATGGGCGCCCCGCCGATGAGGACAGCTCGGGTCAGATTAAAGGGGCGAAGAATAGTATCCATGACTTCGCCTACCTGAATCGCAAGCTCTCGAGTTGGCGTCAGCACGAGCGCCCCTCCCCCGTTGGCACTAATACCTTGTACAATAGGAATACCAAAGGCGATGGTTTTCCCGGTGCCGGTCTGCGCCACACCCACCACATCCTGGCCCCCTAGGGCAATAGGAATGGCGCTATGTTGAATCGGTGTCGGGCGCACGAACTTCATGCGCTCCAAAACCTGTAACATTTTAGGGGCAATGCCTAAATGATTGAAACTTAAGTCATGCGGTTCCATGCTACCTCTTTTTCTTTCTCACCTGCTGCATCAT
The DNA here is from genome assembly GCA_030698625.1 of Candidatus Omnitrophota bacterium. Taxonomy (GTDB): domain Bacteria; phylum Omnitrophota; class Omnitrophia; order Omnitrophales; family Aquincolibacteriaceae; genus JAUYMS01. Next base: position 81,418 of record JAUYMS010000003.1, on the reverse strand, counting down.
TTTGAGAAATTGTGCCATTTCGCTGGCCTTTTCAAATTTTATGCGGTTGCGTTTAAAAAGCGCCCGAAAATCCTTGCGGTTGATAATGCCTGCCGCAACAAAGATTTGTATCATACTTTCAATGTATGCGAACACCCCGTGGATGGTCCGCTTATGATGGGCTTCCAATTCGTTGAGCTTTTTTTGACTTGTTCAAACTCACGTTGGGTCACGTCTTACCCTCGCTTCTACTCGCGGATCACTTTTACCGTTATCGATGTCCCGTTTCCCCAAGGCCACAGAAGAGCAACTTCCGTGTTTGCTTCGCTCTTATGATGATACATCGTCTGGTCGCGCCGTATGCCGCCATAGGGCTTCGAGACCTGGTTCGCGTCCCCCGAAGGGGCTTGGCCCTCAGGCTTGAGGGGCTCACCGAAGTACGATTGTAACACGGAAGTCATCGGCGCCATCTCGCTTTTGGTGATGACCATTTCAAGATAGCCTGCTTCCCCTTTTCGCATTTCATCGCATTTAATCTTCTTCATCGCCGCTAAAAGCTCTTCAAACGTCATCTCATAAACCTCCGCCTAATGTCAATCCGCGCTTCTATCCTGCGAGCATCTTCGAAATAACCGCTGTCATTTTGTTGTCACCGCTCCGCTCTGCCGCCAACAAGGCTTTCTTCACGCCTATTCCTCATTCGTTTGAAACTCGTTACTTATTCTAGCTTTGCGGTTGAAAACTGCCGACGAATTCCCGGAAGTCCGGCTTGGCTCCCGACACCGTAGCCTGCGGCCCGATCATCTTAAAAAAGACAGGTCCCTTAGGCCCCTCGACGATAGCACCGAGTACGGCATAATCGGTCTGCGGCCCCCCGGCGCCCATCATCACACCAGAATCATAAGTCCCTTCTAGATATACCGTTATAACTTTTAGGCCGTTGACTTCGGAGCGGCTTATCTCGGGAGAAAACCCTTCCCGCAGAGGATTAAACTGCCCCTTCCAGCGCTCGATATTAGCCTCAGCCTCCCCACCCTGACCGGCGCCAAAATAAAAGACCGCCAGCTCTGCCGGCGCCTCATCACCGGCACCCGAAACTTCAAATTGGAAAAGCCGCATCTGCGATTTGGGTTGAGTCTCAGCCCATGCCGCAGGCGCCTCAAACCCAACGCCGCCGGCAACACGTGGCGCCTCAGCCGAAACCACAGGAACACCTAAAACCATCGCTAAAACTAAAACCGAGATTATCTTCATGACTCCTCCGCTTTATGTCTGTATTTAAGGACTACGATGAGCACGACGCTAAACAGAAGCATATTCATGATACCGAAGATGCGGAAAACAAAGTCTGTCGAGATCAGCGCCTGCGGCAGCATGAGGGCCAAGCAGGACCAAACCCCGATTACCCATACCAGGCTTAAATCTCCGGAAGACTTTCTTTTAATGATTTTCATGATGAGCGGCACGTTGAAGAGCGGTAATAAAAAACTTGCGATGAGCCCAAGATTAAAAATTATTTTCTCCATTCAGTCTTTCCGTTTCGGGCTCAGCAGTTCGATTTCGTAGCCGTCGGGGTCTTCCACAAACGCGAGGACTGAGGTTCCGTGCTTCATTGGACCGGCCTCGCGCGTGACTTTACCGCCGCGTTTTTTAATTTCTTCGCAAGCTTTATAGACATCCTCTACTTCGATTGCAATGTGTCCGAAACCGGCCCCGAGGTCGTAGCTGTCGGTTTCCCAGTTATGGGTAAGTTCAATCACCGTGTGATCGGTCTCTTCTCCATAGCCCACAAAGGCAAGCGTGAATTTCCCGCTTGGATAATTCTTTTTTCTAAGGAGCTTCATTCCGAGCACCCGGGTATAAAATTCGAGCGCCCGGTCAAGATTACCGACACGCAGCATTGTGTGCAACATCCTCATGATACCCTCTTCTCCTTCATGACCCACTTATTGGAGCGTGCTCGTCTGTTCTTGCTCCACTGCTTTGGCATCCTTTTTCCAGGCCTTTGCAAATTGCTCTGCATAAGGGTCGGGAAAGATCTCTTCCAGGCCTGCTGCCATAGCCTGGTAGATGTTAAGCGCCACCTGTTCGGGAGATGCCTTCTCCATAGGAACGTCCTTCGCCATGTCGGTGTCCACCGGGCCGGGATAAACACCTGCGACATAGGTTCCAAGTCCGCTCAACTCGGCGCGAAGACCCTGTGTCAGAGAATGGGCTGCCGCCTTAGATGCCGAATAACTCGCGGCAAAAGGAAAGTTCGTGAGCCCCGCAACCGAGATGATATTAATCAAAGCCCCGCCTCCGTTATCGTTCAAAATCTGCGTAAAGCCTCGGGCAACCTGTAAGGCCCCTAGATAATTGACTTCCATTTCGTTTCGCGCAGCTGCGATATTTTCAGCGGTGATAAAACCCTGCATGGAGGCTACGCCCGCGTTATTAATGACGATGGTTGTATCCTGGGCCTCCTTCGCGGCCGCCTCAATCTGCTCCGGCTTCGTGACATCCATGGTGATCGCCATAATCTTCCCCTGGTCGATCATAATCACGGGCGCCAGTTTGTCTGTATCGCGTGCCGTGGCATAAATCTTTTTGGCGCCAAGCTTGACGGCCTGCTCCACGAGCGCCTTACCGATGCCCCGGTTTGCGCCCGTAATAAATACAACACTTCCTTCGATTTTAATGCCTCCCATACGATTCTCCTTATCCTTTAATGTTAATTCTATTCCAGCGAAGGCGGCAGATTGTTGTCAGGGTCCAGCTGCCCCTCTTTTGCCCCCCACGGAATTTTTAACGTGCCGCTCGACGATTCATAATCGTATTCAGTCATGCATGAAAACGATGCCATTGATAAAATGAGCACGGTGATCACTAGACGAATCATAAGTTGGATTCTTTCAGCAGACAGCTAGAAAATCTGTTCTGCCTTGGTTAGAAAAAGCTTTGGTTTTGTGCTCCACTGCATGCCTTGCATCATTTTAACAGCAACTGGACAAAATTTCACGGCAGGATTTGAGTGCCGATGCGCCCGTTTTCATAGTCTTCTCTTGCTTTTCGGATCTCTTCCCGCGTGTTCATCACAAACGGCCCATAACCCGCAACCGGTTCTCCGATCGGCTGGCTGGCCAGCACAAGCACAAGTGAATCTTCGCGGGCTTCCACGGCAATGCCGGCACCGGCACGGTCAAACGACGCCAGCTCTGCTTCCTTCGTTTCCTCAGATCCGTTGACGCAAACCGTACCCTCCAACACAAACAGCGCACACGTAAATCCTTCCGGCGCATTAAGCTCTGCGGCGGCACCCTTCTTCAACCGTATGTCCCAAAGATTCACCGGTGTAAAAGTACTGGCCGGCCCTTTCGTGCCGGAGAACTCTCCGGCGATCACCCTAAGCGACCCGCCGACGAGCTCCACGGTCGGAATCTCACCGGAGGTAATCCCCTGATACCGCGGCGCAGACATTTTGTCTTTGGCGGGAAGATTCACCCAAAGCTGTATCATTTGCAGAACGCCGCCCTGTTTCGCAAATTCGAGCGAATGCATCTCTTCGTGGAGAACGCCCGAGGCCGCGGTCATCCACTGCACATCCCCGGGCCCGATTCTGCCTTTATTTCCGGCAGTGTCGCCATGCTCAATCTCACCTTGGTAGACAATGGTGACGGTCTCAAAACCGCGATGCGGATGAAACCCAATACCGCGCGGCTTTTCGGCTCGTTCGAACCGAGCGGGGCCCGCATAGTCCATAAGCAGGAAAGGGTCCACCGCAGCCCCCAGGTCTGCATACGAAAAAATTGTCCGCACCGGAAACCCGTCACCGACCCAGTGCGCATCCGACTCACGATGGATTTTTAGAAGTTTTTTCACTCGGAACCGGTTATACGATTGAAAGGGTGAGGCCGGTCGCACCCTTCATGCGTTCAAGCCAAGTCCAGAAGTCCTGGTTTTTTTCAAATGTCTTTGCGGCCTTGAGCTCGCCGACCGCGCGACAAATACCGAAGACGGCCAGATCGGCGGCGCCGGGGGTCTCGCCCGCCATAAACTTTTTGCCTTTGAGGCCTTCGGCCCATTCCTGCGTCTTCTTTTCCAGAAAAGCCTGCGGGTCTTCAATGGCCTCACGCGTGCGAATCTTTTTCGCCACGAGTGTCATAACAAACGCCCCGGAATACTTGATCAACCGGCTTTGCACCCAGCTGAACTTTCCGGTCTTCGTGATGTAATCAAAAGCCTTGATGGAATCGAGCAGGTTGTCATAGACAACCGTCGGCAGGCCGCGCACCAGCTTCTCCGACCAAGCCAGCCACTTCTCTTCCTGCTCCTTCTTCTCGGCCTCAGTCGCAAAAACCGCCGAGGACGGAAACTCCTCATCAATATGCTTCATGATAGCCGTAGAATCGTTGACCTGCTGCCCTTTGCTATCAATGTAAATAGGCACCGCCCGGTAATCCGTTGAAAAGGCGATTTCTTTTTTGTTTAGGGGATGAACCTCGACGACATCGAAATCCACTTTTTTGTAAGCCAGTATACTCGTCACCTTATTGCAAAACGGGCAAGCCGCGTATTGATAAAGTTTTGGTTTCACTCCGACTACCTCCTTGTTATACCTTCGTTATAGTTCATTCTATCTCAGCTTGAAAGTCGGTGACATCGTGGCCTTCGAGCACAACCGTGATGTGTATGGGCCGGCAACACACTTCGCAATCGTAGACAAACGACTGCTTGCTTCCGCCCACCACATCTAACCGTACCGACATCTCCGCTCCGCAATGGGGGCAGGAAAACTCATGATCATTTTCAATCAATAGCCTATCTCCATTCTCAAGCCCTTACTTTGCGATCACCCGCAATGATGAAGTTTACCAGCACAAGAATCTTCATCCAGATCTGCCAGCCCATGGAATAGCTTTTCATCCCCTGCGTAAATGCTTTCATGTGCTCTTCTTGCCGAATACCGGGCAACACAGCGAAAGATTGTAAAGCCACGCCAGGAGCGCACCGCCCACTGCACCGTCAACGATAGCATAGCCGGCACCGATCAATACCGAGCCCACATTCGGACCCACATGATACCCGGGATAAATCGAACTCACGATTTCCAGAAAGGCTTGTCCGTAACCCGGCCATTTCAAGTTTGCCAAACCCACCAGCAAAACCGCCACGCCCCAAAGCACCCCTCCCGCGAAAGCAAGCGCCCGAGGTGAAAGTTTCGTATTCATAGTCATACAAACATCTGCCAAGGGGCGAACTCCCAGTTGAGCTTTTCCGGTGACGCCTTGAATGTTACATCCTGAACCAGTGTCTTTGTCATTTCTGTCTCCTTAGAATTTAAGGCTGTACTTCACAGCGGCCGTTTCTTCTGTGCCGCTTCTCTTTCCGGTCGCCGCGGCATCACCGGGGTCATTAATTTCCTTGGATATCCCGACACCGACCGTGGTTCTTTCGGTGGTCGTATACTCCAAACCCGTCGTCACATTCGTCTTTCTCACGTGGGCGGCGCCTGTCGTATCCGCGGTGTTCCCTATAAAATTGAGTTTACGCGGCAACGGCTTGCCAAACACTTCTGCTTGCTGTTCTTCGTCACCCTCACCCATAACCGCAACCGTCTGGGGCATGCGCTTCTTCTCGACGGGCGACGGCGGAACGGCCATGCGCGGAATATAGACTAGCGCGCCTATTGCCAGTGCCGCGAGGATAAGATAGATCAGGCGTCTTTTCATGAGCGGAATTTCGCACCTACGTTTTTATCCGGTTAACACTGTCTCATAAGATGGATTACGACGACGCCCTCAAGAAGGTCGGCCTCTTTGGCGAAAAAGGCTTTCAGATGCGGCGTAGCGAGATGCCTTTCCAGATGGGCTTTACTGATCCAATTCTCATAAAAGATAAAAAAGCCGGGCTTGTCGTGAGACTGGTGCATGTCATAATTGATGCACCCCTCCTCCATACGCGTAGGCTCCAACAACTTCAACAGCTCTTCCTTAAGCGTCTCTTCCTTCCCCTGCTTTGCCGTCATCTCCGCCACTACGGTCAAACACCCATCCACCATTACGCCTCCTCACAGGATCCCATCCGGTTACTTGTATGCATGTCAGGCTTAGGCCTGCATTCATAATATTCGAGCATCTTCACCTTCATCTTATCTACCGCTTTGTGCAGCAACTCAGGATCCAGCTTATACTCGCGGATCCTGCGGCTGCGGTTTGCCCGCAGATGCGTGTGGACATTTTCTGTCAACTCGGCTGCCGCGCGCATAATCTGTTCCTCGACGGTAGGTTCAGAAAAGAACATGCGACGGTCCCGCCCAAAAGTCATTCGGCGGTTTTGACTGATATTCGAATGGTAATGCCCCGCGCCCTTCCCAAAACAGTCGAAACGAAGAATCTCCCTATCGTGGACGTATAAAGATGCGCCTGGCCCGACACCAGCCGCCAGATCCTTCCGATAAACAGCCAGGTAGGCCCCGTGCTGAATAGGATAGATCACGACACCTTTAATCGCACGTTCATGCGGTAAGAGGTCACCCCACATGATTTTCTTGATAAGGCGCTTCAGTTGCATCGATGGCATCCGCTTCGCAATTGTTTTTACGACCGCTAATAACTCTAACGCATCTTGACCGGGAGATACGGTCTCTTGTCTTCGTCAAAGTGGTTAATTTCGCCGTCTCGAAAAATCTGCTCTCCGCCAATCCGTTGGATATTCACGTTCACCATGTTTTGTTGAGCATGCGCTGTAGGAACCGAAGAAATATCCTTGGCAACCATGTAAACCAGGCAAAGCGCAATCACTGTGAAAACGGCTTTCGTGTAAAGATCGACCTTCATTTTAATTCTCCTTTCGGTACCCGGTACCTTTTTACTTTCTCCCCTCGCCAGAATCCTCTTTCTTGTAATCCCCGATGACTCCCTTTGCAGGGCAAACCTTAAACAGCACGCATTTTTTGCAACCTGCGATAATCGCGATCGGGCAAATGGTCATATTAAGTCTCCTTTTCTGTTTTCGTTACGCTATCTGGAGAACGCGACGGCAAAAGTTATTACTGAAACAACTAGGGCGACAATGACCACCAAAAAAATCCACTTCAACATGCGGTGGTTTTTCTCAAGCGCCGCCAGAATATCCTTTTGAGTATGAAGCAACGTAGACCAGTCACCGTGATTCGACATTGACCATCCCCTTTCTCATCAAAACCAATGCATCTCCAAGATGCTATTTAACAAGGCCCATATACAAGGCATAACTCAACAAAAAACATCCGTTGCCCAGCAGGATTAAAAAGCTGCCGACCCAGACAGCCATCTTATGTTTAACACGCATTGTCCCCGCTAAAGCCGGGTCGGGGTGCGGTGACCAGAACTCGCCGGTCCTTATTCCGCGCAACCCCTGCGAAACAAATACGAAGCCCACAATGATGGTGCCGATCTCTGCATAGTGCAACTTCAACCACTCCGTCACTTGGCCCCTCAGCCTTTCAAGGCTTTCAAAAGCGCACTTAGCGTCTCTTCCGGCACACGTTCGAGACCCAACTCAAACCTCGATATTATCTCCTGAGGCACCCCCGTCTTCCTAGACAATTCCTCGATCGTCACGCCTTGTCCTGTGCGCGTCTGCCTCATGATTTCACCGGCCTTGCTTCTCATACTGCTGACCGCCGTCCGGTGGCGCTAACACGCTTGAGAAATAGATGTCTGAGAAAATATCCCGTGGCAATGAGCATCGCACCCAAGGCGATCGAGCCAAAAGCCGTCCCAAAATTACTCCAGAGCCGACTGAAGAAAACAGTGTAGCTTTCAATGATGAAGAAGGTAATGCCGAAATTAAAATACATTCTGTCTTCTTTAGAGGCCCCATAAAACATCGCGCCCAGTGTTGCCGAGATAAACAAAATGTTCGCCAGCCATAGCTCAGTCGTAGGCGGAAGGCCCAGCGAAACATTCCCGCTCGTCATACCCCATAAAGACATGACCCAAAGAGATAAGTAGATAAAAATGAGTCCCGTCCACTGATAGGTGCGCCCAAACATGAACATGAAATGGTCCTCTTGCCCTCTGATTTTCTCGACATGCCACATCCCCACAAATAGGAGAAGCACCCCCACCATCATCTGAGTGGTCGGCATACTTACGCCGATGGCGTAAGTTGCATAATAATAGGCCGTTGCGAGACCCACGCACTGCGCGATGAACCCGATGCTGAACAATAGAGCGATCTCATCTTTTCTTCTGTAGGCGATGCCCATGAAAAACAGACCGCCGAGCAGCGAGAACCAGGGAAAGAGTATGATCAGCTGTGTGCCGGCAGTCATGTCGGGGCGAATGACCTCGTTAAAACATTGGAAGGCAATGGTCGCAAACACGTAACCGGCCACTAAAGAAGCCCGGCCCAGCCGAAGCTCCGGCACCCAGACATCGCTCAGGCGCGTCATTTGTGCGACGGAGCGCTTCTGCAGCAAGAGGCCGAGCCAGTGTAACGCGCCCCAAACTGCAAGGCAGGCAATCCCCGCGAGCAATTCGATGTGGTGCCGAGGCGATATTTTTTCTGCCAATATAATTACCGGGGTGACCAAAATGCTTGCGGCATTATAGAGAACCCGCAGGAGTTCAAGGGGCAGCAATTTAAATGCCGCGATGGTGCCGAACACAAGCCAGATGCCGCCTAATATAAAAAGGGCGCGAACCAATCGAAGGAACTGGCGGCGCGCCTCCGCCTTACCGAATACGGCGATGTTTTCGACCTGCTGCGAGGTGATTAAGCCCGCTGCCTGCCATTTCTTGAGGTATCCCAACAATTTACGATATCGCATTACTGCCCCATAATCCCTTCGATTCTCTTCCGGATCGCATCCGGCACAAGCTCTTCACCCACAGCCGGGGCGTTGATATCAACACCAATAGTTATTATTTGATCGGCGTTCGTGTATTTATTGTCGCGATTGGAGTCTTCGATAACTTCGATGAAAAGTCTATTGCTGTCACTGTCATAACGCCACCACTGCATGGATGTCCGGGGCGGCGTGATCTCAAACAAATTCTTGCCGTCAACGCCCACCACATACCCGGCCATCGCATCTTTGTCATTCAAAAGCTTGTCGCCGTTGGTATCGTTCTTTCCCATTTTCAACAAAACGAAACTGGGCGGGGTTTTTTCATCGGCATCATATGTCTTTTCGGGAAAATAAATCGCGTCGATATAAACTCTCTCCTCAAAAAGCAGTTTGCTCTCGCCTGTTTTCTTGTGAGTAAAAACAAGATTGTGGCAGGGCCCTCGGAAATAATTGTAGGCGATATTCCCGATACTCGCGTACTCGCTCATTTCAGACGAATACATACTCCTGTCCCTTTGGCTGATACCCTCGTCGGCTTCGTCCACTTTTTTCAGGCTCACGGGGGTCATGAAATATTCAGACCCTTCGATCAAAAGAGGCATTTCATAAACGGTTTTCAGAGCGAGTTTACCCTTGGCCTCCGTCGCCTCAACGCCAATGCCGCCGGGCCGGTACCGGAAACTATTGAAAATGCCGATCCCCGCCCACACGATCCCGATGAGGATGGCAAAAGAAATCAATAGGCCGATAATCGACCAAATCGTGTTATGGATCTTGGTGAAATTCATGTCTTCAAGTCGAGACTTATCCGAGAGTGAATAGGGCTAGCAACGAAAGCACGACGGCGGTCACAAAGCCAATAATAATTCCTGGTAGGAGTTTCTGATAATCTTCCTGCGCCTTCTTAGCCTCAGGTGATGCGTGGTACCTGGCAAGTTCCATTTCTTTTTCAACAGGCATCGGGCGTTCCGGCCCAAAATGAGTCGTTTTAACGACGAACCGGGTATTGCCCTTGCCGCTTTCATAGATCTTTAATCTGAGCTCCGGGCCGCCGCACGAAACAGTGACGACACCATTCCCACCCTTTTTTCTCAGGTAATAAAAAAGCCAGGGGAGCTCTCTGCCCGGATACTCGCACTTGCCAAAAACTTCAATCTGGGCCCAGCCAAGCATTGACCGGTCTTCGAGGATTAGGCCTGTGGAATCACAGTCAATGACTTTCAATTCCGCACGCCCCCAGGCACCTGGCACCAACTCTTCCTACCGCTTGGCTGCGCGAATCTTATTTTTCGTCTTCGTTGTGTGACGGCGGCCGTACATAGGGTTCTTACTACCCAGCTTTATCAAACGTTGCTTCCTTTTCGTCCTACTTGAATGGCGCTTACCATAGAAGGGGTTCTTCTTGCCCTTCGCCTTCAAACTCATAAGCTTCCGCGTTGCACGGCTATGCTTCCTACGCTTAACGCCCATAGACTCCTCCGAAAAGTTCCTTAGCAACATGTCTTTAAGTCGAGACTTGACCCCTTAGGCCGGACCCCTTAGGCCGTTGGTGAGAATTTTTGTGCCAATGCGGTGATATCAGCTTGCACTTTTGACTTGGCTCCAACGTAGGTTGTGCCGTTGACGAGATCGAGGCGTGTTTGACCGTCTTCCCATTGCGTGAACTTGACCATCATTTTATGACTTGCGATATCGCCGTAAAGTTCGCTCCGCGCCATTCCTGCATTCCCCACGAGCACCATGAAACTGCCGTCCTTACTCGTGTGAATAACCTTGTCGTAACCAAGAACAGCAGCCTCTTCGTTGAATGACTCAAGAAGAGCATCAAAGGGTTCCGCGGTGATGATGACGGTTGATTTTTCAGCCCCAACGGCTTCATTGAAGTCCGAGGCATACTGGGTTGTCGCGCAACCCGCCATTACGCTAACGATCATGATTGCAAGACCTGCCTGCTTCATATTGAATCTCCTATTTCTCAGCCCAAAGTATCAGCGCCGGTTCTGTGAAGGAGGTATGAAAAACACGCCCTCCACAAAACCGGCGCTGGTGAACTAACTATTCCTCTGTTTGCATGTCTTCGTCTGCTTGCATGCCTTCGTCACTCCACTCTTGTTCTGCGAGCCTTTCCGCTACGTAGTCTCTGACGCCTTCGTTAAAGTCGTCTGAGCTTCCTTCATTGTAGTTGATGTCTGTAACATCATTCTCTTCTGCCCAGACATAACCCTCGTCGTAGGCGTCTGCCGCATATCCGACCGACACCGACCCAAACACCAATACTGCAACCAGCATCAATAAACTGAACGCTCTCATTGCTTTCGCTCCTTGTGTCATGTTTTAGAAAATGGAAATTAACTATTATAACTTGCCCCTTTGGGCGCCTCCTTCTATCTTTGTGTGTCGTTTTAAATGGATAACCGCAGAAAAACTAACCAGTTCGAACCATCCAAATATAACAATACCACAGAAAATGCAGTATGCAATTCCCCCAAAACCTACAAATATGGCCCAATAGACCACTATGGGGTTCAGAAAAAAACCCTAAAGCAAGCTCCACACAGGACTTCCAAGCGGTCCTTACCTCAACATGTCTTCAAGTCGAGACTTGACCCCTTGGCCAGGATTAGAGCATTTTGCGTATATATTTCAAAATGTCTATTTCAGTCACGATACCGATAACTTTTCCCTGCACATCGACAATCGGAATACAGCCATATTTATGTTCCGCCATGAGACTTACTGCTTTGCTAAGGGGATCATCGGGACAAAGGGTACACGGTTCGGGTGTCATCACTCTCCGCAGAAGAGTCCGATCAAGCGCAGTCTTATCATAGACGGGGCCATCTTCGGTCATTCTCGGCATGGTTACGCGATTAAAATCGGTTTCCGTAACAAGGCCCTGAATACGCCCTTGGCCATCGACAACCGGTAAGTGCCGGATCCCCTTTATCAGAAACTTCTCATGCACCGCGCTAAATTCCTCTGTCACGTGCACGGTCACAGCGGGAGATGTCATAATTTCTTTTAGTTTTATGTCATACATTTTTACACCTTTCCGCCCATTAATCTCCCGAGGCCGCCGAGGACGGAGCCCTCGCCCTGCGCCCTCCCGCCGGTTGCCGGGGCGTGCTGAATGATTCGGTCGGCCATCCTCGAGAAAGGCAGGCTCTGCAAGTAGACCGTTCCGACACCTTGCAGCGTCGCCAGAAAAAGGCCTTCGCCGCCGAAAAACATGGATTTGAGGTTTCCGGCCATTGCAATGTCGTAGCTGATCCCCGAAGAGAAAGCGACAATACAGCCCGTGTCAACGCGAAGGGTTTCTCCCCGAAGCTCCTTTTTGACGATGGTACCGCAGGCATGCACAAAAGCCATGCCGTCACCAATAAGTTTTTGAAGGATAAATCCCTCGCCGCCGAAGAATCCGGCGCCGAGCCGCCGGCTGAATGCGATCGTAACCTGCGTCCCCAGTGCGGCACAAAGGAAAGCATCCTTCTGACAGATAAGCTCTTGCCCGACTTCGGCCATGTTGACGGCTATAATTTTGCCCGGATACGGGGCGGCAAATGCCACCCGTCTTTTTTCGGAGGCGGTATTAGAAAAGTGGGTCATGAAAATGGATTCGCCGGTGAGGGCACGCTTACCGGCGCCGAGGAGTTTTCCTAAGATCCCCTCGTCGGGCCGAAAGCCATCCCCCATTTTTGCTTCGAAACTTATCCCGTCCTCCATCCAATTCATTGCGCCTGCTTCTGCGATAACGGTCTCACGCGGATCGAGTTCCACCTCGACAACCTGCATATCATCGCCGAACATCTCATAGTCCACTTTATGGCATTTCATTTTCTATCTCCTTAATCTTTATCGATTGTGCGCATTTTTAAGAGCCTGTCCAGCCGGCGATTGAGCCGCTTTACTTCCGTCACGGGAACTTCTTTTAAGAGGGGGGTCACACTGTGCTCAATAACCTCGAGGAACTTTGTCAGATCGAAAGGTTTCTGAAGGAAATCAGTAACGCCAAGCTGAAACGCGCTCTTGCGGTGTTCGTCTGTGTCGTAAGCGGTAATCACGATGAAGCCTGACTGCCCGATTCCCGCCTTTTCCTGAAACTCCTGAATATGCTTCATGGTCATGATGCCATCGAGGCCGGGCATTTTAAGATCGCACAGCACGAGATGAAAAAAACCGCTTTTGGCCTTCCGGATACCCTCATGGCCGTTCATGGCGACGTCGACGAAATAGCCGCCCCCCTCAAGCACCTTTCTCAAGCTGCGAGCGACCAGAGGATCATCGTCGATCACAAGAATATAGGCCTTCTCTACCTCAGTAGCAGTACTCAATCCTATCACCTGCCCCAATATTTATCTCTATTCGAAATGCTGCAGCACCGCCGGCCGTGAAAGAAAGTAGCACGGCAGAGCAAAAGCCAGAATGATGACTATTGCCGAAATGAGATCGAATTCCAACCAACCGGGCGGCCTGATCATGATCGCGGTTGCTGCACAAATAAAGAAGCCGGCCATGACCGCGCAGAGAACACGCGCGCACACAGCCGCCCACCGCCTGAGCAGCAAAAGCCCAATACCCACAACCACGAGGAAAGGCCCGGTGGCTTCCAGCAACTTGAAACCGGCATGCCTGAAAAGCCAGGTCGTCAGAACGCCCCCGCCCAGCAGGAACAACACCGCCACGATCCGAATCAGAAACTTAGTCATCAGTGTGTTACTTCAACCCCAGCTTATTAAGCGCACGGTAGACCGGGCAAAAACCCGTCACCGCACTCACAACCATGGCCGCCCCTATCGCGCCCGAAAGCCACATCCAAGCCGGGTCACTAACCTTGGCCAGCACAACCCCGAGCACAATAATCGAACCCGCAATTCCATCATGAATCTTAATCGTCTTCGCTTCCATGACCCCTCCCCCGGATGACGGCCGGTTCCCGTTAAAAAATCAACATGTCTTCAAGTCGAGACTTGACCCCTTAGCTCTCTTGTTAGTGTCTGTGCGTAACTATGCCGCGAGAAGCTCTTCGAGTTTGGCGACGAGCTTGGTATCAAAAGGTTCCGTGCGCGAGCCGTATTTCGCGATCACCTGCCCCTCGCGGCCAATAAGGAACTTATTGAAATTCCATGCGATCTTGTCGCCGGCCTCCTCAGTCATGTAGGCATAGAGCGGGTGAATATCGCCGCCCGTGACCTTGATCTTCGAAAACATGGGAAACGTCACATCGAATTTCAGGCTGCAGAATTTCTTGATCTCGGCCTCCGTGCCCGGCTCCTGCCCCCCGAAATCATTCGAAGGAAAACCCAACACCTCAAAACCGCGGTCTTTGTACTCCCGGTGCAGCTTTTCAAGCCCGGCATACTGCTTGGTGAAGCCGCATTTCGACGCCGTATTCACGACCAAAAGGACCTTGCCGGCGTAATCCGACAGGGCCACCTCACGGCCGTCGATATCAGTCACAGTAAAAGAATGAACCCCTTGAGTCTCCGTTGCCATAGACGCCTCCATAGTTGTCAGAATCATTACCAGAAAAAAACCCGCTAAACGAAAAATCAACATGTCTTCAAGTCGAGACTTGACCCCTTAGCTTTTCATTCGCCGGAGCTCTGTTCGGTGCCGGCGAAGGTGTCATAGAAACCCGCATCGTCAATACTGCCGCGTTTCATTGTAATGTTTGTGAATTTTTTGAGGCCGGTGAGTTTGCGCACATGGGTTTCCTCGGCGCCGGTGCGATAATCGATAGGCTCGGGCTCGACTTCAAGGCCGCCCACGTGATACGTGCCGGGGTTCGTGTTGCGCGCGCTGGCATCCTTGGGCCGGCCGGCGTCTTCAAACACCTCATCCCACCACTTCTCACCTTCAACACCGGGCTTCTTGTCGCTCTTCTCCCTGCCCGGGATATTACGCTGGCCGACTTCGTTTGCCTTCTCGGGCGGGCCCTGCTTATTCTCATTGCTTGCCCATAAAACGGGCACACCCGCAAACAAGAACGCAATCACAAATAGCTTTATTATCGATTTGTTTAGCATAAACTGATCATTTTTTCTTAGACCGCTTGTAAAGCGCAATCGCGAAAACAAGCGCCAGAAGCGCCGTCCCTACATACTTACCGACTTGTTCCCAGTCTGTCATGGTTGTTCCCTGCCTCCCTGATTGATGACTTTACTTCATCCCCCGTTACAATTCACGAAAACCAACGTGTCTTTAAGTCGAGACTTGACCCCTTAGCTCCCGGTCCGGTTACTGGTTACTACTATGGCCACAACACATTATTAGGCTGTTTCTTGTAAGCCTCCGCTTCCCGGATAACTTTGACCATAAATCGAACGGCCTCAGCGGAATATTTACCAATTGCCGTTTCTCCGGAAAGCATGACCATGTCGGAGCCATCCAAGACGGCATTTGCAATATCAGATGCTTCTGCCCGTGTTGGCTGCGGCTGATTCATCATAGACTCCAGCATCTGGGTTGCCGTAATGACCGGAACCTTTTTTTGATTCGCCGCATGAATCAATTGCTTCTGTAAGATAGGCACCTTCTCAAGCCCCATTTCAACGCCTAAGTCACCCCGGGCGACCATAATCCCTTGGCAAATCGCTAAAATGCTGCTAATGTTTTTGACCGCGCTTGGTTTCTCAATTTTTGCAATGACAGGAATTGCTTTAGCCTTCGATTTTAAAATGCCCAGGACCTCTCCGATATCCGCCGATGTTCTTACGAATGACAGTGCGATGTAATCAATATCTTCTTCACAACCAATTTCGATGCACTGCCGGTCATTTTCTGTAAGTGCCGGGAGGGTCGCCGGGGCAGCAGGAAGGTTAATGCCTTTATTCTCACCGAGCATCCCGCCTTTGACGACATGGCAGTCGATTTGATTATCCGAAATTTTTTCTACTCTGAGCTCAATCATTCCGTTGTCAATTAAGATCGGATCTCCTACGGCAAGCATTGCCGGCATTTCACTGCAACCTGCCACAATAAAACTTCCGCCCCCAAATTCAACACCGGGAACAATCACAACCTGCGCCCCGTCTTTAAGGGCCATTGGGATTCCTTCTTTTAATTTACCGGTCCGAATGCGGGGGCCCTGAAGATCAAGGAGTATGGGAACATGAGCCTTATTTTCTTCTGATCCCGCTTTCCTAATAGAGTCAATCCATTGTTTTAACTGCCCATAGGGCACATGCGATACATTGATTCTGAAAATATCAACCCCTGTTTTGAGCAGCAACGTTAACATTTTAAGATCATGACATGCCGGTCCCACAGTGGCGATGATCTTTGTTTGTCTAGGCATCAGCGTCTCCCAACCAGCGTTCAGGCATCGCTTCCAACCGCCCCCTAATCACCATCACCGGACCCAGTCCCGAAGGGAAGGGTTAACCTTACCCTTCCCCGCCGGACCCGGTCCGGTTACAACCCCAACATGCCAAGCACCAGCATTGTCATCGTACTCGTTTCTGGAATTACGCTTTGTTGCGGCACATCGACGCTTGGACAGGGATTCAGAAACGGCTCTGCCGCGGTATTGGCATCATGCGGGATCCGATATTCAGGACACAGCATGGAATTTGGAATAATCGTATTTTCATAAATCGTGCTGACGGACTGCGCAAAGAAATCAACATCCGTAAAAAAATTAACTCCGTCCGAATAAATCAGGCGGAATGTCGCGCCGTTAGGAATACCGCCCTCTATTCTCAGATCATCCCCCAGCACGGACAAAACCTGCGCACCCCCGGCCGGGTAATGTCTGATGGCGCTCTCAGGAACGTCTGTCAAATAGCCGCCGCCTTGCAACGGCAAATCGAACATAATGCCGGGTATCGTGGCAGGGTTATGGACACCGTGCACCCACAGGACAAGTTCATTCGGATCCAGGTTCGCAACGAAGAAGGCGACTGACGAGCGATTAGGACTCACATAATACTGAGGGTCAAAGTAGCTGACCCAAGTCAGTTCACCCGCATCGACAGCAGCATAAAAATCCGCATTGCTATCCAGGTCGGCCGGTACCAGGTCAAAAACCAGCGCGCTTGCCGGGGCTGCCAGAAGCAAGTATATGGGGAGAAAAAAGAATGCTATTTTCATATTGTTACCTGTCCCCTCGGTACCCGGTACCTTTTTAGTTACGGAAAAAGCCCTGGCAGCCAGCGATCTGTAACATTCGCAGGAAATGCAAGACGCAAAGGCGACCTGATAGAATCGGAAACAATCACTTGCCGCTCTGCAAGCGCTGAAACAACACGCCGGGCACTCCTACCGCTAACGCCAAGAAGCACGTCAACTTCGCCTCTCGGCAATTCACCGCGAAATAAAATCCCTTCTAAAATAGTGTCTGAACGCTCGGGAAGCTGGCCCTCGCGTATTTCTTCTCTTACCCATAAAAGAATACGCTCTTTCAATTTGTTAGGCTGGATTAATCCTTCCATAAACTTTATTTGATCAAGACAGGTGGTTAAGAAATATTTCGTAAAAGCGCATAGTGCCTCATGACTCAAACTGCCACGGCCATCTAAATCTCCACGCCGGGAACTATCACACGCCATAAGATGCTGCTTGTAATCATTTACATTGCGGGCTAAACCTCTTGCGATGGACCAAACACTGTTGGTTTCAAGCGTTTCTAAAAGCAATGAATATGAAACCAGCCGGGCGACCCGGCCATTGCCATCCAAGAAAGGGTGAATCCACAACAGCCGGTGATGCGCGGCCGCAACATTTAAAATGGCTTCGGCTTTTCCCAGGCTCGTATAAACTTCTTCATACCGCTTTAAAAATCTCGGCACCGCCCCAGGACTTATGGCGTAGTGCTGACCTACTCTTACATCACGCTGTCTTATTTCACCGGGAATCACTTTTACTTTTTCTTTAGTCTCTGGATCTTCCACCCACAAAAAATCTTCCGGCAGAGATTTCGCAAATTGAAAATGAATGGCTTGGATCGTTTCTGCCTTATAAGTTTTTTCTTTTATGCTACCGCTATCGATCCATCGCTGCACTTCAATGTGCGCTTTAGCCTCAATCTGGAGATCCCTTTTTTTACTGTCTTGGCTGAAATCATTTTTAAGAGCTTTTTCGATATCAACCGGATGCGTATTGTGACCTTCGATGAAATTGCTGTAGTAGCAATTCATCGCTCTTACCAATTCCGACAAAGCTTTAATGACACCCGCAGGTAAGCTTCTTGTTAATCCTGTGGATGCAGCGGTAACCTCAATCACTAAATCCATCAGCTCGGAATAATTTTTTGCCTCGGGGGATATTGTGAGGGGCTCCATCAGGCCAACTGTTTCTTTACGATCTATCATATGTCCTCTTTTTTGGCCGCTTATATATAATTGATATATTCAATACTACATTGCAGTTATATGATTTTCAAGCCAGATTGTGGCCACTATTTTGGCCACTTATTTGGCCACATAAATGCTATACATTGATACAACAAGAGCTTTACAGATAGGGTACGTTTTAACACGGCTTCTTACGGGGACATTCGCCACACACCATGTCATTCTGAGCTCGCCGAAGGCGGGCGAAGAATCTCGCGACGCTGGATCCTTCGGGCCTACGCCCGCAGGATGGCAGGACTTGTGAAACCGGTTCCCAGTACCTTTCCGTATAAATCATCCTTTCAGTCCTGCTGGGCCATTAAATACGCCGTGATGTCCAACAGCTCGCGCACTGTCATCACATGGGTCAAATCGGACATGGGTGAAAGCTCGCCCGGCTCGAGTTTCCCTTCATAGTCTTCCGATACTTTGTGAGAAGGCGAAATGACGGCGTCGAGGATATCGGCGGGAAGCAGCAGGCGGTCGGGCCGGCCCAGTACGGGCGCCTTCGCCGCCGGGAGCCCACAACTCAACATCAACAGCAACCATCCGCTAAAAACCGCTTTTCGCGTCATCACCCCTCCTCTTGAATAGTTGTCCGCCGGGAGAACCGATACTGAAACTACTCCAACCCTTTGCTTCTTAGTTTCGATTAACCTGCCCCTTTGGTACCCGGCACCTTTCTAAATATTCATTTAAGCACACAAGAACCGGCGTCTGCATGGCATACGCTTTGCCGATCCGCCGGGGCCGCATGTGTCGGACGGCCGGTTTTTTTCCATTCTCGCCACACTCTTTTTCTAAGATCTTCCAGCTGCGCTCTCCGGTGCGCCGAAATACGACACCGGTGCCCGCGCCCAATCGACCGTATAAATTGCCGCAAGCCAACACTATAATCATATCGCTCCTTCCCAAAATAACGATACTTTCGGCTCAGCAAAACATTCGCCCTTTTATAATGAGCGAACACCCCAATGTC
The DNA here is from genome assembly GCA_030698625.1 of Candidatus Omnitrophota bacterium. GTDB lineage: Bacteria > Omnitrophota > Omnitrophia > Omnitrophales > Aquincolibacteriaceae > JAUYMS01. The sequence continues at coordinate 62,310 of JAUYMS010000003.1, read as the reverse complement.
GCGCTCGGGATCTTTTATGCCGCGATGGTACAAACGATTTCTTTTGGGTCTCAATTGATCGCCCTTCCATCTGTAGATGGCATCCGGCCGCCCTGAAAACACCTTACCGTAATAAAGCCCATTGCATAGTTTCTCCGTAACCTCCGCAACATAAATCAAGCGATTATCCAATTCGTTGCTTCCAAAGCCAAAAATCCAGTCACCGGCATTTGCCGCGGAACGAATCAGAGGTTTGCAAATCGCTAATGTTAAAAGTCCTTTTCTGACGCAGGGTGCGCCGCCGCTGTCCACCTTGATCTTGTAAACGAAAAGTTTCGGCTTATCAGTTGTTCTTTTCAAGAAATTCAACCTTCTGGTCATTAAACCACGTATAGAATTTGTCTGCGTCGATGAATTTTGGCAGACGCGCGCTGCGCTGGATAAATCCGTCCGACACATCAAGCCCGCCCCAGGCCCGAAGCAAATCCGGCAAGACGCGGTAGCATGGCCTTTTCTCCGGCGCATCACCAGAGCTGCGATAGGACCCGATCGGCAGGCAGCTCCGTAGTCGTCCTGAGACTTCTTTCTTCCCCTTGATTATCACATCATTCTTGCTGCTCGGGCGCAATACCCGACGCGTATGCGCATTCTCGTGCCATCGATCTTTCGGCACCGATCGGGCAGCAATAATATCATCGATAACATAAAGACCGATGATCGCATAAACAAGCTGCGCCCTGGGATGAAGATCGCGCAACCCGGCATAAAACACAACGAGATCCCCTCTCTCAAGATAAGAGGTTATTTGTACAGCTCTCTGTCCTTGGTCGCCATAGGTAAGATGCTCGAAATCAGGATCAAGGTGTGTATTTCGACCGACAAGATGCTTGGGAAGAACTTCGCCGAAACACTGGAGGGCTGCATCAAAAAGGGCATAGGGCGTCGCCAGATCAGCATGCACATCACAGGATTCAGGAATCGGGATATAGACAAATTCCCTCGTCATGCCATTCATCGGTCCGTTAAACCGCCCGGATGAACAATCAGCGCCAACCCGAATCAGCAGTGCCTTCATTGAAATTAAACGTAGCGCCTCAGCTTTTTTAGCCCATTTCGGTTTGAAGATGAACTTACGGGCCGGCGTCCAGTTATCGTGCCCTCATCCCTTTGACAATCACTCCTTAAGATACTTACCGGTTACCTGTCCCTTTGGTACCCGGAACCGGTTTCATAAGCATCGGTAAGTGATTAAGGCACAAGCAATATGGACAAAAGCTTGATACATTTTATCGTTGGTTTCCCAACGAACCACCAAACGCCGGTAGTTTCCAAGCCAAGACATCGTGCGTTCAATTTTCCACCGATGTTTGTTCCGGCGAAGCGAGCGTCCGTCTTGCACCGTCTTACTCGTACATCTTCTAGGTGGAACAATCAAATTAATGTTTTGGCTCTTAAGTTTTGCTCGCAAGGCTTTCGAATCGTAAGCCTTGTCACCAATCAAACGCTCTGGCTTGCGCGCCAGCTTCTGGATCGAGATTTGCTCGTGAGGACCGGCTCCGTGAAGGGCCACTGCCAAAGGAATTCCTTTGCCGTCCACCACCACCATAAGCTTCGAACCCTTGCCCCGCCTTGCGTAATCGACTTTAGAGCCCCTTTTTTAGCCACGATAAAGTGGCCGTCCATAAAACACTGTGCCCATTGGATTCTTCGCCGCTTATCTAACTGCCGAATAAAACTTTGCCAGATTTGTTCCCAAACACCTTGTGCTTCCCAATCTCTTAATCGTCTCCAACAGGTACTTGGGCTTGGATACTCCCTGGGTAGATCTTTCCATCTTGCTCCGCTTCGAAGTACCCAAAGGATTCCTTCAAGAACGGCTCGGTTATTTTTCCAAGGCCGGCCATTACTTTTTAACTGGGGAAGCAATGGCTCAATCATTTTCCACTGTCTTTCACTTAAATATATGGCGCGACTCATAGGGCTGTTCCCTCCCTTGAGTCTTTTATCGACAACTACTTACAAGGACTTATGAAACCAGTTCCCGGTACCTCTTAACACCGTAACACCGGAACTAACGACTGTCCCTCTTTTTGGTGTCACCTAACTGTTGAATTGTGCGGCCGGCCGCACAATTGAACCTGGCCCTCTGGGGACTGTCCCCATCTACCCAGGAGAACTGATACCGGAATTTTTAACGTGTCCCCGCCAGATGCCGTCCGGTTAACTGCTCGGTACCCGGGCCCTTCTATGCGGCACCTTACTCTGTGTCCCCTTTTTTCGTGTCTGTCACCTAACTAAGGTTACCGGATAAAAATATGTGCGATGAGCATCTCATTTTTTATCTCTTAGGGTGTAAACAAACATACTTCCGATGATTAGGATCAAAAAAGACCTCTGCAAAACAGTATCCCATTGTATTGAAGGAATCGCACTTTTATACAGGATGTCGGTTTTTTCGGTAATTCTAAAAACACGCCCCCCAGGTCCTTGCACCAGGTGATCTCTTGGCGCAAATAGCACTACCACGAATAGGAGTGTCGATATGATCCAAGCAGCCATTAGTTGTTTCTTATTCGTCAGCCGCCTTACAGCTTCTGCTATACTGTCACGGCGTCCACGCTGTTCAATATTATTTTCAGCTGCAAGCCTCTTTATTTCGCTTTCCACTGATTGAATCTCCTTGTCATACTGAGTCTTCGTGCGGCCAATCCTCTCGACAATGTCCGTATGCCATTCAGGGTCCATTCCGTGATTTCCGAATTCCTTAGCGTCGCCATCGCTCACAAAATTAGCCAACTGGGCATAAAGTTTCCTCAATAGTTCTTTTTGAGCACCATCCCCATCGGCGCACTTTGTAAATTCCTCAACGATTGCATGTTTTACATCATTAAGAGGATAGGGTAAGGCACTCTGCGGCCACACGTTCGAACCCCTGGTTTCACTACTCAGCACAGTTTTGTAGGCTCTTAAGATTGCGTCTGCACCGGGCAGCTTATCCACTTTAGCTACTGTCGCCTGCTGAGCCGGCAATGCAGGCTGGTTTGGTTTCTCTATAGGATCGCTGCATTTCCAGCACCGGGCATAGTAGATCTTGTTCGCCTCCGAACAGCGCGCGCATATGACAATGCTAATATCTGATGGCTTCTTCATGTCGTGGTATTGATCTGACACACTTGCGATACTCGTTCTCTCCGAGCCTACGGTTCTTTAAACCGGAGGCTCGGGAGAACAGTGTCCCGTATTAGCGGCCTGCCCGCTTGAGTCTTTCGTGTGCGGTCTTATATTGTTTCATGAGCCTCGTCGTGCGTGAAATTACAGAACGACTTTGCTTGGAACTCAATTGGTTAAAGCTCTTTGTGCGCCTAGCGTGAGTGCCAGCCATTTTTTTATCCTTTGTTCTTGTGGTTTTAGTTAGACTTCGCGAGATCCTTCGGCCCTCAATGACAAACGTATGTCAGAGATTCTTCGGGCCTGCAGCCCTCAGAATGACAGCGTACAGTGTTGCGAGATCCTTCGCCCGCCTTCGGCGGGCTCAGGATGACAGTGGCCGTGGGCCTCGGGATGACAGCGGCAACGGTCCCCGGGATAATACTGTCCTATTTATTCAAAACGTACGCAAAGATAAGGGGTGCGACGATGGTTGCGTCGGACTCGATGACGAAGCGTGGGGTTGATGCATCGAGTTTGTGCCAGGTGATTTTTTCATTGGGTACCGCGCCGCTGTATGAGCCGTATGAAGTGGTGGAATCGGAGATCTGGCAGAAGTAGCTCCAGAGCTTGCAGTCTTTGTGTTTGAGGTCCTGGATGATGAGCGGCACGACACAGATCGGGAAGTCGCCCGAGATGCCGCCGCCGATCTGGAAGAAGCCGATCGAGTTGGCCATGGATTTCTGTTTGTACCAGTCGACCAGGTAGCCCATTTGCTCGAGGCCGGATTTGACGCAGTCATAAGTCTTAATGGTGCCCTTGATGACGCCTGCGACGAAGCAGTTCCCGAGGGTGGAGTCTTCCCAGCCGGGGGTAAAGATGGGGATGCCTTTTTCACAGGCGGCAACGACCCACGAGTCTTTCGGGTCGATCTCATAGTGTTCTTTGAGTGTGCCGCTCCGGATCAGCTGATAAATAAATTCGTAGGGGAAAAACCTTAGGCCTCCGTCAGCCGCTTTGCTCCACAGCTCGAGGATCTTCCTCTCGATTCGGCGCATCGCCTCTTCTTCGGGGATGCAGGTGTCGGTCACGCGATTCCTGCCACTGTCGCGGAGTTTGATCTCGTCTTCAGGCGTTAGGTCACGGTAGCCGGGCACGCGCTCGTAATGCGAGTGGGCGACCAGGTTGAAGATGTCTTCTTCGAGATTGGCGCCGGTCGAGCAGACGGCATGCACCTTATCCTGGCGGATCATCTCGGCGAGCGAGATGCCGAGTTCGGCCGTGCTCATGGCGCCGCCCAGGGTGATCATCATCTTGTTGCCGGCATTGATGTGTGTTTCGTAGGCGCGGGCCGCATCCACGACAACGGCTGAGTTGAAGTGGCGGTAGTTCTGCTCTATAAATTGTCGGACGGTTTTTTCTTTAGTTGGGCTGGGCGCCTGTGGGCTCACAGGATGCCCTCGAGGGCGATCGCCTCGTCGATCAGCATGACGGGGATATCGTCTCGGATAATATAGAGGAACTTTTTGTCACTGCGCACGAGGCCGTAGTCGATCTTGCCTTCTACCTTTTGCCCGCAGCGGTTCATGAGCGTGCCCGCGGCAATGCGGGCGTTGATCTTATCGACAAGGGCCTCATCGGCCAAAGTCAGGTCCTGTTTGGTCTCCGGACAGACAAGAATGTCCAGCAGCTCTTTATCGACCATGAATTACTTCTTCTCTTTATAGACGACGTGTTTACGGACTTTGGGGTCGTACTTTTTGAGCTCTAAACGCTCGGTCGTCGTACGCTTGTTCTTCGAGGTCCAGTAGGTGTGGCCGCTCTCGGGACTTCTCATTTGCACGTTAACTCTGGCGCCTTCTTTTGCCATGACGAATAATCCTCAACTTTCCTTATTTTAACAGCTGCTTCAGTAATGCCGCATGCGTGCGGGTCACCGGGAACCGCTTGTATTTACGCCGGATTGCGGCCGGCGGGTTGAATAGAATACCACGATTTGCCGATTTTAGCATCGTCAGATCGTTATAGGAGTCTCCGGCCGCCCGGACCTCGAACCCAAGCTTCCGCAGGCCCCGGACCGCTTTCTCTTTCCCATTGCTCTGCCTTAACTTATAACCGGTAATGAGGCCGGATTTGGCCACTTTGAGCCGGTTGCAGAAGAGCGTCGGGTAGCCGATTTGGCGCATCAGGGGGTCGGCAAACTCGTAAAAGGTGTCTGAGAGGATGATGACCTGGGTGCGGGCCCGGAGCCGGTTTAGGAAGGTTTTCGCCCCCGGAAGCGGCCTCATCCGAGCGATCACCCGCTGGATATCCGGCAGGCGGAGGCCGTGTTTTTTGAGGATCTTCAGGCGGTAGCGCATGAGCACGTTGTAGTCGGGGATATCGCGGGTGGTCAGAAGCAGGTCTTTAATACCCGTCTTCCTCGCGACATTGATCCATACTTCGGGAACCAAAACACCTTCTAAATCAAGACAGCAAATCATCATTAGAATACCTGCGGGGGGTTATTTCTTAACGGAAGCCTTGAGGAACTCACGGTTCATCTTGCCGATGAACTTCACGCTGATCTCTTTCGGACAAGCCGCTTCACACTCGAAGTGGTTGGTGCAAGCGCCGAACCCTTCTTCATCCATTTTGGAAATCATCTTCTTAACGCGGGTGCCGGCCTCCACCGCACCCTGCGGCAAAAGCGCCAGGTGTGAGACCTTCGCGGCCACAAACAGCATGGCCGAGGCGTTCGGGCAGGCCGCCACACAGGCCCCGCAGCCGATACACGCCGCGGCGTCCATGGCGTCGTCGGCATTTTTCTTGGGGATAAGAATGGCATTGGCGTCGGGCACCCCGCCGGTCGAGGCCGAAATATAGCCGCCGGCACGAATGATGTTGTCAAAAGCCGTGCGGTCGACGATCAAGTCTTTGATCACCGGAAAGGCTTTGGCGCGCCACGGCTCAATATGAATGGAATCTCCGTCTTTGAAACGGCGCATATGCAGTTGGCACACTGTCGTGCCGCGGTCCGGCCCGTGCGGAATGCCGTTGATCGTAAGCGAACACATCCCGCAAATCCCCTCGCGGCAGTCGTGGTCGAAGGCGATCGGCTCTTCGCCCTTTTGGTCGAGCCCTTCATTAACGACATCGAGCATTTCGAGAAACGACATGTCGGGGCTGATATCTTTGGCGTCGTACCTGACCATCTCGCCGCCGAGATCGGCGCTTTTCTGCCGCCAGACGTGCAGGGTGAGATTCATTATTTATAGCTCCTTGTGGCTAACTTGACATTCTCGTACACGAGCGGTTCCTTGTGCAGCAAGGGTTTGGCCCCCACCCCCTGGTACTCCCAGGCTGAAACGTGGGTAAAGTTCTGGTCGTCGCGCAGGGCCTCGCCGTCTTCGGTTTGGTACTCTTCGCGGAAATGGCCGCCGCAAGACTCATTGCGCTCGAGCGCGTCGTGGCACATGACTTCGGCAAACTCAAGAAAGTCGGCGACCCGGCCGGCGCGTTCGAGCGCTTGGTTCAGTTCCTTGTCACTGCCGAGCACGTTGACGTCTTCCCAAAACCGTTCGCGAAGCTCGGGGATCTCGCCAAGCGCTCTTTTCAGGCCTGCGGCGTTTCTCGCCATGCCGCAATAGTCCCACATGATTTTCCCGAGCCTGCGGTGAAACTCATCGACGGTGGTCTTTCCCTTGACCGCCAGGAGTCTTTTGGTTTGCTTGTCGGCCTCTTTTTCTGCGGCCTTCGCTTCGGGCGGCGAGTCGCCTGCTTCGCCCGGCTTGATGCGTGCCAGGTAGTCGGCAATCGTGTAAGGCAATACGAAATAGCCGTCGGCCAGGCCCTGCATAAGCGCGCTTGCCCCGAGCCGATTCGCGCCGTGGTCAGAGAAATTGGCCTCACCGATCACATACAGGCCGGGCACATTACTCATGAGGTTGTAGTCGACCCAGAGCCCGCCCATCGTGTAGTGGGGCGCGGGAAAAATACGCATCGGCATCTTGTAGGGATTTTCGCCCGTGATCTTTTCATACATATGGAAGAGATTGCCATAGCGCTCGCGGATGGTGTCTTCGCCGAGCCGTTTGATGGCGTCGGCAAAATCAAGGTAGACCCCGAGACCCGTCTTGCCGACACCCCGCCCGTCGTCGCAGGCCTCTTTGGCGCTGCGCGACGAAATGTCACGCGGGGCCAGGTTGCCGAAACTCGGGTACTTGCGTTCCAGGAAATAGTCGCGCTCATGCTCTTCGATATGAAGGGCCGGGCGGTTATCGTTTTTGGATTTGGGCACCCACACGCGCCCGTCATTACGCAGCGACTCCGACATGAGCGTGAGCTTAGACTGATAATGCCCGCTCGCCGGAATGCAGGTCGGGTGAATCTGCGTGTAACACGGGTTGGCAAAGGCCGCTCCCCGCTTATAGGCGCGAAAGGCCGCCGTCACGTTACACCCTTTGGCATTGGTTGAAAGATAGAAGACATTGGCATAACCGCCGGTGCCGAGCACCACGGCATCGGCCATGTGGGTGCTCGTCTTACCGCTGACGAGGTTGCGCACCACAATGCCCTTGGCGTGACCGTTTACGATAATGACGTCGAGCATTTCAGCGCGCGTATGCATCCGCACTCTGCCGAGTTCGATCTGGCGGCTGAGTGCCTGGTAAGCGCCGAGCAAGAGCTGCTGCCCCGTTTGGCCGCGGGCGTAAAAGGTGCGCGAGACCTGCGCCCCGCCAAAAGAACGGTTCCCAAGATAACCGCTGTATTCGCGCGCAAAGGGAACACCCTGCGCCACGCACTGATCAATGATGTTTTCACTCACCTGCGACAAGCGGTAGACATTGGCTTCACGCGAGCGGAAGTCGCCGCCTTTGACGGTGTCGTAGAACAGGCGAAACACGCTGTCGCCGTCATTCTGGTAATTCTTCGAGGCGTTGATGCCGCCCTGCGCGGCAATACTGTGCGCTCGGCGCGGGCTGTCCTGGTAACAAAAACACTCAACCGCATAACCCAGCTCGGCGAGTGTTGCCGCGGCCGCACCCCCGGCCAGGCCCGACCCCACAATGATCACCTTGTATTTGCGCTTATTGGAGGGATTCACAAGTTTCATATCGAACTTGTGCTTGTCCCACTTGTCGGCAAGCGGGCCGCTCGGAATCTTGGCGTCGAGAGTTACGCTCATCCTGCCCCTCCGGGTACGGTCAGCATATTCAGGAGAACCGCGGCGGGAATAGAGATGTAGCCGAGCCCGATCAAAGCCCCGATCGCCAGGCTCACCTTTTTCATGCAGTATTCATTGCCTTCGCAGATCCAACCCAGGGATTGAAACATACTGCCGAAGCCGTGGCTCAAGTGCGAAGCCAGAAGCAGCTGTGCCAGGATATAGACCCCGGAGATCACCGGGTCTTTAAAGCTGAGAACCACCATCGCGTAAACGTCGTGATGCCCGGCGGCATCGTGCAGGCTTGAGATCTCGGGGTTCGTCACCCGAAAAGTGAAATGAAGCAGGTGATAAACCACATAAGCCAGAATAATGACGCCGGAGACCATCATGGTCCTTGCGGCATAAGTCGTTTGGACACTCGCGCGAAAGGAATAACCGGTCGGGCGTGCCTTGCGATTTTCGAGCGCGAGGTTGACCGCAAGGCCTATATGAAGGATAAGGGCTGTCAGAAGACCGCCGCGCATGAGCCAGAGAAGAGGGCCGAGTTCGAGGAGGTGGACGGCATATTCGTTGAGGACTTTGGCGCCGAGGAAGATCTGCAGGTTGCCGAGGAGATGCCCCACCACAAACCCGAACAACATGAGGCCGGTCGCAGCCATAAGCAACTTCTTGCCGACGGAACTTTTCGTAAAACCTGCTGCTAACATCCGTTGCTCCAATCTATAAGGCCTTATTCTAGCACAATTTAAACGGCTTCCCAGAGAAAACGAAGCGAGTGGGGGGGAATCCCCGTTGTGCGCAGCCTGAGCTGGGCCCCCGCCTCGAACCCGGCCTCGCCGGCCGCGAACTCCAAGACAGCGCGGGTGCCTTTCGCCCCTTTGACAATCCGCCAGGGCCGAACGTTCGGCACCACTTTCAGGACTTCGCCGGTTTCACTGAGCATGGCCACGTCAATGGCGTAACCCATCATAAAGGTGTGGATAGAGGCCGCGGGTACGAGCAGCAGCGCGGCGTCGGCTTCTATTTTGGGGCGCAGGATCAAGCCGCGAAAGCGGCTCCAGAACCCGTCGGCCACAAACAAACGGTTCACGGCAATCTTCTTGGTCACCTTGTCGATTAATTGCAGGGGCCGGTGGCGAAACACCGTCACACCCTGCCGATCATGGGGAACACGATGAGGCCTGCGATATACAGAAAATAAAGTGCGAGCAGAATGCAGCCCTCGCGTTTGTCGATCTTGCCTTCCCTGCCGATCATCAGGATCATGAGCCCGACAAAAACCATCAGCCACGGAAAGGAATAGTTGCGCGTAAACGGGAGAAGCGAGAGCGGGCGGATCACGGCGGAAATCCCGGTGATCATGGATAAATTCAATACGTTCGCGCCGATGATATTGCCGATGGAAAGGTCGGGCACGCCTTTTCGCGCCGCGGTCACGGCGGTGACGAGTTCCGGCAGGGACGTGCCGACCGCAATAATCGAAAGCCCGATAATGACTGACGGGATCCCGAGCGCCGAGGCGATCTGAATGCCCGAGGTCACGAGCAGGCGGCTGCCGAGCCCGACCATGACCGCACCAAGGGCAAAAGTCATGAGCGATTTGGTCAGCGGCGTTTCGTCGGGAGTCTCATCGGCGGTCTTTCGCTTGCGTATGGCGCCGATACAGTCGACCGCCAGGTAGACGAGCGCCACGGCGAAGAGAATCAGGCCTAATGTCCTCGGCAGCTCAAGGTCCCACGAAAAGATAATGACAAGAATCGCCGAGCCCAGCATCCAGAGAGAGCGCGCCCTGAAATCGGCAAGGTCCACGACCACCGGCGTGAGCACCGCCACAACCCCGACGATAAGCCCGATATTGGCGATGGCCGAACCGACCGCATTTCCGACGGCGATGCCGGAATCCCCCATATAACTCGCGGTCGCCGAGACGACGAGTTCGGGCACGGTCGTGGCAAGACTCACGATCGTGCCGCCCACAACAATGCGCGGGATATGCAAACGGCGCGAGATATGCACGCTCGAATCCACAAAGAGGTCGCCCCCTTTGATCACGAGCAGCAACCCTGCGGCAAGATAGAGTATTTGAATAAGCATAGGCCTATCCTACAGTGTCGGAGCCCCCACCGCAATCCTTGAGAGCGCGTGGCCGGCCCCCGGCGGGCGCGCCCTTCCACTTGCCCGGAGGTCGGGGTCCTGTCACCGGTGCCACCCCTCCCGCCCCCTATGCGATGGTGTTATCGGAAGTTGGCAGCGAGTTTCTTCCCGAAAATTAGGATTCGGCATTATTAGAAATCTTACGGTGTGGCGGTGGAAAGCCGCTGGAACAGCGGAAGGTGTTCCGCCGCCACACCGTGTAGATTTCTTGCACGAATCCTGAGGGAAGGAACTCGCTGCCAACTTCCCGCGTTGCGCTGCTTTACGCGCTGCGGGCTTGGAGGATTTGTTCGCGGAATTCCTGGGCCAGCATCTGGGCGGCCAGGGCAAAGGACGTCAGGGCCGTGCGATTGCGGGCGCGGATCAGCCCGTTGTCGTAGCGGACCAACTGATCGAGCGTCTCCTCGGTGAGTGACGCGATCGCCGCCAGCAGGAGCTCGGAAGGCGTCACCTTCAAGTCACCCGTGTAACGAATGCGCACACTGCCGTCGACAAAACGGTCGGAGGCGAGGGCTGCGGCATCGCCGATCTTGTTCGCGTGGATCTCGGCATCATCGGTAATGACAATATGCGAAGGCGTAAACACCTCGAGGATGTTCGGCTGTGCCTCCGTGCTCGTCAGATACACGTGACTCGGCGTAATGATCTCCAAATCAGATTCATTGGCCAGCCGCCCGAAGATTTCACGCAGCTCGTCCTGGTCGGCAATGGTCGGCACGATAATACGGATATAATAATTGGGGCGAAGCATCACGGTATTGCGCACCGTGACGGCCAATTCCTCGATGAGCTCCCGGCGATTGGCCGAGTTAATGAGGTCGTTCGATATCTGATAAGAAATAATCCGGTTCTCTTTATTTGCCAGGATCGCATCTTTGATCGCCCGCGCGCGTGCGACATCGGCCTGCGTTAAATTGTCGAGACTGAGTCCGAGCGCGCCGCCTTCAGTCGAGACCGCAGCCGAGTAGCGCATGAGATTACGTACGCTGTCGACCCAGCCCGAGAGTTCCGTGAAATCCGGGTTCTCCACCGCAATGAGTCCCGAGGCGTCGACAAACGCATGCCACAAGGCCTCCGGAGCGGGAAGAGTCGTATCAAAACTCGCAAGCCGGGTGCCGAGGTCGTCGAGAACAGCCCCGCGCCGTTCCGGCTCGCTCAACCGCTGCCGAAGATCGCCGAGCGCCCGGTTCACCGCGTTTTCAATGACCGGCCTGGTCAAGCCCGCAACGTCTTCGGCACTTAGCCCGCGGTCATAAAGCACTTTAAGCGCGGCCGCCACTTCGTCATCGTCATAGAGCACTGTATCTGCGGCAAGTCCCAGTCGAACCAGCGCATCACCCGCCACGGCATTGCCGACAATACTGACGGCCCGCGAAACCGAGGTGTCGACCGCGTCGGGCGATACCTTGTCGGCGGCAACACTTTGACGAAGCTCCGAGCGCGAAGTCCCCGGAATATAGTATTGGGATTTCAACCAGTCGGTCGGCGTACTGCCCGGCCGGTTATCCTTTATGTAAAATGTGTAAGCCTTATTGTCGGTACGCAGCCGCCTGATCAAGTCGGTAAACTCAGGCGCATAGCTCTGGAAACCACTATAAGGGTCGGGGGATGTTTCCTCAAAGACGTCATAAACCTTATTCCCGCTGTCATCTTCATAGAAGACAATCTGCTGGTGTTTGGCCGGGTCAAAGGCATCGCCTACCGGACTGTGCCCGGTGACATCAGGGTGGCTCGATTCATGCGTGCTGTAAGTCGAGGCCCTTGTGCGCGCAATAATCTTAGAACTGCCGCTGCCCGGCGCGTCGGTAATACTGCTCGGCGTCGGGTCGTCTGAAGGGTGAAAGTGAGTCACCTGAATATCCGTACTCGTGTACCCGTGGGAGCCGAACGGCTCAATCCGTTCCGGCAGTGCCCCTTGAAAACTAAGGTACACGTTCTCACCCCGCTTAAATTGCGCGAGCGACGTTTCAAAGCCGATCTTGTTGAGTTCGTCTAAAAGGACTTCGGGGATATCGCGTTGGGAATCGGTGACGCCGGTGAGTACCAGATAGGCCGTCTCATTCGCGGTGCGGGCGGCTCGTACCGTATCCGCAATGATCTGCGCGTCGGCGGCCGAAAGCCCGGGCGTAACGGCAAAGGCACCCGGTTCCTGCAGATTGCTTTCAATGAAGCGCTGTGCATCGGTCTTGGCGGCGGGCGCCGTTTTCTCGTGGGACTCAGCATCTTCGAGCATGGCCGCCAGGGAAAAACTCTTAAGATAATAGTCGAGCGTCCGCCGGCTTCCGGGCGAGCGCTTCGCCAGTTTCTGCACCAGCTTCCTGTCATTATCGTCTCCGTATTGAAAGATTGTCTTAAGAATTCTCTCTTTGACCTGCTCTTCCACTTTATAGAAACCGTCGGAGAAGGGATCGACGTTAATAAAACCGGGCCCCAGGATGTTTCGTATCGTGTTCTCGAGAATAGGCGTGCCGCTTGCATCGACGACAAACTTCTCACGGGCCGCGGCCAATTTCACCGGGTCGACGACCCCGCTTGCATCCGGTTTGAAGCCGGCTTCGATTTCGTCGGCAACTTTGGCGGCCTCGCCGGCGACAAGATCCCCGACAACGTCATGGTTGTATTGGGTATATAGGGAAAAGAGTTTTAAGGCGCTATTTTCGACATTTTCCCACCACTTCGAGACTTCCGCTTTTCTCTCGGCTTCGTTCTTGCCGGCAACATTCCTGAGGAGGGCCTCCAGGTCATCGATCATGGCTTGGCTGATATTCGGCTCGGCCAGGGGCCGTCGGTCATCGTCAAAGTTCTTTTTCTTTTCCGCTTCGAGAATTTCTTTTGCCCGCTTAATAAGCCCGTCGTTGACGGCCTTCTTGAAGGCGAAGGCATAGCCGAACACACTATTGTGGCGAAAGTAATCGTTGAAGATTCTTACCGGGCTTGTCTTTTCGTTCCAGAGAGGCTGCTGCCGTTCTTTTTCGAGCCGGCCACGCTCGGCTTCTTCAGCCGCCGTCAGGACCGGACCTCCCGACAGGGCGGCACGTTCTTTGGCTTTCAGCGCCCTGAGATCATTGACGACCTTGATACGCTCCCGGCGGCGCTGTCTCGCAATTTCAAACGGGCTGACATCCGTTCCTCCGTCGGCAAAGCGCCTATAGGGCGTGATCTTGTCCAGAAAATTGGGTTGATGCCAGAGGGCCGCAAGGCCTTCGAAGGCCGTGTAGACCCCTTCGCGCTGTGCATTCGTCAGTGTCCGCGTGTAGAGCATTTCATAATAGTTGGCCGCATAGTCGCGAAAGGCCTTTCCGAAGTCATTGGCGCCGCGATGAGTTGATTTGCCGTCGCCGTGACCGATGAGGCGGTGGATATGAAGCAGCCGGTCCCGCTCGGTCTTTTCGGCGGGGGTCAAGGCGCGGCTCGCTTCGGTGATTTGAAATTGCACTAACTGTCTGATGATCACTTGACGATCAAGCATATCCAGCCGGCCTTCCGTTTCTTCATGCTGCAGAAAAAACCCGATCGTTGCCTGAACAATCGTTTCGGCATCTTTTCCCAGTTTCGGATCACGCCGCAGGCGGTTCATGGCAATGAGCAGGTTTCTGTTCAAATGGATCTCGCCGCCGCGGTTCAACGCCGCCGCATCGAGATTCGACGCAATGACGATCTTGTTGCCGGCCTTGTGCCGTTTTTCCAGGAGTGCGAGCTGAATCTCAAGTCCCTTGATTTCCTCGGCCGTATAATGGGCGCGGTTGACCCTGAGATCCTCTCTCATCGTGTCAATCATGCCGCGAAGGGCCTTGTAAACATAGTCATAACCGCCGGCCAGCCGGAAATCGAGTTCTACTTCCGCAATACGCTTGCCCTGGTCCGGGTCGGCCCGGAAGGCCTTGTCGAGCAGGCTCGCCGCCTCGGCTCGCTTTGCGCCGCGATCTGCGGCCGGAACGCGCTCGGCCTCCTTCAAGGTTTCGATGGCCTGGGCAATGCGGGTCTTCGCAAGGGCGCGCCTCTGCGCCTGGCGGCCCGCCGCCTTGCCGCGGTCCAGGAGTTTCTGCGTAAACGTAGCGGCATCAACCGTAAGCCCGGCCTGCCTGGCTAAAATCTTCAAGCTCGTAGGCGTGAGGAGAAAGTTTTCTCCGACAGTCAGGAGATCGTCTTCGGTCGGGGCCGCAAGCAGGGCAACGGCCCGCGAAGCCTTCGCGAGTTCGCGGAATTCCGAAAGGTGAATCTGACTGCGCGCCGTACCCGAATCTTTGATCGCCTGGAGCAGGTCCGCGCCGGGTGTCTCCAGGGAATTATCAAACTGGCGCGCCAAATCCCAAACGTGATCGTCAAGCCCGTGACGGGCCGCGAGCTTCTCAAGTTCTTCCAAAGTAAATGCGGCAACACGCGCGTCACTGGCAAGGACATTGTCCGCAATGTCGCTTATCCCCGTCCAGATTTCGGCCAGTTTCGACGGCGTCCCCAAAGTGCCGTCAATGTCAGCGATTGAAAAGGATTTAAAAGTATCGGGGATCGTCTGGCCGTTTGCGTATCCGGTTTCACCGTCAAAATCCGAAACCAGGGCATCGAGTGCGGCACAGGCATTTCCCTCGCAGCCCTTTTCGGCGTAATGCAGTTTAATGACACGCAGCAGGCTGACAGCCGAAGGCTTGAAATAGCCTTTCTTGGCGCGTTCAATCAAGTCTTCGAGTTTGCTTAAACGCTTGAGGCGTTTACCGCTTTGCGTAAATTTTTTATTCAAAAATGCCTTTGCGGTGCTTTTTGGCAGGAATACCGTCCATTTCAAAAGCGTGCCCGCCAGGGTACCCTCCGGCTGATTCAGCAAGGCCAGCAATCCTTCTTTCTTGTCTTTGAACAACTTAGCACCGAACGGCGTATTCAACAGGCCGTAGGTCACCGCCAGAGACACGATCTGGAACGCGCCCGCAACCCCGAGCAGTCCCGCCGCGTAGAGAAGGCCGAGCGGTAACGCGACCGTGAGTGCGATCGTCGCCGCAACCACCAAACCCACTTTAAAAACCGAAACCAATGTCCTGCGAAACTCGGCCCCCGCGCTGTCGGGTTCCTTTTCGAAAGCGACACGGTAGGCATCCCGAATCACGCGGCCGCGGTCTTTGGCAAACCCCTCTTCACCCGCCTCCTTTTCCACAGCCTTTAATGCCCGGAGGAATCGCGGCAGGTCTTCGACCGACATATTCATAAGCAGATTCCTGAGGGTGCTGTCGAGATCACCCCAACGGTCACGTAGAATATCCAGATCGGCTTCCTCCAAGTCAGGAACCTGCGACCGGAGTTGTCTTAGAGTCTGCTCCAGGTCCGCCCCGCTGCCGTTGTACACATCGGCGACCGTAATGGCGTTCACTCGGATAATCCCGAAAAGATTCCGACTGCCGCCGAAAAAGGGTTGAAAGAATTTCGAGTAGAGGCCTTTCCAGCCGCGGGTCCGGAGACTGTTCCTCAGGCCCGAGAGTCCGAGCTCAAAACTCAGGACACCCTTCACCGCCTGGCTCAGGTTGAGATAGTACCTAATATTGTCCAACACCCCGCGAAGGCCGCCTCGAAAACGCAGGAACTCCGACTGCTTTGATACCTTTTCATCATAAACAGATTTTCTCTTGGCCAGTTTTGTCCTCACGCGCTTATAACGCTCCGCCTCAGCTTCTGTGTCGAATGCGGCGTTGGCCGCTGCTTCTTCGGCCGGATTTAAGGCGCCCTTATAGAGAAGTTTCAGGCGCGCGAGAGCGGCTTCCGGGTGATCGGCGCGGAGCGCGCTTAGAAAATCCGGGAACCGGACAGCGGCCGCTTCGGTATCGCTCAGGGAATCGAAGAAGCCGAGAGCCCGGCCGGCAACCGTACTGCCCTGCTGGGGATCCGCAAACACCCCTTGATCCAAAAGTTCATGCGCAACGGCATAGGCGAGGTCCGCACACGACGTTCCGCCGGCGCAATCGTCCTTGATAAAAGCGGGATTATCCGCGCGGATGCCGCGCCGGAGGCGATTCAGGGCAGCCGTTGTCTGTTCGGTGTCGGTCTCCAGGCGCTTCTTGAGCTGCTCCAGAAATCGCTTAAAGTTAAGCGCCGCCCGCGAGACCCGGCCGCCGCGCAGTTCGCTTCGGTTCTTTAATTTTTCGGTGGTTTCTCTTGTCTTCGTACTATCTTCCAGGACATCCCCGAGAGATCGCTGATACCCGCGGTCGCGGTTGGTCTCTTCCTTGGCGGTTTGGGCATAAGCCCTTTCACCCTGCTCGGAGGAAGGCGAGCGGTGCCGGTGCCCGGCAGCGACATATTCGGAAAACAGGACCAAGGTCTTGAAGAGGTTGCGCAGGCTCTTGTCCTTAGTTGAAGCGATGGAAAATTTACCCGGGAAGCCCTGCTCAGCACTAAGCTTCGCCTCTGCCTGCACCGATTCCAATTTGAATTCCTTGGTCTTGAGCGCCTGTTTCACCTCGCGCAACTCGGTGACACGGAGCGTGTCTTCGACGAGCGACCAGATCGACCGGAATATTTTCTGGCCCCGCAGCCTCTCCAGGACACCCCGGTCATTTTCGAGGTCCTCACCCAGCACGAAATTGATCTGCATCAACAATTCATTCCGCACATAGTCTTCGCCGGAGATAACACCGCGTTCGAGATAGGAATCCACATCAAAGACCTTTCCCTCCTCGATTTCCTTGATGAGCTCCGAGAGGTATGCGACGGCCTTCTGCCGCTCGGGCACGCTTAGCGCCGCGGCCTGGCCGGTTCCGTTGATAAGCTGACTGACGAGAGACTTCAGGGGCCGCGTGACAACTTCGTTGCGTGACATGGTCGTGGCCACAAAACGGCTGGCGTGAGACTGCACCATGAGGTAACGGTACTGAAAGTTGAGGCCGTAGAAATCGCTCAGGCGGAACTCCGTACTGGTCGTCGACTCGGGCGTTTCGCCCTTTGCCTCGTCTTTGTACTCCAGCGTTATTTTCTGATCCGCTGATTTCGCGAGTTTTTCGAGCAGGTCCTGAAATTCCTCGGAACCCATTTTGCTCTGATCGTACTTCTGCCGGAGGACGCGGTGTAAAAGGATATGCCTTTTGCCTTCATCGCGGCGCGTCGTCTGCTGGCCGACCCGCGTCACCAGGAAGACTCGCTGTATGTTCCCGGCATAAGCCTGTAATTTTTCCAGATTGATCTTTGCTTCGGCCGGCGAGAGGCCTTGAAGTGTGCCGAAATCCGCGTTGATCTTGTTGACGAGGTCTTTGACGCTTACGGCATCGACGGCCGCCAGGAGATTGCCCAGGTTCTGCTTAATGCGGTCGATCACCGCCTCGTTGGCCGAAGTTCTGAGCGCCGGGCTCCCGGGTTTGCCGTCCACGGTGCCGTCGAGGGCCTTACTAATTTTATCGATCACCAGGGCATCATGCCCGAGATCTTTTCGGTTGCCGCTCACGGCGAATTTGGCGTTTCGCGCTTTTGCCGCGTCGAATTCCGTTTCGGTCCGTGTTTCCGTGTCGGCCAGCTCCCGCTCGAGGATCTTCAACTGCCTGGCCAAGAATCTTTCCATATCGGTTGCCTCGGCGCCCGCGATGGACTGAACCAGATTACGGCGCAGTCCCTCGGTCGCCCCGTAAAGATGAATCTGGCCGCGATTTTGGCGGTCGCGGCCGATCAGCTGTGCGAGCAGGTCGGCGGGATAGTTTTCTATACCCAGCCCGATGACGGATATGATGCCCTTGAAGTCGCGGCCGGTCGCAATACGGCTCGGCCCGATCACAACGAACCCCTGGGAATAAAGGCCCTCGCCCTCAATTTCCTGCACCGCCTCGGAGGTGGTCGTTACGCCCACTTCACGGATGATGTTCCGGACGGCGTCGGCCGTATACCCAAGGTCGGCGGCAAGGTCCGGGTGTTGTTTCAGATACTCTTCAAGCCGCTCGCGCAGTCTGCCCTGATATTTCACAAGCGGAATGACGATGAGCGGCTTTACCGCCAATTCTCCTTTACTCTCATCGCCGCTCCGGAGGACATCCCGGCTTTTCAAAAGGCTTAGAAGTTTTTCAATATCTTCGTCGCTGTCAAAATCGAGGGTGCCGAGATGGAGACGTCCGGCCTCCTTGTAAAGCTCCAGGTCCGGGCGGCTCGTGCCGAGATCGATGAGCGGATTCCCGGTATAGAGTTCGTTTGTGAGCGGAAGTGTTGCCGACAGCGTTCGCACGCCCGAACCAAAAAGTTCCTGAATCGGGGTCCCGGTCTTTGTGTCAAGGCGGCCGATGGATTCGACCTTGAAGAAGTTCCCCAACTTCTCATAGTTAACTTCGGTTTTCGCCTTGCTGCCGGGTTTCAGATCCACGCCTTCAACGATTTCATCACCGCTCAAAATTTTGTCGCCGGCCTTCTCTCCGTCAATCCGGTTGTCGGTACTCTCCAGGTCCTGCACCACGTCCCGAACTCTGACGGGCCCTGCTTTTCTTAGATCTTCGCTTAGGCCGTCAATGACCGTTTTATTAGCCGAGTCTCTCAAGGCCTCGATTTGCGCCGCAATTTGATTATAGAGCTTCTCGTTGTGACCGGCTTTGAGCCTGTCGAGATTGGCTTTGAGGCGGTTAATCGCCGCCGTATTGGCCGGCGTTCTCATCGACTCCAGCTGTGTCTTGATTTCCTCGATCACCTGCGGGGCATTTTTGGCGCGCGCCTCGTTTTCTGCGGCCACCTGCTTAAAAAAGCGGTAAAGGGCACCGACCTGGAGGGCGACGTCGCTGGACTGCTGGCGTTTTTCGATCGTTCCCTTGTCTTCCTGGAAGGGCTTAAGCTCGATTCGCCCTTCGATAATGCCCGGCATCAGCGATTCGCTCGGGGCATAGAGCGCCTGCAGGAGTGAGCGGAACTCGCGCTGCCGCGTGAACCCGTACTTCTTGAGATTTTTTCTCAGCAATTCCGTCAGCGCCCGGTTCAACTCGATGCCTTCATCGGTAACGACATAGGCCGGGGTCTCTTTAAGCGTGCCGTCGCTTAAATATTGCAGAAAGTCTTCGATGTCCTCGGCCTCTACGAACTCGCCCTCCTCCCGCAGGCGGTCGAGGACCTTGGCCGCATTCAAGCCGCGGCGAACTATTTTTCTCCGGCCTTCCAATTGAGCGTCGCCGCCTTTGGCGATAATGGAACGGACACGGTGCAGCGCTGGGATCTGTGCTTCGTCGACAATCTTGACATCCATTGCCTCTATATATTCATAGAGGTCCACGGCATCGAGTTTACCGCTCTCGGAGAGCCTGTCGAATTGATTGCCGAGCTGTGACGCGTTGAAGACATCGATGACGAGGACCGCCCTGGGGTTGCTCTTAAGCTGCTCATGAAGCCCCGCGTAATCTTCCTTGCCTTCCCCGATGTAATCGCTGGCGCGAATGACGTCATATCCGTTGAGCGCCGCAAATTCGAGACCGGTAACCCCTTTGGCATAATCCGCATCCGCACCCACCTTCCGCTGCCTGCTTCCGTCATACTGGCCGCCCTTCTTCACCTTCACATAGTCTTTCCCCTCGGAATCGGTATTTTCTAAAAACATACCGACTGAGGTATTCGGATCCGCATATTTGGCGATCGCCGCACCGAGACGCATCCCCGTTGTTTTTCCGATACCCGTGGGTGCCGAGATATCAAAACCCAAATAGAGGGCGACCGCGACGATGAAATTGGCCCGCCCCTGACCGATCAGGTCGGCCTGCGCTCCCGCGCGCACGTTTTGCCCGCTCTCATCCAATAGGGAGAACCCGGTAATCCACTCCGAGACGGCTGTCGGAATGATAATGCTGAGAAGCTCCGTATCGGTGCCCGCCAGGTCCCTTTCCAATTCGCCCCTGACCTTCTCGCCGAGTGCCCTGAGTTTCTCTAAGTGCTCGCGCGTTTCGATCTTATCTTCACTGTCAATTTCGAGGGCCGCCTGCAGTTCACTTTCATGGGCCGCCAGGGCTGCTGTGACTTTGTCATAGATAGCTCTGACCTCAGGGTTCAGCGAAAATGCTTCCAAAAGAGTGAGCCCCGACCGCGTGTCGCCGGGTTTGACATCGATACCGATTTTTCTCAGGAGGCCTTTAAGCCGGTTTGCCCCGTTGGGGGACTGAAGAATCTGATAAGTAAACCACTTCTCATGTGCTTGCTGAAATTTCTTTGCCGCATCGGCAAGCTCGGTCTCCTTAAGCTTAAGTTCAACTTGAAACGCCTCACCCTTTAAACCCGAATTCTTGAGGAGTTCGTATTGCTTCTGGACTTTGTCGAGTTCCGCTTTGGCCGCAGTTACGGGGACCTCGTAGAGCGCCTTCCCGATAACCTGGTAGACCACACGTGAAAGATGGTCGGCGGTTTTTACCTTCTGGGCGCGGGCGGCCGCTTCCGCTTTCAGCCCGATGGCATGAAACTGGGCGTCGAGTCTTCTTGCCTCGGTGATATTGGCGCGGATCCATTCGCGGATATTACGCGGTGTGCCGCTTGCAGGCGTCGCAGACGGATCGATCTCGCCCCTTTCGATAAGTTCGCGTTCTTTGATTTTCCACAGCCGGAGTTCGGCAAGTTCATGGGCTGCGATATCGTAGCGGCCGGTCTTGGCATAGACCTGGTTGCGCGTGAGCCCTGCATGACCAATCTGCCTGTCTTCGGCGAGGCCGTCTAAGAAAAAGACGTTTTCTGTCTCGCCGAATTCATTGGTTGTGACCGCATCGGGCTGGATCGCGAGCGCAGCGCCCGAAACGCCTGCTGCCAAAATCTCGGCATTAATCACGGCAAGCGGTCTGCCCTTGGCAAGTTCCTGCTTACGGTATTTCTCATCCAGCTGGGCACGAAACTCGGCATTCGTTGCCGGGTGCACGGACTGTTCACGCACACCTTGATTGGAAATATTAATGTCGGGCTGAAGATCGGCGCCGGACTCCTCAATGGGTGCGAGCCGTGCCGCAATATCGGCAGGCGTAAGACCCAGCCTGTTCAGTGCACTCACCGCAGCGTTGTAGAGAATCGGGTCTGTCGTTTCGGCACTCAGCCAGCCCTGCAGCAGGCGCAGCTCTGAGCGGCGCCCCGTCTCGACCAGATAAGTTACCGGCCCGACGGCCCACTGATCGGCCCACCGCTGAATGTTCTCAGTCGTGGGATTCGCAAGATCTCCGCGTATGTACTCGCGCTCGCGCGCCTGATCGTCCAAGTCCAGGAGCGCAATCTGATTCGGGTCATAGCCTGCTTTTTTGGCCCTCAGGAGTTCCTCGAGTGTAAAGTGTTCCAAAAATCTCTCAACAAGTGCCTCATCACTGAGTTCACGGCCGGCCTCATCGACTGTCCACCCCAACACTTCTTCATGGCTGCGGGCACGCAGCAACAGATGCGTCACATAGCGGTGCGGGAAAATGGAGTCGAGCCGCGCCACGATATCCATCATGCGTTCGAGTTCGCGTCTCTGCTTGGCGCTGCGCGCATAACCCGTGACGAGCCCGCGCTTGCCTTCATAGGTCTTTAGCGGCCTTCCGAATTGATCAACACGGTTGATCTGCCCGTCAGCGCCGGCATACATAAGCCGGTAATTGCTGAGTTCTTCTAAAGTGTCCACCTCGCCGCCGGGTCTTACGATGAAAGGTGTCGCCGTGCGGCCGAGATCGGCAGTTTTGCCCAAGGCGATATTATGACCGAGTTCGTGAAATTCCCTTTCTGTGGGAGAATAACCGAAGTGACTCTGCGGCGTAATAATGGCGCCGATATTAAAAGCACCGAATCCCTTTCGTGCCAAGGCACCCTGAATGGCGACCGCACCGGGGACATTGTGCACGCTTATCCCGGCACCGCTGATTTTCCCGCTCTGCTTCAAGCGTTTCAGGGCCTCTGCAGAGAGGCGGATAATGACAACCGGCACATCGGGGAGATTTTGGGCCTTTGCCAGATCGGCTATCTCCGGGATCTCCGAAGTATTTTTTACTTCAAGGGTTGAACCCCGGAAGAATTCTCCCTCGCCGGGCGCAAGCTCACCATATAAGGTATGGATCCCGATAATCTCGTTTTTCTGATTTTCAGTAAGCTGCTCGAGCTGCTCTCGGGCGCGGCGGGCATTATTTCGGTTACTCTCTACTCCGGCTTGATAACGAAGGGCCTCACTCAGGGTGCGGCGTTGAAACGTCGGAGAAACCGAGACAACCGGGGGCGATAGGCCCGAAGTATTGTCGTCGCGCAACGCGGTTTTCTGCCGCAGGGCATCGGCGATGCCGGTAAAGTTGCGGTGCAATTCGGGCCGTTCATGAACAATGCGTTTGCCCTCTTCTATTAATGAACGAATCGCTGTCTGAGCCGGTCCTCCGCGGTCTTCAATGAAGCCGATTTCCCGAAATTGCGTCTGTGTCTGCTTTGCCTGATCTGCGCTGCCGTAATCGGCGATACTGATAATACCGTCGCTTCGTAACAGAAAAGAAAACTCCCCGGCCGCGAATTCGTTTTGTGTCAAAGCCGTGATGGGCGCCGGATTCTGCAGTGCCTGAACAAAGACCTCCAGGGCCCCGCGAAGCCGCAACTGCCCCGAAAAATCGAGCCCTGCCGACGGAATAATACGCAACTCGGACCGCTGAGGGTCAGCGGTATAAGCCCCCGCCAAACTCGCAGCGAGCAGACGCTTCAGGAGTTCCGTAAACGAGATTTCTTCCGGTCCTTCGAGCAAAAGCTCCCATTCAATGCCCGTCTGTGGGCCCGGCGGTTTGAGGAAAAGTTCTTTTGCATCGACCCACGGCCCATAGAGCTCAAGGTAAAGGTAGATCATGAGGACGTGGAGTCGCCCCGCAATCTCCTTGAGTTTTCTTTCATACGCCAGCTTGTCTTTTTGTTTGGCTTCTTCCAGCTCACTCAGCAGATCCTCGATCTCGCCGCGAAGCTCACCTGCATGCGGGCTTTCTGGCTCGGCAGCTCTCGAAGCTGATACCGGCCTGCCGGGTAGCAGGACTTCTTTAATCAGTGAGCTTGTGTTAAAACCATCCGGAATTTCCGGAAAATTGAAGGTGCCGCTGCCCCCGCCCGGTGGCTCACTCGGAGGCCCCGGCGGTGCAGGCGGCACTGCAGCCGCAACAGGAAACACTTCAATCGTGGCCTTGCCCAGCGGAACGGTTTCGATCGTGAATCTGCCTGCCCGGCCGTCTTCAGCCGCAGCCTGGTCCAGCGGAATCGTTTCAATCGTGAATCTGCCTTCACGGGTGCCGTTGCGCCTGCGGGCTTCGGTCAGGATGGTGACGGCATCGCTCGTGTTCGGAACGCTGCGAATCGTATCGCGAATCAGTGCGGCCGGAGTGCCGGCAATAATTCCTTCTTCGGCGCTCAGGATCGCGTCATAAGCTTCCAGTGCTCCGGCGAACTCCTCAGGTGTCAGGCCCTGCTCGGCGGCGATTCTTTCTAACTCGATGGCTTTTTCGCGAATCTCGGTACTGCTTAGGCGTGGTGTCGCCGAAGGCGGTGTCGAGGGCGGTTGCCGTGCCGGGATAAGGGCAATATCCGGGGCAAGATTTGATGTGCCGCCGGCATGCAACCGGTCAAAGAGTCCGCCAATTTTCTCTGCTGAGATATCTCCCGAAACCCATATTTCCTTCAGCCCCATCTCGAAAACAAGGGCCTTCCTCTTGAGGTGGGCCCGGAATCGTTCAAAGTAGACGGGTAGGAAATTGTTCAGCTCCTTATCGATAAGACCCCTCAGTTCCTCAGCCGAGACTTCGTCCGCCGCAAAGTCCCCTTTCTCGGCGAACTTACGGCGCAGGGATTGCACCAGTGCGTCGACATACCGTGTGTATTGTCCTGCGCTCGTAATCCTCTTCTCGGCAATCGCGTTCTGGATAATGCGGTCGCGCCACTGTTTTAATGAGGGTGTCAGATCTGCGGGTTTCAGAGTCGCCGCAATTTTAGCGGCATAGTCCTGGGCCAACGCATCCCATAAGTTTGCACCGAAGCGCTCGGTATAAGACCGTTTTCCCTGCATCACATTACGGTAGCTCGAGTCATCGTCGATCGTTTCGATTTTCGGCAGAATCAATGCAAACGGAATGCCCGCGGCCTCCAGCTGCTGCGTGATGCTCGCGGCGTGAAAACCGCCGGTAACAACAGCCGACAGACCCGCGCGGTGTTCGGCAGCCGTTCTTTCCATATTGGCGAACAGCGCCCCGTCGCGCTCTTCGGCTAATTCATAAAAGCGGTAATGGGCGTTATAAAGACGGTCTAATTTTGTCAGGTCGCCTGAGTCCGTCGGCGACTTGATCAAGGCACTCGGCTTTGAAGCCCGGATCCGGTTCCATTCTCGCGGCACAAGCTCTAAGTGCGCCAGTTGATCGAGGAGATCCAAGTGAAAGAGGTCGTCAAGGAGCCGCCGCTCGGCATCACTTTTAGGAAGCTCGGCGCGAATCAGCGCTTCGAGGTCGCGCAGTTCGTCGAAGAGCACGGTGCCTTTGATGGAGGCAAGGGTGCGGGCCTGCATGGCACCGGGTTGTAAGGCTGGCGGCAGCGGAAATTCGCGTCCGTGCCGTTCGGCCGTCTCAACAAATTTTTGAACTAACTCTGCCGCCTGTCTCTGGTTGGTGAGATAATCCTGAATCCCTTCATTGAGGTCCATCTGCTCATAAGACGACAGTGTCGTGAGTATCCCTTTTTGGAATTCCCGGATCAAATTTCTGAGGGCAAGGTCGATCTCGCCGGCCTTATAACGCTTCTGCTCGAACTCGAGCGCAAGCAGCCTTCCGAGCTGCGGGTAGGTATAGGCGATCGGCTCTTTGCGCAGTGTCTTCCAAATGGCCGCGGCGACGCTCAGGTACTCGATAAAATCAAGATAATCGCTGTGGAAGTTTCTCTGAGACGTCCAGAACGTCTTGGTCTCTTCTGAAAAAATAGTCTGGCTTCGCTTGTAGAGCTCATCATCGATACGCCACAAGAGGTCGAGGACTTCGTCTTCAGCGGCAATGGCCTTCAGATAGGCCTGTTTATTTCTCTCATAGAGTTTGCGGTCTTCGATTCCGATATAATCGGTGACGCCGAAGTCGTCGGTGACCGCAGCCATCTCCCCGCCTGAGAGCTCTCCTTTCGAAATGTATTCCCGCAGTACTTTTTCTTTGACCTCGGCATCGGGAAACGAGCGGAAGAACAGATTGTCGAGCCGGCCTTCACCCCCCTCGAGCATGACGAGCGGCAGGTCGTATTTTTTGCGGAAATGCTCAATAAGACGGCTTACATGGATCTCGGAGTCATAATTGGTATGTGCATTTTGAATGTAGAGGACCGGCGCGTGGCGGCTCCCGCCGGCCGGGATAAAAATGCGCTCAATGGTGCCGAACTCTTTCGGAACGGAGAGCGAGGTGAGGTCTCCGAGGCTCGGGTGTGCCGCAACACCCGCCATAGAGGCGGCCGAGGCCGGTGCGGCTACGCTGAAGGCGGTAAAACATATCAACAGCGCGCACGCGATAATCTTCTTTATAGTAGGGTGTGTTCGCTTATGGCGAAATCCCACTTTTTTCCTCGCTTTTGCTAATGATTTATAAAGTCTACAGTTAAAAGCTCGGGAATACAAGTATAGCCACCCTTTTAAGTCTTTTAATACAAACGACTTAGGATCTTTTTTTAGAAATATATGGGGCCCATCGACGAATCTCTGGATTTTCAAAATTAAAGTGTATAAAATAGGGTCCCTTTCAGAAGAAACAAACCGGCAGCACGGAGGACACAATGGAGAAAATCGGAGCAAGAGTTCAGGATTTCGAAGCGAAGGCCTACCAGAACGACGACATTATTCCCGTTAAATTATCGGACTATAAGGGTAAGTGGGTTGTGCTTGTGTTTTACCCCGCAGACTTTACCTTCATCTGCCCGACAGAGCTTGAGGAACTGGCGGCGACTTATGCCGCGTTTCAAAAAGAAGGCGCCGAGGTGATGAGTGTGAGTACCGACACGGTATATGCGCACAAAGCCTGGCACGACATCTCGCCCGCGATCAAGAAGATTCGGTTCCCGATGGTGGCTGACCCGACGGGTCAGCTTTCACGCCAATTCGGAACTTATATTGAGGCCGACGGTCTTTCCCTGCGCGGCAGTTTCATTATTGATCCCGACGGAATTCTGAAGGCATTTGAAATTCACGACAACAGCATCGGCAGAAGCGCCAAAGAGCTGCTTCGCAAACTGCAGGCCGCAAAGTTCGTGCGTGAAAATAAAGGGGAAGTTTGCCCGGCGAGTTGGTCTCCCGGTGCGAAGACCCTGAAACCCGGCTTGGAGCTAGTCGGAAAGATTTAATCCCTCGAAGAACGTCTTGTCTTTTCGGTGGGTTAGGAGGTTGGACACCTCAGGCCTCCTAACCCACCGCGTTGCCACTATCGCAGAATCCTCAGGTTTTATTCCTCTAAGTGAGATTGTTTTCCTTAAGCCAGGCGCGGAATGCATCCTCGCAATTAGGCAGGACCGCGGCCCAGACCTTGTCGCGGAATTCAAGAACCGTATCGCCTGCGGGCATGACGGTCTTGTTCTTGCGCTGGAGTGAAGTCAGTACGACACCGTCCGGGATTGTGAGTTCCCTGAGGGCCTTCTGCACCACCGGCGAACGGCGGGGAATAATAAACCGGATGGTTAAGGCGCCGCCGGCATGTCCGTCATCCTGCCGCATCCGGTTGACGATTTCGTCGCGTTTCAAGGCAAGGTCCGTGTAGGCCTTAAAGATATTTTCCGATTTTAGGACCCCGACTATTTTTTTCTTATTATGCTGATCGACAATGGGGATCTGGTGCAAATGATGCGACATCAGCAGATGCGCGGCCTCACTCAAGGACTCGTCCGGAAAACACACATCATGTACCGGCGTCGCGATATCGTCGGCAATGATCATGGCCATCTCCTTTTCAAGGAGTACTTCGTGCATAATCTTCGAGGTAATGACGCCGCACAGTTCGTCGCGGCTGTTGAGCACATAGAGATATTCATCCTTCTCACGGGACATCTTCTCGAGCAGTTCCTGTCCGGTCAGGTGCCTCGGAATGGTGTGAAAAACCGTGCTCATGGCATCGCGAACTTGAATGGCGCTCAGGAATGCGGCGCCTTCGAGTGACTCGATATGAATACCGCGTTCCTTGAGCTTCATCGTATAAATAGACTCGCGCCTCAGGACTTGTGCCAACGATGCCGCAATGACGGTGGCGATCATAAGCGGCAGAATCATTTGATAGTCGCCGGTCATCTCGAAGACGATGAGAATGGCCGTCACCGGCGCATGAGCGGCCGCCGCAAACACACAGGCCATTCCCACGAGCGCGTAAGCACCCGGCGGCGCCACTTCAAAGGGGAAATGCCCATAGACAAGCTTACCGAAGGCACCGCCCAGCACGGCTCCGATAAAGAGCGCGGGCGCAAACACGCCGCCCGAACTGCCGGACCCCAGCGAAACCGAGGTCGCGAGTATCTTGAGAAGCACAAGCGCAAGCAAGAGTTCCAGCCCCATATTCCCGTGCAGCGCCTCCTCGATCGTGTGCAACCCGGCACCGAAGACTTGCGGGAAATAAAGACCGATGATTCCGATGAGCAAACCGCCGAAAGCTGGTTTTAACCAATCGGGGAACTTCAACGCATCGAAACGGTGTTCGGACTCATGCAGTACCGTTACGAAGAGCCAGGCGGCAAATGCCGAGAGGACTCCGAGACATGCATAGAGAAAGATTTCCAGAGGACTCCAGAGGGAGTAGACGGGAACGACAAAGGCGGGAGATTCCCCGAGAAAAATACGGCTGATCACGCTGGCCGAAACCGATGCCACAACTACGGTACTCAAAGCGCGCGCGCCAAAGTCGCGCAGAATGACTTCCAAGGCAAACATCACGCCTGCAATCGGCGTATTAAACACTCCCGAGATACCGGCCGCAGCACCGCAGGCGACAAGATTCTTCACGCGCGCTTCACTCATGTGGAACAGCTGGCCCGTCACCGACCCCAAAGCGGATCCGATCTGCACGATAGGACCTTCACGTCCCGCCGAGGCGCCGGAACCGATGGCAATGGCCGAAGCCAGCGCCTTACCCAGCACAACAATAGGACGAATCTTACCGCCCTTCAGTGCAGTCGCCTTCATTACCTCCGGCACACCGTGCCCCTTGGCCTCGGGGCAGACATAGGTCACGAGCAGCCCGACTAACAGTCCGCCCGATTACCGGAACCAAAACGATGCCGTAGCGGCCCATAAACCCCAGTTGTCCCTGGATGTCGGTAAAGAAAAACTTCTGCGAAAACTCCAGTGTCCTGATGAACGCAACGACAACGAGACCGGTGCCGATACCGACAAAGCTCGCAACGGTAAGGGGAACGGCAAGCCGTGACGAGCTCATCCAGAGTAGGATTTGTTCCGGAATACGCGAGATTTGAAGGTTAAGCGGAAATCGTTTCGCCATTATCCCAGCATCAGCAGAATCATGGCGGTGACGACGAGGTTCACAAGAGAAATCGGGAAAATACCTTTCCATCCCAATTCCATGAGCTGATCATAACGGAACCGCGGCAGCGTCCAGCGTATGGTCATGAACAGCCAGCAGAAAGACAACACCTTAAAGGTGAATGCGCCGATTTGCAGAATCACGACGGCAAGATTCGGCAAAGCAACCTCGGCGCCCCACGGAAAGTGAAAACCGTTTGCTGCCAGGTACGGAACCTGCCAGCCGCCGAAAAAGAGAGTGGTTGCCAGACAGGCCACCAGAATCGTCTCCACAAAATCCGTAAAATAAAACATGCCGAATTTCATACCGCTGTATTCGGTAAAGTAACCGATAATTTCCGACTCCCCCTCCGGCATGTCGTAGGGAATTCGTTTGGTTTCGGCAATCCCCGCAGCCAGAAACAGAAAGAACCCGAGCGGCTGGACCAGAATGCCCCACATCGGAATCCACCCGAACAAGAGCTTACCCTGACCGCGCACGATTTCCTGAAGATCCAGAGAACCGTACACGAGCACAATACCGATGAGGGTGGTGCCGAGGGTAATTTCATACGCCAGCATCTGAGAAGAAGCCCGCAGGCCTCCGAGAAAGGCATAGTTACTGTTGGATGCAAAACCCGCCAGAATGACCCCGTAGACTCCCATCGAAGCCATCGCGAAAATGTAGAGCATGGCCACATTCATCGAAGCGACCTGCAAGGTGATCTCGCGCCCGCCGATCACCAGGACATCGCCGAACGGAATGGCCGCAAAGCCCACCAGCGCGAAAGTCATAGAAAGAAACGGCGCCAGGGTGTGCAGGAGTTTGTCGCCGTACGGCGGGATGTAATCTTCCTTTGTAAACATTTTG
The DNA here is from genome assembly GCA_030698625.1 of Candidatus Omnitrophota bacterium. Classification (GTDB taxonomy): domain Bacteria; phylum Omnitrophota; class Omnitrophia; order Omnitrophales; family Aquincolibacteriaceae; genus JAUYMS01. The sequence goes on along the minus strand of JAUYMS010000003.1, from coordinate 32,616 downwards.
ATGGCGTCAGCCACCGGATGAAAGAGCCCCAGCGCATTGATGGGTTTTAGGAGCCAATTGATAGGCGCGGCCCATTTCCACGGCAGCACGACATGGGCGCGGTTGGCGCCGATGCGGTCCTGCATCACGGCGCTCTGCTTGCGTTCGATCCAGGTATGCAGACCGGCAAGGTTAATGACCGAAAAAAGCACGATGCCGGCCATGATGAATGTCGTCAGCATGACGGTTCTTGCCGGAAGATGAGAGCGGATTGCTGTTCCAAGTCAGGAATGGTCGGCGCGGACATCACTTCAACGGTTGCCGGATCCGATTCCAGTTTTTCGTAATTCAAACCTTCAAAGAGTTTGTAGTCTGCCGCGAGTGCGCCAAAAATTTCCCCGGCGCTCTCAAAGCGCAGCGGCAGGTTGAGTGTCCTCGAGAGATTGACCAGGATCAACCACTCCGGAAGCGATTCGCTCAGGGGTTCGAGCACCTTATTGAATTTCTGAACGATCCCTTCAAAATTGGTAAACGTCCCCTCCTTTTCGACATAGGTCGCCGCCGGGAGAACCAGCGAAGAAGACTCTGACATGAGATTGTGATTGGACCCGATAAAGAGTGTCCACTCCAACTTATCCAGCGCCGCCTGAATCCCGGCACCTTCGAGAAGCGCCTGCAGATCCTGGCCGAAGGCAATCAGCCCTTTGACCTTTCCCTGTGCCGCCCGGCTGCAAAAATCTTTTAAGCGCCCGCCGTCGTACTTGAACCCGAGTTCTTCGGCCCCCCTGGAGTTCGGGTTCTTGTCGGCGCGGATGAGCAAATCATCTTCGAAACCGTCAGCATTCGGGGAAAGAAGAAAGACGTCCTTGATCCCCAGTTGATCCACATACAGGCGCTTTGCCAAATAGAGTTCCTCATTGGACATTTGCGGCGAAAGAAAGACCCCGACATCATACCCGGAATGCCTCATCCAAGTCGCGACCTGGCCATAAGCTTCATCCCAAGAAACTTCGTGGATATCTGCAGCGAGCCGAAGAAGAGGCGCTGTCGTCCGGTTGTGGTCGTGGTACTTGTAACCATAACGGCCCTCGTCGCACATCCACCACTTATTGATCCGCTCATTAAAACGGGGCTTGAGTCTCTTGACGCGCTCGCCCCGGCTGTGATGCGGCCGGTCGAGATTGTACTGCACTTGAATATTGCAGCCCCGCGAGCACCCGTTACAAATTGTGTTTTCGCTTTTAAGATACCAAACACGGATCTTGAAACGGAAATCCTTGTCCGTCAGCGCGCCGACCGGGCAAATGTCGACCACATTGCCGGCATAGGGGTTGCTCAGTTCGTGATCCGGAAACACGGCTATTTCGGAATGGTCGCCGCGATTAATGATGCCAAGCTCGGAGGTCTTAGAGATCTCGTCGCAAAACCGCACACAGCGTGAGCACAGGATGCAACGCTCCGCATCCAGCATGACCGTCGGCCCGATCGAAGTGGCCTTCGGTTTCTTGATCTTGTCTTCATTCAGACGGCTGTCATAAAGCCCGTATCTCATGTAATAGTCCTGCAGCCAACACTCCCCGGCCTGATCGCAGACGGGACAGTCCACAGGGTGATTGATCAAAAGGAACTCCAGGATATGTTGGCGTGTCTTGAGGACCCTCTCGGTGTTGGTGTGCACCACCATGCCGTCTTGCACATGAGTGTGGCAGGCAATCTGAAGTTTTGGGATCTTCTCAACCTCGACCAAACACATGCGGCAATTACCCGCAATCGAAAGGCCCGGGTGATAACAATAGAATGGGACATCGGTTCCCGCCAATTTGGCAGCCTCGATCACGCGTGTCCCTTTTTTGGCTTCTACCTCTTTACCATCAATGGTTAACTTTACGGTCATTAAAGGATGGCCCTGGCTTGTGTGCCTCTTTTCGGTAACCCGTGACTTAACTCACCGCTACCGTCGGTTTCGATTTCTGTTCTGCGTTTTTCGATAAACGCCTCAAACTCGGGGCGAAATTTTTGCGGGTAACTCCTGAGCGGCATCGCAGCACCGTCGGCCAAAGCGCAAATGGTCGTGCCTCCCATAAAGGAGCAGATATCGGCCATGTTGTCGATATCGGCGGCCCGCCCATGTCCTTCGCAGATGCGTTTTAAAATACGGTAAACCCACCCGGTCCCTTCCCGGCAGGGCGAGCACTGCCCGCACGATTCATGGGCATAGAATCTCATGGTCACCATCAAGGCCGTGACCATGCAGGTTGTGTTATCCATCACGATAACTCCTGCGGAACCGGCCATCGTACCCAGCGCACGCAACTGGTCGAAATCCATACCGACACCGATTTCATCGGCCCTCAGAATTGCGGCCGAGAGCCCGCCGGGAACCACTGCCTTGAGTTCCCGGCCTCCGCGTATGCCTCCGGCATGCGTATAAATAATTTCACTTAATGGAACCCCCATAGGCAGCTCATAGACACCCGGCTTTTCGACATGCCCGCTCACCGAAAAAAGACGCATGCCCCCGTTCTTCTCGGAGCCGAGGTCGGCGAACCACTCGGCGCCCCGCCTCAAAATAAAGGGAAGGTAAGAAAGTGTCTCCACATTATTGATGACCGTCGGACAGCCGAACAATCCCACGACTGCGGGGAAAGGCGGTTTCAGGCGGGGTTTGCCCTGCTTGCCTTCCAACGATTCCAGCAGGCCCGTCTCTTCGCCGCAGATGTAAGCGCCCGCACCGCGATGAATAACGACCTCCAAGTCATAGCCTTTCCCGAAGATGTTCCTGCCCAGATATCCTTTGGCATAAGCTTCTTCGAGCGCCTTTTTGAGAATGAGATACGGCTGTACGTATTCGCCGCGAATGTAGATGTAGGCCTTGTGCACATTGTTGGCATAGGCCGCAATAATGATTCCTTCCAGTAAGAGATGCGGCACGTGCCGGATAATGTATTTATCTTTGAAGGTGCCTGGCTCCCCCTCGTCGGCGTTGACCACGAGATACACGGGCTTTCCCGTATCCTGGGGCACGAAACTCCATTTCACGCCCGCCGGAAAACCGGCACCGCCCAACCCGCGCAAATTGGCTTTCTTGACCTCATCGATCAGGCTCTTGGCGTCATATTTGTCGAAGACGGCGCGCGCCTGCTCGTAGCCTTCGTCGCGCTCGTAGTCCGCCATCCAGTAGGTGTGGCCGGGTCTGAAATATCGCGAGATTAATTTTTCCATCGCTATCTCTTGATTACCTGATCAATCTTTTCTTTTGTTACAGCCCCGACATATTCATCGTCATCAACCTGCATCATGGGAGCAATCTCACAGGCGCCGAGGCACTCCACGGCATAAAGGGAGTATTCCCCGTCGGGGGTTGTCTCACCTGCTTTGATACCGAGCTTCTGCTCGGCATGCTCGACAAGATCCGCGGCGCCCAGAAGCGCGCATGTCAGTGTCCGGCAGACGCGCAGACATTTTTTACCGCGCGGCTTTGCATAAAAAAGCGTGTAAAAAGTCATGACTTCGCGCACATTTATGGCGGGGATTTCAAGGTATTTCCCTACGGCCGCTTCCGTTTCTTTGGTGATGTAACCGAAGCGCTCTTGCAGGGTCCGCAGAATTTCCAGGATGGGCGCGCGTTTGGTCTCGTATTTCGCAACGATCGCGTCCAACTCATTTTTGATTTCAGGGGTCCAGGCGTGGTTCATCGATCGAGTTCTCCCCCGATCATGTTGACCGATCCGAACGTCGGCACAATATCGGCCAGCGTATCTCCCTTTAAAATCTTCGATAGCGCCGCCATAATGACAAAACACGGCGGCCTTACCCGAACGCGATAAGGGCGGTCGGTGCCGTCGCTGACGATATAAAAACCCAATTCGCCGTTGGCCCCTTCCACCGGAAAGTAGACTTCCCCTTTCGGCGGGCGAATTCCGTGCCCGACCATGACCGTCTTGAAGTGATTCATGAGACCTTCGATACTGCTATAGGTCATCTCTTTGGGCGGCATCATGGCTTCTTTATTCCCCGACTCGATCTTCTCATAGATCCCGCGGCCGGAACCCTCCAACGTAGGATCCGTACTGGCAGACTTGCCGCAAAGACCCGTGACGCGCCCCATCTTCGCCTCATCGACCATGTCGGCGGCAGAGATTTCATTACCTTGGGTATCCAGAAGCACCGGACCGCCGGGAATCTTGTCGAGCGCCTGTTCCACGATGCGCATGCTCTGCTCCATCTCATCCATGCGCACGAGGTACCGGTCAAAATTATCCCCGTGTTCGCCGACAGGGATTTCAAAATCAAAATGATCGTAAACCAGGTAGGGCGCCGCGCGGCGAACGTCATAGTCGATTCCGGTCGAACGAAGAAAAGGACCGGTGATACCGTAAGCCACGGCATCTGCCTGAGAAATCACGCCGATGTCCTTGAGGCGATCGACAAAAATGCGATTGCGCGTCACTAGCTGGTCCACCTCCTTCAAGACACCCCGGCACTCGCCTAGGATCTCACGGCATTTCGAAGCAAAATCAGGCGGGAGATCTGCCTTGACCCCGCCAATGCGCGTGTAGGAAATCGTCAGGCGTGCCCCCGTCACTTCTTCAATCAACTGATAAATCATTTCGCGCGCCTTGATCATGTAAAGAAAAACCGTGAACGCCCCGAGCTCCATCGCAGAAGCGCCGACGCAAGTGAGGTGATCGGTTACGCGCGATAACTCGTTCATGATGACGCGGATATACTTGGCACGCTCCGTTGTTTCCAACCCAAAAAGCTTTTCAACAGCCAAACAGTAGCCCGTGTTGTTAATGAGCGGCGAGACATAATTGAGGCGGTCCGTATAAGGGATGACCTGCAGGTAGCCGTCCTGCTCGGCATGCTTTTCAAAAGCACGGTGAAGGTAACCGATTTCGACATCGGTGTCGACGACCTCTTCGCCGTCGAGTTCGGCAATGATGCGGACGATGCCGTGCATCGCCGGATGCGTCGGCCCGATGTTAAGTAACATGGACTCTTTACGTGTTTTCTTCAGCTCAGGCATAGGCGTGGACTAGTTTTTCGGGCCGATGAGTGGTTGCCGCTTATTATGGGGATAGTCTTTGCGCAGGGGGTGGCCCACAAACTCATCATACATTAAGATTCGCCTCAGGTCGGGATGCCCCTCAAAGCGGATCCCGAACATGTCCCACACTTCCCGCTCAAACCAGTCGGCAATCGCCCAGAGTGTCGTCGCCGTGGGCATGAGCGCATCGCGTTCGTTGACGCGCACTTTCACCCTCAGACGGTGATTCTTACTCAGCGAATACAGATGATAAACCACCTCAAAACGGGGCTTCCAGCCCAGGTCTTTGCCGTCAACGGCGGTCAGATCCATGAGCATTTGAAAATCAAATTCGGGGTCTTCTTTTAAGGCCTTCATGATCACAGTAAAGTCGTCGCGCATGAGCACTACCGTCTCATCCCCCCGGTCGTCATGCAGCTCCAGAACCGCATGGGGCCACCGCTCTTTGACTCTGTCGTGTAAATTTCCCATTTTCGATTTTCCGCTCAGTAAGCCTTTTTTTCGATTTGGATTTTTTCCTGAAGCTTCATCAACCCATCCAGGACATATTCCGGGCGAGGCGGGCACCCGGGGATGTAGACGTCAACCGGAATAATGGTATCAATCCCCTGCACGGTCGCGTAATTATTATAAAAACCTCCGGTACAGGTACAGACCCCAAAGGCCACTACCCATTTTGGATCGGCCATCTGATCATAGATGTGTTTGAGGACCGGGGCGAGCTTATGCGAAATTGTCCCGACCACAAAGAGCACATCCGCCTGCCGCGGCGAAAATCGCGGCAGCCCCGCGCCGAACCTGTCCACATCATAATGCGAACACGCCGTTGACATATACTCCATACCGCAGCATGCCGTTATAAAGGGGTATTGAAAAATGGAAAATTTTCGGGCCCACGCCACCATATCGTCAAGCTTAGAGGTAAATCCACCGGTCTGTTCAAGCGTTTTTACTTCCACTGCAGTGCCCCTTTACGCCAAGCGTAAACGAATCCGAGTTCGAACATTGTCAGAAAAAACATGACGGCCACAAAGGCCGGTATGCCCACTTCACGAAATACCACCGCCCACGGAAAAAGAAAAATAAGTTCGATATCAAAAATAACAAAGAGAATTCCGACCAGGTAAAATTTTACGGCGTGCCTGCCTGTCGGCTTCTCAAAGGGTACTTTACCGCACTCAAAGGGAATATCCTTGATCGCATTCGGGTTACGGGGCCCAAGAACAGACTTAAGCCCGATGAACAGCCCGGAGACTCCCGCGGCCATGACAAACATGATTAAGACACCTGCGTAACCCTGCATGATTTTCAGCTTTAATTGAACATTGCCTGAAGGCGCGTGGATGCCTTTCTGGCAAGGGTGTAATTCGGGTTGGACTTCAGTGAGCTTTCGTAAGAGTTCAGTGCTTTCATCCAATCGCCTTTGCGCTCCCAGATCCGTCCGAGATTATAATAGGGATAGCAGTAACTTTCGTACCGCTTGGCGACGGTCGCTTTCTCTAACCACTCGATCGCTTCGTCCAGGCGGTCTTTCTCAATCAGATAAGCCCCGATGTCATTGTAGGGATTGCCGAATTCGGGGTCGAGGTCGATCGCATGACGGCACTCATTAATGGCTTCGTCATACCGCCCCTGGTAGCTATATGCCCACCCCAAAAAGGTGTGGGCCTCTGCCGTCGGACAAAGTTCGAGAGACTTAAGATAGAGCGATATGGCGTTTTCAATCTCACCGGCCATTTGTTTCTCATAGGCCTCTTGAAAATACCGCTCGGCGTCATCGTTATGGAAGCTGGGTAGCTCTTCCAAGTCACGGCTCCTCTTTTAGTTAGATAAATTCTCTATGAGTGCTTCATTATAAGGGAAGGGGGTTCCCTTTTCAATCGTACATCATCCTACGCGCAGATCAAGAAAGTCCTGTAAAGAGCGGCATTGATAGTACGGATTCTGCCGCTTTTCCTTGCCTAAGGTCGAGGTGGGGTCCTCATCGTAGTTATGGCCCGGAAATAGGATCACATCATCGCCAAGCTTCGCCAGCCGCACTAAGCTCTCATACATGTCGGCGACATTGCCGCCCGGGAGGTCACAGCGGCCGCAGGCGTTGATGAAGAGGGTATCGCCTGAAACCAGCCGGTCATTGACCAGGAAGCACTGGGAACCCGGAGTGTGCCCGGGGGTGTGGATAAAAGTAATTTCGATATCCCCGATCTTCAGTTTGTAACCTGAATCCACCTTCTCAATATAACTCTGAAGGCCTTTTAGAAACTCTGCCTCACTCTTATGCACATAGATCTTCCCATTCATGCGCGCAACTAAGTCTTCGGCGCCGTTCACATGGTCATAGTGCGTGTGCGTCACCAGGGCCCCGGTCACTTTCATGTTGTCCGCCTGAGCGGCCGCGAGCACGCTATCCACATCCCAGGCCGGGTCGACCATGACGCATTCGCGCTTGTTCTTGTCACCGATGAGATAAATGTAATTCTGCATCGGACCGACTTCGAGCTGCTTTAAATAGAGAGGGGATGCTTCGGGCATGTCCTGTTTAAACCTCGGCCTTTTTACGCGTATCCTTATAGAAAATGACATCGAGCCGCGGGCTGTCCTGCAGTTTTTCCCGCAGTAATTTCACAAAATAATCCGGGATCTTCGGATAAAAAGTATCGCCGTCGCATTCCTCCGGGATCTTCGTCAAATAGATGCCGTCGACCATGTTGATGGTTTGTTTAAATAAGTCCGCTCCCCCGATAATAAACACCTTCTTGGTCTGCACCTTCTCCAGGGCCTTTTCCAGAGAATCAAAAAAATAGAGGCGGTTGCCGACCATCTTTTGGGACCGGCTCAACACAAAGTTATCGCGGTTCGGCAGCGCCTTCCCGATACTTTCATAGGTCTTGCGCCCCATGATGAGCGTCTGATCCAGGGTGAGCCGTTTAAAGTGCTTCAAATCCTCCGAGTAATGCCACGGCAGTTTGTTATTCTTACCGATAACCCGGTTTCTCGCCATGGCCACCACGTGATAGAGTTTGAATTTTCTCACGGTCGTTATACGGCGATGGGTGCTTTAATCGCAGGGTGGGGATCGTAGTTCTCGATACGGAAGTCTTCGTACCGGAATGCGAAGATATCCCGCACCTCCGGGTTTATAGAGAGGGTCGGAAGCGCGCGAAATTCGCGGCCAAGCTGCAGATGAACCTGCTCCAGATGGTTCTTGTATATATGGAGATCGCCGAAGGTGTGAATAAACTCGCCGGCTTCCAGGCCCGTTACCTGCGCCATCATGACCGTTAAAAGAGAATAAGATGCGATATTAAACGGAACGCCCAGGAAGGCATCGGCACTTCTCTGATAAAGCTGGCAGGAAAGGCGCCCGTCACGCACATAAAATTGAAACAGGCAGTGACAAGGCGGCAGCGCCATATGATTGACATCCGCCACATTCCACGCGCTAACGATTAGACGGCGGCTATCGGGATGGGTCTTAATCATTTCCACGACCTGTGCAATCTGGTCGACAGCCCCGCCGTCGGGCGTCTGCCAGGAACGCCATTGCTTGCCATAAACCGGACCGAGCTCGCCTCTCTCATCGGCCCATTCGTCCCAGATGCGGACGCCGTTTTCCTTCAAGTAGGCGATATTCGTATCGCCGCGCAGGAACCAAAGGAGCTCATGGATGACCGACTTCAGGTGGATCTTCTTGGTGGTCAGCACCGGGAAACCCTCGTCCAAAGGAAAACGCATCTGGTAGCCGAAGGTACTGAGAGTTCCGACACCCGTCCTGTCTGACTTTTCGGTGCCCGTACTTAGGATATGCCTGAGGAGATCGTGATATGGCTTCATGGAGACCGCCATTATACATGACTTTTCCCAGCCCCGCCAGACCCGGTTACGCCGCGGCGCTTAGGATTTCCTGGGCGAGATAGTTCTGCACGAGCTCGATCAACCCGTAGTCCGTTAACTCGTACACCCCGTTTTCCCGGCGGAAGGCGCGGTAGGCGTTTCCATACCGTAATTTGAGCAGCGCCGCAGTCACGAGGCCTTCTTCTTCGTTATTCAGCTGACGGAACAACTTCATGCGTTTGCCCACAGCCGCCTGCGTTTCTGCGTTGATCTCCGAACGGGGGTCGAGCCCGTCGGCAAAGAGCCATACGACTTGACCGAACCGCGACAGTAAACGTTCGGTCCGCTCTACACCTTCAGGAATCAAACCAATATGGGCAACACCCTTGAACTCCGCGAGCTCTTTAGCGGCAACACGGTCTTTATCATAGATCACAACGGCGGCACGCCCGGCAAGAGCCAGCTTCACGAGTTCTTCCTTTTGTGCGGGGCTAAAGCTCGCCGCACTTCGTGCATCCACGGCCACGGCGCCGCGAAGCCCGCGAATGTCGCTGACGATCTCCAGATAGGTGCGTGTCCTCGGCCGTTCCTTTTTGCTCCGCACCGGCTCGGCCTGAGCCGGTACCGCTTCAGCTGCTTGGCGCAACTCTGATCTTTCGACGGAAACGGGCGTATCTCCGGGACGGTCCGCAAAAAACATCTCCGCCACGGCTGCAAACTGTTTGTCATCCAGCATCCCCGACTTCTTAATCGCGTGGAGTTTTTCATCGGCTTTCGGCCCAATCGCAAGCCGGCTCATGATACTTTCACGCAACCCTTTGCTGCCGTTGCTGAGGACATTCGCGGTGTCGCGCGCAAGCTTTCTGCTCTTTTCACCGGATACGTTGTCAAGATCTACACGAATGAAGCGGTTAACCCGGGCCGCGTGATACGGCGTAGCCAAAAGACTCAGGGTTGTTCTCAGCAAGTAGGCAATGAGCCCGACGGCATTGCCCACCAAGGCCGCCGCCAGGTTGAGAACCGCTCGCGGGTAATCGAAGGGATTTTTCCACGACCAAGGCCGTTGTGGTCTCAATACCTTTTCTACGACCAGGAGCCCGGTCGGAAAGAAAGTTCCGACATAGAATCCGGTAACGCCCGTATAGAGCCCCAGGCTTCCGCCGAGCAGATGAATAAGCGGCCCGGAAAAGATAAGCGGGGCACCCCAGATCACGGCAATCAAAATGATATTTCCGATACCTTTGTAACTGGCTGAAAAATGCCGGTGCGGGTCGATTCCCTTCGTGAAAAAATAGTCGCGAATCGAGGACAGATGAAATCCCTCTCCCGCATGAAAGAGCCGCGGGAAATGCTGCCGGAAGGGTGCGTCGAGCATTAAAAGCCAGCGAAAGGAAACCAGGCCCAAGAGCCATGTGATGCCCGCTCCGATAAACTCCAGGGAATGTCTTACTAAATAAAATGCCCTCCTAAAAATGGGCGGCAGAGTCAGCCTAAGGACCTTGTAGGCAAGGATCACACCGAGCAGCACTGCTGCCCCCTTGCCCAACGTGAGGCCGAGCTTGAGCACTGAATAACCAAAACCTGCATAAGTGACTTCTGAGTAAAGCGGCAGTGTGAGCATCGCCACCGCGGCAGCAGCAACAAGCACTTTAAAGATGCCCATATAAACGGCCGCGCGTTTCGGTTCGCGTGCGGTAATCCATGCCAGGATCGGCGCGGTAAGGAAGGCGCCCACGAAAAGACTTCCGTATACGAGCCACCCCATACTCGGGTGGAGTGCAATGATATAGGCCACGAACACAAGCCCCAACAGAAAACTGACGGTATAGAAGGCGATAATGCGCCCTATTCCGGGGGCATGGTCTGTTACCGACGACATCGTAACCCATTTCATCGTCGGCGCGCGGAAGCTCAGCGCAAAAGTCGACAGCAGAGACTTCCATGCATTGACGCCGCCGATGATCATCGTGCTGGTAATCATGTCTTTAGTTGCCTTGTAAAGATTGGTTGCGTTGCGCAAGGTCATTCCCTCTTCGCGCGCATAGCGCAGGAAAATCGAAGAGCGCATGACCCACATCATAAAGAGAAGCGCCGCAAACGGTGTTGTTCGGTAAATAAGCGATAAGGGATTAAAGGTCTGAGCGTGGAAAAAGGCGGCCAGCACGAGCATGATGACCAGCCAGGTAAACATGGCGCCGCCGCGGTGGTCGGCTTCGTTGACCCGGGCAATAAAGTATTTCACACCATCATGCACGGGACTGGGCTTGTATTCCTGCCCCACAAAAACCCGGTGAAACTGCCCGTCCTTAACCAGGGCCGACTGCTCGAGAGTCTTGCGGTGTGAAATGATGTAACCGGGCATCGCGCGCGGAGGCGTGACGCTTCCTCGGATATCCACACCGCCCCAGGTCGCCTGATAAAACTGAAGGTCTCCGCGCTTCCACTGCCCGTCGGGTTTGAAGCGGCTATTCTCATGAGAGGTAAAGGATTCTTCATAGCCGACCATGTCGGTCAACAACCCGAAACCGCCCTCGGTCGGAACGTCATAGGACAGGAGTTCCTCCAACTCGGCCTTAGTCATCTCATGCCGCCCGTAACGGCGCAGAACGACGCGGCCGGGGTCTGTCGGAGACTCGAGGAAGTCCACGATAAACGCAACTGCCCGGGCATACTTGTGATGGCTAGGCCCTTTCTCAAACGCCGTCAGGAGACCTTTCTTTTTCAGTTCTCTTTTCAAGCGCATGTTGAAATGACCCGAGCCCATATATCCCGGCTCTAAAATATCGTGAGAGACATAAAAGCCTTCGGCCATGCGATGGGTCTTTGCATGATGCGCCGCGGCAAGATTCTCGATGGCCTTACCGGTATATTGACCCTGACCGAGCGCCAGCCACTCATTTTTCACATTAATGTTCGACTGCTCGCGCGCCCGGCTTTCCATCTGCATCCACAATGTGGCGTCTGCATTACTTTGCCAAACATGAAATACCATTCCGCCGTAACCGATGATGTTCTGATGTGTCTCGGGTTCCATGATCGGCTGGTAGAGAGGATGCCCCGACTGCAGGGCGCCTGCCACGAGCGTTCCCTCTTCGCCGTCACCCAGGTCCGCGGTCGTGTCTTCGTCGAGACGCCAGATATTTGTTATTGCCCCGATGGAAGGCAGATGCCCGACAAAGGTGTCAAAGCGAACGAGACGTTCCGGCCGGAAAAAGGCCTGCCGTGACCCGTCGCTATAGGTATATTCATAAAGAAGCCAGCGCTCCTCGAGAATTTCGACCTGCCCGGTCTCGGCATTGTAGCGGACACGATAATCCTGTTTGACGATATCGACGTAGCGGATATTCTTGAGTATCTGGTTTGCGTGCGCGAGTTCTTCATCTGTCTGTTTCTTTTTCTCGAAGTTAGTCTTCTTCCCATCCCGCTGCGCCTCATCAAAGGCGTGTGTGACCCCGTCCATTGTTGCTAACGCCGGGTTGTCATACGGCACGAGCTGCGTGCCGTCATCGCTGACGCGATAATACTGCCCGGGAACCGCACGCTTACCGACCTCCGTTTTGAACGGAACAGTATAACTCTGGTCGTCTTCATCGGATAAAAGCGCGGTGTCGGTCCATGCCTTGATGCGGCTGTCAAAGACCGTCGGGATGGGCAGCCCGTCTACTTCGGCATGCAGCGCCGAAAGGGGCTTGCCGTTCCACACGGCGATATCATCGACCCTGTCGTAGTATTCCAGAGATTGGCTCACCATGGCCCGCGAAAGGGCCGCAGCCGTCCCGCCCGGCAGTGCAATACCGCGGGCGCCGTCCCAGCCATAAGCGGCATCGGTCACTTCCCGGCCGCCCAACGCAATTTCGACTTCACGCTGTATTCCTTCATCGAGGGTCTTTGCCGTTCCCGTGATAACGCGAAAGATTTCTTCCGGAGCGTCTGCGACTTCGGCCGTTCCGCCATAAACGTTCGCCCAGTACCGGTAGAGCAAGGCCCGCGCTTCTTCTTCGATCATCGCATTCTTTTCGATCGGCAGCAGGCCTTCTTTGCGTTCGATCTCATGATTGAGGACCTCTTTAATAGTCACATTGTCGCCATTGGGGTCTTCATTGTAGTAATAGAAAACCAGGTTCTCGCCGCTCCTTTCGACCCTTACGGGAAGCACGGCAGTCAAGCCGTCTTCGCGGCCTGCCAGAAAATCCACCGACACGGTCCCGCCGTCTTCGTCGGGGATTAGCACGCCGCGCGCCCGGACCCCTGCGAGTTCCATATCGACCGTTCCGTTATCATTAAAAGTCAGCCGCAGATCGCTCTGCTCCGAAAGAAAAACGCTGCCGGCGGCCGTCTGCGCGGGCGTTAAAATTTCGGTTGTCCCGTAGGCAACGCGCTTGACCCGCTCCCGCTGCCGGTCATCCAGGGATTCCCACAACGCATCCACATGCGTCAGGATGCCCTCGCGCAGGGCATACCACCAGCTGTCCATGAGCTCGACGGCCCCGAGTTTTTTGTCGGCATTGCCGCTTTGATGCGTGTAATAGAAATGCCCGCGCCCGTGCAGCCGCGTGAGATCACGGGTGTAATTTTCATGAAATTTCTTGGCGTTAAAGCCATCGTCTCCTTCCTTGTCGGGAGATTGATCGTTGATGTGAAAGTGGAGTCCGGTCGCATCGGGGTGAAAGTTTTTCACGATCGAGTTGTGAAACGCGCCCTCATTTTCATAGGCAAGCCCATGCGCCGTACGCGCCGCTTCTTCATGCGCGGAATAGATAGGGGTCCCGAGCAGTGTTGTCTGATGCATGGGCAGCTTCAATCGGGCAGGCCCGCCGTTGTTGCGGAACGGGCGGGCGTCGAGCGTCGCATTGTGCTCACGCTGATGCGGGTCGGGCATGTTCCCGAGATTGAAATAGTTATGAAAACCGTCGGCGAAGGACTTCGTGACGAAGGCCATCATAATAAAGACCAGAATCTCCAGAGGCCTTGCCTGAATATCGAAATACAGCGAATACTGCCAGGCGAAAAAGACGAGCGTGATCATCATTAGGCTCCAGATGTAATAACTGAATTTCCGGATGGGCAGGCGATGGCCGTAGTCACGCCACACCTGTTTTGCTTTGCGGGCAAGCCAAGTGCCGGTGACTTTGATGACGGTGAGCTGCACTGCCATTTGAGCGAGACCGATCCATGTTTCTTTGTGCGTCAGCGGTTCGGCTAACGGGGTAATGTGATCCTGGATATAAATCTTGGCATCGACCGCTTCGTCGGTTCCGGCCAGGGTAAGACGATCCCCGGTCAGCGGGTCGGCAAAAAGCCCTCCCTGAGCGCGAGATACGAGCGCCTGAGTTTCCAGCGCCGTAAGACTTGTCGGGACATCGGCTTGATCGGCACCGTCGTCGTCAGACACTTGTGCCTTAAGCCCGAGCGGCGTGAGGCTTCTGCGGCCGTCGGTGTGTTCCTGGGTGTGCTTCGCCGAAGAGGCGTCGAACTTTGTGATCGCTTCCGGGATAAGATCCATCCAGCTCGCCAAACCATAAGCGCGGTAGACCGCGTTGCCATAGGCATCACGGCGCCCGTTGTCCTGTTCCCGCGTCGGTGTCTCCCAGCCGTAGAGGTGTCCGTCGCGTTCGTCGACGCGAAGCCATGCCTTGATATTCCGGTTGGCGGCACGCGCATATTCCTGACGCTGAACATGAAGCGCTGCCAGCCGTTGATAACTGCGGGGGTCTGTGAGCGGATTCGAAAAGAGCCGGCGAATCTCTTTACCCGCAGCTTCGTAAGCCAACCGAAGGGCCCACAACTTTCTCCCGTTATCGTCAAGCCGCGCAACCGGCTCGCGCTCATCACGGTAAAAAGCGCCGTAATTTTCTTCGTCTTCCTGAATGTTCTGGAGTTTTACAATGCGCTCGGCTTCGAGCAATACGTTTCCGTTCCAGTAGTTCGCCGCGGCAACATCCGTTGACGTGCGGTAGGCATCCAAACGTTCACTATGCGCCAATTCGTGATTACCGTGCAGCAAAAAGTATTGCCGGCGCAACTCTTCCAGGGGATCCGCAAGTTCTCCGTTTTCGGCAACTGCCGCCACTCTCGTGCGAAGATCCGCGGGATCACCAGCCAACCGGAGTACTCGAAATTTCTCGGCCTTCGATAAGTAGATTTCGCCTAGATCTCTATAGCGCTCAGCATCCTTCGGAGAATCGGCTTCCGCGGCCTGCTTAAAATAATCAGCCGCTTTTGTCTCCGCGTCGCGAATAATCACTCCATAGGCACCTCCGCTGTCCTGTGAGAAAACAACCGGAAGGCCGTCAGCTTCCAACTCATGAACCCGTTCAAAAAAGGCGCCGGCCTTCGCATAGGAAGCGGCATAGGCTCCATAGAGCCCCGCTCGGCCCTTAATCGGGGCCACGTCTTCGCGCGGATCGACCGAAGTCTCTTCATAACCGCCGGCATCCGTATCGCGATTCCTGACGGTACCGCGCAGCGCCCGAAGACTGATCTCACGAACCTGAACCATAAGCCGTGCATAATCGTCGGTGCGCCCTTCGCTATGGGCCTGCCTGGCCCGGCTCAAAATCAAATCGGCCGTGTCCCAAAGTGCAATCACAGATCCGACCGAGGCGTCATCCACATCCAAGGCCGGAGCTCCGGTGACATCCCCATCCACTCGGCGTATCCATTCATGAACCAGGTATTTCAGATCCTCCGGCATCCCCTGCTCGTCGGTAATCTGCGCGTTCACACCGAGACGCGTAAAGGCGATTTCGGGAGACTCATAAGACGGCCCTGAGGCGGGAATTTCAATACGGATGTCGGTAACTTCCAGATGCGTGTCACCGTCGCGATCATTTTCGCGCTCATCAAAACGAACCATCACACGGTATCGGCTATCGTAATCAATACCGCCGTCAGGATAAGCAATACCGGCCTTGTCCCAGCCCAGGACTCCGAGGGCACCGATGTTTTTCAGTGCCGCTTTCACCCGGAGGCCTTCGGCGTTTAACTCTCCGGAGCTTTGAAACAGGGACAGAAGATCGATCCATTTGCCCCGATCTCTTGTGCCCAGCCCCGCGCGCTCGAACAACTCATCGGCGTGAAATACGCGATCAACGCCGGCAATATAAAGCGCATTGTGCCCCTCAAAACCGGGAATTCCCTCGGGGTTCCGTCCGGCATCGGGCTCCGCATCAAGGTCACTCAAACCGACCGAAACGCTTTCCAAAGTTGTGCCCTGCCCGGCCTTTACAACCAGTTGATAGCGCAAAGCCTGCTCACCGTTTACCAGCCTTACGTTTTCTTGTACTTCAAGCTGTCTTTCGGCATCGCGATAAACCCTTGAAGCGCTCAGAGATTCCTGAGTCGGGTCCACCTTTAAGTCTTCTTCCCGTGCGAGACGCATTTCAAAATTATTCGTGTCATTGAGTGCGTAATCTCGCACCTCGCCGCCGCCGAGACCGGCACGGACTCCGCTGCCGCGAATCGCCATCGTGCCCGGAATATAAATGCCCTTCGGATCCGAAACCACAACGGCCACATTCTGGTTGTCGAGAGTGACCGTACCGTCGGCAACATTAAAACGCATGGCCCCCTGAACCAGCTTGGGAGAAAAGGCATCGGTCGGTAACTGCATTTGGCGCATCAGCCAGTTGGTATTCGGAATAATGCGGCTGGCTACCAAATCACTTCCCGTATCAGGAAGGCCGGCCATTCTTACATTCAAGACTGCGACATTCGCGCTATCGGCTCCGGTGATACTGTCGGTCCAGAGCGCATTCAGAGAACTGCTCGGCCGATTACCGATCAAAGCGCGATAGGCGCCTTCTTCTTCGGAGACTTGTACCCAGGTACGGCCTGAGAGTTTGTCCACGAAGATGTCGCGCACATAAGGACCCGGCAGGATATCCCGGCGAAAACCGTTGTTCGCAAGAGCGGCATGGGTCTGTTCATAATTGGCGGCGTCGGCAGCTGCTGAGGTAATGACACCCAAGAGGTCCTTTGCTTCACCTTCACCTGAAATGATAAAGAAATTCGCGTCTGTGAGTGCCTCGCCCCGCAGGTAGACAACCGCCCTTTCCCCGATACCGCTATAAGAACTCGGGCCGCTCTGAAGACTAGGATCCCTTTCGGCAGCGCTCGCATCCGGTCCGAGATACCATCCGCTAACGGCAGCTGCGGGCACGGCCGCGAATTGTCCGGATCCGAAACGTACGGTCACATAATCTCCGACGCGTTTGACTTCAGCTTCGCCGGTCGTGATATCAGGCGAAAGCCCCAGAGCCAGTACCATCGACGCCGCATCGGCCTTGCCGTTGTCTTTTAACTGCAGCTGTGTGATACCCGCTGGCACGTCTTGCGCGAGATAACGGCGCGTCACCAATTCCATTCCGGTTTCCGCAGAAAGCCAGGTCGCCTCACGCAAACCGGCGTTGATCGCATCGGCCGATTTGGAAGCGCGGCTCCAGGTTCCGTCCGAAAGACCAAGAGTCTCAGAAGCATGCAGTGTTCCCGAAGACGCTATGCCCAGCAAATGAAAGGGCCGGTCGAATCCGCCGACCGGTTCGCTGACAGCCCACACGCCGTTTTGCATCACTTCGCGCCGTGCAAAATTGGCCGCATAGAAACCGGCGGCATCTCCGTTGGGATCAATCTCATCAAAACTTATACCGCTATCGAAGATCTCACTCGGCAGCAGGTGGTACTCCCCGGGCAATTCCTCCGCGCTTACCTGTTTCGGCCCTGCCGGTGAGGCAAGAACGCCATAAGCCACTTCTTTGCTGTCTTTGAAGAAAGCGACTTCCGTGCCGTCGGCGAAATACGCCGTGAAATGCAAATCGCCGGTCGGGCGAATATAGAGAAGATTCCCGTCGTGCTTTACATTCAGCACGCGCGATTCCGACCAACCGCTGTGTTCACCGAGGAACTCCCCTTTGACCACATACCGAACCTCGAGAGAGTGATAGTCGCCCGGAAGGAGTTCGGCGAGATTCACCGAATTTCTGAGACCCGTTGCGACCGTTCCCTTGCGTCCCGAACCGTCGACATAATGCAGGACAAAACCCTCGATCTCTTTGACTTCGACCTCATAAGCATCACTGGCCGCCGGCAAGGCGGAATCGGGGGCATAGGGCTCTTCGCTGAGCAAAATGACCGGCGCGGCGGCGGCATCGGCGGTGTCACGAATCGTAATTTCGTATTGCGCCGCGGGCCAATGCAGGAGGCCGGCACTTTCGGCGTTGACCTCGACCGGCGCTTCGGATACGGGTTCGGTCGGAGGTGCAATTCCCACCGGCACGAGATCGGCATAGCGGCTTTCGTGATAGCCGGACTCGTACTCGCTGACTTCGTGGGCCCGGACCGAATAGAAGCGTGTTCCGCCCCGAAGTCTTCCGACGACGGAGCCTTCTTTCTCATCTGAGACATAGGCGCCTGTCCCGTACGTCTTGGGATAGTAATGCGTCATTCCCTCGGAATCGAATCCGCGAACAACATAAAGAATTCTCTTGTCCCGCAGCACCGGGTTCACGGGGGTCCATCTCAGAGCAGCGCCTCTTGTCCTTTCCTGAACCTGTGTGACCCCGATAATCTCGGGTGTCTCAAGATAGGTGACTTCTCTGCCGGGAATCTTGACCCAGTTGTGAGAGTAAATCGGTGAGGAGTACATGAACCTCCCCGTCGACCGCGGCGGCCAATTGTAGCCGGAATATTTCGACGCCGCCACTCGAACGCTCGCGACATGCTGCTTTGTGGGAATTAAAATGACCCATCCGTTGGCCTCGACGCTTTTGCGGTCGATATGGGAATTGTACCGGTATTCTCCGGTCGTCAGCATCTCCTCCAAATGAAGCCACTCGACCCGGGGATCACGGATGGGCTTCAGGTGAATCACAAAATAGTCCTCGCGCTGAAGCCTTCCGACCGTGATTTTGTCGACGACCACACTCTCCAGGTCATTGCGTTCCGGAATGTCCAGCCACGGCGTCCAATCGCTTTCGGATTCGACATAGCTTTCGCCCAGCGGATCCACGCGGGATCGCACGGCCTTGATCCGGGCCCGAACGGTGCCCGAAGGAAACTCCGTCACGATTGTCTCCATGGAGCGCGTCGCGTGCCGGTTTCCAAAGCGGTCTTCAAACTCGAGGACATACCGATAATTCAGGATCTTGTAACGCTCGTTGAGATATTCCGGCTCCCACCGAAGCATCAACGGAAGTCCCTCAACCTCATCGGAGACCCGAAACCCGGCAGGGCTTTTGGGTTCATGGGCCACATCCTGCTCTTTCACGGTAATCCACGGCGTCCACTCGCCCTGCGCCTCATAAACAAATTCGCCCGTGATATCCGTACCCCGCACGGGCCGCATGCGATAGGCGAGAAAGTCTCCGGTGCCCCTCGAAAATGAATTGATTGTAATCGTGTTGCGGACAACCCCGTAACGGTCCCTGAACTCATATTCGAAATGCGTTGTGTCCCGCAGGCTTTTCCCGACGATCACCCTGCCATAACGCCACGGCATGTCGGAACGGGGCAGGACGATATCATTCTCGATATCGAGCCGGACCCAATCGCTCTCCTGACCCAGGATACGGTTTTTTTCATCATAGATAATTGCCGGCGTCACCCGGACATACTTCGCGTTTACGGGCACATCATAGAAGTTGTTGGGTCCGACGACGACGGATTCGCCACCGCGCGTTTCACGGAGGATCCGGCGCTCGAAACTTTGTACCGGCTGGAGGTTGTCATTCGGGTCGTTGGTCACTTCGATGACGTACGCGTTCACGCGCGGATCTGCGTGTTCGGGGAAATTAACGCGGCGTTTTCCGCTCAAGGTCACTTCCGGCATCGTCGAGGGCTCTTCGATATTGGTGTCAATCTCCTGCCATTTCGACCAGGTTTCCGATTCGATATCCCCGTGAGGAGTGCGGTAGATGACCTTGCCTCGAATATAACGCGCATTTCGTGACAGGCGGACGGTGTCTCCGCGATCAATGACTCTACCGTTATAGAACTCAGGGAAGGTGTCGTAACGGCGCAGCTCGTCGGCCGGATCGTTAAGATCCATGCGCGTCTCCCAGGCATAACCGACGGCAGGCTGCGAAGCTGCGATTACCCCATCGAGTTCCGCAATCTTAAAGGTGCGCCCATTTTCATCCGAGGCATCAGCGGCAATTTCGCTGACGGCCGGGGGTGCATCGACACGGACTTTCACGTCTCGCCAATCCGACCAGTCCGAGACGGTCAACTCGCCGGTATCGGTGAGCCGGATAATTCTGGATTGCATCCGGTCCGCATCATAGCTCGGATAAAAGTAGCGCGCCCAACTCGGACCGTAAACATGCGTCTCTTCATTGCCGCGCTGTGTCGCATATTGGATATAAGCCCGTTCTCCTGTCCTGACCTCGATTGCGCTGACATCATAGAAAAGGTAATCGGGGTCCTGACGCTCATTCCGGTTAAAATCGCCCGCTGCCGTCTCCTCGATCACCCGATACGGAGCCGTTTGATTGTCCCGGGAAATGTCGGCGGAAAGATGACTCCGAACCGTGTCACTCAGCTTTCCCTGAACCCGGCCGGTTGTCGACTGAATCGAAACAAGATCCGCGTCCTGAACCAATCGTACCGACACGATCGTTGAGTCCTCGGGCTGCGCCGCCCAATAGGTGTAGGCCCCGCCGCGAACATTGCGCGTCTTGACCCAGTAACCCGCAACACCTTCGACGGACGGGAAGGTAAGCTCATAAACTTTTGCCCCGTCAGGGTCCGTACGTTCCGCGACCTGAATGCGCTCATCATCCACCGCAGAGGGCACTTCGAAATCGACATCTGTTTTGACCCACTCGGAATAATCACTGAGGGGTTCTCCGGCATTGGCCGGCGTATCGCTCCACGCCTGCACGCGGGCATAAAGCGCCGGCCGCTGCAAGGGGTGGATGAGGCTGTCTCGGGTCACCCAATCGGTTTCAGTCACTTGGCTGTCCCGCGGGCCGCGGATAATGCGTTCGACGCGATAGACCCGCGCACCGTCAACTTTGGGGATGCTGAGCGCGTCCCCGGATTTGCTCACAATAACACTCGGTTCCGCCATAGGTTGCAGGTTGGCGACTCCCGGGATTTCGTCGATCACGAGATTACCGCTGCTCGGCCCGGCGTAACCGCTGAGTTCCGGATCCCCGCTATAAGGGGTAATTTCAATACGATTCACGGGCTTTGATGTGTGCGCGCGCACATTAATAAAAGGAGTCCGGGTAATAATGGCGCCGTGGGCAAAGCGCTCAAGCGTGCCGTCTTGATACCAAATCCTTACTCTGTAAAATGGAGTGCCCTGTCGGCCCGGCCATGTCAGCACCGTATCATCACGAAGCGACACCTTTAGATTCGAGTCAAGCTGTATCGCAACATCGGGTGCATTGACCGTGACCGAATCGAGATCAATCCAATCACGATCCACCACGGCCTTCTCGCCGGACCAGAGCCGCACACGCAAGTAGTAACGCCCGTTGGGAATGCCGCGCAGGAAGAGTTCCAACTTATCTTTTTCCGTTGTGACTGTTTTGACGATGTCTTCGAAATTTTTGTCTGTGGCAATCTCCCATTCCACACCCCGCGCACCCGGATGACTTTGAAACTTGACGGCAAGCACGCGAAAGGTCGCGTCGAGATCGATCCATTCCTCACTCGAGTTGACGAAATGTCTTTCCGGAAGGAGGATCGTCGGCGCTGCCGGCTGATCGGTCTCGTGCTCACGCTCGACCACGACGGGCTCGGACGGTGTCGACTTGATCGGGTTAAACGGCCCATAGGACTCAAAAATAAGATCGCTGGTAAAACCCATCACTACATAACGCCGCGGCTTTCCGGCGGGCGTCTGCACATTAAAGTAATTTTGGCGAACCCAGTGGTCGCGGCTTTTATCAGTATCCCATTTACCCTCCGCATCCTGATGAAACTCACGCACAAGATACCAGCGCGCTTCGTCGATCGGCTCCCACTCTAAAAAAACGGCATCCTCATCGCCTTTAGGAATTCTAAGCGATGTCTCCGTGACTTTCGAAAACTTGAAATCGGGAATGCGGGTTCCGTAGCGAATGTATTGCCGCAACCCTTCGAGAGCTTCGCTGCGGAGGACGTGATCGAGAACAGACGCGGGGTCGAAAGGTTTGTCTGCGGTTGTCTCGGCTTCCGGCCCGACAATGTGTTCCCGAAGCTCATCGGCGGCTTCGAGTTCTCCGGCCCAGCGGCCGAGTCCGTCGGCGAGACTCGCCTCGACGGTATCACTCAAGGTTACTTTGGTCACGGTGCCGCGTGTTTCATCGATGTCGCTGTAGAAAAATAACTGCCCTTTTTTATCTGCATGAATGGCTCCGTCCAGCGCGAAAAACGACATGATGAGTTCTGAGGCCGATCTTTCCGTATCCGCAGCGAGCTGCCAGTCCTTATTGGTTCGGGCGGCAGCGCGCACATCGGCAAGCGCGTGAAGGATGCTCCCGAAGGCTTCAGGCAGAATAGGGGCATCAAGGGCTTCACTCGAACGGAAATGGGCATAAGTGGCTTTGAGTCCGATAGGGACATCGGTAAGTGTTTTTCCGCGGGCGTCCTTGAGCACGGTATTCACTTCTGTTTTCTTGACACTCTCTTCACCTACGATTCGATCTGCCTCGACAATGTATTGGAGTTCTCCAAAGGCGTTATACACATAGCGATAAACCATACCCGACGGCAGCGCCTGACCGGGCCGGTTTCCGAAGACCGTAACCTGCGACAGGATATCGGCGGTTTCCTGCCGGGTCGTGACTAAACCGGCTTTACTCTGAATGGCGCTTAGAACTCCTCGGCCGTCATGAGTAAAAGTTAGGGTATCGACTGCCTTTCCGTCTTCGGTTTCGATAATGACGCGGTCAATAATCTCCAGCGAGTCTTCCCGAATCGTCTTTTCGAGCTCATCGCTATAACCCACTTCAAAAGGGGGGGCCGTCTTGTGCTCCACTCGCAAGCGGTATCCCGGCACGCCGTTTGTGATAGCATCGAATAAGTCGATCGCGGCGCCGTCCAGCGAAACGGTTGCACGCTCGACGGATACGTGTTCGTATTTCGGCGCGATACGCAATGCCGGCAGATCCTGATTCCCCAGCATGTTTCTCGTCGCCTGCTCCATGACGTTGTACCATTCGGGATCTTTTGTCGCTTCATAGGCCCGCGCAAAGAGGCTCAACATTTTGGGGTAAGCGTCCCCGATCGCATAGGCGCGATCACTGTGATCCTGGTTGAGAAGCGCAAAATACCTGTCGCGACTGGCTTCAGCTTGAGCCGCGACATCCGCTTCGCCGCCCGTTACTGCAGAGTCGGCCGTCGCGGTCGTCACAGCTCTCCGAAGTTCCACAAATCGCTTTTTACGCGTCAGATGCCTAAGCACGGCTTCATTGAAGACGTATGCGGTCCATTGATTGCGATCCGCCCGCTCCAAAAGAGACGCCATCTTGCCGGTAGGAACATCATCAAGAACGGTCGTAACCGCCCCGAGCAGTTCACGGTCCGGTTCCGGATTTTCATCGGCGAGGGCCTGCCAGCGGAGGATGAAACGTTGTTCGGCTTCCGGATTATGTCCCAGATTAATTCTTGCTGTTTCGCCTGCCAGACTAAACACGGCATGATGGGCGGGCGAGGCTTGTTCGAGCGCTCCGGTAAGGGCGCTGACTTCTGCTTCAAAGGATTCGAATGCGTTTGTGACATACGCCCCGGCAATAAGTCCCACCTCATTGGCATCCATGGCGGCAAGGAGTGCAGCCGCTTGATCGGGCTCCCGATACAGCAGGTCATAAGCGAGAACCTTCAGTTTGCCCTGGTCCCTGGCAATGCCGGTTTGCAGAACTTGAGCTTCACGATTATTTTCCGCTTCTTCGGCATTGAGGCCGGCCGCATCTTCGGAACGCTGGGCTGCGCGAACATAGGCAAGGACATCCGCCATCTGCCATACCTGCTGGGCGCTCAGTTCGGGGTCGCCTCCCATGCGATGAAAAATCCAATCGCTTAGATTAAAACCGAGGCTGTTCTGGGTCAGGTCGACGGCCTGATTTCCCCAGCTCAATGCATCGTGCTCCACGAATGCAGCCGCACGGGTGAAAAGCGGGCCTTCGAGTTCTTCGGAGATGCCTTCGACATGAACCTTACCGCTGACGACACCGCTTAGCGGATGGAGTCCTTCCTGCCCTGTGATGTCCTGCCAGTAATCGGTCATGTTTGCATTGATCGCATCGGCGGTAACCGAAGATGCCGCCGATCCCAGGATGAGAATATCCAGGGCGACGGCATATTGGATCATGGCGCTGATTTCGGCGCCGATCAGCAGCAGCCCTATGGCCATCACAACGACAGTAATCCAGAAGCGCGGTGAGAGCAGCGTGTCGATGACAACCGCCCGAAGCGCATGCCAGGCACGCCAGGCTTCGGGATTTGTACCGCGCAGACTGCGGTATTTTTGAATGACGGTAAGCGGCAGCACAAGGCCGATGGCCATCAAAACGCTCAGCCCAACGCGGCCGACCGTAAGAGGAACAACCAGATGATTCAAAATGGGAACGGCATTGAGCCACGCGAAGATACTACCGAGGCCAACGATGCCGGATGTCGCAGTCGCGAGCATCGAGGTCGTGAGGATGACACCGGAAGAGAGAATGGCGACGCCCAGGGTCGCCAGAATGCCGACGGCAATCACATGAAGCACAGCCAGATAAGAACGACGAACGGTAAAGGATGCGGTGGCTTTGGTCAGACTGCCGAGCAGTGTTCTGTCGGCGGCACGGCTCAGGAAACCGCTGACTCCGCCTCTCCACTTGTCGGCGATGGTGTGTTCGTTTCCGGCGATTTCCCTAATCGCATTTCTCAGGATGAGGTCGCTCTGTGCCGCACCCAGGAAGTCCTCGTCTTGACGGCGATGCTCATAGATAACTTCGTGACGGTAATAGCGGCCCATGAATATTTCTACGAGGTGCAGCGGCAGCCGAACAAAGATACCGAGCGCGAGCACTAAGATGTCGTCCACCCACCCGAAAAGGAGCCCCAGGATGCCGAGGCGCTTTATTCTTTGAAAATCATCATACGGCTTTCTTACGATGCGGCGCCAGAGCGAGGTCTTTGCTTTGTAGCGGGTCTGGTCTAATTTCGAAAAATTCTTTTTGTTAGCGGCATCCAAGCGTTCATAAATCAGGAGCCATTGCTTATCGCTGAGGCCCTCGGCTTTCGCCTCACTTTCCAATGTGTCCTGAATCACTGTTTTTAGATCATCGGCAGAGTAACCATAGACCCGCGAGATCTTGGCAATAATATCCGCGGCTTTAGGGCGCCACAGAGCGAGGCGTTTCAGTTTTCCGCGAAACCGGCGTTTGCCGCGCACTCCGCGAAAGCCGCCCAGGCGCGTTGTTATCACATATTGATTTTCGTCGACCATAGCCTCATAGATCCGTCTCCACTCCCCCGCACCAAAGCCTGCGATGTCTCCGTCTCCGTATAGGTGTTCTTTGAACCACTTCACTTCCAATGAGAACTGAGGGCCCGCGCCGCGGCGCGCTCCCAAGACACGGTAAAAACGTCGGTAAATTTCGGACGGGTTTT
This sequence comes from Candidatus Omnitrophota bacterium, assembly GCA_030698625.1. Lineage (GTDB taxonomy): Bacteria > Omnitrophota > Omnitrophia > Omnitrophales > Aquincolibacteriaceae > JAUYMS01. The sequence continues at coordinate 7,166 of JAUYMS010000003.1, read as the reverse complement.
TCAAAACCAAGCTCCCGATATCGGGGAAAACTTCCGCGAAGGACGGGTTCGGTACATCACGATATCTAAAATACTCGTGAACCGAAGTACCCCACCCGCGTTGTTCAAACACACGGCTGAGTGGGCGGCGCATCGAAGGCACGGTTTTGAGTTCGAGGAATGCTGTTTTTATATCGGCTTCATCCACCTGCTCGTTCCGCAATACGGCATCCGCAACTCGGCTGATGATCTCGCCCTGAACATAGGAGGAACGTTCCCGGGTTTGTGCAATTTCAGTCAATCGCTCAAAGTACGTTTTCGCATGCGCAAAATGTAAAAGGCCGCCCAGATAATCTTCATAAGCCCGGAGAACCTGATCGCGAACCAGCGGCTTATCCCGTGTTTGCAGCAAAAGCTCGTCGAGAAGTCCGAGGGACTCAAGCCAATTCGCCGAACGCGTGAAAAGCGGTGCCGCTTCGCTTCCTTGAGGAGTTGAATCCTGCCGCCCGGCGATCCAGCGGCTTAGATCGGACTTAAGCCGGGCACTCAAACTTTCTTCGAAGCGCGTGCCTTCTCTGAGTTCACTACGGTTGATCCCGTCGGCAACACTCGTGACCAAACTCTGCGTGGGCCCTTTGAGACCGATGTATAATCCTGCTGCGCGCGCGGTATCAACTTCACCGCTCCGGCGGCGCCACATGCCCTCTTCAAATCGATAGTGTTTTCCTTCCATCAAGGCGCGATAGCGTTTCTCGTGTACGGGGTCCGGTCCGCTCATCGCGGGACTGATGACATAGTAAGAAATCCCCTGTCGGCGCAGCATGTCGAGAATGCCTTCTTTGTGAAAACCGCCGTAGACAAGAGCGGCCTCTTTCCAGTCCTGTTCGAGATACGGCTGGATCGCCTGCTCTCTCTCGATCGCCACTTCATAGAACCGAATCATGTCGCCGATCTCCTTTTCCCAGAATCGCGAAAGGATAACGGCCGTCTGAGTATGCTTGTAGATAAAGTCCACGATCTTCCGCGTATCGATTCGGCCCTTATTTTCACGGTAGAGCTCGAGGCCGTCGCGCGATGCCTCAAGAACACTCAGTCGCTTGAGCGATCCGAGGAAGCGCAACATCAGATAGAGCATGACAGCGTCTTCACCGGCGAGTAACCGGCCCGAAATAGCTTCCTCCAGCGCTGTGAGTTCTCCGAAGATCGCGCGGTAGTCAATTTGTGCTTCCTCTGCATCTTTTTTGTAAATCTTTGTAAACACGTCAATGTTCGGATACTGCGCCGCAAGTAGATCTTTTGCCGTTGCGCTATTGCCCGCGAGTCCCGTGTAAAAAGCCGCCGTCCGCACCAGATAGTCGGGGATCTGAATCTTATCGGAATCAAACCGTTTCCTAAGCTCCCACCATTTCTGAAAGTTTTTCGGGAACAATCTCGTCTCGAGAGCGCCCAGATGCTTTTCGAGCCTCATGACATCCTGCCGTACTAATTTCCTAACCCTGGCAGCTTTGCGGTACCAGTTTAGATTTTCCAGATAGAGTTTAAGATTGTCGGTTCCGATAAGCGCAAAATCCTGCTTGCGATTGATGTGAGCGTATTCGGCGGCACTTAACCTGAGGTGATCCAAGAAAAAGTAGGACGTCTCTTGCTTCAGTTTCTTGTCGGGAATCGGAAAGTACTCATCAGAAGGTACCGCACCTTGGTAGCCCTCCTCGAAAACGCGCCGGACACCCTGCTGGTCAACGAGGCGGTCAATGATTTGCGCGATATTCTTCTGGGCTTCCAGTGAGGTGTGGGCGTCTTGAATGTAGAAAACAGTTCGTGGATTTCCGCTGTTATAGAAACTATCGATGTGCCCGAGTTCGGTGGGCACGGTAAAGGAGGGTAAGGAGGAGACGAGGGACGACGGGGCCGGCTGAGCGGGAGTCGCCGCTTGGGCAATTTTTGGGGCATTCTGAAGAACCGTAAACGTCGTAAAAAAGATGGCGATTACCAGACTTGTGAGTCGTTTCGTTTTTGAGAATATCCTCATTTGTTTCCACCTGTGTTCCCCCTATCTCTGCTAATCGCAGCTTCTAACTCTTTATCTAAAAACAAGAGTTTATAAAAGTGCTAAATTATAGCTTACGGCATTCCCCTTTTCAAGGCCATGAGGGAAATATTTCAGCCTAGAATTATGCTCGTAAGTTATTTTATTATATTAACTTAGGTGGTTTTAGAGAGGGGTGCTAGCAGGGCATCCAAATTGCCATATAATGCCTCGAAAGTACCGGTAGATATGAGAAAAAGGGCCCCCTGGCCACGCAATCGGCAGGGGTACTCCTCTGGCTCTCCTTCGAGGGCTTGGCCGCAGTCTAAGATCACTGCCGGTTGGTCGGTGATTTCGGTTTCGGTCCAAAAATCTCCGATTGTTTTCATGGTCTTCTGGGCAATGTCTCCGCTAGGGAGTTTGGAGACCTTGAAGCTCTCGAGACGTGCGGCATACGTCTTTGTCATCGTCTCATCCTTCGGCGTAAAAGCGACGACTTTATTCGGGGTATGTACGACGATTCTCTGTATCTTGTCCTTATCGATTCCCAGCGGATTCTTTCTGAAGAATTTGCTGTCGTCAATGCGCATACGCTCAAGCGTGTACTGGGCAATCTGAAAAACGACCGGCGCCGATCTCGAACGCAAAACGAATTGAGAAGGGTCGGTGGTATCGGCAACAACAAGGATCTGTTCACTGCGTCCGTCTTTCCACTCGAACGTCATCCGCCAGACAGGCTCATCCCACGCGTAGGGGCCCGCGGGATCGGTAACCATCAGGGCTTTCCATTGGGTTGCCGCCAGCAGAAAATCATCGACTTCCTGACCGTCAATCGCAAACGGACGGGTCGTGTCCTCATAGCGCCACTGACCTTCTTCGTTTCTGGAAACCCGGCTTCCGGAAATTTCTTTTCCGTCCGCAAAATCGCCCATCTCCAATCGGTCAGCATCTTTCGGATCAAAATTTAAGAGCCCAAGATCCACCCAATGGTGCGGTCCCGGCTCGACAAACTCCGGGTCTCCGATGACTCCCATTAATGACAGGATTTCTGCGCGCGCCAAATAAACCGCCGTCGAGTCCGCTTGACGCAGAAAGACCGAAGGGTATCCGGCCTGCTTCGTTCCGAGCACAAGGTGCAACACCTCTTTCCCGCCGTTTTCATACAGCCTTATGTGAAACCCGTGCTCCTCGCCGATCCCGAAATCGGAAAACACCGCTTCATCGTCTGCACGCATCTCACCCTGCGCCGTTTGAATGGCCGTCAGAAACCGGATCACCTTATCTCCGGCTGCTTTCGCGCCCCATAAATTCTCAATCTGCCAATCCTCGCCGTCTCGCGCCAAGTGAGCAATCTCAGCGCTCCCTTTTGCAATCTTCACGGCATGAATACTCGGTATGGGAAAATCCAGCTCCAGCGAATGAAATTCTTCGGTGGCCAGCTCTTCGGGGTTCCGTAATTCCTTCACCGCGACTCCCACAACGAGAACGAGGAGAATCAAACCGAGGGTTAGTACGTTTTTCTTGGTCATAGATCTTAAGAGGCCGCGGCCGCAACGGCCTTCATGTATTGTTGCTTGGCGCGCCTTCGGAGTACAGCTCTGAGGGCTCCGATAACGGCAATGAGGATAGGAACCAGCAACGTCGCGAAGACGCGCCAGCCCAACTTGTGGGCCGATGAGATCCGGCTCAGGTTACGATCGATCGGGCGCTTGGAACGGATCTGAACCAGCTCTTCGCCGAGCGTCAGGGCATCGACGGCGTTCAGGAAGAACGTCAGATGCCCGGGGTTCTGCAGCAGTTGCTTCTGAAACATCGTGGCCGAACCGACAAGGATCAACTTTCCGGGCGACGGCACGAGTTCTTCCGCTTCTATTGCGGGCGCCGCTTCGCCGCCGGGCCAACCGGGCTGCTGCTCATCCGCATAGGCGTCCGTGAATTGCCCGCTTGCCATCACAGCAAGCGGAAAGGGTCCGCGCCGCGCTTCTTCGGCGGTTTCAAAAAATGAGGCCGTCACCGAACCTTCTTTCGCTTCTATGGTCCAGGAGGTATCGCTCGAAGAAAAGAGTGTTTTGATTTCGAGGCCCTGCCCTCTAGCCATATACTCGTCGACGCTCAATGCTGACCCCCAGAGATAAAAGAGCGAGGACAGATTTGACGTCAGCGAAACAGCTTCGTTCATTTTGTCGGCGTTGACAACGATCTGAATCGGCAGCTTTACAGGCATCGAAACCGGAAACGGGCCGACTTGCGCGGCGCCGTTGACGCGAATCATTTCATTCTGTTCGTCGACTAAGATTTCCTCGTTGACTTCAAAACCCCACTCGGAAAGCAATGAATTCACCCCCGGCTCGGTCGCGCGGTGAACCACGCTGATCTCGCCGCCGACGGGGGCATAATCATATTCCTGTGCCTGCACGGCCAGAAACACCGATCCGCCCTCAACAAGAAAGCGATTCATTTCGTAAAGCTGGCGGTCATTAAGGCCCCTGGGCTCCAGCATGATTAAGGTTTTGACGCCTTCGGGGATGGGTTGGATCCTCGTCAGATCGATACGTTCAACATCGTAACCTTCGTAACTCAAAGAGCGAGTCAGAATATCGTAATTATCCTGCCGGAAGCTCTGCGGCACTTGACCTCCGAGCTGCGCCAGAAGGCCTGCTAGAGCGGGATCCACACTACTCTCTTCGTAAGGCGCAACGACCGCGACGCGGGGTACGCCGTCGAGTGTCATGCGATAGATTTTGGAGGCGATCAGGTATTCCAGATCAAAAATGCTTTCCGGCATAAGCTGCGGGATGATCTCTTCGGGCTTTTCCTTGTACGCAATACTAAGCGAGGCGTACACGAGCCTGACCCCAACCTCGTCGGATTCGATCGACTGCACCTGAAACGGAAGAATGCCCTTTTCCGCGACCTGTCGTTCGAGGCTCGCTTCGAATCCCTCTTCGCCTTCATGCGCGCGCACTGCATTCGTCGCATCCAGATGAAAGATTTTATACTGAAGATTTCCGGCGGAGGCAATGCGCAGCTCGTCGAGCTTTCCCGAGATGTCCCGTTCCATAGTTGTCATTCCTGTGGGCATTTTATCCGCGGACGAGATATAGAGCTTGGCTGTCACCGGGGCCTTTAGTCCGCTGAGAATCTTTTTGGTGGCGGGCGAAACCGTATAGAGCTGTCCCTGCGTCATATCAAAGCGGCCGAGCGAGAGATCCGAAAAGAACCAGCTTCCCATGAGAAAGATGCCCGCTGAAATGACCGCGGCGGCCGTGAAGATCGCCGTCGCCCGGGGGCGCATGCGCCCTTCGAGCCAGAACCCGTTCAGCACGAGAAAAATAGCCGTGCCGAAGATAAAGTAAATAACGTCCTGATTATCCACGATGCCCCGGGTAAAGGCATCATAATGCCCCCCCGAACCCAGATAAATCTTCAGAAACGTTCCGAGACCGGGCAACCAGTTATCGATCGAAATAGAGAAAAACTCCGTACCGAGAAGGTGCAAGCCAAAGCAGATCATCATGGAAACAATAAAGGAGATGATCTGATCCCGTACGAGGCCGGATACAAAGATTCCGATACTCAAATAAAAGCCGCCCAGGAGCGCTGCCCCCACATACCCGCCGATAATCGCCCCCATATCGGGTTGGCCCAAGACACTCAGCATGATCGGAATCGTCAGCGTCGCCGCCAGCGCCGTCAGATAAAAGACAAAACTCGCAAAAAACTTACCCAGGACCAAATCGGTCGGCCCCATCGGAAAGGTCAGGAGCAGCTCCATGGTATTGCCCCGCCGTTCCTCGGCCCACAACCGCATCGTGACGGCAGGGAGAAAGACCGCCAATACAAACGGAAGGGTGATAAAGAAGGTCTGCATGTCGGCACGGTTCACGATAAAGAAATGCGGCATGTAGAGCCCGCCGTTGATCAGCACGAATACGATAATGAAGATGTAGGCGATGGCCGAATTAAAGTAAGCCCCGAGTTCGCGTCTTAAGACGGTGACCAAGTTCATAGCGCTATCGCCCCCGCGTGCCTCGGCTTCAAAAGTTCGATGAAGATATCTTCCAAATGCGGTGTCTCGTGGGTCTGCGTCTGGATCTTCACCTGTTCGGCGAGTTCCTGCTGTGTCCCTACGGCCACGATCTTACCTTCATTAATGATGACAATGCGGTCGGCCATCACCTCAACTTCGCGCAGAATGTGGGTGGAGAAGATAATGGTCTTCTTGGCCGCAAGGGAACGGATGAGATCACGAATCCCCAGAATCTGCAGCGGGTCCAGACCCGAAGTCGGTTCATCTAAAATCAAAATTTTGGGATCATGGATCAAGGCCTGCGCAAGCCCCACACGCTGGCGGTACCCCTTCGAAAGTTGCGACAGGGTATGTTTCCAAACGGATTGGACCTGACAATTCTTCTGCACCCAATTGAGCCTGTTTTTCAGCTCATCGCCCCGCAAACCGCGTGCGCGCCCCACAAAAGCGAGGTACTCGTCGGTGCGCATATCGGTATAAAGAGGTGCCGTTTCCGGAAGGTAACCTGTGGCACGGCGTACTTCGATCGGCTTTTCGAGGATATCGTGATTATTGATCTTCACGGTCCCCGAGCTTGGGTAAAGATACGTCGTGAGGATGCGCATGCATGTGGTCTTACCGGCGCCGTTCGGGCCGAGCAGCCCCAGGATCTCGCCTTCGCGCACTTGGAACGAAACTCCGTCGAGGGCCGTGAAACTGCCGTAATGCATGGTTAAGGATTGAACATCGATCATGCTGCTTAACTCCGCTTGAGGCACACATTCTATCACCGCGGTCAAGAAATTAGCATACCTCAGTACCCTATCTTCCGGCGCCTAAATTTTGCCCAAATGTTTTTGCAAATCCACAAACTGATCTTGCAAGGTTGTATACAGGCATCTCATCCGGCCTGAATAGCTCAAAAAAACCACGTGATCTGATTTCTAAAGGATTTAAAAGGTAATCTTGAATGGCTCTTTTTTTATACTGCAGTAAATAGTTCTTAACCTCCTGACCAGCCGGGAGTTTTTGTACCACCTTCCATGCTAATGAAACTCATCCCGCGAGTAAAGTTAATTTAGCTTCGATAGCCTGAGGTGCTGGGGGTTTGCCGCCCAAACTGCTGTGCGGTCTGATCGTGTTGTAATGAAT